>JADLFW010000028.1 GCA_020849615.1 Phycisphaerales bacterium
CGTTGGTGAGGTCCCCGACGATGTTCAGCACCGTGAAGCTCACCGCGCCCGACTGGAGGATTCGCAGCTCCGCCAGCGGGTTGGTGATCTGCACCCCGCCGACCTGGAACGAGTCCCCCTGGAGCGAAACGTTGTACGCTCCCGTCAGCCCAAGCAGCGCGGTCTCGCCCGTGGTGTCGGGCACGTTCGCCGGGTTCCAGTTCCCCGCCGTCCTCCACAGCCCGTCCGCCGGCGTGGCCCAGTTGCGGACTTGGCCGCGGGCCGTCCCCGCCGGCGACAACACCACCCCTGCGCACACCGCCAAGATCGTCAGCTTCATCGCGCACTCCTGTTGCTGGGCTTAGAAGCTCGACCGCCACGGTGGCGTCTGCCAAGCCCCCGAGTCCCCACGACAGGGTGCCACCGCTCCCCATGAAACACGATCAGGCGGGCTCGCGCCTAGAGAAAAATCGGAAATACGACGATGAGCGGGCGACCCAAGCGGCGACAACCTGTGGGAGCGAAGGCCTATCACATCCGGGCTACGACCTGTAGACAAAGGCGCAGCTGGGTCGTGTCCAACCGTCGCGCAGCCTTTAGTTCTGGTGAAGTCGGCCATTGAGAGAGTGCGGGACCGACGATCCACTGTGGCGCGTCCTGGCTCGGAACAGGCCGGTGACGAGCATTGTCATGCTCAAGATCGCGACGAACATGAAGAGGCCCGTACCCGGCTGCCCACCCCACATACCCAGTGCAACAATCGCCAGCACGCCGGCCGCTCCGAACATCACGACCGAGACGTATGCATGGAACAGCCCGAGGTCGGACTCCGCCCAGGAAGCCAGCGAGCGGTAAAGCTCTCGAGCGTCATGGTCCGGCGTGCAGGCCGACTTATGGGGGCAGCGAGCGCAGTCAGACACGGGCGCCCTGTAGGTCGCCATCCGCCGACCGTGATCCAGCACATGGAGCGACAGCCGCGCTCCCCCGTCGCAATGGAAGTGATCAGTGCGCTCCTCGTACCGGAAGCCGGCGTGCTCCAAGTTTGACGCTCGTTCGCCATGTCGGCGAGCCAGAGCTTCCAGCAGACGCGCACCCACCACCACAGCGGCAACGTACCCCAGCAGCAGCCACGGCTCCGCGCGGGTGGGGAGGCTGAAGATCACGTCGAGCCAGGGCATCAGTCCCTCCGCATTGCCTGCAGGACCGGGGTCGTCCCGGTCACTTCGGTGAAGAGCGACACGTTCGCGTCATCTCCGGTGGACTCCGCGGGGGGCCCGGCAGGCCGAACGATCGATTTCACCGTCATCACGACCAGCGGAACGACTCCCGCGATGAAGACCGCGTCCCCGGGCAACCGCAGCCACTCGATGTAGGCGTGGTTCTCGAAAAACTCCAGGGACCGCGCGTGCCAATACCCGTTGGCGACAACGTCAGCGAGCTGGAGGACGCCGAGCGGGAACAGGTTCACGAAGACCATCCAGGCCAGCCCACCGTTGAGGGCCCAGAACGAGAAGCCGATCAGCCGGTCACTCCAGTCCTCGGGCCGAAGCAAGTACCGCAGGCAAAACACCATCAGCGCGATCGCCAGCATGCCGTAGACGCCCATCATCGCAGCGTGCCCGTGGTTGGCGGTCAAGTGAGTTCCGATCTGGTAGTAGCTCACGATCGGCAGGTTGATGAGGAAACCGAAGACGCCGGCCCCGAGGAAGTTCCAGAATCCCACCGCCGCCAGGAAGAGCACGGCCCAGCGGTGTGGGAATCGGTGCCGCTCGTCGCCCACCTGCTGGCGGGCCCCCAGCTGCAAGAAGCTCCACGCTTCCACGGTGAGAAACGTCAGCGGGATGACCTCGGCCGCCGAGAAGAACGCGCCCCAGGGCCATATGCACGGCCGGCGTGCCGCTGAAATACAGATGATGCATCGTGCCGACGACGCCGCCGAAGGAGTAGAGGACAATATCAAGGTATACAACGCGCGTCGCGGTCCGCTCGGTAACTACGCCCAACAGCACGAACACGTAGGCCACCATGATGGTTGTGAACAGTTCGAGGAAATCCTCAACCCACAAGTGAACCACCCAGAATCGCCAGAAATCCGCCACTGCAAAATCGGACTTGGTCTGGGCGGCCAGCCCGACGGCGTAGAAAAGAGGGATCGTCAGGGCGCTGTAGAAAAACAGGTGTGGGAGATTGCCGATAGCCGCCCTCCGGAGTGTGTCTCGCAAACCGCGGAAGAGGATGACGCACCACAGACCGAGCCCAACGATCAGCAGAATCTGCCATAACCGTCCGAGATCGAGGTATTCAAACCCCTGCGCCCCGACCACGGGTCGCGACGCTCCGTGCAGCCAACCTTTGTAACTGGCCGCTTCACCCAGCAAACTCCCCACGACCACAACGACCAGAGCCCCGAGGAGGGCGAACGACAGAAAACGCTGACCCGGCCGCTCGCCGCCCGCGATCAGCGGTGCGAGGAATATCCCGGCCGCGAGGTAGGACGTTACGACGAAAAACAGACCCAGTTGGAGGTGCCATGTCCGTGTGAGGTTGTAAGGCAAGTAGCGCGCCAGGTCGATCCCGAAGAACCCGCCGCTCTCCGCGTGGTAATGCGCGGTCGCCCCGCCCAGAAGCGTTTGCACCAGGAACAGCCCGGCCACCACGGCGAAATACCAGGCCGTGCTCCGCTGCCCGCCCGTCATGCCGACTGACCCGGGGGGGCGGAAACGCAACCGTCTTTCTTCTGTCGCATGCCACCCGAGCACCGTTGAATACCGTCCAAACAGCGCCAGTAGAAGCCCGGTTCCTCCGAGCAGTGCGATGATCGAGAGCGTGCTCCACACCACCGCCTCCTTCGTCAGCTGGTTACCGACGAGCGGCTCGGGTGGCCAGTTGTTCGTGTACGAGTGCGGGGTGCCGGGCCGTTGGGCCGCGGCCGTCCACGCGGTCCACGCGATGAAGCTCACGATACGCCGGCGCTCAACCGGGTCCTTCACCGCGTGCGGGCCCAGCCCGCCCCCGCCGCTCTGGGGCCGGTCCAGCATCTCGGCGTCGTAGTGCCGGCACAGTTCCTCAAACGCCGCGGTGCGTGCATCACTCCAGGTCAAGGTATTCGTCGCGCCGTCGTAGCCGTTCTCCCGAAGATCGCGTCGCACTCGGTCGGCTGCGTCCCCGCTCATCGCTAAGTCCGCCGTCATGATCTCCGCTTGACGGTGGAGGTAATCCGCGGTGAAGTCCGGGCCGAGGTACGCACCGTGCCCGTAAATCGACCCGTACTGCATGAGCCCGTACGTCAGAAACAACTCCTGTCCACTCCGGAAGTCCTCCGCCGTCATCACGAGGTGGCCAGACGCTGAAACGACGCGCCCAGGCACGGGCGGGTGATCCTCATACACCCGCAAGGCCAGGTAGCCCAGGATCGCGAATCCGAATAGGAACGTCACCGCGGTGACCTGGAACCAACTCTTCGAAATCAATGCCGGCGAACGACCGTCTCGCGCGGCCCGATCGCGCGACGAGTCACGAGGAACATCGCTGCCCATTGGTGGTAGTCCGGTTGGGGTGTGCCCGACATCGGTTCCTTTCCGGGCCCAGAACCGCGCAATCCTCCTTGCGCGATGCAGGAACCAATGTCCCCGAACGCCGCAACGCAATCGCCGGTCGATCGTGAACGCTGTAGCGACAGAATTCACGCAACCGGCGTCGCCGTGAGACGGTTGTGCCGAGTATAAAAACGGCGTTGCGCGATAACAACGGCTTCGGTAAGACAACCGCGAACCAGGGAGTTCCTGCTGGACCCGCCGCCATGCAGCGCCCGCCGGTCCATCGGAGCGATGAAGTCTCGGCGCCTCCCACATGGCGCCACAGCCGCGGAAAGCACCACTTCACCAAACGCACACCGAACAGTGCGGGCTCGAGATCCACACCTTTGTGGAGCGGCCCGTGTGGACTGCGGTGAGCAAGCTGGCGAAGCTGGGGCGCCGCCGGCGAAGGCGGCGAAGAGCGAGGTCACAGGCGCCGAGTTCGTGCTGTTGACCTCGGGCGGGGAGCAGGGATCAAGGCAATTAACGCCGATAACGCTCGACCAGGCGCATCCAGGCCGCGGCATCCTCGCCCGAACGCAGGACGTCGAGAAGCACGGTCGTGGTGGTGGTCAATTCGAGCATGCGGGATCCCCAAACCGATCCCTGATATTGCCACACACCGTGGTGCGGTACAAACGGGCCGCCGCCGCGATCACAGTTTTTTCAGGTTCCGGCGCAAGATCACACCCGCAACTCCGCACTGTTCTCGGGTTCTCGCCCGGCAGGCGGCCGCGCCCCGCGTTGCGCCACGGCCAGCCGGGCCTCGTGCAGGGAGGTTTTCAATGCGGGATGTGAACTTGAACCGGACTGGCCCGGCGCTCGCCGCGGGGCTCGCCGGCGTGATGCTGCTGGCTTCGGGCCCATTGGTATCACGGGCCGCGGGCCAGTGCTGTGTCCCGTTCTACGCCACCGACAACTCGCCGTGCTCGATCGCGATCAGGGACTTCAACGCCGACGGAGTATCGGACCTGGCCGTGGCCAACTTCTTCGGCAGCAGCGTCTCGGTCCTGCTCGGCCGCACCAACGGCACGTTCGGGCCGGCCACCGACTACGACACGGGCAAGGAGTCGGTCTCCATCGCGGTGAGCGACTTCAACTCCGACGGGAAGCCCGACCTGGCCGTGCTGAACTACAACTTCTACAGCTGGCCCTTCGAACCCGGCAGCGTCTCCATCCTGCTCGGCAACGGCGACGGGACCTTTCAGCCCGCCGCCAACTTCGACATGGACGGCGCCTCGTACTGCATCCTGGCCCGCGACTTCAACGGCGACGGCCGGGCCGACCTGGCGGTCGTGAACGAGATCGCGGGAACGGTCTCCATCCTGCTGGGCAACGGCGATGCCTCGTTCCAGCCCGCGGCCAAATACCCCGCCGGCGGCAACCCGTACTTCGCCGCGGCCGCCGACTTCAACGCCGACGGCGCCCTCGACCTCGCGGTGACGGCGTCCTTCGGCAGCTCGCAGATCTCCATCCTCATGGGCAACGGCGACGGCTCGTTCCAGCCGCCGGCGTTCGACACCGTCGGGAGCAACCCGATCTCCATCGCAACCGGCGACTTCAACGCCGACGGCCGGGCCGACCTGGCCACCGCCGACGCCGCGAGCAACACCGTCTCCGTGCTGCTGGGCAACGGGAACGGGACCTTCCAGCCGGCGGCCGCCTACGGCGTGCACCTGGCGCCCTACAACATCGCCGCCGGCGACCTCAACGGCGATGGCCGGATCGACCTGGCCACCGCGAACACCGACAGCAACGATGTCTCGGTCATCCTGGGCAACGGCGATGGCACGTTCCAGGCGCCGCTCCACCACTGCGTGGGTGAACATCCCTACGACGTCGATTGGGGCGACTTCGACGGGGATGGCCGCCTCGACCTGGTCGCGGCCAACCAGTACAGCAACAACGTGTCGGTGCTGCTGAACACGGTCTTCTCCGGCAACCCCGACACGGACGGCGATGGCATCGGGGATGCCTGCGACAACTGCCCGACGGTCGCCAACCCGGACCAGGCCGATTCGGATGGGAATGGCGTCGGTGATGCCTGCGAAAACCTCCGGGCCTTCGGCCTCGAGCACGCGCCCCTCAACGGCGCCACGCTCGAGCTCGATCTCGGCGGGAACCTGATCGTCACCCCCGGCGGCGGGCCGGGCGGCGGCGTTGAAGATGTCTCGGTGCAGATCGGCGACGGCGCGGGCCTGAACTACGCCATCAGCCCGGATGATGACCTCTCCGAGCTGGGCCAGGAAGTCACCTGCACGATGCGCGGCGAGGTGGGGGGTGTTCCGGGCGTCCTGGTCGCTCGCAGCACCATCTCGGGCACGGGCACCTCGGCCCTGTTCATGATGGATTTCCCGTACGTTGCCGCCGAGGGCCAGCGGGCCCGGCTGTACGACGATCGCGACCGGCTCATCGCCGACGTGAGTGTGCCCAACGCCTCGGCCTTCACGCTCACCTCTCCCGGACGGGCCACGATCAACACCACCCGGAGCAACGCGAAGGGCGGCCTCGCGGCCGTCGGGGGCGGGGTCGAGCAGCTCGAGCACACCGAGCGGTTCGCCAGCGACCTGAATGTCACGCATCCATCCTTCCCGGGCCAGGAATGGACCGGGGTCCGCAAGATCCGGATCCAGAGCGCGGCCCGGCAGGGCCAGCCGATCAGAAGCGTCGATGTCAACCTGGGCAAGAAGCCCGCGGGCACCTTCGCCGTGATCCAGGAGGCGCCCGACCTGCTGGTCGCGGATGCGCCGAAGGGGGTTGCCGCCTTCACCACCGCGGGCGAGGCCTCGATCGTGCAGACCCCCGACGCGGTCGTGCTCGCCGAGCCGCCGGGCGGCGGCCCGGCCGTGTTCGCCATCGCCGACCGCGGCATGCCGGGCGACCTCCGCCGCGGCAAGCGGCGGGCGTCGTTCATCGGCGAGATGCCCGCCGCCCCCGCCGTGGCCGACGGCGCCTACCTGAAGACCACCGTGAACCTGCTGATCAAGAACAAGCAGTGCCCGCCCAACTGCTACGACGGGTCCGTGATGGAGACCAAGGTGCCGGGCCCGCTGCCGGTCGAGATCCGCGCCGACTTCACCGACCTGGGCTCGACCACGCACCGCGTGACCGTGAAGCGTGATGGCGTCGTGCTCGGCGTGCACGAGGGGGTGGGCGCGGTCATCGGGTACGCCGAGGACTTCATGCCGACCAAGGAGGTTTCGCCGGCCATCCCCGTCACGCGCGGGCCGAACGATCCGGTCAAGGGCATCAGTGTCGGCCTCATCCGGAAGCCCGGCCCCCCGACCATCGTGCAGGTCATTGTTGCCGGCACCACCTACACCGCGGATGAGATCCGCATCGAGCCCGAGTTCCAGAACGTCAGCATCGAGGCCTTCAACGATCTTCAGCTCGAGATGCAGGGCCTCGGCTCGATCCCCGTGACCAGCGCCGTGTTCGAGGACTGCGATCTGCTCGTGGGCGGGCTGCCCGTCAGCCCCGCCGGCCCGGACGCCGAGATCGATCTCGATATCCACGATCAACTCGCGCTCACCGGCATCGGCGGCACCGGGAACGATGGCTACACCGTCGACCTGGGCGCCAGCCAGTCCGGTTACGTAACGACGGTGCCCCCGCTACCGACCGGCGGCACCTCCGAAGGCCGTTACGATCTGGATGTCACGACCGGCACCGTTTCCATGATCGTGAGGCCCGCGGGCGGCGGCGAGGACCTGTCGTTCGAGCCCGTCAACCCCGGGGGCACCTACGACCTTCTCGTCTACAAGAAGGGCCTGAAGATCTACTCGGCCACGGGGCAGACCGGCATCGCCCTGCTGCTGACGGGCAGGACCAGGCCCGTCCCCATGGCGCAGTTCATCGGGGAAGTGGAGGGCACGACCTATCTCGTTCAGGAGCTGTCGGTCGGGGGCGGTTTCGGGACCCCGGTCATCGGCGGCACGGGCCAGGACGGGGACGCCATCATCGTCTTGAACCACCTGCCGCCCCTCGCGGTGATCCGCAAGCTGGACTACCGGCTCACGACCGACCAGACGGGTGCGGTGCAGATCACCGACCACGCCCTGCTGGGCCCGGGCCGGCTCCCCATCCGCGGGCTGGGCGAGGCGAAGCTGGTGTCGGACGGCGGCCTGTTCGCGGCGACGGGCCTGACCGATTCAAGCTTCGACGGCATCGAGCTCAAGGGCGTCAACGAGAGGGGGGTCCAGGTCTTCGACGCCTCCTGGATGACCCCGCCGACGGATGTGGAGGTCGGGGCGTCGATCACCACCACCGGCTCGTTCGCCGGTCTGCTCGACCCCGGCATCACCTTCGCCGCCAAGCTGAGGGAGAAGCTGCGCAGCGATGGCCGCTTCGACGTGACCGCCGACTTCACCGCCCTGGGCTCTTCCACCGTGCACATCGAGGTGCTGAGCGGCGGCGCGCTGGTGGCGGAGCTGCCCGGGCATGGGCCCGGCATCGGCATCGCCGAAGTCGCGCCCATCGGCGCCGGCGCGGGCACGGTCTGGCGGCTGGGCGGCGAGGGCGCGTGCGTCAGCTCGAGCTACCCGCCCGGCACGGAGTTCATCATCGACGGGCAGACCTACACCGGCGACCAGCTCGTGATCGGGGCCGAGGGCCGGGCCGCCACCGACCTGCTGATGGCCCTCGCCATCACGACCACGGGCTACGAGCGACTGGTGCTCTCCGACGCGAGCGCCGAGCCCATCCCGGTGTGCCTGGCGGACCTGAACGATGACGGGCTGGTGGACTTCGCCGACTACCTCGAGTTCCTGAACTTCTACGACGGGCAGGACCCGCACGTGGACTTCAACCAGGACGGCCTGGTCGATTTCAGCGACTACCTCGAGTTCCTTAATCTCTACGACGCCGGCTGCTGAACGACATCGCCCCGCAGCTCACCAGCCCCCGGCCCGGCGCCGGGGGCTGTTTGCTTCCGGCTCGAACCCCCCGCCCACCCGGCTACTCCCCCACCGTAGTTGCGTAGCCGGAAATGCCGGGCGGCCCGACTCAGTAGGAGAAGTTGGCCCAGGGGTTGGTGGCGACAAAGGCCGCTCCGGACATTAGCACCTGCGCGTCCGCGTTGCCCGCGGCGATCGAGAAGTTGACGGTGCAGCCGCGGCAGGTATTGCGGACGATGATGTTCCCGCCCTGATCGATCAGCACGCCGCGGTCGGCGAAAGTCACGTTGTTCGAGTCAACGCGGTTGGCCTGCCCGACGGCCCGGATGCCCCCGTGCGTGCCCGCGGCAGCGCCGTCGCCGTTGCAGTTATTGTCGCGTACCTCGCACGAGAAGTTCACGTAGATCCCGTCCTGCTGGTTGTTCCGCGTCAGGTTGCCGACCACCTGAGCGCCGTTGTTCACACTGATCCCGCGCGCGCCGTTGTCGCTCGCGGTGCACCCGCGGACCGTCGCGCTGTCGGTCGCGGCAAACCCGTGCTGGCCGTTCTGGATCGACACGCAGTCTGTGAAGGATGAACGTTCGCCGGCAAAGAACCCCGACCGCAGGGCCGACGTCCCGTTCAACTGAGCCGTGCAACCGATGAAGCACGCCTGGGCCGACGCGGCGAACCCGCCGCCGCCGTTACTCGACGCCGTGCACCCCTGGGCCGAGCCGCCGTCGCCGAGGGTGATGCCGGCGTCGCTGTTCCCGCGCGCAAGCGTTTCCGTCACCACGGCCTCACCGCCCACCACCAGGCCGAACGCGTTGAGCGCGACGGTCGACCGGGCCACGGTGACCGAGAGGGTCCCGCGGATGCCGGCAAAGGAGTTCGACAGGGCCTGGCACTCGGCAACCGTCGAGAGGTCCGCCACGGAGATGCCGTCGAAGCTGTTGGACACCGCCCGGCAGCGCCGCACCGTTGAACCGAGCCCGGCCCGGATGCCGGTCACGCACCGCGAGGCCGTGATGTCTTCAACGAGTGTGTGCGGGTTCCCCCCCAGTTGGACGCCGCTTGCGCCCCATGAATCGATCGTGCCGTTCCGCACCGTCAGCCTTTCGTACAACGTGAGGTTGGCCCGGATGGCGTCGAGCGTGCCCGGATCACCCCGCATGGAGTACCCGCCCAGGTCGATGACGACATTGCTGGTATTGATCTCGATGCCGCACTTGCCGCTGACTCCCTGGATGTTACCGACCAGGTAGTAGCTCCCGGGCAGGGTGATCCTGAACAGGCTATCGGCATCGCCCGGCGTGTTGGTAGCGCTGATGGGGATGCGGGGCTCGACCTCGCCAAGGGTCTTGTAGGAAGATGCCACGGCCCCCGCGGGCGGGTCGAGCGGCCCGGCCACCGACATCACCCCGGCGGTGGCTGAGATGGCGGCCACGATCGAAGCAACCACGTACCCCGTGCGCATGCCGGATTCCTCCCACAACAACATGCCGACCGATCATCGTTCGAACCGTCGCCCGCGCGATCCGCGACCGAAGCGAGCATACCGCTGCCACGCCCGGTATCAAAGGTTGGTTTGCGGTCGCGGCGGAACCCTAACCCTCCCAGATTCCCCATCCGGCGCTCGAGCGACTGGGTGAAGACCTGCCGCCGCCATCTCCGCATCGGGACGGTCCCTCACTGGGCAACCCTTCCCGGCACCGGCGCCGGGATACGGTGGACGACCTCGCGGCCGCAGCGGCACCAGTCGGACGGCTCGTCGGCGGCGGTGTGCTCGCCGATGCGCGAGACCATCGGCGCGGGGAGGACGCGGACGACGCTCGGCCCCGAACACAGCGGACACTCGGGGGGCGCAGGGCCGCCCGCGACTCCAGCCTCTTGAAGCGCGGGCCGAGGTTCACACCGTCTCCTCCTTCTGGCCGGTGCTACTCCCTTCCTCGACCTCGCGCCAGCAGGCGGTTGCGGGTTCGGCCTCGCCCTGTGCCCGGCGATCCAGCGTGCAGAGCCGCTCGACCACGTCGTCGAACTCGATGCTCTCCCGGGCGAACCCGAGGATGGAGGTCGCGGCCGCGACCCGGGCCGCGGGCGGGCTCGCCGGGTCGCTCATCACCCGGCCTAGTGTGGTGAACTGAAGGAAGGCGCAACCGTTCAATGGGGTAGCGCGTACCGACTCCGGGGTACTCTGGAGTCGAACGATGGAAACGCGGGCACCATTGAGTCTGACCGAGGTTGAGCGCGAGGAACTGCGGGCGCTGGCGCGTGCGCCGCGCACGCCGCGGGCGCTGGCGGACCGCTGCAAAGTCGTGCTGCTGGACGAGCAGGGCCTGACGTACGCGGCCATCGGCGCGAAGATCGACATGCGCGAGCAAACCGTGTTCAAGTGGCGCGGCCGGTTCCTGAGGCATCGGGTGGCGGGCCTGAAAGACAAGCCGCGTCCCGGGATCAAGAAGAAGATCACCGACGAGCAGGTCGCGGAGATCGTCCGTCGAACGCTGGAGGAGAAGCCTCCGGATGCGACGCACTGGAGCACGCGCTCGATGGCCGCGGCCTCGGGCATCTCGCGTTCGAGCGTGAACACCATCTGGAGGGCCTTCAACCTCCAGCCGCACCGCAGCGAGACCTTCAAGCTCTCGACCGACCCGAACTTCGTCGAGAAGACGCGGGACATCGTGGGGCTCGACGTCCGTTAGTGGGATTCTAAATAGCACTTTGGCTCCCATACGGTGGCTCAGTTCAGCCCATGTGCACTGATCGGGCGCCGGTACTGACACTTCACCCAAAACTGCCACCTACGCTTGGCAAGAAGACTGCCGTGTTTCCGCACCCAGCGGGGCTCGCAGCGGGCTTGGCACCGAACCTATGCCCAGTAGCTTCATTCAACGATCAGACGGCTAGTTCGAGTTCCTTCCCGCCGCCAAGTAGGAAGGAGGAATCACATGCAATGGATGCCGTTGACCCTCTCGACGGTGGCGACATGCCTGGTCGCGGCCGCGGCCTCGGCCCGACAACCACACATGCAGGTGCCGGGCGGCACAGCAGACGCGGGGACTCGCGACATCCGCAAGCTCTGCGATCCCCGTTGGGCGGATGGGAAGTTCCCGCTGCCGGGCGTCGATGGCAATGTGAACACATTCAGTGTCTGGGATCCCGACGGCGCCGGGCCGGCGCCGCCGGTTTTGGTTGCCGGTGGCTCGTTCATGTCCGCCGGAGGAGTGAGGGTGACCTTCATCGCCGCCTGGGATGGCACGCGCTGGTCGTCCCTGAGCGCGAGGTTGAACTCCACCGTCGGCGATGTCAGCGCCTTGACCACGTACGACCCCGACGGCACCGGGCCGGCGCCGCCGGTCCTGGTCGCGGGTGGCGATTTCACCTCCCTCGGAGGGGTGGGGGCGAGCCGCATCGCCGCTTGGGATGGCACGCGCGGGTCGCCCCTGGGCACGGGAATGGACGGCTCGGTCAGCTACTTGACGACATACGACCCCGACGGCTCCGGGCCGGCCCTGCCACTCCTGGTTGCCGGGGGCTGGTTCTTTACTGCCGGAGGGGTGGGAGCAAGCTGCATCGCCGCCTGGGATGGCACGCGCTGGTCGGCCCTTGGCACGGGAATGAACGGCCCGGTCAACTGCTTGACTACGTACGATCCCGACGGGGCCGGGCCGGCGCCGCCGGTCCTGGTCGCTGGGGGTTGGTTCACGTCCGCCGGAGGAGTGGTCGCGCCCTACATTGCCGCCTGGAACGGCACGCGCTGGTCGCCCCTGGGCGCGGGAATGAACAACGAGGTCCGGACCCTGACCACGTATGACCCCGACACGTCCGGGCCCGCACCGCCGGTCCTGGTCGCGGGGGGCCGTTTCACGTCCGCCGGCGGCACGGCCGCGAACTACATCGCCGCCTGGGATGGCACGCGCTGGTCGCCCCCGGGCACGGGAATGAACTACGAGGTCGGCGCCGTAACCACGTACGACTCCGACAACGGGCCGGCACCGCCGGTCCTGGTCGCGGGGGGCCGTTTCACGTCCGCCGGCGGCACGGCCGCGAACTACATCGCCGCCTGGGATGGCACGCGCTGGTCGCCCCTGGGGGCGGGAATGAATGATAGGGTCGACGCCCTGACCACGTACGACCCCGACGGCGCAGGGCCGGCGCCGCCGGTCCTCATCGCGGGGGGCTGGTTCTTTACCGCCGGAGGGGTGGGAGCAAGCCGCATCGCCGCCTGGGATGGCACTTGCTGGTCGCCCCTGGGCGCAGGGTTGAACTCCCTCCTCCTTGCCCTGACCACATACGACCCCGATGGGGCCGGGCCGGCGCCGCGGGCCCTGGTCGTGGGGGGCTCTTTCACCGCCGCCGGAGACGTGGGGGCGAGCCGCATCGCCGCCTGGGATGGCACTCGCTGGTCGCCCCTGGGCACGGGAGTGAACAACGAGGTCCGCGCCCTGACCACGTACGACCCCGACAAGGCCGGGCCGGCGCCGCCGGTCCTGGTCGCGGGGGGCCGTTTCACATCCTCCGGAGGGATGGAGGCCACCCGCATCGCCGCCTGGGATGGCACGCGCTGGTCGCCCCTCGGCGCAGGAGTGAACGGCTTCTACGTCGACGCCCTGACCACGTACGACCCCGACGGCGCCGGGCCGGCACCGCCGGTCCTGGTCGCGGGGGGTTTGTTCGCCGCCGCCGGAGGCGTGACAGCACGCAACATCGCCGCCTGGGATGGCACGCGCTGGTCGCCCCTGAGCACGGGAATAGACAACGATGTCTACGCCCTGACCACGTACGATCCCGACGGGACCGGGCCGGCGCCTCCGCTCCTGGTCGCGGGCGGCTATTTCAACACCGCCGGAGGCGCGGCCGCGAACCACATCGCCGCTTGGGATGGCGCTCGCTGGTCGCCTGTGGGCACGGGATTTGACAGCGCTGTCGACGCCTTGACCACGTACGACCCCGACGGAGCCGGGCCGGCGCCGTCGGTTCTGATCGCGGGGGGGGGATTCGCCGCCGCCGGCGGCGCGGCCGCGAACTACATCGCTGCCTGGGATGGCACGCGCTGGTCGCCCCTCGGCACGGGAATGAGCAACGGAGTCCTTGCCCTGACCACATACGACCCCGACGGCGCCGGGCCAGCGCCGCCGCTCCTGGTCGCGGGGGGCTATTTCTCCACCGCCGGAGGCGTGAAGGTGAACTTCATTGCGGCCTGGGATGGCACGCGCTGGTCGCCCCTGGGCACCGGAATGGACGAAATCTCGGGCGCAGCGAGCGAGGTCCACGCCTTGACCACCTACGACCCCGACGGGGCCGGGCCGGCCCTCGACTCCCTCTTCGCGGGTGGTGACTTCCTGCGAGTGGGAGGAGGGGTTTCCGCCTACATCGCCGAGTGGTATCGCCCACTCCCCTGCCCCCCGGGGTCGCAGTCGCCCTGGCCCAACCAAGTGGACGCCCCCTGCCCCGCAGATTTCGACCACAACGGCGTCGTCGATGTGCTGGACCTCATCGAGTTCCTTGACCGCTTCGACGCGGGCGATCCCAGCGCCGACCTGAACGGCGACGGACGGCTCGACCAGTTCGACTTCCTGGAGATGACCAACGCGATCAGCGCGGGATGCCCGTAGTAGGAACGGCGACGTCCCCGGTAGTTCCGTAGCTCCTGATGCCGGCGCGCGCTCGCCGACCCGCGCGATGACCGGCGATCGGCCCTGAACACAGCGGGCACTCTGTGGCCCGCGCTGCCAACTGCTTCTCCAGCCTGTTGATTCGGTGGTGCAGCGACATGGTTAACCCTGTCGGTCGAACGACAGCGTGAACGAGGTCTGCCGCGTGCGCGCCGGGCAGCGCTCATTGCGCGGCTCCTCGCCCGGACGGTAGAACGCCAGGCGGTAGGTGGTCTCCGGCGCGCCGCTACCGCAGGCCCGGCACGGGTTGCGGGACGGCTCGAGCCCGCTCGCCGGGCCGATCTGTCACTTGCGCAGGTAGCGGGCAATCGCGGCAAGCCGTACCCCGCTATCGACACCCAACGGCTGATGCACCTTGCGCCACCTTGAAGAAGGCGGTCGCCTTGGGCGAGGCCCCCGGAAACCCCACCGCCTTCGGATGGATCGCTGCCGCTGACCCGCAACGCCGAATTGGGACAGTTGTGGGACAGCGTGCCCGCCGCCCGCGAGCCTCGGTCCGCAGCGGCCTGTTTCTCAGGCACTTCCGCGATGGAGTCAGGAACAAGCGGAGAGGGGGGGATTCGAACCCCCGATACGGTTGCCCGTATACAGCATTTCCAGTGCTGCTCCTTCAGCCTCTCGGACACCTCTCCGGCGAAGGGAGGGCAGTTTAGGGGGGTAGCGGCCCCGTTTCTGCCCGGGCTGCAGGCAGACTCGCGCGGGCCCGGCTGTCGAGGAATCGCTGCCCCCACCGGTGACGGAACGCCGCCGACGCCGCCAGGTACCCCAGCGTCGCGCCCGCGATCACATCCGATGGATAATGGCTGTTGAGCAGCACACGGCACACCCCCACCAGAACCGCCATCACGATCGCAAACCCCCGGAGACGGGGATACAGCGCCGCCAGCGCGAAGCTCATCACCACCGCATACGCCGTGTGGCTCGACGGCATCGACCACAGGTCAGAAGAGATCCCGCCCCAGAACTCCCACGCATGCCGCAGCCCCACCGCAGGGTCTTCGGGCCGCACGGCATATGTCCCCGCCGGGCCGAGAAACCCCCACGGATCATCGAACTTGGGCCTCGGCCGCCCGATCGTCATCTTCAGGAAGTTGACGGCAATCAGCGCAACGATCGCCCCCGCCAGCCAGTCCGCGATGCGCCGCAGCCGGGCCCGGTCGCGGTCGAGCAGCAGGATCAGGATGATCGCGATCGCCGTGCAGGTGAACTGCCCGTACTGCTGGATGAACTCCGCCTCGCGGCGGAAATCGCCCCCGAGCCGGATCGGCGCGGTCGCGGGCGCCACGTAGTGGGCCGGGTTGACCAGGCGGTTGATCGGCCCGTCAAGGGGCAGGAAAAGAGCGATGCCGACGACCCCGAGGGCCAGCGGCCACGCCCAGGCCCGTCGCGCTGGGGTGCTGAGGGGGGTGGTGATGGGGCTCAGAAGGTCCCGCAGCGCGGCCAGGGCCAGGTGGGGCACGCGGACCGGCAGCGGGAGGCCTTGGTTATAGTCGCGGGCGATGCGGAAGCGGGAAGGTGACATCGGTGGGGAGGGCCCGGGCATCCGCGGGCCGCGGATCCGCAGAAGGTCCGGGGTGTCGGCGCACGCCGCGGGCTGGCCCGGCGGGGTGCTGCTGGTGCTGATCTGCCTGGGAGTGTACCTGCCCGGGCTGTGGTCGCTCCCGCCCGTCGACCGGGATGAATCCCGCTTCGCCCAAGCGAGCCGGCAGATGGCCGAGGCCCAGGACTGGTCGGGCTGGCTCATCCCCATGGTCCAGGACCGCCCCCGGCTCAACAAGCCACCCCTGATCTACTGGCTGCAGGCGGCCTCAGCGCGGGCCATCGACGCCGGCAAACGACGCTCGGTCAATCCGTGGATGCACGCATCCCTCGTCTGGCCCTACCGCCTCCCATCCATCCTCGCGGCGCTCATCGCCGTGCTGGCGACTTGGCGGATCGGCGTCACGATGTTCGACGCCCGGGCCGGATGGCTCGGAGCGCTGCTGCTCGCCGTCTGTCCCCTCCTGATCTGGGAATCCAAGCAGGCCCGGGCCGACATGGTCCTGCTCGCGGCCACGACCGTCGCGATGTGGATGGTCTGGTCGATGTTCCGCCGGCGGCGCGAGAACGAAGCCGGCCACCCCCACGCGGGCCGGGCCCGGCTGCTGAAGCAGGCGGTCCTCTGGCTCGCCGTCGCGGCCGGCGTCATGACCAAAGGCCCGGTGACCATCATGGTGCTGGGCCTGACGATCCTCTTCATCGGCGTGATGACGCGCCGCTGGCGGTGGATCGGCGGCCTGCGGCCCGTGCTCGGTGTAATGCTGGTCGCGGCGGTCCTCGGCGCCTGGGTATGGCAAGTGGCCGCTCGCGTCGGCTGGTCCGAGTACGCGCGGATCGTCGGCGATGAAGTGCTGGGCCGGAGCGTCTCGCCGAAGGAAGGGCACTGGGGCCCGCCCGGCTATCACCTGGTGCTGCTCGCCGTGCTGCTCTGGCCCGGCTCGCTGCTGACGGCGACCGCGCTGGGCCGGGCCCTGCACCGCGGGGTGCGCGGCGAGCGTGGCGCGCGCGGGTGGATGTCGGGGCTCCGCAGGTGGTGGAAGTCACGGCACAGCGGGCGCCGCGATGAGCTCTTCTGCCTGGCGTGGATCCTCCCCTCGTGGATCGTCTTCGAACTCATCGGCACGAAGCTGCCCCACTACACGATGCCCCTGTACCCGCCCATCGCGCTGCTGAGCGCGCGGGCCGTGCTGGCCGCCGCCGCGGGCTCGCTGAGCCGCGTGGAGAGGACGCGCTGCAAGGCGGGGTTCGTCGTGTGGCTGCTGCTGGGACTGGCGATCACCGTGGCGGGCCCGGCGGCGCTGTGGTGGGTGGCGGCCCGGGCGGAGGAGCAGCACCTGGTGTGGTGGGCCTTGGGCGCCTCGATCACGTCGCTGGCGGCCCTCCTGCTCTCCGTGCGGTGCCTGCGGCACCGGCGATTCATCGCGGTGCAGCTCGCGGGGGTAGCGGCCCTGGCGGCCTCCTGGCCCGTGCTGATCGGAATCGTGCTGCCGCGGCTGGAGGAAGTATGGGTGACCCGCGGTGTGCAGCGGGCCTTGGCCGCGAGCGACCCCTCGGCCCAGCGCCCCGTCGCGGCGATCGGTTACCACGAGGACAGCCTGATCTTCATGACGCACGGCCGGGCCCAGCGCATCGGGGCCGAAGAGCTGCCCGCGTGGTTCACCGCGCACCCCGACGGGCTGGTGGTGGCGCCGCTGGAGGATGCGCCGGATGGGCTTCGTCGCCTCGACAGCATCGCGGGATACAACTACTCGAAGGGCAGGCGCGTGCGACTGCTGGTGGCGGACCGGGCGCCGTGAAGGCACGGATGCGGGCGGCGAACGAAGGGAACGCATGACCGAGGCGGAAAAGACCAGCGACCAGGGCCACTTTCCGCCGCCACGGCCCGCGCCGACCGGGGTGCTGGTGATCGACAAGCCCCTGGGGATGACCTCGACGCACCTGTGCCGCGTCGTTAAGCGCCGGCTCATCAACGGGGGCTCGCCCAAGCGCGTCAAGGTCGGCCACGGCGGAACGCTGGATCCATTGGCGACCGGGATCGTTGTGATCCTCATCGGCAAGGCCACGCGCCTGTGCGAGAAGATGATGGCCGGCGAGAAGCGGTACATCGCCGAGATCGACCTCTCCCGCGTCTCGACGACCGATGATGGCGAAGGCGTGATCACGACGGTCCAGGTGCCGACACCCCCCGATTCGGACGCGGTCGGGCACGCCTGCGCCGGGTTCGCGGGGTGGATCATGCAGCGCCCCCCGATCTACTCGGCCCTCAAGGTCGGCGGCCGGGCCGCCTACCACTTCGCCCGCAGCGGTGAGGAGCTCAAGCTCGAGCCCCGCGCTGTCGAGATCAAGTCGCTGGAGATCGTGAGCTACGAGTGGCCGCGCCTGGTGATCGATGTCGCCTGCGGACGCGGCGTGTACATCCGGAGCCTCGCCCGCGACATCGGCGCTGTTCTGGGCACGGGCGGCATGCTCACCGCCCTACGCCGCACACGGGTCGGCCGCTTCACGCTCGACCAGGCCATCCCGATCGAAGCCGTCCCCAACATCCTCACCCAGCCCGCCCTCATGCCGGTCGACCTCGCCTGAAGCAAGGGCGATCAGGGCGCGTCACCGAACAGCCGGGCCGTCTCCGGTCTCGTCGTTCGCCACCTCAGCCCGGCCGGGCCAACCTCCACCCGCAGGTCGAGCCGGTCGCATGAAAGCACGGCCTCCTCGCCCCCGGCGAGCACAGCGGCAACCACTCCCGGCAGGTCGGTGGCCCGCGCTGCAAGCGTGCGCGGGCCCGCGCGATCAAGAAGGTTGAGAGTGGTGATCCCCTGCTCGGCGAGCACCCCGGCGAGCGCGATCGCCTGGGCGGCGGAGGTCAATCCCGGCACCGGGCCGGTGAGCTCAGGACTCATCGTCATCTTCATCGGCCTGAACGGGCGCCTGCGCCATGGTGCCGTCGATCATCCCCGGCATCCACAGTTCGCCCGGCTCCTGGCCATCGTTGGCCTGACGGAGCAGCAGGTAGAGAATGGTCGAGCCGGAGGCGTACATGCTGAGACCGTACGCGGCGACGAGGCCCGCCGGAATCGCCAGCACAATGCGGATGATCCCCGATGCAAGGCCCGCCGTGCCCGAAAGGCCCGGGGCGTGCCTGAGAATGTCCGCGCCGCGCGGGCCCGACCAGTGCAAGGCCGCCGAGACCGCAAAGCTCGTGATGCCCGTGACCAGGGCGGCCGCCGCCGCGAGGGCAAGACCTGCGGCCACCGCGAGAACGAGCAAATAGATGATCAGCAGGACGGGCCTGCCCAGGACATACGCGTACGTGCGCTGAATGGCGTCGATCGAGTCGGTGCCCTCGCAGACCACCGCGGGGATGATGAGCTTCTGCCCCAGGATGTACCCGGCCAGCCCGAAGACCGCGACCCCCGACAGGATGATCGCGATCGGCGACAGCACCGCCGCGATCAGGTCACCGACGGGCCAGGTGAGCAGCAGCGCCCCGCCGCCCGCGATCACCAGCGCGATCACCCCGATGAGGATGAGCGGCGCCAGGACCGCGGCGACCAGGCTCCCCCACCGCGAGAGCGCGAACGCGATCGCCCGCGGCCACGGGAGGAGAAACGCCTGCGCGAACTCGCAGGCCGCCGACCGGCAGATAGCCCCGAACCCGATGCACCAGATCAGCAGCGTCGGCGGAAGCAGGATCACCGAGGTCCACGGATGCGAGGCAAACAGCGCAGCAGGAGCGCGGTAGAACAGATCGCCCGCCGCCGTCAGGAACGGGTGGGATTCCCGCGCCGGGCCCGGCGCCATCAGGCCCAGCCCCTCCGCAACCCCCAGCACCGCGGCGGTGATCCGTTCGCCCGCGAGATCCAGCGGGCCGGGCCCGCTGATCCACAGCGTGGAAAGCTCCCACAAAAAGGCGAGCAGCAGCAGGGTAAAGAACGCCATCCCCAGCCGGGAAGGCGAAAGGGCCAGGGCGGGGGTCCGCAGCAAGCCGGGCCAGAGCAGCTGCTCGCGGAGCTCCACCAGCGTTTCGGCGTGCCACTCTCCGGGGGCCGGGGCCGGGGACGGGCTGGTGGATGCGGATGAGGTGGTAATGGGGCTCATGGATGGCGCACGGCAGGATTGAGGATGTGAAACTCCGGGCCCGGAAGCGGAAATGTATCATGAAGCGGCCGTGAGCGGCCGGGCCGGGCGCGCGGGCGAGGTTCGCCGGCGGCCCGGTCCGGAGCACCGGCAGGTGGGGAGGGTCGCGACAATGACGGAAGTACTGGGACAGACGGCCGGGATTTCCGGGGCTGCAGGGGTCACCGGCGGGCTGATCGTCGCGGCGGTGGTGCTGGGGGCGCTGCTGCTCGTCGTGATCATCCTGGCCGGGATGTACAACTCGCTGGTGCGCAAGAACGTGGACTGCGACAACGGCTGGTCGCAGATCGATGTGCAGCTCAAGCGGCGGTACGACCTGATCCCGAACCTCGTCGAAACCGTGAAGGGCTACGCCGCCCACGAGCGGGGCACGCTCGAGGCGGTGATCTCGGCGCGTAACCAGGCCGTGCGGCTGAGCAGCGAGGGCGGCGGCGTGGCCCAGCGGGCCGAGGCGGAAGGGATGCTGACCCAGGCCCTGGGCAAGCTCTTCGCACTCTCCGAGGCCTACCCGGACCTCAAGGCCAACGCGAACTTCGCCCAGCTCCAGGAAGAGCTGACCAGCACCGAGAACAAGATCGGGTTCTCGCGGCAGCACTACAACGACTGCGTCGGCCGCTTCGAGGTCTCCCGGCAGTCGTTCCCCACCAACCTCGTCGCGGCCCTCTTCGGCTTCAAGGGACGCGACTACTTCAAGGTCGATGTCGCCGCCGAGCGTGAAGCGCCCAAGGTCAAGTTCAGTTGAACGGCGGGCCCGGCTCATCACGGCCCATCGGCCGCCGCGCCGCGGCGCCCGCCAGGCCCGGCGTCGGCGCCATGCCCGATTTCCGGCCCGGCTCGCGGCTGGATGCGCAGGTCCGGGCCTACCCGGGAACGCTGACGTTCCACGACCTCATCCGCCGCAACCGCCGGCAGAGCGTCGTGCTGATGGCGGTGATGATCCTGCTGGGCGTCGCGCTGGGTGTTGCCTTCGGCGGCGCGGTCGCGGCTTCGGCGGGGTACACCTCGCGCACCTCGCGGGTCGCCGCGTGGGATGCGGCCGTCCCCCCGGCCCGCGACCTGGCCGTGCCGATGGCCGTCGGCGGCGTGGTGGCGCTGGGCCTGGCCGGGCTGGGCGCCGCGTGGAGCTGGTTCGGCGGCTCCACCGCGATCTTGATGATGTCGCAGGCCCGGGAGATCCGCAAGGCCGATGACCCCGAGCTCTTCAACGTCGTTGACGAGATGCGCCTCGCGGCGGGCCTGCCCATGCCCCGCGTCTTCGTCATCGACGACTCCGCGATGAACGCCTTCGCCACCGGCCGCGACCCCGCGCAAGGCGTCGTGGCCATCACTACCGGGCTGCGGGCCCGGCTCACCCGGGATGAACTGCAGGGCGTCATCGCCCACGAGATGGCCCACATCCGCCACCTCGACATCCGCTTCGCGCTGCTGATGGCGACCATGGTCGGGCTGATCGCCTTCGCCTGCGATGGCCTCTTCCGGTTCATGTGGAACAGCGGGAACGCCATGGGCCGCGGCTCGCGCGACAGCAAGGGCAAGGGCGGCGGCGCCGCGGTCGTGCTCATCGTCCTGGCGATGGTGCTCGCGGTGATCTCCCCCATCCTGGCCCGGATCATCCAGATGGCGTACTCCCGGGAGCGGGAATACCTCGCCGATGCGGGCGCGGTGGAGCTGACGCGCAACCCCGGAGCCCTGGCCTCGGCCCTGATGAAGCTGGCCGATGATGATGAGCCCCTGGTCGATGGCGCCAACCGCGGCACCGCGCACCTGTTCATCGTCAACCCGCTGCGCAAGATGCGCGAGGCCCACCAGGGGCTGGATTCCATGTTCTGGTCGCACCCGCCCGTCCGGGAGCGCGTGGCCCGCCTGCTGGCGCTGCTGCGGTAGCCCCCGGGCCGCGCTCAGTGAAAATCCCTCGACCCCGCCTCCAGGCCCTCCACCGCCTCATCGGCGCTGCGCATCCGCGACACGATCAGGTGCACCACCTCGCTCTGACGCTGCACCCGCCCCGTCGCCACCACCAGCCGCGAAGACGCCGCGCGGCGGAACCGCTGGTACACCCCCCGCCACACGATCAGGTTCGCGATCCCCGTCTCATCCTCCAGCGTCATGAACGTCACATCGTTCGCCGTGCCGGGCCTCTGCCTCACCAGCACCAGCCCCGCCACCGTCACCACCCCGCCCTCCGGCGTCCGGGCCGGCTCGCGCAGGTCCCCGCACACCACCGCGCCCAGCCTGCCAAGCCGCTCCCGCGCGAACGAGACCGGGTGCGCCCGCAGCGACAGCCCCGTCGCGTCGTAGTCCAGCACCACCTGCCGCAGCGGCGTGATCGCCGGCAGACAGTCCAGCCCGTCATCGGCCCTCCCGCACGATGACGCCCCCGCCGAAGCCGCGCTGTCGAACAGCGGCAGCGGCTCATCCCGCAGCAGCCGCGCCTGCCACAACGCCTGCTGCCTCGACAGCCCCATCGAGCCGAACGCATCCGCCGCCGCCAGCCGCCGCATCGTCCGGGCCTGGGCCCCGCTGGCCCGCCACAGCGACAGCATCGACCGCGCCGGGCCCAGCCGCTCCGCCGCCGCCGCCACCGCCAGCGCATCAGGCTTCCCCACCCCGCTCACCAGCCTCATCCCCAGCCGCAGCGCCCCATCCGCATCAATCGTGCAATCCCACCCGCTGTGGCCCACATCCACCGCCAGCACCCGCACCCCGTGCTCCCGGGCATCGCGGATCAGCTGCGCCGGCGCATAGAACCCCATCGGCTGGCTGTTCAGCAGCGCCGCGCAGAACTCCGCCGGGTGGTGCCGCTTCAGCCACGCCGAGGCATACACCAGCAGCGCGAACGAAGCCGCGTGGCTCTCCGGGAATCCGTACTCGCTGAACCCCTTGATCTGCTCGAAGCAGCGCACCGCGAACTCCTCGGGCAGCCCGTTGCGCTTCATCCCGTCGATGAGCTCCTGTCCGAAGCGGTAGATCTGGTCGCCCTTGCGCTTCCACGCCGCCATGGCCCGGCGCAGCTGGTCGGCCTTCCCCGCCGTGAACCCCGCCGCCTTCACCGCCAGCGCCATGCACTGCTCCTGGAAGAGCGGCACCCCCAGCGTCTTGCCCAGCACCTCCTCCACGCTCCGCCGCACCCCCTCGGGCACACCGCTCGGCAGCGGCTCGAGCTTCTCCTCCCCCGCCCGCCTCCGCAGGTACGGGTGCACCATCCCCCCCTGGATCGGCCCGGGCCGGACGATCGCGACCTCGATCACCAGGTCGTAGAACTCCCCGGGCTTCAGCCGCGGCAGCATCGACATCTGGGCCCGGCTCTCGATCTGGAACACCCCGACCGTGTCGGCGTGCTGGATCATCGCGTACGTCTCGCCATCCTCCGCCGGGATCGTGTCGAGCCTGAGCGGCTCCCCGCGCCCCCTGCTCGCCAGTCCCATGCACTTCCGCAGCGCCGTGAGCATGCCCAGCCCCAGCACATCCACCTTCAGCATGCCGGCCGCGTCGATGTCGTCCTTGTCCCACTCGATCACCGTGCGGTCCGGCATCGCCGCGTTCTCGACCGGCACCAGCTCGCACAGCGGCGAACGCGTGATCACGAACCCGCCGACATGCTGCGAACGGTGCCGCGGGAACCCCAGCAGCTCGCCGACCAGCCGCACCAGCCACCGCAGCGTCGGGTCGCCCGGGTTCAGCCCCAGCTCACGCAGCCGCCCGGGATCGGCGATGCTCCTGTCGAACCACTCCACGTCCTTGGCCAGCCGGTCCACCAGGTCCAGCGACAGCCCCAGCGCCTTGCCCACATCCCGCACCGCGCTCCGCCGCCGGTACGTGATCACCTCCGCCGTCAGCGCCGCCCGATCCCGCCCGTACTTGCGGTAGATGTACTGGATCACCTCCTCGCGACGCTCGTGCTCGAAATCAATGTCGATGTCGGGCGGCTCGTTGCGCTCCCGGCTCACGAACCGCTCGAACAGCAGGTTGATCCGCGCCGGGTCCACCGCCGTCACCCCAAGGCAGTAGCACACCGCCGAGTTCGCCGCCGCCCCGCGCCCCTGGCACAGGATCGGCCCGGGCCAGCCCTCCCTCGGCCCCCCGCCGGGCCGCTCCTCGCCCGTCCGCGCAAATCGCACCAGGTCGAACACCGTCAGGAAATACGGCGCATACCGCAGCTCCTCGATCAGCCGCAGCTCGTGCTCGATCTGCAACCGCACCTTCCCCGGCACCTCCCCCGCGTAAATCCGTTCCGCGCCCGCCCACGCCAGGTCCGACAGATGCTCCTGCGCCGTCTTCCCCGCCGGCACGACCTCATCGGGGTACTCGTACCGAAGCTCATCAAGGCCCACCCCGCCCGCCCGCTCGGCGATCTCGACCGTCCGGGCCAGCGCCCGCGGCCACGCCGCAAACAGCCGGTGCATCTCCTCCGGCGCCTTGAGATGCCGCTCCCCGTTGGCGTGCAGCCGGAACCCCGCCTGCGACAGCGTGCACCCGTGGCGGATGCACGCCAGCACATCGTGCAGCATCCGCCGCCCCGGTTCGTGGTAGTGCACATCGTTGGCCGCCGCCCCCGGCACCCCCATCCGCGCCGCCAAGCCCGCGATCCGACCCAGCCGTTCCGCATCGGCCGGGCCGTACCCGGCGCACATCGCCACCGACAGCCGGTCATCATCAAAAAGCCCCCGCAACCGCCCGGCCCCCGCCTCGAACTCCTCCCCGATCTCCCCCTCCGCCGCGATGATCCCCAGCAGCCCCTCGGCGTGAATCGCCAGGTCCTCGTACACCAGGTGGCACTCCCCCTTGGGCGCCCGCCGCTTGCCCGCCGTCAACAGCCGGCACAGCCGCCGGTACGAGGCCATGTCCGTCGGATACACGAAGAGGCTGCACCCCGGCACATCCATCAGCCGCAGCCGCGACCCCAGCACCAGCCGCAGCCGGGCCTCCTTCGCCGCGATGTGCGCCCTCACCACGCCCCCCAGCGTGTTCATGTCCGTGATCGCGATGGCCCGGTAGCCCAGCGCCGCGGCCCGGTCAATGAACTCTTCCGGATGGCTCGCCCCGGTCAGAAACGTGTAGTTGCTCGTGATGCACAGCTCGGCGTACGGCGCACTCCCCCCCGCGCCATTCGCCGCTCTATCCGCCACGACAGCCCTCGACGCCTCCGGCTGGCGGAACGGATGCGGCCTGAGTTTGGGAAACTCCAGCTCCGGCATCGCTCAGCTCCACTCCCCGTGCACGAACCACCGGCCGGTGCCCACGTGCCGGCACACCCACAACCAACGCCCCCCCTCCGTCTGCACGATGAAGTAATCACGGCCCGGCGGCGCCGCTGTCCCCCCGCGACGGACCCGCGATCTCCGCCCCGCCGCCTCCCCCTCCCCATCACCCGCCGGCGGCTCCCACCGCCACCACTCCTGCCCGATGCGCTCCGGGCCGATGCACGAAACCACCTTCCATCGCCGCCCCCGCCACCCCAGACTCAGGATCGGCCCGTCCGGCGTGACCGCCATCGCATCCGCCCGCTCAGGGCGACGAAACAAGACCGTGGGCCGGGCCGCCCTCGTCACGGCCCGGGCCGGCCCGCGCTGCATCGCCTCCATCGCCGACCGCTCGCGGAACGCCCGCTCCGGAAGATGCGATTCGACCGGCTCGATGCGGACAACCTGGTCCGCGCCCAGCCGCCCGGCCAGCGTGTCAACCAGTTCACCCCACGCCGCCTCCGTCGCCCGCGCATCATCCGCCCCGAGCGCCTCGCTCCCCCTCTGCTCGTGCCGCAGCCGCGCTGTGCGCGAAGCCGTCAGCACCACCCCCTCCACCCCATCGCCGAGATCGACACGCTCGAGCCGCGCTCGCAGCAGCGACCACAGATGCTTCGCCGCGCGGCTGGGCCGGCTCAGGTCGATCCGGATAGGCGTCGGCGCAGCCCGCGGCCGCAGCAGCTCGACATCCAGCCGCCGCAGACCCCGCTCGCGCTGCGCCAGCTCACCCGCCAGCTCACCCAGAACCCGCCGCGCCGCGGCCTCGACCGACTCCCAGTGCCCGGTCGGGCCATCGAACATCATCTCGCACCGCGCCGGGGGCGAGGGCCGGACCGGATCGATGGCTTCGGGCGCCTCCCCGATCGCCCGCAGCACCCCGAGCAGCAGCGAGCCATCAAACCTCGCCGCCAGCGAGGCTCGCGGCAGATCAAGCACATGCCCGACCGTGATGATCCCGACCTCCCCGAGCCCCTGCAGCGTGCGCTCATCGATCCGCAGCGCCGCGGCGGGCAACCCCCTCAACGCCTCCCGCTCACGGCCGGGCGGGACCCGCGACAGATCATGCGCCCCGAACCGGGCCACACCCCACGCGCACCCGAACGTCGAAGCCGCCGCCACCCGCACCGCGAACCCCAGACGATGGATCTCCGATGCCGCAGCCCGGATGAGCCGCACCTCCCCCCGGTGCACCCGCTCCGTCCCCGTGATGTCGATCAGCAGCCCATCAGGCCCGTCCGGCGCCACCAGCGGGGAATACCGCAGCGCCCAGCACGCCAGCCCGCGCAGCGCCGCCGCATCCCGGTCCGGACGGTGAAGCTCGCTGTGCAGCGCCACCCCCTCCGCCAGCAGCGACCTCGCGTGCGCCAGGTCCATCCCCTCCGCGATGCCCGCCGCGCGGGCCGCCTCGCACCGCCGGGCCACCAGCTCCCGCGAAGCCACGGGCCGCGTCAATATCACCGCCTCCCGCCGCCGACCACCCCCTTCACCTCCACCACCCCCGCCACCCCCGCCACCACTCTCACCCCCATCACCCCGTCCGGCGGATGCCGCTCGAGCCCACCCCCGCTTCACCAGGTCGGTCGAGAACATCGGCAACCACACGCAGAGCACCCGTCGCATGGTCCTGCTCCACGACCCACTCACTCTGGGCGGCCGGCCGCATTCCCTTGCAGCGCAGGAGCTCGACAGTCCATCGTCGATCCGTGGATGAACACGCAGCCCGCGACACCAGCCACCGCGTCGCCGCCGCCGACAGTTCGCACCGCTCCCACGGCGGCCGGGCCAGCAGGCACATCCCGTCCCCCGCCTCCGCCGCCAACTGCAGCCGCCGCGTCGCCCCCAGATCAAACCCCGAGCCATCAGCGATCACCGCCGCCGCCGCCCGGCTCCGCAGCGCCAGATCCGTCGCCCACAACCGATCACCGGGCCGCCCCGCCCGCACAAACAGACACCCCTCCAGACTCAACCGCGCCCCATCACTCCCCGCGCTGTTCAGCGAACCCGGGTAGGGCCACACCATCTGCCCGATCCACACCACCCGCCCGCGCCCATTCCGCGATACCCCGCATGACCCAATTGCCCCACTTGCCCCGCATGCCCCAGTTGTCCCTGAAGACCCTGATGCCCCTGAAGACCCCGCCGCCCCCGCCGCTCTTCTGGCCATCTCGATCAGGAGCCCCAGCACACTCGACCACCGCGCCCGCCGCGAACCACCCTCCCGCTCCACTACCTCCCCATCAGCCTCCCGCACCCCAATCCACTCGTGCACCTGGCCGCACCCCAGACCCCCGCCCGGCAACACCCCATCCACCGCCGCCATCCCCGTCGGAACTACCCCCAATGGCCTCCGCACCGCAGACAGCAGGCTCTCCAGCCGCCGGGCCAGCTCCTCCACCCGCTCCGCAACGGACATCGAAGACGCTGGCACACAGTCCGATCCCATTTTGTTAGGGTACTGCCAACAATCCCGCTTGTCAAGTGTCTGTCAGGGTATGACTGCCTGCTATCCGTCCAGCACCACACCCCATCCATCCCGCGCCATCCCGCTCCACCATCATCCATCAGCCCACGCGCAGCCGTCCCTCATTTGCCCCCGATCTGCACGCCGACCTCGCCGCCGGGGCCCGTCGCTTCAATCACCCAGGGACTTCTGGAGTAGCATGTCTCGTCGTTCAAAAAACAGCCTTCGATGCCCGCTAGACAGCATTCGCAGGAGGACCCCGATGAGCGCCCGCCGCCGACAGGTCCCCCCCAACCGCATCCCACATCAAACTTCCGGCCTTTTCAAAACCGCCTGCATCCTCACCGCCCTCGCGGCCGCGGCACACGCCCAACCCACCCCGCAACCCACCCCCGCCCCCGAGCCCACCGCGCGCCACTCCCTCGCCCCGCCCGACATCCCCGCCGATGACCCACGGCCCCCCACCGGCATCGAGGAGGAACTCGAACAGATCCGGCCCGGCCTCGCCATCAAGCGCAAGTTCGACGACTTCGCCGAACGCACCAACCTCCGCCTCGGCATCGCCAACACTTACCTCTTCCAGCAGGCCACAGCCGGGCCGGGCCGGCGCACCGCCGCCAGCGGCGACCTCGACCTCCTCGCCAAGTGGACCGCCATCGGCGCCGGCACCAAGGACACCGGCCTCCTCGCCGCCTCCGCCGAATACCGCTACCAGATCGGCGACCAGCCCCCCTCCGAGCTCGGCGGCCAGATCGGCACCCTCATCCCCACCACCAACAGCTTCTCCGAGCGCCCCGTCGTCATCAAGGAGGTCTACTGGGACCAGCGCCTCTTCGAAGACCGCTTCCGCTTCGCCCTCGGACGCATCGACCCCGAGAACCTCTTCGGCGGCCACCGCCTCCAGAGCGCCAACACCTACTTCCTCTACAAGGCCTTCTCCGGCAACCCCGTCATCGCCTACCCCGGCCCGGGCATCGCCGCCGCGGCCCAGGTCAAGCCCGTCCCCTGGTTCTACCTCACCGGCGGCATCACCGACGCCAACGGCAAGGCCACCATCGGCAACTTCGAGGGCTTCTTCGAGGACCACGAGTACCTCCTCTTCTCCGAGACCGGCATCACCCCCACCATCGACGGCGTCGGCGAAGGCCGCTACCGCCTCGCCGTCTGGCACATCGATGAACGCGAGGATGCTCAGAAGCCATCCGATGCAGGCTTCACCCTCTCCTTCGACCAGGACATCCGCGATTCCCTCACCGCCTTCACCCGCTACAGCCACGCCGATGGCGATGTCACCAACATCACCGACTCCATCCAGGCCGGCGTCGCCATCAAGCATGTGCTCGGCGATGACAACATCCTCGGCCTCGCCGCCGCCTGGTCCAGGCCCAAGGACGGTGCCGACCGGGATGAGAAGGCCCTCGAGGTCTTCCAGCGCTTCCAGCTCACCGAGACCACCCAGTTCACCGTCGGCGCTGAGGTCATCTTCGATCCCTCCAACGCCCCCGGCGATGATGTCCTGGGCGTCTTCTCCGCCCGCATCCGATTCTCCTTCTGACCAACCTCACCCACGCACAAAGGGAACACCACATGGCGGCCAGATCCAGGCGAAGCACCCGGCGGACCCGCACCCGCGTCGAGCACGACCTCCTCGGAAAGAAGTCCCTCCCCGCCGATGCCTACTACGGCGTCCAGTCGGCCCGCGCCATGGAGAACTTCTCCATCTCCGGCGTCAAGCTCCACTTCTACCCCGACATCATCCGCGGCCTCGCCATGGTCAAGCTCGCCGCGGCCCGCGCCAACCACGACTGCGACCGCCGGGCCATGCCCCGCCGCGTCCTCAAGGGCATCGAGGCCGCCTGCGCTGACCTCCTCGATGGCCGCCTCCACGACCAGTTCGACATCGATGTCTTCCAGGGCGGCGCCGGCACCTCCACCAACATGGCCGCCAACGAGATCATCGCCAACCTCGCCCTCGAGCACATGGGACGCCCCAAGGGTGACTACGAAGCCTGCGATCCCCACGACCACGTCAACCTCGCCCAGTCCACCAACGATGCCTACCCCACCGCCCTCCACATCGGCATGATGCTCGGCAACCAGCGCCTCATCGACGAAGTCCGCCTCCTCGTCGCCTCCTTCAGGCGCAAGGCCCGGCAGTTCGACCGCGTCGTCAAGATGGGCCGCACCCAGCTCCAGGACGCCGTCCCCATGACGCTGGGCCAGGAGTTCGCCGCCTGGGGCCGCAGCATCGAGGATGAGATCCAAACCCTCCGCGCTGTCGAACGCGCCCTCTGCGAAGTCAACATGGGCGGCACGGCCATCGGCACGGGCCTCAACGCCCCCAAGGGCTACGCGCGCAAGTGCGCCCGCCACCTCGCCCGCATCACCGGCAAGCCCATCCACCTCGCCCGCGACCTCGTCGAGGCCACCCAGGACACCCAGTCCTACGTCCTCTACGCCTCCGTCCTCAAGAGCCTCGCCATCAAGCTCTCCAAGATCTGCAACGACCTCCGCCTCCTCTCCTCCGGGCCCCGCGCGGGCCTGCACGAGATCAACCTCCCCGCCATGCAGCCCGGCTCCTCCATCATGCCCGGCAAGGTCAACCCCGTCATCCCCGAGGTCGTCAACCAGGTCTGCTTCCGCATCATCGGCAACGACCTCACCGTCACCCTCGCCGCCGAGGCGGGCCAGCTCCAGCTCAACGTCATGGAGCCCGTCATCGCCGCCTGCATCTTCGAATCCCAGGTTCTCTTCATCAACGCCGCCGCCTGCCTCCGCCTCAACTGCATCGACGGCATCACCGCCAACGCCGACCTCTGCCGCCGCCTCGTCGAGAACAGCATCGGTATCGTCACCGCCCTCAACCCCGTCCTGGGCTACGAGAAAGCCACCCGCCTCGCCGCCGAAGCCCTCCGCTCTGGCAAGGGCGTCGTCGATCTCGTCCGCGAGCAGAAGCTCCTCACCGACGCCCAGATCCGCAGCGTCCTCGACCCCAGGAAGATGACCCGCAACTCCTGACCCCCGCCGCTCACGACCACAGGGAGGCCGCATGCTCTGGGCCGAGTTCCTCATCGTCATCGCCGCCATCGTCATCGGCGCCCGCGTCGGCGGCGCGGGCCTGGGCACCACCGCCGCCATCGGCCTCGCCGTCCTGGTCTTCGGCTTCGGCCTCCCGCCCTCCTCCCCGCCCGCCACCGTCCTGGCCATCATCGTCGCCGTCGTCACCGCCGCCGCCAGCATGCAGGCCGCCGGCGGCCTCGACCTCCTCGTCGTCATCGCCGAACGCGCCCTCCGGGCCAACCCCAGGTACATCACCTTCGTCGCCCCCGCCGTCGCCTACCTCTTCACCTTCTGCTCCGGCACGGGCCACGTCGCCTACGCCATCCTCCCCGTCATCGCCGAGGTCGCCCGCAAGGCCGGCATCCGCCCCGAGCGCCCCATGTCGATCAGCGTCATCGCCTCCCAGCAGGCGATCACCGCCAGCCCCCTCGCCGCCGCCACCGCCGCACTCCTCGCCCTCCTCGACAAGGACGGCAAGGTCGGCCTCACCCAGATCCTCCTCATCTGCATCCCCTCCACCTTCATCGGCTGCATGCTCGGCGCGCTCTCCGTCTACCGCAAGGGCGCCGAGCTCAAGGATGACCCCATCTACCAGGACCGCCTCGCCAAGGGCCTCGTCACCCCGCCCGCCCCTCCCCGCGCCCTCGACGCCGCCCAGCGCCGCCGCGCCGTCGGCTCCGTCGCCACCTTCCTCTCCGCCGCCGCCGTCATCGTCTGCTTCGGCCTCTTCTCCGGCCTCCGCCCGTCCTACACCCTCGCGCCCCCCGCCGAGCCCGGCTTCTCCGGCTCCATCGTCAGCAGCGCCATCGCCAGCCTCGGCGATCCCGAGCGCCTCGACGAGACCATCACCCGCGAGCAGCTCAAGACCCGCCTCGAAGAGATCCGATCCCAGCAGGCCGGCCCCCGCACCGTCCGCGTCGAGATGGCCACCATCATCCAGGTCGTCATGCTCACCGCCGCCGGCATCATGATGCTCTTCTTCGGCGCCAGGCCCGCCGAGGCCGTCAAGACCCCCGTCGCCATCGCCGGCGTCATCGCCGTCGTCTCCATCGTCGGCCTGGGCTGGATGGGCAACTGCTTCTTCGAGGGCAACAAGACCGAGATCATCGGCGGCCTCCAGGACATCATCCGCGCCCACCCCTGGGTCTTCGCCCTCGGCCTCTTCGGACTCTCGGTCGTCCTCTTCAGCCAGGCCTCCACCGTCGCCGCCCTCATGCCCGTCGGCATCGCCCTCGGCCTCCCCGCTGGCACCCTCATCGCCATGTTCCCCGCCGTCAACGGCTACTTCTTCCTCCCCACCTACGGCACGATCGTCGCCGCCATCGCCTTCGACCAGACCGGCACCACCCGCATCGGACGCTTCGTCCTCAGCCACAGCTTCATGCGCCCGGGCCTCGTCGCCACCACCTCCGCCGTCCTCACCGGCCTCCTCATCTCGAGGTTCGTCATCTGAACCCCGTCCGGCTCCTTCCGGCGAACCCACGGTGCGCCCCACCGCGCCCTTTATTCCAGCAGCGCCGCTCGCGCCGGGCCGTCGCCCGTATGATCCCCTCCCGCGTGCCTGTTCCGGGTTTCGGGGTTCCCGGGACACGCGCCTGGTCAGGATGCCCCATATGTCGCATCGCGCCCTCGCCGCCCTCCTCCTCGCCTTGCTCCTGGGCCTCTTCCACACCGCCCGCGCGGGCGCCGCCGGGCCCGCGCCGCTCAAGGAAGTCCGCATCGGCTACTTCGCCAACGTCACCCACGCCCAGGCCGTCCTGGGCATCCACTCCGGTGACTTCGCCAAGGCCCTCGCCCCCGCCGATGTCAAGACCCGCATCTTCAACGCCGGGCCTCCGCTCATCGAGGCCCTCTTCGCCGGCGAGATCGACATCGGCTACGTCGGGCCCAGCCCCGCCCTCAACGGACACCTCCAGAGCCGCGGCCGCGGCCTCCGCGTCATCGCCGGCGCCGCCGCCAACGGCGTCGTCATCATCGCCGCCCCCGGCTCCGGCATCGCCAGGCTCGAAGACCTCAAGGGCCGCCGCATCGCCACCCCGCAGCTCGGCAACACCCAGGACATGTCGGCCCGGCACTACCTCACCACGGTGCTGGGCCAGGCCAACGCCGACAACATCCTCCCCATCCCCAACTCCGAGCAGGCCTCCATGATGTCCCGCGGCCAGATCGACGCCGCCTGGGCCGTCGAGCCCTGGGGCGCCCGCCTCGTCGCCGAGGCCGGCGGCGCCATCATTGCCGAAGAGAAAGACCTCTGGCCCGGCGGCGAGTTCGTCCTCACCCTCATCGTCGTCTCCCCCGAGTTCCTCAAGAGCCACGCCGACACCGTCGAGCAGGTCCTCCGCGTCCACACCGACTGGACCCGCCGCCTCTCCGCCGACCCCGCCGCCTGCGCCCCGCAGCTCACCGATGCCCTCGCCGAACTCACCAGCAAACGCCTCTCGCCCGAGATCGTCTCCGATGCCCTCACCCGCGTGAAGTTCACCGATGAACCCCTCGCGGAATCCATCCAGACCTTCGCCCGCTGGTCCTACGACCTCGGACTCGCCAAGGGTGTCCCCTCCATCACCACCCTCGTCGACACCACCATCCTCGACCGCATCCGCGCGGGCCGGGCTGAGTCACCACCCGCTCAGCCCCAGACCCCGGCCCAGACGCCTGCAACCCCCACCAAGCCGACCGCTCCCGGCCACCCATGAACCCGGAGCCAGCCCCCTCACACACCCGCCCCCTCCCCGCCGCCGCCCCCGCGTCCGGGCCGCTCCCGGCCCGCGGCCGCCTCGACCTCACCGACATCCAGTTCCGCCCCGGCCCCGGCCCGGACGCTCCCCTCATCCTCGATGGCATCACCCTCCGCTGCGAGCCGGGCGAGTTCGTCGTTGTCGTCGGGCCCAGCGGCTGCGGCAAGACCAGCCTCCTCCACATCGCCGCCGGCATGCTCCGCCCCACCGCGGGCAGCGCCCTGCTCGACAGCGCGCCCATCCTGGGCCCCGGCCCGGACCGCGCGATGGTCTTCCAGGAGCACGGCCTCTTCCCCTGGCTCACCGCCGCCGAGAACGTCGAGTTCGGCCTCCGCATGATGGGCCTGCCCGCCGCCGAGCGCCGCCACCGCGTGGAATCCGCCCTCCGCATGGTCAGCCTCTCGACCGCCGGCCACAAGCTCGTCCACGAACTCTCCGGCGGCATGCGCCAGCGCATCGCCATCGCGCGGGCCATGGTCGTCGAGCCCGCCGTCCTCCTCATGGATGAGCCCTTCGCCTCCCTCGACGCCCAGACCCGCACGCTCCTCCACGAGCACCTCCAGCGCCTCTGGTGGCAGACCCGCCACACCGTCCTCTTCGTCACCCACTCCGTCGGCGAGGCCGTCCGACTCGCCGACCGCGTCATCGTCATGAGCGCCCACCCGGGCCGCATCCGCCGCGAGATCCCCGTCCAGGTCCCCCATCCGCGCCCCATGGACAGCCCCGAGTTGGCCGACCTGGGCCGCATCGTCCGCACCGAAATCCAGGAGGAGGTCGCGCGTGTCAACGCCGAACTGGAAAACGGCCATCGGTAGGCGCGCCCGCGTCGCCGCCGTCTGGCTCGTGCTCATCCTCGCCTGGGAGGGCGCCTACCGCGCCATCGGCTGGAAGCCCTGGGTCTTCCCCGCGCCCTCCCACGTCATCGACGCCACGCTCTCGATGCTCAACATCCACACCTACCTCGGCGAGCCCCTCGGCCCGGGCTGGCCCCTCGCCAACCCCATGCCCGTCGACAACCCCCGCGCCCCCGGCACGCCGGTCTTCGGCAGCCCCCTCGTCTCCGCCCTCACCTACAGCGGCCTCCGCATGGCGATCGGCTTCACCGCCGCCCTCGCCTTCGGCGTGGCCGCCGGGCTGCTCCTCTGGCGCATCACCTTCATCGATTCGCTCCTGGGCCCGCTCTTCCTCGGACTCCAGACCCTCCCCAGCGTCTGCTGGGTCCCCCTCGCCATCCTCACCTTCGGCATCAACGAACGCGGCATCCTCTTCGTCCTCTTCATGGGCAGCGCCTTCTCCATGGCCATCGCCATGCGCGATGGCCTCCGCGCCCTCCCGCCCATCTACCGCGCCGCCGGCATCATGCTCGGCGCCCGCGGCCTCCGCCTCTACTTCCGCGTCCTCCTCCCCGCCAGCCTCCCCGCCTTCGCCGGCACCCTCCGCCAGGGCTTCTCCTTCGCCTGGAGATCCCTGCTCGGCGCCGAACTCATCCTCCTCACCCAGCGCCGCGGCATCGGCTTCCTGCTCAACGTCGGCCGCGACTTCGCCGATGTCGCCCAGGTCGTCGCCGTCATGATCGTCATGATCGCCGTCGGCATGGCCGTCGACCGCTGGTGCTTCGCCATCATCGAGCGGCGCGTCCGCACCCGCTTCGGCCTCGCCCAGCCCCGCTGATCAGCCCATCACACCGCCGCCGCGACCTCCCGGGCCAGCGCCTCCCCCGCCTCCTGCGCCCGCCGGTTCAGCTCCCGGAACTTCGCCGGCACCCGCTCCTCGATCGCCCTCGAGAGCGCCCCCCGCGACACCACCGGCACGATCGCGTTCATCAGCGCCAGCGACACCGTGTTCGCCACCACCCTGCCCCCCGCCTTCACCGCCGCGTCCGTGATCGCCAGCCGCAGCACCCGCCCCGACGCCGGGATGTCCTCCCCGATGTTCGTCGAGTCCAGCATCACCACCGTCTCCGGGCCCACCTTCATCGCGTACTTCCGCGCCGCCTCCTGCGACAGGCACAGCAGCACATCCGGCACCGTCACCTCCGGGTACGCGATCGTCCCCTTCGAGATGATCACCTCCGCCCGGCTCGAACCCAGCCGCGCCTCCGGCCCGTACGTCTGCGTCTGCACCACGTTCCGCCCGTCCAGCATCGCCGCCTCGGCCAGGATCACCCCCGCCGTGATCAGCCCCTGACCGCCCGACCCGCTGAACCGGATCTGCACCGGATCCTTCATCGCCCCGCTCATGTTGCGCTCCGTTGACGTTCAACCGCCGCCGCCACCTTCCGCCCGTACAGCGTCCCGTAGTCCTCCCGCGCCTCATCCCTGAACACGCCCGTCGACATCAGCGCCGCCGCCCCCGCCACCACCGGGTCCTCCGCCTCGTCCGTCTCCCCGCACGTGCAGTCGTGCATCGCCGAGGTCGTGTCCCGCAGGTAGTGCACCATGTCGTACGGCTCGGCCACCTCGTTCATCCGCCCGAAGTACGTCGGGCACGAGGTCAGGATGTCCATCACCGCGAAGCCCCGGTACGAGATCGCCCGCTTCATCAGCGACGCCATCACCTTGTGGTCAAACGAGGTCGTCCTCGCCACGAACCCCGCCCCCGCCCCCAGCGCCAGCCGCACCAGGTCGAACGGCGCATCGATGCTCCCCGTCGGCGTCGTCGTGCTCCGCTTCCCCGTCGGCGTCGTCGGCGCCAGCTGCCCGCCCGTCAGCCCGTAGATCCCGTTGTTGAAGATCAGCGCCGTCAGGTCCAGGTTCCGCCGGCACGAATGGATGAAGTGGTTCCCCCCGATCGCCGAGGCATCCCCATCCCCCATGATCACGATCACCTTCAGCTCCGGGTTCGCCAGCTTGATCCCCGTCGCGAACGCCAGCGCCCGCCCGTGCGTCGTGTGCATCGTGTTGAAATCCAGCACGAACGGCGTCCGCCCCGAGCACCCGATCCCGCTCACCACCACCACCTTGTCCTGCTCGAGCCCCAGCTCGCCCACCGCCTCCAGCAGCGCCTTGACAATCATCCCGTTCCCGCACCCCGGGCACCACACGTGCGGCAGCTGCTTCATCCGCAGGAACTTCCGGTAGCCCTCGCTCATGCCCGCACCCCTTCCGCGGACCGTTCCGCCATGCCCCGATCGGCCCCCGCCCGCAGCGCATCCATCGCCTCCGTCGCGATCTGCGCGGGCGTCAGCAGGTGACCATCCACCCGCCCCACCGCCCGCACCGCGCACCGCCCCGCCGCCGCACGCTCGATCTCCCGCACCAGCTGCCCCATGTTCAGCTCCGGCGACACGATCAGCCCCACCCGCTCCGACACCTCCGCCACCAGGTGATCCGGGAACGGCCACAGCGTCTTGAGGTTCAAGAGCCCCGCCCGCACCCCCTCCGCCCTCAGCAGGTCCACCGCCGCCTGCGCGGGCCGGGCCGTGATCCCGTACGCCACGATCCCCACCTCCGCATCCTCCAGCAGATACCGGTCCGCCATCGCCAGCTCGACCTTGCGGTCCATGATCTTCCCCACCATCCGCCGCAGCTCCTTCGCGGCCGCCTCATCCGACACCGCAAACCCCTCCGGGCCGTGCGCCAGCCCCGTCACGTGGAACCGCGCCCCCGCCCCGAACGGCAGGAACGCATCCCCCGCGAACGGCCTGAACCCCTTGGCCTCCGCCGGCCTCGCCCGCTCGATGACCTCCAGGTCCCCCGGCTCGGGCCAGTCGATGTTCTCCCGCATGTGCGCCACCACCTCGTCGATCAGCAGGATCACCGGCACCCGGTGCTTCTCCGCCAGGTTGAACGCCCGCACCGTCATCTCGAACGTGTCCCGCACGTTCGACGCCGTCAGCACGATCACCGGGTGGTCGCCGTGGGTCCCCCAGATCGCCTGCATCACATCCCCCTGCGCCCCCTTCGTCGGCTGCCCCGTCGACGGGCCCCACCGCTGGCAGTTCACGATCACGCACGGCGTCTCCGTGATCGCCGCGTACCCGATCCCCTCCTGCATCAGCGAGAAGCCGGGCCCGCTCGTCGCCGTCAGCGTCTTGGCCCCGCCCCACGCCGCCCCGATGATCGCCGAGATCGACGCGATCTCATCCTCCATCTGGATGAACACCCGCCCCCGCGCCGGCAGCTCGTACGACAGGATCTCCATCACCTCCGAGCTCGGCGTGATCGGATACCCCGCGTAGAAGTTGCACCCCGCGTACATCGCCGCGTGCGCGCACGCCTCGTTCCCCTGCACCAGCCGCTGAGACTTCATGCCGTCACCCCCATCGCCTGCCCCTTCACCGCCGTCCGGGCCTTCTCGCTCTCCCCCCTCACGATCCAGATCGCAAAGTCCGGGCACCGCGCCTCGCACAGCCCGCAGAACACGCACGTCGCCGTGTCCTTCACCACGATGTGGTTCGAACCGTCCAGCGCCAGCGTCGATGTCGGGCACCCCGTCACGCACACGTTGCACCCCTTGCACAGCTTCGGCGCCGTGGTCAGCCGGAAATCCTCCTGGAAGTGCTTCACCAGCCCCTCCTCCGACTCCACCCGCGTCGGCGGCGGCCGCCACCCCTCCGGCCGGGCCCGCCCGCTCAGCGCCCGGTCGATCGCCCGCGCCGCGTTCCGCCCGTCCCGCACCGCCTCCACCACCGTCGAGCCCCCGTTGATGCAGTCACCCCCCGCGAACACCCCCGGCACGCTCGTCCGCAGGTCCTCATCCACCCGCACCACGCTCCCCTTCATCTCCACCCCGAACAGCTCCAGCAGCTCCTTCCGCGGCTTCTGCCCGATCGCCTTGATCACCGTGTCCGCCCCGATGATGAACTCCGACCCCGCGATCGGCTCGGGCCGCGGTCGCCCCGACGCATCCGGCGCCCCCAGCTTCATCCGGATGCACTTCACCCCGCTCAGCCGCCCGCCCTCGCCGATGAACTCCACCGGCGCCGCCAGCGGCTGGATCTTCACCCCCTCACGCTTCGCCGCCGCGATCTCGTGCGGGAACGCCGGCATCTCCGCCTCGCTCCGCCGGTACAGCATCACCACCTCCGATGCCCCCAGCATCACCGACTGCCGGGCCACATCCATCGCCGTGTTGCCCCCCGCCGTCTCCGTCGTCTTCAGCATCACCGCCTCGCGGGCCACATCGATCGCCGTGTTCCCCCCGCCGATCACCACCACCCGCTTCCCCCCCGCCGGGCCGCCCGCCGCCGCCACCCCCACCCCCAGCTTCAGATCCTCGATGAACCGCAGCGACTCCCACACCCCCGCCAGATCCTCCCCCGGGATCCGCGCCGGCATGTCATCGCCCATCCCCACACCCAGGTACACCGCATCATGCTCCCGCCGCAGCTCCACCGCCGTGACCTGCTTCCCCACCGTCACGCCGAACCGCACCTCGACGCCCATCCCCCGGATCCGCTCGACCTCCTCCGGCAGCGGCTTGTACTGCTGCTTGTACGGCGCGATGCTCCGCGTCACCAGCCCGCCCGGAAACTCGCGGCCCTCGTACACCGTCACCTCGTGCCCCAGTTTCGCCAGCTCCGCCGCGCACGCCAGCCCGCTCGGGCCCGCGCCGATCACCGCCACCCGCTTCCCGCTCGCCTCCCCCGCCGCCGGCAACGCCGCCCCCGACTCGATCGCGCGGTCCGTCGCGTGCCTCTGCAGCCGCGCGATGTGGATCGCCCGCCGACCTTCCTTCAGCAGCACGCACGACCCCTCGCACAGCACCTCCACCGGGCACACCCGCGCGCACGTCCCGCCCAGGATGTTGTCCGCGAAGATCTTCGCCGCCGCATCGCCGGGCCGCCCCTCCGCGATGTCCTTGATGAACCCCGGGATGTCGATCCCCGTCGGGCAGGACCTCACGCACGGCGCCGCCGCGCACGGGCCGCCGCACTGCAGGCACGCCTCCGCCTCCAGCACCGCCGCGACCTCGCTCATCGCCGCGTGCGCCTCCCGGAACACCGGCCCCAGCCGCGACACATTCGGCACGCTCGGCACGCTCGTCACTGTTCACCTCCGCCGGCGCCCGCCGCACCGGGAGTCCCGCAAACCCTGGAACACCGCCCGCTCAGATCGTCTCCGGCTCCATGCGGATCGCCCCGCACGGACACTCCGTCGCGCACATCGCGCACCCCTTGCAGTAGTCGTAGTTGATCCGGTAGTGCCGCCCCTCGGCCTCCGCCGCCTTCCCCTCCAGCTTCACCACCGCGTTGTCCGGGCACACCCCGAAGCAGTTGTCGCACTCGAAGCAGTTCCCGCAGCTCAGGCACCGCCTCGCCTCGAACAGCGCGTTCCCCTCATCCAGCCCGCCCACCACCTCGTCGAACGTCGAGCTCCGCCGCGCCGCCTCCAGCATCGGCTGCACCGACGGCGAGGCGTCCGTGTAGTACCACGGGTTCAGCCGCTCGAACGACGCCACCTCGTGCTTGGCCCCGGCCCGGTGGCCCGCGCCCCGCAGGTACCCGTCGATGCACCGCGCCGCCTTCTTCCCGTGCCCGATCGCCACCGTCACCGTCCGCTCCGCCGGCACCATGTCCCCGCCCGCGAACACGCCCCGGCACCCCGTCATCATGTCCGGGCCGACCTCCACCACCCCGTCCTTGATGCTCAGCCCCTGCACCTTCTCCAGGAACGACAGGTCCACATCCTGCCCCAGCGCCAGGATCAGCGAATCCCCCTCGATCGTGTCGAACTCGCCCGTGGGCTTCGCCTTCCCGTGCTCATCCAGCACCATCTTCTCCACCGTGAACGTCCCCGACTGCTCCGCCTTGATCGTCGTCAGCCAGCGGAACATCACCCCTTCCTCTTCCGCCTCCTTCACCTCAAAGTCGTGCGCCGGCATCACATCCCGCGACCGCCGGTACACCACGATCGCCTCTTCCGCGCCCATCCGCCTGGCCGTCCGGGCCACATCCATCGCCGTGTTGCCGCCCCCGTACACCAGCACCCGCCGGCCCAGCAGCGGCTTCTCCCCCGCATCCACCTTCCGCAGCACCTGCAGCGCATCCAGGATCCGCCCCGCATCCCCCGCCGGGATGTACGCGCGCTTCGCCACGTGCGCCCCCACCGCCAGGAACACCGCGTCGAACTTGCCCTCCTTCATCACCTCCGCCAGGTCCCCGACCTTCCGGTTCAGCCGGATCTCCACGCCCATCTTCTCGATGCGCCCGATCTCCGCCTCCAGCACCTCACGCGGCAGCCGGTACTTGGGGATCCCAAACCGCATCATCCCGCCCGCCACCGGGCCCGCCTCGTCGATCGTCACCTCGTGCCCCAGCAGCCGCAGGTGGTACGCGCAGCTGAGCCCGCTGGGCCCGGCCCCCACCACCAGCACCCGCTTCCCGCTCTTCACCGCCGGCGGCTCGACCTTCCACCCCTGCTTGATCGCCTCATCCCCCAGGAACCGCTCCACGGTGTGGATCCCCACCGCCGTGTCCAGCTTCCCGCGGTTGCACGCCCCCTCGCACGGGTGGTAGCACACCCGCCCCATCGTCGCCGGCATCGGATTGTTCTTCATGATCTCCCGCCACGCCGACTCGTAGTCCCCGCTCTCGGCGTGGTACAGCCACCGCTGGATGTTCTCGCCGGCCGGGCACGCCTCGTTGCACGGCGGCAGCCGGTCCACATACACGGGCCGCTCCGTCCGCCACGACCCCGTCTTGTTCGCCAGGCTCGTCCCCACATCCAGCGTGATCGCGAAGGGCTTCTTCATGCCACCGCCTCCTGCTCCACCAGCCCGAACCGCTCGATGTTCCGGTCCGCGATCCTCTGGATCAGCGCCAGCCGCGCCTCATCACGCTTCGGATTGAACAGGTGCGCGAACCGCGTCTGCGTCTTGAGGTACTCCTCCGCCCGCACGGGCCGGCGGATCAGCCTCCTCCCCGTCACCTCTCCCGCCTCCGCCTCAAAGATCGGGAACAGCCCGCTCTCGGCCGCCAGCCGCGCCACCTTGATCGTGTCCCCCGTCGGGCACCCCCACCCCAGCGGGCACGGCACGTGCACGTGCAGGTACCTCGCCCCCCGGATCGCCATCGCCCGCCCGACCTTGTACTCCAGGTCCCTCAGATCCGCGACCGACGCCGTCCCCACGTACGGGATCCCGTGCGCCATCGCGATCAGCGGCACGCTCTTGCCCTGCCCGAACACGTTGCCGGGCTGGTCGCCCGCCGCGGGCGTCGTCGCCGTCCGCGCCGCCGCCGGCGTCGCGCTCGACCGCTGCACCCCCGTGTTCATGTACGCCTCGTTGTCGTAGCAGATGTACAGCACATCGTCGTTGCGCTCGAACATCCCCGACAGGCACGCAAACCCGATGTCCACCGTCCCGCCGTCGCCCCCCTGCGCGATCACCCGCACATCCCTCCGGCCCTTCACCTTCATCGCCGCCGCCATCCCCGTCGCCACCGAGGCCGCGTTCGCGAACAGCGAGTGCAGCCACGCCACCCGCCACGACGACTCCGGGTACGGCGTCGAGAACACCTCCAGGCACCCCGTCGCGTTCGCCACTACCAGCCGTCCATCCACCGCGCGCATCGCCGCATCCAGCGCGTACCTCGCCCCCAGCGCCTCCCCGCACCCCTGGCACGCCCGGTGCCCCGAGTTCAGCGAGTTGTTCCGCTCCGCATCCGACTGCACGCTGCCCACCGACACATCCAGCAGCCGGTTGCCCACCGTGAACGTCCCCGTCTGGTAGAACCGCACCCGGTTCGGGCCCGTCATCGCGCACCGCCCTTTCCATTCGCCCCCGCCCCTACCCCTACCCCCGCCCCAGCCAGATCCCGCAATATCGCCTCCGCGGCCGGGCCGGGCCTGCGCTCCAGCCGCTCCCGCTCCAGCTGCCGGTTCACCACTTCCATGTTCAGGTCCAGGAAGCTCACCGCCTCCAGCCGGTCCTCGATCGCCCGCCGGAACACCTTCTTCAGGCTCGCCATCGTGATCGCCCGGCCCCCAAGCCCCGCGATCACCGCGTGCACCCGCGTGGCCCGCCCCGCCAGCGCCATCTTCAGGTTGTGCGACACGTTCCCGCCGATCCCCACCGACAGGCTCTTCTCCACCACCACCACCCGCGCCGCGTGCCCCAGCGCCCCCGCCAGCGCCGCCGACGGGAACGGCCGGAACGAGCAGATCGCCACCGACCCGATCTTCACCCCCTCCGCCCGCATCTCATCCACCACATCCTTGATCGTCCCGTTCACCGACCCCAGCGCCACCACGATCGTCTCCGCATCCTCGCTCCTGTACGTGTGCAGCAGCCCCCCCGAGTCCCGCCCGAACGCCCCGCGGAACTCCGCCGCCAGCTCCGGGATCAGCTCCAGCGCCTGCATCTGCCGCGCGTGCGCCAGGTACCGCACCTCCATGAACGCCTCCGGGCCCACCATCGCCCCGATCGTCACCGGCTCATCCGGGTCCACCACCTGCCGCGGCTCAAACCTCGGCAGGTACGCATCCACCTGCTCCTGCGACGGCACATCCACCCGCTCGTACGCGTGCGTCAAGATGAACCCGTCCACGCACACCATCACCGGCAGCGACAACGCCTCCCCCAGCCGGAACGCCTGGATGTGCAGGTCCACCGCCTCCTGGTTGCTCTCCGCGTACAGCTGGATCCACCCCGCATCCCGCAGCGCCATGCTGTCCGTGTGGTCGTTCCAGATGTTGATCGGCGCCCCGATCGAACGGTTCCCCACCGTCATCACGATCGGCAGCCCCAGCCCCGACGCGTTGTAGATCGCCTCCGCCATGTACAAAATGCCCTGGCTCGCCGTCGCCGTGTACGCCCGCGCCCCGCACGCCGACGCCCCGATCGCCACCGACATCGCCGCGAACTCGCTCTCCACGTTGATGTACTCGCACGACTTCAGCTTCCCGCTCTTCACCAGCAGCCCAAGCCCCTCCACGATGTGCGTCTGCGGCGTGATCGGGTACGCGCAGATCACCTCGGGCCGGCACAGCGCCACCGATTCCGCGATCGCCACCGAGCCCTCACACTGCTTCAGCATGCCGCACCCCGTCCTCGCCGCCCGCCATCCCCGCCCCCGCCCCCGCCCCCGCCCCGCCCGCGATCATCCCGAACGCCTCTCGCGCCGCCGCGATGTTCTTCTCCGCCAGCGCGGGCCTGAACTTCTGCCGGATCGCCGCCTCCACCGATTCCAGCTTCATCACCCCCGTCATCGCGCAGAACGCCCCCAGCAGCACCGCGTTGGGCACCGGCCTCCCCACGTGACGCACCGCCAGCTCCGTCGCCGCGATCGCCGCCATGTGCCCCTTGGGCAGCCGGGCCGCCACCTCCCCGATCCCCAGCGCCTCGATCGGACGCGACGAGTTGATCAGCACATACCCCGCCGGCGCCAGACCATCGAACACCCGCACCTGGTGCAGCAGCGTCGGGTCCTGGATGATCAACGCATCCGGCGCCGTGATCGGCTCCCGCGCCCGGATCTCCGAGTCGTGCAGCCGGCAGAAGGACACCACCGGCGCCCCCATCCGCTCCGACCCGAAGCTCGGGAACGCCTGCGCCCACCGCCCCTCGATGAACCCCGCCACCGACAGCATCTCCGCCGCCGTCACCACTCCCTGCCCGCCCCGGCCGTGAATCCTCACCTCGAACACGGGTTCGCTCCTTGGTTGCACGCCCGCTCCGCTACCGGCGACCCCCACCCCGACCCCAGCCCCAACCCCCACCCCGCCCCCAGCGCCAAAGCATAGTACTTCCAGATCAAAGGATCATAAAGTCGGCTACAAAGCCCCGGCCCGACTTTGTCCATAAGTCCTTATTTTTCAGGGTTCAGTGACCACGGACACCCGCACTTCCACGGGGGCATCCCGCCGCGATCAACACCCGCGCCCATCCCCCGCGGCCCGCCAATAGCCGCAGCCCCGCCATCAAACCCGCCGGGCCCGCCCGCTCTTCACCGCCACCTCCACCCCGGCGCCCTCAACCGCACACGCCGCCGCATCCGCCCGCGCAGCCTCTCCGGCCCGCGCCTCCTCCTCCGCCGCTCTCGCGCCCGCCCGCACCGCCGCCTCCGCTCCCATCGCGCGATCCTCAATCCCCCGCTCGCTCCGCCCCGGCTCTAACAGATGCGGGCCCTCAACCAGGCCCCGCCCCAGCAGCCGGGCCAGATGCCGCTCCGCCTCCAGCCAGTTCACCACATCGTTCCCGCCACGCTCCACCCACAGCGCCTCCGCGATCGCCGCGATCATCCGGTGCGTCACATCAATCTCAACCTCGGGCTCCGCGAACGGCCGGATCACGATCCGCATGGCGAATCCTCCGCCCCCGCACTACCCAGTCCCCAGTCCCCAGTCCCGCAGTCACACCGCGCCGCCCCGCACTCCGCCCGCCCCGCCCCCAGTCTATCACCCCCCACGCCGCCGACGGCTCTGCAGTGCCACTGACCTGCACTCGCCCTTCGAGTGCAGGTCAGTGCCCTTCCCCCCAACGCTACAACCGGGCCGACCGTCCCCCGCGCACACTCCCCGCCCTCAGCGCTCCCACCCCCATCCCTTATACTGGCGCCCCGAAGGAACCCACCATGCCCGACCTCAGCATCACCGTCGACGGGCTGCGCCTCCCCAACCCCTTCATCATCGGGTCCGGGCCGCCCGGCACCAACGCCAACGTCATCGCCAAGGCCTTCGATGAAGGCTGGGGCGCTGTCATCGCCAAGACCATCAGCCTCGACGCCTCCAAGGTCATCAACGTCGCCCCCCGCTACGCCCGCCTCCGGGCCGAATCCGGCGATGAAGTCCTCGGCTGGGAGAACATCGAGCTCATCTCCGACCGCCCCTTCGACACCTGGCTCACCGAGTTCAGGCAGCTCAAATCCCGCTACCCGGGCCGCATCCTCATCGCCTCCGTCATGGAGGAGTACCGCAGGGAAGCGTGGACCGAGATCATCGACCGCTGCCAGCAGGCCGGCGTCGATGCCTTCGAGCTCAACTTCTCCTGCCCCCACGGCCTCCCCGAACGCAAGATGGGCTCCGCCATGGGCCAGGACCCCGCCATCCTCGAGGAAGTCTGCGGCTGGGTCAACGCCGCCTCCAGCATCCCCGTCTGGGCCAAGCTCACCCCCAACATCACCCACATCGAAGACGCCGCCCGCGCCGCCCTCCGGGCCGGCTGCGAAGGCGTCTCCGCCATCAACACCATCCTCTCCGTCATGAGCGTCAACCTCGACACCCTCCGCCCCGAACCCACCGTCGAGGGCTACACCGTCCCCGGCGGCTACTCCTGCAAAGCCATCCGCCCCATCGCCCTCCGCATGGTCATGGAAACCGCCACCATGATGTACGGACGGGCCGGGCCCGCGGCCCGCTCCGGCGAGTTCGCGGGCCGTTCCATCTCCGCCATCGGCGGCATCGAATCCGGCGATGATGCCGCCCAGTTCCTCCTCCTGGGCGCCTCCACCGCCCAGGTCTGCACCGGCGTCATGATCCACGGCTACAAGCTCATCCACCAGCTCAACGCCTCCCTCCTCAAGTTCATGGAGAAGCACCGCTTCGAGCGCATCGACGACTTTCGCGGCAAGTCCCTCCAGTACTTCACCACCCACGCCGACCTCGTCCGCCGCCAGGCCGACGCCAAGGCCGCCGAGAAAGCCGCCGCCTCCGGCATGGTCACCAGGGACGCCGCCTGGACCAGCGATAAGTTCGTCGAACAGTCCCGCGGCCTCATCGCCAACGAGTAGGACAGCGAGCCACGGATCAACACGGATCGACACCGATCCGACCGCTCATCCGCGGCCCATCGGATCCGTGCCCATCCGTGTTCATCCGTGGCCAGGAGCTCTTCATGCCACTCCTCATCAAGAACGGCCGCATCATCACCGCCACCGATGACTACCACGCCGACCTCTACTGCGCGGGCCCGGTCATCACCCGCATCGACGCCGCCATCGACCCCGACTCCTGCGCCCCCGGCGCCAAGGTCATCGACGCCGCCGGCAAGTACATCTTCCCCGGCTTCATCGACCCCCACGTCCACATCTACCTCCCCTTCATGGGCACCTACGCCAAGGACACCTGGGAAACCGCCTCCCGCGCCGCCCTCGTCGGCGGCACCACCTCCCTCATCGAGATGATCTGCCCCGCCAAGACCGATGAGCCCCTCGCCGCTTTCGAGACCTGGCTCTCTAAGGCCAAGGGCGTCTCCGCCTGCGACTACTCCTTCCACATGGGCGTCACGCGCTACGACGACCTCGCCGAGCAACAGCTCCGCGACATCGTCAAGCGCGGCATCCGCTCCTTCAAAGTCTTCCTCGCCTACAAGGGCGCCCTCGGCGTCGATGACCGCGAGCTCTACCACACCCTGAAACTCGCCAAGGAGCTCGGCGTCATCGTCACCGCCCACTGCGAGAACGAAACCCTCGTCGCCGAGCGCCAGGCCGAGCTCCTCGCCGCCGGCAAGACCGGGCCGGAGTGGCACGAACCCTCCCGCCCCGTCCGCGTCGAAGCCGAAGGCGTCCACCACCTCCTGTCATTCGCCGAGCTCACGGGCGCTGAGGTCTACATCGTCCACACCTCCTGCGATGAGGCCGTCAACGAAGCCCTCCGCGGCATCTCCCGCGGCGTCCGGGCCAGCATCGAAGTCGTCCTCCCCCACCTCATCCTCGACAAGACCTCCGCCGAAAAACCGGGCTTCGAGGGCGCCAAGTACATCATGTCCCCACCCCTCCGCGATCGCCACCAGCAGGACCGCATGTGGAGCCACCTCCGCTCGCGCGCGGTCGCCACCGTCGCCACCGACCACGCCCCCTTCGACTTCGAGACCCAGAAGACAATGGGCCGCGATGCCTTCACCAAGATCCCCAACGGCATCCCCTCCGTCGAAGACCGCATCAACCTCCTCTACACCCACGGCGTCTGCACGGGCCGGATCGACCTCCACACCTTCGTCGACGCCGCCAGCTCCCGCGCCGCCCGCATCTTCGGCCTCAAGGGCAAAGGCACAATCGCCGTCGGCGCCGATGCCGACCTCGTCATCTACGACCCCGCTTTCCGCGGAAAGATCTCCGCCAGGACCCACCACATGGCCACCGACTACAGCGCCTTCGAAGGCTGGGAAATCAAGGGCCGCCCCAGCGCCGTCACCGTCCGCGGCGTCATCATGGCCCGCGATGGTCAGTTCGTCGGGCCGCCGGGCCACGGCCGCCTCATCCCCCGCGAATGACCACGCCCGCTCCCATCGCGATGATCCAACCAGCCCGAACCCCAAGCGCGGGCCTCACGCCCATGACATGGCTGACACACACATGACACGCACCACGCGCACAACTCAACCGCTCCGAGCCCTCTCCGCCATGCTGCTGGCCATCGCCTGTTTCGCGTTCCTGGTTTCCTGCGACACCCCGCGCACTCCACCCCAAACCGACCAGCCCCGCACCCACACCGCGCCCGAAGCTCCCGATCTCTCCATCATGTCCTTCAACATCCGCTACGGCACCGCCGATGACGGGCCAGACCGCTGGGAAGCCCGCCGCCGGCTCCTCTTCGACGTCATCGCCTCCCACAACCCCGACATCGCCGGGCTGCAGGAAGCCCTCCGCTTCCAGCTCGATGAAATCCGCGCAGCGCTCCCCCAGTACGCCGAAGTCGGCGTCGGACGCGATGACGGCGCCGCCAAGGGCGAGTACGCCGCCATCCTCTACCGCTCCGACCGCTTCGACCTCGCCGACAGCGGCACGTTCTGGTTCAGCGACACCCCCGATGTCCCCGGCTCGAAGCACTGGGGCAACAGCATCACCCGCATCTGCTCCTGGGCCCGCCTGCTGGAGCGCAGCCCCGGCTCACCAGCCCGCGGGCTCTACATCTTCAACCTCCACCTCGACCACCAGTCCGAGCCCTCCCGCCAGCGCTCCGCCGAGCTCCTCGCCGCCCGCGTCCTGGCGCGGGCCCATCCCGAAGACCCCGTCATCATCACCGGCGATTTCAACTGCGGCGAGCAGAGCCCCGCGATCCGCTTCCTGACCGGGCGCTCACGCGCCACGGCCCAGGACAGCGCCGCCTCCCCGCCCGCCGGATGGCCGGGCCTGCTCGATACCTTCCGCGCTGCCCACCCCGCCGACCCCGAGCCCGCCACCTTCACCGCCTTCAAGCCCGGCACGCCCCGCGATGGCCCCAAGATCGACTACATCCTCATCTCGCCCGCCGCGTTCACGGTGATCGACGCCGCCATCGACCGCACCACGCTCGATGGCCGCCTGCCCTCGGACCACTACCCCGTGACCGCCCATCTCCGGTACCCGGGCACGCAGCCCTGACGCCGAACCCCGAAACAGCGTTCCCCCTCGCTTCACCCCGGGTTCACCCTCCCTTCACGGGCCGCCCGCACCGGCCCGTAGCCCCGCGCCCGGCGGGAAAGGAGATCGTGATGCCCGCGACCGAACTGGTTTCCGAACTCGAAAAATGCGCCCACATCTGCCACGAATGCGAGGATGCCTGCCTCGGCCTCATCCCCCACGGCCTCGCCCGCGGCGGCGCCCATGCCGGCGATGAGCACATCGGCATGCTCATCGACTGCGCTGTCATCTGCAACGCCAGCCACAGCTTCCTCCACCGGCGCTCGCTCATGCACCGCGAGACCTGCCGGGCCTGCGCGGCGATCTGCGAAGCCTGCGCCGAGGACTGCGAACGCATCGCCCACGGCGATGCCCTCATGACCCGCTGCGCCGAAGCCTGCCGCCGCTGCGCCGAGTCCTGCCGCCGCATGTCCTCCTGACACCCGCTCCCCCACCCACACAGCTACCGCTGCTCGCTCAGCGCGATGTCCAGCACCCGGCACGCGAAGTCGCAGTCCTCCCGCGTGATGCACATCGGCGGCTTGATCCGCAGCACGTTCCCGTTCAGCCCGCCCTTGCCCACCAGCACCCCCATCTCCCGGCACCGCTCGAACACCGCCGCACACTTCGCCCCCGACGCCGCCTTCGACTTCTGATCCTCCACGATCTCCACCCCCAGCATCAGCCCCCGCCCGCGCACATCCCCCACGATCGCGTGCCGCTTCTGCAGGTCCCGTAGCCCCTCCATCAGGTACGCCCCGATCTCCTTGGCCCGGCGCTGAATTCCCTCCTCCAAAATCACCTCCAGCGTCGCCAGCCCCTGCGCCATGCTCACCGGGTTGCCCCCGTACGTGTTGAAGTGCAGCCGCTTCGTCATCGCCTGCGCCACCTCCGCCCGCGCCACGCAGCACCCCAGCGGCGCCCCGTTGCCGATCCCCTTCGCCATCGTCACAATATCCGGCACGACGCCGGGCCCGCCCACCGATTCAAACCCCCAGAACGCATCCCCCGTCCGCCCGAACCCCGTCTGCACCTCATCCGAGATGCACAACCCCCCCGCCGCCCGCACGTGCTGGTACACCGCCTTCAGATACCCCGGCGGCAGCTCGATCGCCCCGCCCACCCCCAGGATCGGCTCCGCGATGAACGCCGCGATCTGCCCCGATGTCGCTGACCGGATCAGGTCCAGCACATCCTCCGCGTACTTCACCCCCGCATCCGCATCGCCGTACCCCCACGGCCCGCGATAGCGGTCCGGCAGCCGCGCATGGTGCACCCCGAACCCGTGCGGGATCGGCTGCTTCCACGTGTGCAGCGCCGACAGCCCCATCGTGAAGCTCGACATCCCGTGATACGCGTTCCGCAGCGCGATCACATCGAACACCCCCGTCCTGCACCTCGCCATCATCACCGCCAGGTCGTTCGCCTCCCCACCCGAGTTCGTGAAGTAGCACACCCCCGTATCCAGCCCCGACCCCTTCGGGAACGTCCCGATCAGCTTCTTGCCGAACTGCGCGATCTTGGGGTGCAGGTAGATCGTCGTCGTGTGCTGCAGCCGCTCGTTCTGCTCCCGCACCGCCTCCAGCACCTTCGGATGACAGTGCCCCACCGACACCGTCACAATCCCCGCGAACAGGTCCAGGTACCGCCGCCCCCGCTCATCGAACAGCCACTGCATGTGCCCCTGCACGATCATCAGCGGGTCCTTGTAATACGTCACCAGCGCCGGCGTCAGGAACTCCCGCCGCATCGCCAGCACCTCCTCCCGCGTCGGCCCGGTGTACGGCGCGGGCCTGAAGGTCGTCGCCGGCATGGTGGGGGCGGAAGTGGTTGCCGCAACCGGATTCATCGTCGTCATGCTGTCCCTTTCACCGGCCCGGGCCGGAGTCCATCCTCTCGGGGGCGCGCCTCTCCGAAGCGTTCGCCTGCTCCTGACCGAACCGCGAGCGTCAGCGAGCGGGCCGACACCACCCGCGCCCCCCGGCGACCGTCAGGGAGCCGCCGATCGCCCCTCCTCGCCACCGACGTCGATCCTTATCCCGCATCCCGCGCCTCCCGCCCGGGGGCCTCGCGAGTCTACTTCACCGGCGCAACGAACTTCTCATCCGCGATATCCCCATCAAACACCGGCGTGATCGAGATCGTTGTCGTGGAGACAAACTTCTCACCCGCCGCGCCATCCCGCAACTTCGCCGGGTCAATCTCTTGCACCGTGCGGATGCGGCGGATCGCGAGTGATGCATCAAGCCACAGCGTGACGGCGCCGCCCACGGCGTTTTGCCCCGTAATGACCGAGCAGCGCACACCATCGATGGTCTCCGGCGACTGCTCGGCGATTCCCTTCAGACTGGAAGGCCGCCCGCCCCACCCGATATCGGGCAGCAGCAGCGGCATCACCGCCATCGTTGCGCCGCCGGAGATCCCCGTCGGCGCCGCCAGCGCCGACCCGATCGAGTCCGTCTCCTTCGGCAGATCGTTGTGCAGCGTCCACGAGGACTTGAAGCTCTTCTGGTCCGCCGACCACACGACGAACCGGTGGTCCTGCTTCCCGCCCGGCTGCACGCTGTGCCGGAACTGCCAAAGAAAGCGGCCCCCGCGCTCGAAGGCCGTCGAGAACGACTTCATGTCCTTGACGGGCCGGCCCGCCGCCGTGAACTCCGTCGTGACCTCGCCGCTGTCCTCGTACGTCTTCGCCTCCGCGTACCTCGCCTCGCACTTCTTCAGCACCTCCGCCGCCGAAGCCGGCGGCGACCCCGCCCACCCCGCACCGGGAAACAACGCCGCCACCATCACGCAAGCACCGATGTGCATCGCTCACTCCTCTCCCAAACCGCATGCCCATTAGCCGGGCGGCACAATCGTCACCCCGTACCGCGGGCACGCCGCCATCACCGCCTCCATGTGCTCCGGCGTCGGCGCCCCCGCCGCCCCATCCACCACCGGCAGCGACACCTCCATGAACATCTTCTCCAGCCCCGCCGGCATGATCGTCACCAGCATCTTCGCCGGCCGGGCCGATTCGTTCGCAAACCGGTGCCGCCGCCCCCGCGGCGCGAACACACTCGTGCCGGGCCCGGCCTTCACCACGCCGTCCTCCACGTGGAAGGTGATCTCCCCCTCCAGCACGTAGAACAGCTCATCCTCGCGCGAATGCACGTGCAGCGGCGGGCCGCCGCCGGGCGGCACCACCGCCTCGATCACGCACGCCGCCCCGCCCGTCTCCTCCCCCGCAACCAGGATCGAGTACACATCGCCCACCACCGCGATCTTCCTCGACCCCGCCGCTTTCCGCATTACCTCTTTCATGCACGCTCCCACAGACTAAACCCGCGTGATGCCGGTGTACGTCTCGGGCCGGCGATCCCTGTAAAACTGCCACACGTTCCGCACCTCCTGGATCATGTCCAGGTCCAGGTCCGCCACCACCACCTCATCCCGGTCCCGCGCTGCCTGCGCGATGATCTGCCCACGCGGGTTGCAGAAGTACGACTGCCCGTAGAACTCCCCGATGTCCCACGGCTTCTCTGTCCCCACGCGGTTGATCGCGCCCACGTAGTACTGGTTCGCCACCGCGTGCGCGGGCTGCTCCAGTTTCCACAGGTACTCGCTCAGCCCGGCCACGGTTGCGCTCGGATTGAACACGATCTCCGCGCCGTTGAGCCCCAGCTCCCGCGCCCCTTCCGGAAAATGCCGGTCGTAGCAGATGTACACCCCGATCCGCCCGGCGCTCGTCTCGAACACCGGGTACCCCCCGTTGCCGGGCGTGAAGTAGAACTTCTCCCAGAACCCCGGGTGACAGTGCGGAATATGGTGCTTGCGGTACCGCCCCAGATACCGCCCGTGCTCATCGATCACCGCGGCCGTGTTGTAGTACACGCCCGTCATCTCCTCCTCGTAGATCGGCACGACCAGGATCATCTTGTGCCGCCGGGCCAGGTCCATCATCAGCCGGATCGTCGGCCCGTCCGGGATCCGCTCCGCCGTCTGGTACCACCTCGTGTGCTGCTCGGCGCAGAAGTACGGGCCGTAGAAGATCTCCTGCAGGCAGCACACCGCCGCCCCCTGCTCCGCCGCCCTCTGGATCAGCGGCAGGTGCTTCTCGATCATCGCGGCCTTCACCTTCACGAGGTCGGTCTCCCCCGGAAGGGCATTGGAGCACTGGATCAGCGCAGCGCGGGTGATTCGGGGCATGCCGACAGTGTACAGCGCCCCGCCGAAACCCGGAATTCCGCGCGCATCACCGCCTCTGCGCGCAAACTTACGGTCATGCGCGCCCAACCCCTTGCATCCGCCCTCCACCCCTGTACGTTCGCGGCATGCAACACGCGACCGGCGCTGACCCCATCCCCCGGCTCTTCTCCGCCCTCCTCGACTCCGGCCTCGCCGCCGCCCTCGAGCACGCCGGCCTCTCCCTCCACACCCTCTCCGGCCTCCTCTGCCCCCAGCCCCTCCCCCCGCACGCCCGCTTCGCCGCCATCCAGTCCGCCCTCCTCAATCTCGCCCGTTTCCGCGCTGTCCACACCCTCCAGCACATCGCCGCCACTTCCGAAGACCCCATCGAGCAGCGCCGGGCCGCCTCAGCCATCCTCCGCGCCACCGCCCCATCGCGCGCCGCTCCCCCCGATGCCCAATGCCTCATGCCCATTGCCTCTTCTTCCCCCAGACCCGCCCCTCCCGCGCCCCAACCCCCACCCCAGCCCGAACTCCCCGACACCGCCACCGCCGAAGAAGTCAGCGATTACCTGATCGACACCCTCGGCGAAGAAGATGCCTTCGAGGACAGCCGGGCCCAGGATGCCATCCTCGAAAAGCTCCACCCACTCTTCGCCCCGCACGCCACGCTCGATGGTGCGCCCATCCCCGGCGATCACCGCGCCTTCGTCCGCTCCGTTTCTTCCCGCCAGCGCGCGGACCTCTTCAACTTCCCCTTCGCCCAGACCTCCGAAGAATCCTCCACCCCGACCCGTCACACCTTCCGCACCTGCTTCATCCGCCCCGACACCAACCACGACTCCTTCCGCCGCATCACCCTCACCCGCGCCAGGCCCGATGCCCCCTGGCGCATCCTGAACATCCGCCCCTACCCGCCCCCCACCAGCATCCACTCCCCCCTCATCCCGCCCGACCCCTTCCCGGATCCCCCCCAACTCCCCGGCGACCACGAACCGCCTCCCATGGCCGAAGCACGAGCAGGACCGGAGCCGGGCCAACCCGCCTCAACCGGCGGTGCGCGCCCGCCCTGAAAACCTCTCCGCGCAGCGGCGGTCGTAGCTATCTTCTCGGGACCGCGGGGCGACCCCCGCCCCGCCCGCGAGGAGGACTCTGCATGACCCGCACCACGGTCCGCCTGTTCACACCCGGGCCCGGGCACGCGCCGGCCCTGGCCAAGATCTGCTTTGAGGCCTTCGGCACCCTCCAGGACCGCCACCGCGTCGAGCGCGATTTCGCATCCCTGCAGATGGCCGAGCAGGTCATGGGCATGCTCGTCTCGCGCCCCGATTTCTTCGGCGTCGCCGCCGAGCTTGATGGCCAGATCGTCGGCTCCAACTTCCTCCAGCTCAGCGACGCCGTCGCCGGTGTCGGGCCGATCACCGTCTCCCCCGGCACGCAGGCCCGCGGCATCGGCCGCCTCCTCATGGAAGCCGTGCTCAACGAGGCCCGCCGCCGCGGCGTGCACCGCGTCCGCCTTCAGCAGGAGGCGATCAACACCGCCTCCCTCTCCCTCTACACGCGCCTGGGGTTCATCTGGCGCGAGGCCTGCGTGCTGATGCGCCCCGGCGCTTCGGCCGTCCACGACCCCGCCGCCCGCGCCGCCCGAGCCGAGGACCTCCCGGCCATCGCCGCCCTCGGCGATCGCGTGCAGGGCGCCTCGCGCCGCAGCGAAGTCGCCGGCGCCATCAGCGCGGGCATGCCCGCCTCCATCCTCGAGCGCGAGGGGCGCACCGTCGCCTACCACCTCCCCGGGTTCTTCGGCCACGGCTTCGCCGAGACCCAGGGCGACCTGCTCCGCCTCATCGGCCAGTCGATGCGCGGCGTCCCGGATGTGTTCGACAAGATCATCGTGCCCCTCTCGCAGTTCGACCTCCACGCCGGGCTCCTGGAGCGCGGCGGCCGGTCGGTCAAGCTCTTCAACTACATGACGGTCGGGCCGTTCCACCGCCCCGAAGGCGGGTGGGTCCCCTCGATCGGCTGCTGATCCGCTTCAGCGGGGAACCGGATGCTTCGGCTGGTACAACCCCATCGCGCCGAACCCCGGAACCGCCAGCATGGTCACCAGCCCCCACCCGCGGTCCGCGACCGGCGAAGTGAACTCGACCCCCTTGGCCCGCAGCTCCGCGACGGTCTTGTGGACATCATCGCACATGAGGTACAGCTCGCACCGGCCCGGCGCCTCCTCGTCGGGATGCACGGCGATCTCGGCGGGAGGCAGAGCGAAGATCAGCCAGCCGCGCCCCGCATCCACGCAAGGGAGGTCCAGGATGTCGCGGAGGAACGCGCGGGCCTTCTCGGCGTCGCGGGCGTACAGCAGGGTGTGCACAGCGTTGACCATGTCGAGGGAAGCTCCGGTTACATCCACCGTGTGACGACGACCTTGCTCTCCGTGTAGAACCGGGCCGCATCCTCCCCGTTGGCGTGCAGGTCCCCGAAGAAGGAGTGCTTCCACCCCGAGAACGGGAACGCCGCCATCGGCGCCGGGACCCCGACGTTGATTCCCACCATCCCCACCTGCGCGTGGGTCTTGAAGCGGCGGGCGTTGTAGCCGCTGGAGGTGAAGATCACAGCCATGTTGCCGTAGCGGGAGCGGTTGAGCGTGGACAGGGCCGCATCCAGCGTGGATTCGCGCATGATCGAGAGCACCGGGCCGAAGATCTCCTCCTCGATGATCCGCATGCCGGGCCGGGCGTTGTCGAACACCGTCGGGCCGACGAACCACCCCGAGGCCGGCAGCGCGCAGGCCCGGCCGTCGAGCACAAGCGAGGCGCCATCCTGGACACCCGAGTCGATGAACCCCAGGATCCGCGCGCGGCTCGGTTCATCGATGACCGGTCCCATCGTGCACCCCGCCGCATCGCCGGGCCCGACCTTGATCCTGCCCGCCGCCTCCCGGATCCGCGGGATGAACCACTCGGCGGCCTCGCCGACGGCGATGGCGACCGAGCCCGCGAGGCAGCGCTGCCCTGTGTTGCCGAACGCCGAGCCGACGACCCCCTCGATCACCGCATCCCTGTTGGCGTCGGGCATGATGACCATGTAGTTCTTGGCCCCGCCCATGCACTGCGCCCGTTTGCCCGCCGCGGTCGCGGTCTTGTAGATGTGGTGAGCGACCTTGGTAGAGCCGACGAACGAGACCGCGCGGGTCTCCTCGTGGGTGATGAGGAACTCGGCGACGGCGGGCCCGCCGGTGACGAGGTTCAGGACTCCGGGGGGCAGCCCGGCTTCGTGGGCGAGCTCGACCTCGCGGAGGGCGGAGAGGGGAACTTTCTCGGAGGGCTTCAGGATGAACGTGTTGCCGCAGGCCACCGCCATGGGCCACATCCACAGCGGGACCATGACGGGGAAGTTGAAGGGGGTGATGCCGATGCAGACTCCCAGGGGGACGCGGTCCACGGCGGAATCGATGCCGACGCCGGACTTGTCCTCGGTGCGGCAGAAGGAGGAACTGACGGCGATCTGCGGGAGGGTGCGGCCCATCAGCAGGACCGGGGCAGCGCAGGCGAACTCGACGCAGTCGATGCCGCGGCGGACATCGCCGGCGGCCTCGCCGGAGGTCTTGCCGTGCTCGCGGACGATCCCCGCGGCGAGCTCATCGAAGTGCTGCTCGAGGAGCTGCTTGTACTTGAAGATGACCTGGCAGCGGTCGCCGACGGGGCGGGCGGCCCAGGCGGGGAAGGCCTCGGCGGCGGCGCGGATGGCGGCCTCGGCGGCGCGGAGGGGGGCGAGGTCGGTGTGGGCGATGGTCTCGCCGGTGGCGGGGTTGAGGACGGGGTGGGCGGGGCCGGGGGAGCCGCCAAGGTCTGATTCGAGGGCGCGGCGGCCGGCGATGAACTGGTGGACCGGGCCGGGGGGCGGGGGGGGCACGGGGGCCATGGCGGGGTCCTCTGGTGGATGGGTGTCACGGACGGCCGGTGTGGATTGTACAAGAGGGGTCCGGCCCGGGCGGCGGGGCTGCGATGAAGGCCGGGCCCGTGCGACGGAAAGCGGGCCGGGGCGCATCTGGAGCGGGAGCGCGGGAGCGCGGGCGCGGCGGGCGCGGCAGGCCCGGCATCCCCGGAATCCCCGGAATCCGTGGAGCGCCGGGACGGGCGCGAAAAAAGAGCACGCGGACCCCCAAGAAGGATTGACAGCCTACGACACCTGTAGTAGATTCCTACGACATCGGTAGTAGAGGTGTGCATGATGGCCAAGCGGGAAGTTGAACTTGGTGAGGCGGAGCTCGCGGTGCTGCGGGTGCTGTGGGAGACGGGCCCGCAGACGGTGCGCGAGGTGATGGCCCGGCTGCACGAGCGGGGCCGGAAGGTGGCGTACACGACGGTGCTGACGTTCCTGACGCGGATGGAGCAGAAGGGCGTGGTGTCGAGCGACAAGGATGAGCACGCGTACGTGTACCGGGCGCGGGTGACGAAGGAGCAGGTGGCCAAGACGAGGGTGAGGTCGCTGCTGGACCAGCTGTACGACGGGGCGGCGGCGCCGATGGTGCTTCACCTGATCGAGAACGAGCGATTCACGGATGAGGAGATCGCGCGGTTGCGGCGGCTGCTGAAGGAACTGGACTCCTGAACAGGCAGGAAGAGGGCCCGTCTCATGGATATCGCCTTGCGCGCAACGGAGCTGTTGTGGGTCGGGGGGTTGGCCGCGGTGCCGGTGGCGCTGGCGGTCGGCGGGATGTGCCGGGTGTGGAAGTGCCGGCCCGCGACGAGGCACGCGCTGTGGTGCGCGGTGCTGGCGTCGTTCATCACGCCGGTGGTGGCGGGGCTGGTGTGGCGGCCCGGCTGGTTTGAATCAACACGGGTGCTGGCGGCGGCGGATTCGCTGTCGGCGCGGGTGGCGGAAGGCTTGGAGGCCGGGCCCGCGTCGGGGCGCGCGACCAGCGCGGGGGCGACGGACGAGCCGGCGCCTTCACCCAATCGGGCGCAGCCCGCGCCGGCCCGGCTTGCGCAGAGCACGGATGTCGCCGGGCGGAACGATGTGGAGTCGGGCGCGCGGATGGTGGCGTACTTCATGAACCGGGCGCTGCCCGCGCTGCTGGGGCGGGGTGTGGAGCGGAAGGTCGAGGAGCCCTGGCCCGCGCGGATCGTGAACGCAACGCGGGATGTGGCGCAGGCGGCGGATGTGCTGGGAGCGCTGCGCCCGGATGGGCCGGGCGAGACCGCGCCCGTGGTCGCTCCCGAGAAGGCCGCGGACTCAGCGCGGCCCGTGGTTCCTTCGATTGACCCTGCTCCGGCTGTGGCCCGCCCGGCGGATGACGCTGCGGAGTGCGATACCGGCCTGAAGGGTGACATCAGCTGCGCTGCGGACCTGTCCGCAGGCGTCGGGCCTGCGAGCGTGGATCAGCCGGGCCCGGCGATCTGGCGGGCGGAACCGGCGGCGATGGCGGCACCGGCATGGTCGATGCCCGCCGCGGCAGCGCCCGTGACAGCATGGCCCGCCGGGGACCGTTGGGTGGAGCGGACGGTCGAGCCCTCACGGGCGGCGGTTTCACCGGCCCGGGCCGAGGATTCCAAGGCCGCGCCGGGGGCATCGGCGGGTGAGGCGGGCGGGTGGCGTGCGCAGATGAGGGCGTGGCTGGCGGCGGGCCTGGCGGTGCGGGATTCGCTGGCGGCGGTGCCGCCGGTGCCGGCGCCGGTGTGGGCGGGGGGCGCGGGCCTGATCGCGGCGGTCTGGATCGGGCGTGTGCTGGCGGCCCGGCGGCTGCTGAGGCGGGCGAGCGCAGCGCCGGCGGATGTGCGGGGGATGGTGGCGGATGCGGCGGCCCGGCTGGGGCTGCGGCGGGCGCCCGAGGTGCTGATGGTGGAGGAGCGGGTGTCGCCGATGATCTGGTGCGGGGTGCATCCGCGGCTGGTGATCCCGCGGGGGCTGTGGCGGGAGCTGGATGGTGAATCGCGGCTGGCGGTGGTGCTGCACGAGCTGGCGCACCTGCGCCGGCGGGACCATCGGCTGTGCTGGCTGGAATCGGTGATCGGGCTGGTGTACTGGTGGCACCCGGCGGCGTGGTGGGCCCGGCGGCGGGTCCGCGATGAGGCGGACCTGGCGTGCGATGCCTGGGTGCTGAGCGTGATGCCGGGGCAGCGCCGCGCGTACGCGGAGGCGCTGGTGACGACCAAATCGTACCTGAGTGTGCCGGGGTGTCGTGTGACGCCCGGGCTGGGCGTGATGACGGGCCGGACGAAGCGGCTGGCGAGGAGACTGACCATGGTGATGACGCAGCGGGTGGCGCCGAGGACCTCGGTGGTCGGAGCGGCGCTGGCGATGACGGTGGCGATGGCGGGGATGTTCGTGACGCCGGGCCTGGCGTGCCCGCCGGAGGAGGAGGGAACGGCGAAGGTGGCCGTGACGGTCGGCGGCCAGCGGGCCGACGCAGCCAAGAAAGCGGCGAAGGACAAGGTGGGGAAGGAGAAGGCGGTGAAGACCCGGGCCGCGGAGCGTGCGGCGCCGAAGGCCCGCGCTGATGCAGCGCCGGAGTTCTTCGGCGAAGCGCCGGCGCTGGAGGCGATGCGGGCCCGGGGCGGAAAGGCCGGCGGCGGGGCCGGTGGCGGGGCCGGCGGCGGGGCTGGCGCCGGGCAGGCCGATGAAGAGGCGCAGATCCGCCGGCTGGAGGAGCAGCTGCGGGTGCTGGAGCGGCGGCTGGAGCAGTTGAACAACCGGGCGGGCGGCGGGAAGACCGCGCCCAGACCCGCGCAGTCGAGGGCGCTCTCGATACCGGGCGTGCAGGGGCTGTCGGGCCTGCGTTCAACGGAGCCGTTGATCGTGGTGACGCCATCGCGGCCCGGCACGCCGGTGGCCCCGGCCGCGCCGCACGCGGCGCATCCGGCGATGCCGGCGCATCCGATCGCGCCGACGGCGCCGACACCGCCCGCGGCGCCCGGATTCCCGACGGCCCCGGCGCCGGCGGAGGCACCGCAGGCGGCCCGGTCGCCGTTCTCGATGGGCACGCTGAACCTGGCGCCGCTGGCGGGGATGATCAGCACGGAGGGGACGATGGCCCGGTCGTACGTGCTGCCGGAGGGGAAGCTGGAGGCGCTGACGGAGCTGATGGCGCGGGATGATGTGCCGGTGGTGATCGAGCGTCACCCGGACCACATCGTGGTGAACGCGACGCCCGCGCAGCACGAGATTTTCGGGGCGTTCGTGCGGCTGATCCACCCGGAGGCGAAGGGTTCGGACCCGCTGACAGCGCGGTACGGCGAGGCGGCGAGGGCGCTGGGCATGACGCTGCGGTCGCGGCAGGCGGCGGAGCTGGCGGCGCGGGCCGGGCAGTTGCAGTCACTGCGGGGCCAGTTGCAGGGCCTGGCGGGGCAGCGGGCGGGGCTGGAGGCCCGGGCCCGGGAGATGGAGTCGCGGGCGGACGAGATGCGCGAGCGTGCGGAGCAGCTGCGTGAGAAGGCCGACCAGATGCGCGAGGAGAGCGAGCAGCGCCGGTCCGAGCGCAGCGATGCGGGCGCCGATGAGGCGGCGGAGGCGCTGCTGACGAGCGCGACGCAGGTCGCGGCCCAGGCCGAGGCGATGGAGCACGAGGCGGAGGCGATCGAGCGGCAGTCTGAAGCGTTCGAGGAGCAGGCCGAGGCGCTCGAGTCGGCCGCCGCGGACCTGGAGGATGCGTTCGAGGAGATCGACGAGAGCATCAACGAGAACATCGAGGAGGTTTCGCTCGCGGAGTTCGCGGATGAGGCTTCGGGGGGTGCCGCGTGCGACGGGTGCGATGGCTGCGAGGGTGATGACTGCGGGGCCTGCACCGAGGATTGCGGGACTGATGTGACGGTCGAGGAGCCGGAAGCTCCGACGGAAGAGGCGCCGGCGACAGCCGGCGGGCGCTGAGCCCACGCTAGAGCCCGCGGCGCGTCCCCTTCGCGCCCGCGGGCCTTTGACGGATGACTGTGATGTGCGGCGGACGGGCGGCCGGGCCCGGCGTGGCGGGTGCGCGCTGCGCGGGCCCGGCGGGTGCTGCAAGAGATCGGAGCGTGGCGATGCCGTGCGAGCGGAAGAAGTTCAGCGCTGTGTGGGGGGCTGTGTGTGCGGCGGTGTGGCTGGTGGGGGTCGGGGTGGCGGCGGCCCGGCCCGCGCCGGTGATGGATGACGACCCGACGTACCGGACGGCGACGGGGCTGCTCAACCGCGGGATGCACGAGGCGGCGGCGGAGGAGTACCGCGAGTTCCTGAAGGAGAGGCCCGGCGATGCGCGGGCGGTGACCGCGCGGTACGGGCTGGCGGTGTGCCTGTCGAGGATGGGGCGGGGCGCGGAGGCGGCGGCGGAGCTGGACCGGGTGTTGAAGGAGGAGGGCTTTGAGTTCCGGGCGGATGCGCTGCTGCTGCGGGGGCGGTGTCACCTGGAGGCGGGGGAGTATGAATCGGCGGCGGCGCGGCTGAAGGAGCTGCGGGAGGAGTTTCCGGATTCAGCGCGGGCGGGCGCGGCGGCGGGGCTGGAAGGGGAGGCGATGTTCCGGGCCGGGCGGTACGCGCAGGCGCGGCCCGTGCTGGAGCGTGCGGTCGAGCTGGCGGGAGATGCGGGGGCGAGGGTGCGGGCGGGGTATTTCCTGGCGCTGACGGATGCGGCGACGGAGCGGACGAGGGAGGCGGCGGAGCGGCTGAAGTCGCTGGGCGCCGGGGCGGATGCGGAGTGGTCGGGGCGGATCGCGCTGGCGGAGGGGCAGTGCCGGCAGCGGCTGGGTGAGGCCAGGGCAGCGGCGGAGTTGTACGGGAAAGCGGCGGCGAGCGCGGATGCGGGGATCCGCCGGCCCGCGCTGCTGGGGCTGGGGCAGGTGCTGCGGAGGTCGGGCGATGTGGAGGGCGCATCGGAGGCCTTGGAGCGTGTGCTGAAGGAGGGAGAGAGCGCGGAGGCCGGCCCGGCGCGGCTGGAGCTGGCGCGGTGCTGGCTGGATGCGGCCCGTCCGGAGAAGGCGATGGAGCTGCTGAGGGATGGTGAAGTCGAGGGTGTGGGGGCGGATGAGGCGGCGTACTGGACTGCGCGGGCGGAGGCGGCGGCGGGGAAGCACGCGGAGGCGGCGGAGCGGCTGGGGGCTGCGCTGAAGGCGGGGCCGAAGTCGGCGCTGGCGGCGAACATGCTGTACGACCGAGCGGCGGCGCTGTCGAGGGCGGGGGAGAGCGGGGCGGCGCTGCGGGTGTTCGAGGAGTTCGGGAAGCGGTACCCGGGGCACGAGCTGGCGGGGGATGCGGCGCTGGCGCGGGCATCGCTGCTGCACAGCGCGGGGGAGTATGCGGAGAGCGCTGCGGTGTGCGCGGGGCTGGTTGAGGATGAGGATGAGGGTCGCGCGGCGACGGCGCGGCTGCTGCTGGCGGAGAGCGAATACCTGGCGGGCCGGTACGCGGAGGCGGAGAAGGCGTACAGCGCGTTCCTGGAGGATCACGGGGGGGATGCGCGGGCGTGGCGGGCGTCGGTGCGGCGGGGGTTGGCGCTGGCCCGGCTGGAGCGGAGCGCGGAGGCGGGGCGGGCGCTGGAATCGGCGCTGAAGGCGGCGCCGGCGTCGGCGGATGCGGGGCTGATGAGCGCGGCGTGCGCAGCGATGGGGGACCTGGCGTTTGCGGCGGAGGAGTGGGCGGAGGCGGAGGCGTGGTATGTGAAGGCGGCGCTGCCGGACGGCAAGGAGTCGGCCGGGGCGATGTTGAAGCTGGGGTTGAGCGTGCACCGGCAGGGCAGGCCCGGCGAAGCGGTGGCGGTGTACGAGCGGGTGATGAAGTCGGCGGGGAGCGTGGAGGGGGCGGGGCTGCACGCGGCGTTCGAGCGGGGGCAGGCGCTGGCGGAGCTGGGGCGGCTGGAGGAGGCGCGGGCGGCGCTGGAGGCGGTGGTGAAGGCGGAGGCGCGGGCGGAGCGGCCGAGGTTCACGGGGCATGCGCTGCGGCAGCTGGCGTCGATCGCCTCGCGAGAGGGGCGGGCGGAGGAGGCGGCGGAGCTGCTGGGGAAGGTGGCGGGTACATCCGGCGCGGGCGGGGCGGAAGCGGCGGTTGAGCGGGGAGCGGCGCTGCTGGCAGCGGGGAAGGCGGCGGAAGCGGAGGCGGCGCTGCGCGGGTTCCTGAAGGAGCACGGGGGGCACGAGCTGGCGGCGCGGGCGAGGGCACAACTGGCGGTGGCGGTGTCGAGGCAGGAGCGGTATGAGGAGGCGCTGGGGTTGATCGGGTCGGCGGAGCGGGAGGGTGTGGAGGATGGAGCGCGGCCCGCGCTGATGTACGAGAAGGCGTGGGCGCTGAAGTCGCTGGGCCGGGGTGAGGAGGCGGCGTCGGCGTACCGGGATGTGCTGGAGTCGGCCCCCCCACTGTCGCTGGAGGCGCACTGCGCGCTGGACCTGGCGCAGCTGGAGGCGGCGGGCGGGCGGTGCGAGGAGGCGATCGGGTGGCTGGACCGGGCGGCGAAGGCGATGGAGCGGATCGCGGTGAAGGAGCGGGCGGGGATGGAGGGATCGATCGCGTACCTGCGCGGGGTGTGCGCGTACAAGCTGGGGCGGTGGGAGGAGGCGGCGAAGGTGCTGGGGGCGTTCGCGGATGAGCGCCCGGGCGATGCGCTGGCGGGGTCGGCGGCGCTGCTGACGGGGGAATCGCTGCTGAAGGCGGGGACATCGCGGGGGGCGGTTGAGCGGTTGAGGGGGGCGGCGGGGGCGGGCGATGCGAAGGTGCGCGGGCCCGCGCTGCTGAGGCTGGGCGAGGCGCTGGCGGCGGAGGAGCGGTGGCTGGAGAGCGAGGAGGCGCTGCTGGGGTATCTGAAGGAATTCGGGGGTGTGGAGCTGTGGTTCCAGGCGCGGTTCGGGGTGGGGTGGGCGCGGGAGCAGCAGGGCAAGCAGGAGGGGGCGGTGGAGGCGTACCGGGAGGTGGCGGAGCGGCACCGCGGCCCGACGGCGGCGCGGGCGCAGTTCCAGATCGGGGAGTGCCTGTTTGCGCTGAAGCGGTACGACGAGGCGGTGAAGGAGCTGCTGAAGGTGGACATCCTGTTCGCGTACCCGGAGTGGAGCGCAGCGGCGCTGTACGAGGCGGGGCGGTGCCTGGAGGAGTCGGGGAAGGCGGGGGAGGCGAAGAAGCAGTTTGGTGCGGTGGTGGAGCGGTTCGGGGAGAGCGAATGGGCAGGCCCGGCGAAGGAGCGGCTGCGCGGGCTGGAGCCCGCGGCGCTGCCGGGGCGTGATGTGAAGGGCGGGAAAGCGGCGGCGAACGAGAGCAGGAGGACGGGCCGATGAGCGTGATGGGGATGCTGGGGATATCGGCGGTGATGGCGATGGCGACGCCCGGCGGGGCAGGCGCGGGCGGCGGCGGCGCGGAGGCCGCGATCGGGATCGGCTCGGTGTGGGGCCTGATCATGAAGGGCGGCTGGATCATGCTGCCGATCGGGCTGTGCTCGCTGGTGGCGATCGCGATCATCGCGGAGCGGGTGATCGTGACGAAACGGACGCGGGTGGCGCCGCCCGGGCTGGCGGCGGCCGCCGCGGGCGCACGGGGCGACTCGCGGCGGGTGCTGGATATGTGCGCCGGGGATGACAGCCCGGCGGCGGCGGTGATCAGCGCGGCGGTGCGGTCGCGGGGCGAGCCGATCGAGCGGCGGGAGCGGCTGGTGCAGGAGGCCGGCCTGCGCGAGGTGGGCAAGTTGCGGCAGCGGGTTCGGCTGCTGTCGGCCCTGCCGCAGACGGCGACGATGCTGGGGCTGCTGGGCACGGTGTTCGGGATGATCCGGACGTTCACGGTGATCGCGGTGTCGGGCGAATCGCTGGGGAAGACCGAGCGGCTGGCGCAGGGGATCTACGAGGCGTGGACGGCGACGGCAGCGGGCCTGGCGGTCGCGATCCCGGTGCTGGTGGCGTACCACCTGATCCTGTCGCGGATCGACGCGGCGGCGGCGGTGCTGGACCGGGTGGGGATGGAATGGCTGGAGGATCGTCCCGATGCGAGGCCGGCCCGCGCAGCGGCGGAGGAGACGGGCCCGGTGGGAGAGGGGGTCGCCGTCGCGGCGGCGTGAGCCATGATCATCTCGACACACCGGGCCGAGTCGGATGTTCACCTGGACTTTGTGCCCATGGTGGATGTGCTGTTCAACCTGCTGATCTTCTTTCTGCTGGCGACGAGCATCCACCAGACCGAACGCGAGATGCGGATCGCGCTGCCGCAGGCGGCGGCGGCCGGGCCGATCTCGGCGGCGCTGCGGGAGATCGTGGTGAACGTGGATGAGGCGGGCCGGGCCAGCACGGGCGGGCGGGCGATCGGCGATGAGGAGCTGGCCGCGTTGATCCGCAGCGCGGTGGAGCGGAACCCGGAGCAGAAGGTGAACATCCGGGGGGACCGGGCCACCGCGTACGCGAACGTGGCGCGGGTGCTGGATGTGTGCAAGGCGGCGGGCGTGGCGGAGCCGTTCCTGGAGACGCTGCCCGCGCAGTAAACGGAAGGCGAGTGAGAGCGATGATGCGATGGACCCGCATCGGGATGGCGGCGCTGGCCGCGTGCGTGCTGGTGGGCGGGGGCGCGCTGGCGCTGAAGCCCTCGGCCCGGGCGCACGCGAGGTACACCGACGGCCGGGCCATCCGCGTGGCGGCGCAGGGCGCGCCGCTGCGGATGGTGTTGTGGAAGCCGGCGGAGGTGATCGCGGGGGCGATCAACACGGGGAGCGATGAGTACGAACCGCGGCTGAGCGCGGATGGCACGGTGATGGTGTTCGTGCGCGGGCGTGCGGGGGCGAACGCGGAGCTGTACGAGGCCCGGTGGACGCCGGCGGGGTGGAGCGAGGCGCGGCCGATCGCGTCGGTGAACACGCCGGGGGATGAGCTTGGCCCGGAGCTGTCGGCGGATGGGGAGTGGCTGTACTTCTATTCGGACAGGCCCGGCGGGTTGGGCGGGTTTGATCTGTATCGGTCGAGGAGGAATGGTGCGGAGGGGGCGAACGACCGCGACCGGCTCGGAGACTCGTCGGTCACGGGCACGCAGTCGAGTGATTCCCGGGCACCGACTTCTCCTCGAGGACTCGGCGAAGTCGGTGGCACGGGAAGGGGAGGCCGCGACCGGCTCGGAGACTCGTCGGTCACGGGCACGGAGTCGAGCGATTCCCGGGCACCGACTTCTCCTCGAGGACTCGGCGAAGTCGGTGGCACGGGAAGGGAAAGCCGCGACCGGCTCGAAGACTCGTCGGTCACGGGCACGCAGGAGAGCGCGTGGGGCGAGGCGGTCAACCTTGGCCCGGCTGTGAACAGCGCGTTCAATGAGTATGGCCCGGCGCTGACGCCGGGGGGTGAGCGGCTGTATTTCTCGTCGAACCGGCCCCGGCCCGGCGAGGCGGCGGTGGCGGCGGAGGGATGGCCCGCGACGGTGCGGGAGGTGCGCGGGCGGCATGACTATGACTTGTACGAGGCGGGGATGGAGGAGAGCGGCCCGGCGGTGGCGCGGGCGGTGGTTGAGCTGAACACGGATGCGGATGAGGGAGCGCCGGCGGTGAGCCCGGCGGGGGATTTCGTGTATTTCGCATCGGACCGGTCGGGGGGCTCGGGCGGGTTTGACCTGTACCGGTCGAGGATGGGTGGAAGAGACCGCGACCGGCTCGGAGACGCGCCGGTCACGGGCACGGAGTCGAGTGATTCCCGGGCACCGACTTCTCCTCGAGGACTCGGCGAAGTCGGTGGCACGGGAAAGGGAGGCCGCGACCGGCTCGGAGACTCGCCGGTCACGGGCACGGAGCGGGCGACCTACGGGCCTGTCGAGTCGGTAGGTGGCGCGGTGAACTCGGCGTTCAACGACCTGGATCCGGCGCTCAGCGCGGATGGGTTCCGGTTGACGTTCAGTTCGGACCGACCCGTCGATGGGGTGGGGAGCGCGATGGCGGCGGATGGCCCGCGCGATTACGGGCTGTGGATGTCGGGCTCGCGGGAGGTGTACCTGGAGGTGGATCCGCGGGCAGCGCAGATCGCGTGGGCCCGGGCATGGGAGCGGCTGTGGCCGTGGCTGCTGCTGCTGCTGACTTCGCTGCTGGGGTCGCTGCTTTTGGCGCGGTTCGCGCGGCGGTCGGCGTGGGCGAGGAACGGGAAGCTGGGGCTGCTGGCGCGGTGCGTGATCTTCTCGTTCGCGGTGCACCTGGTGGTGGCTTCGCTGCTGGCGGTGTGGCGGGTGGGGACGACGATCGGCGAGATGATGCGCGAGGGGGGCGGCGCGGGCGGCGGGATGCGGGTGATGCTGGCCTCATCGGGGGCGGGGGACTCGATCGGGCGGCAGATCCGGGGCGGGGTCGGTGATGGCCCGGCGATCGAGCCGGTGATGGAGGTCGGAGAGCGGGCGGCAGCGCCGAGGCTGGAGATCAGCGCGGGGGCCGCGCGGCTTGAGCCGGAGCTGGCGGCGATTGCGGATGGCGGGCGGATGGAGGCGCGTGTCGAGCCGGGCGCTGCGCCGGTGGCGGAGCGAGCGTTGCCGCCCGTGGATGCGGCGATGTCGGTGATGGGGGTGATGGCTGTGGAGTCGGCGCTGCCGCCGGAAGCCGGGCCATCGGAGGCGGTGCGCGAGGCCCGGCGCGGCGAAACGCCGCTGGTCGAGATGATGGGCCCGCGCGCGGAGGTTTTGCCCGCGGGCGGCTTGAGCGCTGCGCGGGTGGTGGTCGGTGTGGAGGATGCGGGCCCGGCTGTTTCGGATCGGGCGGCGATGGCGGTCACGGTTGGCCCGGCTGCGCGGGCGGTGGAGGTTGAAGCGGCGCCGGCGCGTGTGGGGGCGGGGATAGGCGTGAGCGCAGCGGGCGCAGCGGATGTTGCGGTGCCCGTGGAGGAGCGTGCGAGCGCGGGCCCGGCTGGTGAGGAGCGTTCGGAGCGTGCGGCGATCGATGCGTTGAGCGGGGCAGGGCTGGCGGGCGGGCCGAGGGCGGAGATCAGCGGCATCGCGGGCCCGGCGGGTAGCGGAAGCGTGCGGGTGGATCCGGCGGGGGAGTCGGGCGGGGCGGGCCCGGCGGGTGGGCTGGATGCGGGGGCTGCGCGGATGGAGGTGAGCGCGGGCCCATCGGAGGAGGTTGGTTCAGCGGCGGGCGTGATCGGCCCGGCCGGCCCGGCTGGTGTGCCGGGGGTGCAGCTTGGCGGCGCGGAGGTCGCGATTCCTTCTGAGGGAGTCGGCGAGCGCGACGGCGCGAGCGGGGGTGGTGAGGCCCGGCTTTCGGAGGGCGGCGCGGTGAACCTGGCGGAGATCGGCGGGGGGCGCGCGGGGATTACGGGGCTTGGCGCGGTTGCGACAGGGTCGAGTTCGCGCGCGGTGGTGGATCCGGTTGGCCCGGCCGTGGGGGCGCGGGGCGGCGATGGCCCGTCGCTGAAGGTGGGGATCGCGGATTCGAAGGCGGGCGCGGATGGGGCGGGCCCGGCGATTGCGCGGCTGATGCCGGGGGTGGCGTTGGATTTGGGAGGCGGGGATGGGTTACGGCTGCCGGAGGTGGAGGCGGAGGATGCGCCGCCCGCGCCGGTGGAGACGTTTGCGCAGCGGGATCCGGACCCGGAGGTGCGTGGGGAGATGCTGGAGCGGATGGGAGGGAGCCGGGAGACGGAGCGGGCGGTGACGATGGCGCTGCGGTGGCTGGCGGCGCACCAGGAGGCGGATGGGAGGTGGAGCGGGCGGGGGTTTGATGATGGATGCGGGGAGTGCGGCGGCCCGGCGGAGATCGAATCGGACACAGCGATCACGGGGATGGCGCTGTTGTGCTACCTGGGGGCGGGGCACACGCACGTGAGCGAGGGGGAGTACAGGGGGGCGGTGTCGAAGGGGATGGGGTGGCTGCTGGCGAGGGAGGCGGGGCGCGGGGATCTGCGGCGCGGGGAGACGATGTATGCGCAGACGATCGCATCGGTGGCGCTGTGCGAGGCGCTGGCGATGACGAGGGATCCGGCGCTGGCCGGGCCCGCGCGTCGGGCGGTGGCGGTGGTGATGGAGGGTGTGGGGCGGTCGGGCGCGAGGCGGAGTGATGACACATCGGTGCTGGGGTGGCAGGTGATGGCGGTGGAGAGCGCGCGGCGGGCGGGGATCGAGGTGTCGGGGGCGACGCTCGCGGCGGCGGAGCGGTTCCTGGACCGGGTGAGCGAGCGGGGCGCGCCGGGGCGGTACGCGTACACGCCGGGCGGGCGGGCCAGCGCGGCGATGACGGCGGAGGCGATGTTCGTGCGGCAGCTCATCGGGCACGGGCGCGAGGAGGCGCGGATGGGGGAATCGGCGCGATTCATTCTGGAGACGCCGCCGAGGTGGAACGCGGGGGCGCCGACGTATTACTGGTATTACGCGACGCTGGCGCTCTTCCAGCAGCAGGGCGAGGCGTGGACGGCGTGGAACGAGGCGCTGGCGCCGGAGCTGCTGAACAACCAGAGGCGGGATGGGCACGCGGCGGGGAGCTGGGATCCGCAGGATGAGTGGTCGCGGCTGGGCGGGCGCATCTACCAGACGGCGGTGTGCACGCTGAGCCTGGAGGTGTATTACAGGTACAGGCCGGCGGGGATGAAGGAGTGAGGGAGAGAAGCGCACTGACCTGCCGGGGACGGCAGGTCAGTGGCGCGGGAGAAGGACTCAGCGCTCCGGCCGGCGCCGGGCGCTGTCATGCGATCTGGACCTTGCGCGGCTGCTCCTTGGGGGTCTTGGCGAGGCGGAGCGTGAGGACGCCATCCTTGAGCTCGGCCTTCACATCCTCGCCGGTGACGGTGTCGGGGAGGGAGATGAGCCGGCTGACGCTGCCGAAGCGGCGCTCGCGGCGGTGGTAGCGCTCGTTCTTCTCTTCGGTCTCTTCGGCGTGCTCACCCTTGATGGCGAGGACACCATCGTTGACCTCCACGTCGATCTCCTCCTTCTTGTAGCCGGGGAGCGAGGCCCGGACGATGAGGGACTGATCATCCTCGGAGACATCGACGGCGAGGGTGCCGGCGGTGGAGACGGCCGGGCCCTGCGCGCGGGCCTCGGCGAAGAAGGGGTCGCTGAGCAGGTCGCTGAAGAGGCTGGCGACGGAGGGGAACGTGGTGAGGGCGGGGACGGTGCTGCCGATGGGACGCCTGGTGATGCCGAAAGTCATGGGTGAACCTCCTTCGTCTTGGTACCTCGGACTTGATACCTCGAACTGGTCAATCGTCTTGGCGACTGCCCCGCCCGCGCGGGCGGATGGACGCCGGGAGAGTCGGCAAAACCAGTGCCAAACGGGGATGCGGGGGAAGCGGCGGGGGCGGGCCCGGCGCGGGGGAAGATCGCGTCAGGTCGGCAGGGGGTTGTCAGATTGGCATGGAGGCCCGGGGCGGCCCGGGTGAGGGGGGATTGGGCGTGGGAAAGTGTTCGGAGGGCGCTCGTGCTTACGGGCCGGTGCGGGCGTACCGGCGGCCCTGGACGGGCTGGAGGCCGAAGGCCGGGGCCATGGGAATGAGGACCAGGGACATGATGAGGGCAAGCAGCCCCGTGTAGAGGGCCGAGGCGAGGCGATGGAGGAGTTCGGCGGTGGGCTGGATGGCGAGGGGGTCGCCGATGAGCATGGAGCGGAGGCTGTAGATGGCGACGACGACGACGCCGGCGATGGCGGAGGCGATGACGGCGAGGACGGCCATGGTGAGGGGGTTCTTGCGGATCATCATGGCCCGCATGGTGACGACGAGCTGGCCCGCGAGGAGGTAGCCGAAGGTGTACGGGCCGACGAGGGTGACGGAGCGGTCGAGGCCCGCGAGGCCGATCTTGGCGGTGAGGTCGCAGAGGAGGCCGAGCATGAGGCAGGCCCAGAGGGCGGTGCGGTGGGGCGCGAGGAGGGCGAGGAAGACGGCGTAGGACATGACGAAGCTGGGGGCGATGGACGGGCCGATGCGCAGGCCGCCCTTGAGGCCCAGTTCGAGGCCGAAGCAGACCCAGGCGACGACGGCGAAAGTGAGCCAGTTCACTTCTGCCCCCCGATCGGGAGGTCGGGGCGGAGGTCGCCGGCGAGCCGGAGGACGACTTCGCTGACGCGCTCGAGGCGGGAGGTCGGGCGGACGGTGATGATTTTGCGGAGGGGCTGGTCGGGGGCGGGGGTGATGGATTCGACCTTGCCGATGACCAGCATCTGGGCGTTCTTGGGCCAGGATTCGGGGTCGAAGAGGCGGACGGTCTGGCCCGGGACGGGGGTGAGGGGCTCCTGGGTGGCGTCATCGCGGCGGTCTTCGACGGGGCCCTTGAGGAGGCCATCGCCGGCGGGCTCGAGGCGGCAGGTGATGCGTTTGCCGGTGTCTTCATCGAAGATGATGAGGCCGTAGATCGGCCCGGCGGTGCGGTCGGTGATGGGCTGGACGGTGCAGGTGCGGGTGCCGGACTGGGTGACGCGGCCGACGAGCTGGACGCCGCCGGCGGTGACGACCGTGCCGGGGACGACGCCGATGCGGGAGCCGGCCCGGACGGTGAAGGCGCCGCTGGCGAGGTCGCTGGAACGGGCGATGACGGGGGCGGCGTAGAGGGTGACGGGGAGGTCGGGGTTGAGGGCGATGCCCTGCTGGAGCTGCTCGATGCGCTCGCGGAGTTCCTCGATGTCCTGCGTGGCCCGGTAGTAGAGCATCTGGTAGTGATCGCGGTCCTGGCGGGATTCGGCGAGCTCTTTTTCGAGCTGGGTGGTGAGGGCGGGGGCGCGCCACTCGAGGAGTTTTTCGAACTGGCGGCTGAGCGGCCCGACGAGGGTGAGGGTGAGATCCTGGAAGTCGTTGAGCCAGGAGAGCCAGCGGAGGGGGAGGAGGCAGAGGATGGCGGAGATGGCGATGGCGCCGGGGAGGGCGAATCGGCGGGCGCGGGGGGAATGGATGAGGGAGCGGACCATCTAGATGGGGAGATTCACCACAGGGGCGCGGAGGACACAGAGAAGAAGGGGACAGGGGACAGGGGACAGGGGACAGGGGGTGAAGAGTCGCCACAGAGGCACGAAGGCACAGCGGGGAACGGTTCCGGGGGAAAGTGGATGGAGCCGGTCTCGTCGGTGTGCTGGCATCGCGCGGCGGCGGCCCGGAGCGGCGGCGCCGCGGCAGCGCCGGAGGGGCGTCGGCGGTCGTGGGCGGAGTCGGGGAGGGGTCATCGTCGGGCTGGCCCTCCGGGGCGCGGCGCGGGCGAATCAGGCGTCGAGGTCGTTCTCGAGCGTGGACTTCCATTCCTCGATGTGCTCGAGGTAGATGCAGGTGCCGCGGGCGACGCAGGTGAGGGGATCATCGGCGAGGACTGTGGTGAGGCCGGTGGCTTTCTGGACGACCTGGGGGAGGCCGCGGAGGAGGGAGCCGCCGCCGGCCATGGTGATGCCGTTCTCGACGAGGTCGGCGGCGAGCTCGGGCTCGGCCCGTTCGAGGGTGCGGGTGACGGCCTCGATGATGGCGTTGACGGGCTCCTGGAGGGCCTCGCGGATTTCCTCGCTGGTGATGGTGGTCTTGCGGGGGAGGCCGGAGATCATGTCGCGGCCGCGGACCTCCATGGTGGTCTCGGGCTGGACGGCGGAGGCGGAGCCGATCTCGATCTTGATGCGCTCGGCGGTCTGCTCGCCGATCATCATGTTGTAGGTGCGCTTCATGTGGTTGATGATGGCCTCATCCATGTCATCGCCGGCGACGCGGACGGATTCGCAGGTGGCGATGTCGGCGAGGGACATGATGGCGACCTCTGTGGTGCCGCCGCCGATGTCGACGATCATGGAGGCGGTGGCCTCGGCGAAGGGGAGGCCCGCGCCGATGGCGGCGGCGATGGGCTCCTCGAGGAGATAGGTGCGGCGGGCGCCGGCCCGTTCGGCGGAGTCGAAGACAGCGCGTTTCTCGACGGCGGTGATGCCGGAGGGGATGGAGATGACGACGCGCGGGCCGAAGATCTTGCTGCGGCCGTTCACCTTGCGGATGAAGTAGCCGAGCATGGCCTCGGTGATCTCGAAGTCGGAGATGACGCCGTCCTTGAGGGGGCGGATGGCGGAGATGGAGCCGGGGGTCTTGCCGAGCATCTCCTTGGCGACCCAGCCGACGGCCTCGCCGTTCTTGAGGACCTGGTTGGTGCCCTTGCGCACGGCGACCACGCTGGGCTCGTTGAGAACGATGCCCTGACCGCGGACGGAGACCAGCGTGTTGCAGGTCCCGAGGTCGATGCCCATATCAACGCTGAAGAGTCCGAGAACTCGGTCGAGCCACACGGGTGGGCCTACTCCTGGCTGGCGGCGGCGAAGGGTCCCCGGGCTTCCGAACCCGGCTCATGAGCCCAGACATTATCGGCTCCGAGGCCGGTTTGCCATTGAGGGGGGATTTGGGGAAGAGGGTCGGGGCGGGGAATGGGGTTGCGGGCAGCGGAGGGCGCGATGCGTATTTGTGGAATTGCCCCCCGGGCGGGGGCAGGGAACGGTGAGTGGGGCATTTTGAGTTGTGCCGCCGCTTCGCGGCTCGCGTTGGAAAGAGGGCATCTGGGGGCGGGCCTGTTACCCGGGGCTCACGCCCCGGGCTGGGGGCGGGCGCCGCTTCGCGGCTGGGGAGCGGAGAAGACGGGGACATCGCGCGGGGCGGACGCGAAGACGCGTCCACCCCGGCACCCGGCATTTTGAGTTGTGCCGCCGCTTCGCGGCTCGCGTTGGAAAGAGGGCAACTGGGGGCGGGCCTGTTACCCGGGGCTCACGCCCCGGGCTGGGGGCGGGCGCCGCTTCGCGGCTGGGGAGCGGAGAAGACGGGGACATCGCGCGGGGCGGACGCGAAGACGCGTCCACCCGGGCACCCGGCACCTGGCTCCGCGGCTGGGGAAGCGGAGAAGGCGGCGAGTGCATCGCGCGGGGCGGACGCGAGGATGCGTCCACCGCGGCACCCGACAAACGCACACCCCCGCCACAAGGACGGGGGTGTGCCTAGGAGTCATCAACCTGGAGGGAGGGGGCCTGAAGGGCCCGGCCCGTACTCCCTTGGATGCTGCGTGTCAGGCGGGCTTGTTGTAGCGGACGGGCTGGGCCTGGCGGGCCGAGGCGGGCTCGGCCTTGGGCTCGGGGATCACGCGGATCTGGGGCGCCTCGAAGTTCGAGGGCGCGGGGATCAGCTGGCCCGCATCGGCGCCCGGGCGGGCGTCGAGGTCGAGCTTGGCCCGGTCCTCGTAGTCGGACTGGGTCTGGCCGTGGCCGAGGACTTCGAGGCGGGCCTCCTGGCGTGCGCGGATGTCGGCCATGCGGGAGGTGAGCTGATCGAGGCTGCCGGCCCGGTAGCGGGAGTGCTCATCGATCGAGGCCTGACGTTTCTCCATCATGTCGATCATGCGGTCGTTGCGGGCGATGGCATCAACCTGGCGATCGAGCTGCCACATCTGGGCCTGGTACTCGCTGTGCTCGGTCTCGAGCTGGCCGGCGAGCTGGGCGAGGCGGGATTCCTGCTGGGAGAGGTAGCCCAGGTCGCGCTGGATGTCGGCGGCCTTGGAGGCGTAGGCGTTGCGGACCTGCTGGATCTTGGCGGCCCGGACGCGGGCTTCCTTGAGGTCGAGGCGTTCGTTGTCAAACTGGAGCTGGACGAGGGAGACGCCGTCCTGGGCGGCTTCGGCGCGGGCGAGCTGGGCCTGGAGGCGGCCGAGGTCCTGATCGGCGAGAGCGACGACGCGCTCGCTGACCTGCAGGTCGCGGTTGAGCTGCGTGGTCTGGGCCTGGAGTTCGGCGAGGTCACCGCGGACCTCGGCGATGCGCTGCGGGTACTGGCCCTCGAGGCTCTTGAGCTGGGCCCGGAGAGCGACGGGGTCCTCGATGGCGCGGTCGAGACCGGCGTTGATCTGGGAGCGGGTCTGGGAGAGGATGGCGTGGACGCGCTCCGGCCCGGCGATGACCACGGCGGCCCCGCCAACCAACCCGGAGATGACGGCCCAGCGAACGACACACTTGGTGAACATGGCGAAGACCTCCATACAGCGGGCCAGGGTGCTTGTTTGTGTCCGTCTGGCTCGGCTTGTCGGGAGGGGTTATTGGGGGAGGGGCCGGGCGGATTTCAGGGTGAGGAGGTGAAACACGGGGGGCCGCTGAGAAGGAGTGAGGAAGAGTGGAAGGGGACAGGGAGTGGAAGGGTCCGGAAAGAAGGGCGGAACGCTGCTGGAGGGGATTGGCGTGAGGGGATGGGTGCGGCCCGGTGGTATCCTGCGGGGGCGCGGCGCTGCGGCGGGAGGTTTGGGGAGGCGTTTGGGGGGATTCGCGGGGATTGGCCCGTCGCGGCGAAACGGGGATGGGGATCCGCCGAACAATGCGCAGGAATTAGAAGTCTGCCCGGCGGCGCGTGCGCCGGGCCAGGGGCGGCCCGACCATGCTGACATCGCTGACGACCAACTTCATCGGGCGGCTGAAGAGCAACGACCAGGCGGCGTGGTTCGAGCTGTGGGAGACGTTCGGCCCGGTGGTGAGGGCGCAGCTGTCGAAGTGGGGGCGTGGGCGGATCGGGTCGGAGACGGTGCGGGACCTGTCGCAGGAGACGCTGGCGGCGTTGTCGGAGTCGATCGACCGGTATGACCCGGCGCGTGGGGCGAGGTTCTCGACGTGGCTGCTGGCGATCGCCAAGCACGTGCTGGGCGATGAGATGGACAAGCGGCAGGCGCAGAAGCGGGGCGGGAACCGCAAGCCGATGGGGCTGGATGAGACGTGGATGACGGCGGCGGCGACGCAGTCGGCGGACGCGGCGTACGAGGCGGCGGTGTTCCGGGCCAAGGTGGAGGCGGCGATCCGGATGGTGGAGAAGCGGTGCGACTTTGCGGACTTCTCGATTTACCGGATGCGGGTGCTGGAGGGGATCGCGGGGAAGGAAGTGGCGGCGGCGCTGGGGACGAGCGAGCCGACGGTGTCGCGGCGGCTGGCGAAGGTGAGGCAGATGCTGCGCGAGAAGCTGCACGAGGTGATCAGCACGTACAGCTTCACGCAGGAGGAGCTGCAGGAGGCCGCGCGAAACGGGCTGGAGCTGAATCCGAAAACGGGGGACGCCGACGACGCCCTGTTCGACGAGGCGATCGGCGACATCTACCACCGCCAGATGGATCTGCGGCGCCGGGACCAGGCGAACGCGGTCTGACGGCGAACTGACGACGGGCCCATCGCGGCCCGGGGAACACGCTCATGGGACCTGTGACCATTCCGCTGGCGATCCTGGGTGGGCTTCTGGCGATCGTCGTCGGGGCGACGCTGCTGCTGTACATCATCGTGCCGGTGTTCAAGGGGATCGGGTTCATCATCCGGCAGCTGTTCAACTTCATCGTGGGCGAGGTGAGCGACACGTTCCGGATCATCGGGGCGGTGATCACGGGGCTGCTGTTTGTTCCGATGACGATCGGCAACATCGTGATCGGGCGGTGGTCGGCGGCGGCGCACTTCGGGCGGGCGATCAAGTCCGAGTGCTCGAACGTGCTGCTGAGCGTGTACCGGATCGTGATCGGGCACCCGGCCCGGCTGTTGTGCCTGAACAGCCTGACGGACGGGCTGGAGCGGCGGCTGCCGGCGGTGGTGGCGGCGGCGCCGGGGGCGGACCTGCCGGGGCGCAAGACGGGGCGGTTCCCGGGGTACGAGATCGTGGGGTCCCTGCCGGGCGGGGGCTCGGGCGGCAGGCTGTACGTCGCGGAGCCGGATGAGACCAAGCTGGCGGTCTTCGCGCGGGCCGGGGTGCGCGAGGTCCGGCAGGTGGTGATCAAGTCGTTCTCGATCCATGACGGGAGCTCCCTGCCGCAGATCGTGCGGGAGAGCCGGTCGCTGGATGCGGCGAAGAAGCTGGGGCTGGTGCTCGACCACGAGCTGACCAACGAGCGGTTCTTCTACGTGATGAAGTACATGCCGGGGCAGGGGCTGGGGCTGGTGACGCAGCAGCTGCACGCGGCGAGCCCGGAGTCGGGGCTGGCCGACCAGCCGCTGCGGGCGGCGATGGGGTACGCGGCGGACCTCTTGCGGACGCTGCAGACCTACCACGCCGGGGGGCTGTGGCACAAGGATGTGAAGCCGGACAACATCATCGTGGACGGGCGGGAGGCGCACCTGGTCGATTTCGGCCTAGTGACGCCGCTGCGGTCGGCGATGACGCTGACGACGCACGGCACGGAGTACTTCCGCGACCCGGAGATGGTGCGGCTGGCGCTGCGGGGCGTGAAGGTGCACGAGGTCGACGGGGCCAAGTTCGACCTGTACGCGGCGGGCGCGGTGATGTACTCGATGATCGAGAACTCGTTCCCGGCGCACGGCGTGCTGAGCCCGATCCACAAGCGCTGCCCGGAGGCGCTGCGGTGGATCGTGCGCCGGGCCATGAGCGACTACGACAAGCGGTACACCTCGGCGGGGCAGATGCTGGCGGACCTGGATGTGGTGAGGATGTCGCGCGACCCGTTCGCGGTGAAGCCGATCGAGCTGCCGAGCATGCGCAGCGCGGGCGTGGGCGCGGGGCAGGAGGACAGCGAGGCCGCGGTGCACGCCGCCAACCGGGATGCGGGGGAGTTTGCGCCGGGGCTGGGCCGGGCGGCGGGCGTGGTGGGCGCGGGCGTGGTGGGCGCGGGCGCGGTCGGGGCCGGGATGGCCGGCGCGGCGGCGGGGGTCGCAAGGCCGAAGATCCGGCTGGTCAACTGGTGGACGGGCGGGTACGCGGTCGATCAGGCTGAGGCTGCGCGGGCTGAGGCTGCGCGGGCTGAGGCTGCGCGGGCCGAGGCCCCGGCGGACTTCATGCGGGCGGTGGATGCCGCGGCGCTGCGGACGATTCCCAAGGGTGCACGGCGGTCGGCGGCGGAGCAGTTGGAGCGGGCCCGGACGCGGGCGGCGGCGGTGCGGCTGCGGGCGCAGGAGCGGCGGAGTTCGCGGCGCAGCGCCGCGAGGCGTGATTTCAACACCGCGCCCAACGCGGGGGTGATCCTGGCGTCGATGCTGTTCTTGGGGCTGGTGATCGCGGGGGTGGCGAGCTTCGCGTGGCGGAGTTCGAACTCGGGGCGGGCGGCCCGGATGAGCGTGCCGGTTGAGGTTTCGCCGGATGGCTCGATGACGACGATCCGGCTGGGCGGGCTGAAGATGGTGACGGACCACGCGACGGGCGAGACGACGGTCGGCCCGGCCGATGCGCCGGCGGTGCCGGAATCGCCGGAGGGGTTCCGGATCGAGGATCGGCGGGTGGGAGTGCCGACGCCGCCGAAGGCGCCGCAGGCGCCGCGGCCCGTGATCGCGGTGTCGAAGGAGCCCAGGGGCGTCGTGCTGTTCGTGAACGATTTCCGCTCGCCGGTGCCCGAGGCGGTGGGTGAGCTGGCGGGAGCGGCGGTGAGGTCGCTGGCCGAGCACGGGCTGCTGGCGATGGGCGATCTGACGCCGGTGGAGGGTGAGCGGGATGCGAAGGAGGTCGAGTTGATCGCCGGGCTGCGGGCCGCGATGGGGCTGACGCCGCTGGATTCGGAGGATGCGGGGTCGCGGATCGCGGAGTGGCTGAAGGGCGCGGGGGGGGAAGTCCGGGCCGTGGTGTGGTTCAGCCCGGCGCCGGGCGGCGCGGGCGGCGAGCCGACGGTGCGGCTGGTCGGCCCGCTCAAGAGCGCTGAGTTTGATGAGGATGACATCGAGCAGATCCGCGAGGCGCTGAGCGAGGACCTGTCGGCGGTCGGGGCGGAGTGAGAGGGGAAGAGGGGAAGAGAGGAAGAGAGGAAGAGGGGAAGAGGGGAAGAGAGGAAGAGACGGAGTGACGGCGTCTTGATCGTCACCTCCCCCGTCTCGGCCCGCGCGGCGGGCCGAGCCGCCCCTCCGGAGGCGCGGAGGCGGATGAGTACGCAACGGATATGAACGGAGCGAAGCGGGACTTCTGAGATGTGCCGCCGCTTCGCGGCTCACCGGTGAATGGGTGCGGTCACCCGGGGCTGACGCCCCGGGCTGGGGGCGGTCGCCGCTTTGCGGCTAGGTTCTGTTTGATGGATGCCTTTGGGTGGCCCGGCTCTCCGAGCCGGGCGTGGAAACACCGATGGAAACGCACGGTTCGGAGAACCGTGCCACCCCGGAATCGATCCATCAAACACGACCTAGGGAGCGGAAAAGTCGGGTGCACCGCGCGGGGCGGCACACGGCACACGGCGAGAACCCCCCGGCTGGCGCCGGGGGCTCCGTCAGGCGGTGACCTTGGCGCCGAGCATCGAGGCGATGCGTTCGATGGCCCGGTCGACCATGGGGGTGGTGACATCGAGGTGGAGCACCGCGCGGATGCGGCGCGGGGCGGTGCCGAGCATCAGGACACCCTCGCCCTTGAGCTTCTCGCAAAACTGGGCGGCGTTCATCTTGATGGAAGGGTCGAGGTCGAAGAAGACCATGTTGGTCTCGACCTCGGCGAGGTTGAGCGCCAGGCCCGGTATCTCGGCGAGGCCCTGGGCGAGTCGCCTGGCGTTGGCGTGGTCCTCGGCGAGGCGGTCGAAGTGGTGGTCCATGGCGTAGTGGGCCGCGGCGGCGAGGATGCCGGACTGGCGCATGGCGCCGCCGAACATCTTGCGGAAGCGGTGGACGCGGGCGATGGTGGCCCGGTCGCCGGCGACGGCCGAGCCGACGGGGGCGCCCAGGCCCTTGGAGAAGCAGCAGGAGATCGTGTCGAAGTGCCGGGCGTAGTCGGCGGGTTTGCGGCCCGTGGCGATGCAGGCGTTCCAGAGCCGGGCGCCGTCGAGGTGGAGGCGCAGGCCCAGCGCGCGGGCCTTGGCGGTGACGCGCTCGATCTGCTCCATGGGCCACACCGCGCCGCCGCCGCGGTTCTGGGTGTTCTCGACGACGAGGAGGCGGGAGTGCGGGAAGTGCGAGGAATCGGGGCGGACGGCGGCCTCGACCTGGTCGACATCGAAGAGCCCGCGCGGCCCGGCGAGCGGGCGGATCATGACGCCCGAGAGGGCGGCGGGTGCGCCGGTCTCGTAGTGGATGATGTGGCTGTCGGCGTGGGCGATGACCTCATCACCCGGCTCGGTGTGGGCGCGGATGGAGGTCTGGTTGGCCATGCTGCCGGAGGGGACGAAGCAGGCGGCCTCCTTGCCGAGCCTGGCGGCGAAGGCTTCCTGGAGGTGGATGATCGTGGGGTCATCGCCCAGGACATCATCCCCCACTTCCGCGTTGGCCATCACGCGGCGCATCTCGGGGGTCGGGCGGGTGACGGTGTCGGAGCGGAGGTCGATGGAGGGCATGGGGGAAGGGTAGGGCGGGGGTAGGGCGCGAATGGCGAATGGCGAATGGCGAATGGGAGAGGACGGGACGGAGACGCGAAGACGCATCCGGCCCGGATGGTCGCCTCCCCCGCCGCGCGGGGCGGACGCGAAGACGCGTTCACCCCGGCACCCGGCTCATCCCGAGGCGGAACGGGGGATGAACATGCGACGGATGTGAACGGAGCGGTTCGGGACTTCCGAGATGTGCCGCCGCTTCGCGGCTCACTTGTGATGGGGCGAGGGGACCCGGGGCTGACGCCCCGGGCTGGGGGCGGTCGCCGCTTCGCGGCTGGGGAAGCGGAGAAGTCGGGGGCAGCGCCGGGGCTGCATCACTTCCCCTCGAACCAGTTCCGCCCGATCGCGCCATCGGCCTTGAGGGGCACCGTCAGCGACATGGCCTTCTCCATGCGGTCGGTGATGAGGGCCTTGGCCCGCTCGGCCTGGGCCTCGGGGACCTCGAAGACCAGCTCATCGTGGATCTGCAGAAGCATCTTCACGCCGGGGATCTCGGGGGGCTTGCCGCCTCGGTGGTGGGCGGCGTGCTCGCTGAGCCGGGCGTGAAGATCGACCATGGCGAGCTTGATGAGGTCGGCGGCCGAGCCCTGCACGACGCTGTTGATGGCGGTGCGCTCGGCGAGGGAGCGGCGGGAGGGGTTGTTTGATTCGATGTCCGGGATGGCCCGGCGGCGCTTGAGCATGGTCTCGACGTAGCCGAAGCGCTTGGCGTGGGCGATGCACTCCTCGAGGAAGGTGGTGATGCCGGCGAAGCGGCGTTTGTAGCCGGTGATGATCTCGGCGGCTTCCTTGTCGCCGATGCCCAGGCGCCGGGCCAGCCCGTAGGCGGTGATGCCGTAGACGATGCCGAAGTTGACCATCTTGGCGCCGCTGCGCTGTTCCTTGGTGACCTCCTTGAGGGGCACGTTGTGGATCTGGGCGGCGACGGCGGCGTGGATGTCCTCACCCTTGTCGAAGGCTTCGGTGAGGGCGGGGTCTTTGGAGAGGTGGGCGAGGAGGCGGAGCTCGATCTGGGAGTAGTCGGCGGTGACCAGGACGTGGCCCGGCGGGGCGATGAAGGCCCGGCGGATCTCGCGGCCGAGGTCGGTGCGGATGGGGATGTTCTGGAGGTTGGGGTCGCTGCTGGCGAGTCGGCCCGTCGCGGCGACGGTCTGGCTGAAGCTGCTGTGGACGCGCCGGGTCTTGGGGTGGATGGCTTCCTTGAGCGCGACGAGGTAGGTGCTGATGAGCTTGGCGAGCTGGCGGTACTCGAGGATGAGCGTGGGGAGCGGCGAGGTGATGGTGGCGTCGGAGGCGAGTTTCTCGAGGACTTCGGCGTCGGTGGAGTGGCCCGTCTTGGTTTTCTTGATGGATTTGAGACCCAGGCCCGGCTCGGCGTCGGTGGGCTTGTTGAAGAGGACGGTGGAGAGCTGCCTGGGGGAGTCGGGGTCGAAGGTGCGGCCGACCGTTTCCATCGCGGTGTCCTGGATGAGGGTGAGCAGCTCCTTCAGGCGTGTGTTGAGGCGTTCGCGCTGGCGGTCGAGTTCATCGGGATCGACGAGGATGCCGTTCCATTCGAGCTCGGCGAGGACTTCGACGAGGGGGAGTTCGACATCGTGAAAGAGGCTCTGCATGCCCATGGCCCGGATCTGCGGGAGCATGAGGCTTGAGAGCTGGAAGGCGAGGTCGGCATCGGCGGCGGCGTAGGGGGTGGCGGCGTCGAGGGGGACGGTGTCGAAGCAGCGCTGGGTCTTGCCGGAGCCGATGAGCTCGGAGATGGACTGCTTGCCGCGGCCCAGCAGGGCGAGGGCGAGGGAGTCGAGGCCGTGGCTGGAGCGGGCCGAGTCGATGAGGTAGCTGGCGACCATGCCATCGCAGGCGCCGGGGGCGGTGAGGCCGCGGAGCTCGATGCCGTTGTTGCGGAGGGCGAGGAGGTCGTACTTGAGGTTGTGGCCGTACTTGGGTTTCGCGGGGTCCTCGAGGATCGGGCGGAGGGCATTGAGGACCTGGGGCTCGGCGAGGTGCTGGTCGGGCGCGGGGGAGCGGACGGGGATGTACCAGGCCTGGCCCGGCTTGATGGCGATGCTGATGCCGCAGAGTCTGGCATCGTGCGGGGAGAGCGAGGTGGTTTCGGTGTCGATGGCGATGGCATCGGCGGCGTTCATGGCCCGGGCGACATCGGCGAGTTCGGCGGCGGTGCGGACGGCGTGGTAGTCGCCCTGGATGATGGGCCGGGCGGGGTCGGGGGCTGAGGAATCGACGGCGTCGAAGAGGCCGCCGGAGAAGAGCCCGCCGTGCTCGGCGGCGGGCTTGGCGACGCGGGGCGCCGGGGCGTGGTTTCGGACAACATCGGGCATGACGGCGTCCTTGCCCAGCAGCAGGCGGACCTCATCCTGGTAGCGATTGAAGCCGAGTTCCTTGAGGATGGGGATGAGGCGGTCGAGGTGGAACCTGCGCGGCTCGGCCTCGGCGAGGTTGAGGTCGACGGGGGCATCGTGGCGGAGGGTGACGAGCTTGCGGGAAAGGTTGAGGAGGTCGCGGGCGGCCCGGATGTTCTCGCCGCGCTTGCCCTTGATGCTGTCGGCGGAGGCGAGGAGCCTGTCGAGGTCGCCGTACTCGCGGACGAGCTGGGCCGCGGTTTTTTCGCCGACACCCTCGACGCCCGGCACGTTGTCGACGTTGTCGCCCATGAGGGCGAGCATGTCGATGATCTGGGCGGGGCGCAGGCCCGTCTCTTCCATGAGCTTTGCGGCGTCGATGACCTGGTCGGTGTGGATGTCGTAGAGCTCGACGCAGCCCTGCCCGGATGAGGCGGGGTCGCCGGGATCGCAGAGGAGCTGCTTGAGGTCCTTGTCCTTGGAGATGACGCGGATGCTGAGGTCGGAGTGCCGGGCCTTGAGCTTGGTGACGAGCGAGGCGATGACATCATCGGCCTCGAAGCCCTCGACGCCGAGGATGGGGATGCCGAGTTCGCGGAGCATGGCGAGGCAGCGCTCGACCTGGGGGAAGAGGTCTTCGGGCGGGGGCGGGCGGTGGGCCTTGTAGTCGGGGTAGAGCTCGGAGCGGAAGGTCTCCTTGTCGCCGGAGACATCGAGGGTGAGGGCGATGTAGTCGGGCGGCCCGCCGATCTTGCCCTCGCCGCGGAGGAGCTTGAGCAGCATGCCCACGAACCCGAACGTCATGTTCGTGGGTTCCTTGGTGACGGGGCTCGTCATGGGCGTGCGGATAGCGTGGTAATGGCGGAAGAACTGGGCGTAGCCGTCGATGAGGTAGAGGGTGGGCATGGGGGGCGGGGCCGGGGGTCGGGATTGGGTGTCGGGGAGTGGACGGCCGGGTCACCGGCCATCAGCAACGGCGCGGACGGCGTGAAGGGCCTGGAGGCGCGTGGTGTAGGCCTCGGTCGGCGAGATGCCGCGGCGCTCCATCATGGTGCGGGCGACCTCCATGAACTTGTCGAGGCGGTAGGTCTTGCGCTGCTGGTCGGTCCACCACGAGAAGGGCGGGATGCAGCCGGCGGCGGCGGCGGTCTGGGCGATCATGGAGCCGGTATGAATGACGGCGCCGGTCATGATGCGCGTGAGGATCGCGAACTTGCAGTGGTCGCCGATGATGGCGCCGAGGAACTGCTCGCCGGTGCGTTCGTTGCGTCCGCCCGGGCTCGCGCAGGCGATGATCTCGCCGTAGGTGTTGAGGAGGTTGGAGTTGGTGGTGCCGGCGCCGAGGTTGGCCCACTCGCCGACCCAGGAATCGCCGAGGTAGCCATCGTGGGCCTTGTTGGAGAAACCCTGGAAGATCACGCCGCCGATCTCGCCCGCGACCTTGCAGGTCGGGCCGATGGCGGTGTGGGCCCGGATCACCGCACGCTCCAGCACCGTCGAGCCGGGCCCGATGTAGGCCGGGCCGATGATGATCGCCCCGGGGCGGATGGTGGCCCGGGCCGCGATGACGATCGGCCCGTGCTCGATGTCGAGGGTGACGCCGGGGTAGACAACGGCCGTGGGGTCGATGGTGAGGTCGGAATCGGTGGAGCCATCGCCGATGGCGAGAACGCCGGGCGGGAGCTCCTGGGTGGGGTTGTCGGCGAGGATCTCGAGGTCGATCTCGAGGGCGTGGTCGCGGAAGGTCTTGACGTGCCAGGGCCGGGCCAGGAGCGCGGGGGCGGGCGACTCCCCCACCGCTTCGCCAGGCGCTTCGAGGGTCTGGAAGAACCGGGCGACATCAGCGGGGGCGAGGCCGGCGGCGATGAGGTGTCCCGTGCCGGCTTCGAGCAGACGCTGGCCCGGCTTGAGCTCGAGCATCTGGCCGTGGGGGATGGCGCAGCGGCCGTTGATGGCGATGGCCGGGCCCGCGACCTTGGGGGCGACGTTGACAGGGAAGGCGTGGCGTTCGCGGGTGATGCCCTCGAGGTCGGCGGGGACGATGAGGCCCTGAAGGTCGAGCTCAAGGCCGAGGCGGAGGCGCTCGAGGGTGGTGAGGGCGCCGGTGCGGATGTCGAAGGCGGCCCGGAGGTCGGTCAGGGGCGCAAGTTCGCCGAGTCCATCATCGAAGACGATCAGGGGCGTCATGGGGGGATTGTAAGAGGAACAGGCACTGGGCACTGGGCATTGGGCACTGGGCACTGGGCACTGGGCATTGGGCATTGGGCATTGGGCATTCGGGAAGCCGCCCTACCCTCGCGTCGTGAAGCGAGCGATCGTCTTTGACTTTGACGGGGTCATCGTGGATTCGGAGCCGATGCACGAGTCGGCGCTGCTGGAGGCGGCGCGGGCCATGGGCCTGTCGTTCACGCACGAACAATACGTGAACGCGTACCTGGGCTTTGATGACCGCGACACCTGGCGGGCGATCGCGAAAGACAACGGGCGGACCCTGAGCGAGGCGGAGACGGCCCGGCTGAATGAACTGAAGTGGACGGCGGTGCGGCGGGCGATGGCGCGGGGGGAGCCGCGGGCGTTCCCGGGGTCGGTCGAGCTCATCCGGGCCGCGGCGGAGCGCGGGCCGGTCGGGCTGTGCTCCGGGGCCCGGCAGCACGAGATCGACCCGATCCTGCGGCGGCTGGGGGTGCTGGAGTGTTTCGGGGCGATCGTGACGGCGGATGATGTGGCGGTGGCGAAGCCCGACCCGGCGGGGTATGCGCTGACGGCCCGGCGGCTGGGGGTGGCGGCCGACCGGGTGAAGGGTTTCGCGCCGGTGGCGATCGAGGACACGCTGAAGGGTGTGAAGGCGGCCCGGTTGGCGGGGTACCGGGTGGTGGCGGTGCGGCACTCGCTGGTCGATGCGGTGTTTGAGGAGGCGGACGTGGTCGCCGACTCCACGGCGGCGCTCAGCGTGGAAGCGCTGCTGCGGGCGTGACCGGCACGGGCGGCGGGATCAGCGGCCAGGCGGCGCCGCACTCGGGGCAGAGGCGCGGGCCGGTGCGGATGCTGCTCGCGGAATGGGAGGGGATGGCATCGGGCAGACCCGTCAGGTCGTAGCGGCAGTCGGGGCAGTGGCCCGCGCGGGCGAGGTGACGGGCCAATCGGAGGCGGGTACGGGTGCTCGCGCCTGTCACGATGACGCCGAGCACCAGCATCCCGCCAAAGAGCCACAGACCCCAGGCGGTGACGAACGCCAACATGCACGCGTACATCGTCACGAGCCAAAGGCTCGGCAACAGCAGCCGCTTCCACATCGGGTCATCGGCGCGGCAGACCGGCTCTGGGGCTTGGGTGGCTGTCAGCAGTCCGACGGCGTCGGCGACCATTTGGAAGCCGGATGGATCAGGGGTGGGCGAGGGGCCGGCCGGCAAGGTGATGACGGACATCCCCCAGTAGTTGGCCCGCGCCTTGAGTTCGAGCATCGTGTCGGAGGTTACGGAGACGTTCTCGACGAGGGCGATCCGGCGGCGCATTCGTCTGAACTCGATCGGTTCGCTGGTGTGCGCGGGCCCGGCTGTGAACTCGTAGAGCCTGAGCCGGTCCCACGTGCTGGGCTTGAGTTCATCCACGTGAGTGAAATGTTACCGAAGATCGGTGCGACGGCGGGCCCTGTCAGGCGGATGCCGGCACGGGCGGCGGGATCAGCGGCCAGGCGGCACCGCACTCGGTGCAGCGGCGCGGGCCCGGCCATTGGCCATCCAGAGCTTCGGGCGGGAGGCCCGGCGGGGAGTCGGCGAGGTCGTAGCGGCAGCCGGGGCAGCGGCGGCCGCCCGCGGCCAGGTTGAGCCGGGCCAGCAGCCCGCGCTGGGTGATGAACTGGCGGGCCACCCACATCACCGCGACCACCGGGAGCGTCAGCCACACCACGCCGGTCAGGAGCAGGAAGATCAGGGTGAACCCGCCGAGGATAACCAGCGCGTACGCCACGATGATGCGGGAGAGTTCGGCGGCGAACTGCGATGGCTCGGCCCGGGCGGGCTGGCCCGCGCTCCAGTAGTCGGTCCGGTCGCGGAGGTCGCGGCTGAGGCGGGCCGGTTCTGAGAGGCGGCCGATGGCGGCGACTTCGAGGTGGCCGCGTTCGAAGGCGTCGATCCGGCGGGCCTCACGGGCGCGGGTGACCCAGCGGGGCTCGCCGAAGAGGAGCCGCAGCGAGGCTCTGGAGCGCTCCTCGCGGAGCCGATCCCAGGGTGAAAGGGCGCCCTCGCGCATGAGGCCGATGGTACCGCGCTGGTTCGGAGGGTCGCGGGGGAGGGCGGTTTCCCCTACGCTTGCCGCGTGACGACCTCGGCCCACAACCAGCAGACCTGGACGACGCGGAAGCTGCTGGCGTGGATGGGCGAGGCGTTCACGAAGAAGGGGCTGGATTCGCCGCGGCTGCTGGCGGAGATGCTGGTGGCGCACGTGCTGGGGTGCGAGCGGCTGAAGCTGTACCTGGATGCCGACCGCCCGGCCAACCCGCTGGAGCGGCAGATGCTGCGGGACCTCACCGCGCGGGCCCTGGAGCACGAGCCGGTGCAGTACCTCGTGGGTGAGGCGTGGTTCTTCGGGCTGGCGATGAAGGTGGACCGGCGCGTGCTGATCCCCAGGCCCGGCACCGAGACGATCGTGGAACACGTGCTGCAGCACGCGCGGGTGCAGCCCGGCTTCGGGGGCACGAAAGGCGAGGGTGTGCTGATCGCGGACATCTGCACAGGCTCGGGGTGCATCGCGATCGCGCTGCTCAAGCATCTTTCGGGTGCGCGGGCCGTGGCAACGGACATCTCGGGCGATGCGCTGGCGGTGGCGCACGAGAACGCGGTCAGGCACGGTGTGGCGGACCGGATCGATCTGCTCGAGGGCGATCTGCTGGGCCCGCTGAACGACCATCCGGCGCTGGCTGCGAAGGAGGAGTTGAACTACCTGGTGAGCAACCCGCCGTACATCCCGGATGAAGAGTGGGAAGCGGTGGCGCCGAACGTGAAGGAGCACGAGCCGCACGCAGCGCTGAGGGGTGGGGTGGATGGGCTGGATTATGTGAGGCGGCTGCTGGCGGATGGCCCGCGATTCATCAGGCCCGGCGGGCTGCTGCTGATCGAGGTGGCGGATTCGCGGGCGGGGATCGCCAAGGACATGGTGGCGGCGACGGCGGGGCTGGAGGAGGCGCGTGTGCTCAACGACTTCGAGGGGCTGCCGCGGGTGATTGTCGCGCGGAAGACATCAACCTGACATGGCGCGAAGAAAGCGACAGCAATGGGAGCCGGGCAGCGTGTTCCTAATTCCACTGCCCGATAGCGCCTGCGCCGTGGGGCAGGTGCTCGGATCAGAAGAGTTCGGCGGCTTTGTTCCCGTCGTGCTCTTCGGCCATCGCGTGGCCTCCGCCGACGTTTCGCTCGACGAAGCCATCAAAAACGCCGTTCCGGTCGCGCGATCCTGTGTGGGTAAGCTCTGCCTGGATACCGGAGAATGGCCGGTATCCGGAAGACAACCAATCTTTCTGTCCACGGCGGATTGGCCCAACGCCAAGTTTCGCAAACGCCGATCTTGGGTCGGCGCAAAGTTCGACAACAGCGTGGTGCTGGAGACCTTTCTCAAGGCCTACTGGGGCTATGAACCTTGGGACGGAATGAAAGATCCTGATTACTTCACCAGGTTTCTATTTGAGCCCAATCACAGGCCGAAGAGCGCACGCCTCAAAGCAGAGTTCTGACGCGCGTTCTTTTTTCTCCGCGTACCTTCGTCCCCTCCGCGGCCTCCGCGTTCTCTTCCCTGCGTTCAGATCTTCGGCGCCGGCGTCACGGCCTTGCGGACCTGGTCGAGGAGCATCTCGACCTGGAAGGGCTTGAAGAGGACGGACTGGAGGCCTTCCTGGCTGGCCCGGACGATCGAGTGGTGCGGGTCGTAGCCGAAGCCGGTCATGAGGATGACGGGGACGGAGCGCTTGGAGGCCCGGGCGGCGGCGAAGACCTCGTAGCCGTTGCGGTCGGGCATCTTGATATCGCTGAGGACGAGGTCGAAGGGCTGGACCCGGCCCGCCTCGACGGTGCGGAGGACTTCGATGGCCTGGGCGCCGTTCTCGCAGACGACGACCTCGCAGCCGCGGTGCTTGAGGACCTCGGCGATGATGCGGCGGATGCGGGGCTCATCATCGGCGACGAGGATGCGGCGGCCCTCGAGGGCGGGGTCGCGGGTGCGGTCGGCCAGGGCGCGGTCGACGCCCAGGAGCGTGGTGGGCCCGGCGGCGACATCGCGGACGCGGCGGCGGATGGCCTCGACATCGGAGCGGATGCGTTCGATGTGGGCGGCGGTCTGGGGGTCGTGGTCGGCCATGTGGCGGAGGTGGTCCACCTCGTTGATGATGTCCTGGAGGGGCTCGCTGAGCTCACCCTCGACGCGGCCGCTGACGGACTGGTTGGTGGTGCTGCGCTCGACGACGAGGAGGTCGAGGATGTGCATGGCCATGGCGATGTAGCGGGCGAAGATCTCGGCGAACTGGCGGTCGCTGTCGCGGAAGGCGCCGGGCTGCTGGGACTCGATGTCGAAGATGCCGATGATCTTGTCGTTGAGGCGGAGGGGGACGGTGAGGCTGGAGCGGGCGCCGGTGAGGCCCGGCAGGAAGAGCTCATCCCTGGCGGTGTCCTCGCAGAGGTAGCTGCGGCCCGTGGCGGCGACGTAGCCGGAGATGCCGCAGCCTTCGAGGCGGGGGTAGATGTCGAAGGAGTCGAAGGACTCGGGGAGCTCGTGCTTGATGACGAGCTCGAGCTTGCCGGTGCGCTCATCGAGGAGGCGGATGGCGAAGTGATCGAAGTGCAGGAGGTCCTTGGCGAAGCGGACGATCTTGCCCTCGAGGAAGCGGACGCGCTCGGAGGCGTTCATCTTGCGGACGGTGTCGGCCTCGAGGCGGACGAGCTCGCCGCCCGCGCGGTCGATGGCGTCGATCTTGTGCTGCGTGCGGCGGATAGGGGTGACATCGCGGACGGCGATGGCGAAGCGGTCGCCGGGGGTCGAGGCCGCCGAGGCCTGCACGGGGGAGATCAGCACCTGGTAGTGGGCGGCATCGCCGGGAGCGGCGACTTCGCGGCCGACGGGAACGGACGGGCCGGCGGGCTGGTGGTCCGGGCCCGGCCCGGCGGCGCGGGCGTGGATGGCGGCTTCTTCGCGGCAGACCTGGGCGATCTTCTCGAGGACGGCGGGGTCGAGGCCGGCGAAGAGCTCGTTGGCCCAGAGGATGCGGCCGGAGGCGTCGGCGAGGGCGACACCTTCACCGATGGCGTTGAGGAGGGGGGCGGCCCAGGCGGCGACGGGTTCGCCGTGCGGGGTGGGGGTCGGGCCGGCGGAGGGGCCACCGACGGGCTGGAATGGCACGCCCGGCCCGTCATTCGGCGAGACCTTCGAACGCTGATCCCCCATCGCCCCTACCAACGACGCCTCCGAACAACACCCCAAGGGAGGGGAAAGTCTAGCGACCCGGGAGTGGGCCCAACAAACCGGGGGTTGCGGGCCCGCCCAGCTTGACATCGGCGATTCGGCATCGGCTACTCTCAAGGTCTCATGCTGTCGGTGCATTCGGTTTCCAAGCGGTTCGGCGGGCTTCAGGCGGTCCTGAACGTGTCCTTTGACCTTCGCAGGGGCGAGGTGGTTGGACTCCTGGGCCCGAACGGCGCCGGCAAAACGACGACGATCCGCATGATTTCGGGGTATGTACCCCCCGACTCCGGGCGGGTGGAGGTTGACGGGCACGACACGCTTTCTGACTCCCTGGCGGCCCGGCGGGCCCTGGGGTACCTGCCCGAGTCGGCCCCCCTGTACGGTGAGATGAAGACGGCCGACTACCTCGATTACCGGGGTCGGTTGTTCGGCATGCCGCGGGCTGCGCGGCGGGCGGCGATCGACCGGGTGATCGGGCGGTGCTGGCTGGGGGATGTGCGGCGGCGGCGGGTGGGGGAGCTTTCCAAGGGGTACAAGCAGCGGGTGGGGCTGGCGGCGGCGATGCTGCACGGGCCCGGGCTGCTGATCCTGGATGAGCCGACCAACGGGCTGGACCCGACGCAGATCCGCGAGACGCGGGCGCTGATCCGGGAGCTGGGGCGGGAGCATTCGGTGCTGTTGAGCTCGCACGTGCTGCCGGAGGTGGAGATGACGTGCGACCGGGTGATCGTGCTGGCCCGGGGCGAGGTGCGGGCCGATGAGCGGCTGGCGGAGCTGGTGGCCCGTCACGGCAGCGCGGAGGTGATCATCGAGGTGAGCGATCCGCCGGGCGGGCCGGAGGGGGCGCGGCGTGTGCTGGCGGGGGCGGCCGGTGTGGCGGGGGTGGCGCGGGTGGAGCGGGATGGGCAGCAGCCGGGGGAAGCGGGGTGGTCGCGGTGGCGGGTTGCGGTGGAAACCGCGAACGGGTCGGGGCGGGACCTGCGCGAGCCGCTGGCCCGGGCGGCGGCGTCGGCGGGGCTGGTGGTGCGGGAACTGCGGCGGGAGGCGGTGTCGCTGGAGCGGCTGTTCGCCTCGATGATCGTGAGCCAGCCCGGCGATGATGAACGGACGACGGTGCACCCGGCGGCGGATCCGGCGGAGGGGCGGCGATGAAGACGTTCCTGGCGGTGATGGGGCGCGAGTTGTCATCGCTGTTCCGGCTGCCGGTGGGGTGGATCGTGATCGCGCTGTACGCGTTCCTGACGGGGGTGATCTTCGCGACGCAGATCCTGAGGCCCGGCGAAGCGGCGACGATGCGGCAGTTCTTCGGGGTGGCGGGGTGGCTGCTGATCCCGGTGGCGCCGGCGATCTCGATGCGGCTGTTCGCGGATGAGGCGAGGTCGGGGACGCTGGAGACGCTGATGACCTCGCCGGTGACGGACCTGGCGGTGGTGCTGGGAAAGTTCGGGGGGGCGGCGGCGTTCTTGATCGCGATGCTGGCGCCGACGCTGGTGCACGTGGGGCTGCTGGCGGCGTTCTCGGAGCCGCGGCCCGACCTCGGCCCGATCGTCGCCGGGTACCTGAGCGTGCTGCTGCTGGGGATGATGTTCCTGGCGGCGGGGGCGTTCTTCTCATCGCTGACGAGCAACCAAACGCTGGCGTTCCTGGCGTCGCTGTTCTTCCTGCTGTTCCTGCTGATGGTGTCGCTGCTGGGGGGGTACGAGGCGCCGGTGTGGCTGCAGGGGCCGCTGCGGACGCTGGCGATCGCGCCGCGGCTGACGGACTTTGCCAAGGGCGTGATCGACGTGTCGCACGTGGTGTTCTTCCTAACGCTGACGGGATGGTTCCTGGTGCTGACGTACCTGTCGCTGGGCTCGCGGAGGTGGCGATGAGCGGTGGGCGCGCGGCGAGGCGGACGCGGTTTGCGTCGATGGCGGCGGCGCTGCTGGTGGCGGCGAGTGTGTGCGCGGTGCTGCTGAACTTCATCGCGGCGGCCCGGCCCGTGCGGCTGGACATGACGGCGACGGGCGAGCACCGGTTGAGCCCGCGCACGCTGCGGGTGCTGGGGGCGCTGGGGGCGGACTGCCGGGTGGTGGTGGCGGCGCCGCTGCGGTCGCTTGATGCGGCGTCGCTGGAGCGCGTGCGGGATGTGCTGGGGCAGTTCGAGCGGGCCTCGCCGCGGGTCCGGCCCGTCTTCATCGACACCGGCGCGCCCGCCGGGCTGACGCAGTACACCTCGCTTCTGCGCGAGCTGACGGGCCGGGACCGGGAGCTGATCGACGGGCAGGTGAAGACGCTGCGCGGGGCGATCACGACGCTGAACGACCTGGCGGGCGATTTCGAGAACGTCGTCTCCGGCGTGCTGATGAAGGTCCGCGGCGGGATCCCCGATGTGCCGGGCGGCAAGGGGGCTGCGCAGCGAGAGGCGCTCGAGCAGCGGGCCGCGGGGGCGCGGATCGCGGCCCGTGAGCTGCGCCGGGCCGCGACCGAAGCCGGCGAGGCGCTCGACAGCAAGGTGGGCGAGGTGGCGGTGCCGGCGACCGACCGGGCCGCGGCGGTGATCTCGGCCGGGCTGGGCTCGGGGGTGGATCAGCTCTCATCGCTGGCGGCGGAGCTCAAGGCGTTTGTCGAGGCGGAGGATTCGCCGGCGACCGCGCGGGATTCGGCCCGGCCGCTGGTGAACGCCATCAACAAGCGCCGCGACGCCTCGGCCGTGATCCGGGATGAGGTGGCCCGGCTGCCGCGGCTGGACCTGCTGCGGGTCGCCGAGGCGTTGAAGTCATCGAGCGCGGTGCTGGTGATCAGCGCATCGGGCGGGCTGACGGCGATCGATCCGGCGGGCCTGTTCCCGGCATCGCTGACGCTGGATGCGGCGGGGCTGGCGCGGGCCGATCTGCGCCGGCGGGCCGAGGAGCTGCTGTCGACAGCGCTGGCCGCGCTGACCAGCCGGGCCCGGCCGATCGTGGTGTTCATGCACGCCGAGCCGCGGGAGTTCGCGCTCAAGTCGCCGGTGTTCGCCGGGCTGCTCGAGCGGCTGCGGCTGCGGGGAATCGACGTGCTGGAATGGCCCGTCGCGGTGCAGGCCGAGCCGCCATCGCTCGCGGCGGTGGACCCGGAGCGCGAGCGTCCGGTGGTGTACGCCTCGATCGCGCCGAACACATCGGCGGCGGCATCCGGGCCCGGCGATGCCTCGGGCGCGGACCGCGCGGTAAAGCTGGGGCAGGCGCTGGAGGGGCTTGCGCAGAAGGGTTCGGCGATCCTGCTCTCGGTGAATCCATCGCTGCTGCCGGGCTACGGGCAGCCCGACCCCACCACCGCCATTCTGCCGCAGTTCGGCTTCCAGGCCGATTCCGCGCGGCCGCTGGTGCGGGAGCGGATCACGCCGCAGGGGCGGATCGTCGAGACCGACCAGATCGTGCGGCCCCCGGCGGGGGAACAGCCGATCCTCCGCGCGATCGCCGGGCTGCCGACCTACCTGACGTGGCCCGTCTGCTTCCGGCGGGTCGATGCAGCGCCGATCGGTCCCGTGCTGACCGACCTGGCGGTGATCCCGGATGACAGGGCGGTGTGGTGCGAATCGCAGTGGCTGCGGGCGTGGCAGACGCCGCGCGAGCAGCTGCCGTACCTGCGGGACCTGCCGGTGTTCGATGAATCGCGGGATGTGCGCGGCGGGCCGTGGGTGGTCGCGGTGGCGGCGGAGCGGGCGGGGCCTGACGGGCGGACACAGCGGCTGGTCGCGGTGGGGTCCAACACGTGGTTCACGGACCCGATCGCCGCGGTGGAGCAGCTGATCGAGGGGCGGACGTTCAATCCGTTCCCGGGCAATCACGAGCTGTTCGAATCGGCGGTGTACTGGCTATGCGGTCAGGATGAGCTCATCGCCCAGACCCCGGCGGCCCGGGCCTTCCCGATGGTCCGCGAGATCTCCGCGGCCCGGCTCGGCCTGCTGCGGTGGCTGGTGATCGCCGGGGTGCCCGTGCTGGTGCTGCTGGCGGGCGTGGTGCACCGGATCGTGCGCGGGTGAGCGGAGGTGCGACACGCGGCGGGGCACGAAGTGGACGAGGCCGCAGCCGCGGCAGGTGACGACGCCGCCGGCGGGGACGCGGCGGTGATCGATCGGGGCCCGGCAGGCGTGGCAGTCATCGCCGGCGTGATAGACCATGGCGTGGGTTCGTCCGCACTCGGGGCAGATGGCGAGGTCGCCCTCGAGGCCTTCGAGGTCGTAGCCGCAGCTGGCGCAGCGGAAGGGGAGCATCTTGGGCATGGCGGCCATGAAGAACCCGCCGGCGGCGACCAGGAGCGTGTAGGGGTAGAGCAGGACCTGGAGCACCGGGAGGTAGATGCGGCCGTGGGTCCACTCGCTGAGGCGCCAGTGGAGCACGGCGAGGCCGACGAGGCCCAGGAAGCCCAGGACGACCGAGCCGAAGCCGAGCCATCGGCGCCGCCAGTTGTACCCGGCCCACCAGACCAGCGCGGCATAGATGACAAACCCGATCATCGGCGGCGGGTGCTCCGCGGGGTGCGGCGTGAACGGCGTGAGTCTATGTCGCGCGGGGTGCGCGGCCGCTCCGTGGACAAGCTGCGCAGATGATCCTCAACTCCGCAGCTTCCGCGACACTGTCAGCGGCCCGCCTTGAAGAACGTGCGCAGCGATTCGAAGAGGTCATCGCGGTTGTTGACCTTGCTGGTGATGAGGCGCGGCCCGGCGTCGTCGGCGGCGCCGTGGGGGAAGGCCTCGTTGAGCACGTTGATGAAGCTGCCGCTGCCGTAGGCGCTGGTGACCTGGCAGTATCCGAACATGTTGCACACGGGGAGGAGGAGCTCATCGAGGATCTTGACGCAGAGGCGGTTGTCGGCGTCGCTGGAGTTGTCGCCGTCGGAGAAGTGGAACAGGTAGATGTTCCAGTCGGCGGGGTCGTAGTGGGATTCGAGGAGCTCCTTGCAGCACTGGAAGGCGGAGCTGATGCGGGTGCCGCCGTCCTCGCGGACGCTGAAGAAGGTCTTCTTGTCGACCTCGGCGGCCCGGACATCGTGGACGATGTAGCGGCTCTCGATGCCCTCGTAGTTGCGGCGGAGCCAGGTGTCGATCCAGAAGGCCTCGAGGCGGACGAGCTCCTTCTGCTCATCGCCCATGGAGCCCGACACATCCATCATGTAGACGATGAGGGCGTTGGACTGGGGCTTCTTGACCTCGTTCCAGCTGCGGAAACGCAGGTCGTTCTTGATGGGGATGATGACGGGGTTCTCGGGGTCGTACTGCCCCATGGCGACCTGCCGCTTGAGGGCCTCGCGGTAGGTGCGCTTGAAGTGGCGGAGGCTGGCGGGCCCGATGGGCCGGATGCCCGTGTACTTGTCCTTGATGGTGGTGATGCGGTGCTCACCGCGGGGTTTGATGCGCGGCAGCCGCAGCTCCTCGGCGAGGATGTCGGCCAGCTCCTCGAGCGTGACATCAACCTCGAGCAGGTGCTGGCCTTCCTGGTCGCCGCCCTGACCCTTGCCCGAGCCCTGCTGCCCCACCGCCTCGCCCTCTTCACCCTCGCCCATGCCGACGCCGCCGGCGTTGTCGCCGTAGCGGAACGTGGGGATGTCGATGTCGTGGACGGGGATCGAGACGTACTTGCGGCCCTCGCGCCCCAGCAGCTCACCGCGCGACAGGAACCTCCGCAGGTCCTTGCGGATCTTGCCGCGGACGATCTGCCGGAATCGCTGGTGATCCTGTTCGATCTTGTTGACCATGGGCCTTCCTGGGCCGCGGAGCCTGACGCCGGGGCTACGTCCTGTATTTCCGTCCCCGCCGCTCGCCGGCGCCGGGCCCGGCAAGTCCCCGCCCTGAATCCATACGCCTTCGACACGCCCGGGGATCGGCTTAAGACGGAACGCCGGGGGTCTCCGTGATGGGGGAGGGCAACGCGGGTTGCGCCGGGCCCCCGGAACCGGCCCCGGGGATGCTCCCCGAGGTGCCCCCCGGGCTCATCGTGGATGGCCCTTGAGGGGCGCGGGCCAGCCGGCGGGCCACCAGGCCCGCGCACACCATCCCGACGGGGATCGCCACCAGCAGCTCCACGGCCCGGTTGACGATGTCGGCGGCCCAGCCATCGGTGCGGGCCAGGGCATCGCCGCCCGCGGAGTACCAGGCCGGCAGCGAAGCGCCGACGAACCCGACGGCGAGCTCGCGCAGGCCCAGCCCGTTCCCGATGATGGGGATGAGCAGGACGATCTGGCTGACGGCGGCGATCGCCGCGGCCTGGCCCACCGTGACGGGCTGGCCCACCAGCGCGTAGACGACGAGGTAGCGCAGGACCCAGGCGATGCAGTCGAGCAGGCGGGCGAGGTAGGCGATCGCGAAGCGCCAGCCGTCTTCGCCGGCGCGGGCCAGCAGCCCGCCGATGATCAGGCCCGCGCCCGCCACCATCGCGGCGGCCATGGGCCAGGTGAGGCCCAGCCGGGCCTGGGCGGCGGACGCGGCGAGGATGGTCAGCAGCGCTGCGCCCGTGAGCAGGATCGCCAGGGCCAGCACGCGGGCCGAGTCGGTGAGCGCGATGCTGTTGACCTTCTTGTGGTACGCCAGTCGCCCGATGAGGCCGGGCCGGACAGGCAGGTAGTTGAGCAGCCAGGCGGCGCCGATGAGGCAGGCCATCTCGCCGCCGCCGACCCGGCCGTAGCGCCGCGTGAGGACGGCGAAGGACCAGGAGACCAGGAGCCAGTTGGCGATGGGGAGCGCGATGGCGGCGGCGATGAGCCACCACGGAGCCCCGCGCATCGATTCCCAGGCGCGGGCCGTCAGGCCCTCAGCGCGAAGAACGGCCCAGAGCGCCGCCGCGAGCATGAGCAGGCCCAGCGTGAAGGTGATGAGCCGGCGGGGGATGCTGAGCGGGGCGGATGGGCCCGGGCCGAGGACCCCGCTCGCCGAAGCGCTCACGACGGGCGCGGGGGGGAGCGGGGCCGGGTCGGTCACGGCAGGGGGACCTTGGGTTCGGAGGAGCCCGACAGGCGGCCGCGCAGGCCCGGCCCGTTGCGGGAGTAGGTCATCTCGACCTCGCCGAGGCGGGCGGCCTGGAGCACGGCGACCTCTCGGAGGGCATCGTCTGAGGATGCGGCGGCGGCCTTGAGGAAGGGGTCATCCGCGGCCCGGCAGACCGCGACGGCCACGATGACGCCGACCCTGGGGTCGGCTTCCTGGCGGGCGACATCGCCGAGCACTTCCATCTCGGGGGAAATGCCGCCGTGGGGGAGGGTGGCGAGGATCATCATGCGTGCGGTGGGCGAGCAGGAGGGGTACCGGGCGGCCCAGGCGCGGGCGAGGGCCTCGCGCGGTTCGCCGGTGATCGAGCCGGCCCGGCCGACGCCGACCATGTGGCAGCGGGTGGCGACGGCGAGGGCGGGGAGGCGGTCTTCGGGGTCGGTGGCGATGCGGGCGGTGAGCTGTTCGACGGGCATGATCGCTTCGTAGAGGGGGAAGCGGGTGACGGTGTTGGTCATGGTGGAGAGGCAGCCGATGCCGGGCTCGAAGACGCCGGCCATGCCGGTCTGGAAGCCTTGGAGGACGCGCCAGCGGAGACGGACGAGCTCGGAGGCGGCGGCCTCGGCCATCCAGCCGGTCTCGCCGACATCGCCCCAGACATCGGCCTCGATGGCCTCGCCCGGCATGAGCCGCAGGCGGCGGTCGAGGCCGACGACCTCGGGCTGGACGAATCGCTGGGCCGATTCGCTCGACACGATGAGGTTGGGGGCGAAGAGGAAGCGGGTGTCAACGGTCAGGCCCGCGCCGACGCTGAGCGGGAAACTGGAGATGTTGCGGATGCGGAGGTGGACGCGTACGGGCTGGAGGGCGGTGGCGACGGGGTCGCTGACCTCGGCGTTGATGGACATGTAGGAAGAGGGGTCCAGCACCATCTCGTCGAGGGAGGGCGGCACGGAGCGGCCGAAGTCGCGGGCCTTCACGGTGAGCCCGGTGAGGGGCTCATCGCGGCCCGTGAGCTTCATGAAGCGGGTCCGGGCCGCGGCGCCCAGGACGCCCATCGGGTCGGCCGCCGCGAGCGAGAGGAAGTCGGCGGCGGCCTGTTCTTTCTGGCCCAGCATCTCGCGGCAGGTGGCGACGCCGAAGCGGGCCGCGGCGACGGTGTCGTTGAGGGGGAGGAGAGTTTCGAGCGCTTTCTCCGGGCCGCTGGTGCGCAGCTCGACCCAGCCGCGGGCGACGATCTGCTCGGCGTCCTCAACGGGGGGCTGGCCCTCGGGCGGGCGGGGCGTGAGATCGTCGATCTTTTCCTGGTCGAACTCCACCTGGTCGAGGTGGGTGTTGGTCATGCCGCGGATCATCTGGGCCTCGAGGAGCAGGCGGCGGACCTCGGCCCGGACGTCCTCGATGGGCATGCCGCGCGGCAGTTTTTCGGGGTTCTGGAGGTTGTCGTAGAGCTGGGCCACGCTGGCGCCGAAGTCGCCGACCGCGCTGTCGAGGATGTTGTCGCCTTCGGCGAGGCCCTTGTCGACGGTCTTCTTGAACTCGATGAGCGTGCTGAGGGCGTCGGGGTCGCCGTGGACCATGGCGGCCAGGACGCGGACGCGCTCCATGTCGATGTCGAGGCGGATGTCCTTGGCCCGGGGCATGTTCGCGGTGGGCTGGAGGGCGAGCTCGGCCTCCTCGACCTTGCGCTCGGTGTTCCGGCGGTTCATGAAGACGTAGTCGCTGAGCATCTGCACGGGGACCTGGGGGCCCTGGTCCTGCCACATGAGCACGAGCGATTCGATGAAGATCCTGGCGTCGGGCTGCTGTCCGCTGCGGCTGATGAGCGAGCGGCCCAGCGTGTGGAAGCGGTTGGCCTGGTCGAAGACACCCTGGGCCGCCATCTCGCGGGCCATCCACAGCTGCGTGGTGGGGTCCATGGGGTCGGCGTAGAGCAGGTTGGCGATGAGTTCCATCCGGCCCAGCGGGTCGGGGACACGCTGGGAGAAGTACACCGCGGCTTCCTGCGCGGCCTCCTTGTTGGTGGGGTCGAGCTGCGCCGCCAGCTTCACCTTCTCGAGGAATCCCTTCTCATCGCCCAGCTCGCGGCGGAGCTGGGCCGAGTCCATCGCCAGCCGGCTGCGGACAGCGGTGTCGATCGAGTTGCCTTCCGGGCCGAGGAACCGTTCGTAGGCCTCCAGGCGCTGATCGAGCGTCTGGGTGCGGTTGAGGCGGCTGGTGATGAGGCGGAGCACGGTCACCCCGTCCTTGGGGTCAAGGTCCAGGATCCGGCGGCAGGTCGCCGTGATGGCGTCTTCCTCTTCCATCCGCCACGCCGCCTCGCCCAGGCGGTGGGCGAGTTCGAGGTCGCTGGGCGCGAGGCGCTGGGCCTCTTCGAGCACCCGGTAGGTAATCCGGTAGTCGCGGGGCAAGTCGACCACCTGCTGGCGGAGGTCGAGCACGGCCATGCGGGTCAGGGCCTGCGAGGTGTACTGGTCGAGCGTGATCTTGAGGGGGGCCGATTCAGGTGGAACCACCGGGTTTTCAGCCGGGGGGGTCTGAACGTCGGCCGGGCCTGGCTGGATAGGGGTGGGCTGGGGCGGCGGAGCCGGGTCGGTGGGCGCGGGTTGTGAGAGGGCAAAGGGTGTTCCCGCGGTCAGGGCGACCGCCAGGGTGAGACGCCCGCAGAGGCCACCGGAGATCAACCGCCCGCTTGTAGAGCCCATAACACCGCTCCGAGGCCGCCCAGGAAGGTCAGAAAACTCGCCAGCTCGAGCCCCAGCATGAGGCGACGGCTGGCGTACGGGAAGAGACGGTCCGCGACCAGGACCATGAAGACCAGCTGCCCGCCCGCCGCCATCGTGACGCCGCCCAGGAGGCTGATGCCCTTGAGGATCGGCCACTCGCGCGGCCCGCTCAAGATCGCCCACCAACCCGAGACGACCATCAGCCACGCCCAGGCGGCCGCGGCGATGAGCCGAACCCCGAGACTGATCCGCTGCGTCAGGCCCACACCCGCTCCTACGGGACCGGCCCGGCGTTGTTCGCCCGCCCCGCGGATGGGGCGGCGGCCGCCGGGTCAGCCCATCGCCATGGTGACGAGGAACTCCGCGTTGGTCTTGACCTTCTTGAGGCGGCCCTTGAGCAGCTCCATGGCCTCGACGACGTTCATGTCGCTGAGGACCTTGCGGAGACGGTAGACCAGCTCGAGCTCCTTGGGATCAAGCAGCAGCTCCTCGCGGCGGGTGCCGGAGGCGGCGATGTCGATGCAGGGGTAGATCCGCTTGTCCATCAGCTTGCGGTCCAGGTGCAGCTCGCTGTTTCCGGTGCCCTTGAACTCCTCGAAGATCACCTCGTCCATCTTGGAGCCGGTGTCGACGAGGGCGGTGCCGATGATGGTGAGGCTGCCGCCCTTCTCGATGGCGCGGGCCGAGCCGAAGAACTTCTTGGGGCGCTGCAGCGCGTTGGAGTCGAGGCCGCCCGTCATGATCTTGCCGGAGTGCGGCATCTCGGCGTTGTAGGCCCGGGCCAGGCGGGTGATCGAGTCGAGCAGGATGACGACATCATCGCCGAACTCGACCATGCGGCGGGCCTTCTCGATGACCATCTCGGCGACCTGCACGTGGCGCGAGCTCTGCTCGTCGAAGGTGCTGGCGACGACCTCGACGTTCTTGCCCTGGCAGTTGCGGCGGAAGTCGGTCACTTCCTCGGGGCGCTCGTCCACCAGCAGCACGATGATCTTGACATCGCCGAAGTTGCGGGTGATCGCCTTGGTCATCTTCTGCAGCAACACCGTCTTGCCGGTGCGGGGCGGCGCGACGATCAGGGCCCGCTGGCCCTTGCCGATCGGCGCGACCAGGTCGATGATGCGGCACTCGATGTCGGCGGGGTCGGTCTCGAGGATGAACCGCTGCTCGGGGTGCAGGGGCGTCAGGTCCTCGAAGTTCACGAGGTCGTGGATCCTGGCGGGGTCGCGGCCGTTGACCTTGTCGACCCGCAGCAGCGCGAAGTACCGCTCGCTCTCCTTGGGCGGGCGGACCACGCCGTGCACCACCATCCCGCGGCGCAGGCCGAAGCGGCGCACCTGCGAGGGCGAGATGTAGATGTCGTCCGGGCCCGGCAGGTAGCTCTGCTCCGCCGAGCGGAGGAAGCCGAAGCCGTCGGGCATGATCTCGAGGGTGCCCTCGCCGAACATCAGGCCCTGCTTGGCGGCCCGGGCTTTGAGGATCTTGAAGATCAGGTCCTGCTTGGGGACCTGGTGGAAGTCGGTGAGGCCTTCCTTCTCGGCGACCTTGAAGAGCGGCTCGAGCTCCATGCGCTGCAACTCGGAGATGCTGATGGCGTTGGCCGCGGTCTTGGGATCGGCCGTCTTGGCGATCCGCTCCAGCTCCGCCGCCTCCCGCTCCAGCTCCTCATCGCTGGGGAGCGTGAAGTCCTGGTAGTACGGGCGCTGCGGGCCGCCGCCGCCCATGCTCATCCCGCCCCCACCGCCGCCCCCGCCCATGCCCATCCCGCCGCCCTTGCGACGCTTGCGCTTGCGCCGGAAGCCGCGGTCCATCATCATCGGGCCACCGCCCCCACCACCGCCCGGGCCGTAGTCGTTGCCGTGGCCGCCGCCGGGCCCGCCCTGCGGGCCGCCGGGCCCGTTGGGACGCCGCTCGGGCTGACCCCCGGGGCCATCGCCGCCGCCGCCGCCCGACGCTTCGGACCGCGGCTCGGGGCGGGTGTCGGGACGCGCTTCGGGGCGGGCCGGTTCGGGCCGGGGCTCCGACTTGGCATCCGACTTGGGCTCGCCGCGCGGCTCACCCTCGCCGCGGGATGCATCATCGCGGCGCGCGGGCGGGCCCGACCGATGGCGCGGCCCGCCGCCCGATCGGCGCTCCCCGCCTTCCGGCGCGGGCGCTGCATCGCCCGATCCCTGAGACTTGGAGGGCTGATCCACGTAGTTCTGCGACTTGGCCATCGGCTGCTGCTTCCTGACGCGCCGCCCGCCCAGGTCACGCAAGCTCCAACGCTCGCGCCATCCGAATGGATCACCCGCCGGGCTCAACTGAAACTTGGGAAATACCCGCTCCGGGCCTCATGCCCGCACGGGTCTTTGTGGCTGGGAAATGCTCGGCCCTTTCGGCCGATCGGGCCCCGATGCCATCGGCATCAGCGCCCCCGGGGTCGCGGCTCGCCGGGGAGCCGTTCGACGCCCCCAAGTATACCGCGCTCGCGGCGATCAAGACACCCTAATCAAGACTCCCCGATCAAGACACGCTAATCCGGCCACCCTGATTCGGCCCGAGGTGCGGGGCCCGTTCCGGCGACGGATCGCACCCTGTTCCGCGCCGCCGGCCCGGCCCGCGCGGCTCAGGCGGGCCCGGCGGCGGCGGCCCGGGCCCGCGCTACGACCTCCGCGATGCGCCGCCGCAGGGCTTCGCGGTCGCCATCATTCACGATCACTTCATGCGCGGCGGCCCGCTTGCGGTCCAGCGGCCACTGGGCCTTCTCGCGCCGGTCGAGTTCCTGCGGCGACCAGCCGCGAGTCTCCATGACCCGCCGGAGGCGGACTTCGCGCGGCGCATCGACGAACACGATGCGGTCGCACTCGGCATCCACGCCCGCCTCGAGGAGGAGCGGCGCATCGATGACGGCGATCGTGGCGCCGGCGGCGCGGGCCCGGGCGATGAGCTCGGCCCGTCGCGACTTCACGAGCGGGTGGACGAGGCCTTCGAGGCGCTCGCGCTCGACGGGGCGCTCGAAGATGATGCGGGCGATGGCGGCCCGGTCGGCCCGGCCCGCCGCGTCCAGCACGCCTCCCCCCCACCACTCGACCAGCTTCGACTTCACCTCGGGGCGTTCCAGCGCGGCCCGGGCCTCGGCGTCGGAATCGACGATGACCGCGCCCAGATCCGCCATGGCCCGGGCCACCTCGCTCTTGCCGGCGCCGATGCCGCCGACAAGGCCGATCACGATGACGCCTTCGTGCGCCGGGGCGTGCGCGGGCCGGGGTGTGGTGGCGGGCGCTGGCGCGGGCCGCGGCCGACCATCCATCGCGGCCCGGACCTTTCTCATGATGCCCTCGGGGTCATCGACGTGCAGGAAGTAGACCTCGGTCCACGCGGTGCCGGGCGTGGCCATTCCCACCGTTCCCACGCCGAGCAGCCGTTCGAGGAGGGAACGGTGGATGGTGATGTGCTGGATGTTGCGGAGCGGGAGGTCGGCGATGTCGCGGCGGAGGACGCCGGCCCGGCGGACGATGCGGCGATCGGTGAGGAGGTAGGAGCGGGAGGCCCACTCGAGGATCTCCCACATGAACTTGAGCACGGCGATGGCGGCGGCGCCGAGCACGACCCAGGCGCCCCCCGCGGCCCGTGCGGCGCTGAACCCCCAGGCGGCCAGCGCCGCGATGAGGCCCATCACGATGATGAGGGTCAGCGAGCGGATCAGCACGAACCAGACGCTGGGGCGGATGGACAGCAGGACTGTCTCGCCGCCGATGCCGGCGCCGGGAGCCGGGCCCATCACGGGGGTCAAGCACGCGACTCCAGGGCCGAGGTCGCCGCGGCGCGGAGCACCGCGATCTGCGGATAGTTGCGGTAGAAGCCGTCGTAGTCGAGCCCGTAGCCGACGACGAACTCATCGGGGATGTCGAACCCCGAGTAATCGGCGTCGATGCGCTCCTTCCGGCACGACTCGGGCTTGCGGAGCAGCACGCAGATGCGGACGCTGGCCGGGCCCTGCTCCTGGATCAGGCGCTTGACGACCGCCAGGGTCTGGCCGGTGTCGAGGATGTCATCGACGATCACGACGTGCTTGCCGGCGAGGTCCTGGGGCAGCTCGCCCGCGATCTTGGCGCCCTTGGAGGCCATCGACCTGCCGGGGTAGCTCGAGACCGCGACCACGCGGAGGCACAGCATCATCGGCATCTGGCGGATGAGGTCGGCGGTGAAGACCAGGGCCCCGGTGAGGATGGGGATGAGAACAACCTGGGCATCGGCGGGGTCGTGGTGGCGGTCGATCGCCCGCTGCAGGTCCGCGGCGACCTCGGCGCCCATCGCGCGCACCCGGGCCGCGATGGCCTCCCGGTCGATCAGCACTCGGTCGATGTCGCGGAACAGGGGGGGCTCCTTCGTCGCCAAATCGCAAAGAGCAAATGGCAAATCGCAAACGTCGTCCGCCGAAAGTCTACCGCGCCCGAATCAGCACGGGAGTCCCCCGGGCCCCTCTGATTTGCCCTTTGTCATTTGCTATTTGCTATTTGCGGAGCCCCTTCATCCCTCCGGTCCGCCGCAGCTTCTCGTAGCGGGTCAGGGAGTCCTCGATGATCGCGTGGGCGGCCTCGGCGGGCATGATCTCATCGACCTCGACTTCCTTGCCCTCCAGCGTCTTGTAGTCCTCGAAGAACCGGCGGAGCATCTTGAAGATGTGCCGGGGGAACTGGCTGGCGAGCTCGAACTCGCTGTAGATCGGGTCGCTGATCAGCACGCTGATGATCTTGTGGTCGGCCTGCCCGTGGTCCACCATGGACATGAGCCCGACGGCCCGGGCATCGCACAGGCACATCGGGGGGATCTGCTCGGTCGAGTACACCAGCACATCGAGGGGGTCATCATCCTCCGCGAGGGTCTGGGGGATGAACCCGTAGTTGGCGGGGTAGTAGACCGCGCTGGAGAGTACCCGGTCGAGCTTGAGCATCCCCGACCCCTTGTCGAGCTCGTACTTGTTGTTGGAGCCCTTGGGGATCTCGATCAGGGCCCGGAAGCAGCCGGGGAGTTCGAGCCCCTCGATGCCGGGCGTCACGTCGTGCCACGGGTGGATCATGGAGAGAGGGTACAGGGGGAAGGGGACAGGGAACAGGGGGACGGGACTCTGGATTGAGGCGTCCGGACGGTCCCGGATGAGAACTGGCGCGGCAAACTGATTCTCGGAACTCGGGGACCCACGAGTCGGCCCCATATCGGTGGTCATCGATGTTCAAGTCTCCGGCGCAGGGCGATCAGCATCTTGTTCACTTCGGTGATCAGTCCGCAAGCCGGGTCGGCGGCTTCATCCGTGCAATACCCCAGCCGCACCGCAAGCGTGAGCAGCGTTTGAAGCTCCATGAGGGAACCCCTGGCGATACTGAGAAAGTGAGCAAAGTCCCGTGTTGTGGACCTTGCATGCCCCTCCGCGATGTTTGCCGGCACGGACACCGCGGCACGGTTCACCTGAATGGTCAATCCATAGACTTCGTGAGCTGGGAATCTCCTGGCCAACCCGTAGGCGCAGACCGCGAGGTCCATGGCCTTGTTCCAGACGATCAGGTCGCGGTGGGAGCTGATACTCATCATCGCAAGCTAACGGCTCGAACACACCCACACCTTCGTGGGAACGACTTGCTGGAGCCCTCACGTTTGTGCGAATCGTCCGGCGCGGTGGACGTCAAACCTCGCGCCATTCCCGCGTTTGGTTGTCTGTTCCCTGGCCCCTGTTCCCTATTCCCTACCCGCTGTACCCTTCCGCCATGCTTACGCTGAACTACGCCAACTGCCTCTCCCCCCGCGTCGGGCCCGCGCACGGGCTTGATCCCGCCTCGATCGGGCCCGGCTCTCCCCTGGCCAGAGCGGCCGCGGAGCACACGGCCGCGCTCGACGGGACCCGCGGCACGGGCTGGGAGCGCTGGCGCCAGCTCCCCTTCGACCCCGTCAGGTCTGAGCACCTCGCCGCCGTCCACGCCGTCGTGGAAAAGTGCAGGGGCAAGTTCGACAACCTGGTGGTACTGGGCATCGGCGGATCGGCGCTGGGCAACATCGCGCTGCAGGCGGCGCTGAACCCGGCGACGTACAACCTGATGCCCGATGGGAAGCGCCCCGGGGGCGGCCCGCGCATGTTCGTCATCGACAACGTCGATCCCCACGCCTTCGGCGCGGTGCTGGAGTTCTGCAAATCCAGCCCGGGCGGGCTGAAGCGCACCCTCTTCAACGTCATCTCCAAGTCGGGCGAGACCGCCGAGACCGCCGGGCAGTTCATGATCATCCGCGAGGCGCTCAAGCAGGCGCTGGGCCCGGCGTACGCGGCGAACATCGTCGCCGTCACCGACCCCGCCAAAGGCACCATGCGGCAGATCTGCAACCAGGAGGGCTTCACGACGCTCCCCGTCCCCGATGGCGTCGGCGGGCGCTTCAGCGTGCTCTCCCCCGTGGGGCTGTTCTCGGCCGCGATGGCCGGGATCGACATCAAGTCGCTCCTCGATGGCGCTGCCGAGATGGATGCCCTGTGCTCGCGCGAGGAACTCGCCAGGAACCCCGCGGCCATGCTCGCGACGCTGCTCCTCGAACTGGGCCGCACCAAGGGCAAGGTCAACCACGTCCTCATGCCCTATTCGAGCGGCCTCTACCTCCTGGCCGACTGGTTCCGCCAGCTCTGGGCCGAATCGCTCGGCAAGGAGAAGAACCTCAAGGGCGAGACCGTCTTCGCCGGCTTCACGCCCATCAAGGCCCTGGGCACGACCGATCAGCACTCGCAGGTTCAGCTCTACCGCGAAGGACCCAACGACAAGGTCTTCGGGCTCATCGAGGTCGAGAGCTGGCCCGGCGATGTGAAGATGCCGACGGGCCTGGGGGTCGAAGCCATCGCGTACCTCGAGGGGCAGTCGATGGCGCACCTGCTCAACGCCGAAAAGCGGGCCACCGAGTACGCCCTCGTCGAATCGAAGCGTCCGAACTTCACGATCACATTCCCCAGGGTCGACGCCCGGCACGTCGGGCAGTTCATCCAGCTCTGGGAAGTCACCACCGCGTACGCCGGGCTGATGCTGGGCATCGACGCCTACGACCAGCCCGCGGTCGAGCTGGGCAAGCAGGCGACCTTCGGCCTCATGGGCCGGGCCGGGTACGAACAGTTCAAGACCAAGGTTGATCGCGTTCTGGGCCCATCACCCCACACGATCACCGGCTGATAGCCGGCCGATTTCCCTGCCGACGTCCGGGACGGGCCGGGTAAGCTGAACTCGTTGCCGCGGGGGGTCAGGGAGATTGCTCAAGCGCCGGCAGCGAATCCTGTTCAGCGCGATCGTGGCCAGCACTTCCTCGCTCGCGCCGGCCCAGCCCCTCACCGGGCTGTTCGAGTGGCAGGTCTCGGCCGACAGCGGCGCGACCTGGTCTTCCTCCATCTCGGTCAACCCCGGGCAGCCCTACCGCATCCGCGCTCTTGCAAGCTGGACCGACGGGCCCAACCCCAGCACCGGATTCGCGGGCTGCACGTTCGAGCAGATCGATCTCATCGGCGCCGACAGTTCCGATGTCTTCGGCGGCGCTTCGCAGCTCGGCGCCGCCGCGACCGCCGACTTCTGGCTGCTTCAGGCCGTTAGCGGCACTCCGATGCCCACCCTCCAGGAAGGAACCGGCGCCTCGGCGGGTTGGCGCAAGCTCGACAAGCCCGACCCGTCGCGGCGCATCGACTTCGGACAGTTGCCCAAACTCGGAAGCAGCACCATCCCCAACCCCGACTTCTCCGGCGCCAACCCGATCCGCGTGTTCGAGTTGAGCGCCCTGGCCGGCGTTCCCAAGACCCTCCGCATCACCGCGCCGTGGTGGATGACCGGCTCCCCCGCACAGCCTCAGTTCCGCATCTACACCGGTCTCACCGCCCCCAACCGCCGGCCCGTCGAGCCCGCCGTCCAGCTCGACGCGGTCATCACCATCATCCCCGCGCCCGCGGCGTTCGCCGCGATTGCCATACTCCCGCTCGCCCGGATCCGCCGGCGCGGAGGGTAACGCCATGGCCAAGACGCACGTTGACTGGGCCCGGCTGTCCGCCTGCCGCGCCGACGTCGCCCGCGATGGGCTCATCGACTTCGCGGATTACCTCGAGTTCCTGAACCTGTACGAGGCGCTCGACCCGCGCGTGGATTTCAACGGCGACGGTGCTGTCGACTTCGCCGACTACCTCGAGGTCCTGAACCTGTACGACGCGGGCTGCTGAGCGCCGCGGCCCGTCACTTGCCGCCGCCCGGCACGACGGCGGTCACCGGCACGGGGTTGAGGCCGTCGAGCACGCTGGTGGCGGCGTCCATGTTCAGCGAGACATAGCGGCGCCCGCCCGGCGTCGAGCCGGCGGTGTGCGATGGCCAGAAGGAATAGCCGTTGATCTGGCGGTGCATGTAGTCGGGGGCGTTGACGATGAGCGTCCCGGCGTAGTAGCGGATCGAGCCGCCATCGCCGCCGTTGTCGGTCCACTGCTCGGGCTCGACCAGGCCGGTGATCAGGTCGATCACATCGCGGGCCCGGTCCTCGCGCGGCCGCAGCGGCTCGTTCTGCTGGTTGTTCTGCTGGAACGGGCTGCTGCCGCCGCCCTGGCCCGATTGCAGCACGCTCTGGAGGTCGAACTCCGGCGCGTTGTTGTACGTCGGCAGCACCAGCAGCAGGTCGCTGATGTCGTAGATCTCGACGCGCCGGTACTTGTTCAGGCGGTCGCGCGGGCCGATCTGCAGCGCCCCGCTGGGCGAGAGCTGCCACGTGTGCCCGCCGGGCCCGATGCCGTCATCGCTGGACTTCTCCAGGACCTTCTCCAGCAGGTCGAGCGCCGAGGCGTGCTCGACGCGCAGCGTGAGCGCACGCTCCTTGTCCATCCCCGTGCCGTGCTGGTCGTCGATCCACATCGCCTCGAGGTCCGCCCCCGTGATCTCGGCGATGAAGACGATGATGTCCTCGAGCCGCTGGTTCTTGAACTCCACCGTCACGGATTTGCTCATCCGCAGCAGCGTGTCGCGCTTGGGATGCCCCGTCGACCGGAAGGTGCCCAGACCGGGCTGGCCCGCGCTCTGCGCCAGCACGCCCGCCGCCGGGCATCCAAGGACACCCAGCGCCACCGCGACCGCCAGCGTTCGATTCCGGAACATCGCAAGCCTCCTGTCGGGCCCCCCGCCAATCGCGTCCCCGGCCCGCACTCCCGGACCCATCTACGGGCAATTGTACCCGGAAACGGGCTCGGGCCGCACAACTTCCCAACGGGACTGTCACCTTGTTGTTCGGCCCGGCCCGCCCCGAAGTTGCGGCCGGGCCAAGACCCGGGGCGGTTGCCCCAGCTTTCCTCCGCAAACCCCTGTCCCGGGCCCAAGTGACCCACCGGCAGGGCCGATAGACACGCGCCGGCCCGGCGGACACGACCGCCCACCGTGCCGGACTTCGGCGGACGACCCCTTTTCAGGCGGATGGACGGACACGCTCAGACAGCCATCCAACCCCCTGATCCCGCGGCGCGAGCCGCATGAAGGCAGCGGCCCGCACCCCATCCCGGGCGTTTTCACCTGTTGGACGGCAGGCATCCCGTCCAGGTTCACATCGGATTCATAAAGGAGCTTCTATGACGACGACGGTTCCCTTCGGCTTCACGCAGACGTTCCCGACGTTCAACGCGTTCGGCGGCTTTGGCGGCTACGGCGCGCCGACCTTCCCCTTCGCCGGCTTCTACCCCGCGTTCGCGGGCCAGCCCTTCGGCTACGGCTACCCCACGGGCCAGACCACCACAACCCCCGCGACCTCCACCACCGGCGTGACGGGCGTGCAGACCACGCCGCAGACCTGGAACGGCAACGGCACGACCGAGACTTCGGCCACGGCCACGACGCCGGTTCACACGGCCTTCGGCGCTGCGCCCGGGTTCCCCTACGGCTACACCCCCGCGTTCACGAACGGGTTCACCCCCACCTTCAGCCCGACTTTCACCAACAGCTTCGCGCAGGGCTTCGGCTCCGCCTTTGGCCCGGCGTTCACCGGGTATACGGGCGGCTATGCGCCGGGCTTCGGTTTCGGAAGCTTCGGCTTCCCGACCGCGTTCGGCGCGCAGACGCCGTGGACCGGTTCCACCACGCCGTTCGGCTGGACCCCGTGGAACTCGACCGCTTGGAACTCGACCGGCGGTGTGACGCCGACCTGGAACTCCTCGTTCGGCGGGTACCCGACGTTCACCCAGACCGGCTTGGGCGCCTTCGGCGGGTTCCCGAGCTTCGGCATTCCCAGTTTCACGGGCTTCACGGGCACGCCGGGCTTCAGCAACACCACGGCCTTCACGCCGTGGGCCGGCGCCTTCACCAGCACTCCCACCGCTACCTTCACCCCCACCACCCCCATCGCTCCCTGGACCTCCACGTTCCCCGGCACCAGCGCCTGGACGCCGTGGTCCTATCAGCAGAGCCCCTTCGCCAGCGGCTGGAACACCCCGGTTTCGCCGGTGAGCACCGCGACGGGCCAGCCCTTCACCCCTTGGACGACGCCCGGCTACACCGGCAACATCTTTGCTTTTCCGCAGGCCTACTCGGGTGTGAGCCCGCTCAACCCGTACACCTGGGGCCCGACGACCGGCGCGTTCTACACCCCGTCTTTCTCGAACTGGAACTCCCCGTTCGGTCAGTTCTTCCCCTCTCCCTTCGGCGCCACCAGCGAAGCGCCCTGCGACCGCGGTCAGCGCCGCGGCATCGGGATCCGTGAGGCCGCCTGAGGCTCGCGGCCCGGCTCCGGGTTGAACCTGTGAACACGACGGCCCCGCGCTGGAGCGCGGGGCCGTTTCTGTTGGTGCATCGCTCCATCGGGCGCCGGGCCCGGCGATGAAGATGAAGTGTTGCGGCGCGAGCGGCGAGGAAGCTACGAAAAAACCCCCGATCCTTTCGGACCGGGGGCTTAGATCGAGTCGTCAGGATGGATGGTCGTTACCGACCAGAGCCAACCGAACGATTAGCGGCGGCGACGGCCGGCGACCAGGCCACCGAGACCCAGGAGGGCCAGGGAGGACGGGGCCGGGATGATCTCGACGGAGGCGCCCATCTGGGTGGCCTCGGTCGTGGGCTTCTTGTTGGTGCCCGTCGAGGTCGTGTAGACCTTGAACTCGTTCGTGGCGGGGGTGCCCAGACGGGTCCAGGTGCCGGAGATCGAGATCGTGCGGCCGTCAGAGCCGGCGATCGCATCCATCTCGAAGACGACGAGGGGGTTGTCGGTCTTGAAGTTCGGGTTCGGAATGCCGCCCGGCAGGGTCTGGGGCAGCTGGCCGAAGTTCGTGCGGGCCGTGGTCGTGGCCTGATCGAGCTTCAGACCGCCAGCGGAAGCGCCGGAGCCGGCCTGGAGGGTCCAGGTCTCGGGGGTGCCCTGCAGGCGGGTCACGTAGGTCGGGGTGCCCGAGCCGCTGACGCCACCGAAGGTGTCAGAAGCGTTGGCCGAAGCCAGGTCGATCTGCTCGAACGTCGCGCCGGCGAAGCCGACGCTCGTCGTGCCCGCGACGTCGGTCCAGCTGGCCGAGCCACGGATCTTGTAAGCAGCGCCGCTGTTCACGGTGATGCCGGACGACCAGGTCGCCCCACCGTCGCTCGAGACCTCCCACTTGAAGAGGCCGGTGGCGGGGTCAGCGCTGGCGGCGGCCGCGAGGCCGGCGACAGCAATCAAGGCAAACATCTTCTTCATCGTCTTGCTCCCTCAATGTTTCCGGAAACGAATTTCCTGCCCCCAACGGGCAGGCAGTCTTTGACCGCACCACAGTAACAGGGCGTACAGGTGATTGCAAGCCCTGTTTTCACGGGTTCATGAAGTCAGCCACGAAACTTGACGAAATCCGAACGACCGCCTCAAGTTATTACCTGGGCTTTATTTACGGGACAGTCCCGACCCCCGGACCGCGCCGCCGCCGGCAGGGAAAGGGGCCCCATCGCATTATCGGACGACCATGGCCAGCCGCTTCCGTTCCCCCACCCGCCGGACCCGGATCACTCCACGAAAAAAGCCCCCGACCCGAAGGTCGAGGGCTTTGCATTCGTCTCAGAAAGACTGACCGATCCGGGTCAGAGCATCAGCGGCGGCGGCGGCCGGCGACCAGCCCGCCCAGGCCCAGGAGGGCCATCGAGGCCGGAGCCGGGACCGGGAGAACCGTGATCGTGGCGCTGGTCTGGGTCGCCTCGGTGGTGGGCTTCTTGTTGGTGCCCGTCGTGGTCGTGTAGACCTTGAACTCGTTGGTCGCCGGGGTGCCCAGGCGGGTCCAGACGCCGCTCAGGGTGATGTTGTGAGCGCCGGCGCCGGCGGTCATGTCCATCGAGAAGACCTGGAGGGGGTTAGAGGTGAGGAAGTTGGGGTTCGGAACGCCGCCCGGCAGGGTCTGGGGGAGCTGACCGAAGTTGGTGCGGTTGGTCGCGGGGTTCGTGGCGTTGTCGATCTTGACGCCGCCCGTCACATCGTACATGGCCCACGTCTCGGCCGTGCCCTGCAGCTTGAAGAGGCTGGCGAAGCCCGAGAGCTCGGACTGGGTGGCGCCGGCGAAGTCGATCTGATCGAATGTCGCACCGGCGAAGCCGATGCTGGGCGTCGCATCGTCGGTCCAGCTGACCACGCCGCGGACCTTGAAGGCGTTGCCCTCGGTCACGGTGACGGCGCTGCTCCAGGTGGCGCCGCCGTCGCTGGAGGCTTCCCACTTGAACAGACCAGTCAGCGGCGAAGCGGAAGCGGCAGCGGACAGACCGGCGACGGCAACAAGGGCGATCACGCTCTTCATACCAATGTCTCCTCAGATCTTGTGTTTGAGACCCGTTACTGATTGTCTTTCGAGAACGAACGACTCGTTCCTGACCCAAGCAAACATGCCCCCGGTTCGGGCCGCCCGCCACCAAATGCGTCCATCGGAGTCGTTTTTTTCACGCCGCGGCGGGCCGGGCCCGAGAATCACCGGGCCGAGGGCCGCGAACGGCCGATCACCGCCCGAACCGCGCCGCCGCCGTGCCGCGAGAAATACCGGGCCGTCGGCACACACACGGAACCACCGGGGCACCAGCACTCAAATAGGTCTGCGCACGGCCGCCCGTCAGGCGGCCCGGGCCTGAGCCCCCCACAGCCGGGCCATCACACCCAGCCAGCGGCTCATCTGCAGGCAGAAGTCGTCCTTGCGGATGTACAGCGTCGCGCCCGCCTGCATGGACGCCGCCTGATCATCGGGATCGACCGATGATGTCAGCACGACGATGGGGATCCGCGCGACGGGGGCGAGGGCCCGCACGCGGCCGATCAGCTCGGGCCCGCGCACATCCGGCAGTTCGATATCGCAGACGATCATGTCGGGCAGCCCGCCGCCGCCGATGCGCCCCGAGGCGAGCCACTCGAGAGCTGTTCCCGCCGTCGTCGCCGTGACCACACGCACACCCGTGCGCGAGCACAGCAGCGAGAAGAACCGCGCCGCCATCGGGTCATCCTCGATCATCAGCACGGTCCGGGGCGGCTCGGAAGGATCGGCCGCGGCGGGCCGGGCGGGCAGCGCGGGCGAGGCCCGCAGCGCGGCCGCAGCTTCAGCATCCGGGAGTGCGGCGGGCGGGGCGGTCGCTTCGCGTGCCTGCGGCTCCGCAACCCCGGTGGAAGCGGGAGTTGAGGCGGTGTGGATGTTCACGCGGTTGCGGCCCAGCTTCTTGGCCCGGTACACGCACTCGTCGGCGGCATGGACGAGGGCGTCTACGCCGGTGAAGGGGGGAGCATCCGGCCCGGTGGCGGCGACGCCGACGCTGATGGTGACGGGAAGCTCGGGGACGGAGGCCCCGGCCCGGCGGATGTCGAACGGGGCCGACTCGATCGCGGCGCGGAGCTCCTCGGCGATGGCGGCCGACTCGGCGAGGGCGATCCCGGGCAGCAGCACGGCGAACTCTTCGCCGCCGTAGCGGCACACCACGCCGCGCGGCCCGGCGGTATCGGCGAGGCGGCGGGCCAGCTCGATGAGGACGGCATCGCCCGCGGCGTGCCCGTGCGCATCGTTCACGGACTTGAAGCGATCGGCGTCGATGAAGAGCAGCCCCAGCGCGGACCCCCGGGCGGACGCATCCGCGAAGAGCCGGGCCGACTCGGCGTCGAATCGCTTGCGGTTGAACGCGCCGGTGAGGGCATCGGTAACTGACTGCTTGGCCAGGTCCTCGTTGGCGGCCTTGAGGGCCTGGGTTTCTCGCTGCGTCTCGACCTGGTGATCGACGAGGCGCGAGTTGGCCTCGGCGAGAATGGCGTTGACATCGGGATTCCCGCCCGTCTTGACCTCGAGCAGCGAGGCGACCTCGCCGGCGCGTTCGGCGACCTGCGCGAGCAGGTCCTCGATGCGCCGTCGGTCCCAGCCGAACCACTCGCCCGCGCGGGAGACCAGCATCGCGAGGCGCGGGCCCGGGTTGGGGGCGCCCAGCACGCCGGCGGCGGTTCCGCCGAGGCAGACGACCTGGACGAGCTTGAGGTACTCGAGGGCGGCGCGGGACTGGGCGTGGTGGCAGCGGATGCACTCGACGAACTGCGGGGGCAGTCGCCACTTGGAGGCCAGTTCGCCGCCGACCTGGGCGTGGTCGAAGCCCAGCGCGGTGCGCTCGGCCTCGGGCAGGCCGGCGTGGTCATCGCCCGCGCCGGCGACGATCGAGGCGTATTCCTCCTTGAGCGCAGCGCACGAGGCGAGCATGCCGATGTCCTGGATTAGCGCCCCCAGGAAGGCCTCATCGGGATCACAGGCCGAGGAACTGCGGGCAAAGAGCCTCGCGCCGGCGGCGCTGAAGATGGCCCGCCGCCAGTACGTGGTGAGATCGAAAGCCCCGCCGGTCTCGACGCCGCGGGCCGAGTCGACGAGGCTGAAGCCCAGCACCAGCGACTTGACGGTGTTCAGGCCCAGGAAGCCCAGCGCCCGCCCGATGGTCGGGCAGGGCTTGGAGAGCGCGTAGTAGCTCGAGTTCACCGTGCGCAGCACGCGGCTGGCGAGGGCGGGATCGTTCTCGATGGTGCGGGCCAGGGCGTCGAGGCGCACATCGGGGTCGCGCGTGAGTTCGAGGACCTTCAGCGCCACCCCCGGCAGCGAGGGCAGGTTCGGGCAGGACAGCACACGATCGATCGGTACGGAACCCATCTTTCGTACGACCCTTCTTGACTTGCAGCGCCCTTCTCCCTCCGGGCGGCGGCCGAGCGGCTTGCCTTTCGGAGGATGCTCCTGAGGCTTCCTCCTCATCGACGCCGGGACGCCATCGCTTAAAGCGGGTACCCCGAACTGGTCGTGGTCACTCCACAGAAATGGAGGTCCCCCCTGTTCCCCGGGCAGAGCCCATTGCGACAGCTCACCGCCCGGCGGGGCGGGCCGCATCGGCACGGGGGTTTTCGACGATCGACTTGAGCGCCCGCAGGGCGTCGAACGCCTGAATCGGGGAGAGCTCGTCAATCTTGATCTCGCGCAGCCGGTCGATGGCGGGGTGGGCGAGGTACTCGGTGAAGAGCGACATCTGCGCATCGGGCGCGGCGGGGGATGCCGCGGCCTGGATGGGGTCGGGCGCTCCGGCGTGGTGGACGGCGAGCGAGGCGAGAACTTCTCGGGCCCGTTCGATGACACCGGCGGGCAGGCCCGCGAGCTTGGCGACGTGGATGCCGTAGGACTGGTCGGTCCGGCCCGGCAGAATGCGATGCAGAAAGATGATCTGCGCGTGGGGATCGCCGGGGGGCCATTCGCGGACCTCGACGTGGAGGTTGAGGATGCGGGCCGGGTAGCGATCCTCGAGGTCGGTGAGCTCGTGGTAGTGGGTGGCGAAGAGGGTGCGGGGCGAGCCCCGGCGGGCGCGGCCCGTGCCGCCGGCGAGGTGCTCGGTGATGGCCCAGGCGAGGCTGAGACCATCGAGGGTGCTGGTGCCGCGGCCGATCTCATCGAGCACGACGAGCGAGCGGGCGGTCGCGTGGTGGAGGATGCTGGCGGTCTCGGTCATTTCCACCATGAAGGTGGACTGGCCCGCGTGCAGGGCATCATCGGCGCCGACGCGGGTGAAGATGCGGTCGGTGAGGCCGATGGTGGCCCGGTCGGCGGGGATGTACGAGCCGGCGTGGGCGAGCAGCACGTTCAGAGCGGTCTGGCGGATGAAGGTCGACTTGCCGGCCATGTTGGGCCCGGTGATGAGGGCCAGCCCGCCCGCCGGGCCCAGCTCGACATCGTTGGGAACAAAGCCCGAGCCCAGGAGGTCCTCAAGCACGGGGTGGCGCCCGGCGTGGATCGTGAGCACGGGCTCATCGACGACCTCCGGGCAGCGCCAGCCGCGGCGGATGGCCCGCTCGGCGAACGCGAGCAGGGCATCGAGCTCGGAGAGCGACTGGGCCAGCACCGCGATCTCGGCGAGCCGGGCCGTGATGCGGTCGCAGAGGTGCTGGAAGAGCATCTGCTCGCGCTCGATGGCCCGGGCCTCCGCGGTCATGACCTTGGATTCGAACTCGCGGAGCTCGGCGGTGGTGAAGCGTTCGGCGTTCTTGAGCGTCTGCTTGCGGAGCAGCCCGGTGCCGCGGCCGCCGTCGGCCCGGCCGTCGAATGCGCGGGCCTGGGCGGCGGAGAGCTCGATGTAGTAGCCGAAGACGCGGTTGTACCCGACCTTCAGCCCGGGGAGCTCGTGCTCGCGCGCGAGGCGCTCCTGGTACATCGCCAGCCAGCTTCCCGCATCACGCTGCAGCAGCCGGGCCTCATCCAGTTCGGCGTCGATGCCATCGCGGAAGAGCCCGCCCTCGCGGAGGTGCGCGGGGGCTTCCTCGACGCAGCGGCCCGTCACTTCCTCGGCGATCGGGCAGAGATGGTCGCGGACGCTGTCGAGCCGGGCCCGCTGCGGCGCCAGCGCCGGGGTGGAGTCAATGACCGCGAGCAGGGTGGGGATGGTGGCGATGGACCGGGCGAGGGCGATGAGGTCGCGGGGGGTGGCCCGGCCCAGCGCGACGCGGCCCGCGATGCGGGCGACATCGTTGACGAGATCGAGCTGGGCCGCGACGTGGACCGCGGCCCGGCGGTCTTCGACAAAGACGCCGACGGCCTGCTGGCGGGCGCGGATGAGCTCGAGATCGGCGAGCGGGCGGACGAGCCACTCGCGGATGAGGCGTTTGCCCATCGCGGTGCGGCACCCGCCGGAGCCGGTGGCGAGGAACAGGCCCAGCAGCGAGCCGTCGATCCCCTGGCCGCGGACCGTGCGTTCGATCTCCAGGGCGCGCAGGGCGGGGGCGTCGATCTGGCAGAACCCGGAGGGGTCTTCGCGGCGCGGGGCGGCGAGGTGAGCGAGGGTGGCGGTGCGCACCTTCATGCCGGGCTCGCGCTGCGCGGTTTCTTCGGGCCCGGCCGTCTGGGTCTCGAGGAGGTAGTGGACGAGCGCGCCGGCGGCGCCGATGGCGGGGTCATCCTCGCGCAGCCCGTAGCCCGCGAGGGTGGCGACGCCGAAGTGCTTCAGCAGGACATCGCGGGCCTCGGCGTGGCGGAAGGCCCAGGCCGGGCGGGGGGTCGCGGAGAGGGCGAGCGCATCAAGGATGCGCTTGACCCGGCCCGGCGTCTTTCCATCGGCGGGCTGGGCGAAGAGCAGCTCGCGCACGGAGCGTCGGGCGAGCTCATCGACGATGGCGCCGGGCCCGCAGTCGGCGAGGATGAACGAGCCGGTCGAGACCTCCGCGATCGCGAGAGAGGCGGGGGAGTCCTCGCCATCGCCGGTGAAGAGGATGGCGGCGAGGGTCGCGGGGGCCTCATCGGAGACGAGGGCCTCATCGACGAGCGTGCCGGGCGTGATGACGCGGGTAACCGCGCGGGCCACGAGGCCCTTGGCCTGCCTGGCATCCTGGATCTGGTCGCAGACGGCGACGCGGAAGCCCTGCTGGATGAGGCGGCGGAGGTACACCTCGAGCTGGTGGAAGGGCATGCCGGCCATGGGGACGCCGGCGGTGCGCTGCGTGAGGGTCAGGCCCAGCGCTTTGCTGACGGTGACCGCATCCTCATCGAACATCTCGTAGAAGTCGCCCATGCGGAAGAGCAGGATGCAGCCGGGGTGCTGCCGCTTGAAGCGGAAGTACTGCTGCATGGCGGGCGTTTCGCGTGGGTCGGCCATCGGGAGAGACAGAATAGCTTGGTGGGGTGCCGATCCGCGCGTGGGAGTCGGACACAGTTCTGTGGTGGCCTCGGAGCGGCCGGCGGGCGAGCGCGCGGCTCGGAGAGCCGCGGTACCCCAAAAAACGACCGATGGCCCTTGTCGGGCCGTCGGCGCTGCGTTCATTTCCGTAGGCGGGCGGGAGCGCGGCTCGGAGAGCCGCGGTACCCCAAAAACAACCGACGGCCCTTATCGGGCCGTCGGCGCTACGTTCATTTCCGTAGGCGGGCTGCGCTGCGCAGCTCCGTCGAGCAGCGTTATCCGCGCAGCCCCTGGGTACAGTCAGTTTGCGTCACTGGATCACCTCCTTCTTGGAAGAGCCCTGCCCGGCCGTCGCGGCGATGTACGCGCCGCCGCCGAGCTCCTTCCCCGCGGGCCGTCACCCGCGGCTCATCGCCCGACCGGCTCCCGGAAACCTCCGGAGGTTCAACTCCCTTCGGCCCGGTGAACCGGCGGTCGTCGCGGCTGTCTTTCGGCCGGCCCGGCTGTTGCCGGTTGGCGCCGAAGACCGTGACCGCGATACACCAATAGTATCGCTCCGCGCTGCCCTTGGTTCCACAAAAAATTCGGCGAAAGCAGGCTTGAGGTGAGTTCCCGGGCCGTGCCCCTGGCGTCGTCAGTGGGCCTCGAACTCCTTGAACTCGCCGCGGGCCTTCTGCTCATCGAGGTACTTCTGAAACTCCCCCATCTTGTACGAGATGAAGCAGAACGCGTGGTGCAGGGTCAGCCACTCGATATCGGTCTTGTCCTCATCGAGGTCCTTGCGCAGCCGGTTGAGTTCGGCGAGCATCGTCTCGGCTTTCATGCGGTGATTCCCCTGTGGTGCGCGGGCCGGCGCCGCCCGCATCGAGACTAGGCGCCCGGCGCTTCCGCGGCCGCGCCCCCGGAAGCGCCCCCGGCACCGGCCGGGCCCGCGCGGCCCGCGCGGGACAGCCAGGCCCGTCGCACCCACGCCGCGCCGAAAATCAGGCTCAGAACCAGCACGATGCACGCGCCGGTGGGCTGGTCGAACTCGAAGCTGAGGATGAGCCCGGCCAGCACACCGCCGATGGCGATCACCTGCGACCAGATCATCACGCGGCCGAACCGGTGGCTGAGCTGCAGCGCGGTCGCCCCGGGGAGAACGAGCATGGCCGTCGCCAGCACCACGCCGGCGAGCTTCATCGCCGTCACCGTCGCGACGGCGAGCATCAGCAGCAGGATGAACCGCATCGCCCTCGTCGGCACGCCGAACGCCGGCGCGGCCGGCTCATCGAAGGCCCAGAAGAGCATCGGCCGACGGGCCAGCCACAGCCCGGCGATGATCGCCAGGGCCACGACGATCGCGGCGATGCTGTCGGGCCAGGCGACGTTCATGATCGAGCCGAAGAGCAGCGATTCCCACGCTACGCTCCCGGCCCGCCCGCGCAGGTGGGCGTACTGCAGCAGCACCGCGCCCAGGGCCATCGAGGCGACCAGCACGATGCCAATCGCCGTATCCGACTGCGTCTGGCCTTTCTCGCTGAGCCAGCCGATCCCCAGCCCGGCCGCGAGGCAGAAGGCCAGCACCACCAGCGACTGCCCCAGCCCGGCGCCGGCCCCGCCCGCGGCGGCCAGCCCCAGCACCGCGGCGACCCCCACCCCGCCGAACGCCGCGTGGCTGATCCCCTGCCCGATGAACGCCATCCGCTTGAGCACCACCACGACGCTGAGGCTCGCGCACAGGACCGCGATAACGAGCCCGGTCACGACGCCGGGCCAGTACAGCGGCGCCAGCTCGGGAGAGGTCAGGTATTCGAGGGTGCGGAGGTGCATGAAGTCGGGTGCTCAGTGCCGGTGGCTGGGGTCCTTGCAGGCGCTGGCCTTGTGCGCATCGACGTGCAGCTCGCCGAAGATCGCCGCGACATCGTGGCGGAAGACCTCCGCCAATACGCCGGGCGTCAGCCCCTCGGGCGCGACGTGGTAGTGCAGCGTCCGGCTCAGGCACGCCACGCGGTCGCAGCCGGCCGCCACGGTGCGGATGTCGTGGCTCACCACGATGATCGTCAGCCCCAGCTCATCGTGCAGGCGCGCGAGCAGATCGGCGAACTGCTTCTGCCCCGAGACATCGATCCCGACCGTTGGCTCATCCAGCAGCAGGATCCGCGGCCGGCACGCCAGGGCCCGCGCGATCATGATGCGCTGGACCTGCCCGCCCGACAGCTCGCCGATCGGCTTGTCCGCGAAGGCCGAGGCCCCCACCACCTTCAGCGCATCCTCCATCGCCGCCCGCTGCCGCGGCCCGGGAGATCGCCATGGAGGGAGCCCGGCGCACGCCGACATCTGCACCACCTGCCGGGCCGAGAGCGGAAACCGCAGCTCGGCCTCGATGCGCTGCGGCACGTACCCGATCACCCGCTGGCGCCGGGCCTGCCCGGGCGTCAGGCCCATCACGCTGATCCGCCCGGTGAACCCCGTCAGCAACACCAGCGTCAGCTTCAGCAGCGTGGACTTGCCGCCGCCGTTGGGCCCGAGGATCCCCAGCCGCTCGCCGGGGCGCACATCGAGCGTCACGTTCTCAAGCACCAGACCGCCGGGCCCGCCCTCGCGCGGCGGGAACGCGAAGCTGACGTTCTCGTAGCGCACGGCCGGGCCGGCGTAATCGCCCTCGCCGGGCGCGGCGCGGAAGGATGAGGATGTCGGCGTTGCGGTCGTCATGGGTCGCTACTTCGCATCCGCGGGCCCGGTCGTGCTCGGGGTAAGGTTCGAGACGAGCGAGTCGAGGTTGGCCCGCATCAGGCCCGCCCAATCACCCGAACCGAGCGGATCCAGCGTACCGACCCGCACGCCCGCGGCTTCGGCGACCCGACGGGCCGCGGAAGCATCAAACTGAGGCTCGATGAAGATCGCGTGCACACCCCTGGATTTCACGGCCTCGACGACCTGGGCGATCTGGCCCGGCGTCGGCTCGGCCGACTCCATGGGCCGCAGCACCTCGGCAATTTCCAGCCCGTAGCGCGCGGCGAGCCTTCCGAACGCGGCGTGGTGGGTCACCAGCGCCCGCCCGGCGAAGGGCGCCAATCGCTCGCGGTACTCACGGTCGACCTCGGCGACGACCGCCTGGACGGAGCCGGCGGCTTCATCGAGTCGTGCCTTGGCGCCGAGGTCGAGCCGCCCGCGGGCCTGCAGGGCTGCGCCGATCTGGTCGCGGAGCGCGGGGAGGAAGGCTTCAACGAGCACCGGGTCGAGCCACAGGTGAGGGTCGACATAGGCGTGCTCTTCGTGCCGGGCCTCAGCGCTTTCGGGGTGGTCATGATCGTGCGCGTGGTCGTGGGGCTTGACGGCTTCCCCCGGCTTCTGCAGCCCCAGCACTTCGGCGAAGCAGACGACGCGACGGGATTCGCTGGGTCGCTTCTCGATGAACGTGCGGACCTGGGGCTCGAGGCCCAGGCCGATGTAGACGACCAGGTCGGCCCGGCCCAGCGCGGCGATGTCGGTGGGTGTGAACTCGTAGCCGTGCTCGCTGCGGCCCGGCTGCATGAGGATGCGCAGTTCGGCACCCTGGGGGAGCATGGGTTTGACGAGCCCGGCGAGGGCGGGGACGGTGACGACGGCGCGGAAGGGCTCGCCCGGGCCCGGCGGCCCGGAGGCCGGAGTGCGCTCGCACGCCGCAAGAAAGGCCATGAAGAGGAAGAGGGTGGTGACGATCGGGCGAAACACGGGGGCCTCCGCGCGGGCCCGGCGGGTGTCAGGAACCCGGCGCGGCCTTGTTGAGAATAGTCTCTCATTAGATTCCGGGCCAGCCGGAGGGTTCACGAGGCGGGACGGGATCGCCGCGTCACCGGGCGCGAAGCGCAGGCCCGGCGAGGCTGACGGCGGCCGGGCGGGGGGTATAATCGCCTCCTCCACGGACGGGCCGACGGGCCCGGCCCGGCGAGCGCAGCATGGGGCGGTAGCTCAGTTGGTAGAGCGCATCGTTCGCAATGATGAGGTCGGGAGTTCGACTCTCCTCCGCTCCACTTGACGGAAACCCGGCTGAACGCACGGCTTAGTGCGTACCCGCCCCACGTCGGGGCGGCGCGGCCCGGACGGCCCTCCGTGGGTAATACCCACGCTCGGCCCGAACCGGAGGTCGCGCATGGCCCGCTCCAAACCGCCCGTCCCGCAGCGCTTGAAGGGCGTCCCCGCGTACCGCCCGCACCTCTCCGGGCAAGCCCGGGTCACTCTCAATGGCAAGGACGAGTACCTCGGCGACTACGGGTCGCCCCAGAGCGTCGAGCGCTACTGGCAGTTCATCCGAGAGTGGGAGGCGCGGGGACGCCAGCCGGTGGTCCCGCCCGGCAGCGCCCTCACGGTCGTGGAACTGCTCGACCGCTACCTGACGTACCTCGAACCGCGGGCCAGCGACTCCATGATGGAGGGAGCGAAACAGGTCATCCGTTTGCTCCGCGACCAATGCGGATTCAGCAGCGTTGAGGACATCCGCCCCGCGACGATGCGGGCGATTCAGAAGTCGCTCATCGAGCGAGGCAACTGCCTCAACACGATCAAGGACCGCATGACGCGCATCCGCGCCATCCTGCGCTGGGGTGTGGCCGAGGAACTCGTGCCGCCGGACGTCCTCGCACGCTGCAAGGCGGTGTCCCCGCCCACCGAACACGAAGGCGTGCGCATCACGGAGGAACGGGAGCCCGTGGAGGACACGCTGGTGTCCAAGACGCTCCCGCACCTCCCGCCGATCGTCGCGGACATGGTGACGCTGCAACGCTACACGGGGATGCGGCCGGGCGAGGTCTGCTCGATGTCGTGGGCGCAGATCGACAAGAGCTTCGCCGCGAGGGACGGCACGTGGCACTACCGCCCGATCCGCCACAAGACGAGGCGATTGGGCAAGCCGCGAGTCGTCGCGCTCGGCGCGGAATCGCAGGCCCTCCTGCTGAAGTACAGCCACCGCGACCCGGAGCTGCCGATCTTCTCGCCCCGCGAATCGGAGCATCATCGTCTGGCGGAAGTTCACCAAACCCGGCGGACGCCCATGACACCCTCTCAGATCAAGCGAGCGGTGCGGGCAGCGGCGCGGCGGGAGTCGAGGCGTCGGAGGCCGACCGACGGCTACACCCCCTGCTCGTACCGCCGTGTCATCGCCCGCGCCGTGAAGCAGGCCGAACTTCCGCACTGGCACCCCCATCTGCTGCGTCACGCGCGCGGCACCGAACTCGCCGGGAGCGGAGGGCTCCACCTCGCGCAGGCCGCGCTCGGGCACGCCGACCCGCGGATGGCTCAGCACTACGCGCACCTGCACCGGCAAACGGCGCTCTTGGCACAGGCGGCGCGCACCGAGTCGGCGTGCGGGCTGAAGCTCCGAGCGTGAATGATCAGGGTTGACTGGATTCGTTGATCTGCGATAATCGACTGTCGCCCGCATCGTGTGGCGATGGGCACTGTGCCCTCGGGCCGATATCGCGGCCCCACATTCCAGACTTTGGACGGACGCGGGAGTTCATCGTTCTCTCGTCATCCGACCGCAACCACGGTGGATGCGCACGGTTGTGCTTCGCGCACGGCCGCCTCGCATCACCGGGAGGCGCGTGTCGATGGCGACGCTCCCAAACGATGGGCTGTTCCCTCACGATGACTACTTGACGCTGACGCAGGCCGCCAGAGAGGGCAGAGCGAGCATCCCCGCTCTGTACCGGTGGAGCCGCAAGGGCCTGAAGAGGGCCAACGGGGCGCGGCTCCCGATGCACTGGGTCGGCAGCCGCACCATGATCCGCCGCAGCGAACTGCGCACCTTCTTGGAGCTGGTGCGCAACTCCAACCCGAACCGGGACGACCGGAAGACGTTAGCACCTTCGCGGTCGCAGCGGCGACGCGCGATCAATCGCTCGGCGCACAGACTGAGGGCGGCGGGAATCTAACCCCTGCCCCCAAATACGTGACATCAGTGTTGTTCCGTCGATCGAGTGCGATCGCGGTGTCGGTTTTTCCTACCGCGCGCGGGTGCGCGCTCGCGCGCGTAAAGCGTGGAGGACGGGGCTCATGAGTAGATCGCAGGCGCATCGTGCTGCACCGCGCCAAGGCACTAACTCCACGCAAGCCACCCACCCGTGTGTTGGCGGCACGGGGGTGCCGGCCCGACGGGTGGGCCCTGAGGCCAGCACCGGTCGGGTGGGTCCGGCGCATGTCAAGCAAAACTCGGCTTGCAACACGGCCAAGAACCTCCAGTTCGCGTCGCCGTCGGATCGATCACCTCTGAAGCGGATCGCGCGGAGACCTGCGAAACCCGTTCCGAAGCAGATTCAGCGTCAGTTGGCAGCGTACTTGAAGCTGCTCAAGGCGGTATGGAAACGGTACTACCCCAATCTGCGGCCCTTTGACCCTTCCATTCCATATCCCAGAAGTGTGAAGGAGCGGCTTGCCCTGGGAGCTGACACCGCCGTGCGTGCTATGCTGCAAAAGCTGTTGAAAGACGCTGCCATCCGGGCCGTGGGCCAAGGGAAGGACATCCCAACGTGGGTAACACAGCGCGGTCATCGGGTTCCGGCTTGGACCACCACACGCCTTTCGCCCATTGGATCGGAGTCGCGGTTGTACAAGCGGCTCGAACGGCAAGGACTGCTGACCATGTTGGAGCGAACCGGGGTGTCGCTCCACCACATCGTCCTGCACCACTGCTTCGTACCGGAAGGCACCGCCGAGGATCTCGTATGGAAGATGCTGGCCCGCATGGACGAGCGGTTCCATCGCTTCTGGTCGGAAGTCGAACGCACGGGGCTCGTGACCGGCGCGTTTGTGATTCGCCATTTCGATCCCGTCGTCTACAGCCGCGCGCGGGGGATTCTGCTCCACTACCACCTCGCGGTGCAGTTGCGTGATGGCAGGCGGCTGCCGCGCAGGCACTTGGCGACGTGGCTCCGCACCGCCCGGCGCGGAGAGTTGCGCGACCAGCCGTTCTGCGCACGCCGCGGCGGCCCCGACGCACCTGCGCATGAGATCAAGAACGTGCTGATGTATGTCGGACGCACCCAGCAGATCCGCGGATACCGCCGCGCGAGCTTCCTCAACGGAATGCGCCCCTCCAGGTTTGCAGGGGCCATCTTTCGCAACCCGGGCAAGCGCAGGCAGATGTTGCGAAACGGCAAGACAAACGCGGATCAACTGCGCCTGATGCTCGCCGCCGCTTCCTACCCGAAGTACGACCCGGGCCTGCTGTCGGGCTGGGATCGCCGCACGCGCAAGGGCAAAGAGTTCTTCAGGGGACGAACCTGGGATACAGGGATAGGAAAAATACGCCGCGAGAGCGACAGCGCGCAACGTCGTGGAAGTCGATAGAGCCTGGGTCGCCCAGAGCCTGCGCGTCCTACACAGCGCACCGCCACGAGCCGTTCGCGCGTACTCCCCACGGCGCGGACGTACAGTTCAGCGCGGTTGGCGACGCCAGCGGCGCGGCCTCTGCTCCGCAAATGGGTGAGCGACGGCATGGCGACCCGCGCAACTTGCGCTGACGTGAATCGGCCGCGTTAGGACTGACGGAGGGAGTTACGCCAAGGCGCGCTCCTCCGGCGCCGCGGACGCGAGCGTCGCACACCGATTTCGACCTTGCTGGAGAGGCCCCCATTTAGCGCATCAACAGCCTGTTGGTTCTGCAGCCAGGAGATGAGCGGGTGGCGAGCACGCGACGAAGTTGAACTCGCCCGCCGTTGAGCGGGTGTGGCGGTCGAGGGTGGCACAGCACCACGACGTTGGCGCCCCGTCCGGCATGTCTCGGCCTCGCTCGACTGACAACCCGACGAAGCAGAGTACCGCGTTGCCCTCGGTACTGGGATCGAACTTGCCCGAGTGAATCACCACATGCTTCCGCCAAACTCGATCGCCGATCGAGCGCGGTCAGCGGCATCTCGCTCAAACGATCCAACGAACCGTTGGACCGATGTTGGAACGGCCACGTCGAAGACGCTCCAAACGACCCGGCCGTCCTCGTCCAGGCGATGGCCCTCCTTGTCCAGCTTGATGCGCAGGACCTTGAGGATGCGGTCGAGTGTCCCGTCCTTCTTCCAGCGTGGTAGACGCTCGGCCACTTGCCGTGCCGTTCGGGCAGGTCGCGCCAGCACACCCCGGTACCAGCACCCACAGAATGCCGTCGAACATTTGGCGCTGGTCTCGATGAAGGCGTTTCCAAGCAACGAACCGACAGTGTGCTCATTCACCAGCTCGCCGACGACTACCGAGATCTCGGACTCGTGGAGCTCCAAGTCGGTGCGGCGTTGCAACCTGCCCCCGATGCTCGTCCGCAGAGCGCAGCGTTCGCGGCGCGCAGGAACCAGCCGCGGGTCTGGCCGTGAGTCGACGGCGACTAGGTTCTCTCGAACTCAAGGCGGACCTCGCCCGGGCCACACGGATTAGTCCGGGTTGAGGCCGAATCGAGCCATGCGCCGCGGTTCTGACCGCCGACCTAAAGGTCCGATAACCAAATGTCGCTCGTTCGACGCTGAGGCCCAGCCGGCACGGACCCTATCAGACCACGCCTGACCGGCTCGGACACCCGTGGACGCCATCCAAGGCCCGGTAATGGCCATTCAGGCGTCCACCGGCCCAGCTGGGTCGCCACTCGTTCGACGATCAGCGATGATAGGTGAATGTTCGGGTCGATGGAAAGCGGTCCTGCCTCTCGGCCCGCGGCCGATTGCGCGCCTGTGGCCACCGCGCCCGGGCGGACATGGCGATGCAGTCTCGGCGTCACGCTCGCCGGCTCACGTGCGCCGCAAGAACGACCTCGGCTCGCTGGGTTTGGCCACAACCCGCTGTTCGGCGCTAACCACCAAGTCGCTACGACTGCCATCCCGGGCGAGCTCATCGTCACTTCCTTGGGGCATAACTTCGACAACCGGCATCGCTGGTAGCGAGTGATCACGTGAACTGCGCGACGCCGGCCCGGTGAAGCGATCAACGGCCCGTTGGATTGTCGCAGTCCCGTCATGTCGCAGCCGGTGCTGGCGCCCAGCGCCGCCCAGCCAATGGACGCCATTCTGACCTGATGGGCGCCGCATCCCCGCGTCAGTGGCCGACCTCTGCATGTGCATGAACGAAGCCGACACGTGCCGCAAGTTCGTCGTCCCTGCTCTACAGGCGCCCGACGCGGCGGCGCGAGCTGGTCGAGCGGGTGGTGCGCGACCTGGGCGTGTCGGAGCGTCGGGCCTGCCGGGTGCTGGGACAGACGCGGGGGGTGCAGCGGTACGCGCCGCTGCCGCGTGATGACGAGGTGCCGCTGACAGCGCGGATCGTGGAGTTGGCGGGGACGTACGGGCGGTACGGGTACGCAGCACCCCCAGGATGCCGTCGAAGTTCGGGCGCTGGTCGCCCCACCGCCTGATGCGCTCCTGCCTGGCCGGCAACCAGCCCGCGGCGGTCGTGGGCAAGAGCAGGTGCAGTTCCGGCTGGGCGGTCGGTGGGAGGTTCGGCGCGGGCTCCTTGACCGCTGCGGTGGGTGGCTATGGGCCACACATGGGTGATCCGCAACTGGAAGAGTGCCTGATGAACCGCCCCAGCCTCCGCCGCTTCGCGGGGCTCGGCCTCGCCGACGGCACGCCCGACGTGACGACGCACGTGCGGTTCCGGGCCCGTCTGTGCGAGCACGGTCTGAACCGCGGTGTCTACGCTTCGCTCAGGATGCGGGCTTCACGGATGGCGTCTTGGCAACGCGGCGGAGGTAGAACTCGTTGTCCTGGATCGCCAAGTATGACTTGACACAGGAGATAATCCGGTCGTCGAGCCACTGGGCAACCGCCTCGCGGTCAATATGGTCCAGCGGCGTCTCCAGACGCGCGTGCCGATCGTATTCGAAGTACATCGGCAGGATGAGCAGGTCGTACTCCATCACCAGCTTCGTGATATCCGCGTCCGGCGCCATCCTCACCGTGAGGGTCATGTTGGCGAGGTCGGTCATGAACACGATTGTCGCCGAGCGCTCGCCGGGCGTGATGGTCGGGGTGATCTTCACCTGCTTGCCAAAGGCCCGGCCGAAAGCTTCGATCCGCGGCTGGACCAGGGAATGGAGGCCTTCACAGACCTCGCTGAACTTCACCATTCGCGTTTCGCGCGCCCGCGCCTCCGTGGCGTGGGCTTCCTGCGATTGCCTGATTCGTTGCGCCCTCGCATCGAACTCTGCCTTGATGCGCTGTTCCAGCGTCGATGCCGTCATGATTCATCTCCTTCGTCGTATCGGTGTGGCTTCGTCCGCACTCTGGCTCGAACGCTTGAGCCGGTAAGCCCGGCGTTCTACGCGGATGGCCGGGCAGGGTGCGGGCTCTTCCTTGGGTGGCCTTCTGCTCCGGGAGTATCGCGGCGCTGCTCCTGCGCCGCGTCCACGGCGTCGGCGACGGTCGTGAACCGGTCCACGCGGCCTACTTGCTCCTCCAGCCCCACGGCTCGCAAGCGGTCCCTCACGGCGGCCCGTGCCTCGACGATCTGTAGGCGCACGTCCAGCGCCCGCAGCTCTCTCTCCAGTCGACTCATGACTTCAGCCCCTGCGAGATCCATGAGCGGTGTAGCCGACAAATCGCAGATGACCGTGTGGACGGGATGCTTCGAGGCTCTCACGCGCCCCATCACGCAGTCGTGAACGACGTCCGCGTTGAAATACACGACGCCAGTTTCCGGCCGGAGAATGGCAACGCCCGGAACCGGCTCGTTCTTCGTGTGGCGCTCCATATCCGAGTATCTCCTGGTGCCCGGGATGCGCCCCAGGATCGCAACGTGCGGACGCGACGCCCGCCGAATGAGCAGCACCAACGAGATCACCGCGCCGATCAAGACTCCGTGCAGCAGTCCCGATGCGAGCACGCCCGCGAGCGCCGCCGCGGCGATCAGCAGTTCGGATTTGTCGAGCCGCCACAGCCGGGCAAACACCCGCACGTCCACCAGGCCGACGACGGCCATGAGGATGATGGCAGCGAGAACGGGCTCGGGGAGGTCCCGCAGCAACGCGGTGAAGAAGAGCGCCACCGCCGCGAGGATCCCTGCTGCCACGAGCCCCGACACGGGCGTCCGCGCGCCGGCGCCTTCGTTGACCAGCGATTGCGATACTCCTCCGCTGACCGGAAAGCCCCTGCCCAGTCCCGCGGCGAGGTTCGCGCCGGCGAGCGCCAGCAGTTCCCGGTTGGCGTCTAGCCGCCCGCCGTGCTTGGATGCGAACATGCGTCCGATCGCCACGGTCTCGACGGCGGCCAGCAGGAAGCACGCCATCGCCAGCGGCAGCATCTCGTTGAGGTCGTGCCGGCTCACGTCCGGCAGGCCGATGCGCGGGAGCCCCCGCGGCAAGTCACCAAGCAGCTTGACCCCCTTGGCTTCGAGCCCGGCCGCTCCGGCGGCGATGATGCCGCCGATGACCACCAGAAGCGAGACGGGTTTGTTGCTCAGGAGGACCTTTCCAAGAGCGAGGACGCCGAGAGCCAAGAGCCCGACGGTGAGCGACGCCTTATTTGTTTCGCTGGCGTGAAGAGCCAGATGCCGGATGTTCTCAAGCACCCCGCCGCGTGCTGCGCCAATCCCACATATCTTCGGGATCTGCGTGCTCGCGAGGGTCACGGCCACGCCGGCCTTGAAACCGACGAGCACGGTCTCGGACATGAAGCTCACGAGCGATCCGGCCTTTATCAGCCACGCCCCCGCCGCGAGTGCCGCGACGCAGAGCGCCGTGCATGCGGCCAGCGCCGCGAAGCGGTGAGCATCCCCAGCCGCGATCGGACCCAGCGTCGTGCCGATGAGGATCGAGATAGCAGAGGTCACCGTGATGGCCGTGTGGCGAGAACCGCACAGCCACGGGAATACCAACCCCGCAAACAGACAGGCGTAGAGGCCGGCCTCGGGCGGCAGCTTCGCCAGCGTCGCATCGCCGATCGCCGTCGGCAGGAGGTACGCGGCGAGCGTCACCCCCGCGATCAGGTCGGCGAGGAGAGCGCGAGGCCCGTACCCGCGGCGCCAAGCAACAGGCAACCATGGCGTTCCGCCCGGCGTTTCCTCACGATCATTGTGCATCCCGACAGTCATGGCTTGCGGCACCTCGGATCTCCGGAGGACGCGACCGCCAGCGGTCCGGACGGCCGACAGGCGGAGCGGTGACCCGTCCGTGCAGTCTGAGGTCGGCGCGATCAGTAGACTGCACGCACAAACCTCCGCTTTTTGAGAACTGCCTGGTCGTCGTAGGCATTGTCCATCTCGCGCTTGGGCAGTTTGACCCTTTGGCGCGGCACCTCTTTGTGTGGAATGGCATCCAGGATGTGGCGGATGCAGTTCAGGCGGGCGCGCCGCTTGTCGTCGGACGGTAGGACGTACCACGGGGCGGCCTTGGTGTCGGTCGCCTTCAGCATCATGTCGCGGGCGCGGGAGTACTCGAACCACTTGCTTCGCGACGGCAGGTCCATTGGGCTGAGCTTCCATTGCCGGAGCGGGTCGTTGATGCGCGCCTCGAAGCGTCGCTTCTGCTCCCGGTCGCTCACCTCGAGCCAGATTTTGATGAGCTGGATCCCACCGTCGGCTTCGGTGATGAACTTCTCAACGATGGGGCACAGTTCCAGGAACCTTTCGTGCTGCTCCTTGGTGCAGAAGCCCATGACGTGCTCGACGCCGGCTCGGTTGTACCAGCTGCGGTCGAAGATCACGATCTCCCCGGCGGCCGGAAGATGCGGTATGTACCTCTGCATGTACATCTGAGACTTCTCGCGATCGGACGGCGCCGGCAGGGCCACGACGCGAAAAATGCGGGGGCTCACGCGTTCGGTGATCGCCTTGATCACGCCGCCCTTTCCCGCGGCGTCGCGACCCTCGAAAACGATGACGATGCGACTGCCCTTGCGTTTGACCCAATCTTGGAGAAGGCACAACCGGGCCTGGAGCTTGCGGAGTTCCTTCTCGTACGCCTTGCGTTTCAGACGCGGTGGATCGCCCTGGTTCTGGAGCATGGCCATCGTGGTTCCTTTCTGCATTGGCCTCGAGCGGTTCGGCCGGCGCGGTTCCACCGCCCGCACGACGTGCTTGTCAGGATCTGCGCCTCGAGGATTCGCAGCGACGGCGTCAAGAGATAGACCGCCGCGTATGACGTCATCGGTGCACCGGAACCGCACATGTTACTAGCAAAGGCGAGCGCCGACGGGTCGGTCACCGTCTGCTGCGCGGCGCCGAGAGAACGATTGTTCGTCGCCGCCCCCGAGAACACTCCCGGAATGGAAGCCGAGTCGAGCCCCGGCGGTGCGCTAGGTCCTGCCGCTATCATGGCGCCCACCACGACGATCGGGGCCCCGAGGGCGTTCAGGCGCACAGCTCTTCCGCGCAGCAACGCGATGAACCCGGGACCCAGTTGGAGGCCAATGCCGAGGGCACACAGAATCAGCCCGCACTCCGTCACGAATGCGAACACACGGACGCCGATCGGCTCGCCGACTGCGCTCGCAAGCAGGCCCGCGAATAACACGCGGGCCGTGCCCAAGCCGTTGCCGCGCACCTTCACGCTACCCAGCACCATGCCCGCCGGGCACACAACGGCGATAACCGCCAGGGCTTGGGCGGCAGGGTTCCATTTGTACAAGTCGAGCAACCAGTTCATCTCGCCATCTCGCCTAATGATGCTGCGGTCGAGCCGGCTGCCGCTCCAGCCAACGGGCGTGCTCTTCGCGAATGATCGCAATCGCCTCGTCGGCGCTGTCGAGGCACCGCGGGATACAGAGATCCATGTCATTGGCCATACGCAAGTCCGCATCCTCAAGCATGCTCTGGCGGGCCCACTCAACCAGGGTCTTCCACATCGGGCCTACAAGAATGAGCGGGATATGCTCGACATGCCGGACTTGTAGGAGCTGCCAGATCAGCAACGTCTCCAACACCGTTCCGATCCCGCCCGGCGCAACGACGAACGCGTCGGCGGAGATCACGAAGTGGTGCAACCGGCTGAAAAAGGTCTTGTGCCTGAAGACCTGCTCGACAAACGGATTGACTTCCTGCTCGAATGGGAGTTCGACGCGGATGCCGGTGGAGTGGTTGCCCTTCCCGAGACTCGCAGCCCCTTCATTGGCAGCCTGCATGAGGCCGGGTCCCCCGCCCGTCACAATGTCGCAACCCATTTCGGTCAGTGCGGCCGCGGCCCTTTTGACCTCGTTGTAGACGAATGTATCCGGCTTTGCCCGCGCCGACCCGAAGATGGCGACGCGGTACCGTTCACTCCGGCTCGGGCGCAGGCGAGTGAGGGTATCCACAGCTTCCCAGAGGTTCATCACCGTAGTCGCGACAATCTCCTTGACCGCATCTTCGTCGGCAAGGCTGACGTTGCGTACTCCGCCAAAGAATGGATGCGGCGTCGTCATGATTGGCTCCGGCGCGCGGCGGCACGACGTGCGTCGTCTCCTGGAATCCAGCCCTGCAGATCGAGCACGCCAATGGTGTGCCGCGCGATCATCGCTTCTTCGTTCGTGGGCAAGACCCAAGCGGTGACCGCGCTGGTCGGCGACGTGATCCGGGGACCTCCAAGAGCGTTCGCCGCTTCGTCGAGATCGACTCCGAGCCATTGGGACTCCCTGCAGATCGCCGCCCGAACGGACGCTGCACTCTCCCCGATCCCGCCAGTGAACACGAGCGCATCCAATCCGCCCAGCGCGGCCGCCATCGAGCCGATCTCGCGTGTCGCGCGGTAGACGAAAAGGTCGATCGCTTGGCCGGCGCGGGGATCGTCGCTGCTCAGAAGTGTGCGCATGTCCCCGGAGATGCCGGAGAAGCCCAGGAGCCCGGACTGTTCGTAGAGCAGGCGTTCCAGTTCGGGCACGTCGAGTTGCGCCTCTCGCAGGAGATAGAGGAGGACACCGGGGTCAATCGAGCCGCAACGGGTGCCCATGACCAGTCCATCGGCCGCTGAGAATCCCATCGTGGTAGCGACGCTCCTGCAGCGGTGCATAGCGCACAAACTGGCGCCGCTGCCCAGGTGAGCCACGATGGTCCGTCCGGCCGCCGCACCCGGATCCACGCGGGGGAGCGTCTGCGCAATGTACTCGTAGGACAGCCCGTGGAACCCGTAGCGCCGCACGCCCTGCTTCAGGTACGCGCGCGGAATCGCGAACGCCTGCGCGAGCGCCGGCTGGGTCCGGTGGAAGGATGTGTCAAAGCAGGACACCTGTGGCAGGTTCGGCGCCGCATCGGCCAGGGCCCGGATCGCGGCGATGCAGTGCGCCTGGTGCAGCGGCGCTAGCGCCGTGAGGGCCTCGATCTCCGCGAGCACTTGAGCATTGATGCGGACCGGCTTGACGAGCTTCTCGCCGCCGTGAACCACGCGATGCCCCGCGCCGACCAGCCGGCGGCCCAGCACATCCTCCCGCCGGCACCAGGTGAGCAAGAAGTCCATGGCCGCGGCGTGACCGAAGCCAGGCGGTCCGCACGGTTCCTGGGCGAGAAGTACCCCCTCGCGATCCACCGCGCAGAACACGGGCGAATCCGCTAGCGCCGAGACTTGACCCCGCACAATCGGGTCGAGGCGCCCGCCCGCGGTGAAGACCGAGAACTTCAGGCTCGACGAACCGGCGTTCAGTACCAAAATGGATTCGGTGGCGCCCATCGATGCGGGTGAGGTCAGCGCGGCCATTTCCAGTTCGCGGCGTCTGGCTCGTCCACGCCGTGCTCGTAGGCATAGCTCTGGCATTCGATCTGCAAGTTGCGGAACCTTTCCTTGGCGTGCGCTCCCTTGACGGTCAGCCTCGGCACTCGATCGATGACGTCCATCGCCAGACTGAACCGGTCGATCTGATTCTGGATCGCGAGTTCCAGTGGCGTGTTGATGTTGCTCTTTTCCTTGTACCCGCGGACGTGCAGGTTGGAGTGGTTTCGTCGTCTGTACGCGAGCCGATGGATGAGCCAGGGGTATCCGTGGAACGCGAAGATGATCGGTTTGTCCAGCGTGAAGAGCGAATCGAAGTCGCGGTCGGAGAGCCCGTGCGGGTGCTCGGTCTCCGGCTGGAGCTTGAAGAGGTCCACCACGTTTACGAAGCGGACCTTCAGGTCGGGGAACTCCTTCAGGAGCAGGTCAAGCGCCGCGAGAGCTTCCTTGGTCGGGATGTCGCCTGCCGACGCCAGCACCACGTCCGGCTCCTGGCCGCGGTCCGTGCTTGCGAAACCCCAAACGCCGATGCCTTTGGTGCAGTGGACGATCGCGGCGTCCATGTCGAGGTATTGCAGGTGCAGCTGCTTGTCCGACACGATCACGTTCACGTGGCCCTGGCTGCGCAGGCAGTGGTCCGCGACGGACAAGAGGGTGTTCACGTCCGGCGGAAGATAAATGCGGGTAACGGCGGAGCTCTTGTTCAGGACCACGTCAAGGAATCCCGGGTCCTGGTGGGTGAACCCGTTGTGGTCCTGCCGCCAGACAGTCGAGGTGATGAGCAGGTTGAGCGATGCGACCGTCGCACGCCACGATAGCTCATTGCAGACGGTGAGCCATTTGGCGTGCTGGTTGAACATCGAGTCGATCACGTGCGCGAACGCCTCGTAGGTGCTGAAGAACCCGTGGCGCCCGCTCAGGAGGTACCCCTCGAGCATGCCCTCCAGGGTGTGCTCGCTCAGCATCTCGACGACGCGACCATCCGGGGACAGCTCGGTTCCGTCGGCGTCCTCAGGAAGATACGCGTCGAGCCAGAGCTTCTTGGATACTTCGTAGATCGCGCCGAGCCGGTTCGACGTGTTCTCGTCCGGCCCGAACACGCGGAAGTTCCGCATGTTCTGCTTCATCACGTCGCGGAGGAACACCCCAAGCGGCCGGCAGTTCTCGACTTCTGTTGTCCCGGGCTTGTCCACCGTGACCGCGTAGGCCCGGAAGTCGGGCATACAGAGCGCGTGTTTCAGATGTCCGCCGTTGGCGTGTGGGTTCGACCCCATGCGCCGAGCGCCGGTCGGAGCCAGGGCCTTCAGCTCCGGTTTGAACCGCCCGTCGGCGTCGAACAGCTCGTACGGCTTGTAGCCGCGCAGCCACGTCTCGAGCGTTTTCAATCGCGACGGGTGCTTCTTCACGTCGGCCATCGGTACCTGGTGGGCTCTCCAGCTTCCCTCCAGCTTGTACCCGCCCACCTCGGACGGCGACGTCCAGCCCTTCGGGGTACGGAGCACTATCATCGGCCAGCGCGCGCGGAAGGGCGTTCCGGCCTTTCGAGCTTGTCCTTGGATGGCGCGGATGTCGGCGACGCATACGTCGATCGTGGCTGCCATCGCCTGGTGCATCGAGTCCGGGTCAGAACCCTCGACGAAGTAGGGGGCCCACCCGGTCCCACGGAAGAATGCCTCCAGTTCCTCGTGAGGCACCCGTGCCCAGATGGTCGGGTTATTGATCTTGTAACCGTTGAGGTGGAGGATGGGAAGCACGGCGCCATCGCGGATCGGGTTGAGGAACTTGTTGATGTGCCAACTTGTCGCGAGCGGGCCCGTTTCAGCCTCGCCGTCGCCGACAACGGCCGCGACGATCAGGTTGGGATTGTCGAAGGCAGCACCGCACGCATGCGAGAGGACATAGCCGAGTTCGCCCCCTTCGTGGATCGAACCCGGCATTTCCGGCGTGCAGTGGCTGCCGATCCCGCCGGGGGACGAGAATCGCTTGAACAGTCTCTGCATTCCTTCAGCGTCCTCGCCGCAATCCGGATAGACCTCCGAGTACGAACCCTCGAGGTAGCACGGTCCGATGACTCCGGGCGCGCCGTGCCCCGGCCCCGCCATGAAGATCATGTCGAGATCCTGTGCTTTGATCGCACGGTTGAGGTGGACATAGCAGAACGCCAGACCGGGGCTTGTTCCCCAATGGCCGAGCATGCGGTCCTTCACATGCTCCGGTCTGAGCGGCTCTTTCAGTAGCGGGTTAGCCTTGAGGTACGTCATCCCCAGGGCGAGATAGCAGCACGCCTTCCAGTAGGCGTCGATCTTCCGCACCTCGTCCACGCTGAGTGGCGAACCGGAAACCGTCGTCCGGGCTTTTCCGTAGGCGCTGATCGATGCCGGCTCCGTCTCGACCTTCCCAGCGCCCGGGGGCTTCGTGTCGCCCGCAGTGGTCTTGATCCCGGCACCGGGCTTTCGTTTGACATCGGTGGTCGTAACCGTCATCGATGGACTCCTTCTCGTGCCACATGGCTCCGGCTGACGTTCCTGTGGACGCCGGATCAGTCGGCGGCTGCCGCGACCGGTCTACACGATTGCTGGAACTCCCGGACGAACTGCTCGAGTCTGCGCGTGTCGCTGCCGACGCTCGCGTCCTGCCGCAGGGCGTCTTCCAGGAGGTGGCGGTAGGCCGCCCTCTGCGCCGCCTGGTAGATCAGCGTGGGGTTGGTGGTCGCGTCCCGGGGCCGGTATTGGCCGATGGGCTCGACGTCGCCCGTGTCGGCCACGACGGTTGTGAATCGCCGGAGGGATGCGAGTTGGTTCATTGGGGCGCTCTCCAGCTGTTCGCACTCACGAGAAATAGGCCTTGGTGATGTACTGGTGCATCATCCGCTCGGTGTTAAAGAATGAAGCGTTCAGGACGATCGCTCCCTGCATCACGCGGAGGTAGCGGGCGGGGTCGCGGTAGTACATGGGGACGATCGTCTGTTCCAGCTTGGAGTAGAGCGCCTCGGCGTCGCGTGGCCGATCATGATCGCGCCCGGGCTCCCCGATCGACCACCCGGTCACATCCTCGATGCACCCCTCCACCCACCATCCGTCGAGCACGCTGAGCGACGGAACGCCATTCACGGCGGCCTTCATCCCGCTCGTGCCCGAGGCCTCCATCGGGGGCTCGGGCGTATTCAGCCAGAGATCGCACCCCGCCGTCATGAGCTGACCCAGCCCCATGTCGTAGTTCGGCAGGTAGACCACCTGGACGGCATCTCGAAGCGTGCCGATGGATCGGAACAGGTCTCGGACCAGTTCCTTGCCCGCTTGGTCGTTCGGGTGGGCCTTTCCGGCATAGACAACCTGGAACTTACCGACGCGCTCGGCGATGCGGCGGAGGCGCGCGGGATCGTCCATGAGCAGAGTTGGTCGCTTGTACGCGGTGGCGCGTCGCCCGTAACCGATGGTCAGCGTGCCAGCGTCCAGTGCCACGCCGGTCCGTGACTTTATGTTGTCAAACAGCTCTCGCTTGCACTGCTGGTGCGCGGCGCGTATCTCGTCCGGCGGGATGTGCACGGCGAACCGCAGGCTCGCGTTGTCGGCCTTCCAGCCCTCGATGTAGCGATCGAAGAGCGCGTGGAACGCCGGTGCGGCCCAAGTGGCGAGGTGAACGCCGTTGGTGACCGAGTCAACGGACTCTGAGCCGAACATCTTCCGTGACACTTCGCCGTGTCGCTTCGCCACGCCGTTGACGTAGTGGCTGAGGTTGAGCGCCGCGTAAGTCATGTTCAGAAGGCCGTCGTGCGTGAAGAGACCGCTGACCTCCAGGGCGTCATGTCGCCCCAGGACCTCTTTCGCGAGGTCGAGCGGGAAGACGTCGTGCCCGGCCGGGACGGGTGTGTGCGTCGTGAACACACACTTGCGGCGCACCGCGGCGATCGCGTCATCCGTGACCCGGGTCTCCCCGCGCATGGACATAGTTTGACGCAGGAGTTCGGCCGCGAGCAGCGCGGCGTGCCCTTCGTTCATGTGGTAGCGCGTGATGTCGTGGTATCCCAGGGCCTGCAGAAGCCGCACGCCGCCGACACCGAGGACCACCTCCTGGCAAAGGCGGTACCGTCGATCGCCGCCGTACAGGTAATGCGTGAGTTCCCGATCCTGCGGCGCGTTCTCCGGCAGATCGGTGTCCAGGAAAAGCACTGGGACGCGTGCGCCGCCGACGCCCTCGACCTCGCGGCGCCATGCGCGCACGGCGACGCTCCGGCCGTGGATCGTCAGCGTCACGCGCGCGGGCAACTCCTCGAGGAAGCCCTCGACATCCCAGCGCGCCGGTGTTTCCGTCTGACGTCCCAGTTCGTCCAGGTGCTGAACGAAGTACCCGCGCCTGTGCAGCAGCGTGACGGTGACCATCGGCACGCGCAGGTCCGCGGCGGAACGTACGGCGTCCCCGGCAAGCACGCCCAGCCCACCGCTGTACGTGGGCAGACGCGGATCCACGGCGATCTCCATCGTGAAGTACGCAACTGTCGGACGCGGTTCCATCGAACCTCCTTCTCAGGCTGGCCTGAGCTCCCACACCACCGCCCCGCATGGCGGAAGATCCAGCGGCACCACCGGCGTGTCGAAACTCCCTTCCCGATCGCCCAGCCGCTCACGGCCCGCGATCCGGCCGGCGTGATCCATGACGCCGGCGAGATCGCAGGTCACGTGCTGCCAGCGATGGATGTCAAAGTTACACGCGACCAGGAACCCGCTGCCCGGCCCGTCCGGATCGCGCCGGAACGCGGCCATGACCGCCTCGTGCTCGTTGTCCACGAACTCGCAGTTCCCACCGTGCCGGAACGCCGCGTGGGCCGCCAGCAACTGGTTCACCGACCGGATCAGCTGCGCGAACCTGGGCTCGCCGGAGGGAGTTACCCGCGGCCGGATCCCGATGAAGTTGGTCTTTTCCGGCGCTCCCCACTCGACGCCCTGAGGCATTCCCGTGCTGCCGGTTCCGAGCAAGGCGCACGCGACATAGCGCGGCACGGTCGATTCCGCAACCCCGAACTCCTGAGCCGGAGAGCCCGAGTCATGCGAGGTGATGGGCGTGAAGTACCGGATGCGATCGGAGAGCCGGTGCACATAGCGAAGGTACCGGCGCAGGTCCGGCACGAACCGGTAGCTCCAGGGCGTGGCGAGGACAAGGTTGAGCGCCCATTCCGGCACGTTGTTGAGCAGAGTCACGTCGTCGGTGAAGTACTCGGCGAGCGTGCCGAGTGAGGGACACTCAAGCAGCAGCCGGTGCGCGATGCACTTGATGAACTCCGGGTGGCTCGAGTGCAGGTTGTCGAAGCGCACCAGGCCCCCCGTCTGCTCGGCGTACCGCGCCCAGAATAGCGCGTAACGGGTCATGTACTCCCACACCTCAGCCCTGATCACGTCGGAGGGGTGCTCGTAGTTGACGAGCACCAGATCATCCCACGTGTGCCACCCGCCGTCTGCCCAATACCGCGCGCGCCTGTTGCCGTCGGGGCTGTTCTGGTCGGGGACGATCCACGCCGGTGCGCGACGCGCCATGGTGCTGTGGACGCCCACGTGGTTGAGGACCAGGTCGAAGCACAGTGCCAGGCCGAGCTTTTTGGCCCGCGCGATGAACTCTTCGAGCTGGTCCAGTCCGTCACCCTGCGCTCCGTCCATCAGGTAGGCGTGATCGATGTCGAAGAGGTCCTTGGCCGCGTAGGGACTCTGCGAGTCGTCGAGGCGTGTAACCGGCAGAACGTGGACCGCATTGAAGCCCATGTCCCTGATCCGGGCGAGGTCCGCCGTCCAGTCGCCGATTCTGCCAGACACTGTCGGGATCAGCGTGTAGAGCGTCAGCCCATCCGTCTGCGGAGGGTCTACCATGAGCCAGGCGTCGGGGGCCGCGTCCCGGATCCAACTGGCGCCCCCGTCGGCCGACGCTCGGGCGCGGAACCAGTAAAGTCCCTGTCTCTCAGGCGTGACCCAACAGCGAAAGGTGTGATCGTCAATCCGTTCGAACGGGAACGTGGCGAGATCACTTTGCGTCGGTGCATTGAGCGATGTGTCCAGGCACAGCACCATCCCCTCGGGCGGCGTGATATCGGACGTGACCGAGACTTCGAAGACGCAGCCCTGGAACGCACGCGAGAACTCCTGGCGCCCCACCGGGTACGAGCGGCGAATGGACGGGCCTATCACGGGAGTGCGCGGGCGTTCCGGGAGATTCGGAATAGCAGCTCGCCCGATCCGCCGGCCCGTTTCGTCGCCAAGGCGAGGCCGCGCCCGCGCGTCTGACCGCAGCAGTTCGACCTTGGGTGAGTGCTTGGTGCTCAACGGGGATCTCCAGTCTGCTGGGTCCTGCCTACCCCGACTCGCCCGGTCATCACGTCCGCGACAAACTTGCGCACCGCGGGCGACGGCTCATGAGCCGCATGCTCTGCGAACTCCGCGGGCTCATCGTCCGTAGGCATGTACCAGTCTGTGCATGAACGCTCGCAGTCGGGCTCGTCGTGGCCGCCCCTCCAAGGCCATGCAACCGGGTGCTTTGGGTGTCGCGTGTACTTGCGCATCAGGATCTCTCCCTCTCGCGGCATCCTCTGGTCGTGTGCGGGTGGCAACGCCGATATGCGCCGTACACGACAGGGGTGGGCCGGCACGCAGGCGTTGATAAGGGGTCACGGATGGGCACTCTGGCGTCGAGCCGAAGGCATCCGCATTGGCGTTGGCTTGCCCGTCGCGGCCACCCCCTTGTCCTCGACGCGCCGTGTGTCCCGTTCGGCCTGCAGCCAATCTGAGTGCGCGTCGCCCGGAGCACCGCTCGCCACGCGCGCAAGGAAGATCTCATACGCACGGAAACGTACCGCTTCCACGCTTGTCTCGGGGAGAGAAGGCCGGTCCCCGCCCCCGCGGTTCGCGTTCTGGCCTGTCTTCGACGACATGCTTTGGCTCCTGCTCGGTTGAGGTCCCAACCTCCTGAGCGACCAGACCACCGTTTGGTGGACATCCAGATCAGTTGAGCGACCCATATACCGACTCGGTCCGCTCCGCGATGGCATCCCACGAGAACTTGGTCTCCGCCGTCCGCCGTCCGCGGCAACCCATTTCACCCGCCGCATCCAGGTCCCGCAGGGCGGTCCCGACGCCCCAGCCGATCGAGTCCCGGTTGTCGGAAACAACCCATCCGGTCTCACCATGACGCACGAACTCGGCGGGCCCCCCATTCCGCGTGACAACCACCGGCTTTGCGGCACCCCAAGACTCCAGAATCACGATCCCAAACGGCTCGTTTCGGCTGGGAACACACACGACGTCCGCCGCCTTGTACATGCCCACCAGCTCGGCGGGGCTCCGGTAACCGACGAATCGCGCCGCGCTCCTCAGACCCATGCCCTCCACCCGCCGCTCCAGTTGGCCGCGCATGTCGCCGTCACCGGCAAAGACGAACTTGGCGCGCGGGTGGTAATGAACCAGACCGGGCATGCTCTCTACCAGCAAGTCGGGGCCCTTCTGCCAGGCCATTCGGCCCACGAAGAGCACGACCGGGTCTTGGCCCCCGATCTCCATGCCGCTGCGCACCCGAGCCACGTCCGTGTCGGCGTCGAACCTGTGAACATCGACGCCGTTGTAGATCACACTGGCTTTCTCCGCTGGCAACTGGTACAGCCAGCGAGCCTCATCGAGCAGCGCGCACGAGACGCAGATCACGCGGTCTGCCACGTACGCCCCCTCCCACTCGGTCGACCGGACCCGCTCCGACCGGCCGTTGGCCAGAGTGTTGCCGCAGCGGCCATACTCGGTCGAATGCAGCGTGAGCACCGCGTGCCGGCCCAGGTCGTTCTTGGCCTTGATCAGCGCCCGCACACACATCCAATCATGCGCGTGGACGACGTCGAACGTGTGGTCGTAGAACGCCTCGGCTTCCACCAGGCGCGCCACCATGCTGTCGCACATTCGGCCCACGTAAGCGCCGAAATCCGCGTCGGGATTGAATGGGCAGCGGTGATAGTGGACCCCGTTGACGCACTCGTACCGCCGCTGGCCCGCGTCCAACCGGGTGAACAGGTGGACATCGTGGCCCCGCGCGTACAGGCCATCGGCCAGTTCCGACACGTGCGCCGCCACGCCCCCGACCCGGATCGAGTGCAACGACTCCCACGACATGAGCGCGATTCGCATCTTCGCTCTCCTTCGACCGCCGCTGGCGGACGCCGAACGGCGTTCCTCCCACCTTCGGTCACCGCCTGTGCTCCTGCTCACTTTCATTCGTCGGCGTCACTTCGCCCGTCATCAGGTGCTTCACCGGAAGCGCTACGCAACCGTGCTCAGGCCCGCGGTGTCGCATCGCGCTGTGCCGCCAAATGTGCGATTGGTTCATTCTCTCGCGAGGAACCACACGGCACTCAAGGAAATGGCCCCGTTCTGCTACGGCGCCGGGTTGTCCCGCGGAGCATCGCCGCGAATCCCTGTGGGGGCCCGGGCCGCCCGCTGTCCTCGCCGCGGCTTCTCGATCAGGCCCAGGCAAACGAGGAACTCGCTGGCCCGCTCTATTTCCCAGCGCGTGAAGCCTCGGAGGCACTCGGGCTGATCCGCACCACCCATCAGGTCCGATGGGTATGGCCGGAACCCTCCCCCCTGCTTCCAGAACTTGTTCGCGGCCCACAAGGCGGTTTCCGCCGCCAGGACCGGGCGATCCGCATCCACCTGTAATTCCGGGGGTGTTTCCATGTGTGAGCTTCCATCGGTGTGGACCTGGCGCCCGGCTTCACGATCCGTGGAGGTCTCCGGGTTCCTGGTGTGCGTGAGCGGCCAACTGTGAAAGTCGATGACACGCGCGAGCCATTGACTGAGCGGACCAGGCCCGAAGGGTGGACATCCATCCCTGCGCGGTCCCATCGAGGGCGGTCGCCGCGTGCCGGCGCTCCTACTTCGGCGTCAGGGAATCGCGGAATCATATTGTGAGGAACCCGCCGCGATGGCGCGGCAACTGAGCCGCGAGTGACGCGCTCGGCCTCTTCTGCGGGATGGCGGGCCAAGCGGAGGGGGCCTCTCACAGCCGTTGTGCAGGAATGGAGCTAGACTCACACGCCCATGATTTGTTAGCATTCCAGGACCGGTGCTGCGCCTGAGACCTCCATGCACGACCATCGCACCACAGCTTCCGTGCAGCGATACCTGGTCGCGCTCGCGGGCCACGAAGATCCCGACCCGATCGTGAGGGCGCTCCTTGCCCGAGCGGCCGCGAGGCTCCAGGGTCTGTGCACCAATATGCTGCGCAAGCAGTACCCCAGACTGATGCACGGGCCCCTCGGCGTCCAAGAAGACGAGATGCTCAGCCTGCTCGTCGAACGATTAATCAAGGCCATGCGTCAGGTCAGACCCTCCACGGTGCGCGAGTTCTTCGCGCTAGCCAACCAGCACCTCCGCTGGGAACTCAACGAGTTCGCCCGCCGTCTGGCCAGCCGGCCGCGAATGCACGCTCTGGCGGATGACATCGCGACCACGGGCCCGCCGACCGAGGTCCCGATCGAGGCCGCGGGCATCCGGCAGATCCTGGAGGCGATCGACCGTCTCCCGGAGGATGAGCGCGAGGTCTTCAGTCTTGTCCACATCCAGGGACTTACGCACGCCGAGACCGCCCATGTGCTCGACGTCTCCACCAAGACCGTCCAGCGCAGGCTCCACCAAGCCGTGAGTGCGCTGGCCGGCGAGTTGAGCGGTCTTGTTGCGGGGGATTTGGGGCACGCTTCCGCTGAGGGTCTCTTGGCATCTGACGACAGCGCCGATCCGTGAGCGCGGACACGAGGCGGGCCATGGACGCAGACTCGCACGTGAACGAGCTGGTGAACCAGACATTGAGCTCGGGCGAAACGCCCGAAGTGGTCTGCCGTACCTGCCCGGAGTTGCTCGATCAGGTTCGACGGAAACTCGCCGAACACCGACGCATGGAGGAGCAGCTTCGGGCCTGGTTCCCGCCCAACGCCACAGACGCGCCCGGCAACGACTTGCCCCCTGCTACCCCGTCCCACCTGCCCGACGCACTCCCTGAACTTCCCGGTTACGAGGTCGAGTCGCTGCTGGGCCGAGGCGGCACCGGTCTTGTCTATCGCGGCCGGCACCTGCGGCTCAACCGGGACGTGGCGATCAAGGTCCTGCGCGAAGGCACGCACGCCGAGGTGGACAAGCTCGAACGCTTCCTCCGCGAGGCCGAGGCGGTCGCCGGCCTGCAGCATCCCAACATCGTGCAGGTGTACGACATCAGCGAGTTCGGAGGCCAGTCCTACTTCACGATGGAACTGATGGAGGGGGGCAGCCTGGCCCAGAAACTCGCCGGTGTGCCGCAACCGGCGCGTGATGCGGCGGAGCTCGTCGTCACGCTCGCCGACGCGGTGCAGGTGGCGCATGACCGGGGGATCATCCACCGGGACCTCAAGCCCTCCAACATCCTCCTGGCAGGCGACGGAACCCCGAAGATCACCGACTTCGGGCTGGCTCGCCGCGCCGAGGGCGATGCCATTGATCTGACGCTCGCCGGAACCCCCATCGGCACGCCGAGCTACATGTCGCCGTGCCAGGCCCAAGGACGCATCAGCGCGATCGGGCCGCCCACCGACATCTACTCGCTCGGCGCTATCCTTTACGAGATGCTGACGGGCCGGCCCCCCTTCCACGGAGAATCCCCGGCCGACACCGTGCGCCAGGTGATCAACGACCCGCCGGTGCATCCATCGCGGCTAAACCCAAGGGTCCCACACGACCTGGAGACCATCTGTCTCAAGTGCCTTGAGAAGGAGCCCGAGCGACGATATGTCAGCGCACTGGCTCTGGCCGAGGACTTGAATCGATTCCTGCGCGGAGAACCAATCGCCGCCCGCCGTGCTCATGCCCTCGAAAGATCATGGATGTGGGCGCGCAGGCGGCCGGCTGCGGCGGCGCTCTACGCCGCGCTGGCGCTGGTCGCCGTGCTGTCCGTCGCGATCGTCCTCAGATCGGTGCAGGCGGGTTACCGCCGCGCGGCCCTCATGAGCGACCTACGGGCAGACCTCCAAACACTCGCCGAGCTGCAACGGACCTCTCAGTGGACCCAGAGCAGGGCCGTGCTCGCCAACGCCCGCGGCCTGCTTGCGTCCGAGGCCGCCAGCGTTCCACGGGAGTTCCGCGCGGCCGTCGATCGCGCCGCCGCGAACCTCGAGTTGGCCGAGCGGCTCGAGTCCGTCCGTTTCTCCCGCCAGCCCTTGGTCGGGGGACTTCCAGACAGCGGAGCCGCTGACCGAGAGTACACGGCCGCGTTTCTGAGTGCGGGGCTGACCGTCAGCGCGGGTGATCCGCAAGTCACGGCGGCACAGCTCCTGGAGTCCGGAATGGCCGCGGCCCTCGTGGCCGCGCTCGACGACTGGGCCGCCGCCACGCAGGACGAGAACCGCAGGGACTGGTGCCTGGCCGTGGCGCGACTTGCCGATGCCGACCCGACCGGACGGCGGGCACGACTCCGTGATCCGCAGGTATGGACCGATCGTTCGGTGCTCGCATCGACGCTCCGGGCCGCGCCCATCGACGAGCTGCCCCCGTCCTTGCTGGTGGCCGCGTCCGACCGACTCCACGGCCTTTGGGGCGTCGAGGACGCGATCGAGTTTCTCAAGGTCGTGGACCGGGAACACCCCGGCGACTTCGTCGTCAACGTCCGCCTGGGGAGGGCGCTGATGGACAATCGCAACCCCGGTGAGGCCATCGGCTACTACCGGACGGCGTTTGCATTGAAACCTCTGGCCGGTGTCTGCACCGACCTCGGCTTCGCGCTCAAGGCGGCCGGTCAGATCGACGAGGCCATCGCGCGCTACGAGCAGGCCATTCGACTCAACCCCAACCACGCGCTGGCTCATCTGAACCTCGGCGTGGCGCTCAAGGCCAAGGGAAATGCCGACCAAGCCCTGGCTTCCTTCCGACGCGCGGTCCAAGCGGATCCCAGCTTCGCCCAAGCCCACAACAACCTCGCCAACGCTTTGAAGGCCAGCGGCGACGTCGCCGGCGCCATTGAGCACTATGAGCATGCCGCGCGTCTGGGCCCCACTCTGGCCGAGCCGCACTACAATCTCGGCCTGCTCTTCTCCAACCAGGGACGCAACGAAGAGGCCATTGCGCAGTATGAAGAGGCGCTCCGGCTTGTTCCCACCCTCTACCAGGCCCACAGCAACCTCGGCAACCTGCTCGCGGACCGCAAACAATGGGATCAGGCCCTGAGCCACCTGCGTCGCGCTGTGGAACTCGCGCCCGACGACGCGATCGCGCGCACCAGCCTTGGCAAGGCCTTGATGGCGCAGGGTGAGCATCCGGACGAGGCGCTCCACCACCTCCGCGAGGGAGTCCGACTCAGGCCCGACGGGGCCAACCAGCACGCGGCGCTCGGCCGAGCGCTCTTGGAGCAAAACCAGCTCCGCGAGGCGGAGAGTTCCCTCCGCCGGGGCCTGGAGTTGATGCCCCAGTCCGATTCGGGCAGACAGGACGTCGAGCAGAACCTGCAAGAGTGCCGTAACCGGCTTCGAGCCGAGGGCGGGAAGCCGGACAAACCGCCGGGTGGTTGAACATCGAATCGCCGTCGGGACAGCGATGTCGCAGCTCGAAGGTGACTTCGTTTGCCACACTAACGAGGGCCGGTTGCGGAGGCCCCAACCCGGACGACCGAAGCTGTCCACCGGATTGCTCAGCTGGCGCTCAGTCTTATAGCGCATCCACCCCGCAAGGAGCCGCCAGGAATGCTGCCCACGAGTCTCGTCCTCGCTCTCATCTGCCTGGCTGGAATCGCCGCCGCGCGTGCATTGTCGCGGCCGTCCATTCCCCCAGCGGCCAACCAAGCCCCACAGCTTGAGCCCTCGGAGCCCAATGGTGCGAGACCATGCGGCATGCGGTCAACAGACGGCGATAGATGCTGACATTAAACATGAACTACACCTTTTCTCCAGCCCGAAGCCCCCGCAGGATGAGGTCGAGCCCCGCCTCGAACAGGCGATCGGGGTTCGACTTCAAATGGTGGTTAACCGCCGCGGTGTGGTGCGGATCGAGAACAGGCACGCGCGCAGGCTCCGCGAGATCGCCGCCTCGATTCAGCTCATCAATCTCCCACAGGCAGTAGGCCCGCACGTAGAGGCGAAGCGTGTGGTAGGCCACGGCTTGGGCCGCGGGAGCGAGCCCCGCATCCGCGAGCGCTGAGAAGGCCGACTCGATCTGCGGCATCCCGGTGCTGGGCGGCGTCGGACGGGTCATCGCCACACGGAAGAGGTTCGGATGCTCCATCGCCATCCTCCTGATCCCGCGGCAGACCGATTTGATCCGGCTCTTCCATGGCCCCTTGGCGGGTGGCATTGGAAGCCGGGCCAGCGCCAGGCCCGCCACGGCATCGAGGATTGCTTCCTTGTCGGGATAGTGGTTGTACAGGGCCATCGCCTTGACGCCGAGCACTTCCCCCAGACGCCGCATGGTCAGGGCCTGCTCCCCCTCGGCGGCAATGAGGTTCAATGCCCCTCGGGCCACGTCTTGAGGGGTGAGAGATTCACCGGCGGCGGGACGGCCCGGTCCCCTCCGGGGCTTTCTCGTCCTGTTCAGAGTCACGCCTTGCAGGTCTTTCATGCTGGATCGCTCGGTTGGTGGACGCAGGTGGTCGGGGCCACCGCGATAGCCGTCGGAGCAGTGTACGCCGCAGCTTGAACAGCGTCAATATTTTTTGTTGACTACGTATATTTACCTTGTATTCTTACGCCATGCCCGCCACGCACCCCGCCATCCCGAGCCCCGCCGCGCCGCCTGTCGGGCGCCGCGTCCGCACGATCATGCTCGCCGCGGCATGCCTGACGTTGTCGGGTTGCATGGTCGGCCCGGACTACAAGCCTCCAGCGACCGTGATGCCCGGGACTTACGGGGAGTTGGCCCGCACGGCCGCCGCCGGGTTGGACGCCACCGCGGGGGGCGAGGCCCTGTGGTGGCAGCGCTTCGATGACGCCGAACTGGCTTCCCTCGTGGAACGGGCGGTCGCCGCCAACAACAACATCAAGGTGGCGGAGGCCCGCGTGCGGCAGGCCCGTTCGGCCAGAGAGGTGGCGCGGTCGCTCCTCTTTCCGCGCATCGGCGTGGGAGCGTCGGTCCTTCGCTTCCGAGGGAGCGACGCGGCGATCGGGCTCTCCGGCCTGGACCTGGAGGGGAACCTGTTCCAGATAGGGTTCGACGCCGAGTGGACGGTGGACCTGTGGGGGGGCACGCGCCGGCTTGTGGAGTCCGCCACCGCGGAGGAGCACGGCGCGGACTCACGGCGACGCGGCGTTGTCCTGATGATCGCGGCCGAGACCGCGCGGGCCTATATGGAACTGCGCGGGGCGCAGCGCCAGCTGGAGGTCGCCCATGCCACGCTCGAAAGCCAGAGGCAGACGCTGACCGTGACCCAGGACCGATACGTCAACGGGCTCGCGTCGGAGCTCGAGGTCGTACGCGCACGGATCGAGGTGGAGGGGACCGCCGCCGAAATTCCGCCCATCGTGCAGGCCATCCGCGAGTACGTTCACGTGATCTCGACGTTGCTGGCGCTGGAGCCTACCGCGCTCAGCGATGAACTCTCACCGGCTTCCGGCATCCCCACAGTTCCGGACCGCATAGCCGTCGGCGTCCCCTCCGACCTCCTGCGCCGCCGCCCGGACATCCAGTCGGCCGAGCGCCGCTTGGCCAGCGCCACGGCGATGGTGGGCGTGGCGACCGCGCAGCTCTTCCCGCAGATGGTGCTGGGAGCGTCCGGCGGCTTCTCAAGCCGCCAGTCCGAAGATCTCTTCAACGGCAACACGTCCGTCAACCCGAGCACGTACTACCTCGCCGGGCCCGCGATCAACTGGACACTGTTCGACGCGGGGAGGCGCCGCGCCACGATCCGGTTGTCCGAGGCCGAGGTCGACGCGGCAAAGGGAACGTACGAGGACACCGTGCTGGCCGCCTTCCGCGAGGTCGAGAGCGCCCTGGTGGCTGTAGACCGGAGCCGCGCTCGCGTCGCCGATCTCGAACTCCTCGCCGCCAGCGCCCACGAAGCCCTGACCATCGCCCAAGGCGACTATCGCAACGGCCTGCTCGATCAGCTCACGGTGCTGGATGCCCAGCGCCAGGCGAGCCGGGCGGACATGATGCTCGTGCAGGGGCACGTCGCGCTGACGGTGAATGTCGTTCGCCTGTACAAGGCGCTGGGAGGCGGCTGGGAGTTCGCGGAGCCTGCAGCGGCTGCGCAGGCCTCGTCCGAGTCTCAGTCGCCTCCGAAGGAGAACCCATGATCCAGCCTGGCGAAAGCGCAGCCACCTTCACCGTGCCCCCTGGATCTTGCGAGCGGCCCCGCCTCGCTTGCACCGGGGCGATACTCGCGGCGGCCCTGTGCCTCACCGTCGCCGTGACCTCCGGTTGTGAGAAGCGGCAGCCGGCGCCCGCACCGGTGCCGGTCATGGTGAAGACCCTGACCCCCGAGCGGATCGTGGTCTCGAGACGGTTCAGTGGATCCATCGAACCGCTGCAGACCACGTCGCTGGCCTTCAAGCTGTCCGGGACGGTGCGCAGTCTCTACCGGCCGGCGGGCCTGGACCGTGACGTCCAGGTCGGCGACACGCTCGCCAAGGGAACCGTCATCGCCGAGCTTGACGAGGGCGACCTCCGTCGAGCCAAGATGGGCGCGGAGGCGAGGGTCGCCCAGCTCGAGGCGCGGGTCGCAACGGCCACGGAGACGCTTGCGATCGCGGTCCGGAACCTCGAGCGCTTTGACAGCTCGGCCGGCTCGGTTTCGAAGGTGGCGCGAGACGAGGTCGAATCGCGCCGCGTCGCCGCGGCCGGTGAGCTTGAGACGGCCGAGCACGCTATGGCCGACGCTCGCGTCCAGCTCGACCAGGCGATCGACGACTACGAGAACCGCTTGCTGGTCGTACCCTTCGACCACGCCACCGTCGCGGAGAAGGACATCGAGCCCGGCGAACGCAAGGCCGCGCACGAGGTCGCCTTTCGACTTATCGACATCTCGACGCTGCACGTGAACTTCGGCGTGCCGGACACGATGATCGGCGCGCCCGCGATCGAGCCCTCCCACGCAGAACGTCTCCGCCTCGGACAGGAGTTGGGTGTGACGGCCGACGCGTTCGAGGGGCGCACCTTCAACGCGACAGTGACCAAGATCGCCCCGGAAGCCGACCCGATCACACGCACGTTCCTGACGCAACTGACACTGACCAACCCTCAGGCGGAGACAGGCCGACCACTGCTCCGACCGGGCATGATCGTCTCGGTGATGGTCGGAGCCGGCCTCGACCGCGAGGCGATGCTGCTCCCCATGACCGCCATCCACCAGGCGGGCGCCGACGACGCGGTGGTCGTGTTCGAGGTCGCCCCCGAGAAAGGGGTCGACACCGTGCGGGCCCGCAAGGTCTCGCTCGGGGGCGTCTTCAACAACAAGGTCGAGGTCCTGGCGCAGGGCAGCGACGTTCGTGCGGGCTCAAGAATCGCGGTGACTACCAGCGAGCGCCTGGCCGACGGCATGCCTGTCCGTGTGCTGCCCGAGAGTACCGACCCCGCGGCCGTACTGCCGGAGGCCAAGTGATGAATATCTCCCAGTTCTTCGTGACCAAGCGCCCCATCGCCTGGACGGCCATGGTCGCCGTCCTCGCCTGGGGAGTCTACGCCTACACCGCGATGCCACAGCGGCAGGACCCGATCATCCCGGTCGTCACGGGCGTCATCATCACGCCCTACCCGGGCGCCGAGGCAGAGAAGGTCGAGCAGGAGGTCACGCGCAAGATTGAGCGGAAGGTATCGGAGAATCCGTCCGTCGAGCATGTCAAGTCCATCAGTCGGCCGGGGATGTCGATCGTCTACGTCGAGCTCTTCGAGACGGAACGGCACGCCGAGCTGGTGTGGCAGGATGTTCGGGGCAAGCTCGGTGAGATCAAGGACCTGCCGCAGGCCGCCGGCCGCCCGACGCAGTCGCTGCTGAACAAGGACTTCGGCGACTCGGTAGCGGTGATGCTGACCATCAGCTCGCCGCCGGTCACGGACCTTGAAATCAGTCTTCGTGCCAAGAGCATCCGCGAGGCGCTCGAAGCCCATCGGGCTCAGACTCCCCCGCCCCACGCGGCGCAACAGTGGGCCGGCGTACTCGTGTACCCGAGCACCGTGGCACGTTCGCACGTGCTCCGCCTCGGCCGCACGCTCGCGGAGCGACTAACGGACTCTGGCGTGGCATCGCAGATTGCCCTGGTCGAGGCGCCCAGCGCCGGCATGCTGGACATCTGGTTGAACGCGAACAAGACGGAGGCCGATCTCCGCGTCATCACCGCGCAATGGGAGCGCGAAGCGGGTGGCCCGGATCAGTACCAGCCCGACATCTGGCGTCCCTTCTGGATTCGCGATCTTACCGGCCTGGAGAACGAGCTTCGCCGGAATGCCCAGGACAAGTACTCCTATCGCGAGTTGCGGGACTTTGCCGACCAGTTCCGCGACCGCCTGAAGCAATCTCCCTTCGTTGCCCAGATCGACCTGGTCGGCGCGCAGGACGAACGCGTGTGGCTGTCGTACTCGGGGCAGCGACTCAACCAGTTTGATATCACGCCGCAGTCGATCGTGGATCGCGTCCGTGATCGGAACATCAACATGCCCGGGGGTACGGTCGAGCTCCCTGACCAGCGCGTCGTGGTCAGGCCCACCGGCGAGTACACCGCGGCGGCGGAGATCGGCGGCACCGTGCTGACGATCTCCCGGGACGGATACCCATTGTACTTGGGTGACCTGGTGGAAGTGACTCGCGGCTATGTGGACCCCGCGGACGTGCTCAACTACCGCACCGTAAAGGTCGGGCCGGACGGCGCACTCTGGGGCACGTCGCACGCTGATTACGAGGGTTCGGCACCGGCCGACCTGCAGCTCCAGACCGGGCGTGCCATCACGCTCTCCGTCCGCCAGGTCAAGGGCACGCACATCGCCGACTACGACCGGGACATCACGGCGGCAATCACGGACCTTAAGCTCCGCCTGCCCTCTGACCTTCGCGTCGAACGCACCAGCAATGAGCCGGCGGAGGTTCGCCACAAGATCTCATCGTTCAACCGCAACCTGATAGAGGCTGTCGTCATCGTCGTCATCGTGGCGCTGGTTTTCATGGAGTGGCGGAGCGCCATTCTGGTCGCGATCTGTATTCCGATTACGGTGGCGATGACGCTCGGGCTCTCACAGATTTTCAGGATTGATCTCCAGCAGGTGTCCATCGCGGCGCTCATCATCGCGCTGGGTCTGCTGGTGGATGCCCCCGTCGTTGCCGCTGACGCCATCAACCGCGAGTTGGCGCATGGTCAGCCACGGGGCATGGCGGCCTGGCTCGGGCCCAAGCGCCTGTCCCGGGCCGTCTTCTACGCGACGCTGACCAACATCGTTGCCTTCTTGCCACTGCTCTTGGTCAAAGGGAAGACCGGCGACTTCATCTACTCGCTCCCCGTAGTCGTCTCGTTCTCGCTCGTGGCGGCGATGCTGGTGGCGTGGACTTTCGCGCCGCTCCTGGGCTTCTACATGCTCAAGGGACAGAAGGGCTTCGAGGGGGCCCACGATGAGCCTGCCGGAAAGGGACGAGGATTCCCTCGCCTGTACAAGACCTTCGTCGAGTGGTGCATCACTCACCGGTTCCGTTCCACCGCCGCGGCGCTGGCCATTCTCGCCGGTGCGGGGCTGCTCTGTCGGTCCATCGGCACCTCGTTCTTCCCCAAGGACCTGCACAACGTGTTCACCGTCAACCTCGACCTACCGGAGGGCTCGCCTATCCGCGAGACGCGCGATGTCGCGATGGACGCCATCCGCGAGATCGAGGCTCTGGAGGGGGAACACATCCGCAGCTACACCACATTTGTCGGCGCCGGCGGCCCGCGCTTCTGGCTTTCCATCGAGCCCGAGCAGCGGGCCGACAACTACGCCCAGATCCTCGTGCACACAACCTCGAAGGATGAGACGGCTTCCATCGCTGCCCGCCTGAAAGAGCAGCTGCCTCTCCGCATGGCCAGGGCGCGGGTCCGTTGCCAGTTGCTCGAGACCGGCCCGCCCATCGGAGTACCGGTGCAGCTTCGGATCTACGGCCCGGAAGCCTCCGCACTCCGCCAGATCGCTTCCGAAATCAAGGCGCGGCTGCGGACCGTACCCGGCACGCTCGACATTCACGACGACTGGGGCGACCCGGTCTTCCAGATGACCCTCAAGATCAACGCCGATCGCACCGCCATGAGCGGCCTGACGCACCAGGATGTTGCCATGGCGGTGGACGCGGGGCTCTCCGGCTATTCCGTCGGCCAGATCCGCGAGCGCGACAAGCTCATCGACATCATGCTGCGCCTGCGGCCCTCGGAGCGCACGCGCCTGGATGACTTGTTCAGCCTCCAGGCCGTAAACACCCGCACCGGCGTCCGCATGCCGCTCCAGCAACTGGCGGCGTTCGAGCCGCAGGTCGTGACCCCCAAGATCCGCCGACGCGACCACGAGCGGTGCATCACTGTTCGCTGCGATGTCGTTGCCGGCGTGCTGCCCAGCCAGATCGTCGATCAGCTCCAGCGCGTTTTGCCCTCGGAGTCCTCGCACCGCGCATCAGCGGCCAACGCGGTGCCTTTCCCACCCGGCTATCGCTGGGAGTTCGGTGGCGAGAAGTTCGAGCAGGACAAGGGCTTCAAGTCCCTGACACTGGCTCTGATCGTCTCGTTCCTCGCCATCTATCTTGCCCTTGTCCTCCAGTTCAACTCCGCCACACAGCCCCTGCTCGTCTACGCCGCCGTGCCCTTTGGGATCGTCGGCGGCCTCCTTGGTCTCTTGATATTCCGGTCGTCGTTCGGTTTCATGGCGTTCCTGGGCGTGGCCTCGCTGGCGGGGCTGATCATCTCGCACGTCATCGTCCTCTTCGACTTCATCGACGAGATGCGTCACAAGGGAGAGCCGTTGCGGAAAGCGGTGGTTGATGCCGGCCTCGCGCGGTTACGGCCGGTCATCACAACGGTGCTGGCATGCGTCGGCGGTCTCATTCCGCTGGCCCTGGAAGGCGGGCCACTCTGGGAACCAATGTGCTACGTGCAGATCGCTGGAATGCTCGTGGCCACGCTCGTCACACTGGTCCTGGTTCCCGTGCTCTACGTTGTCTTTGTGGAAGACCTGCGCCTCGTGCGGTGGGAGGTCGAGCTTGCGCCGCACGCCGCGCCGGCGCCAGTGTCTGTGCTGGCAACGGAAACGCAGCCCCATCGAGAGGCAAGTCATGTGGGACATTGAAGCCACGACAGCGCTCCTGCGGCACATGAGCGCCGTCTCGGACCCTCTAGAGATGCTGCGCCTCATCCTGGCTTACGCCCGGCGACGTTTCAACGTGCGGCGGGCAATCGTGCTCAGCCGGGAAGGCCTGAAATACCCGCTGATCCGGATCATGCTCCAGGCCGAGTGCGGTGACCACCAAGTCGGCGCGATGGTGGACGGCCCGGACCTCACCAGAGCAGGAGGGCTCCTGGCCGATCTCCTTTACGCGGGTCGGTTCCGCAGAGTGACGCCGATCGTGCTCGACGGCACGGGGCCCGCGGACGCCCTCCTCGAAGGTTGCCACTCGCTCGTAGCGTTTCCTCTGTACGACCGCGGAGAAGCTGTCGGGATGGTCGTTCTGCTCGGGCCTTCCGACCGCGACTGTGACGCACCGGAGCTATGCGGGCTGGCCATCATGGGCACGCTGCTGCAGCGGGCGGACCGCGCCCACGCTCTCACGAAGCAACTCGAGACCACCTGCCGCTCTCTCGACGACGAGCTTGCCGCGGCCGCGAGCGTCCAGCGCTGGCTCCTCCCGCGTCCGGCTCCGCCCACGCCGGGAGTTGACGTGGCCTCGTTCTACCGGACCGCTCATCACTGTGGCGGTGACTATTACGATTCGGGCACGCTCCCGGACGGTACCTTTGGCATCCTGATCGCGGACGTTAGCGGGCACGGCGCCGCCGCCGCCGTACTCATGGCGATCCTGCGCACCGTTGTTCACGACGAGGTGGATCACACCCGCATCGCCAACCCCGCGGCGCTCTTGGATCACGCGGACGAGCACTTCTTTGCGATTGGCCTTCCTGGCCGTGGAGCGTTCATCACAGCATTCTCGGGTACCCTGGACATTCACACAGGCCGTTTCACATACTCCTGTGCCGGCCACCCGCCCCCGCGTCGCCTGCGCATTGCGGACGGAGCCGTGACGCCCATAGACGGTGCCGGCTCGCTCCCTTTGGGAGTTCTCGAGGACCGCTGTTCCCACCCTGAGGAGACCGTCGCACTCGAGCCTGGCGATCTCCTTCTTTTCTACAGCGACGGCATCACGGAGGCGCGGTCTCCGAACGGAGAGTTCTTCGGCGTCACGCGACTCGACCACGTGCTCCGCGCGTTGTCGCAACCGGCTTCCCCGGGTGCCGCCGTTCAAGCAATCAGGGATGCTGTGGACACTTTCTCCGGCCCGGCGCCACCGACAGACGACCAGACGTTGCTGGCCGTTCGCTGGCAGCCGGACCGGGCTGCAGCGCGTCCCGGTGGCACACCTCTGCATGCTCGAAATGATCAACAGGGAACATGACACGCCCTTGAACCTTCGTCCGCGATCGCAACCCCCTCCACAGCCTGGTGGTCAGATGCGCATTGCAGTCCACGCGATCCCCCCCCCGTAAATGGCGCGCGGAGGGAGGCGCGACAGCGACGAACTACCGGAATCGAGTGACGGGGTCGTACCCGCGACTACCCACCGCCTACCCGAGAAACGCGAGAACTCACGAGAAAGCGTGATCGGGAGTGAGAAGGGTTGATCCAACAGCCCGTTGGCCATAATGTGCTGCAAAGCCAGCAACTTCCGGGCCGCGCAGCCGGGGGTTTCCGGGTTTTTCGCAATGATGAGGTCGGGAGTTCGACTCTCCTCCGCTCCACTTGACGGAAACCCGGCTGAACGCACGGCTTGGTGCGTACCCACCCCACGTCGGGGCGGCGCGGCCCGGACGGGCCTTCGATGATGCCTGCGGTCTGCGTTCCGCGTGCTTGAGTCTCGGTCGATGAAAAGGCCCGGGCCCGCCGCCGGCCGCACGCCGATCGCGCCGCCGCGGCTGAACACCCCACGACACGGCGGCTTCCGGGCCTGCAGTCTCGCGCCCCGCGTCTATCGTCCTGCACCTCGCGGAGTGGACCTCTATGGATGGTGTACACCCGTTTGATGCGTTGATGCCGCGGCAGATCGCCGCCAAGGCCGAGGATGCCGGCGTCACCAAGGCCCGGCTCGACCTGCTCTCGATGCTGCTGCTCGCGGTGCTCGCCGGGGCGTTCATCTCCCTGGGCGCGCTCTTCTCGACGGTCGCGATCGCCGGCGCCTCAGGCGTCCTGCCCTACGGGATCACGCGGCTGCTGGCGGGCCTCACGTTCTCGCTGGGCCTGGTGCTCGTCGTCATCGCCGGCGCGGAGCTCTTCACGGGCAACAACCTGCTGGTCATCGCCTTCGCCAGCCGCAAGGTCACGCTGCGCCAGGTGCTGCGCAACTGGCTCGTCGTCTACACCGGCAACTTCATCGGCTCGGCCGCCACCGCGCTGGGCGTGCACCTCTCGGGCATCTACGGCAACAGCGGCGGGCAGGTCGGCCGCGCCGCCCTCGCGATCGCGCAGTCCAAGTGCCACCTCACCTTCGACGAGGCGTTCGTCCGCGGCATCTACTGCAACGCCCTGGTCTGCCTCGCCGTCTGGCTCTGCATGTCCTGCCGCTCAACCGGCGAGAAGATCGGGGCCATCATCTTCCCCGTCACCGCCTTCGTCGCCGCCGGCTTCGAGCACTCCGTCGCGAACATGTACTTCATCCCCGCGGCGCTCTGCGTGAAATGGTGGGCCCCCGCCGAGTTCTGGACCTCCGCCGGGCTCACCCAGTCCGACTTTTCCGCTGTCAATACCGGGAACTTCCTCCTCCACAACCTCCTGCCCGTCACCCTCGGCAACATCATCGGCGGTGTGCTCTTCGTCGGCGCGGTGTACTGGGTGATTTACATCCGCAGGCGGCCCGTGATCGAAGCCGCCCCCGCGGAGCACCTGCACCCCGCCCAGCATCCCCACCCCACCACTCACCCTCACCACACCGAGCCCACCCACCGCCCGTGACCGCGGCGGCCGGGCCCGTCCCGGCCCCGAAGCGCCGCAATGGAGCGGAGGAGACTCGAACTCCCAACCCCTAGCTTGCAAAGCTAGTGCTCTACCAATTGAGCTACCGCCCCGTGCATCCGGCGGCCCGCTTCCCCCGAAGCCCGGGCCGCCCGCCCGCGCCGTCACGGGCCCGCAACTGTAGCCCCGCGCTGCGGATACACTCGCCCCCGCCCGCCCGCGCCCCAGCGCCGGGCCGGGCCACGCTCGCTCCACATTCCACCCGGACCAGACCCCATGAATCAACCGCGATCCAGCCCCCGCTCCCGCCCCCGCACCCCGCTCCCCGTCCGCCTCGCCGCGCCCCTGGTCCTCCTCGCCGCGGCCGGGCCCGCGCTCGCCCAAGGCGCCCGCGAAAACCAGCCCCAGCGCAGCGAACGGGCCCTCGAGGCCCGCACCCAGCGCGACTGGAACGCCGGGCTGCGCTTCTTCGGCGAGTACGTCTTCAAGACCGATCTCGATGATGACCAGGGCAAGGTCTCGGTCGCCCGCGGCGGCGGTGTGCTCGAGGTCGATGCCCCCATCGGCGACCGCTCCCGCCTCTCCTTCACGCTCGCGACCGAGTACTCCTCCTACAGCTTCGACGATGCCCAGGGCTTCGCGCAGGGCTTCGAAGAGCCCTGGGGCGACGTGTTCGAGCACTCCCTCTCCGCGATCTTCACCACTCAGCCCTCGGACCGCTGGTCCTACATCCTCGGCGGCGGCATCCGGGCCTCCTACGAGCAGGGCGCCAGCTTCGACGATTCACTCACCGGGCAGGGCATCGCGGGCTTCAACTACAAGTTCTCCGACACCTTCAACGCCGGTCTGGGCGTCGTCGTCCGCAGCCAGATCGAGGATGATGTCTCGGTCTTCCCCCTCATCCTCTTCGACTGGCGCATCAGCGAGAAGTGGCGCTTCAACGGCAAGGCCGGCGGGCCCGGCGTCGTCCTCTCCTACCAGGCCACCGACAGCCTCAGCTTCTCCCTCGAAGGCGACTACCAGACCCGCACGTTCCGCCTCTCCGATGACGGGCCCGCGCCCGACGGCGTGGGGAGCGATGAGCGCCTCCAGCTCGCCCTCGGCGCCGACTGGAAGGTCGCCGAGCAAGTCCGCCTGCGCGGCCGCATCGGCGCCAACCTCTACGAGCGGTACAACCTGCTCGACCGCAACGGCGTGCAGATCACCGACCGCGAAGCCGACCCGACTCCGTTCGTGGGTCTCGAGCTCCGCTTCGACTTCTGAGCCCCCGGCCCGCCTTCACCGCTTGGGTGTCTCGGCGCCCGCGGCAGCTTCGCCGAACGGCGGCGCGGGGATCGCCCTCGCCGACTTGATCCTCGGCGGGTCCGCCGGCCGGTCGCCGGGCCCGACCGGCACCGCCGCGATCGCCTTCACGACCTCCGCCCCCCGCGTCAGCTGCGCGAACGAGGTGTACTGCGTGTCCAGGAAGCTCGTCCCGTCCCGGCTCAGGCAGATGAACACCTGCGAGCCGTTGCTGTTGGGATCGCCCGACCGGGCCATCGACAGCACGCCGAAATCGTGCGGCAGGCTGCTGTTCTCCAGGTCGATCGCGTAGCCGGGCCCGCCCGAGCCCGTGCCCGTCGGGTCCCCCGCTTGCACCACGAACGCCGCCCCGCTCGGCAGCTTCGCAACGATGCGGTGGAAGATGATGTCCGTGTAGAACCCGCCCTCCACCAGTTCCAGGAAGTTCCACACCGTGTTGGGCGCCGCATCGGGCCGCATCGCGAACTCGATCTCGCCCTGCGTCGTGTCCAGCACCACCCGCTTCTCCGCGTACGCCCGGATCCCCGAGTACGTCGATTCAGGCCCGCGCGGCGGGAACACGGCCCGGCGGCCCGACGCATCCAGCCGGGCCGGCTGCATATCGACCATGGGCTGCAGCACGACCGGCGATCCGACCCGGCGGTCCCCCACCACCAGCTGCGCATAGACCAGCGCGGGCGACTTGCCCGTCCACAGCTGCGGGAACAGCGTCGCCAGGTTGACGGGCCCGGGAGATACCGCCGCGCTCGCCACGGGCTCCGTAGTCTGCGGCGCAAAGAGCTTGATGCTCGGCTCGCCCGCGACATCGGCGGGGATCTTCACCGTCATCGGGATCGGGCGGTTGACGCCGTAGTACGCGCGATCGGGCGCAAGCTGGGCCCGGGCCGGTCCCGGCGCGAGGAGCGCGAACGCGGCGATGATCCACACGGCGGCCCGGCACTGAGTCCCGCAGGCGGCGGCGATGGCGTGCTTCATGGCCGCAATATAGCTCGCCCCGGCGGGGAGAAGCTCGCATGAGCGAAAGTTCAGGGTGAGGCCCGGATGCCCGCGATCACTCGTCGAGCATGCGCCAGACCTGCTCGGTGACGGTGGACGACCCGCCGACGCCGGTCTCGGCCGGAAGGATCGAGGAGATCCGCCCGCCCGTGTCCTTCGCCCACTCGACGGCCAGGCTCGCGCGGAGCACGTTGAAGCCGTTGCCGTGGTTGTAGTCCGAGCGGGTGCGCATCCCGTCGGCGACAATCGCCGCCGATTCGGGCTTGATGCCGTGCAGCTCGATCGACTCGTTCGGGCCCAGGCCGCGGTAGTGGTAGTTGCCGATGAGCTCGCTGGTGTTGGCGATCCCGAACTGGTCGGCGTAGCGGCGGTACGGATGGTTGCCCTTGTGCGAGGGGCAGTAGAAGAGCTTGGGCGCCGAGACGAAGTCGCGCTGGTACAGCACGCCCAGACCATCCCACCCCGAATCGCCGGATGCCCTCGACGCATCCAGCCGCAGGGTCACCATCTGCTCGAACTGCTGCTTCACGCGGCTGCCGGGCGGCGGCGCGAACACGCTGGGCGGGATCCGGTCCCCGTTGGTGTCGGCGTACATCGCCAGTGTCAGGCCGATCTGGCGGAGATTGGATTGGCACACGACGCGTTTGGCGGTTTCACCCACCGATGACAGGCTCGGCAGCAGCAGGCCGATCAGCACCGCCACCACCGCCATGGACACCAGCACATCGACGAGCGTAAATGCCCGACGCGGTGTACACGCCAACCACCCATCAGATTCTCGGATCTTCAGTTGCCCCACGCCCGTCCTCCGCAGGTCGGAAGTCCCCGGCCTTGGATGCGGTTCCCACTATCTTAGTTCGACGATAACGATTCCGCGATTCAGCTGCAAGCCATATAGGGAATGCACCTAGCCACAAACGTGAGGGTCCCGTGAAACCGATCAAATACCAAATACGAACTGTCGGTTTGGATGGGGATTGAACACCAGGCGGCTGAAACCGGGTATCGTGCCGAGCGTATAGGGTGGGGTCATGAGGAAACGTTAATCGGGTGAAGATCACCCGGTCTCGGTGGGTGGACCATGGCTGGTGGCTCGGAGCAGGATCGGCTGGATCTGGCGCTGATGCGCCGCGTCGCCTCCAACGAAGAGGCGGCCGTGGCGGAGCTCTACGACCGGTTCGGCTCGCTGGTCTACCGGATGGCCTTCCAGGCGATGCCCACCCGGGCCGAGGCGGAAGATGCGGTGCAGGAGGTCTTTGTGAGGCTCTGGAAGACGGCCGACAGATACGACCCCCAGCGCGCCGCGCTGGTCACCTGGGTCATGCTGATCGCCCGGCGCCACCTGGTCGACAAGCTCCGGCGCAGCCGGGCCCGGGTCAAGGCCTCATCCTTCGAGGAGACCGGCGCCACCAACACCGAACCCGTTGGCGCCGACACCTCCCGGATGGAGCAGGATGAACGGTTGGCGAGCCTGATGCAGCGGGTCGCCGTCCTGCCGGAACTGCAGCGGACGGTCGTCACCCGGGCCTACCTGGGCGGGCAGACCCTGCGGCAGATCGGCGAAGAACTGAATATCCCCCTCGGGACGATCAAGTCCGCCCTGAGCAGGGCTTTGATGCGACTGAGGGAACGGTCGAGCGAGGAGTTCGCATGAGGACGAAGGATCTGATCGAGCTGGCCCAGCTTCACACGCTGGGCGTTCTGGACGAGACGGAGACGGCCGAGTACGAGCGGGCGCTCGCGGCCGCTTCCCCCGGCGTGATGGCCCAGATCCGCCGCGAGCAGGAACGCCTGGCCCAGCTGCACGCCGTGCTCCCCGAAGTCGAGCCCCGCCCCGAGCTGCGCGGACTGGTCGTCGAGGCCGTGCGCCGCGAGGTCGCCATCCGCCATCCCCAGGCCGCGGCCCTGCGCCACGGCGCGGGCCGGGTCCCCGACCTCATCCCGGGCCGGCGCGTCTCCCGCCTCTGGCGCACCGCCGCGGTCTCCCTCGCCGCCGTCGCCGTCGTCCTCAGCGGCTTCTCCGTCTACGTCAAAATCGCCCAGAGCAGCCTCCAGCACAAGATCGAGAACGACGCCTTCACCGCCGGTGTCCTCAAGGAGGTCGGGCCGCAGTACGCCAACGACATCCTCTTCGGCGAGCACCGCCGCATCCTCTTCACCAGCACCGACCCCGCCCTGGCCTGCCGGGCCTCCATCCTGGTCAGCCCGCGCAGCGATGAGGCCCGCCTCTTCTACAACCTCCCCTCCAACAGCGCCGACCTCTACCAGGTCGTCGCCCTCGACGACCAGGGCAGCCCGGTCAGCGAGCCCCTCATCAAGTCCATGACCTCCAACGGCGGCATCCAGAGCCAGCCCCTCAAGATCAAGCCCGGCTCCGTCACCCAGCTCGCCATCCGCGCGGGCATCCGGGCCGCCGACTCCACCATCCAGTGGACCATCGTCGCCACCGCCCGCATCGGCTGAACCCCGCGACAGTTCCAAGCCCACCACAGGCCCTCCCCCGCGGGAGGGCTTTTTCATCACCCACCCATCTCCGCGCCGGGCCGCACCCCAGCGCCGCATTCGGGACAACGCTCACTGCGCAAACCCGCCAGCGAGTAGCCGCAACTCCCGCAAACGCCCTTCCGGGGGACCCGCTCCAGACAGCCCCACGTGACCATCCCCCCGGCGACAATGATGTTCCAGATCAGCATCGCGGCGATGTGCATGTCGGGTACAAGCACCGCCCCGAACGGCGTGACGATTCCGGCAGCAAGCGTGAACCCGACCGGAATCCACGATCGCATGGCTAGCCCCAGCACCAGAGCTGTCACCAGCGAGGGCGTGACGATGAAGATCCACGCTTCGACGAAGGTCTCGTTTGTGCCCGACCACCCCGTCCATCGCTGAAACACATCGGGCCACTGCATCATCACGGTCGGACCCGCAACTCCCCAGATAATCACCGCAAGGTCAAAGAATCGCAGTCCCGTGCGCGACACCCGCTTCGCGATGACGAACGACCCCAGGAACAGCAGCGTCGGCAGCAGCCACAGCACGAGGATGATCGGGTCCATCACTCCCCCCACGGCGTTAGCCCGCCACCCACCACTTCTTCCCCTCCCGCCCGACCCGCCGGTACAGCGTGTCCCGCTCCACCGGCTCGAAACCCGCCTCCCGGATCGCCTTCCTCAGCACCGCCGCCGACACCTCCTGGTGCGTGCTGGTCCCCCCCACCTTCGTGATGTCGTACCACACCACCGTCCCATCGATGTCATCCGCGCCGTTCTGCAGCATCAGCTGCGCCATCGGCAGCGTCTGCATGATCCAGAACGCCTTCACGTGCGGGAAGTTGTCCAGCATCAGCCGCGCGATCGCCAGCGTCCGCAGGTTCTCCAGCCCCCCCGGGCCCGGCAGGTGCTCGAGCTCGCTCCCATCCGGGAAGAACGGCAGCGGGATGATCGTCTGGTAGTAACCGGAATCGGCATTCGGCACCCGGCATTCGGCATTCGAGGCCGAACCGAACGCGATGTGCTCCGGCAGCGGCGCGCCGGGCCTCGTCAGCGTGATGTCAGGCGCTGTTGAATCATCTCCGCGATATCCAAGGTGCCCGCCCTCCGACCGCGCCAGAGCATCGGCATCAACCGGCCCGCCCGCCGCTTCTTTCCCTTCGTGCCTTCGTGCCTCGGTGCCTTCGTGCCTCTCTCCCCGATACCCCAGCCTCGCCAGCGCCTCATCCTGGGCCCGGCGCAGCATCTCCATGTGCATCAGCCGGTCGCGGCGCTGCTCGATGTGCCCGTACAGGATCGTCGCGTTGGTGTTGAGCCCGATCTCGTGCGCCACGCGGTGCACATCCAGCCACACATCCGAGCGGATCTTGCCCTTGTACGCCTCATCGTGGATGCGGTCGTCGAAGACCTCCGCGCCCCCGCCCGGCAGCGACCCCAGCCCGGCCTTCTTCAGCTTCGTCAGCACCCACCGGATCCCCTCGCGACGGGCCGCCCGCCCCTCCTCCCCCGGCAGGCTCGCGCCCTTGTACACCTTCGCGATCCGCGCCAGGTGCACGATCTCGACCGCCGTGAACGCCTTCACGTGCAGATCGCTCCCCAGTTTCGCCGCCTCCTCGCGCAGCGCCGCCACCATGTCGGTGTAATAGCTGAACGGCAGCGTCGGGTGCAGCCCGCCCACCGAGTGGATCTCGGTCGCGCCGCCCTCCACCGCGGCCCGCGCCTGCTCGCGGATGTACTCGAGGTCCCGCGTGTACGCCTTCTCATCCCCCGCCTTGGCGTAGAACTCGCAGAACTTGCACGACAGCGCACAGATGTTGCTGTAGTTGAGGTGCCGGTTGATGTTGTAGTACCCGGCCCGCCCGTGCAGCCGCCGCCGCACCTGGTCCGCCAGCTCGCACACCGTCCAGAGATCGGGTGTCGTGAAGAGCAGGTCGCCATCCTCGAGGCTGAGCCGCTCGCCGCGCTCCACCTTGCCCCGGATCGACTCCAGCCGTTCATCACCCGCGGCCGCCGGGCCGCTCCCTACTCGCTCCGCGATCGCCGGATTCGCCATGCACACCCTCGACCCGGCCGCCCGGGATGGGAAAACAGGAAGTTTCAGTTTCGCCTGAAAGATACGAAAGCTGCCGGGCAGAGTCCAGCCGCTTCACGCCGGCGAGCGCCGCACCACCCACAGCGCGGGCCGGATCGGCCCGGACAGTTGCCGGTTCGCCTCCCGCTGCCTCCGAAGAAACTCCGCCAGCGCCGGCCTCAATCCGGGCCGCTCCCGGGCCAGCGCCCGCGTGTTGCCCGCGATCACCCGGTACAGCCGCGCATTCATGGCCCGCACCCGCGCCGGCGCAGGGATGTACTCCGCCAGGATCTCATCGCCGCCTTGCATGAGCCGGGCCCGCGCTTCCTCTCGCTCCAGCACCATCACCCCGGCCGGCAGCCGCCGCCCGCGCACGCGAACCGCATCATCCACGATGTAGAACCCGCCGGGCCTCACCAGCCGCCGGGCCAGCGGCGCTGCAACCTCCAGCGGCAGAACGTTCAGCAGCAGCGCGCCATCGAACATCCCCCGCGGCGATCGCCCGATGATGCCCTTGCGAAACTCGCACCGCTCCGCCACGCCCCGCCGCTCCGCCAGCTCGCGCGCCGAATCGATGAACGGGCCGAACGCATCGACCCCCAGAACAAGGCACCCCGTCCGCGCCGCCACCTCCACCGCCGCAGCGCCCTTGCCGCACCCCAGGTCAAGCACCCGCAGGCCCGGCCCGGCGCCGGCTTCCCGCGCCAGCCGCGCGGTCAGCCGCGGCATGCACCCCAGCGCATCAAGCCCCTCAAAGAGCCGCGGCAGCACCGGGATCAGCGCGCCCGGCGCATCCACCGACCGGGCCACCTGCCTGAGCAGCGATCGCTTCACGCCCGGATCCTTGCACCGCCGGGCCGCCGAATCGCCCGATCATCCGCCCACGCCGGTACGCAAAGATTCGCTCCAGCTCGGGCCGCACCATCCGCGCGTGCACCAGCGCATCCAGCGCCACCCGGTATTCCACGCGGTCGGTGCACAGCGTCCCCCCATCCTGCTCCATGAAGCGGTGCTCGTGCCTCCACAGCCGGTACGGGCCGCGGATCTGCTCATCAACAAAACGCAGCGGCGGCTCCCACGCGGTGATCAGCGTCCGCCACCGCAGCGGCAGCCCCCGGAGCCGGATGCGGTAGTCGATCCGGGCCCCCTCCTTCATCTCGATCTCCCCGGGCGTCAGGATCCGGAAGTTCAGCCACGGCGGCGTCAGGTCCTCGAGGTTGCGCGCATCGGCGAAGAAGCCGAAGACCTCGGCCCGGGAAACCGGGAGCCAGACCTGGGATTCGAGGATGCGGATGGGCGCCATGGCGGGGTGAGTTCGATGCGCGGGCCCGCGCGGATTCGGCCCCGGTGGTTCCGCATACCCGGAATCGGTGGGTTGGCGCGATGCGGCCGATTTGCGCGGCGTTGGTGGCGCGGTCGGAAAGTATTTTGCTGCTGCGCGGCTTGTACGGACGATCCAGAGACTCGCCGCGCGGCGGGCTTCTGAATCGGCCTCGCCGGAGGTGGGGCAACACGACCTTTACGGAGGATCCGGTCACATGTCCGAAGCGCAGACGACCGTCATCGGCAGGGACGCGAAGATCAAGGGCGAGATGAGCTTCGAGCAGTCGGCTCGCATCCTCGGCACCTTCGAGGGCAAGATCGTCGCCAAGGGCGATGTGCAGGTGGGCGAGGGCGCCGTGTGCCGGGCCTCCGTCGAAGCCACCACCGTCATGGTCGACGGCCTCATCGAAGGTGATGTGCTCGCCCGCGAGCGCGTCGAGCTCACCGCCAAGGCCCGCGTGAAGGGCGACCTGTGCGCCGCCGCGCTGGTCGTCGCCGATGGGGCTTCCTTCGTCGGCCACTGCCGCGTCGGGCCCGACGCCACCACCGCCGAGCATCCCGCGACCGCCGCGGCAGCAACGAACACCCCCACGAACGCGACCGAGGTCGAGACCAAGTCGGCCCGCCCGGCCCGGCCGTGGTCGGGCGGCTGGACCGCCCCGAATCAGCCGGTGGTCGTGCCGACCAACGGCGCCTGGCCCAACCCCAGCGCGGCCTGACCGGCACGCCGCTTGCGGCGTGCACCCCGTCGCATGCGCGCTGATCCCTTCGAACTCAGGATGTCTTTGTCACGCCGCCCGGCGCGGGCCGCCCGGCGGTGCTGCGCTCCCGACCGCCGCGACCGGAGTGTGTTCCCATCGGCGCCCAGCCCCACCAGCCCATCCCACGACCGACCAGCGCGCCCGTGGCGGGCCCCGGTCCGGGGGGCCCCATGAACGACACGCCCAGCCGCACCGTCACCTGCTACCACTGCCGCAAGCCCGTCACCATCAGCGCCTACGCCATCAGCGCCACCTGCCCCGGCTGCTACAAGGGCCTCGTGCTCGATGACCTGGTCGTCCGCGATGTGCACTGGGCCGGCAAGCTCCGCACCTGCGGCAAGGTCGTCGTCGAACGCAAGGGCCGCGTCATCGGCCGCCTCATCCAGGCCGCCCAGGGCGTCGAAGTCGAGGGCATCGTCGAGGCCGCCGTCGTCAGCGGCGGCGCCGTGATCGTCAAGACGACAGCCAGGCTCTCCGGCGACTGCCGGGCCCCGCGCCTCATCGTCGAGCCCGGCGCCACCATCTCCGGCGGTCACTTCCACATCGGGCCCGATGCCCCCCTCACCGTGGATGAGATCACCGCCCGCCCCGCGTGATTCCCGCGCTCAGTGCCGCCCGGCCGTCGATGGGATCGGCGAACCCGCGCCCTTGGACGGGCCCAGCCCCGGGATCACGGGCCAGCGCTCGTCCTCCATCACGTGCTCCACGTGCATCTGGCCCTCGTACCGCAGCTTGGCCGCCGCCAGCCGCCCCCAGATCACGATCCCCAGCACCATGAACGTGCCGACCGAGACCCCCCACAGGATCGCCGTGTGACGAAGCCGCGTGTCATCGATCGGGCTCTCGCTCGCGAGCGCAGCCTGCTTGATGTCCGTGCTGCCGCCGTCGAGCCGCTTGGACCGCGCCGCGTTGGCCTCCGCCGCCAGCGTCGTCACGATGGTGTCGAGAATCCGCGAAGTCCGCTCCGCACCGTCGCCCGTGAGCTCGAACGAGATCTCCCCATCGCCGGGGGACTGAGTCGTCAGGTGTTCCTTCAGGTGCGGGCCGAGGTCACCGGCCTGCGACAGCGATGTGATCCCCCGCTTGCCCAGACTCTCCGCGGCCCGCTCGATGAAACGCGGATCCTCCACCAGCTGCTCGTGGAACGCCTGCCAGTCCGCCCGCTCCTCGGGCAGCAGCTCGCGGCCCCGGGCCTGCGCCTGGATTGTCGCCGTCGCCACAAACTTGCCGGGCCAGACCTGCCCGGCCACGACCCAGCTGATCGCCCCCAGCAGCGAGACCATCACCGCGAATGACAGCAGCGTCGTCGCCATCCGGCCCACGCCCCGCTGCTTCTGCACCCGCTTGTGCGCGTGCTCCAGCGCCTGCCGGGCCTGGGCGATCTCCGCCCGCAGCCCGATCATCTGCTCGCACTGCTCCAGCCGCTTCCGCAGCGCCTCGCTGGCGACCCGGATCTTGTTGGACTGCTGGCGGTGCAGGCTCTTCACCCGCGCCAGCCGCTGACGCCGCATCTCCAGCAGCGCCGCATCCTTCGCGAACGCCGGCGCGGTCCCGCCGCCGCCCGCCTGCCGCGAGGCGCGGGCCTGGGCCTTCTTCAGGTCCGCGTGCGCGCGGTCGCAGCTGTCCACCGCCAGCGTCAGCTCCGCCTTCGTCCGCTCCAGCTCGGAGCGCAGCGCGGCCAGTTCCTCGTTCTCCAGTGTCCGGCTGCCCGTGCAGGCCTCCGTGGCCCGCCGCTGCTCCTCCAACTCCTGTTCGAGCTCCCCGATCCGGCTCTTCAGCGACCCCGTCTCATCAACAGCCTCGCGCAGCGCGCTCTCGCGCTCCGCCAGCTCCTTGCGGGCCGCTTCGAGCGCTTCCGCCGATGCGCCATCCCCGCCCGTCGCGGGCTGCTCACGGAGCGACTTCACTTCCTCGGAGAGCCGGGCCAGCTCGGCCCGCGCCTCCGCCAACGCCGCATCCCGCTCCTTCAGCTCGTGCTCCAGCGCCTGAACTCGCTGGCCCGCGCGGGAGTCCTTGCCGGCCCGGGCGCCCTCGCTCTCCGAGAGCCGGGCCCGCAGCTGCTCGATCTCCGTGTTCTGCTGCGCAGCCTTCTGGTTCAGCGCGACTAGCTCATCCGTGAGCCGCCGCCCCGTCTCGGTCTGCGCCTTCTCACGCCGCTCGAGCTCCCCGGCGAGCAGGTCCCGCTCCGAGAGCGCGGTCTTGAGCTCCTCCCGCGCGGTGTCGGCGGCGCTCACCGCCTCGGCGCGGGCCTGGGTCGCCTGCCGCTCGAGCTGCGCCACCTGCTCCGCCGCGGCCCGCAGCCTGGCCTCGCGCTCCGAGAGCGCGGCCCGCTGCTCCTCCAGCTCGCCCGACAGCGACTGGATCGCCTCCTCCTGCGCGGTCAGTTCGCTCTGCCGGGCCTCGGCCTGCGCCGCGGCGGCGCGGGCCTGCTCTTGGGCCTCAGCTTTGAGCGCCGCCGCCTGGCGGCCCGCCTCCTCGAGTTCGGCGGCCCGGCGGGTCGTCTGCTCATCGATGGCGCGGAGTTCAGACTGGCGATGCTCCAGTTCAGCCCGCTCCCGCTCGGCCTGCTCCAGCTTTCTGGCGAAGAGCTCGAGCTGCGCCTTGTGCTCAGCCTCCCGCCGCGCGAACTCCGTTTCCTTCTCGAGCAGCTTGGCCTCGGCGCTGCGATGCTCCTCCCAGAGCCGCCGCAGCTCCGTCAGCCGCTCCTCGAACCCCGCGAGCATCTCCAGGACCTGTTGCTCGGGGTTCGCGTGGTCGCCGGACGCGGCCGGCGGAGGAGCGACCCGGGGTTCTTCCGGGGCTCGACTCTCGGGTCGCGCGGGTTCTTTACGGCTCGAACCTGCCATTATCGTCCCTTATTACCCCCGAACAGACGCCCCGAACTCCGGCTGTGGATGGGCCGGGATCGCGACGTGTATCGGCATCAACCCCCCGCCACTGCACGCCGGGCCCGGAAATCGGCTCTCCTCCCCGACCCCGTGCCCCAACGCGGGCGGGGAAGCATCACAGGAAGCGCGGACGTCCCGGTCGCGGATGGGCCTTGGAGATCCGGCCGGGCCGATATAGACTCCAGCCTCAACCTGAACAGGAGAACCACGGAATGAAGGCCTGCTGCACCTACTCGCTGACCCCCGTTCTGGCGCTCGTTGGTCTCGTTGGACTCGGCGTCGGCGGGTACAACTGGGTTTCGACAGGCTGCCCGCTCGGCAGTTGTGAGACCCCCGCGGCCTCCATGACCGCCGCCTCCACCTCCGAGAAGACCGGCGACTGCGCTCTCTGCCCCGCTCACGACACCGCCGCCGTCACCACCGTCGCCGACACCTCCAAGTCCGCCGACTGCTCCACCGCCCACGACTGCGCCGCCCAAGCCAAGGGCGGCGAGTGCTGCAAGGGCGCGGGCCAGGCCTGCTGCCAGGAGGCCGCGATGAAGGAGTGCTCCGACTCCGCCATGAAGGAATGCTCCGACGCTGCCAAGGCCTGCCCCGAGGGCGGTAAGAGCGAGTGCCCCATGCAGAAGGCCCAGGAAGAGGCCAAGAAGACCGAGACCAAGCCCACGCAGCCTTCCTGATCGCGCCCCCGCGATCAGTACTCACCGAATCGCTTTCTTCGACGCCGCCCGCACCGCGCGGGCGTCGTCGTTTTTGATCCCGCCGCGCCGCCCCGCGCAGCAACAATCGGCCATGCCCGGCATCCTCATCGAGAACCAGCGCCTGCGCCTCCGCATCCTCCCCGCGATCGGCGCCGGCGCGGCCGAGTTCTCCCTCCGCTCGCCCCGCGGCGCCTGGCAGCCGATCTGGCGGCCCGCCCCCGAATCTCCATCCCACTTCAACGACCTCGCCTGCTATCTCCTCGCCCCCTGGAGCAACCGCATCGCCGCCGGACGATTCACCTTCGCCGGGCGGCAGATCCAGCTCCGCCCCGACTGGCTCGACGGCACCGCCATCCACGGCGTCGTGAAAGATCGCCCGTGGACTATCCTCGACCGCTCCCCGATCTCCGCCCGGCTCGCCTTCGAAAGCCATCGCCACGCCGACCTCAACTGGCCATGGCCGTTCGACGCTGCAGCCCGCTACGAACTCGATGAGCAATCACTCGAAGTCAAGCTCGCCATCACCAACCGCTCAGACTCCGCCATGCCCGCCGGGCTGGGGTTCCACCCCTTCTTCATGCGCAGGCTCTGGAACGACCACGATGATGTCGCCATCCGCGCCTCGCTCGCGGGCCGCTACCCCGCCGCCGGCATGATCCCCACCGCCCCGGCCCGGGCCGATGAGGTCACCCGCCACCTCGCGGCGGGCCTGCCGCTCAGCACCCTCGACCTCGATGATGTCTTCGCCGGCTTCGACCCCGCCACCACGATCACCTGGCCCGCCTCCGGCATCCGCGCCTCCTTCACGGTTTCACCCAACCTGAACCACACGGTCCTCTACTCCCCGCCCGCGCAGCCGCACTTCTGCCTCGAGCCCGTCAGCATGGTCAATGACGGGTTCAACCTGCTCGCCCGCAGCGCACCGGGAACGGGCGTCACCACGCTCGCGCCGGGCCAATCGCTGTCGGCGACCATGGCCATCCGCATCGATGCCCTGTGATCCGGGCCCGGCCGCTACAGTCGGGCCATGCCCACCTTCCTCCTCAAAACCGAGCCCTCCGAATACAGCTTCGATGACCTCACCCGCGACAAGCGCGCCGCGTGGACCGGCGTTTCGAACAACACCGCGCTCGCGCACCTCCGGGCCATGCGCAAGGGTGATGAGGCCTTCATCTACCACACCGGCGATGAAAAGGCGATCGTCGGCCTCGCGCAGGTCATCAAGTCCGCGTACCAAGACCCGGAGCAGCCGGGCCTCAACCCCAAGGGCGAGCCGAAGTTCGCCGTGGTCGATCTCAAACCGCTGCGCAAGGCCCGGACGCCCATCACCCTCGCGCAGATCAAGGCCGACAAGCGCTTCGCCGCCTTCCCGCTCGTCACCCAGTCCCGCCTCAGCGTGATGCCCGTCCCGAGCGATATCGACACCGCGCTCCGCACGCTCGCCGGGCTGTAGGCCTACGCCGGCTTCGCGGTTTCCGGCTTGCGCTTCTGCAGCGCGGGCCCGTGCTCGAACGCCGGGACCGGGCACTGGTCGTTGAAGTAATGCAGGATCCAGTCGAGCTGGCCCGAGTCGTAGAGCCGCGAAAACACCTCGACCGCATCCGGGGCGTAGCGCGTCCCCGCGCCGGCGTGGATCTCGGCGAGTGCCCGCTTGGCGGCCTCCTCCCCCACCTCCTTGCGGTACGGGCGGATGCTCGTCATCGCGTCGAACGAGTCGATCACCGCGAAGTACCGCGGCAGGAGCGGGATACGGTCCCCCCCCAGCCGGTCGGGGTACCCCAGCCCATCGTGCCGCTCGTGGTGATGCCGCACAAGGTTGAGCACCACCGGATCATCGACTCCCATCTGCACGAGCCGCTCGTGGCCCAGCACCGTGTGCTGCTTCATCACCTCGAACTCATCATCCGTCAGCTTGCCGGGCTTCTGCAGCACCTCATCGGGGATGTCGATCTTGCCAAAGTCGTGCAGCGCCGCCGCCGTCGTCAGCCGCCCGATCGTGTCGTGATCGATCTTGGCCTCTTCGGCCATCGTCCGCAGGTACAGCACCACCCGCCAGGTGTGCGCGGCTGTGCTCGCATCCTTCAGCTCGATGATCTTCACCAGGGATTGGACGATCTCGGGGGACAGCATCGCGTTCTGTGCAATCTCCGGGGGCGGGGTGGGGGCGGGGGCGGTGGGCCGGGCCGGGAAATCCCCGACCCATGCGTCAACTCTAACCCCTCCGGCCGGGCCCGCCCCTCGAATTCCCGATTCTTCCCCGCCCGATAAGCCCTCGCTCCGCGCCGCTCACTTCGGGAGCGGCGCCAGGTCGGGCTCCACGAACCCCCGCTTGGCCTCCCACGTCATGATCCGCTCCCGCGTGTAGAACACCCGCAGCTGCGTCCGGCACAACAGGTGCGGGTGCTGGCCCGCGAACGCCTCGAAGTCCTCGCCGGGCCCGTGGTTCCGCATCGCCGAATCGACCAGCCGCAGCCACGCCCGCGTCACCGTCTCGTGGTACCCGCGGTCGATCGCCTCCGGGGTGTTCTGGCCGGCGTTGAGCTTCTGGATCCCGGCCCGGACCGCCGAGATCGCCCCGTCGAGACCATCGCGCTTCAGCACGAGGTACGCCATGCGGATGTGGGCCAGGTGATTCCACGCCTCGTGCGGGATCGTGCACGCCTCGAACGCCTCCAGGAACTCCGGGTCGGTCATCGCCGCCGTATCCATCGCCATCCGGCGCCTCCGCGTATCTCAGGCCCGCAGCCGCACGAGCAGCACCGACTGGTCATCGGCCTGCGCGCCGTGGCCGCGCGCGATGCCCAAAATCGCATCCCGCAGCTCTTCGAGCGTCCCCCCGCCCCGGCTCCGCACCACCTCGCGGATCGCCGCCAGCCCCAGCTCCCGCCCGGCGGCGTTGCGCACCTCCATCAGCCCATCCGTGAACACCACGAGCGTGTCGCCGGGGGCGACCAGAACCTCTCCGGAGCAAAACACCTCCTCCGCCTCCACCCCCAGCGGCAGGTGCTCATTCGGCAGCTCCGTGACTTCCCCCGTCGCGGCCCGGTAGTGGTAGATCGGAAGGTGCCCCGCCAGCCCGTACTCGCCCCGCCCATCCGGGCCGACGCGGATGATCGCCATCGTCGCGAACATCTCCGGCCTCGTCAGCTCCGCGAGCACGACGTTGAGATCGGTGAGAAGACGATCAACGGGCGGGGAGGAGCGCAGCAGGGTCCGGGCCGAGCTCTTGACCATCCCCATCACGATCCCCGCGCCCACCCCGTGCCCCGACACATCGGCCAGCAGGACGTCCACCTCGCCGCCGCGCACCACCGCGTCGATCAGGTCGCCTCCCATCGACCTCGACGGCGCGGAGGTGCCCAGCACCTCGATCGGCCCGGCCCGCAGCGCGATCTCCGGCACCAGCGCCCGGTGGATCCGGGCCGCGATGTCGAGCTCGGCCCGGTACCGCTCGGTTTGACGCTCCATCCCCCGCGCAAACCGCACCATGAGGATGTACCCCACGACGATGCTCGCCAAGATCAGGATCGCGTACAGCGTGCGGTGCCCCGCGACCGCGTCGGGCCCGGCCCGGCCGATCAGCCCGTTGCGGGCCAGGAGCACGAAGAGGATCCACGGCCCGAAGGCCTGCAGCGGGATGATGATCGCCAGCCACCAGAAGCGCCGGAAGATGAACGTCGCGGCCCACGCCGTCGAGATCGCCCCCGCGACCAGCGCTGCGGCCACCGCCTGCCGCCAGTCGCCCGGCACGGGCTGTACAAGCTGGATGAGGAGCCCGATCGGCGCGAACGTGAAGAACACGGCGACCAGCACCATCCGCGCTTCGGATGGCCGGATCTCCCGGGCCGGGCGTTGGTTCCGGTCGGCTGACACGCGGCAGAGCGTACCGAGCGAGTCCCGATGCCGTCGAGCAACACACGATTACCGCCCGCGCGCAATATCCGTCAGCACATCCGCCTGATGGTCCGCGTGGTAGCTGCTCCGCACCAGCGGGCCGCTCTCCACCACCTTGAACCCCGCCCGCAGCCCCTCGGCCTTGAACATCGCGAACTGCTCGGGTGTCACCCACCGGTCGATCGGCAGGTGGTTCCGCGTCGGCTGCAGGTACTGCCCGATCGTCAGGATGTCGCAGCCCCCGAAGGCACCGGGGACTGGGCACTGGGCACTGGTGACAGAAGCTCCGGTCGCGGATCCCGGGCGCGGGTCCCCCCCCAGTGCCCGATGCCCAGTGCCCGATGCCTTCGTCCGCGCCTGCACCTCTTCCACCAGCGCCACCACCTCCTCATCGCGCTCCCCGATCCCCACCATGATCCCCGTCTTGGCGACCCCCCCCTGCTCCTTCACCCGCCGCAGCAGCTCCAGCGACCGGTCGAACTTCGCGCTGGGCCTCACCGCCGGGTACATCCGCCGCACCGTCTCCAGGTTGTGGTTGATGATGTGCGGCCGCGCATCGATCACCATCTGCAGCGCGGGCCAGTTGCCCTCAAAGTCCGGGATCAGCACCTCGATCGACATCTCCGGGCACAACTCCCTCGTCCGGATGATCGTCTCCGCCCACACCCCCGCGCCGCCATCGGCCAGCTCATCGCGGTTCACGCTCGTGATCACCACGTGCTTCAGCTTCATCAGCGCCAGGCTCTCGGCCACCCGCCGCGGCTCATCCTTGTCCAGCGTGCCGGGCCGGCCCGTCTTCACATTGCAGAACCCGCACGCCCGCGTGCACGTGTCCCCCAGGATCATGATCGTCGCCACACCCCGGGCCCAGCACTCCCCCATGTTGGGACACCCGGCCTCCTCGCAGACCGTGTGCAGCCGGTGGTGGTCCATGATCCCCTTGAGCCGCTGATACCCCACCCCGCCCGGCACCTTGGCCTTCAGCCACGCCGGCTTCTTCTTGGGGGTCAGGTGCTCCGGCTCGCCGGGCCTGTTGTTCAGGATCATCCCGCTCAGGCTCAGCACCGGCGGATCCACCCGCTTCAGCGGATCCCCCCCCAGCGGGCGGGGGTGCCGGGCCAGGGTCCGGGCGATCCCGGAAGCCCCCACCGCCGAATGCGCAGGAACGGCCGATCCGCCGGGGTGGTCGGGGGTCTCAGGATGCTCAGCGCTGCCCATCATGGAAGTTCCACTGGAGCCGGGGGTTCGGGCCAAGTGTAGTCCGCGGCCGATCGGCTTCCGCCGCCTCCCGCAATCGCCCCCGCACCGCCCTCCTCCACGCCGCCGCACCGGGCCAAAATGGCCATCGAGGTTCAACCCCATGCCCCGCCGCGGTCGATGCTCCCCGTCCGGAAACAACCCGCAGCGCACACGGTGCGCGAACCAGAGCGGGCCGGGAGGTGTAGTTTGACAGCCGCGCCGGCGGTGCTAGGGTGAAGTCTCTTGTTGGTAGGGACTAAGGAACGGAACGAAGCTACCCTCGTCCTTTCCTTGGCCCGTACTGGTTCAAAGTACTGACCCTCGACAGCCGAATCTCCGATTCCCCGCAGCCCCGGCCCGGCTCGCGGCGCAGAGAAGACTCGAAGCGGGCGCTTCGCCCGTGCCAGACCGATACAGGAGCGAGCCCGACGTGCATACCCGCCTACAAACCCCGGCCCGGCCGACACTTCCGAAAAGCGCCCGACTGATCGCCCTGGCCGCAGGGACGGCCGGCGCTGCCATGCTCTCGGGCTGCTCGATCGATTCCTTCTTTGATCAGAGCGTGACGGGCCGCTGGGAGCGCACCGCGACCAGCGCCCCCATCCTCGAGCGCCTCACCACCATCGAGGACCAGCGCGGCGAATACGTCGAGCTCAGCGATGTCACCCCCGAAGACCTGATCCCCGCTCCCAAGGAGTACCGGATCAGCCCCGGCGACTTCATCAACATCGCCATGTACGACCTCGTCATCCGCGGCGGCGTCGAGCCCGTCCAGAAGCAGGTCGACACCCGCGGCGTCATCGAACTCCCCTTCCTCGGACAGATCGCCGTCGTCGGCAAGACCGCCGAGCAGGCCAAGGACCTCATCCAGGAGGCCATGAAGCGCTTCGTCGGGCCCAACCCCCAGGCCACCGTCGAGGTCGTCCAGCAGCGCCAGCAGACCTTCACCATGCTCGGCGCCGTCGGCCAGCCGGGCCCGTACTTCATCCCCACCGCCGAGTACCGCCTCCTCGAGGCCCTCACCGCCTCCGGCCAGTTCAACGACTCCATCGAAGAGCTCTACGTCATCCGCCAGATCTCCCTCAGCGATCAGCTCAACATCCACCCGCCCACCGGCCAGCCGACCGGGCCCGCGGTGACGCTCCCCGACTCCCTGCCGGGCCAGCCCGCCCCGACCCCGCCCGCACCGGCGCCCCAGCCCGGCGATCCCAAGCTGATCGATCTCATCGATGAACTCTCCAAGCCGGGCGATCAGACCCCGCCCGCGCAGCCCGCTCCCGCTCAACCCCAGCCCGCGGAGCCGCCGAAGAACCCCGGCGCCCCCTCCGTGATGGCCTCGGGCGCCTCGCGTCCCGCCCGCCTCCACCGAGATGACCCGCCGCCCGTCGACCTCGTTGATTCCAGCCGCCCCGCGGCCCAGCCCGCCGCCTCCCCGCAGCCCGGCCCGTCAACGGGCCAGGGCACCACGTGGATGTTCCTTGATGGCAAGTGGGTCCCGGTCGGCCGTCGCGATGTGATCATGCCGGGCGGAGAACCCGGCGCGGCCGGCAGCGACATGGTGACGCAGCGCGTCATCCGCGTCCCCTTGGACCCGCTGCTGGCCGGCGATTCCAAGTACAACATCATCGTCCGCCCGGGCGACATCATCCGCGTCCCGCCCCCGCAGCTGGGCAACATCTACATCGCGGGCCAGGTCAACCGGCCCGGCGTCTACAGCCTCCCCAGCGAGGGCCGCCTCACGCTGCTGCGGCTCGTCGACGCCGCGGGCGGCCTCGGCGGCCTCGGTGTCCCCGAGCGCGTCGAGCTCACGCGCATGGTCGGCAAGAACCGCCAGGCCACCATCAGCCTCGACCTCCGGGCCATCGCCGAGATGACCCAGCCCGACATCTACCTCAAGCCCGACGACCGCATCAACGTCGGCACCAACTTCTGGGCCTACCCCGTGGCCGTCCTCCGCTCCGGCTTCCGCGCCACCTACGGCTTCGGCTTCGTGCTCGACCGCAACTTCGATGATGAAGTGTTCGGGTATCAGAACTTCAACAACGGGTTCTAGCCGGGCCTCTCCCGCGTGAACTCGCGGAAGTCCCGGGCGTAGTATCCCTGCCCGGGCCAACGCGCAGATTTCGCCGACTCCGCCGCCGCGGCGGGTGGCACACCAGAACCTCTTTGAAAGCCCGCAACCACGGGTTCAAGGCTGGGAAGACGTGACGACGGTTTCAGGAACAACCCCTGCACCCGCCCGGGCTTCGATGTCCACCCCCGACCCACGCCAACCCGGAACCCGGAACTCCCCGCTGATCCTCGGCCTGGTCACCCCGGCCGGCGCGGTGATGAGCGGCTTCCTCGCCATCGCGTTCATCGCGGTCTTCTACCGCTGGATCTGGACGCAGCACCTCATTTCCGCCGGCTCGCTCCAGGACTGGGGCCACGCCTACGCGATCCCGTTCATCAGCCTCTACCTCCTGTGGCAGAACCGCGAGGAGTTCGCCAAGGTCCGCAAGGCCGCCTTCTGGCCCGGCCTCGCGCCCCTCCTCCTGGGCATCGTCGCGTACTTCTTCTGCATCGTGGGCATCAAGAACCACATGCTGCAGGGGTTCTCGATGATCCTGACCCTCTTCGGGGTCGCCCTGCTGATGCTGGGCCCGGCCGCGATGCGGTTCCTCTTCCTGCCCATCGCCTACCTGGCCTTCGCGGTCACGATCTCCGAGATTATCATGATCCGGGTCACGTTCCAGATGAAGCTCCTCGCCGCGCAGGGCGCGTGGTTCCTCCTCAGCATCGCCGGCGCTGTGCTCGACTTCCAGACCGATCTCCGCGGCAACGTCCTGGAGATCGTGACCTCCCAGGGCAAGATCATCCCCCTCGACGTCGCCGAGGCCTGCTCCGGCGTCCGCATGGTCATCGCCTTCGTCGCCCTCGGCGCCGCCGTCGCCCTCATCTCCTGCCGCGAGTGGTGGCAGCGGGCCGCCCTGCTCGTCATGGCCGTCCCCGTCGCCCTGCTCATGAACATCATCCGCGTCGCCCTCCTCGGCGTGCTCTCCCTCATCGATCCGGGCCTGGCCGAGGGCGACGCCCACATGCTCATCGGCACGCTCCTGCTCATCCCGGGCCTCGGGCTCTTCATGGCGGTCGTCTGGTCGCTCAACCGCATGATGGGCCCGGCCGGGCCCGCGCCTGGAGCCAAACCATGAGCACGGCGTCCCGCGGCCTCAAGAGCCCGGCGTTCATCGTCGCGATGACGGTGATGGTGCTGGCGGCGGTCGGCATGAGCGCGGGCATCCGCGCCATGGGCATCTACCTCCGCAAGCTCCCCATCTACGCCCCCGAAGGCCGCGAGCTCCGCGCCCTGCCCACCGAGACGGAAAACTGGATCCGCGAGGGCTCCGACCGCATCGAGGAGGCCGAGACCGAGGCCACCCTGGGCACCAAGAACTACGTCACCCGCGTCTACGTCATGAAGAAGCCCCCCGAGGGCAAGCAGCGCATCGCCGTCGAGCTGCACTGCGCGTACTACACCGGCATGATCGACACCGTCCCCCACGTCCCCGACCGCTGCTTCGTCGGCGGCGGCATGCAGATCTCCCAGGCCGCCGATGTCATCCCCATCCCCCTCGACTCCTCCCGCTGGACCCTCGACAACTTCGTCCCCGACGACCTCAAGGGCCGCATCTACCGGGCCCGGCTCGGCAAGTTCTCCAATCGCCCCGGCTCCATGGTGCGCCTCCCCCGGGATGCCCAGGACACCCGCTTCATGGCCGGGGCCTACAAGACCCCGTCGGGCCAGCCCATCACCGCCGGCTACTTCTTCATCGCCAACGGCGGCACCGTCGCCCGGGCCGAGGAGGTCCGCCTCCTGGCCTTCGACCTCAAGGCCGACTACGCGTACTACCTGAAGGTGCAGTTCAACACCGCGGGCGGCGAGACCCCCGAAGAGCTGGCCCGGCTCGCCGCCAGCCTGCTCGATGACCTCTACGGCGAAATCATGCGCTGCGTCCCCGACTGGGTGGAGGTCCAGCAGGGGATGTACCCCGCCGACAACCCCCGGCGCCCCGGGACCGGCGAGGGCCGCGGCTGACGCGCGGCGCAAAGCACCGCCGGGCCCGCGCGGGCCGGGCGCACGGATCGGACAACGGCGGGCCCGGATGCACCGGGCCGGGCCGCGGAACGGACAGAACCCCCGGGGACGATCCCGGCGATGGCGGAGGTCGAGGATGGCTGCTTCCCGAGTCAATGTGAAGTTCGTCGTGATCCTGGTGACCGTGCTCGTGCTCGGCTTCGTGGGCATGGCCGGCGCGTACTTCTTCGTCGTCAAGCGCTCCCCCGAGCAGAACATCCAGCTGGGCGACAAGAAGTTCGACGAGGGCAACTTCAAGGCCGCCGAGAAGCTCTACGCCAAGGCCGTCAACAAGGAGCAGACCAACGTCGAGTGGCTCACCAAGTGGAAGAAAGCCCTCGAGCAGCTCAAGCCCGAGACCGAGAGCGAGTTCAGCACCGAGTACGGCAACTACGTCAACCTCGTCCGCCAGCTCGCCGTCGTGCAGCGCACCAACGTCGCCGCCCACCGCGAGTACCTCGACACCTACTCCCGCTCGATCTCCCAGGGCGCCTTCGACATCCAGTCGAACCAGCGCCTCCTCGGCGAGGTCAACGACACCCTCAAGTACTTCGAGGAAGTGCCCGAGACCCAGGACAACTGGGCCGTGCTCCGCCGCTACCGCGGCCAGACCCTCGTCCGCATCATGGCCGAGGCCCCCGACCAGGCCGACGACCAGAACCGCGCCCTGGCCAAGGCCGACCTCGAGGCCGCCCTCAAGGCCGACCCCACCGACGCCGAGAGCGCCCTGGCCCTCGAGGACTGGCACCACGTCCAGGCCATCGCCGCCCGCAAGGCCGAACGCGTCGCCGAGGCCGATCAGCTCAGCAAGCAGGCCGACCAGGTCGCCGAGGCCTTCCTCGCCGCCAACCCCGGCAACATGGCCGGCTACCTCAGCAGCCTCCGCCGCCGCATGGAAGTCTTCCGCCTCCAGGCCGTCAACCAGATGAAGCAGGCCGAGGGCCTCACCATCCAGGGCCGCACCAAGGTCACCGAGCAGATCCGCGGCCAGCTCGCCACCCTCATCCCCGACCTCGACAAGCTCGCGGATGTCATGAAGGCCTACGACCCCGCGAAGATCAACATCATGGAAGTCCTCCGCTTCCAGGCGGTCGAGTCCACCATCGACCCCGCCTCCCGCCTCCGCCGCACCGAGGAGATCGCCTCCTTCGCCCTCAAGGGCCGCCCGGGCGACGCCGACTTCATGATGCTCGTCGCCGCCCTCCTCAACAACCGCCAGGACTTCAAGGCCGCCATCACCCAGTACCAGGCCGTCCTCGACCTCCCCCAGAAGCCCGTCAGCTACGACGGCGCCAAGCTCTTCGCTCAGAAGCTCGACGCCTCCTACCAGCTCTGCCTCGCCCAGATCAAGATCTGGGCCCTGGCCGCCCCGGAGGAGCGCGATGCCGAGCTCAAGAAGGCCAAGGAGTACCGCCAGAAGCTCGCCCTCCGCATCCCCGAAGAGTCCAAGGAAGTCCGCTTCGTCGACGCCCAGCTCGCCTACGCCCAGGCCGACTACGCCCAGTGCCAGCGCCTCATCACCAGCTACAACCAGGACACCCGCGACAGCAACCCCGACGCCCTCTGGCTCCTGGCCCAGACCGCCATGCGCCTCGAGCAGCCGGGCCTGGCCGACTCCACCCTCACCAAGCTCCTCGAAATCCGCCCCGACTTCTACGACGGCCTCGTCATGCGCGGCGACCTGCTGATCCTGCAGGAGCGCCGCGAGGAAACCCTCGAGCTCTGGAACTCCGCCTACGCCATCCGCCAGGATGAGAACCTCAAGAAGAAGATCGACAGCCTCACCGCCATCGTCAAGGGCACCTCCGTCGATGACCCCGTCATCAACGCCCTCATCCAGTCCGACCGCTTCGCCCGCGGCGATGAGAAGCAGGGCATCACCCCCAACCCCGAGCGCGCCCTCAACGTCCTCATCGAGGGCTTCGAGAAGACCAACGACACCCGCTTCGTCCGCCCCATCGTCGTCAAGATGCTCGACTCCGACAACCGCGACGCCGCCCTCGCCATCATCCGCAAGGGCCGCCAGCTCAAGCCCGACGACAAGGACATCCAGCAGCTCGAGGTCATCGTCGGCCAGCCCGACCCCATGCTCGGCAAGCTCCAGTACCTCGACCTCCTCGGACTCCCGCCCCTCGAGACCGCCCTCCAGCGCTACGGCATCTACTCGACCTACAGCAAGCAGGCCGAGGCCGACGCCCAGGTCGCCGAGGCCGTCCGCCTCGCCCCGAACGACCCACGCGTCATCGAGGTCCAGTTCATCCGCGCCCTGCAGGCCAAGGATGTCGAGAAGGCCCGCCAGCTCGCCGACCAGGCCGTCGCCTCCAACGCCGACCGCGAGCAGGGCCTCACCTTCCGCGCCCGCGTCGCCGTCCTTCAGGGCCGCCTCGAGGAAGGCATCTCCCTCCTCCAGCAGGCCACCCAGCGCGGCTCCGCCAACGTCGAGACCTGGCGCCTCCTGGGCTCCCTCCAGACCCAGGCCGGCCGCGTCGCCGACGCCTCCGAGTCCTACCGCAAGGCCGTCGAGCTCCGCCCCACCGACATCTCCGCCATCTACGAGTACATCCTCTCCCTCGCCCAGTCGGGCCAGATGGACGAGGCCCTCCGCAAGGCCCGCGAATACGACCGCTACGCCGGCTCCAACGAACGCTTCATCGAGCTCCGCCTCGTCCTCGAGAGCAACGCCTCCACCGGCGACAAGGACTGGGCCATCAAGATGCGCGAGCAGATCGCCACGCGCAAGCCCGACGACTTCAAGAACAAGCTCTACCTCGCCTCCCTCTACATGGACAAGCGCCGCATGCCCGCGGCCCGCACCTTGATCGACGCCGCCCGGGCCAAGGCCGACGACCAGGAATGGGCGAGCCTCGACGCCCGCTGGTACGCCGACCAGGGCGACGCCGCCGGCATGCGCAAGGTCGTCGACACCTTCCTCGACAAGACCGAGGAGTCCAAGCGCTCCGCCGCCCCCTACATCACCTTCGGCCAGTTCTTCATCGCCCGCGGCCTCCCCGAGGACGGGTTCAAGTACATCGACGCCGGCCGCAAGTACCAGGACCCCAAGCTCATGGAGGCCGACAAGGCCATCGCCGACAACCTGGCCCGGCAGGACCGCAAGGCCGAGTCCATCCCCGTCTACCAGCGCATCCTCGACGGCGGCGCCGACGACAAGGACCTGACCTACGCCAAGCGCCTCACCGAGATCCTCCTCGTCACCGACCAGCCCGAGCAGGCCGAGAAGCTCATCGCCGGCATGGGCGCCCGCGTCAACGAAGACCCCATCGCCATGATGCTCCACGCCGATGCCCTCCGCGGCATCGGCGAGGCCGCCGCCAAGGCCGGCGACGCCGCCAAGGCCCAGACCTTCCGCCAGCGCGCCCACGACACCTACGACAAGGCCGTCTCCAACTTCCCCACCGAGCCCCTCACCTACATGAAGCGGGCCCAGGTCTACATCGAACAGCCCGAGATGGTCCAGAACGTCCTCGCCGACCTCGACGCCGCCCTCAAGCTCCGCCCCGGCTCCTGGCAGGCCCTCAAGCTCCGCGCCGCCCTCTACGTCAAGCTCGACCGCTACGAGGAGGCCATCACCGACCTCCGCGAGGCCATCAAGACCAACCCCACCCTCGACGAGATCCGCGGCATGCTCATGTCCGAGCTCATCCGCCGCGGCCGCGCCGTCGAGGCCCAGGATGTCGCCACCGAGGCCCTCCGCCGACGCCCCAACGACCTCAACCTCCTCATCGCCTTCGGCGACATCTTCCGGGCCGAGGGCCAGATGGACCGCGCCGAGGCCTACTACCGCGCCGCCTGGGACCTCAACAAGACCTCCCAGATCACGCTCCGCCTCCTGGAGTCCCAGCTCAACCGCGACACCCCCAACCTCAACGGCGCCGCCGACATCCTCAAAGACAAAGCCGTCCAGGCCGATGTCGACAGGGACCCGGCCCTGCTCATGTCCCGCGCCAAGCTCCTCGCCAAGCGCGGCCAGGCCGAGGCCGCCCTCGCCGATGCCCAGGCCTCCGTCAAGCTCATCCCCGCCGACCGCCCCGAGTTCATCCTCGCCTGGTACGGCGACCTCCGCCGCGTCGAGGCCCGCCCCCAGTACCTCCTCCGCTTCCTCGAGGCCGCCACCAAGGCCGGCGTCCACCCCGATTGGATGCAGTTCTTCCGGGCCGGGCTCCTCTGCGATGACACCGCCACCCGCACCCAGGGCCTCGAAATCCTCGAGCAGGTCATCGAACGCGGCCAGCAGCAGCCCGTCGCCCTCCTGTCGATGCGCCTCCGCGGCTCCACCTTCTACAGCGCCGCCGAGTACGACAAGGCCGCCGATGCCTACCGCGCGGGCATCGCCCGCTTCCCCGATGACTGGGAAATGAACAACAACCTCGCCTACACCATGGCCTTCCACCTCAAGCAGCCCGCCGAGGCCATCCCCTTCGCCCAGACCGCGGTCCGCATCGTCCCCAATAACGGGGATGCCCAGGACACCTACGGTGTCTGCCTCATGCAGGCCGGAAAGCTCGCCGAGGCCGATGGCGCCCTCACCAAGGCCGTCGCCAACGCCAGCTCCACCAAGTCCCGCGTCTCGGCCCTCCTCCACCTGGGCGACCTCCGCGTCCTCCAGAAGCGCGGGCCCGAGGCCGCCAAGATCGCCGACCAGCTCGATGACCTCATCCGGGTCAACCAGACCCTGACCAACTATCGCAACGACGTTGATGACCTTCGCCGACGGATCAGTTCACTGGCCCGCTAGGTCGGGCCGAAAACAAGAGGGTCGGCCCACGACTCGGGCGGTACGGAGCCCGGTCGGGTCCCCGACATCAGTTCCGAACCCGCCCACCCGGGGGGCCGTACATCCGGCTGCCCCCCACTCCGACTCTCCGACAGGCCCGCCGCCGAGCACGCCAAGGAAGACCGCATGACCAGCATCCCCACCACCGCCGCCTCCGCCCTGCCCGTCCGACAGCCGGCCCAGCCGGCCGCCGCGCCCGCGGGCGGCCTCCCCATGGTGGCGATCGACCCCATCAAGCTGCTCAAGAAGTACAAGTGGCTGCTCGCCGCCGCCGCCTTCGCCGGCATCCTCGTCGGCTTCGTGGCCCACATCGTCTGCCTCCAGCTCTACCCCCTCTACAGGCCCTACGCCATCTTCGAGTGCTACTCCCCCCAGACCGACATCCTCAAGCCCACCGGCTCCGCCGATGGCCAGGCCCAGGAAGAGCTCGAACGCTTCATGGCCACCCAGGTCAAGATCATGACCTCGGACCAGATCCTGCGCAAGGCCATCGAGGACCCCAACTTCATCCGCGAGGCCGGGCCGTGGGCCGCCCAGTTCACCAAGAACGGCAAGATCGACGTCTCCACCGCCGTCGCCAAGCTCCGCAAGCAGGTCTCGGCCCGCGCCCTCAGCCAGACCCGCCTCCTCGAACTCTCCATGACCTGGACCAACGCCGCCGCCGCCACCGGCATCGTCAAGCTCGTCCGCGAAACCTACATGGAGCAGCTCAACCGCCGGGCCCAGACCGAGTCGGGCCCGCAGCAGGACGCCATCGCCCGCTCCATCGCCGAGACCGACGCCGCCATCACCTCCGAGCAGGCCAAGCGCCGCACCATCATCGAGGAGAACGGCGTCGACACCCTCGAGCGCCAGAACAGCGAGTCCGCCCAGTCCCTCTCCCTCGTCAACCAGAGCCTCGCCGAGATCCAGCTCGCCAAGAAGCAGATCGAGGTCCAGCTCAAGTCCATGCGCGATGAGCAGCTCAACCCCAAGTCCGGCATCACCTACTCCCCCCAGATGATCGAGCTCGCCGACCGCGACCCCCTCCTCACCAACATCCGGGCCACCATCAGCGCCCTCGAGGCCGACCTGCTCACCCTCCGGGCCCAGGGCTTCACCGATGAGCACCGCGATGTGCGCAACACCAAGGCCGCCATCGAGGGCTACAAGCAGAAGGAATCCGTCGTCACCGCCGAGGTCCTCCAGAAGACCTTCGACGCCATGCTCGACCAGTTCGACAAGGGCATGCAGACCCTCGACGCCCAGGAGAAGTCCCTCAAGGAAGAGGCCGACACCTACAAGAAGCGCCTCAGCGACCTCGCCCGCATCACCGCCCAGATCCGCGACATCGACCTCAACATCGAGCGCATGATCCAGAGCCGCAGCGAGAACACCACCGCCCTCAACAGCATCAAGAACCTCGCCCGCCTCCCCTCCGTCATCCGCGTCGTCGACATCTCCCGCGAGCGCGTCCCCGAGGAGCTGGCCTTCCCCAAGCTCGCCATCATGCTCCCCGCCGGCATGCTGCTCATCACCGGCCTCGTCGGCGGCCTCGTCGTCCTGCGTGAAGTCCTCGACCAGCGCGTCAAGGGCCCCTCCGATGTCGCCCTCATCCCCCGGGCCCGCGTCCTGGGCATCGTCCCCGACGCCGCCGAGGACCCCGCCGGCGCCGGCGCCGTCGAGACCGCCTTCCGCGACCGCTCCAAGGGCGTCGTCGCCGAGAGCTTCCGCCAGCTCCGCGGCTCCCTCCTCAAGCGCCTCGACCAGGCCGGCCACAAGACCCTCCTGGTCCTCGCCGGTCTCCCCGGCTCCGGCTCCACCACCACCGTCGTCAACCTCGCCTTCGCCGCCGCCGCCACCGACCGCAAGGTCCTCATCATCGACGCCAACTTCCGCCGCCCGGCCGTCCACCGCACCTTCGGCATCCAGGAAACGCCGGGCCTCGCCGATGTCCTCGCCGGCCGCACCCAGCTCGCCCAGGCCGTCCAGACCACCGCCGAGCCCCGCCTCGATGTCCTCACCGCCGGCAGCCGGGCCGACCGCGTCTTCGAACGCCTCTCCACCGACGGCATGCGTCAGCTCCTCGAGGATGTCAAGAGCCGCTACGACCTCATCCTCCTCGACTGCGCCCCGGCCGTCGTCGCCGGCGACGGCTTCGCCATCGCCAACCGCTGCGACGCCTCCATGCTCGTCGTCAAGGCCTTCTCCGAGAAGCGCGGCATGGTCGCCCGCCTCCGCAACGAGCTCAGCGACACCCACAGCGAGTTCATGGGTGTCCTCGTCAACGCCGTCAAGTCCGCCGCCGGCGGCTACCTCCGCGGCAACATCAAGGCCAGCCACGAGTACCAGAACGAGGTCTCGGGCGGCCAGGCCCGCGCCGACAAGGCCTCCGCCAAGGCCGACAAGGCCTCACGCAAGGCCGTCGCCAAGGCCGCCAAGGACGAGAAGACCGAGCAGGTGTGACCACCACATCCCCCAGCCCGTCCACGGGCCGCGGCCCGGCCGCCCACCCCGCCCATCCACGGCGCTCCCTGGTCACAGGGGGCGCCGGTTTCGTCGGTTCGCACCTCGTCCAGCGCCTCCTCGAACGCGGTGACCACGTCACGGTCGTGGACAACCTCTCGACGGGCCGCCGGGCCAACCTCGACCCCGATGCGCCCCGCCTCCGCTTCATCGAGGCCGACCTCCGCGATGCCCTCGCCGCCTTCGGCAAGGGCGAAGTCTTCGATGAGATCTACCACCTCGCCGCCGCCGTCGGCGTCAAGCTCGTCATGGATGACCCCATCGGCGGCATCGAGACCAACATCGAGCAGACCTCCGCCCTCCTCCGCTTCGCCGCCTCCCACGGGCCGACCGCTTCGGGCGTCCCCACCCTCATCACCTCCAGCTCCGAGGTCTACGGCAAGTCCGCCCGCAGCCCCTTCGCCGAGTCCGACGATGTCGTGTACGGGCCTACCACCGTCACCCGCTGGTCCTACGCCTGCAGCAAGGCGATCGATGAGTTCCTCGCCCTGGCCTACCACCGCCAGCGCGGGCTGCCCGTCGTCGTCGTCCGACTCTTCAACACCGTCGGCCCGCGCCAGGTCGGCGACTACGGCATGGTCCTCCCCCGCTTCGTCCGGGCCGCCCTCCGCGGCGAGCCCCTCGAGGTCTACGGAGATGGCGCCCAGTCGCGCTGCTTCTGCGATGTGCGCGATGTCGCCGATGCGCTCCCGCGCCTGCTGGCGACCCCCGCCGCCCGCGGCCAGGTCTACAACATCGGCTCCGACCGCGCCATCTCCATCGCCGAGTTGGCCGACCTGGTGATCGCCACGCTCGGCTCGCGCTCGGCCCGGCGGCTCATCCCCTACAGTGAGGCCTACCCGGCGGGTTTCGAGGACCTCAAGCAGCGCCGGCCCGACCTGGCCCGCATCCGTTCGGCGATCGGGTTCGAACCCCGCCGCGGGCTCGAGGAGACGATCCGCGACCTGGCGGCGGAGATGAGGTAAGACGTGAGCTTCGGCTTCCCGACCATCCTCGCCCAGTCCGTGGCCTCCGACGTCGCCCGGCGCATCGACGAGCTGGGCGCCCGCATCACGGACCTGGCCGCCGACCAGAAGCAGCTCGCCGAGCTGGCCCGCGCCGGCGAAGTCACGCCCCCCGTCACCCGCCTGGGCATCTTCCACGGCTACGTGGGTGTGCTCATCGTCGCCTTCATCATCACGCTGGCGGCGACGCCCATCATGCGGCGCCTGGCCGTCAGGAACGGCATCATCGACCGCCCCAGCGACCCCCGCAAGGTCCACCGCATGCCCATCGCCTACCTGGGCGGCGTCGCGGTATACCTGGGCATCATGGCCGGCGTCCTCTTCAGCTTCGTCGCCACCCGCACCGCCGAGCTCATCGACTTCGAGCCCACCAGGAACCTCATCAACTTCCACCCCTCCAGCCCCAAAAACCTCGTCGACGGCGCTGTGCACGCCATGGTGCCCCTCTCGATCCTCCTGGGCATGACCGTCATCATGGTCATCGGCCTCATCGACGATGTGATGGGCATCTCCCCCCGCCTCAAGGTCGGCGGCCAGCTCCTCGCCGCCGCCGCCCTCGCCATCGACGATGTCGGCGTCAAGGTCGCCAAGGGCGTGCTGGGCCCGATCGGTGAGCTCTTCGGCAACCCCGATCTCATCTACAACATCCCCTTCTCCCTCCACCTCGGCCCGCTCGCCTTCGACTCGATCCCCATCGACATCGTCTACTGGACCGGCACCGCCATCATCGCCATCTTCGTGCTCGGGGCCTGCAACGCCTCCAACCTCATCGACGGGCTGGATGGGCTCCTCACCGGCACCACCGCCATCACCAACGTCGGCCTGCTCATCCTCGCCCTCGGCCTCGCCGCCCTCGATGATGGCCCGCGCGATGCCCAGCGCATCATCCTCTGCATGGCCGTGCTGGGCGCGTGCCTCGGCTTCCTCCCCCACAACTTCAACCCCGCCACCATATTCCTGGGCGACTGCGGCTCGCTGCTCCTGGGCTTCTCCACCATCGTCATCATCCTGATGATGGGCGACACCGGCAAGACCCAGCTCGTCATCGCCGGGCTGATCGTCTACGCCCTCCCCATGATCGACACCGTCCTGGCGATCGTCCGACGCAAGATGGCCGGCAAGTCCATCTCCTCCGCCGACGACCAGCACCTCCACCACATCCTCAAGCGCGCCTTGGGCGTCAAGGGCGCTGTCCTCTCCCTCTACGTCATCTCCGGCGCCTTCGCCACCCTCGGCGTCCTGCTCTCCACGGGCCGGGCCCGCGTCATCTACGTCCTGGCCTTCATCTTCGCCAGCTACATCGGCGTCACCGCCTTCAAGAGCGCCCGCCGCAAGCAGATCGAATCCGAGGCCGCCGCCTTCGATGCGGGCCGCGCGGGAACCCCCGGCGCCGCCCCGCTCATCGCCGCGCCCCCCATCACCCCCATCCACGCCGATCCGCCCGCCGCCGAAGTGCCCCCGGCCCACCCGGCCATCGCCGCCGCCACACCCGCCGAGCCCCGCTGATCCCGCATCCAGCTCGCGCACCCGCCGGGCCCGGCCGCCGAACCGGCCTCCCCGTCTTCGTATACTCCGCCCATGTCCGCATCGCCCGCCCCCTCAGCCTCTGCCCCCGCCGCCCGACCCACCCGCCGAATCGCGCTCATGAACCAGAAGGGCGGCGTCGGCAAGACCACCACCACCGTGAACCTCGCCGCCGCGCTCGCCCTCGCGGGCCGCCGCACACTGCTGGTCGACCTCGACCCCCAGGCCCACGCCACGCTCCACCTCGGCGTCGATCCCCAGTCGATCGAGCACTCCGTCTACGACCTGCTCCTCGACACCGACGCCGACCCCGCGACCGTCACCCGCGAGATCCTCCCCAACCTCTCCCTCATCCCCAGCCAGACCGACCTCGCCGGCGCCGAGACCGAGCTCGCCCAGCTCCCCCCCGATGCCCCCGACCGCCAGCGCCGCCTCGAGACCGCGCTCAACCGCCTCGGCGACCGCTACGAGTTCGTCCTCCTCGACTCCCCGCCCTCCCTCGGCCTGCTCACCATCAACGGCCTCGCCGCCGCACGCGAGGTCCTCATCCCCATGCAGGCCCACTTCCTTGCCCTGCAGGGCGTCGGCAAGCTCCTCGAGACCGTCCGGGCCGTCTCCCAGGCCGTCAACCCCCGCCTCCGCGTCACCGGCGTCATCCTCTGCATGCACGACGCTTCCAGCACCCACACCCGCGAGGTCGTCGCCGATCTCGACGCCTTCTTCGACGCCCAGCGCGAGCACGATTCCCCCTGGCGCTACGCCCGCGTCTTCCGCCCGCCCGTCCGCCGCAACATCAAGCTCGCCGAGTGCCCCAGCTTCGGCAAGACCATCTTCGACTACGCCCCCGCCGCCTCCGGCGCCGATGACTACCGCGCCCTGGCCACCGTCCTCCTCAAGGAATGGGATGCCCTTCTGGCCCGACGGGCCGAACCGCCCGACCCCGAGGTCAAGGTCCGCGTCAACGCCGCCTCCTCTTCCGCGCCCCCCGCGCAGAGGGCCACCGCTTGACACCGGGCCCGGGCCGCCCGTCCGCCGCCGCACGCACCCTCGCGTTCCTCTTCGGCGGCTACGTCGGCTTCCAGTTCATGATGACGCACTGGCCCAAGCTGGTCGTCCCCGGCCCGGGCCGGCCCGACCTCATCGTGCACATCGCCGTCTTCGGCACCTGGAACGCCCTCCTCATCGCCTGCGGACGCTTCGGCCCGCGCCTCTCCACCCGCAACATCGCCCTCAGCACCCTCACCGCCGCCATCTACGCCGCGATCGATGAATCGCTGCAGCTCATCCCCTTCATCCGCCGCGTCGCGGCCCTCGATGACTACGCCGCCAACCTCTCGGGAATCCTCCTTGTCGCCTTCGCCTCCCTCGCCCTGCGGGCCATCCTGCGCCGACCCGGAGCTTCGCATGAGTGACGACCACGCCACGCACGGGCCCGGCTTCCACGGCCCGCGCTGCTGGATCGCCACCGCGCTCGCCGGCCTCGCCGGCGGCGCCGGGCTGGCGCTGCTCTTCCCCGCCTTCTACACCCCGGACGCCAAGGCCCCGCTCATCTTCTGGCCGCAGGTGCTCCCGTTCGCGCTGCTGCTCATCAGCATCGCGGTGATGCCCTTCATCAACCTGCGCTTCTGGCACCGCCACTACCCCGACTTCGCCTTCTTCCTCGGCGGCCTCTCGCTGGCGTACTACCTCGTCGCCTTCGGCAGGCCCGGCTACCACCACGGCCTGACCTACGGCCAGTACAAAATGCTGCACTCGGCCCTCGAGTACTACGCCTTCATCGCGCTCGTCGGCGGCCTGTACGTCGTGTCGGGCGGCATCCTGGTCGATGTCCGCGGCCGCGGCGGGCCCGTCATCAACTCGATCATCCTCATCGCCGGCGCAGCCCTCGCCAACCTCGTCGGCACCACCGGCGCTTCCATGCTGCTCATCCGCCCCTTCATGCGCATCAACAAGGGCCGCCTCCGGCCCATTCACATCGTCTTCTTCATCTTCATCGTCTCCAACTGCGGCGGCTGCCTCACCCCCATCGGCGATCCCCCCCTCTACCTCGGCTTCCTCCGCGGCGTCCCGTTCTTCTGGACCCTCCAGCACTTCTGGCAGGACTGGGCCCTGGTCGTCGGCGCCCTCACCGCCGTCTTCTTCATCATCGATTCCCGCATCGGCATGTGGACGCCGGGCCGGGCCGCGCCCGTCACGCACGAACCCGAGGCCGCCGCCCTCGCCGCCGCCGAGATCCACGCCCCCCGACCGGGCCTGGCCATCCGCGGCGCCGCGGGCCTGGTCTTCCTCGCCCTCATGATCGCGGGCGTCTTCATCGACCCCGCCCTCAAGAAGTACGCCCACATCGAGGACATCCCCGTCGGCGCCACCTTCCAGATCCTCATCGCCGCCGCCGCGTACTTCATGTCCCCCAAGGACATCCACCAGGCCAACGACTTTGACTTCGGCCCGGTGAAGGAGGTCGGCCTCCTCTTCCTCGGCATCTTCTTCACCATGGCCCCGGCCCTGGCCTACCTCTCCGCCAACGCCTCCAGCCTCGGCCTCGACTCCCCCACCAAGTTCTACTACGCCACCGGCGCCCTCTCCGCCTTCCTCGACAACGCCCCCACCTACGTCAACTTCCTCCAGGCCGCCCTCGCCCCCGAGGACCTCAACCGCGACACCATCGCCGCCTTCCTCGCCACCCCCGCGGGCGTCCGCCTGCTGTACGCCATCTCCACCGGCGCTGTCTTCTTCGGCGCCATGACCTACATCGGCAACGGGCCCAACTTCATGGTCAAGGCCATCGCCGACGCCGCCGGCGTCCGCATGCCCTCCTTCTTCGCCTACCTCGGCCTCGCCACGGCGATCCTGCTGCCGATCCTGGTCCTCCACTGGGCCATCTTCGTGCTGTAACCGGGCCGCGCTGATTTCATGAAACCCGATTCAGCAGGGCCTCACCAGACCCTCAGGACATCCGGCAACTTGGAGAAAGCGGCGACCGGCGGATGAGTCCCCCGGCACGCCGCCCAGCACCTCCAACCCCCGGAGATGACCATGCAAGGCCACCAGAACTTCGGCACCCCGTACCCCACCCCCATCCGCCAGGACTGGCGCGATGATGTCCGCAACACCGACGGCGGCTACGACTGGAACCGCGGCCAGAGCGGCCAGCTGAACCAGTGGCGCGGCGGTCAGCAGAACTTCCCCGCCCACACCCCGCCCGGCGGATACCCGCACGAGCAGGGCGTCTGGAACGGCGGCCGCGAAGGCGGCTACGACCGCGGCGGCTCAGGCCAGCCCGGCTATGGACAGTCCGGCTATGGACAGTCCGGCTACGGCCAGTCGGGCCAGAGCACCTACGGCGGATACAGCGGCACCGGCTACGGCCAGGGCAACTACGGCGGCGGCTCCGGCTATGGCCAGTCCGGTTACGGCCAGTCCGGTTACGGCCAGTCCGGTTACGGCCAGGGCAACTTCGGCGGCGGCGCCAGTTACGGCCAGCAGGGTTACGGCCAGCAGGGCTACGGCCAGCAGGGCTACGGCCAGTCGGGCTATGGCCAGGGCAACTACGGCAGCTACGGCAGCGTCGGCGCGGGCCAGCGCGGCAGCCAGTCCGGCGGGTATCAGTCCGGCGGGTATCAGTCCGGCGGGTATCAGTCCGGCGGGTATCAGTCCGGCGGCGGCTACGGTAGCTCCGGCTACGGCGGCTACGGCCAGTCCGGCGCATACCAGGGCGGCTCCGAGCAGGGCTATTCCGATGAGGACTACACCCAGCGCAGCCAGTCCTCCCGCGGCGGATACGGCGGCTACGGCCAGTCCGGCTACGGCCAGTCCGGCTATGGCCAGTCCAGCTACGGCGGCGGCTCCTACGGCCGCACGCCGGGCCAGGGCTCCTCTGGTGGCTACGGCCAGAGCAGCTACGGCCAGGGCAGCGCGGGCTACGGCTCGCAGGCGTACGGCAGCTTCGGCAGCACCGGCGCCTCCAGCGGCTCCGGTGGCTGGGGCGGCGGCATGATGTCCCAGCGCCGCAACAAGACCCCCAAGGGCTACACCCGCTCCGATGACCGCATCAAGGAAGAGGTCAACGACCGCCTGATGGATGCCTACGACCTCGACCCCAGCGACATCGAAGTCCAGGTCAAGAGCGGCGAGGTCACCCTCACCGGCACCGTCTCCAACCGCGCTGAGAAGTTCCGCGCTGAGCAGGTCGCCGAGTCGATCCTCGGCGTCAACGAAGTCACCAACCAGCTCCGCGTCCAGCGCGAGCAGGGCTCCGGCGGAACTTCCGGCTCCTCGGGTTCATCCGGCTCTTCCGGCTCCTCGAGCTTCGGCTCAAAGTCGGAGGGCTACTCCGAATCCAAGTCCAACCTCGGCTCGAGCCAGTCCGGCAGCGCCGCCGGCCGCACGGGCCAGTCCAGCTCCACCACCCGGTGATGCCCGCTGACATCGAATGACACCCGGGCCCGGCGCGCGTAACAACACGCCGGGCCCGCTCAAGGGCTTTCCGCCCGCTCGCGCTCCGGAGCCCCGCGCTCCGGAGCGTGTTTTTTTCAACCAGCCACCCTCAGGCGGAACCCGCGGCCCGCTCCAGCCGGGCCGCCAGCCCCGCCACCTGCGCCCTCAGCTCCGCCACCTCGTCCTCCAGCCCGCGCACCCGCGACTCCAGCGAGCCCGCCCCGCCCTTCATCGCTTCCACCGCGCCCTCGCCCGCCGGAGCCGCGCCGGGCCCGGCATGCAGCGGATGCAGCCCCGGGCAGATGACCTGCGCATACCGGTGGGCCCGCTCGCCCGGGCCCGGCGGCACATCCTCCACCATCGGCCCGCCCACCGACTCCCGCGGCGCCTTCATCCCCTCCAGCACCCGCTGCACATCCTCCACCGACCCCAGCGTGTGCATGCGCGAGGCCCGCCCGCGCAGCTCCCCCGCCGACTGCGGCCCGCGCAGCCACAGCTCCGCCAGGATCACCATCTCCTCCAGCGACACCGCGAAGCGCTCGCGGACCTCGTGCTTGAATTTGGAGACCCGCGAGCCAGAGAGCATCACTTCGCGGACCAGCCCCTTGCGCCGCAGCGAATCGACGGCGTCAAAGACCCGCTCCTCGCTCAGTTCGGTCACCGGATCGCGGTTGTTCTTCTGGTTGGCGCCGGCCGTCAGGGCGTTCAGCGACATCGGGTACTGCGCGGGCGTCGTCTGCGCCTTCTCGATCAGCACCCCCAGCACGCGGCATTCATCGGCGGTCAGCATCGGCATGCCGCTAGCGTACCCGCCCCGGGCCGCCCGCCACCCCCCCGCCCCGCGCCCAATCGCGGGCCCGGCGATCTCTCGCCGGCCCGCGCCCCTCCTTCGTCCGGGACAGAGCCCCGCTGGCGCCGGCGCTGCACACACACCGGACTTCGCCGGGGCACCGGACGAAAGATGCCTCGCACTCTCTCCTCACCCCGTCGCGAGACCCTGCTGCCCGATCCGTTCCAACAGCGCCCGCCCGCGCTCCGTGATCCGCGTCGCCATCACGCCCTCCTGCGACGCCACGATGTACTTCCCCCGCGCCAGCCGCTCGAACACCGGCCCGCACAGATCCCCGAACCCCAGCCACAGCCGATCATCGAACGCCCGCCCATCCCCACGCTCCAGCGCGGTCAACGCTTCCCCAAGCGCCCGGGCCTCCTGGGTGTTGAACTTCATGCCCTCGACCTCCTTGCCCCGCGGACGCCGGGCCTGCCGTCCCGCGCCGCACACCGCCCAGTCCAAGACTCCGGCCCTTCACGCCGGGCCGCAATGCCGGCGCTCGGGTCGCCCCCAGCGCCGGTTTCTCCACCCCGGAGAGCCCGGCCCGCGCTCGCCCGGAAACGGGCGCGGCCGCCCTCCGCACAACCGGCCTCAACGCCGCAACACCGTTGACGTTCAGCACGCTCACGACATTGCACGCCGGGCCGGCCCGGCAAGACACCGGCGATGCGCGGCACGTACCACACCACGCGGCACGTGGCCGCGCATCGCCGGAAATCCAGGTTGTTCATCAGGGCTCACTCAGGCGCGACCGAGGAGGCGGTCAATGAGTGCGAAAGAGCTTCGTCCGCGCTCCGAGCTGACCCTGTTCAGATGAGAAGAGAAGCGAACCAGAACATGCCGCAATCAGCAGAATCCAGAATGTCGGATCTCAACCGGACACGAAACTCTACGCGAGGTCTCCCCGCGCGGTTCCGCGCGTTCTTGACTCACCCGCCGTCGCGTCACCCGGGTTGTTGATCTCCCCGGCCCGTCACAACCGCCGGCTCGGACGCGACCGCTCCCGCACCGTCCCGCCCACCACCAGCGCAGCGCTGATCAGCACCAGGTTCTTGATGATGTACTGACCCTCCAGCGTCGGCGCGTACGGAATCCGCACCCAGCACGCATCCGGCACGATGAACAAGGGCAGGATCGTCCCCGGCATCTGCAGCAGCAGCAGCAGGATCGCCACCCGGACCAGCGGCCTCACCAGCAGGCACACCCCGATCAGCACTTCCCACCACCCCAGGAACGGCACAAACCACTTGGGATCCACCCAGTACACCGTCCGTGCCACCAACTGGCTCGCCGGGCTCAGATTCATTGGCTTGAGCACCCCGAACCAGATGAACACCACGGCCAGCGACACCCGCAGCGCCTGGATCCCGTGGGCCTGCATCCACCCCGCGATCCGGCGATCCACATCCCTGAACGCCTTCACTCCCGCCCCCTTCCACACCCCCGGTGGTTTCACCGACGCGGCGAGGCCCGACTTGCCGCATACTAGGGCCGCTCGGGCCCCCTTTCGAAGCGTTCTAATCCCGGCCGGTCGCGCCGGGCCGGCGGGCCCGATCTCTCGGGGAGGTCGATTTCATGCCGAGGCAGCTCGCCCGCGGACGGGCCTTCCGGTCGCCGAACTTCCGGGGGCGGAAATCCCCCGGGCTCGCGTTTCGGGGGTTCACCCTCATCGAAGTCCTCGTCGTCATCGCGATCATCGCGCTGCTGCTCGCCGTCCTCCTCCCCGCCCTCGGCTCGGCCCGCCGGGCCGGACGGCTCGCCGCCTGCACCAGCAACATGCGCTCCATGGGCCAGACCCTCGGCACTTACGCCGCCACCTTCAACGACATCATCTACAGCTTCAGCTGGAACCAGAACACCCGCTCTTCCGAGTTCCCCGACCTCAACGACCACCACGGCGATGACCTCGAGGCCTGCGCCGATCAGGCCGTCGACATCATCCGCCGCCGCGGCGACCGCGGCGCCGACCTCTTCAAGCAGCCCAACTGGATCCCCCACATCGCCGGCACCCACCTCGTCGCCCTCGACTTCCTCACCTCGCGCCTGCCGACCTCCGAAGTCATCTGCCCCGAAGACCGGGCCCGGCAGCGCTGGGCCCGCGACCCCAAGGCCTTCGAGCGCCAGGAAATCGACCCGTACCCCGCCGCGCCGTACGGGCCGCCCGCCCGCTTCGGCCAGACCTGGCCCTACAGCTCCAGCTACTACAACGTCGTCGCCTCCTTCGAACGCGCCCCGGGCTCCCTTCTCCAGGTGCAGGAGTACCTCTACAACTACTACCCCGACCGCGGGCAGCTGGGCCAGAACCGCGTCTCCGATGTCGCCTTCCCCTCCTCCAAGGTCTTCATCTACGACGATGTCTCCCGCCACTACGGCAAGTCGCCCAGCTACTGGGGCTACGACGATGTCCGCATGCCCCTGACCTTCTTCGATTCCTCCGTCCGCGTCATGAAGGTCGGCGATTCCAACCTCGGGTGGAACCCGCGCAACCCCGCCACCGACCGCATCGTCGAGTTCCGCTACCGCCCCACCATCATGCCCGCCAAGAACGTCTGGATGCCGCCCGCCCGCGACCCCTCGGGCACCGACCGCATCAAGGGCCGGTTCCTCTGGACCCGCGGCGGAATCCGCGGCATCGACTTTGGCGGAACGGAAGTCGCCACCGGGCAGCCATGAACACGTATCTTGCGTTCACCCAATACGTTACATCACGATTCTGGCCGACAACATCATCCGGATTGGCTGCGTTGGCAGGGCCCCCATCGCGTGGCAAGCCCGCTCGGCGATAGCGCTCTAAGTACATGATTCACAACAGCTTGCAATATCGTATTGATTTGTCCTCAGAATTGGCGGCAAAACGCCTTGCGGCTCTCGGACCCGGAGGTACACTGGCAACGTCCGTTCTTTCTATCGGCGGGGGTCATCCCCCATGAGTGGGCGTTCGAATCTGAGTACGAGGGATGGTCATTCCAATGCCACGGGTGTGGTCGTGGGGTGATTGTTCGTTGTGGGGTCAGTCAGTCAGAGGAGAGTAAGAGATGCGCAACGTTTTCATACTCGCTGTCGTCGCCGGCATCGCCGGCTCGGCGTCAGCCCAGGTGCTCGTGTACGACGAAAACAGCAACAACAGCTACGCACAGGCCGGCGCCGCCAGCGCGGGCCTGGGCGCGGTGACCGTTGCCGGCGCCGCCAACTTCAACTCGCTGCTCACCAGCGGTACGTGGCAGGCGGTCGCCATTGACTGCCCCAGTTCCTTCCCCAGCGACAACTGGGCCGCCCTGGCGACCTACGTCAGCGGGAGCGGCGGCCGCGTCGTGATGTCCTTCTGGGATTGGGATGGCTCGGCATTCGGCACGGTTCGCAGCGCCTTCGGCGCCACCTCCGTCCAGACCTTCTCGACCGTCGGCCGCACCCTCTCGGACGCCGGCACCGCCTTCGGCGCCCAGATCTTCGCCGGCGTCGCCGGCATGCCGCACTCGACCTGGTCCGACGCCTGGGGCGATGATGGCGATGCCTTCGCCATGGCCGCCGGCGGCGAAGCCGGCGGGATCATGAGCGGCTTCACCAACCCCGCCATCTTCCGCGGCAACGGCGGCCGCACCGTCGCCTCCTTCGTCATCGATGAATGGGCCGGGGACGGCGCCCCCAAGCTCTGGGAAAACATGATCAAATCCGTGGTCCCGGCCCCCTCGACGGGCCTGGCCTTCGTCCTCGCCGGCTTTGCCGCCGGCCGCCGCCGTCGCTGAACGGCCGGATAATCGTCTCTCCCTCTTTGTTTCTCTCTCTCAAAACAACGCCCCGGCCCAAGTCGGCCGGGGCTTGTTTTTCTGCGCCGGGTCCGCGCCGGGCGGCGCCCTCCGCCCCGCCGGGCCCTCTCCAAGAGCACCCGCCGCCTCCGGCTCGCCCCGCCATCCCGATCCGCCGATCCACCGGGCCATGGACATCTCCAACCCCTGGGCCCTGTTCTCGGGCGTCGTGATCGGCCTCATCGGGATGGTGCTCTTCATGCATGGGCGGAAGCAGGCCAGCCCCAGATGCCTCCTGACGGGCGGGGTCCTCTGCCTCTTCCCCTACTTCGTCTCCTCCCTCATCCTCATGTGGCTGATCACCGGCGCCTGCCTGGGAGGCCTCTACCTCGCCTCCCGCAACGCCTAGCCCCAATCAGCCCCGCCCGGCCCGCCCTCTCCCCGCGGCCCCGGCCCCAACCCCAGTCCCCCAGATCCCTTGCGCGCCGGGCCGATCCTGTGTTACCATGGGCCCCCGCCCCCGCCACCGCGGGCCCCCGGAGGACACCAGCCATGCCGACCACCCGCTCAGCACGCCTGATCATCCCCGCACTCTCCCTCCTCGCCGCCGCGGGCATCGCGAGCTTCGCGATCGCCCTCGAGCCGCCCGCCAAGGATGCCGCGGCCACCACCCCCACTACACCCACCAAGGCCGCCCCCACGCTCCTCGATCCCATCAAGGCCCTCGCCGGCGAATGGGACATGACCGATGACGCGGGCAAGACGCAGCTCGGCTCGGTCTTCCGCGTCGTCGCGGCCGGCTCCGCGGTCTGCGAAACCATGATGCCCGGCACCCCGTACGAGATGGTCAACATGTACCACCTCGACGGCCCCGACACCCTCGTCATCACCCACTACTGCGCTGTCGGCAACCAGCCCCGCATGACGGGCCACGCCCCCAAGACGCCCGGCACCTACGAGTTCACCATCAAGGATGCGGCGAAGGATGTCAGCAACCTCGCCTCACCCGATGGCATGTACATGGGCCAGCTCACCCTCATCATCAAGGACCAGGACCACATCGTCCAGGACTGGGTCCACACCGACAAGGGCAAGCCGGGCGGGAAGGTCAGCTTCGAGCTGACCCGGCGCCACGCCGATCACCACTAGCACTTGCTCCCGATCGTGGGGTCGCCCGCCGCGGGCGATTGGGGCGCCGATTCTCTTCCGGGGGACGGCGCCCTTTTTCATTGCCCCCGCGCGAACGCCTCCAGCGCCTCACCCGTCAGCCGGTACACCGTCCACTCATCCATCGCCATCGCCCCCACACGCTCGTAGAACTCGATCGCCGGGCCGTTCCAGTCCAGCACGCTCCACTCCACCCGCCCGCACCCCCGCCGCACCGCCAGCCGCGCCAGCTCACGCAGCAGCGCCCTCCCCAGCCCCCGCCCGCGCACGCCGGGCCTCACATACAGGTCCTCCAGATAAATGCCGGGCCTGCACATGAACGTCGAGAAGTTCGTGAAGAAGAGCGCGAACCCCTCGGCCCGCCCATCCACCTCGCCGATCACGCACTCCGCGACCGGGCCGCTCCCGAACCCTTCCCCGAAAAGATGCCGCACAATCGAGGCCTCATCGGCCCGGCACTCGTGGGCGAGCTTCTCGTACGCCGCGAGCTCGCGGATCAGCCCCACGATCAACGCCGCATCAGCGGCAGCAGCCGGGCGGACATGGACAGGCCCGTCGTTCATGTCGAAGCTCCTCGATGAAGACCTTGAGCGCCGCGCCGTAAATCATTAGGCTCCCCGGGTCGCCCCTTGAAACGGGCCACGCCGCGGAGCCCAACTTGAAGTGCCCCGCCTGCCATCGCCCCCAGCTTCGCCACGTCGAGGACCGCGTGACCGGCGGCGCCGTCAAGGACGATGGCCGCTTTCTCCTCCGCTGCGAAGCGTGCGGCGACGTGCGCATCGTCGCCCGCAAGGAGCTCAACGCTCTCAAGGGAATCATCGAGCGCCCGGGCCTGCTCTGGTGGATCGGCGGTGCGATCGGGCTCCTGGTGAGCATCGCCGAGGCCCTGGTGCGCGCATCGCACTCCGACCCTGACGGGCCGGTGGGCCCGTACGGCGTCGTGTTCGTCTTCGCGTGGATCCTCCTGGGTTTGCTCAAGGTCCTCCTGCAGCAGCTCAAGGACTTCAAGGAATCGGAGCAGTCCCGCGAGCGCTTCGAGATCGCTTTCAGCGGCCTGCTCATCCTGGCCTTCGCCGTCTTCATGGCGTGGCTCGGCGCGCGCGTCTATCTCGACTACCGGGCCGACCAGAAGCGGTTCACGCCCGCCCCGCCCGCCGTCCGCGCCGGGCTGGCCCCGGACCTTGCCCGATCCGGGCCCGCCGGCCATACTCTCCGCCCATGCCCGAGATGCTGAACCCCCAGACCCTGTTCACCGCGCAGAACGGGATCGCCCTCCTCACGCTCGCCGCCCTCGAGATCGTGCTGGGCATCGACAACATCGTCTTTATCTCGATCCTGACCGGCAAGCTCCCGCCCGAGCGCCGGCCGATGGCCCGGCGGATCGGGCTGGGCCTCGCCCTCGTCGCCCGCATCGCCCTGCTGCTCACGATCACCTGGATCATGAAGCTCACCGCCCCCCTCATCCACATCCCCACCTTCGGGCTGATCGACCCGCCCGCCGCCGAGGGCGCCCACACGGGCCACCCCGTTTCCGGCAAGGACCTGATCCTCCTTCTCGGCGGCCTCTTCCTCATGCTCAAGGCCGTCAAGGAGATCCATCACAAGGTCGAAGGCGGCGAGACCGCCGCCGGCACGCACCCCGACCCCGCCCGCGGCTTCGCCAAGGTCTCCTTCAACGCCATCCTCGCGCAGATCATCCTCATCGACATCGTCTTCTCCCTCGACTCGGTCATCACCGCCGTCGGCATGGCCCAGAGCATCCCCGTCATGATCGCCGCCGTCATCATCGCCGTCGGCGTCATGCTCGCCCTCGCCGCCCCCATCAGCGGCTTCGTCGAGCGTCACCCCACCATCAAGATGCTCGCCCTCGCCTTCCTCCTCCTCATCGGCGTCACCCTCATCGCCGAGAGCTTCCACCTCAAGATCCCCAAGGGCTACATCTACTTCGCCATGGCCTTCTCCCTCCTGGTCGAGATGCTCAACATCCGCGTCAGCCGCAAGTACGCCCGCGCGCCGGGCCCGGCGTGACCGGCCCATCGTTGGGATTGATTCCTCAGTCCGCCCCGGCCCGCCACAATCCGGGCCGGCCCCACCCGGTCGCCCCGTATCATCCCCGCGTGGGGAAGCATTCCGCGGGCCTCCTGATGTACCGCCGTCGAGGTGAAGACCTCGATGTGCTCCTGGTCCACCCCGGCGGCCCGTACTGGACCGGCAAAGACCGGGGCGCGTGGTCGATCCCCAAGGGCCGCATCGAGCCGGGCGAGGAGGCCCTCGCCGCCGCCATCCGCGAGTTCCGCGAGGAAACCTCCTTCGAGCCCGCCGAGCCCTACCTCCTCCTGGGCTCCGTCACCCAGGGCGGCGGCAAACGCGTCACCGCCTGGGCCTTCCAGGGCGACTGCGACCCCAGCCAGGTCAAGTCCATCCGCACCCAGCTCGAATGGCCCCCCCGCTCGGGCCGCATGATCGAGATCCCCGAGGTCGACCGGGCCGAGTTCTGGACCCTCGACCAGGCCCGCGACAAGATCCTCCCCGCCCAGTCCCCGCTGCTCGACTCGCTCGTGCGGCGACTGGCGGAGACGTAGATCTCCGCCAAGCCGGGCCGCCGATGCGCGGCGATTGCTTCACGCCGGCGATGAGCAGCGCCCCGCTGCGAAATCGCCGGGTCGCCCCCAGAGCGGCAACCTGCGCCGGGCGCCACGATAAACCCGGGTGCCGCGACAGGTCTTCCGCTCCGCCGCCCTGCTCCGTGCCACCCACCTGTCTCGCCATCGACGCCCGTCAGTGCGCTTCAAGCCGCGAAGCGGCGACCGCTCTCAGCCCGGGGCGTCAGCCCCGGGTCACGACGAACCCGACCACCCGAGCCGCGAAGCGGCGCCACCTCAACACCGCCCGCCCGTTCACCGACTGCCCGTTCACCGACCGCGCATCGCCACCGGCGCCCCGTGCCACCGACTTGCCGAGTCCCCGCGGGCAAGTCAGTGTTCCTGCAGCCGCGAAGCGGCGACCGCTCCCAGCCCGGGGCGTCAGCCCCGGGTCACGACGAACCCGACCACC
>JADLFW010000029.1 GCA_020849615.1 Phycisphaerales bacterium
AGCACGGCAACGTGCTGGTGGTCAACGGAACCGAGGTCGCCATCGCCGAGGCCTGCAACGGGATGCGCATGGTCGCCGCGATGGCCCTCATCGCCTACGCCTTCGTCTTCTCCTTCCCCATGCGCACGTGGGCCCGCCTGCTCCTCTTGGGCATCAGCCCGGTGGTCGCCATCCTCGTGAACGTCATCCGTCTTCTGCCCACCGCCATCCTGTACGGCAACTCCACCCCGGCCTTCGCCGACGCGTTCCACGATGTCGCCGGGTGGGCCGTGCTCCTCCTCGCCATGGGCTTCATGTGGCTCGTCCTCGCGCTGCTCCGCTTCCTCGAACTCCCGATCGCCCCCTACAGCGTCAGGGAGGAGGCCTGACCGTGCCCCGATCCGATCTGCGCACCGCCCGCTCCGTCATCCCCGCCGTGGTCGTGCTCGGCGCCATGCTCGCGCTGGGCATCGAGCCCCCCCGCAGCGCCCGCGATGACAGCGCCTACCTGGCCGCGGTGTACCAGGCCATCACCGACATCCCGTACCGCATCGGCGGCTGGATCGGCGTCGATGTCGAGGCCCAGGCCCCCGCGATCCGGCTCCTGCGGCCCAACAAGCTGCTGCAGCGCAGCTACATGACCTCCGACGGCGCCTCGGCCTTCAGCCTCCTCTTCATCCACTGCTCCGACGCCCGCGACATGCAGGGCCACTACCCGCCCGTCTGCTACCCCGCCCACGGCTGGACCATCGTCGATTCCGTCCGCACTGACTGCGCCCTCGGGCAATCGGCCGTGCCATGCGTCGTGTACCGCTGCTCCGCCGTCCATAACGGCGAGGAGCTCCGCATGACCATCCTCAACTTCTTCGCTGTCCCATCCCACGCGCAGGCCCTGGCGGCCGACATGTCCGCGGTGAACACCGCCGCCGCCAGCACCTCGCGCTCGGGCCTCGGCGCCGCGCAGGTCCAGCTCATCGTGCCGCGCGATGCCCAGCCCGCCGAGCTCGTGCGCCTCATGCAGCAAATCGGACCCGCCATCGAGCCGGCGGTCTGGAGGGTCATCCACGGTGTCGCAATCCGCGATAATTGAAGCCCCCACGCTCGAGGCGATGACGCCCGCCCCGGGCGCGCCGCCCGTCAATCCCCTCCTGCAGGCCCACCGCGCCCTCAGGGGCCGCTACGCGCTCGCCATCGCCTGCTCCCTCGTCACGGGCCTGGCCTGCGCCGCCGTCGGCTGGTCGCTGACCAAGCCCCTCTACGCAAGCCAGGGCTGGATCCGCGCCTTCCCCCGCCAGCCCCGCGTTCTGTACGAAACCGAAGAAAACCAGATGATGCCGATGTTCGATGCCTTCGTCCGCTCGCAGGCCGAACTGCTCCGCTCCAGGCGCGTCATCGACCTCGCTGTCAGCGACACCGCCCTCCGCGATGCCGGATGGCCCGCGCCCCCCGAAGGCGTCCAGAAACTGATCGACGCGCTCGATGTCGGGGCCCAGCGCGGCAGCGAACTCATCCAGGTCACCGTCTCCGATGAACGCCCCCAGCTCGCCCAGGCCGGCGCCAACGCCGTGCTCAGCGCCTTCATCCGCTACCAGGAGGAGCAGGAAGGTCTCAGCGCCACCGACCGCGAGCGACGCCTCCGCGACAACCAGCAGCTCCTCACCGCCGAGCTCAAGACCATCCGCGACTCCATCATCCGCGCCTCCGACCAGTTCATCGGCGCAGACCCCGACACCATCGTCGCCGCCAAGACCGAGCAGCTCACCCGCCTCGAGTCCCTGCTCGCCGATCCCGCCGTGTCATCCACCTCCGAGCCGGGCCGGCCCGCCGCCCCGCCCCGCACGCCCGATCAGTTGACCGTGGAGGAACTCGCCCGCGCCGATGGTGTCCTCGCCTCCCTCCTCGCCCAGCGGCTCGCGATCGAAGTCGATATCGAGACCGCCGCCCGCTCCCTGGGCCCCGACCACCGCGAGCACATCGCGCTCCGCAACCGCTTCGACAGTATGAACGCGATGATCGAGAAACGGGCCGTCGTGGTCCGCGCCGAACTCGCCGCCAAGGCGGGAACCGGCGCCGCCCCACCCGATGACCCCGCGGCCCCCTTCCGGCACTACAAAGCCCTGCGCGACCAGACCGCCGCCGAGCTGCGCGAACTCTCCCGCGCCCGCATGGAGTTCAAATCGCTCAAGGACCGCGAGAAAGAGACCGAAAGCCGCCTCGCCGAGACCAACCAGGCCCTCGAAGTCATCCGCGTCGAAGATGAGATCATCCGCGGTGGCCGCGTCCGCATCCAGCAGCGCGCCCCGACCCCCATCCAGCCCACCAAGGACCGCCGCATCCCCCTCGCCGCCGGCGGCTTCATCGGCGGCTCCGGCTCCGTGCTGGGCCTGTTCGTCCTCGGCTCCATGGCCCGCCGCCGGCTCCGCTACGCCGATGAACTCCAGTCCGTCGCCCGCCTGCTGCCGCTGATCGGCGTCATCCCCGAGGCCCGGCGCGACAACGACAGGGAATCCCCCTCCATCGTCCTGTCGCTCCACCACATCCGCAACAGCCTCCTCCTCCTCCGCAAGCCGGGCCGGCCCGGCGGCACTGTCTACCTCCTCACCAGCGCCGTCCAGGGGGAAGGCAAGACTACCGTCGCCATGGCCCTGGGCGCTTCCTTCGCACAGGCCGGCTACCGCACCACCCTCATCGATTGCGACCTCGTCGGCCGCGGCATGAGCCGCGAGTTGTCGATGGAATCCCGCCCCGGGTTCGTTGAAGCGATCCGCGGCGCCCAGATGCCCGCCGGCCTCGAACGCTCCCGCGTCGATGGCCTCAGCGTCCTTCCCGCCGGCCAGTGCGGCGGCGACCACGCCCACCGCCTCACCCTCGAAGGCATCCGCCCGGTCCTCGATGACCTCCGCACTCAGTCCGACATCGTCGTGATCGACACCGGGCCCATCCTCGGCAGCCTCGAGGTGGGCCTTCTCGCCCAGCTCTCCGACGCCGTCGTCATCGTCGCCGCCCGCGGCACCGCCAGCGGACTCGTCAACGCCGCGATCGACCGGGCCCACTCGATGACCGATGCCGTCTCCCTCGTCTTCAACCGCGCCC
>JADLFW010000030.1 GCA_020849615.1 Phycisphaerales bacterium
CCCCGACCCCCCCAGCCACCCCCCGTTCACCTCCGCCCCAGGCTCCGCGTACTCAGGCCCCACCTCACACCCCGAAAAACCCACCAGCATCGTGGCGACAACAACCGCGCACGCGGATGCGCGGCGGACCGCGGAGGACTGGAGCGGGCCCGGCTTGAGCAAAACCGTCGGGGGACAACGGCTCATCGATTCAGCTCCGGCTCTCGTGATCGGGCGAGAAAGACTTCGGCCGACCGCACGCGGGGAGCGCACGCCATGCGCACGGGGCAATCGACTCCCCGACACTCGCCCCGGCTTCGAATATAGCAGAATCAAGCCGGGCGGAGGCCGAGCGGACGGCGCGAGAACGGCGGCCGGTGGGAAAGGTCCGGCGACATCGCGCGGGATGGCGGGCGCATGCAAACGGAGCCAAACGCCGGGATGAAGCTAGGCCCGCGCGGCCCGGTGCGTTAGGCTGGCGCGGCTGATTCTGAGCGTCGGCCGCGGAATCTCTGGCCGGCGGAGTCCCCCTCACCGCTTTGCAGTCCGTGCGGGAGGGCCGAGCGAACGCGGCGCGAGCCGCGGGTGAGCGGCCGGCCCGGCAGGCCCGGCTTTGTTGGGCCGGGTGATCGAGGTGTCCGGGCGTTACTGGCAGTCCAGAGGATGCAACGAGGAGAACAACCGTGAGCCGAACCGTGTTGAGCAGGTCCGTGATGAGCCGACGCAGCGCTGTGCTGACCGCGATCTCCGGGGGGTGGGTGCTGGCGGCGGCGGCGTTGATCGCGCACGCAGGCCCGCTCGATCCTCCGGCGGGTTCGGTGGCGTCGAGCTACAAGACGCTGTCGGAGGTTGAGCCGCGGATCGCGGTGGGCCCGGCGACGACGCCGGGCGATTCGGACGGGACGCCGAGCCTGTACAAGATCACGCAGCCCGGCTCGTACTACCTGGCGGGGAACGTGACGGGGGTGAGCGGCCGGATCGGGATCGAGATTGTCGCGAGCGGGGTGACGCTGGACCTGATGGGGTTCGAGCTGCTCGGGGTGGCCGGGGCGCTGGACGGAGTGCGGGTGACGACGGCGGGCGTTGCAAACGTGGCGGTGGTGAACGGGAGCGTGCGCAACTGGGATGACGACGGCGTGGATGTGAGTTCGGCGCAGGGCGTTCGGGTGGAGGGCGTGCTGGCGAGCGGGAACTCGGACGCCGGGATCCGCGCGGGGGTCAACGCGGTGATCATCGGGTGCACAGCGCGGCAGAACGCGAGCTCGGGCGTCAGCAGCACCGGGGGGATCTCGACGCTGGCGGGGTGCACGATCAAGGACTGCTCGGTCTCGCTGAACAACGGCTACGGGATCAACACGACCAGCGGCTGCGTGGTCATGAACTGCTCGGTCCAGGCCAACGCGGACGGCATCCTGGTCAACAGCGGGAGCACGGTCGTCGGCTGCACCCTGTACAACAACTCGGGGGATGGGATCATCGTGACGGGGGACTGCCTGGTGCGGTCCAACATGTGCCTGAACAACGGGGCGCTGTCCGGCTCGGGCATCTGGGCGTCGAGCAGCGACAACCGGATCGAGGACAACAACTCCACAGGGGCGGACATCGGCATCCGCGTGACGGGAACGGGGAACTTCATCTCGCGCAACACGTGCTCGGGGAACACCACCAACTGGGATATCGCATCGGGGAACGTGTGCCTGGTGGTGCTGGGCGCGACTTCGGGGGCGATCACGGGCGACTCGGGGGGTGTCTCGCCGGGGTCGACGAACCCGAACGCGAACTACACCTATTGAGCGGAGGAGCGCTAGCGGGCGGCCGTGCGCCGGCCCGTCTTGCGGGGGGCACGGCGCGGCCGGCCGTTGGCGACTTCCGCTTCGTCGTCCGGGCCCGAGGCGGCCCGGGCGTTGATGGCCCCCTCGGCGATCTCGGAGAGGAGCTTGTCGGCGGTCTCTTCCTCACCGAGGGTCTGCTTGAAGAGGTCGGCGACATCCTCGCGGCCCAGTTGCGTGGCGAAGGTGGCGAGCGTGCCGTAGGCGGTGATTTCGTAGTGCTCGACCTTCTGGGCGGCGGCGATGAGGGCGGCGTCAACGGCGTCGGGGTTGCCGCTGCGCTTCTCGCTGATGACTTCCTTGCCTTCCTCGACGAGGCCTTTCATGCCGTGGCAGAGCTTGGCGGAGGGCTTGAGCTCGAGGGCCGCGAAGGCGCTCTCCAGCCGGCGGACATGCTCCCTGGTCTGCTTGAGGTGGTCTGCGAAGGCGGTCTTCAGCTCGCGCGACGAAGCGGCCTTCTCGAGTTTCGGCAGGGCGGCGACCAGCTGCTTTTCGGCGTGGTAGAGGTCCCGCAGGAGATCGACCATCACTTCTTTCAGGCTTTCCATCGACATCGCGGATCCTTTCGGGCTCGTCGGGGGCGGGGGTCCGGTCGCGGCGGAGGTGCATGCCACACGGAAAAGGAGCGGGCGGCGGCGATCCGGCAGAAGGTCATCGCCGCGCCCGCGCCGGGTGGTCGTGAGTTCGCGGTGGTGGTTCAGCGGTCGACGACCGGAGAACTGCGCGGGACGACGTGGACCGTGGGGTTCCTGTCGCCGGAGGGCGGGGACTTCTCCGAGGTAGAAGAGATGTCGGACGCGTTGTTGGCCTTGAAGATGTCCTTGGCCCGGCTGACCTCGTCGGAGTCAGCGGCGCTGACGGAGATGAGGATGTTGCCATCCTTGATCTTGCCCTCGTAGCGTTTGGCCTCCAGTTCGGGGATGCCCATGCCGACCAGCGCGCCGCCGAGGCCGCCGACGGCGGCGCCGACCGCGGCGCCGCTGAGGACCGCCATGATCGGGCCGGCCGCGATGAGCGGGCCGACGCCGGGGATGGCGAGCGCACCGATGCCGGCGAGCAGGCCCAGGGTGCCGCCGACGACGCCGCCCGCGCCCGCGCCGGCCACCGCGCCCTCGGGGGCCTTGGTGTGCTGCTCGTGGGCGAAATCGCGGGTGCCCGACTTGTCGGGGAGCAGGGCGGAGATGTCGTTGTCGGTGAAGCCCGCGGATTTGAGCTGGCGGACGATGGCCTCGGCCTGGTTGTCGGTCGGGACGATGCAGAACACTGAGGTTGCCATGGGAGAGTTCCTCCGTGGTGAGGGTGTGGTTGACCTGAGCTACTTCACTTCGAGCTGGTTGTCGACGCGGGTGACGCCGGCCACGGCCTTGGCCTTGGCTTCGATGGCGTCCTTCTCCGCCTGGGTATCGACCGGGCCGCGGAGCGTGACAACGCCCGACCGCTCGGTCATGATCTTGACGTTCTGTGCGTTGACGGACATGGACTTGTCATCCATGATCGCCCGGCGGATGGCCGCGGTGATCTTGACATCGGCGGAGGCCTCGGACTGATCGGGCGGGGTCTTGGCGTCGGTATCGCGGTCCCGCTTGTTGCGGTCGGTGTTGTCGGGGGCGGTCGGGGTGGTCCCCTCCCGCGGAGCGCCATCGCGGCGTTCGCAGGCCCCTACGAGCCCGATCGACAGGGCGAGCATGGCGGCGGTGAACGTGCGGCTGGGCATGGGCGTGAACTCCTGGTGGTGTCGGCGGGAATGCTGACAACGAGGAATCACCCGGGGGGCGTGATCCGCGCATGAAGTCAAAATGAAATTGAGGCTTACTCTGCGGGCGATGGTCCGGAGAGTGCGGGGGCGGTCGGCGGCGTCGGCGTTGCCCGTACACTTTCGGGCATGTGCGGACGCTTCACTTACAAGTACACCTGGAAACAGATTCACCGGCTGTACAACATCCACAACCTCTTGCAGCTGGAGCTCGAGGAGTCGCGGGCGAGCTTCAATGCCTCGCCCGGCCAGGTCGCGCCGGTGATCCGCACGGATGAGCAGGGACGGCGGGCGGAGTGGATGCGGTGGGGCCTCACGCCCTCGTGGTCAAAGGATGGGAAGCCCGGGCCTATCAACGCCAAGGGCGAAACGCTGGCGGCCAACGGCATGTTCCGGGCGGCGTTCGCGAAGCGCCGCTGCATCGTGCCGGTGTCGGGCTTCTATGAGTGGAAGCAGGTCGGGCAAGGCAAGCAGCCGTACTACATCCATCCCGCCGACCCGGAGGGGGTGCTGAGCCTCGCCGGGGTGTGGGAGTTCTGGCGGAAGGGAGATGACGCGGAGCCGATCGTGAGCTTCACGGTCATTACGACCGGCGCCGGCCCGGCGATGTCGCGGCTGCACGACCGCTCACCGGTCATTCTGACGCCCGCCGGCGTTGATCGCTGGCTGGACCGTGCGGCGGCGCCGGACGACTTGAAGGCGCTGCTGACTCATGGCGCGGAAGGCTCGCTGGTCGCCCGGCCGGTGAGCCGCAAGGTGAACAGCCCGAGGAACAATGGCCCGGAGCTGATCGAGGCGGTCGCCGAGGAGCCCGAGCCGGGCCCGGCGCGCGAGGGGCGCACACCGGAACCGCCGACGCTCTTCGGGTAAGGCGCTGAAGAACCGCGCGGGACGAGATCGGCGGGCTCCATCGCGCGGGGGACGGTTATTTGTATTTCTTCCAATTACGAACAGCGGCGCGACGTGGCGGCCCGCGCGCAATCCATCGGCGTTGTCCAGCATCCTCGCACCGTGTTCTCACGGATGGGATTGTCCGGCGGCGATTGCTCTCCGAGTTGAGATGATCTGCGGCGCCTGTTCGCTCCGCCTCGGCATTTCCGGAACTGGCACACCAAATGCAGCACGATCTCCATGGGGGTGCGCGGCGCACAGAGTCGTCGGGGATGGCATCGCACGTTGCTGTGCGGCGGCCTGGTGTGCCTGAGCGCCTGCGCGGCAGTTGCCCAGGACTCGGCACTGACGTCCGTTCCCGCGGATGGGCGGACGTGCGTCGGGGAGTGTCACGCGGACATCCTGGGGCGCAAGCACATGCACGGGCCCGTGCAGTCGGACTGCGGGACGTGCCACGTTCTGACGGGGAACCCCAAGGACCACAAGTTCTCGTTCATCGTCGAGCGCGACCAGTTGTGCGTGCGGTGCCATGTGCTGCCCCATGAGAACGTGATGCACGCCCCCGTGAAGGAGGGGCGGTGCCTTGATTGCCACGATCCGCACGGCTCGGATCACCCCCGGGCGTTGCTGGCCGACCCCAAGAAGGACCTGTGCCTGCGGTGCCACAAGCAGAACTTCGCCGGCAAGGCGTTCCAGCACGGCCCGGTCGCCGTGGGGGCGTGCATCGTGTGCCACAAGCCCCACGCCTCGGAGTTTCCGAGCCTGCTGGCGCAGGACCCGCGGACGCTGTGCCTGACGTGTCACTCGGAGGTTCAGGCGACGGGCCAGCCGGGGGTGCACCTCCACGGCGCTCTCGAGCAGGGGTGCGTCCGGTGCCACGACCCGCACGCCTCGAACCACCGGTTCCAGCTCCGCGAGGCGGCGCCGGGCCTGTGCCTGACCTGTCACCAGGAGAAGTTCGACCAGATCACCAAGGACTCCACGGTGGTGCACGGCGCGGTGACGGCCGAGGGGGGATGCTCGGTCTGTCACGAGGCCCATTCATCGCGGCTGGCATCGCTCCGCAAGGGGACCGAGCCCGGCACCTGCCTGGCCTGCCATGACCGGCCGCTCAAGGCCGCCGACGGATCGACCGTCACCGACATGGCGGCGCTGCTCGCGGCCAATCCGGACAGGCACGGGCCGATCCGCCAGGGGGCCTGCACGGCGTGCCACGACCCGCACGCGGGGAAGAAGTTCCGCCTGCTCACCGAGGATTACCCGCCGCTGTTCTACGCCCCGTTCACGATGGACACGTTCAAGCTGTGCTTCCGGTGCCATATCCCCGACCTGGTGCTCAAGCCTTCCGGGACGCAGATCACGCAGTTCCGCAACGGGGACAAGAACCTGCACTGGCTCCACGTCAACCAGGAGAAGGGCCGGACTTGCCGGGCCTGCCACGAGGTGCACGCGTCCAAGCGGCCCGCGCACATCCGCGAGGCTGTGCCGTTCGGGTCCGCGGGCTGGATGCTGGAGCTGAACTTCGAACAGACCGCCGACGGCGGCGCCTGCTCGCCGGGCTGCCACACGATGCGCCGCTACGACCGGAAGGCCGTCACCCCGCGCACGAGCGCACCAACCGCCAGGGCATCGCCATGAACAAGCACCACCGCGCGCGAACCTCGATCTTCACCCTTACGGCCCTGGCCGCCGCGCTGATGACTTCGGCGGCTAGCGCCGTGCCCCCGCGCGGATCGACCGCGCCGGCGATCTCCCTGCAGAATCTCCGGGGTGAGAAGGTCTCATCCGCCGACCTGGCCCCGCGGCCGCTTGTCCTGATCTTCGGTGAAATGAACAACGAGGGCACGCGGCTCGCGTGCGCTGATGTCCTGAACATCCTGAAGGACCCCCGGCTGGAGGAGGGGGCGATTGTGCCGATCCTGCTGGTGGCGCAGGACACGAAATCGGCGCGGGCCGACGGGGCGACGGGCCCGGAGGGGTTCCCGAGGGTGATCCTCCGCGATCCGGACCGGGAGGCGTTCGGCGCGTATCACATCCTCGTCATCCCCACCATTGTCATCGTGGATGGCGCGGGGAAGGTGGTGTACGCGGCGCCGGCGTACCAGCAGAAGTCACGCGACCTGATCACCGAAGCCGTCATGGTTGCGGCGGGAAAGGAAACCGCCGAGCAGTTCAACCAGGCCGTTGAACCGGCGGCGGCGGGCCCGGATCATGACACGGTCCGGGCCGACCGGCTGGTCCATCTTGCCGCCGAGCTCGCCAGGCACGAGCTGTACGAGATGGCCGAGGCCCGGTACTCCGAGGCGATATCGCTGGCGCCGGGGCACGCGGGGGCGACGATCGGCCTGGGGAAACTGATGCTGAAGCGCGGACGCCTTGATCAGGCCGAGGGGCTTTTCCGCGCTGTGCTCGCGGCCGATCCCGGATCGGTCGATGCGACGCTTGGCATCGCGGAGGTGCAGGTCGCGCGCGGCGGCGATGACCTGGCCAAGGCGGAGGCCACGATCCGTGAAGTCGTGAACCGCAGCCCGCGCAACCCCCGCGCGAGGTACCTGCTGGGCCTTGTCAACGAGCGGCAGGGGAACTACGCGGCCGCGATGGCCGAGTTCCGGATCGCGACCGAGGTGCTGCTGGACGACTGAAAGCGACCGCGCAGGGGCGCGGGCCCGGCCACCGGCCCGCCGAGGATCACCGACGTGATGGACCCGGACCGTCCAACTTCATCGCCGCACGGCCGGCCCGCCTGGCGCGGGCTTCCGGCGTGGATGATCGGGCCGCTGTTTCTGGCGCTGGCGTGGTGGATGCTCTACTGGTCGCCCCGCGCCGATATCCCGCGGCTCGAGACCGCCGCGGTGCCTCGGGAGCGGTTCGCGGCCGAGGCCCGACGGCGTCCGATGGGGTCGCCCCCGGCGGCGATCATGGCGGGGTACTCGCACCCGTGCAACGAGTGCCATCAGTTGTTCCAGGCCCCGCTCGAGGAACGGCGCATCCTGATGCAGCACACTCACATCGCGCTCAACCACGGCCTGAACAAGCACTGCTTCAACTGCCACGACCGAGAGAATCGCGAACGGCTCCGGCTCAACGACGGGACGCTGCTGGAGTTTAATGAGGTGCCGCGGCTGTGCTCGCAGTGCCACGGCACCGTCTTCCGCGACTGGGAGCGCGGGACGCACGGCAAGACCATGGGGTCCTGGGATGCATCGAGCGGGCTCCAGCACCGGCTGGGCTGCAACGACTGCCATGATCCTCACGCCCCGGCCTATCCGCCGATCGAGCCGCTGCCGGGCCCGCGCACGCTGCGCATGGGAGACCAGGCGGAGGGCGCGCACGCCGGTCATCGCCGCTCGCCGCTGGGGCAGTGGTCGCAGTCCGGAGCGGCGCCACCAGACATGGCGAACCCGGAAGGGGGCCACCGGTGACGCTACGCATCTGGGAGGGCCGGTCCTTCGGCGAGCCCGAGCCGGGCCCGTCCATGTCCCGCCGGAGTTTCCTCCGCGGCGGGACCGCGATGGCGGGGGGCCTTGCGGCGATGGCTGCAGCGCTGAGCCCGCTGCGCGAGCTGTCCGGGGATGACCTCCCGTCGGTCGAGCAGTTTCTGCAGAAGCACTACAAGGAGATGACGCCGCGGGACATGGAGGCGGCGCTCGAGCGGATCCGCGGCGAGGTGGAGAAGCGGTACGGGGTGCGGCCGGAGATCCGCGACATCAAGCCCAGGGCGGGCGTCGAGTTTGTCTACGCGCTCAACCTCAGCCGCTGCATCGGCTGCCGCCGCTGCGTGCACGCGTGCGTCAACGAGAACAACCAGAGCCGTGACCCCGAGATCCAGTACATCCGCGTGCTGGAGATGCCGCGCGGCACCCTTGACCTCGAGAAGGGCAACCACCATTACGAGCGGCCGACCGTGCCCGATGCGGATCACTTCTACATGCCCGTCCAGTGCCACCAGTGCGCCAACCCGCCGTGCGTGAAGGTCTGCCCGGTGGAGGCCACGTGGCAGGAGCCCGACGGGATCGTGGTGATCGACTACGACTGGTGCATCGGCTGCCGGTACTGCGAAGCGGCGTGCCCGTACTGGGCCCGGCGCTTCAACTTCACGCGGCCGACGATCCCCGCGGACAGGCTGAACCCGGAGATGTCGTACCTGTCCAACCGTCCGCGACCCAAGGGCGTCATGGAGAAGTGCCATTTCTGCCTGCACCGCACGCGGGAGGGACGGTTGCCGGCGTGCCTGGAGGCCTGCCCGACCGGCGCGCGGAAGTTCGGCAACGTGCTCGACCCCGACAGCGAGGTGTCGCAGATCCTGCGGACCAAGCGTGTGCTGGTGCTCAAGGAGGAGGTGGGCACGCTGCCCAGGTTCTTCTACTACTTCGATGAGCGCTACCCGCGCAGCGCGGAGCCCGCGCCGGCGCCGCCGCCGGCGGAGGCGCCGGCGTGAGGCAGTACCTCACATTCCTGGTCCGATGCTTCCGGCTCAGCTTTGTCGGTGATGGACGCTACTACGCCTGGATGTTCGCGCTCTCGTCGCTGGTGCTCGTGGGCGTGAACGCCTACTGCAAGCAGTTCGTGCACGGGCTGGGGGTCACGGGGATGACCGACCAGGTGTCGTGGGGGCTTTTCATCGCCAACTTCACGTTCCTGGTGGGCATGGCGGCCGCCGCCGTGATGCTGGTCATCCCGGTCTACATCTACCGCAACCACGAGCTGCACGACCTGGTCATCTTCGGGGAGCTGTTCGCGGTCGCGGCCATCGTGATGGCGCTGCTTTTCGTGACCGTTGACCTGGGGCGGCCCGACCGGTTCCACCACCTGCTGCTGCGCTTCAACTTCCCGATCTCCATGCTCACCTGGGATGTCATCGTCCTCAACGGGTATCTGCTGCTCAACCTGCACATCTGCGGGTACCTCATCTACTGCGCGTACTGCCGGCGCCATCCCAGCCGGATCTTCTACATCCCGTTCGTGTTCGTCGCGATCGTGTGGGCGATCAGCATCCACACGGTGACCGCGTTCCTCTACAGCGGGCTGGGGGGCCGGCCGTTCTGGAACTCGGCCGTCATCGCGCCGCGGTTTCTCGCCTCGGCGTTCGCGGCGGGCCCGGCGTTTCTCATCCTGTCGCTCCAGATCATCGCGGCGACCACGACGTACGCGGTGCCGGCGCGAGCGCTGATGACCCTGCGGAACATCGTGACTGTCGCGATGACGATCAACATGTTCCTGCTGGGCTCGGAGGTCTTTACGGAGTTCTATACCGATTCGGCGCACGTGGCCTCGGCCCGTTACCTGTTCTTCGGGCTGGCGGGGCGGCACGCCCTGGTCCCCTGGATCTGGACCGCGATCGCCCTGAACACGGTCGCGCTGGTGATCCTGTACCTGCCGATCTCGCGGGCCCGCGGCCTGCTCAACACCGCGTGCATCCTGCTGATCGCGGGGGTGTGGATCGAGAAGGGGATGGGCTTGATCATCCCTGCGTTCATCCCGACGCCGCTGGGCGAGATCGTCGAGTACCAACCCACGCTGAACGAGTCGCTGGTGGCCGTAGGCATCTGGGCCTTCGGGCTGCTGGTGTACACGATCCTGGTCCGCGTCACGATCCCCGTGCTTTCGGGGCGGCTCGCCTTCGACACGCCGTACGCCGGCGACCGCGGGGACACCCCGCCCGCCGGTTGATTCCTGGAGACCCGCCGATGAGAACTTCTCGCCGCTTCCTCTGGTGCCTCGCCCTTGTTCTTCCCGTCGCCGCGCCGGCCCGGGGGCAGGTCTTCGGCCCGCGCGAGCTCACGGAGCAGAGCAAGCAGTGCATCGCGTGTCACAAGGAGCACGGCCCGGCGCTGTACCAGCAATGGGGCGAGAGCAAGCACTTCCGGGCCAACGTGGGGTGCTTCGAATGCCACTCCGCGAGCGCGGAGGACCCCGATGCGTTCGTGCACGAGGGGCAGACCATCGCGATCCTGGTGACACCGAAGGACTGTTCGCGCTGCCACGCCCGGGAGGTCGAGGAGTTCTCCGCCTCGCGGCACTCCAAGGCCGCCCGCATCCTGGGCTCGACCGACAACGTGCTCGCGGAGGTGGTCGAGGGCAACCGCGGGATGAAATCGCCGGCGTTCCCGCACGGGGTTTCGGCCGCGGCGGTCTCGGGGTGCTGGCAATGCCACGGAACCGAGGTCAAGGTGCTCCCGGAGGGCAAGCTCGATCCGGCGACGTGGCCCAACAGCGGCATCGGGAGAATCAACCCGGACGGCTCGGAGGGCTCGTGCAACGCGTGCCACGCCCGTCACACCTTCTCGGCGACGCAGGCCCGGTATCCCGACACGTGCGGCAAGTGCCACCTCGGCCCGGACCATCCGCAGAAGGAGGTGTACGAAGAGTCCAAGCACGGGGCCGCGTTCTTCGCCAACTACTCGCGGACCAACATTGACAACGTCAAGTGGATGGTGGGCGAGGATTACTGGAACGCTCCCTCCTGCGCGACGTGCCACATGTCGGCCTCGCGGAAGCAGCCCGTCACGCACGATGTGGGCCTGCGCATCTCGTGGAACAACCGGCCCGAGGTGTCCATCCGGCCGGAGATCGCCGACGCCCGGATGAACCTGCCGGGGGGAAAGATCCCCTGGCAGAAGCGTCGCCAGAACATGACCGACATCTGCATCAACTGCCACGACGCCCAGTGCATCACCAACTTCTACACCCAGTACGACTCGCTGATCGAGCTCTACAACACGAAGTTCGGCAAGCCCGGCAAGGACCTCTTCGACCTGGCCCGGCCGCTGCTGAACCCCGTTCAGTTCTCCAACCAGCTTGACTGGACCTGGTACGAGATCTGGCACCACGAGGGGCGACGCGCCCGCCACGGCGCCTCGATGATGGCCCCCGACTACACGCATTGGCACGGCACGTACGAGGTCGCCAAGCACTTCTACTCGGAGTACCTCCCCCAGCTCGACGCCCTGGTTCATCGCTTCGCTTCTGACCCGGACCCGGCGAAGGCGCGGGCCGCCTCGGCGCTGAAGGCCCGCTTGGATGAGGTCCTTGGCTCCGATGACCACAAGTGGTACGTCGGCGGCATGGACCCGGGTGAGGCCGAGGAACGCCGCCGAGCCGCGGAGGCGTTCCGCGCCCGCTACGAGAAGCCCAAGGAGTGAGCCGACGACCCAGGCCCGGTATGAAAACATCCCCCACCGAGCACGACGGACGCCGGGCCCTTCAGGACCACATCCTTGAACGGGCCATGGCCGCGCGCGCGGCCCACGGCCCGACGATGGACGATGGCGCCATGCGAAGGGTGCTCGCCGACCGCTCGGCGGTACGCTACCCGGCGGAGGTTCGATTCGACGCCGGCCTGTTGCAGCCAGGCGAGTTTGCGCACGCCGTGCAGCTGGGTGAACATCCGCGGCAGGGGTTCTGCCTCGCCCTGCACCCAGCGCTGGAGGACCGGCCGGGCCTGCGGCCCCTGGCCATCGCGTATCACATCGCGCCGATCAACTACGGCGACATCGCCGGCCCGGAGGAGTGCGAGCTCTTCGGCGCCACCCTCCTCGGCATCCATGTTGATGACTACTACCGCGCGCTGTGCGAACTCGCCGACATGCTCTGGGTCGGCTGAGCGCACCGCGGTCGATGGGCGAGCGCCGCGCCGAACAGCGCCCCTCAAGAGCTCGGGATCACGGCCGGGTTGCGGTGACCTCGGGGTGACCGGCGCCGGATGACCAGCAAGCCCGACAGGAGAGTCGGGATCGCGCCCGGGCCCGGCAGGCGGTAGGTGGCGATGAGGGCGTGGTCATCAAGGCGGAACAGGAACTCTCCGCCGCCGGGGACCTGCGGGGCCCGGTACTCGGCGAAGCGGCCGTTACGCATGTCGAAGGTCACCAGCACATACGAGTCGCCATCGGCGGGGATGTAACCCGGGAGGAGCGAGAGCTCGACGACACCGATTCCCGCCGGGTCACCGGCGGCGAGGTCGAGCAGGCCGCTGATCGCGAGCTGGTCGTACTGCTCGCCGGCGATCGTGCCCCCCACTTCCATCTTGAGCATGACCTTTCCGGGGTCGCCGCCGGCGAGCGTGGTGACGAGATCGCCCAGGATGCTGAGCGTGCCGGCGCCGCCCGGGCCGCGGATCCCGGTGGTGATGCCGGGGGAGATCGTGCCGTGGTTCTCGATGCTGCCCTCGACCGTGCCGATGCCGTCGAGCGATGCCCCGGCCGCGATCCGGAAGGTGCCCAGGACCACCAGCCGCCCTTCATCGAGGCTGACGGTGCCGGCCTCCTGCTCGAGGTCGCCCGCGACCGTCAGGATGGTGTCGGCGTCTCCGCCCGGCTTGCCGATGGCGATGGCGCCCAGGGAGCGGAGGGCTCCCTGCGTCGTGAACTGAAAGCCCTGCTTCATCTTGAATCGGCCGGCGGGCTCGACCCGATCGACCGGCGCGAAGACGGGATCGCCGCTGAATGTCACGATCCCCGCGGTAGAAGAGCCGAAGGTGACGTCGCCCGCGATCGTGCGAACGGGTTCATCGGGGTTGAACCGCAGCGTGCCGACGACGTCGAAGGTCCCACCCGTGAACACGCCCCCCGAGAAGTTCGTGATCGTGAACGCCGGAGCGACCTCGGTGACGGCGCCCGCGCCGACGGTGAGGGTTCCGTTCACCGTGGCGTCGCCGTTCACGGTGATCTGGGTGCCCGCGGCGGTGGATGTGAGGTGGCCGCCGGCGTTGACCGACAGTCCACCGACCGTGCTGAACCCCAGCCCGGTGGCAAAGGTAAGGTCGCCCGTGGTGTCGACCACCGCCAGGTTGCGCAGGGCGCTCTGCGTGCCCGTCTGGTCGACAAAGGCCGCGGAGGATCCGGTGAGCGAGATCTTGGATGCCACGGTGCTGACATCGGCGTTGTCGACCTGCAGCGTGCCGCCGGCGAGATCGAACGTTCCTCCGGTGATCGTGCCGCCGGCGATGTTCAGCAGCGCAGCGCCCGGGGCGACCCTGAACCTGGAGGCCGACCCCGCCACCGACAGCACGCCGTCAACCCGGGTGCCTCCGCCGGTGGCAAACTGGCCGCCCGATGCGACCAGCAGCGACGAAGCATCCAGGACATCGACCGTGCCCCCCGATGTGAAGGAGGTGGCCGCGCCCTGCACCGTGAGCGTGCCCGTGCCCTGCACCACGACGGCGGCGCCGCCCGCCTGCGTGACGACCGCGCCGGTGTCGGCGGTGAACGCGGCCGACGACGACACGCTCACATCACCGCCCGCGCTCAGCGTCGAGCCGGCGCCCCGGACCGTGAAGGCGGCCGTGCCATCGACGGCGAGCACCCCGGCCGGGCCCGTCGAGACAGCGACTCCCGTGTCTGCGATCACCTGGGCATCGCCCGACAGCGACAAGCCGCCCGCGACGTTCAGCGAGGTTCCGTTGCGGAGCGTGAGGTTTCCCCCTGTGGAGATCGAGGCGAGGTTCCTGAATCCGGACGCGGCGCCGGTCTGGTCAACAAAGGCGGCGCCGGGCCCGTCGAGCGTGAACCGAGTCGAGAGCGCCGTGATGTCGGCGCCGTCGGCCTGGAGCACGCCGTTGATCTCGTAGGTGCCCGTCGTCAAACTGCCGCCCGCGATGTTGGTCAGGCGGTTGGCGTGGAAGGTGCCGGACTGAACGCGCAGCGCGCCGGTCGCGGAGTTGGTGAAATCGACACCGTCGATGAACGTGGTCCCGGCGCCCGTTGTCTTGACCACCACGCCGTCGTTGGTGAACACGGGCCTGGTTCCCGAGCCCGACCACAGCATCGTGCGGTCGTTTGTGATGGTGAACGTGGAAGCCGAGCCGTGCGTGAAGAACGAAGTGCCGTCAAACAGAATGTCGCCGGTCCCGGTCCAGTCGCAGGCGCTCCCGCCGTGGCCGATGCCGGTGTCGCAGATTTCATCGACCCCCGAGCCCTGGAAGCTGAGCGTGCCGAGCGACTCGAACAGCCCGACGCCGAGCAAGGCGGCGTCGGCGAGCGTCGCCGAACCGGTCGTGGTGAAGCGGCTGACGCCCTGGATGGTCGAGCCGGTGATGGCCGCCGACCCCGCGATCGTGATCCGGCCCGTGCCCCCGCCCCCGGTGCCGATCAGCTTCGCCCCGCCCGTCAGCGACAGGTTCCGCTCCAGCGTCATCACGAAGTCGGTCAAATCGAGCGTCGCATCGGATGTGGAGATGCCGAGGTCGGTGAGCGTGATCGCTCTGTTCAGCGTGACGGTGTACAGGCCCGTCGTCGCGGGGAGGAACGCGTTGTAGGTCGCGCCGAGCGGATTGTCCTTGTCCGGATAGAACGGGTTGGTGCTCCACAGCGTCGGATCGTCCCAGACGCCGCTGCCCCCGGTCCAGGTCGCTGCGGTCTGAGCCAGCGCGGACGTCGCCGACCCGGCGGATGCCGCGAGGGCGATGAGCCAGTTTCTGCAAGCCATCGATCGCATCGCGTTCTCCCCCGCGGGCCGGCCCGGCCCTTGTGCGTACCCCCGGTGCCCACGGTAACGGCTGCATCCATCTCATTCAACGGATTGTGATCACTCGGGCCCCTGGGGCCCTCCCAGCTTGCGCTGCACACGGTCCAGGCACGCCCTGACTTCCGCGATCTCCGACGCCGAGACGGCCGTGCCGGCGGATTGCTGCGCCAAGTAGATCGCCAGCGATTCGGCGTACCTCCGGGCCGCGGATGCGAAGAGCTGCCGCGCCCCCCCGGCCTCCGCAAGGCCATCGCCGCGCAGCTCATCGACCTCCGCGCACTTGAACAGGCCAACCGCAAGGTCGGCCCGGCTTCGCGCCGTGGGGTCGGAATGATCGAGCTCGGCCCGGATGGCGAGGGACTCCTCGAACTGCGCTGAGGCCTCGGAGAGCTTGCCCAGCTCCCGGAGCATGTTGCCGGCCTTGTTGCGGGCGACCGCGAGGTCGCGGCGGGCCTCCACGTTGGATTCATCGGAGGCGGAGAGCGCGGAAGCGATGGTCACGGCCATCGCGAATGAGCGAGCGGCCCGGTCGAACCGGTCATCGCGGTTCCGGGCCGCCTGCGGAGACCGGTCGATCGCCGCGAGCTTCTTGTACGCCTGGCCCGCCTGCTGGTGGGCCAGCCCGATGGTGTGATGAGCGAGGTAGATGTCGCGGCGCCACTCGGCGTTCTCGGGGAACTGGCGGGAGAGCCGATCGAACTCCTCGAGCGAAGCGCCCGCGAGCGAGACGGCGTCGTCGTACCGGCGGACGGCATCGGCAGCCTGCTGGGCCGCGGCGGCCGGGTCGTCATCCGCCGCGCTTCGCCGCATGGCCGCCTGGCCCATCATGATCTGGAGGTTTGCGGTATTGTCGCGGCACACGCCGATCCACCGGGCGGCCGCGTGGTCGGTCGGCGCAGCGCGAAGCCGATCAGACCAGTACCGCTCGGCCTGCGCGTAACGGTCGCGAGCTTCGGCCGCCAGGCGCTCCACCGCGTCGGCATCCGCGGCCTGGGCCTGGAACCGGATGGCGTCGCCGAGGGCTGTCCAGATGGTTGCGCGGCGATCGCGGATCGCCTGCGCCTGGAGCGCTTCGGGGGCCGGGGAGGCCGAGAGGGCCTGGTCGAGTTCCGCGATCGCGCGGTCGTACGCCTCCCGGGCCGTCGCATAGTCGCGGCCCGCCTGGGCCAGCTGAGCCGCCCGGATGTGGCTCTCGGCCATGTCGGTGTGCGACTCCCGCCGGTCCGGGTATTCACGCAGCAACCGCTGACGGATCTGCGTGGCGTGGCCGTACGCGTCCCGCGCCCGGGCGTGATCGCCGGTGTTGGGCTGGAAGAGCGCCGCCAGCACATCGCCGTACTTGTCCCAGGACATCGCCAGCTCGCGCAGGTACGCCGGGTCGTCGGCGGCTTGGGGCTCGACGAGCCCGAGGGCGTCGGGCGTCGTCCGCGCGAACGCCTCGCGGATGGGCGTCGTTCCCCGCAGCTTCCGCAGCGGCTCATCGGCATCGAGCACCGCGCGGGCCAGCGTGCGGAGGGCGGAGAGATTCTCGGCGGCCCGGCGCGACTCGGCGCGGGCCGTCGCCTCGCTCCGCCGGGCCTCGCGCTCGCTCTGGCGGGCCTCCAGCCAGAGGTAAGTCGCGGCGGTGCCGGCGCCGAGCAGCAGCATCAGGAACGACGCGGCGATGGCGACGTGGGGCCGGTAGCGCCGGAGGGTCTTGGCGATGACGTACCAGCCGCTGTCGCGCTTGGCCTCGATCGGCTCGCCCGCGAGGTAACGGTGGATGTCGCGCCCCAGCTCGCCCGCCGACTGATAGCGCCGCTCGCGCTCCTTGCTCAGGCACTTGAGGACGATCGTCTCGATCTCATCGTTGATCTGCCGGCGGATGGTGCTCGGGCGCGCCGGCTCGGCCTTCAGGATGTTGTCGAGCACATCGCGCATGTTCCCCACGACGTCGTACGGGAAGCGGCCCGTGAGCAGTTGGTAGAGGACCACGCCGAGCGAGTAGACGTCGGTCCTGATGTCGATGCGCTCGGGTGTGCCGCCGGCCTGCTCCGGGCTCGCCCAGGGGAGCGAGCCGATGAACTGGCCCGTGAGCGTCATGGCGTGCGTCCGCGAGCCGACGTGATCGCCGGCGAGCTTGGCGAGGCCGAAGTCGAGGATATGGGGCTGGCCCTCGGCGTCGACCCGGATATTGCCGGGCTTGAGGTCGCGATGGATGACGCCCCGCAGGTGGGCGGCGCTCACCGCCTCGCACACGGTGGCGAAGAGCCGCAGCACCGCGTCGATGCTCGGGTTCTGCATCCGGGCCCACGCATCCAGCGACTGGCCGGAGATGTAATCCATCGCGAAATAGAACGACCCCGCCACCTCGCCGCTGTCGTGGACGGCCACGATGTTGGGGTGGTTGAGCTGGCCCAGCACCTGGACCTCGCGCTCAAAGCGGGCCCGCTCGGCGGGGCCCGAGAAGGGCCCCTCGCGGACGACCTTGATCGCCACTTTGCGGCGTGTCGACTTCTGGATGGCCTGGTACACCACACCCTGGCCGCCGCGGTGAATCTCGCGCAGGATCTCGTAACCCGGGATCGAGTCGGCCGGAATGGCAGGAGGGACGCCGAAGGTGCTGCTGCCGGGCCGCTGCCGCGCCTGCCCGACCGCCTGCTCGGCGAGCTCCCGATCTCGATCCGAGGGCGAGGCGGGCGTCGGACTGGACGGCGTGTCGGGCAAAGCGCACCCTCCCCCTGTTCCCCCCCTGGTGTCAGCGGCGGCCCGGCCGCGGGGTCACGAACCTTTGGAAAAATACCGCGACGACGCGCCCAGTTCGTCCTTCAGCCGCTCGTGGGCACGGGCCCGCAGCATGTAGACCGCCCCCTCCGACCGCTTCAGCTCGGCGGCCACCTCGGCCACCGACCGGCCCTCGAGGTCGTACATCCGCACCACCCGCTCGTAGTCCGGAGGCAGCGACCGCAAGGCGGCGTCCAGGGCAGCGCAGACCTCACCCCGGGCCGCATGCAGGCTCGGGGTTGACGAGGTCGTCCCCAGCAGGGCCGCCAGGCCGAGATAGGAATCCTCGCGGGCGGCGGGTTCGATCCGCCTCCGCGGGTTGGGGCGCCGCCCGGACTCGAGGGCGCGGATGGCGTCGATCAGGTTGTTCTCCGCCAACCGGGTCAGCCACGCGATGAACTCGGGCACGCCCCCCGATACGAAGCGCCCGATGCCGAGGCACGCCTCGAGGAACGTGACCTGCATCACGTCGTCTTCCTCGATCGACGGCCGCAGGGCCGGTGGGATCCGCCCGGCAATCCGCCGGCGGACCTGCGGGCCGACCGCGGCCAGGAGCGAAACCAGGGCGTCCCGATCGCCGCCGCGTGCGGTGGCCAGCAGTGCCTCGATGTCGCCTGGATCCCCCGGCATGGTGCTCTCCCCCTCTTCCGCCGCCGTCGCACGCCGCCCCGAACCGGCAGGCCGGCGCTGCATCTCCGAATCGCTGAGCCAACTTCATCCGATGGGAGGCACACGCCGCCCCCTGCGGTCCGCGATCACCTCTGTGCCAGTTTAGGACTTTCTCTGTTCCGCCGCACGAATGCATATCACAAAGCCGGGAGCCGAGGTTGGAAACATGCGGTGACCCGCCGCGGCGAAGGCCCGGCGCGACTCGCCGGGGAAGGAATTCCGCGTGTGGGAGCGTGAGTGGCGGGCCGGTCGGCCCGTTGTCAGGCGTGGGCACGCCGAGCGAGGCGTGCCGGGCGAGACGGGACACCCAAGTCAAGGAGAGATCGATGAACACTTCCCAGCGGCGGGCGGCGGCGGTGCGCGTGGCGGGTCTGGTGCTGGCGGCGGGCGCGGCCCGGGCCGGCGCGGCGGACACGGTGATCGGAACGAACAACAGGGTGCCGCTGTGGGACCAGCACCACGACTACCGCGCCCAGATGGGCAACCGGCTGACGGACATCCGCAAGGCCGATGACACCGGGTGGGTTCGGTACGCCGACCTGGCGGGGGATCCGCGGACGTTCTGGGAAAAGGACAAGCCGTGGGTGCGGGCGGACCTGGCGGCGGGCTCACGCGGAGCGGGATTCACCGCCGCCCACTACTACCAGGCGGGGCCACCGCTCTCGGGGTGGGCGGGGGGCGTCAACCACTGTGCGCCGACATCCTACGGCATGATGCACGAATGGATGCGGACGACGAAGCTGGACAAGCTGCAGAACTACGGCGGCGAGCAGCAGACGATCGAGGCGTACGCCATGGCGGCGGACACCAACGACATCAACTATTCGATCCGGGCCGCGACGTCGAGCGGGACGTCGTGGGTCGGGCAGGTCGTGCACGCCGGCACGTACACCGACGACGCGATGAACTCGGCGAACGCCGCGATCAGCGCGGTGCCGGCGTACGCCAAGGATGCGGGCCCGAAGGTCAAGGCGTTCACGTGGGGCAAGGGTGCGTACAAGTCGGCGATCAAGGACGACGGGCGCCCGATGATCCTCAACTACTGGGATGTCGCGGGCAACCTCGGCCACACGGTGGTCGCGGTCGGCTACGACGACGACAACGTGATCGTCAAGGACCCCTGGGATGCGACGCAGAGGAAGAAGGCGTTCAACAAGATCACGGACGTGGATGCGCGGTGGTCGGTGCAACTGGGGGACCCGGTGCCGACGGGATTCGACAGCGACTGGGGCGGTGCGGGCATGATGACGCTTGTCAAGCCGGACTACGGCGACTGTCCATCGATCTACGAGCCGTCGGAGCCGCTCCAGGCCCGGCACCGCGATGCGCTGGGCCTGTGGCTGGGGCGCGGGGTGAGCGGCGAGATCGGGCTGACCGACGCGGGGGATGATGACGACGGGATCCCCAATGCGGGTGACCGGGACGCGTTCGATGACGGCGCGAGCTTCCGCTGGAACCCCGACGGCAGCGGCTTCGCGGACATCTCGGTGACGATGCGCGACTGGACGCGGGAGGCCGACCCTGGCGTGGACGGGCCCGACGCTTACGGGCACGCCGCGGCCGACCCCAACATGTACCTGAGCGTGTGGGCCGACGTGAATCACACCGGGAGCTGGGCCACCGCCACGGCGGTGCTGAGCAACTCGATCGTCGGGCAGATCACCGAAAACGGCAGCGGGGCGTTGTCCGAGTTTCTCGTCAACGGGCTGGCGCTGCCGGCGTCCGATGACGGGCAGCCGTACTGGGTGCGGGTGCGGTTGTCCCGTGAGAACGGGCTCGGCGCCTATGGCGCAACCGAGTACGGCGAGGTCGAGGATTACTTCGTGCCGGCGCCGGGCCCGGCGAGCCTGCTGGGGCTGGGACTGCTGACGGCGGCGAAGCGGCGTCGCAGCACCAACGCTCGGGGATGATGGTTCCGGCGTGCAGCCGGCTTACGGATCCGGGGGGACGGAAGGCCGCGGCCCGCGGGGCTCACCCGCGGGCCCGGCCGCGCGCAGAATGCGACGCGGCGACGCCGCAGAACTGCTGGCCGTACAGGGTGAGGTTCATGCGGTCCAGGATTACGGCCTTGTCTGCGCCGTTGCCCGCCAGGCGGCGAGCCTCAGGGTCGGGCCCCGCGTCGGCGTGTTCTCATCCGCGGGCGTCGTCGGGATACGGTCGGCTTGAACTGTGGGTTGTCCCCACACCATTGTGCGCGCTGCGCTTGAACGAGGCAGAAGGCGGCAAGGACGGCGCACTCTCCGGCGCCTGCGGCGCAGAATGAGGCGCAGCGGGAGTCCGCGCCGGATCGCGGGGATTCGGGAGGTCGCTCGGAACAGCCTGAACTTGTTGGGTTACGCGGGGTGACGCGGATGGATGCGACCCGGCGCAGAACGGAAAAGTGGGCGAGGAGGGATTCGAACCCCCGTAGGCTATTGCCAACAGATTTACAGTCTGCCCCGTTTGGCCACTCCGGCACTCGCCCGGGGTCGCGGCCCGTTCGGGCCGCGAGTGGGAAATGTATTCGCCCGAATGGGCCGGGACAAACCGCCATCCCGAAACGTCGGGCCCGGCTCCACGCCCGCCCCGGCATTGCCCCGGATCCGGGGCTGGCCCCGCATCTTGGCACGGCCCGTCAAGCCGCCAGAGGGATTTGAACCCACGACCCTCGCTTTACAAA
>JADLFW010000031.1 GCA_020849615.1 Phycisphaerales bacterium
ATTTTAAGTCCGCTGCGTCTGCCGTTCCGCCACGGGCCCGAAGAGGCTGATTCTACGTAATAGTGCGGAGATCCCGAGCCGGGCCCCGTTCGCGCATCGACGTGCTGCGCAGGGCTGGAGCCCGTATGGACTCCGCCCGGCCCGGCGGTTATACTCCCCTAGGGTATGTACCACGCCGCGAGCCCATTCCGGCTGACCGTCACGCTGCTGCTCGTTGCGGCGTTGCCGATCTGCTGCTGCAACTTCCGGTTGGTGTACGGCGCCGGGGATGGCTGCCATTCAGGTAGCACGGCAGCGGCCGTGTCGGTCGCCGAGACCAGCGCCGGGGCGGATGAGCCGTGTTGCGGAAGTGCCGCGGACCTCACCGTCGATCAGACACTGATGGGCTCCGACGACGGCGATCCGGGCAAGGTTCCTGTATCTCCCGACGGGCGCTGCTCCTGCGATAAGAACAAGCTGGCCGCGGGTTCGATCGAGACGCCATCGATCCCGTCACTTGCGTTCATCGCGCCGGTCGCCGAGATTCCCGCGATTTGGGATGCTCGGGAACATCCCGCGGCGCTAGCTTCGGTGAACGCCGGCATTCTGAGGCCCGCCACTGCGCTGCTGCGCATGCACTGCGCGCTCACCATCTAGCGGCGCAGCCGCCGGACCGCGTGCGATGTCTTCGCGCGAGCAGGCGCGTTCTGCACGCATTCCACCCTATTCACGTGTCATCGCGCGGCCGCTCGCGATTCCTGATCCAATCCCTTTACGGAGATTTCCATGTCAGTCCGCCCAGCCTTCATTGCTGTTGTGCTGCTCGCCGGCACTTTCGCGGCCATTGCCGCGCAGCCTTCGCATCAGGGTCATCATCCGGAGAAACCTGCCGCGGTGGCACCACCAGCCGAAGCCGTAAAGCCGGTCAACGACCGTTGCCCCATCCAGGGTGAAGAAGTCGATCCGGAAGCGCCGGCCCGGATGTGGCGCGGCCAGGCGATCGGCTTCTGCTGCCCGGGGTGCGAGACTGAGTGGGATGCCAAGCCGGATGCCGAGAAGGACGCCTTCCTCGCTAGGTACACCACCCTCGCGGAGCCATCGCAGGCGGTGCGGGTGGCGCGTCAATTCCACGAAGGGCTCGCGGCCGGTGACCTCAGCGCGATCGACCGGCTCTTCTTGCAGGGCGGAAGGGCGAGCGTGCTGGAAAACGGGACCGACGAGGGCACCTGGGAGCGGTATCGCGAGGAGCATCTGAAGCCGGAGCTGAAGGAGCTGACGGATTATGAGTGGCGCACCTCGGCCGAGGCAGAGGATCGCCTCGGCGCGGCCTCAATCGTCCGCCAGACGGGCGTGTTCACGATCGGCGCGGAGAAGAGCCGCAAGAGCTTCATCACGGCGATCACGCTCGTGGTGGTGGATGACGGCGGCCAATCTCGGATTGCGCACATGCACTGGTCATCTCGGGAGCTCAAGCCCGAGAAGAAGTAAGGAATCGCCATGGCCGCATCAATCAATGGCCCGGCCGCAAGGATGATCACAGGCCTTGCCGCGGCGGCTCTGCTGGCCGGGTGCGCCGGAACTCCGACACCTTCCGAGCGGCGGGCCCGTTCGGATCTGGAGGAGGTCCGGTCGCGCTACCGACCGGGCGATGCCGGGCCGGGCCTTCCCGACCTCACACCTGCATCGCCCCTCTCCGATTACCTGCGCTACGCGATGCTCAACAACCCGCGCATCGAGGCGGCGTACTACGGGTGGGCGGCCTCGATCGAGCGGATCACGACCGCGAGGTCGCTGCCCGACCCGCGCGTGACCTTTGAATCCGACATCGCGAGCATGATCGAGACGATCATGCCGGGCCTGATGATCGACCTTCCGGGCCCGGGCAAGCTCCGAGCGGCGGGCGATGTGGCCGCCGCCGAGTCCCGCGCGGGGTATTTCGAGTTCGAGTCGGAGGTGCTGAGGACGGCCTACGCCACCAAGGTCGCGTATTTCCGGCTTCATTTCCTGGGGGAGACCATCCGGGTGCAGCGCGATGCGCTGGTGCTGCTCGGGGATGTCGAGACGCTGGCCCAGCAGCAGGTGGGGGCCGGGCGGGGCACGATCCAGGATGTGCTCCGGGCCCAGATCGAGCGGGACCAGCTGATCACGCGGATCACCAACCTTGAGGATTCGAAGAGCGTTCTCGAGGCTGAGTTCCGGGCTGCGCTGGGCCGCGAGCCATCGGACGTTGGCGTGCCGATCCCGACGGTATTCGAACCGGGCGCCGAGCCGCCGTCGGCGGATGCCGTGCTGACGATGGCCGCGGCGCGGAACCCGCGCCTGCGCCAGATGGAGGCGGATGTGCGGAGGGGTGAAGCGATGCTGGATCTGGCCCGGACGAGCCGCGTGCCGGACTTCACGGTCGGGATCGAGGCGGATGTGAAGGCCAACCCGATCATGTGGAGGCCATCGGCGAGCATGACGCTGCCGATCTGGCGCGACAAGATCGAGGCGGAGATCGCGGCGGCACAGGCGGAGAAGCGGTCCAGCGAGGCCCGGCTTTCGGCCGAGCAGATCTCGCTGGCGGCGGAGCTGGCGTCGATGCTCTACATGTACCGCGAGAGCGCCCGCAACGATGACCTGTTCGGCGCGACGCTGCTGCCCAAGGCCCGGCAGTCGCTGGAGGCGGCGCGGTCGGGGTACGCGATGGGCCGATCGTCGTTCCTGGATGTGATCGATGCCGAGCGTCAGCTCCTGGAGTTCGAGTTGTCGAGGGTCGAGGCCCGGACGCAGCGTGAACTGGCGATCGCTTCGATCTCGCTGTTGATCGCCGGGGTCGCGCCAGACGACGCCCCGGTTCTGCCCGTGAGCGAAGCGGCGCCCGACGCGCCGCCGGCGAAGGAGACCGAGCCATGAAGCGAGCGTTGATGGTTTTCGCCGTTCTCGTTATCGCCGCATTCGCCGCGGCGGGCGGGTACTTCTACGCGAAGGCCGCGGCTCCTTCGGTGAGCGCGGGTGCGCCGGCGGGTCCATCGCCGGCGCCCGCGGACAGGCAGGTCTACACCTGCTCGATGCACCCGCAGGTGCGGCTCGACCGGCCCGGCGACTGTCCGATCTGCGAGATGCCGCTCATCCCCGCCGCGTCGGCTTCGGCCGGGGCCGGGGGGGTGCCCTCGCTGCAGCTGTCGGAGCAGTCGCTCGCGATGGCGAGCGTCGAGACGGTGGCCATCGGGACGCGGCCGCTCGTTCGCGAGCTGCGCGCAGTGGGGCGGATCGAGTACAACGAGTCATCGCTGGCGACGATCACGCCGCGGGTGGATGGGTACGCCGAGCGGCTGTTCGTCAACTTCACGGGAGTCGAGATCCGCGAGGGAGATCACCTCGCCGAGGTGTACAGCCCGGAACTGCTGGTCGCCGAACAGGAGCTGCTGATCACGCTGCAGAGCGGGGCGAGCGGGGCGCTGGTCGAAATGGCCCGGACGAGGCTTCGGCTGCTGGGGCTGACCGAAGAGCAGATCACAGGTCTGGTCGAGAAGAAGCAGACGACCGACCGTGTCACACTGTATTCGCCGATCAGCGGGACGGTCATCGAGAAAGCGATCATCGAGAAGGCCGCGTTCAAGGCGGGTGATGCGCTGTACCGGATCGCCAACCTCGATTCGGTCTGGGTGTATCTGGAGATCTACGAGTACGACCTTCCCTGGGTGCGCTACGGGCAGAGGGTGCGGCTGACGGCCGAGGCGATCCCGGGCCGGACGTTCGAAGGGCTGGTGACGTTCGTCCAGCCGATCGTCAATGAGCAGACGCGGACCATCCGCGTCCCCGTGCACATCGGCAACAAGGACCACACGCTCAAGCCCGGCATGTTCGTGACCGCCCTGATCGACGCGGCGATCACAAGCGAGGGCCGGGCCGCGCCCACCGGGGTCGAGGGCAAGTTCTCGTGCCCGATGCACCCGCAGGTCCTGGAGGACGCCGGGGGCGCGTGCCCCATCTGCCAGATGCCGCTGGAGAAGATCCCGGGAGAGCCGGGCCAGCCCGCGGCGGCGCCGGCGCATGAGCACGCGGCGGCCCCGACAGCGACGAGGTACTTCTGCCCCATGAAGTGCGAGGGGGAGAAAACTTACGACGAGCCGGGACGGTGCCCTGTCTGCAAGATGAAGCTCAAGGAAGTCGCGGCGGCGGGGGCGGCGGCTGCCGATGGGCCCGGGGTGCTCGCGGTGCCGGTGTCGGCCGTGCTCGACAGCGGTACGCGGCGGATCGCGTACATCGAAAAGGCGCGGGGACTGTTCGAACCGCGCGAGCTGACACTCGGCCCGCGCGCGGGCGAGTACTACGCCGTGCTGGCGGGCCTCTCCGCGGGTGAGCGTGTGGCCACGCGCGGGAACTTCCTCATCGACAGCCAGTTCCAAGTGACGGGGCATCCGAGCCTGTTCTACCCGGGCGGGCTGCACGGGGACATGGGGCACCGGCACGGCACGGAGCCCCCGTCGCCCGACGTCCCCGGGGATGGCGGTCAGAAGGCGCCCGGCCAAGCGGACGGTCACAACCACTGAGCGGAGGCCTGCAGCATGGTGAATGCGATCATCCGCTGGTGCATGAAGAACACGTTCCTGATGACGCTGATCATTCTGGCTGTGTGCGCGGCGGGGTACTGGGCGATCATCCGGCTGCCGGTGGATGCGATCCCCGACATCGGCGAGAAGCAGGTCATCGTGTACGCGGACTGGGAGGGCCGCAGCCCCCAGGATGTGGATGACCAGGTGACGTACCCGCTCACCACGAGCCTGACGGGCACGCCGGGCGTGAAGGCGATCCGGTCCATGTCGGGGTTCGGCTTCTCGATGGTGTTCGTGATCTTCGATGACAGCGTCGACTACTACTGGGCGCGCTCGCGAGTGCTGGAGCGGATGAACGTGGCGCAGCAGCGGCTGCCGCAGGGTGTGGCGCCGGTGCTGGGCCCGGACGCGACGGCCCTGGGTCAGGTGTACTGGTACACCGTCGAGGCCGAGGGGTTCGACCTGGCGGAACTGCGGTCGATCCAGGACTGGTACGTGCGGTACCAGCTGCAGTCGGTGCCGGGCGTGAGCGAGGTGGCGAGCATCGGCGGGTTCGTGAAGCAGTACCAGATCGACCTGAACCCCGACAAGATGCGGGCCCACCGCGTCACGATGATGGAAGTATTCGAAGCGGTCCGGCGGAGCAACATCGACGTCGGCGCGAAGGTCGTGGAGAACAGCGGCGTTGAGTACTTCATCCGCGGGCTGGGGTTCATCAAGTCGCTCGACGACATCGAGCGGATCGTGATCAGGCAGGAGGGCGGGACGCCGCTCTACCTGCGGAGCGTGGCGACGGTCCAGCTGGGCCCGGACTTCCGGCGCGGGGCCCTCGACAAGGGCGGCGTCGAGGCCGTCGGCGGCGTGGTGCTGATGCGCTACGGCGAGAACCCGCGGGAGGTCGTGGCCCGGGTGAAGGACAAGATCGCGCAGCTCGAGGCGGGCCTGCCGAGCAAGACTCTCGGCGACGGGCGGGTGTCCAAGGTCCGGCTCGCCTCGTTCTACGACCGCACGACGATCGTGCAGGAGACCATCGGCACGCTCAGGGAAGCGCTGTTCGAGGAAGCGATCATCGCCGGCTTCATCGTCCTCTTCTTCCTCATGCACCTGCGGTCCACGGCGACCGTGCTCCCGACGCTCCCGCTGGCGCTGGCGGGCTCGTTCATTCTCATGTACGCGTTCGGGATCGACAGCAACATCATGTCGCTGGCGGGCCTGGCGATCGCCATCGGCGATGTCGCCGACATGGGCATCATCATGACGGAGAACATCTACCGTCATCTCGCCGGAGCGAGCGAGGAGGAGAAGCGGCAGAAGGGCCGTTTCGCGATTGTCTACGAAGGGGCGACGGAGGTCGGCGGGGCGATCCTGACCGCCGTGACCAACACGATCGTCTCGTTCATCCCGGTGTTCTTCCTCACCGACCAGGAAGGCAAGCTGTTCAAGCCGCTGGCGTTCACCAAGACGTTCGCGATCGGCTCCTCGGTGGTGCTGGCCATCACCGTTGTGCCGTTCCTCTGCTACCTGCTGTTCCGGCCCGTGAAATGGAAGACCCAGACCACCGCGGTGCTCGCCGTGGCGATCGGGGCTCTGGCCGCCGTCGCGGCTCACTTCGCCTTCATGTGGGGGCTCGGGGGCGGGCACGACCGGGGATGGATCATCGCCGCCGCGGTCGGGGTCGGCGTTGCGCTGTGCGTCATGCGGATGGCCCGCGAGCAGTTCGTTCCGCTCGACCGCAACCCGGTGTCCCGGGTCATCGCCGGCGGCTATGTGCCCGCGCTCCGATGGGTCCTGGGTCATAAGGCGATATTCATGTCCGCCCCGGTTCTGATTCTCTTCGCGGGCCTGACGGTCTGGCTCGGCATCCACCGCACGCTGGCGCCCGTTGAATGGGGCATCAACCTGTTCGCGCACGAGCCCGCATCACCAGGGCTGAAGAAGCTGATGTACGCCGACGAAGCGGCGGCGATCACGCGCCCGCTGGTTGAGCTCGACCAGCTCCACTGGCAGCGCATCCGAGATGGGCACGGCGCCGAGCGCACTCGCCTGCTCTGGCGGCGGCAGGACCCCGCCGAGCGCAGCGCCGAGAGCGCATCCGGGGTGACGGTCGTCAGGGAGGGACGGATCCTCCCGGGACTCGGCCGCGAGTTCATGCCCCCGCTCGATGAGGGCTCGCTGCTGTACATGCCCTCGCTGCTGCCGCAGGCTTCGCTCTCGCAGGCCGTCGAGGTCAACAGCAAGCAGGACCTCGCGATCGCCGGCGTGCCCGAAGTAGAGAGTGTGGTGGGCAAGATCGGCCGGGCCGAGTCCGCGCTCGACCCCGCCCCCATCGGCATGATGGAGTCGATCGTCATCCTCAAGCCTGAGAGCGAGTGGCGAACACGGAAGGTCGAGCGGGTGTTTGCCGGGTGGCCCGGCTTCATCCGCGGGCCGCTCGCGTGGATCTGGCCCGAGGAGCGGCGAATCACCAAGCAGGAGATCCTCGCCGAACTCCAGGAGCGCACGGCCATCCCGGGGGTGCTCCCCACGTGGCTGCAGCCGATCCAGACGCGGCTGGTCATGCTCCAGACCGGCTTCCGGGCCATGATGGGGGTCAAGATCTACGGGAGCGATCTCCGCGAGATCGAGCGCGTCGGGCTCGAGATCGAGCAACTCCTCCGCGAGGTGCCGGGGGCGACCGACATCGTCGCCGACCGGATCGTCGGCAAGCCGTACATCCAGATCGAGATCGACCGCGACCGGATTGCGCGGTACGGCGTCAACATCCGGGATGTGCAGGATGTGATCGAGATGTCCCTGGGCGGGATGAACCTGATGGAGTCGGTCGAGGGCCGAGAGCGGTACCCCATCCGCATCCGCCTGGCCCGCGACTTCCGCGAGGACATCGAGGCGATACAGCGCATCAACGTCCCGTCATCCTCCGGCGCGCAGGTGCCGCTGGCGCAGCTCGCGGGCATCTCCACCGTGCTGGGCCCGCAGGAGATCAAGGGCGAGCGCGGCCTGCTCGTTGGATACGTCACGATGAACACCCGCGACCGCGATGAGGTCTCCGTCGTTCAGGATGCCGAGCGCGTCCTGCAACAGGCCCTGGCGGAGGGCCGGCTGACGCTGCCTCAGGGGTACTACTGGGAGTGGTCGGGCCAGTTCGAGAACCAGGTCCGGGCCACCAACCGGATGCGGATCCTGGTTCCCATCACACTGGGGATCATGCTCGTGATGCTCTACCTGGGTTTCCGGCGGTGGTGGATCGCGCCGGTCATCTTCTTCGGGGTGCTGGTGTCCGCCTCGGGCGGCTTCATCATGCTGGCGCTCTGGGGGGTGAACCTCTCTGTGGCGGTGTGGGTCGGGTTCCTCGTGCTCTTCGGCGTTGTCGATGACGACGGCGTGGTGATCTCGACGTACCTCGAGGGTGTTTTCAACGACCGCAAGTTCACCTCGATCGCCGAGATCCGGGACGCCGTCATCGACGCCGGGCTGAAGCGGATCCGGCCGTGCCTCATGACGATCGCCACCACCGTATTCGGGCTCATGCCGATCTTCTGGGCGACCGGGCGGGGCTCCGACGTCATGCAGCCGATGGCGATCCCGTCGGTCGGCGGCATGGCGGTCAGTTTGATCACGCTGTTCATCGTGCCGTGCGCGTTCTGCGCAGTGGAGGAGTGGAAGTGGAAGCGGAGTCAGGCCCGGCCTGCCGCGGAGGCGTGAGCCGCGCCGCAGCGCCGGCCGCCGGCAACGGGTGCTCGGCTAGGCCCGGCGCAGCCGCAGGCTGTTGAGCACCACGCTCACGCTGCTGAACGCCATCGCCGCGCTGGCGAAGATCGGCGAGAGGAGCCAGCCGGTCAGGAGGTAGAACGCCCCGGCGGCGACCGGAATACCGATGATGTTGTAGATGAACGCCCAGAAGAGGTTCTGGCGGATCGTCCTCATGGTGGCGTGGGAGAGCGCGATGGCCTCGGGGATGGCCCGCAGGTCGCCGCGGATCAGGGTAATGTCAGAGGACTCGATCGCCACATCCGTCCCTGTGCCGATCGCCATGCCCACATCAGCGCTCGCCAGCGCGGGCGCATCGTTGATGCCGTCGCCGACCATGGCGACCAGTTCCCCCTCCGCCTGCAGGCCGCGGACGCGGTCGGCCTTGTCCTTGGGCAGCACCTCGGCGAAGACCTCATCGATGTTCACCTGCGCGGCCACGGCTCGGGCGGTGGGGCGCGAGTCGCCCGTCATCATGATGACCCGCAGGCCCATCGAGTGCAGCCGGGCGATCGCCTCGCGGGATTCATCCTTGACGCGGTCGGCGATGGCGATGATCCCGGCCTCGCGTCCGTCGATGGCAACAAACACGGGCGTCCTGCCCGCCGCGGCGAACTCCTCCGCGCGGGCGAGCATGGAGAGCCGGAGACCCCGAGATTCGAGCAGGCCCGCGCGGCCGATGAGCACCTCGCGTTCGGTGACCGAGCCCTCGGCGCCCAGCCCGACCGACGCCCGGAAACGCAACGGCGCTTCCAGGGCCAATCCGCGGTCGACCGCGGCCGCCACGATCGCCCGGGCCAGCGGGTGCTCGCTGGCCTGCTCAACGCTGGCCGCGAGGCGCAGCAGCTCCCCTGCATCCACCCCTTCGGCGGGGGCCACATCAGTCACGACGGGTCGGCCTTGCGTGATGGTGCCCGTTTTGTCCAGCACGACAGCCGACAGTCGGTGCGCCGTTTCGAGCGCAGCGCCGCCGCGGAAGAGGATGCCATGCTCCGCGCCGCGGCCCGTCGCCACCATGATGGCGGTGGGGGTGGCGAGCCCCAGCGCGCAGGGGCCGGCGATCACCAGAACCGAGACCGCCGCGACCACCGCGAAACTGAGCCGATGGTCCGGCGGCGCCGCCCACCACCACGCGGCGAACGTCAGCGCCGCGATGCCGAGTACAACCGGAACGAACACGCCGCTGACGCGGTCCGCCAGGCGGGCGATGGGCGCCTTGGACCCCTGCGCCTCCCGCACGAGGCGGACGATCTGCCGCAGCACCGTGTCGGTGCTGGCCCGGGTCACCGTCAGGCGCAGGGCGCCCGTCGTGTTCATGGTCGCGGCGAAGACATCGGAGCCGGCTGCCTTTTCGACGGGAACGCTCTCGCCTGTCAGCATCGACTCATCCACCGCCGACTCGCCTGATTCGATGCGGCCATCAACGGGAATCTTCTCGCCGGGCCGGACGATGACGACATCGCCGATCGCGACCCGCTCGACCGGCACATCGATCTCGACGCCGTCGCGGATGATCCTCGCGGTCTTCGGCTGCAGGCCGATGAGCCGGCGGATCGAATCGGTCGTGCGGCTCGTGGCCCGCGCTTCGAGGTACTTGCCCAGCAGGATCAGCACGATGATGACCGCCGCGGCCTCGTAGTACACCGGAACCGCCATCACGCCGTCGCCGGGCGGATGGCCCGCGTGATCCCAGCGCCCCGCCGCGATGAAGCCGGGCCAGATCGTCGCCGCGAGGGAGAAGAAATACGCAGCGCCGGCGCCCAGCGCCACCAGCGTGTCCATGTTCGCAGCGCCGTGGCGGAGCACCTTCCAGGCCGATCTGAAGAAGGGGGCGCCGCACCAGAACAGCACGGGTGCGGTGAGCGCCGCCTGGATCCAGTTGAGCCAGTCCCCCAGGGGCGGCTGGTGCAGCCAGCCGATCGCGCCGTGCGACATGGAGATGACGAGCACCGGCACCGACAGGACTCCACCGATCAGCATCCGGGTGCGCAGATCCCGCGCGTGGGCTTCAGCGCCGTGAGAGGCGTGCGGATCGGTCCCCTCGTCAGGCCCGGCCTCCGTTGATGCACCGGCCGGGCCCGCCGGCGCGGGAAGCACGGCTGTGTACCCCAGCGCATCGATCGTCGCGGCCAGGTCGCCGGGCCCGGTGATGCCGGGGTCGAACTTCACGGTCGCCGTGCGCGTCGCGAAGTTGACGGCGGCGGAACTCACGCCGGGCCGCCGGGCCAGCCCCTTCTCGATCCGCGCCGCGCACGCCGCGCAGGTCATCCCTTCGATCGGGAGATCAAGCCGCTGCGGGGTTCCCGGGCCGGACGACGCCATCTCCGAGCGCGCAGCCACCGGCCCCGCCGTGAAACGGTCCGATGCGTTCACTTCCATGGTCTGTCACCTCGCGATCTTGCCCACCAGGTCCAGCAGCTCATCGACCATGGCGTCCCGTTCGCGTCCACCATCGTGAAGGGCCGCCGCAGCGCAGTGCCTGATGTGGTTGCGCATCAGATTGCGGGCCACCGAGTGCAGCGACTCGCGCACGGCCGACACCTGCGTGATGATGTCGGCGCAGTAGCGGTCCTCTTCGATCATCGCGGCGATCCCCCGGACCTGCCCCTCGATCCGCCTCAGCTGCTTGAGGTTGGCATCCTTCAGCCCGGAGTCCACGCCGACAGCGTGAGCCCCCGGCCCGACCCCATCACGCGCCGCCGCCGGGCCGCGAGAGGCGTCGGGGATTGCGGCAGGTGCGCACCCGCACGGCGCCGTGGTCGCCGCTTCCGCCGTTCCGCTCTTTACCCCAGGCGAAGTTCGACGTTTCATCAGGTTCGCTCCTGTGTGCTGGCCCGGTCGATTCCGCCGTTCCGTGATGCGGAGTCAACAGCGCCCGCCGCACGAACAGCCCCCGGCGTGCCCCTTCCCCTTGTCCATCGGGGTTGCCCGGGCCGGGTAGCCAACCTCATCCAGCGCCGCCACCGCCGCGGCGCCCCCGTCGCTGGCCTCGATGATCGCCGACCCCAGCGAAATCGACCGGATCTTGATTCCGGGGGTCGCGGTCAGGGCTCGCGTCACGGAGCGCACGCAGTGGTCGCAGCTCATGTCGAAGATGGTGAGGGAAATCGTGGTTGTGGCAGCGGTCGGCATGTTCATGATCAACTCCTGACCGGAGTATACCCCCATGGGGTATGCGAGTCAACCCAAGTCGAGGGCCTGACCGGGCGGGCCGGACGAATGGGCCCACGTTGCGCGCAGAATCGAGGCGGTCCGCGCATTCATCGCGTCGCTGTCACCAAGTGCCGCCTCCGGGGCTACCACCGGTCGCGGTTCAGACCGAGAGTCCGAAATGCATGGATCAGCCCGTCCGGGCGCGCTTATAGGTCACCGGCGGGGCTTTGCTCTTGCTCCGGGAAAGCGGTCCGGTCAGAATCGGTCCGGCTCGATCAGAAACGGTCATCAAAGCGCCGGGCGGCCCGGCGATGGGAGTCTGCTGATGGGATGGGCTAGCGTGTCGCGGGGCGGACGGTGCGCATTGATGGCGATGGCCGCCGGGTTGGCGGCGGGGACAGCGTGGGCGAGCGGGCCCGTCAACACGGTGCTGATCATCGATCCCGGGAACGCCCAGTCGCTGTACGTGGGCAACCATTACAAGTCTGTGCGGGGCATTCCCGACGCCAACGTCATCTACCTGGACTCGGCGGCATCCGGCTACACCTCGTTCGTCAACGGGAACCTCGCCGGGTTCAAGGGCATGCTGGCCCAGCGGGGGATCGAGGACCAGGTGGACATCGTGGCGGTGGCGCCGCTGGACTCGTTCTACGTCTCGATCCCCGCCACCGAGATCCCCGATGACTGTTCGCCGGTGACGAGGATCTCGATCCCGTCGATGTACACGTGTTCGTTCATCACCGCCGACATCAGCCCCGGCACGTACATCTCGCAGACGCAGCAGGGTTACTACAGCTCCCTCGCGGACTCATCCATCGCGTTCGACGGGTCGCTGAGGTGGCGATCGGGCTCGTCGAGCACGGTGGCGGCGGCCCGGCGGTGGTTCATCGGGACGTCCCTGGGGTGGACCGGCGCCCAGGGCAACACCGTTGACGAGGTCATCGCGATGATCAACCGCAGCGCGGCCGCGGATGGGACGCGCCCCGCGGGCCGGTTCTTCTTCATGAACAACCCGGGGGACCCGCCGCGGAATGTTCGCAGCACGCAGTATTCCGCGGTAATTTCCAGCCTGACCGGGAAGGGCGCCGGGGCGGTGACGCTCGTCGGCGCGCTGCCGCTGCTCGAGCCCGACTGCCTGGGCGTCATGACCGGGTTCGCGAACTTCCCGATCGCCGCCAGCGACTTCACGATGCTCCCTGGCTCCTTCGGCGATCACCTGACCAGCTACGCCGCAACCTGGGATGATTTCTCGCAGACCAAGATGTCGGAGTGGATCCGCAAGGGCGCCAGCGGGACCTCGGGCGCTGTCGAGGAGCCGTGCAACTACACGGGCAAGTTCCCCCACGCGCGCCTCCACCTGCACTACTACAACGGCCTCACGCTCGGTGAGGCCTGGTTCCGCTCGCACTCCTTCGTGCCCTTCCAGACGCTTTTCGTCGGCGATCCCCTCACCCGCACGTTCACGTACATCCCGACCGTCGATGTCCCCGGCTTCCCGGCCGGGCCGGTTTCGGGCACGATCTCCTTCACGCCCACCGGCGCCGCCACCCGTCCCGGCGCCGCGATGGCCCGGTACGACCTGTACGTCGATGGGGTCTTCTGGTCGACGATCTCGGCCGCGGCCCCCCAGCTCAACCTCAACACGACCCTCCTCGACGACGGCTGGCACGAC
>JADLFW010000032.1 GCA_020849615.1 Phycisphaerales bacterium
GTCGCGGACCGCACATCAACCCAGGAAGTCCATTCGCTGTGCAGCCGCTCGCCCAGGGCGCGGATGCGGTAGCTCGCCTCGGGAAGGTCCTGCTGGTCGCTGAACTCCATCATCCCGGGTGCGAGTGTCACCGGCCCGCCGTCGAGGCTCGGCGACCGCTCGAGTTGGAACCCCATCTCGTCGGTTGAAGCGTCGGTCCACGTCACCTTGAAGCCGCCGTCAAGCCGGGCCTTGGCGACAACATCCGTCGGGATGGCCGGAGGCCGGTCACCCTCCACCGTGACCACCGCGCTCGGGTCGGACGGAGGCGGAGGGGGCGGAGGAGGCGGCGGCGGCGCCGAGGAACTTCCGACTGTTGAGAAGCCGGTGGGCGGGAGGCTCATCGTCGAGCCGTCCGGCAGCGTGATCCGCTGGGACCCGCTGTCTGAAGAAGGCGGGGCTGAAGCAGGGGGCGGCGGTGTCGATGCGGGCGAATCGCCCGGCGCCGGTGCGGCGTCCGACGGGGCCGCGGTGACGGGCATGGTGGCCCAGGCGGCCCAGGAACTGGTCGCGGTCGGGGCGACCGAAGCGCCGACCTTGCGGAGGGACTGGCGGCGGATCACCGAACCATCGCTGGCCCGCCATTCGAGGGTGCCGTCCGGGCTGAACAGGAGGTAGCGGCCGTCCGAACGTTCGAGCCGCTCGCTTCCGTCCGGGAAGTAGATGACCACGCGGCCCGTCGCGATGGTCGTTAACCGGATGCTGCCATCGGGCAAGACCTCGGCCCGCTTGTCGCCCATCACCAGCGTCTGGGCTCCCTGCATGGCGGCCTGGAGCTTGGCGTGGCCCGTGACCGAAGCCCGGGCCGGCGCAACCGGGGGCGCAGCGGGCGGGGCTTGCGCTGCGATGGCCCGGGCGGACCCGGCCGCCAGCACGAGAGAAAGAAGCATGCCGGCCGAGAATCGGTGGTGATGGGGGAGCAGGCGCATCATGCCCACAGCGTCAAAAGTTCCCCGAAATCCTACAAGGCGATTGATGGATCCCTTGGTGTCTCCGGCCCGCGCGGGCGGGACAACCGTTACGGCCGACATAAACGGAAGGAGGGACATCAGTAGAGGGGACCTTGGGGATGCGGGTCTGCGCGGACTTCGTCCCCGTGGCGCGCAGGGTTCGCGGGCGCGTCGTATCGGGGACCTTGGTTGTCGGGCCTGGGTGGCCCGGCGCTCAATCGATCACTTCGAGCAGACTGGCATCGATCTCGAGACTGGTCGCTCGCCCGAGCAGCGAGACGTTGAGGACGAGCCGGTGAGGGGACCGGCGTTCATCGATGAGCCCTTCCAGCCCCCGGAACGGGCCCGCGGTGACCGCGACGCGCTTACCGACGGCGAGGAACGGGTAGGGATCGAACGCGGCGTGGCCGGCGATGGCCCGGTCGATCTGGAGCAGTTCGTGCTCGAGCCGGGCCTGGTCTTCCACCGGTAGCACGTGGGCGATCCGCTTGGTGCGGATGGCCTGGTGGGCGTGGTCCCTCGTGCCGAACAGGAAGGCGTACGACTGGAACAGCGGCAGGTCGACGATGCGCTTGCGGTGGGCGTAGTAGCGGATGTGGCGGACCAGCGGCACGAAGCACGCGATCCCCAGGGCGGTCAGGGCTTCGCCGAGCGCTTTTTCCTGGCGGGGCCGGGTGTGGGCCACGTGCCAGGCGCCATCGGCGGCCCGGGCCGAGACCGACGGCAGCCGACGGAAGCCGCCATCGGCCGCCGTCGGTTCATCGGTGGGCGGGATATCCCCGAGCCGATCATCCGGGCTCAACACGTTCAGGTCCATCGCTGAGTGGCCCCCGTCAACCGCCGCAATAGCCAATACAACACCCGCGCCCGGTTAAGTAACCGAGTCGTCTCCGTTTGCCGCTGCTCCGTCGCGCTGCGCGACTCTCAGTTTTTCCTGGTGTTGAACCTCCCCGGAAGTACTTTCAAAGCCCCCAAATACCGAGCGGCCGTCTACAACCGCCACGCAAGGCCAGGACTTTACCTGATCTCAATTTGTCGGTCAAGGAAACATTCGCCAGCGGAACCCCTATCACTTGCCAAATGGCCCGCGCGACATCCTTCGAGGTACAGGCCTGCGGGTTTTCCATCGATACCAGCGGCGCCACGGACGACAAGTCCATTTTGAGGCTGATTTTATGAGTCACTCCACAGATCTGTGTATTGCAATGATCGCGGAGAAACCTTGCAGCAGAACTCTGAAAATTGTCGCCACATAGCTGCAAGTACTACCGCGGGGTCGCCTAGCCGCCCGCGGAAACACTGTTTGGTATTGGTTTGCGCTTGCCGGCCGCGCATCGCGATGCAAGCTATGCAGAGCTGGGGATTTAGACATGAAATCTGCCGGGCCGGGCTCGGAACCGGGGCGGTTTGTGTTAGACTCACCCCCCAGCGCCGCAGATGGGGTGCCGGTTCACGATCCTGATTCACGGGGGACGAGTCGCATGAAGGGTGTCATCCTTGCCGGCGGCCTGGGGTCCAGGCTCCGGCCACTCACGCTGGTCACCAACAAGCACCTGCTGCCGATCTACGACCGGCCGATGATCCATTACCCCATCGAGTGCCTGCTCAACGCCGGCATCCGGGATGTGCTGATCGTCACGGGCGGCGATCACGCGGGCGATTTCCTGCGCCTGCTGCGCAACGGCAAGCACCTGGGCCTGCGCCACCTGGAGTTCGCGTACCAGGAGGGCGAGGGCGGCATCGCCGATGCCCTGCGGCTGGCCGAGGACTTCGCGGATGATGACAAGATCTGCGTCGTGCTCGGCGACAACATCATCCAGGGAGATATCCGCCAGGCGGCGGGCGACTTCTTCTCGCAGCGGAGCGGGGCCAAGCTCCTGCTGAAGGAAGTGAGCGACCCGCAGCGGTTCGGCGTGGCCCGGTTCGAGGGCGAGCCGGGCGCGAGCCCCATCACCGAGATCATCGAGAAGCCGGCGAACCCGCCGAGCAACTTCGCCGTGACCGGGATCTACTTCTACGACGGCGCGGTCTTCGACATGTGCAACTCCCTCAAGCCCAGCGAGCGCGGCGAGCTGGAGATCACCGATGTCAACAACTTCTACCTCCAGCGCGGCGACCTGACCTACGACATCCTCGACGGCTGGTGGACCGACGCCGGCACGATCGAGAGCCTCTACCGGGCCACCAACCTCGTGGCCGACGGCGGCGCCAACAAGGTCGAGGGCAGGCCCCACAAGTCCGCGCAGGCGGCCGCGGGGACGTCGCGTTGAGCCCCGCTCCCCCGCGGGCCCCCACCGTGTGGGCCAACGCCGACATCCGGGCCGCGTACGCGCGGGCCGCCGAGCACCTCGAGCCGATCTTCGTCCCCGCCGCCGCCCACGTCGATGACCGCGGCTGGTCGCTCATGAACCAGATGCAGGGCGTGCTGGGCCCGGATGGGCAGATCAACTACTCCGTGCAGTTCCCGGGCGTGATCAAGGCGTGGCACCGCCACCAGCACCAGACCGACTTCTGGATGTGCGTGATGGGCCACCTGAAGGTCGGTGTGCACCGCGAGACCGACGGCGCTTCGTGGCTGATCGTCACGGGCGAGAGAAGGCCCGGCGTCGTCATCATCCCGCCGCCGCTGTGGCACGGGGCCGCGACGGTGGGGCCGGGCCCGGCGGGCCTGTTCTACTACGTCACGCGGCGGTACGACCCGGCGGCGCCCGATGAGGAACGTCGCGGGCACCACACCATCGAGGGCTTCCCGTGGGAACTGCAGCACCGCTGAGCGGCCCGGTCGTGGTGCTCGGTTCGACCGGGATGCTCGGGCGGGCGGTGACATCACTGCTCCGGGCCCGCGAGGCGACGGTCGTCACCCCGGCCCGGCCCGAGTTTGACCTGGGCAGCCGGGCCTCCATCGATCGGGCCATCGATCGCGGCACAGCCGTGGTCATCAACTGCGCCGCGTACACGGATGTGGATGGCGCGGAGGCGCATCCGGCAGCGGCCCGGGCCGCCAACGCGACGGGCGTGGGTTGGATCGCGGAGCGCTGCCGGGCCGTGAACGCGGTGCTGGTCCACTTCAGCACCGACTACGTCTTCGACGGCCGGGCCACATCCCCCTACCTCCCGAGCCACCCGAAGCACCCGATGAACGAGTACGGCCGCTCGAAGTCGGAGGGCGAGGATGCGATCGCCGCCTCCGGCGCGGGGTTCCTGCTGCTGCGGACGTCGTGGCTGTACGCGCCGTGGTCGAAGAACTTCGTGCGGACGATCGCGCGGATCGGCGCGGAGCGCCCCGTGCTGAAGGTGGTGAACGATCAGCGCGGGCGGCCGACGAGCGCGGAGCACCTGGCGGAGACCACGCTGGCCATGGTCGCGGCGGGTGCTCGCGGGGTTCACCACGCGGCCGATGGCGGCGAGTGCACGTGGTTCGAGTTTGCCTCGGCGATCGTTCGCGGCCTTTCATTGCCGGGGCGGGTGGAGCCGTGCACCACGGCCGAGTTTCCCAGGCCCGCGCCGCGGCCCGGCTACAGCGTGCTGGATGTGTCGTCGACCGAGGCGATCATCGGGCGGCTGCGGCCGTGGGGGGGGTGTCTCGCGGATGTGCTTGAGCGACTGGAGCGTCCTCTATGAGCGGAACCATGCTGTTGACGGGCGGCTGCGGGTTCATCGGCTCCAACTTCGTGCGGTTCGTGCTGGCGAATCGCCCGGGCTGGAGCATCATCAACCTGGACTCGCTGTCGTACTCGGGGAACCTCGAGAACCTGACGGACATCGAGGGCCACCCCCGCTACCGCTTCGTGAAGGGCGACATCTGCGATGCGGACACGGTGGCGCCGCTGATGGAGGAGGCGGATGCGGTCGTGCACATGGCGGCCGAGAGCCACGTGGACCGCTCGATCCTGGATTCCCGCCCGTTCATCGTGTCCAACGTGCTGGGGACGCAGACGCTGCTGGATGCGGCCCGGCGGGCCAAGGGGGGCGCGGGCGTCGGACGGTTCCTGCTGGTCAGCACCGATGAGGTGTACGGCTCGCTGCCGCTGGAGCGGCCCGACCTGCGGTTCACCGAGGAGAGTCCGCTGCGGCCCAACAGCCCGTACGCGGCGAGCAAGACCAGCGCGGACCTGCTGGCCCGGGCCTATCACCACACGTTCTCGATGGACATCGTGGTGACGCGGTGCTCGAACAACTTCGGCCCGTACCAGTTCCCGGAGAAGGTGATCCCGCTGTTCGTGACCAACCTGATGGATGGCGCGCAGGTTCCACTCTACGGCGACGGCAAGAACGTGCGCGACTGGGTCCACGTCGATGACCACTGCGAGGCGGTGCTGACGGTGCTCGAGAAAGGCCGGGCCGGCGAGGTCTACAACATCGGGGGCAACAACGAGCGGTCGAACCTCGAGCTGACGCGCACGATCCTGGAGATCATGGGCAAGGGCCCGGAGATGATCCGGCCCGTCGCGGACCGTCTCGGGCACGACCGGCGCTACGCGATCGATGGGGGAAAGATCGAGCGTGAGCTGGGGTGGCGGCCGACGCGGTCGCGCTGGCCCGGCGCGCTGGCGGCGACGGTGGACTGGTATGTCACGAACCGTTCGTGGTGGGAGCGGGTGCGGAGCGGTGCGTACCGGGAGTACTACGCCCGGCAGTACGGCGCGCTGTCATGATGGCCCGGCGGGGTTGATGAGGCCGCACTCGGGGCAGCGGATGACCCCCTCGCGATGGTCGGCAGGGGCGGCGCCGGTGAGGTCGTAGCCACAGGCCCCGCAGTAGCGGGCTCGCGTGTGGAGGTAGACCAGGGTACGGCGGCGCTGGTCGAGGGCCCGGACGCGGGCGGCGAAGCCCGCGGTGAGCCGGATGGCCAGGCCCGCCGCGACGGCGATGGCGATCAAGGCGATGGTGCTGCCGGGAAAATCGAAGGGTGAGCCGAGGAGATGCTCGGCGGCGAGCCACACCATGAGGATGAGGGTGGCGATGCCGCAGAGAATCGTGAAGAAGAAGAGCATCCCCGCCATCAGCGACCAGAACCGCGAGGCGGCCCGGAGGGCGGGGTGCCGGGCCCGCATGGCGTGGACAAAGCGGGCCCGTTCCTGTGGGGTGAGCGCGGCGAGCTGAGGGAGGTCCTCGGCGAGGTCCTCATCGCGAGGCATGCGGGGGATCGTAGAGCGGCGCGGGGTTGATGAGGCCGCATTCGGGGCAGCGGATGACAGAGGGGCGGCCGGGGAGGGGCTCAACGGCGGAGAGGTCGTAGTCGCAGCCCGCGCACGCGGGCCGGATGTACAGCCGGGCCGCCAGTCGCTGCCGGGCCTCCACATCGCGGTGCCGGGTCGTGAAGTAGGCGGTGGTCCAGATAGACAGGCCGATGCAGACCGCGATGACCGCAGCCACGATCATGTTGCCGGGGTAGGCGAAGGGCGAGCCGATCCACGATCCGGCCACGAACCAAACGAGCGCAACGATGAGGGCGCCGGCGCAGCAGAAGAGGAGGAACAACGTGAGGGAGGCCAGGCCCGTCGAGAGGGCCGAGGATGCGCCCCGCACCGGGTGACGGGCGAGAACCGCGCGGGCCCAGCGGCGGCGCTCCTCGCGCGTGAGATCCTCGAGTTCGAGAAGGTCGGCGGCGGCGATCTCAGCTCGGTGCATGCGCATAGTCCGGGCTCAAAGCCGGGTTGATGAGGCCGCATTCGGGGCAGCGGCGAACGGAGGGGCGGTCGGGGAGGGGCTCAACGGCGGAGAGGTCGTAGTCACAGCCCGCGCAGTCCCTTGTGTGGCGAAGATGCGCGGTGAATACGCCGAGCTGGAATCGCCGGCGGTAGCGACTGACAACTTGCCATGTGACCACCGCGGCGCCAGCAAGCCCGCCCAGCGCCCACAGCAAGTCCGAGAGCTTGTTCGAACCCGGCCCGGGCGATGAGGCGATGATGAGGCCCACCACCGCGATGGGAACGAACACCAGGGTTCCGAGCACAAGACTCCCGATTCCAAGGCCGAGATTGACGCCGGCCCGGCGCGTGTTGAATGCGTGCAGGTAGAGATTCAAC
>JADLFW010000033.1 GCA_020849615.1 Phycisphaerales bacterium
CAGATCGGGACACAAACACATGTGAGCCCTTCTCCAGGGGCTGAAGCCCCTGGCAACTCTCGTCCGCCCTCCGGGCGGAAGACCAGAAGAAGACAAGTACTGAGGAAGGGCTTCTTCCAGGGGCTGAAGCCCCTGGCAACAAACGACCGCCCTCCGGGCGAAGAGGCTCAAGCTCTCCATATCTTCGGAGCACGTTTTCAGAATACGCTATGACGCCATGCTCATCGACATCCTCACCACCTTCCCCGAGATGTTCAGCGCGGAGGCCCCGGCGGCGCTGGGGCTGAGCATCCCCGCGCGGGCCCGGAAGGCGAGCGTGGTCGAGTGGCACGCGACCAACATCCGCGACTACGCGACCGACAAGCACCAGAAGACCGATGACCGGCCGTTCGGGGGCGGGCCCGGCATGGTGATGATGTGCCAGCCGGTGTGGGATGCGGTGATGGCGGTCGAGGCGAAGGACCCCCGCCCCGCGCGGCGGGTGCTGCTGACGCCGCAGGGACGGCCGCTGACGCAGGGGCTGGTGGAGGAACTGGCGAAGGAGCCGCGGCTGCTGCTCATCGCCGGGCACTACGAGGGGATCGACGAGCGGGTGATCGAGAAGCTGAGCCCGCTGGAGGTCTCGATCGGCGACTACGTCTTGAGCGGGGGTGAACTTGCAGCGATGGTGCTGATGGATGCGGTGATCCGGCTTCTGCCGGGATCGCTGGGGGCGGAGGACTCGGCGGAGACGGACAGCTTCTCGGCGGCGGAGGCCGTCGGGAAGTTCGGGAAAGATCTGGCCGGCCGGAGGCTCCTGGACTGCCCCCACTACACCCGTCCGAGGGAGTGGATGGGGATGGCGGTGCCGGAGATCCTGATCAGCGGGGACCACGAAAAGGTGGCGAAGTGGCGGCTGGAGCAGCGGGCCGAGCGGACCCGGGCCCGGCGGCCCGACCTGATGGGGCCTGAATGACGGCGGCGGGAAGCGGGCGCCACTAGACCCCCCCGGACCGGATGCCTAACCTCTTAGCCCAACTCTGAGACCCCGGACGGGCCCGGCCCGGCCACATTTGAGCAGGTGAACGACCATGTCCGCGCAACAGATCATCGAGAGCGTCAGCAAGGCCAACCTGAAGAGCGAGATCCCGGTGATCGGGCCCGGCGACACGATCAACGTGCACGTCCGGATCGTGGAGGGCGACAAGGAGCGCGTCCAGGTCTTCCAGGGCGTCGTCATCGTCCGCAAGGGCCGCGGCGTCAATGAGATGATCACGGTCCGGCGCGTCGTCGATGACATCGGCATCGAGCGCAAGTTCCCGATCAACTCGCCCATGATCGCCAAGTTCGAGGTGGTCCGCCGCGGCGATGCCCGCCGGGCCAAGCTCTACTACCTTCGCGACCGCGTCGGCAAGAGCCGCCGCCTCCGCGACCGCCGCCGCGGCATGAAGCACGTCGATGGCAGCGCTCCGGCCGCCGCCTGAAGCCCGAATCCTCCACTGTCACGAGGCCGCCCGTGGTGAATCGCGGGCGGTTTTTCTTGGGAGGCACCGGGGACCGGGCATCGGGCACTGGGGGAGCGGATCGGCGCTCGGAGAGATCGAATCTCGGGTGCGGCGTACGCTGGGGCCATGAGAGCGATCGTCGTTGAGAAGCAGGGATCTCCTGTCGCGCCAAACATCCGGTTCCGCGCGGATTGGCCCGACGTTCCCGCCCCCGCCGCGGGCTGGGCCAACATCCGCACGCTGGCTTCCGCGTTCAACCAGATGGATTTGTGGGTGGGCCGTGGTGTGCCGGGCCTGAAGCTCGACTACCCGCGCGTGTCGGGATGCGATGCCTGCGGCATGGTCGAGGAAGTCGGGCCCGGCGTGGATCCGGCGTGGAAGGGGCGCCGCGTCATCGTGAACGCGGCGTTGACGATTCCGGGCCGGGCCGCGCCGGATGATCCGCCCGGCTCGATGCTCGCGCCGATGTACGAACTCATCGGCGAGCATCACAACGGGATGATGGCGGAGCGGTTCAGCGCGCCGGTGGCGAACCTCGCCGCCGTTGACGCGGATGTGGACCCGCTGACCGCGGCCGCGTTCGGGCTGTGTGCGCTGACGTGCTACTCGATGGTCATCACCAAAGGCGGGCTGCGGCCCGGGCAGAGCGTGCTGATCACGGGGATCGGCGGCGGAGTGGCGACGGCGGCGCTCGGGCTGGCGAAGCACTATGGGTGCCGCGTGGCGGTGACGAGCCGGCACCAGTGGAAGCTGGACCGGGCCAGGGAACTGGGCGCCGACTTCGGCGTGCTGGACCAGGGCCAGGACTGGTCGAAGGACCTCCGGGCCTGGTCCGCCAAGCGCGGTGTGGACATGGCGATTGATTCATCGGGCAAGGCGACGCATCTGAACTGCATCAAATCGCTCGCGCGGGGCGGGGCGTACGTCACGCCCGGCGCGACGAGCGGCCCGGATGCGGTGACGGACCTCGCGCGGATCTTCTGGAACCAGCTTCGGCTGCTGGGCTCAACGATGGGGAGCAACGAAGAGTTCCAGGAGGTTGCCTCGCTGTTCCGTGCGGGGCACTGGAGACCCGTCGTCGATCAGGTCTTCAGGCCCGCGGATGCGGTGAAAGCGTACGAACGGCTCGAGGGCGCGGAGCAGTTCGGGAAGATCGTGATCGACTGGCGATGAATGGAAAAACGCCACCAGTCGGTGGCGGCGGCGTGGCCGAGCAGCAGAGCGCTCACCCAGTCAGCGACGGCGGCGGCGGGCGATCGGCATCAATCCCAGAAGAACGAGCGTCGCCGGCGCAGGAACGACGTTGATGTTGTCGAACGAGGCGATGTTGTTGCCCACGGCGCTGAACTCCTCACCATCGAAGATCGCTTCGCCGTTGTAGGCGCCGAACTCGGGCCGCCAGTCGGGCAGGACATCATCGCGGTCGGCCAGCACGGTTCCCGAGAGAGCATCGAGGATGCGCGTGTGGAACACACCGGTCGCGACGACGAGGCTGACATCCAGGTGATACCACACGCCGGGCGTCGCCGACACACCGAGGTCCATGTCGACACCGGAGAGCGACGGATCCTGGTAGATCGCAAAGAGCCGCCAGCCGCCCGTCTGGGCGCAGGCGTACGGGCCGACCTGCGGGATCGTGGCGAACGTATCCGGCGAAGTGGTGTCCACGAACCCGATCTGCACGGCCCAGCTGGAGACGGTGGCGGTGGCGCCCTCCTGGTACTGCTCAACGCGGAAGTCGCCCGACATGGTGTAGATGGGCGAGTGCGCGAGTTCGATGAAGAGGCCGTTACCCTGGTCGGAATCGATGGTGCGGGCCACCTGGGTCGGGGTGCCGAACGGCCCGATCGTCGACTGCACAGTCACCGAAGGGACTGCGGATGATCCGCCGTGGGCGAGGTCGCGGAACCCGACATCCTGCCAGTGGAACGGAAAACTGCCGATGCTGTAGCTTTCGAAGTCATCGCTGATGTCGGCCCGCGCTGCAACAGCGCACGCGCAGCACACCCCAACCGCCAATGTGGAAACGACGTTCATGACTCTCCTCGCCGCCATGCCGTACAATTCCCGATCGGCCGATACTCACGGGCAAAATCGGAGACACAGCTGAGGTATTGTGAGTTACAGGACCTGCCAACGCAAGCGCCGCGGCGGCGGCACGCTCGCAACCGTGTGACAGCTAAGGCTTTGTGATTACCCGGCGGGCGACTGGCGGGCCATTCGGGCGATCGTCGCCGTCGTGCTGCGGCCCTCGACAAGGTTGATGAGCTCGACCTTGCCGCCCGCGGCAAGGACATCATCCGCTCCGACCACGCGGTCGACGGTGTAGTCGCCACCCTTGACCAGGACATCGGGCTTGACGGCCCGGATGAGTTCGATGGGCGTGTCCTCCGCGAAAGCGACGATGGCGCCGACGGCGGCGAGCGCGCCCAGGACCTTGGCCCGGTCGTCGAGGCCATTCACGGGCCGGCCCGCGCCCTTGAGGCGGTGGACCGAGGCATCATCGTTGATGGCGACGACCAGGAAGTCCCCGAACGCCGCGGCCCGCTCGAGGAGCGTGATGTGCCCGGCGTGGATGACATCGAAGCAGCCGTTGGTGAAGACGATGCGCTGTCCCGAGCGCCGGCGGGCCTCGACCTCGATCAGGAGCTGCTCGCGCGAGCGGAGCTTTCCGGTGAGCTTGCCGGCCTGCTCGAGGAGCGAATGGCGGATCCTTTCCAGCGGTATGGGCTCGACACCAAAGACCTCGACCTCCAGGCCCGCCGCGGCGTTGGCGAAGCGGACCGAGCCGGCCCAGTCGATGCCGTTCGCCCGGGCCGCGGCGAGGGCGGCGAGGAACATGTCACCCGCGCCCGTGACGTCGTAGACCTCGCGGGCGATGGTCGGGACAGAGAGAACTTCGGCCCCGCGTTCCATGAGCAGGGCGCCGTGGCGGTCGAGGGTCAGGATGACCGCCTCGAGGTCGACCTGGTCGAGCAAACGGCGGGCGATCGATGTGTTGTGTTCGACATCGGCCGATCCGTCGGTCTTCAGCCCGGTCGCGAACTCGGCCTCGGTCCGGTTCGGGGTGATCGCGGTGGCGCCGCGGTACTTGCCGTAGTCGGCGAGCTTGGCGGGGTCGACGAAGACGGGCTTGCCGGCGGCCCGGGCGGACTTGATGATGCGCTGGCACAGCTCGCCCGCGCACACCCCCTTGGCATAGTCCTCGATGCACACGACCTCTGCGGAGGGGAGGGCCTTCTCGAACTCGCGGATGATCCTGTCGACCATCGCCGGCGCGAGCGGCTCGCGGGATTCGCGGTCAAGCCGGAACATCTTCTGCGGATGACGCTGCTGCGCGAGGCCGATGAGGTTCTGCTTGACGGTCGTCGGGCGCGTGCTGTCGGTCACCAGCCCGGCGGTGCCGACGCCAGCCTGCTCAAGCGCGGCCCGGAGCATCGCGGCCTGGGGATCATCGCCCGCGACCCCGAACGCCACGACGCGGGCCTTGAGGGCGACCAGGTCGAGGCAGACGTTCGCAGCGCCGCCCGCGTTGAACCGGTCGTGGGTGATGTGCAGCACGGGGACGGGCGCATCAGCGCTGAGCCGCTCGGCATCGCCGTAGGAGTTCTGGTCGAGCATGAAATCGCCGACCACCAGGGCGGTGAAGGGCTTCCAGTCCGCCAGATGCTGCAGGAGTCGGTCCATGAATCTCCGATCGATGCGGGCTGTCCGCTGAACGGGCAAGTTTAGCGCGACGCTTCAGCCCGGGCCGCGCGGACCGCGCCCAGGACCACTTCCCTCAGCCCGGCCTCTCCCGACTCGAACCGCAGGGCCAGGCGGGGCCGGGCGACCGGCAGCTCCCACCGCCGGGCCCGGAGCTTGGACCAGTCTTTCGAGGTGGTGACGATGGAATCCGCCCGGGCCGCGCGGGCCTCGGCCAACAGGCGCTCGACCGTGCGATCCTCGTACGGATCGTGATCACGGAGAATCAATGAACCGGCGAGTGTGCCCCCGACCGACCGGTCGACGGCGCGCATGAACGGGCCCGGGTTCCCGATGGCGCAGACGGCAAACACCCGTCGTCGCCAGATCCAACTGGTTGGCTCCACGGCATCCCGGCCGGATTCATGCACATCCAGGCTTGTCCATTCGTGAGCGCAGGTCGCGAGCACGTGCGATCCCGCGGCCTCGATGCGGGTCCGGAGGTCTTCCAGTTGGCTCCTGTTGACCGATTCGGCGTGCGTGAGAATGACGCCCGTGGCCCGTTGCAGGCCCGTCACCGGCTCGCGGAGCCACCCGGCGGGAAGCAGGGAATCCTCAAACGGCGAGCGCGTGGCATCGACCAGCACGAGGTCAACATCGCGCGCTAGCTGGCGGTGCTGGAATCCATCATCGAGGAGCACGCAATCAACTAACGGGCCATCGGGCGAGGCGAAGAGCCCGATGAGTCCCGTGGCCCGGTCGGGCCGGGCGATGACCGGCACTCCCGGCAGGTCGCTCGCGTATGCGGCGGCCTCGTCCGATTCGCGGCCCGGACGGGCCTTGTACCCGCGCATGGCGATGCACGGGCGATGACCCGCCCCGAGGAGAATGCGGGCGAGGTGCGCCACCATCGGCGTCTTGCCCGTCCCGCCGACGGAGAGGTTCCCGACACTGATGACAACGCGGTCGAGCTCGACAACGCCGATGCCGCGATCGAACTTCCGGTTGCGGCGGGCGACCTCAGCGCCGTAGAGGCGCGACATCGCCCGGCCCAGCAGGCCCGGCAGCGGCCCGCGGCGACCGTTCATGGCGGGCGTCTCATCGAGCGGGTTGGTCATCGGCGCCTGGTTCTTCGTCGGGGCGTTGCGGCCGGCCGGAGTTCCTGTCGTCGGCGGAAGGAATGCGGGCCGCGACCAGGCTGCGCATGTGGCGCTGGAGCAAGACACGGTCGCGGCGGTGCAGCCGAAGGGAGTTGACGGCGTCCATCCAGGCGAGGATGAGCACCAGGCCCGTCAGGCCGGCGACCATCATCCACAGCATGACGAACATGCGCGGGCTGGAGCTGAGCCCGAAGGCGCACGCGAGCGCGATCACGAGGAACATCATGAGCCAGCCGTTGGCCTTTCGGATGCGTCGCCGGCTGGCGGGCATGTCAGCCCGCGCGAGGCTGCTCAGGTGCGAAGCGATGACGATCATGGTCACCAGCGCCATGGGGAAGACGGCCCACGGGGGCGCGAGAGGCCCGGCGGCGAGGATCACGCGGCGGCCCCCCTGGGGTCGGCGCCGCCGGGCGGCCAGCGATCGAGCAGGCGGAGCAGTCGGCGGACGGGCAGGCCCATGACGGTCGCGGGGTCGCCCGTGTACCGGATGGGCCAGCCGGCGGCGAGCCGCTCGGAGAGGTTGTACGCGCCGGCCTTGCCGCGCCAGTCGCCCGAGAGGATGTACTCCTCGATCTGGGCATCGCTGAGGTGCCCCACTTCCACGCGGGCCGTGTCGGCGAACAGCAGCCGCCGGCCCGATGCGGGCTCGATGAGCGCCACGCCGGTGATGACATCGTGGGCGCCATCGCGCAGGGCACGGATCATCTCGCGGGCTTCATCGGCATTGCGCGGGGTTCCGATCAGCCGGTCGCCCTGCACGCAGGCGGTGTCGGCGCCGAGCACGATCGGCGGCGCTTCATCCCGCGCGGTTGCCGGGAGCTGGGCCAGGCCCGCCGCGGCCTTGAGGTACGCCAGCGCGGCCACCCACTGCGGCGGCGTGACGCGGCCCGGCTGGAGGTCCGAATCTTCGAACCCTGGGTGACGGGCCTCGAACTCCAGACCGTGCTCGCGCAGCAGCTGCTGCCGCCGAGGGGAGCGGCTGGCGAGGTGGATCCTGCGCGATGACGCCGTTCGCCGGGTTGGGGCCTCGGAAAGGTTCACGGTCGCATTGTACGAAGGCGGCGACGACCGGTTTCCGCGGCGGGCGGGCCGTCTGGGTAGGCTTGGGATGTGAAAGCCCACCTCGTCCAGTTCGACATCGCCTGGCAGGACCGCGAGGCCAACCTGGCCAAGGTGAACCGCCTGCTCACCCGGGCCGAGGTTGATCCCGGCGACCTGATCCTGCTCCCCGAGATGTTCGATTCGGGCTTCTCGATGGACACGGCCCGTACCGCTGACAAGGAAGGACGGACACTCGCGGCGATGAGCGAGATCGCCCGCGACTTCGATGCGTACATCCAGGGCGGGCGGACCACCCAAGCGTGCGACTGCGCGCTGGCCTCGAACACGGCGACGGTGGTCGCCCCCGATGGGCAGGTCATCGACGAGTACGCCAAGATCAAGCTCTTCCCGCTGGGCCAGGAGCCCGCGACGATCGCGCCGGGCCGGCGGGTCACCACCTGGCACTGGGAGACCGCCGCCGCAGCGCTGCACGTCTGTCCGCTGATCTGCTACGACCTGCGCTTTCCCGAACTCTTCCGGGAGGGTCTAAGGATGGGGGCGGAGGTGTACGCTCTCGGGGCGTGCTGGCTGGAGGCCCGCCACGTGCACTGGAAGCCGCTGCTGGTGGCCCGGGCGATCGAGAATCAGGCCTTTGTGCTGGCGGTGAACCGCACGGGCCGGGATCCCAACTCGCGTTACCTGGGCGGTTCGATCGCGATTGGCCCGAAAGGCGAGGTCCTCGGTGAACTGGGCGAGGAGGAGGCGGTGCTGAGCGTGGAGGTCGAACCGCGCGAGGTCCGGATGTGGCGGGAGAAGTTCCCGGCGTGGAAGGATGTCATCTCAGCGGCGCCGGGGGCCTGAAGAGCGCGGATGCGCCGGCTTGGGCGGCCGCGGCTTCCCGGTGAACCCCTCAGCCCAGTCGCAGAACATGGTGATGATCTCTTCGAGGTTGCCGGGCCCGCCCGCGCCGACGAAGACGCGGCCTTCGCGGTCGCCACCGGCCCGTCCGTGGTCCTGGGTGGCGCACTCGAACCAATCGGTCGGGCTGCGGTGCGTCTTGCGGTGACTGAAGGTTTCGCTCCGGAGCGGGGTGCCCTCGAGATTGACTTCGATCATCCAGCCCGGGTTGTCGATGGTCTGGATCGTGATGCCCCAGTCGTGCTCCCACTCGCCGTTGCACTGGGCTGTGTACCACTTCGACAGCCTGTGGAGCGATGTGTTCATCCGTGCCCCGCTACTCGGTCCACCTCGTCGATCGTCGTGACGCCCTCGGCGATGAGCCGCCAGCCGAACTGAGCCAGGGTGGTGAACAATCCCTGCTCAATGATCTTCTTCATCGCGACGATCGTGGGCTCGCGCAGCACGACATCGCGCAGTTCATCGTTGAAATCCAGCAGCTCGAAGATGCCGCGCCGGCCCCGGTAGCCCGTCTTCAGGCAGCGCGCGCACCCGGTCGCCGAGTAGATCGTCGTCTTGCCCGACAGGTACCGCCCCAGACGCGTCGCCGTGCCGGGCGAGACGGTCACGGGCCGCTTGCAGTGCTCGCAGAGCTGCCGCACCAGCCGCTGGGCCAGCACGAGGTCCAGTGAGTTGGCCACGAGGTAGGGCTCGACCTTCAGGTCCAGCAGCCGGAAGACCGCCGCGATCGTGTCCTTGGCGTGCACCGTCGTGAAGACCAGGTGCCCCGTCATGGCGGCCTGCATCGCCGTGCGGGCCGTCTCCTCATCGCGGATCTCGCCGACCAGGATCACATCGGGGTCCTGCCGGAGCACCGACCGCAGCAGGTTGCTGAACGTGTTGCCCTTGGAATCGTCGGCGGGGATCTGCGTGACGTTGTCGAGCTGGTACTCGACCGGGTCTTCGATGGTGACGACGTTGCGGGTGGTGCGGTCGATGGTCCGCAGCGCGTTGTAGAGTGTGGTCGTCTTTCCAGAGCCCGTCGGCCCGCACACGAGCAGCAGGCCGTGGTCCTGGTCGCAGACGCGCTGGATGCGCTCGGTCATGTACCCCGCGAGGCCGAGGCTGGCCAGCGATTCCGGCACGCCGCGGTGGTCGAGCACCCGCAGCACCAGCTTCTGCCCGTGCACCGACGGCGTGAAGCTGACGCGGTACTCGACCCGGCGGTCGGGAAATCGCGATGAGAAGTGGCCTTCCTGCACGGCATCCCGGGCCGCGGTCTTCATCTGGCAGGCGGTCTTCACCAGCCCGTAGATCAGCTCGCCGACGCGGTTGGGCATGTCCACGATGTGCACCATCTGCCCATCGACGCGGACGCGGACATGGAAGCGGTCGCCCTTGGGCTCGAGGTGAATGTCGGTGGCCCGCGACTTGGAGGCGACCTGCAGGAGCAGCCGCACCCCGCCGGGCCCGGCGCTCGAGGAGGCCAGGGCATCGGAGGCCTTGCCGCCGGCGTCGATGATGCTCACCGGCTCGGGCTGGGAGACTTTCGGCGGCAGCCAATCGAGGATGTCGAGGAGTTCGGCGGCCCAGTTCTGGAACCCCTCGGAGTCCTTCTGCGCGGGCATGTCGCCGCGCGACTCGTCGAGGGCCTCGACCGACTCCGCGAAGGCCTCGCTGGGCCCGTCGGGCTCATCCTTCTCGACGAGAAACTCGTGCTGACCGATGCGGAGCACATCGCCGGCCTGCAGGGGCACCTCCTCGATCTTGATGTCGTTGACCTTGGTGCCGTTGCGCGATTTGAGGTCCCTGACGGTGTACCCGCCTTTGCCATCCGGCGTCACGACGCAGTGGAAGCGGCTGGCCCGGTCGTCGATGATGCAGATCGTGTTGTCGGGATGACGGCCGATGGAGACGCGCTCATGCCCCAGCCGGACGGGCTGGGCCTCGCCACGGATCGGCGTCAGGCGCAGGCTGAGCATCGCTCGCTTCACACCGCTTCCTTCTCCCCGGGTCCCCATACTACCTGAAACCCGGGATCAATGGCGCGCCCGGGCACGGGGAGGGCCCCCCCGGGCCGGAATAGACTTGGCCCCATGATCGACCTCAAGCAACTGCGGGAAGACCCGGCCCGGTTCCGGCTCGGCGCGAAGGCCAAGGGCATCGCCGTCGACATCGACACCCTCGTTTCCCTGGATGAGGACAAGCGTCGCTGCCAGACCGAATCCGAGCGACTCCGGGCCGAGCAGAAGAAGATCGAGAAGGAGCTGGGCCCGCAGATCGGCAAGCTCACCGGGCAGATGAAGTCCGCGCAGGGCCCGGACCGCGCCCGGCTCGAGGCTGAACTGGATGAGATCAAGGCCCGGCCCGCCAAGCTGAAGGGCGCGATCCAGGAACTGGATGCGAAAATCGCCGAGATTGAACCGCGGCTGAACGAGATCCTGCTGCAGGTGCCGCTGCCGCCCGATGCGGATGTCCCCGTGGGCACCTCATCCGCCGACAATGTCGAGATCCGCCGTTGGAACCCGGCCGGCTTCGACACGGCCCGGTCGTTCGAATCCCAGCGCGGGTTCAAGCCCAAGACGCACCTCGAGCTCGTCCGCGACCTCGGGCTCGCCGATTTCGAGCGCGGCGTGAAGCTCGCCGGATCGCGCAGCTACATCCTCTCCGGCGATGGCATGCGTCTGCACCAGGCCGTGCTGCGGTACGCCGTGGACTTCATGACCGAGCGCAACGGGTTCCGGGCCATGTCGGTCCCGGTCCTGGTCCGCGAGGAGGCGATGGTCGGCACCGGCTTCTTCCCGGCGGGGCGCGAGCAGGCGTACCAGGTCGAGGAGAGATCCCGCGGCGGCGGCTACGACATGTTCCTCACCGGCACCGGCGAGGTCGGGCTCATGGGGATCCACATGGGCGAGATTCTCGATGAGGCCAGGCTGCCCGTGAAGTACGTCACCGTCAGCACCTGCTTCCGCCGCGAGGCCGGCGCCGCCGGCAAGGACACCGCCGGGCTCTACCGCATCCACCAGTTCGACAAGGTCGAGCAGGTCGTCATCTGCCGGGCCGACGAGGCCGAGAGCCGCACCTGGCACAAGACCATGATCGGGTACGTCGAGCAGCTCCTGCAGAGCCTGCAACTCCCCTACCGCCTGCTGCAGTGCTGCACCGGCGACCTGGGCCCCAAGAACGCCGACATGGTGGACATCGAGAGCTGGATGCCGGGGCGCGGGCCAACCGGCGCCGACGGCCGCCCGACCGGCGAGTACGGCGAAACTCACTCCGCCAGCCGCCTCTACGATTTCCAGTGCCGGCGCCTGAACATGCGCTACCGCCCGGGCGGGGAGAGCGCCAAGGGCGAGACGCGATTCTGCCACTCGCTGAACAACACCGTGCTCGCCAGCCCGCGCGTGCTGATCCCGCTGCTGGAAATGCACCAGAACGCGGATGGGAGCGTGACGATCCCCGAGGTGCTCAGGCCCTATATGGGTGGTAAGCACAAGATCGGATAACGGTCGGGCCGCGAAGTTTCGGTGGAATTCCCGGCGTCGGGGCGCGCATCTCATCCCGAGGCTTCTGTCTTCTCCTGCCCTCTTGCGTTATGGAGTCCAGTGCCGTGGTTCGCGGAGATGTATCCGCGGCCCGGCGGTCGTGCGCCTGGCTAGCGCAGAAAGGACGCACCATGTCCGCCTCAACCGTGTACGAAGAAAAAGGCCGCATGCCGGTCACCTCTGCGAGAGGTGGCACGTCCATGCCGGGACCGGATGACGATGTGGACTCTTGGCCCTGGTGGCTGAAGATCAAGGGCCAGCCCGGCGTGCTCGACCGCATCCGGATTTCCGACCGCGCCCAGGTCGCGCTCTCGGCGATTGTCAGCGCCATCACCGTCGAGACGATCGCCCGTATGTCGGGCACGGGCGGCGAGGGCCTGGCCAAGGCGTCGAAGGCGACGCTGGATGAGTACGGCGAGTGGATCTGCGGCAACGACCTGCTGTGGCTCCTGCGCCTCCGCAAGAAGTTCAAGGACCTGATCCCCATCCCCAAGCCCTGGCCGCTGCCGGATCCGCCGCCGCCGTGGACGGACCTGGCCCAGAACCCGGCGTTCGAGGTCATCGGCGAGCTGGCGAGTCTCCGGGCGTCGCTCCCCGCCAAGTCGGGGCTGGGCCTGGGTGTCGAACGGTTCCTGGATGGCGTCGCGGCCCGGCTGGACGCCGCGGCCACGCACGGCTGAATCCGTCGCGAGATCACGCACGACCGGCGCCCGCGCGCCGGTCGTTTTCATTGCGCGGTCTTCGCCAGGCCTGCCCTACGCGTCGGGGATCGCCCGGGCCAGGTCGACAGTCGCGCCGGGCGCGTCGGGCCGCTCCAGCCTCGGCCCGCTCGCGCGGCGAAGCTCGCGGATCAGCTCGGCGATGTCGCCGCGCACCGGCGCGGTGAAGACCATCGGCTTCTCGCTGATCGGGTGGGTGAACCCCAGCACGCAGGCGTGCAGCGACTGCCGACAAATGATCGGGTCGAACTCGGGCGGCGGCTCTCCGTTAGGGCACGCCAAGACCTCAAGCCCCGCCGGGCCCGCCCGGTTGCGACCCACCCCGTTCCCCCCGTACATGTCATCACCCACGATGGGGTGCCCCGAGTGGGAGAGGTGGACGCGGATCTGGTGCGTTCGGCCCGTCTTCAGTTCGAGCTCGACGAGGCTGAACAATCCCGACTCCGAGGCCCGCGCGGGCGGATGGTGCGGATCTCGCGATGCGGGCCGCCACCCGGGTGCGGCGGCGCTCGAACCGGAGGCCCGGTCCTTCCCGATTGCAGCGCCGGTCAGGTCGTAGTACTCGCGCACGCGGCAGATCGTGACCGCCGGCTTGCCCAGCTCATCGTGCCGCACCACGTACTTTTCGCGGTAGCCCTTCTCGCGCGAGGGGTGCGGGCCGATAGGCAGGTCGATCACATCGACGGGCGGCTCCACGCGCCCGTGCACGACGGCGAGGTAGCGTTTGTCCACCCGGCGGTGCTCGAACTGGTGCCCCAGCTTCCAGTGGGTTTCATCCTGCTTCGCGAAGACGATGCACCCGGAGGTGTGGCGATCGAGCCGGTGCACGACGCCGGGCCTGGCGAAGTCGGCCCCCACCTTCGACAGCGCCCCGCTCGCCCGCTTCTGAAAGTGGAACGCCAGCGCGCTCAGCATCGTCCCCTTCAGGTGCGAGCGGGCCGGGTGCACGATGATGTCCGGCGACTTGTTGAGGACGATGAGGAAGTCATCCTCGTACATCACATCCAGCGGGATGTCCTCGGGCTGGATGTTCCTGGCGGGGGGCGGCGGCACCACCACCTCCACCACATCGCCCTTGCGCAGCACCGTTGACGACTTGGGGATGCGGTCGTTGACCAGCACCCCGCCCTCGGCGATCACCTTCTGGAGCTGGTTGCGGCTCATGAAGCCGATGCGATCCGCCAAGTAGCGGTCCAGCCGCTTCTGGAGATCGCGCTGCAGCGTGAACGTCACGCGCCGCAGCTCGGCATCGTCATCGGTCTCTTCCCCGGTGGTCTCGGCGAGCTTCCGGAGGGCTTCAGCATCGACCTTGCCGCCCGGCAGAATCAGCCCGCCGCCAACGATCGTGTCATCGGCGGAGTCCTCGACGCGGCGCCGGGCGGCTTCGGGCTCGTGATGCGGGCCGGCGGTCACTTGGGCTCGGGTGGCGGTGGGGTCGTGCCGGGCTGCGGTGTCGGAGACTCCGACTTCGGCGGCTCGGACTTGGGCTTCGGGGCGTCGGGCTTCGGGGCGTCGGGTTTCGGGGCGTCTGGTTTCGGGGCGTCGGGCTTGACGGCCTCGGGCGCTACGTCGGTTGGCGCAGAAGCGGGGATGGGCTGGCCCGTCGGCGTCGGTGCTGTCACATCGCCAGGGACGGCGGGCCCCGCCGGGCCCGGCGCGGGCGCGGGCGGCGGAGGCTCGGGGTCGACGCCCTTGATCTTGGGCAGTTCGGCGATGGTGTACAGCTTGGGAAGCTGCGCCAGCTTGGGCAGCTCAGCGATGCGGTTCTTCGCGACCGTCGCGTGGTAGGCGTACGGGCCGCCCTCGACCTTGGCGGCGATCTGCTCGTAATACACCTTGGCCTTGTCGGTCTCCTGCCGGCTCTCGGCGACCGCGGCCAGCCCGTACAGGGCCGACACGGACATCATGACGTGATCTGGGCTTGCCGACGTCTCGGTGAGCACCGCGTTGTACAGGGCCTCGGCTTCGGTGAGGTACGTCGCGCGGTCCTGCTCCGAGAGCAGGTCGTCCTTGGTCTCAACCGACCCGTCGGGCTTGAGTGTGGCGCCGGGCTTGAGCCCGGCCCGCACCGAGCGCAGGTACGCATCCGCGGCGTCGAGCCTCGCCATGAGGCCGATCCCGCGGACGCCGTTGAACTCATCGGCCACGGCCTTGAGCGCCAGGGGGCTGGGGTTCGAGGTCATCGCCGACTTGTTGTACTCATCGAAGGCCCGGTTGATCTTGTCGACCTTCGCGGTCTTGAGCTTGGTCCACACGAACTGCCCGCCCGCGGCGATGGCGGCGATCGTCAGCACGATCGGCCCCCACTTGCGCAGGAAGTCGATGAACTCGACATTGAGACGCGCCTCCTCGAGGCCGGCGCGTTCGCGGATCTGCTGATGGCGTTGTTCCATGCGTGATTCCCCCGGGCCTGCGCCCGCTGGCGGATCGTTCCAAACAGTTGCGGAAGGTAAGGTTAGGAACGGACCCGCGCGGCAGCCAGTCAATCAGCCCAGAACCGCCACGGCCGCCCGTCCGCCATGGCGGCGGGCGGCACCAGCCGATCCCGGATGGCCCGGACGAGGGTCGCCACCCCGGCGCCCGTCAGCCCGGATACCGCGACATCGCCGGGCCAGGAAGCCGTTCCGAGGTCACAGCGCATCCGCACCCGGAGAGTTTCACCCGCCGGAAAGGGCCCATCGGGCGGGGCCGAAGCGGTATCCCCGCACAGCAGCAGCAGGTCGGCCCGGGAAGCCAGTTCCATCGCGATCGACGCCGCCTCCGCCTCCTCCGGGCCCGGCGCTTCGCGCAGGCCCGGCGTGTCAACCAGGCGCACCACCAGCCCGGCCATGTCGATCATGACGCCCACGTGATCGCGCGTCGTTCCCGGGGCTTCCGAGACGATCGATACCGCGGAGCCCGCCAGCGAGTTGGTCAGCGTTGATTTCCCCACATTCGCCGGGCCCAGCATCACCACGAGCGGCGCCTCGATCAGGCGGGACAAGCGGCGGGAGTGATCGGCATCTGCCGCCGGGCCGCTGCCCGACTCAAACGCCGACCACCGCCGCGGCTGATCCAGCAGGAGGTCGATCGCCAGCGGGCTTGCCGCCCGGGCCAGCGCGTGCAGCATCCGGGCCTCAATCAGGTCTTCTGCTTCCGGGTAAAGGCTGCGCGGGTCCTCTTCCCCCGCAGCCGAAACTCCCGCCGCCGCAAGCCGATCGGCAATTTCTCTCACCACCGCGCGCCCGCCATGGGGCATGAGGTGCACACACCGCGGACTCCATCGCGCCACCAGCCCGCGATCCGCGCCGGCGATGGATTGCAGTGCAACCCGGCCCGGCGCTGGCGCTTTCATGCCGAGCCGTCCGAGTACGGCCTCAACTTCGCCATCGACGTGGATGATGGCGATACCGCCGGTCGTCCCGGTCGGGGTCAGGATCCGCCAGCGCGTATCCGGCAGGCCCGGCGGCACGATTCAGATCTCCCCGGCGTCCGAAGCCCCTTCGCCCAGTTCACGACGGCAGACTTCGGCCAGACCGACCAGCGTCAGGTCGGGGACAATGCTCTCGATAAGCTCATCTCCTTCGAACAGGGCCCGCGCATCCCCGCCCGTCGCGATCACCCGCGGGTAGGCGCCGTAGAACTCGGCGTAGCGGTCGATCAGCAGGTGGGTAAGCCCGCGGGCGGCTGATGTGACGCCGATGAGCATCGCGTGCGGAGTGTCCTTCCCAAGCGGCCCGCGCGCAGGGTCGGGGGGCGCGAACTCGAGGGCTGGCAGCGCCGCCGTCTGTTCGTGCAGGGCCCGCAGCATCATGCGGACGCCCGGCGCGATCGCGCCGCCGTGAAACACACCCTCGCCATCGACGAAATCGACGGTGATCGCCGTGCCGGCGTCGATGATGATGCAGGCCTGCGTGGCCCGGGAGAAGGCGCCGATGGCGTTGAGCAGCCGATCCTGCCCCACCGTCGAGTCGTCATCGAGGCTGTGGGTCAGTTCGATCCCGATATCGCGGCCCAGCCAATGCACCTCGACCCCCAGCGCCTCCAGTTCGCGCTCCGTGGCAGCGGCCGCCGGAGGATTCACCGAGGCCATCACCGCGGGCACCCCCGCATGCTCATTCACGAGCCGGGCCAGCGCGCTGCGCAGCGCCTCGGGCCCGTCGTTAGCGTGCGACGAAACTTCGGCGATCTCGCCCGACTCCAGCAACGCGACCTGCGTCCGGGTATTCCCGACACTGATGAGGATGACCGTGAGCCCGGAGTTGCTGTCCATGGGTGAGCGTACGCGCGAGCCCCGCCGCGCCGGATTTGTCGGGCCGGATCTGGATAGAGTCCCTTGAACCTGCCCCTCCCCCCGCCATCCGCCCGCGGCCCCGAAGCTGGAGCACCATTGCTGGTCCGAGCCCAAGCCGACAGTTCCATCGAACGCACCACCGTGGGGTCCATGAAGTTCCCCCTGGGGGTCTACCCGATCGAGCCCATGGAGCCGCGTCAGGGCTACCTGTCGCAGTTCGAGCCCGCGGATTCCGAGGACACGGCGGCCGACTGGGAAGAATGGCCCGACCGGTACATGTACGACATCGTGATCACCGCCGAGCGGCTGGAACCGCTGTGCCGGTCGCTGTTTACGCTGCTTCCGGGGCGCATCTTCCCGATCCTCGACGTCATGGGTCGCGATGCCTTCCGCGAGATCGACCCCTACGTCTCCTACGACCTCCTGGGCCTTGATCGCTTCACCGACGCCGTCCGGGCCTTCCGGGATTTCTTCTACGAGGATGGCCTGGTCGGCTTCGGCGCCATGAGCGAAGAGCCGTTCTTCTACGTCTTCATCGATGAGCACAAGATCGTCACGGTCCGCGCCGAAGCCGGGCTGAAAGAGAAAGTGGAGAAGCTGCTGGCCGCGTTCGATCTCGAGCAGGTCGAAGACCCCCGGGGCGCCGATGCCGCCGCCCACGAGCACCGCTCCGTCCTCCTGACGCCCGACGAACAGCCGGACCTGCTCACCGCCGACGAGATCGTCGAGCAACTCCGCGATGAGTGGCGGCTGATGCTGAATATCGACGCCGAGACCAATGTGGACGAGTCGGGCGTCGAGTTGGGCGTGACTCTGTGGCGGTGCATCGTCAGGGTTGCAACCACGGAAGACCGCAACCGGTACGCCGAGGTGATCCTCGGCGCCGGTTCGCTCCGCGAGGCCGAGGAAGTGGCGGGACGGGCCTGCGCGGAACTGGATTCCGATGATGATGAGGCCTGGACCGACGCGGCGGTTACGGTCGCGGAACGGCTGCCCAACGAGCGGGTGTCTGAGTACACGCCGCCGGAGGCCCCCGATGCTCCCCCCCCTCCCCCCGAAGCCGGGCATGTCTACGCCGCCGCGTGGATCGAGTAACACCCCGACGTTCTCCCGGGGTGCCGACACCGTATTTGTGATCCGAAGCTCCCGCGATCCCCGGTGCTCAACCGGGCTCAAGCGCCGCCGAACGACCTCCGATGACGCATCCCGGGCGGACCCGGGCCGGGCGGGTCCAATCCCCGCCGCCGGGGCAGTTTGCAAACAATTCCGGGGGTGGGTATCTTCCACCCCGCACATTCCGCCGCGCTCCGGTTTCGGTGCAACCGGCACTCGGATCGCGGCGGAAATCAGGTTCCCGGCTCGCTCGGCGGTCGATCGCGGGCGGCCCGCGCGTCGCCGGACGTTGCGGTCCAGCCGAGTGGGCGGGGTTCCGGCTGGTGCTGAGATGATGTGCGGAAGTCAGACCCTTGACGGGCGGGATGCCTTGCCCTTGGCAGCGGACGTGGAGATTTGAACATGTCGAACCGGAACAGTCGCTCGGTGCGCTCTCTGTTGACCCTTTCGGCTCTGGTCGCCTCGGGTCAGCTGGGCCTCACCGCCGCGTCGGCGCAGACCGCGCCGGCCAAGGACCCCCTGCAGCCCGCGGCCGCCGCTTCGCTGACGGCGGAACGCACCGTCGAACGGGCCTCCGAGCTGCTGAGCGCCGGCAAGGTCATCCAGGCCCGCGCCCTGCTCGTTGAGCTCACCGCCCGCGATGCGGCCCAGGCGCTGAGCGATACCGACCGGGCCCGCGCCTTCGGCCTCCTCGCCAACGCCGACCGGCGGATGAAGACCATGACGCCCGCCGAGATCAGCCTCCAGAAGGCCGACATGGCGATGTCGAGCGATGACCTCCGCACCGCCGAGCGCCACGCCCGCGCGGTGCTCGGCAGCGCGCAGCCCGGCTCCGACATGGCGTTCCGGGCCCAGGACCTGCTCATCCGCACCGCCGACCGCCGGGCCCAGCTGACCCCGGCCGCTCCCGCCGTCCTTCAGGCCGCGGTCGCCGACTTTGATGCGGGCCGCTTCCCCGAGTGCAAGGCCTCTCTCGACGCCATCGCCCGCGCGGGTGTTGAGCTCAGCCCCTCCGACCTCGGAGTGCTCGATGACTACCAGCAGAAGATCATCGAACTCGAGCAGGCCCGCGGCAAGGCGTTCGCCGTCGAGCCCGCGGCCCTGTCGATGTTCCAGCCCGGCGTGGTGAAGCGCCGCGATGATGTGCCCGCCGCGGCCCCGGCCCCCACACCCGCCCCCGCACCCGCCCCCACCGGCGAGACGACCGCCCGGGCGCAGCCCACCGAGCCGCCGCCCGCGCCCACCGAACCGCCGGCCGAGCCCGCCCCCGCGCCGCAGCCCACCGATGTTCAGCCCGCGCCCGCGACTGTCCCGGATGTCCAGCCCCAGCCCGTGGCCCCGCCCGAGCAGGACCTGATCCGGGCCGCCCGCAGCTACGAGGCCCAGAGCCTGCTGGCGGAGGCCGACCAGGCGTTCGACCAGCGCCGGCTCAACGAGGCCGCCGAGCGTTACTCCCGCCTCCGCGACCTCTTTCGAGATTACCTCTCGGCCGAGCAGCTCCAGCATGTCGAGTCCCGCCTCTCCGAGTCCAAGGTCCTGATGCGCGGCGCGGCCGGGCCCGGCGATGACATCCTCAAGGGTGTCGTCGGCCAGCGCGACCTCGCCAAGCAGCAGGCGATCGCCGAGTTCAACAACCTGCTCCAGCAGGCCACCAAGGCCCTGGAAGCCGGCGACATCGAGCGGGCCCGCGACCTCGTCGCCCGCTCCCGCCTCACGCTCAGCTCGGCCCGCGAGGTGATGGCCGAGAGCGAGTACGAGAACTACCAGAAGCAGGCCTCGGACCTCCGGGCCAAGATCGACACGACGCAGGAAGAGCTGGTCCGCCGCGACTCCGCCGCCCGCGACAAGAAGCTCCGCGAGGATGCGGCCAAGGCTTCCGAGGCCCGCTCGCAGGAGAAGGACCGCAAGATCCGCGAGGCTCTCGTCCGGGCCCGCGCCCTCCAGATGGAGCGCAAGTACGACGAGGCCCTGCAGGTCGTGGACCAGATCCTGTTCCTCGACCCCGTCAACCCCGCCGGCCTGCTCCTGCGGGATGTGCTGTACGAGGCGAACATCTACAAGAAGTTCGGCGCCGCCCAGAAGGCCAAGGGTGAGAAGATCGCCGAGGTCCAGCTGCAGACGCAGGAAGCCCTGATCTCGCCCCCCGACCTGGTCAACTACCCCGCCGACTGGCCCACGATCAGCCAGAAGCGCGGCGAGCCGATCCAGTTCGCCGAGTCGCCCGAGAACCGCCGCGTGCTCTCCGCCCTCGAGAAGCAGCGCATCCCGGTAGACATCAAGGACAACGCCCTCACCGACGTCTTCAGCTTCCTGCAGACCGTGACGGGCCTGAACTTCGACGTCGACTGGGGCTCGCTCAGCGACCTCAACATCCAGCCCGAAACCACCGTCTCACTAAGCCTCAAGAACACCGTGCCTGTCACGGCCGTGCTCGACCGGATCCTCGAGAAGGTCAGCCCCGACCCGACGCAGCGGGCCGGCTGGGCCGTCGAGGACGGCGTCGTCACGATCGCCTCCGACTCGGTGCTCCGCAAGAAGAAACTCACCGTCATCTACGATGTCAAGGACCTGCTCGTCGAGGTCCCCGACTACACCAACGTTCCCGAGTTCGACCTGCAGAGCGTGCTGCAGTCGGGCCAGGGCGGCGGCAGCAGCCCCTTCCAGCAGAACCAGAACCAGCAGATCGAGCGCCGCCCCCTCGATGAGCGCACCCGCGACATCATCGACATCGTGCAGCAGCTCGTCGACTTCGAGGGCTGGCGCGACAACGGCGGCGACACCGGCTTCATCCAGCAGTTCGGCGGCGTCCTGCTCGTCACCAACACCGCCAAGAACCACCGCGAGATCCAGGGCCTGCTCAACAAGCTCCGCCAGGTCCGGGCCATGCAGATCAACGTCGAGACCCGGTTCCTCCTCGTGAGCCAGGGCTTCTTCGAGCAGATCGGCTTCGACATCGACCTCTACTTCAACGCCAACAACAACCAGGTCCGCACCGCCCGGGCCCTGGACCCCAGCGTCCAGGCCAGCGACTTCTTCGACTTCGCGGGCCCGGGCCTCAAGCGGTCCGTCACCGGCGCCGGCACCGATACCGACGGCGACGGCACCCCCGACGTCTTCTTCACCCAGCCCGTCGTCAACCCCCGGCCCACTTCGGTGATCGGCGCGGGCCAGAACTCCAACGGCCTGACCAACTCGCTGCTCAGCAACGCGATCGACGCCAGCAGCGTCGGCGCCCTCGCCGCCGCGGCCCCGGCCCTCGGTATCGCGGGCCAGTTCCTCGATGACATCCAGGTCGACTTCCTGATCAAGGCCACCCAGGCCGACCGCCGCACCGTGTCGCTCACCGCCCCGCGGCTGACGTTCACCAACGGCCAGACCTCCAACATCTACGTCGCGACCCAGACCGCCTTCGTCTCCGACCTCAACCCGGTCGTCAGCGAGTCGGCCGTCGGCTTCGACCCCACCCTCGACACCATCTCCGAGGGCGTCCGCCTCCTGGTCGAAGGCACCATCTCCGCCGACCGCCGCTACGTCACCATGAACGTGGACGCCTCGGTCTCCAAGCTCGATTCGCTGAACAACTTCCCGGTCACCGCCGTGGCCGGCGGCCAGCTCGTCAGCTCCGCCGACACCCAGTCGTTCCTCCAGCTGCCCACCGTGACGGTCACCAGCGTCCAGACCACCGTCACCGTCCCCGACCAGGGCACGATCCTGCTCGGCGGGCAGCGCCTCGTCAACGAGGTCGAGGTCGAGAGCGGAGTCCCCGTCCTCTCCAAGATCCCGATCCTCAACCGCTTCTTCAGCAACCGGGCCGAGGCCAAGGAAGAGCAGACCCTGCTCATCCTCATCAAGCCCACCGTCCTCATTCAGAACGAGGAGGAGGAGCGGAACTTCCCGGGCCTGCTCGACTCGCTCCGCACCGGCCTGGGCGGCTGATCCCCCTCAACGGGGCCGCAGTTCCGGTCGATCACCCTACGGCGGGCCCCCCGGGCTCGCCGTTTCCCCGTTTGTCCCCTATCATCGCCGACCCGGCTCGCCGGGCCCGTTCGGCCCGCTCTCTCCCCCGCCTTCCGGAGACGCTCAACGATGGCTGCCGCCGACTCCAGGCTTCGTGTCCGACGCAAGGACAACGTCACGCAGATCGAGTTCGTGGACCGCAACATCCTCGACGAGGCCAACATCCAGTTGATCGGGGATGAGATCGGGGCGCTGATCGACCAGGACGCCTCCCCGCGGCTGCTGATCAGCTTCGCCAACGTGGACCACCTCTCCTCCGCGGCCCTGGGCACGCTCATCACGATCAACAACAAGATCCGGGGCAAGGGCGGCCAGCTCCGCCTGGCCAACATCGACCCGCAGATCTACGAGGTGTTCGTCATCACCCGGCTCAATAAGCTCTTCCAGATCCACGAGAACACCGACGAGGCGATGAAGAGCTTCGCCTGAGCCCACGGTCCAGCGGGCCGCCGCATCCGCCCCGCGCGGAAGCCGGGCCCGGCCGACTCCCGGTCGCCCTGCGATGCCGACACCCAGCCAGCCCCGGCCCCCCCACGACCCCCAAGACCCTCTCGACGCCGCCAGCGTCCAGGTTTTCAACGAGAGAACCTCGATCGAAGCCGTCCACGAGGCCCTCATCACCGCGGTTGACCGCCACGGCTATTCCAAGGCCTCCAAGTTCGCCGTCCGGCTCGCGCTCGAGGAGGCGATCGCCAACGCCTTCCATCACGGCCACCGCGGCCTCGCCGAGAATCTCCCCGTCACCGTCGCCTTCCGCGTCACGTTCGATGAGATCCACATCGCGGTCGAGGACCAGGGCCCGGGTTTCGATCCGCGCAGCGTCCCAGATCCGACGCTCGATGAGAATCTCGAGCAGCCCAGCGGACGTGGGCTCATGCTCATCCGGGCCTACATGAGCGATGTCAGCCACAGCTCCCGCGGCAACCGCCTGGAGATGGCCTACCGCCGCCCCGCCGAGGGGTGACTTCCGGGCCATGACATCCATCGGCCCGGAGCGCTGTTGAATCCGGTTGTCGTCCCCACGACAAACTGCTAGAATGGAATGATTCTAAGTCCACGCCCGCGTGTTCGGGTTCTACCCTTGTTCCGGAGGACCACATGTCCCTGAAGCTGCCCATCTACCTCGACCACGCCGCCACCACCCCCTGCGATCCCCGCGTCGTCGAGGCCATGCTCCCATTCTTCACCGAGACCTTCGGCAACCCCGGGAGCCGCAACCACCGCTTCGGCTGGGAAGCCGAGGCCGGTGTTGATGCGGCCCGCGAGCAGGTGGCCCAGCTCATCGGCGCCGATGAGAAGGAGATCGTGTTCACGTCGGGCTCGACCGAGTCCAACAACCTAGCGATCAAGGGCGCCGCCTACCTCTACGAGAAGAACCCCGCCGGCTCGGGCAAGCCCCGCGGCCACATCATCACCGCGATCCACGAGCACAAGGCCGTGCTCGACCCGTGCAAGCGGCTCCAGAAGGAAGGCTTCGATGTCACCTTCCTCGAGCCGGGACGCGATGGCATCATCACCGCCGAGATGGTCGAAGCCGCGATGCGCGACGACACCATCCTGGTGACGGTCATGTGGGCCAACAACGAGATCGGCACCATCAACGAGGTGCCCCGCATCGGCGCCCTGTGCCACCGCCGCGAGGTCATCTTCCACACCGACGCCACCCAGTGGGTCGGAAAGATGCCGACCGATGTCGAGAAGGACCAGGTCGACCTGCTCAGCCTCAGCGGCCACAAGATGTACGGGCCCAAGGGCGTCGGGGCGCTCTACGTCCGCCGCCGCCGCCCGCGCGTCCGCCTCCAGGCCCTCGTTGACGGCGGCGGGCAGGAGCGCGGCTTCCGCCCGGGAACGCTGAACGTCACCGGTATCGTCGGGCTGGGAAAGGCGGCCCAGATCGCGCGGGCCGAGATGGACGCGGATGCCGACCGGCTCTTCCGCCTCCGCAAGAAACTCGAGGACACCATCACGGGCCAGCTCGATTCCACGCAGGTCAACGGCCACCGCGAGCGCCGGCTGCCGCACATCACCAATATCTCTTTCGGTTTTGTCGAGGGCGAGAGCCTGATGATGGCGATCAAGGAGATCGCCTGCTCCAGCGGCTCGGCGTGCACCAGCGCCAGCCTCGAGCCCAGCTACGTGCTCAAGAGCCTGGGGGTGGGCGACGACCTGGCTCACAGCTCCCTGCGACTGAGCCTCGGGCGCTGGACCACCGAAGAGCAGATCGACTACACCGCCGACGCGATCGTGAAGTCGGTGAGGAAGCTGCGGCTGCTCAGCCCCCTCTACGACATGCACAAGGAAGGGATCGACCTCAGCAAGGTTCAGTGGGCCCAGCACTGAGCCGGGCCGGGCGAGCGACGGACCCCCAGGAATGGCAACCGGGCCGCGACGGCCCGCCGGAAGGAAGCGTGAAACATGGCGTACGGGCCCAAGATCATCGACCACTACGAGAACCCCCGCAACGTGGGCAACTTCGGCACCCAGTCGGATGTCAAGGCCCGCAAGGACATCGGCGTCGGCCTCGTGGGCGCGCCCGAGTGCGGCGATGTCATGCAGCTGCAGATCAAGGTCAACCAGGACACGGGCCTGATCGAGGATGCGAAGTTCAAGTGCTTCGGCTGCGGCTCGGCCATCGCCTCCAGCTCCCTGGCCACCGAGTGGCTCAAGGGCAAGACCCTGGATGAGGGCCTGGCGATCAAGAACACCCAGATCGTCCAGGAACTCAGCCTGCCCCCCGTCAAGATCCACTGCTCGGTGCTGGCGGAGGACGCGATCCGCTCGGCGATCGCGGATTATCGGAAGAAGAACGGCCTGCCGGTCGATGAACCCTCATCGGCCTCGGTCCACTGACCGGGCGTATGATTGAGAGTGCGAGCAGGGCCGGAGCACATGGCCCGCTCAAGGAGCCAGCATGTCCACCTCGACTGTCCCCCCCACTCCCGACACGACCACTCCCCACTGCCCGGTCACGCTGACGGAGACCGCGGCCCGGGAGATCCGCTCCATTATCCAGCAGCAGGAGCTCGACGCCGACAAGGTCCGCCTGCGGGTGGGAGTGAAGGGCGGCGGCTGCTCGGGGTTCAGCTACATCCTTGACCTGACCGAGACCCAGAAGGAGCATGATGAAATCTTCGAGCAGCACGGGATCAAGCTGATCTGCGATCCCAAGAGCCTGCTCTATCTCAGCGGGGTCACGGTTGACTTCAAGGATGAGATCATGGGCCGCGGGTTTGTGTTCCAGAACCCCAACGCCAGCTCGACCTGCGGCTGCGGCTCGAGCTTCTCGGTGTGACCCCGAGCCGCTCGCCGGCGAGATTTCCCCTGGTTAGGGTGTACAAGCTCCGGCCCCCCGTTCGGGCGGTGCGGAGTTTGCGCTTGCCGCGCCTCCGGGGGGCCGGGTATTCTCAGACGTGACGGCGGTCCGCGTGTGGGGCCGTGGTGGTGTCGGATCCGTGGATGCCGTCGTACCGGAGGGCCCGCGCTTCGCCGCTTACCCCAGCAGGGTGAGCGTCTCGCGTTGCAGGAACGCAGCGCGATGAAGCGGCCCGGCGGTCTTGGCTCGCTCCGAAAGGACAGCAGGAAGGCGCTATGAGCCAATCGTCCGTCCCGCTCGAGACCACCAAGGGGTACGCCCCGCCGACGGTGACGCAGTTTTCCGTGTTCCTGACCAACAAGGTCGGGAAGCTCTACGACCTGGTCAAGGCCTTCGACGACACCGGCTGCCACATCTGCGCCCTCTCGGTCCACGAGGCCAGCGACCACGCGGTTGTCCGCCTCATCACGAACCGGGCCGCGACCGCCCACAAGATCCTCAGGGAACGCCAGTTCCCGTACGCCGAGCGCGAGGTCCTCGTGGTCGAACTCAGCGAGGGCCACACCCTCGGCAGTCTCTGCCTGTGCCTGCTGGGCGCTGAACTCTCGATCCAGTTCGCCTACCCGCTCATGATGCGCCCCAACGGCACCCCCACCATCGCCCTCGCCGTCGATGACCTCACCCTGGGCGGGCAGATCCTCCGGCGCAAGGACTTCCGCATCTTCGGCGAGTGTGATCTGCCCACCGACGGCGGCCGCGAGCACTGATCGCCCGCTCCATCCGGGCCCGGCCCCCTTCTACGATCGGGCCCGATGGATTCTCACCCCCTCCTGACCCTGGCCCACTCCCCAGACCCCGACGATGTCTTCATGTGGTGGCCCATCACGGGAAAGATCGCTCCCGATGGCTCCCAGCAGGACGGGCCCGCGGGCCTGCCGACCATTCCCACGGGCCGCTTCCGCTACCGAGCCTTCCCGGCCGACATCGAGGTCCTGAACCGCCGGGCCGCCGGGCCCGGCGATCTCGACATCACCGCGCTGTCGTTCCGGGCCTACGCGGATGTCCGGGAACGCTACATCCTCACGGCGTGCGGATCCTCGTTCGGCGATGGTTACGGGCCGAAGCTCATCGCGGCCCGCGACCTGTCGATCAGCGACCTGCGCGAACCCGCGCTCCGCATCGCCGTGCCGGGCCGGCACACGACCGCGTTCCTGACGCTGGGCCTGCTGCTGGGCCGGGAGAGCATTGGCGACCAGTCCCGCTTCCTCGAGATGCCCTTCGAGCAGATTATTCCCGCCGTAGCCGCGGGCCGGGCCGACGCCGGGCTGGTCATCCACGAGGGCCAGTTAACCTTCATCGACGCCGGGCTGCGGCTGATCGTCGACCTGGGCGCCTGGTGGAAGCAGTCCACAGGCCTGCCGCTGCCGCTGGGCGCCAACGCGGTGCGGCGCGATCTTGATTCCCGGTACGGGCCCGGCTCGGTCGCGGAGGTCGCCGCAACTCTGCGGCGATCGATCGACCACGCCATGCGCTGCCGGGCCGAATCGGTGGAGTACACCCTGCCCTTTGCGCTGGCGAACGTGGCCCGCGCCGGGAACACCCCGCACGAGCCGACCATCGAACGGGTGGACCGGTACATCAGCATGTACGTCAACGACTGGACGGTCGACATGGGTGAGGCGGGGCGCGAGGCCCTGCGCCGGCTTTTCGCGGCGGGCGCCGAGGCGGGCCTGAGCCCGGATGCGGGGTTGATCGAAACGGCGTAAACCCCTCCGCGGCGCGGCCCGGCGCGGGAGGGGCGAGGAATCAGAGGATGGCCGGGCCCGGCCGCGGCTCAGCAGCCGCGGTCGAACGCGCTCATGAATCGGAGCAGGTCGATGAAGTCGACCACGCCGTCGGCGTTGAGGTCGGCTTCGGGGTTGATCTGCTCGTACAGATTCAGGAACGTCAGGAAGTCATCGGAGGTGACCAGGCCGTCGCGGTCGAGGTCGGCTTCGCAGCGGGCCGCGACACGGATGCCCGACATGGCGAAGTCCTGCCCGTCGGCGCTGTCCGGGCCAGGGTGGCGGTCAGGCGAGTCAGCGCCTTGCGTGAAGTAGTTGAGCAGGCTGCCGGGTGTCGAGAAGAAGCACCCTCCTGCCCGCTGCTTGCCGCACACCATCTCCGTGGCGCACACGCGTGTCTCGGTCCATTCGAAGGCGTTGCCAGTCTGGTCGTAGGTGCCAAAGGCGCTGGCGGCCCCGCTGCCCACGGTGGTGACGTTGCCCCCGGTCGAGCCGTTCCAGTTGGCCTGCCCGTCGTAGTTGGCGACGTTCGAGGACCGGCGGACCAGGAAGCCCGTTGGAGATGCGGTGCTTGCGCGGGGGAGTTCATCGCTGCGCGTGGCGTACTTCCACCAGCCGCCGTCGGGGCCGCGGCCCGGATCGAAGAACGCCGCCTTCTTCCATTCTTCGAGCGTCGGCAGGAACCAGCGGGAGTATTCGGCCCGCCGCACGACGTTGAAGTAGATCGCGGCCTCATCGCCGAGGAGCTGGTAGGTGCCGTCCTCGGTGGTATCCGGACCCTGCGGCCCGGAGGGCTGGCCGTTCTCGAGCCAGTTCACGAACCGGGCGGCGTTGTTCCAGCGAACATAGAAGACAGGCTTGTCGGCAAAGCTGGGCTTGACCTTGTAGGTGTACGACCCCGGGGCGCCGAACCGCTCAATCCCGCCCGCGGCGCTGGCCCCCATCGCCGGCGCATAGAGGTTGTGGACATCGTCGGCCGCGACGGCGTTCAGGAACGCGCAATACTGGGCGTTGGTGACCTCGTAGACGCTCATTCGGAACACCGTGGCCACCCGGCCCGCGCCCGCGTTCCCGACCGGGGTCAGCTCGATCCGGATCTCGCCCCCTGCAGCGCGCGGGCCGCCGAGAGTGCATGCGGACATGGCGGTCAAGAAGGCTGCGCGAAAGAGACTCATGGGCGGATCTCCGGCTCTGCACTCTCCCGCCGTCGCAAGACCACTCGCGATTCGGGTGATTCGCTCCACCTTCTGAAGCTCGCATGGCGAAAGAGGCTCACGCCCTACTCGCAAATGATCCGTGACTCCCGCCAAAGAGGGGATCGGGCCGCTATCCTGCGGCCATGAACCTCGTCAGAACCTCCGAAGGCGTTGCGATCGAGACCGGGCCCGGCGTGCGCATGCCGATCAGGCACATCATCGGAGTAGGCATGAACTACGCGGCACACGCCCGCGAGCAGGGAAAGGGCGTTCCGGAGCGTCCTGTACTGTTCACCAAGAATTTGTTCGCAGCAAGCCTCAACGGTGATGACATCGTGATCCCGCGGGTGTGCCAGGATCGGCCGCAGGTGGACTTTGAGGGCGAGCTGGCGGTGATCGTGGGATCACCGGATGGTCGCCCGGTAAGGGATGTTCCCCGGGAAGGGGCGTACAGCGCGGTGTTGGGATACGCGGTGGCGAACGACGTGTCGGCCCGGTGGTGGCAGAAGGAGGGTTCGGGCGGTCAGTTCTACCGGGGCAAGTCGTTCGACACGTTCTGCCCGCTGGGCCCGGTCGTGACGCCGCGGGCGATGGTGCCCGACCCGCATGCGCTGCGCCTGCGGACGCGGGTCAACGGCGAACTGATGCAGGACTCCACGACGGGCGACATGATCTTCGACATCCCGACGCTGGTGTCGGAGATCACGCGGGGAACCTCGCTGCCCTCGGCGACGGTGATCCTGACCGGGACCCCCAGCGGTGTCGGCATGGCCCGCACGCCGCAGATCTTCCTGAAAGCGGGCGATTCGGTCGAGATCGAGATCGACAAGCTCGGAACGCTGCGGAACAAGGTCCGCGCGGAGTAGCCGCGGAGGGGCTCAGGCCCCGGGATCGAGGGCGACGCGGGGCACCACGCGCTCGGCATCGGAGGCCAGCTCGAAGAAGTCGGAGGGCTGGAATCCGAACGTCGAGGCGATCAGGTTGGTCGGGAACGTCCGGCAGAGCTGGTTGAAATCGCGGGTGTTGCCGTTGAAGAACCGCCGGGCCGCCGCGATGCGATCCTCGGTGTTGGCCAGCTCGCGCTGGAGGGCCAGGAAGTGGCCATCGGCCTTGAGCTGCGGGTAGCCCTCGGCGACCGCGAAGAGCTGCTTGACACCGAGCATCAGCCGGGATTCATCCCCCGCCTGCGAGGAGGCCGAACCGTGGTTGGCGGCGGCGGCGTTTCTCAGCTGCACGACCCTCTCGAGGGTGTCCCGCTCGTGCGCCGCGTACCCCTTGACCGTCTCCACGAGGTTGGGGATGAGCTCGTAGCGCCGCTTCATCTCGACATCGATATCCGACCAGCTCTCGCGGATGTGCTGGCGCAGCCGCTGGAAGCGATTGAACGAAGCGATCAGCCACACCAGCGCGACCAGGATCGGGATGCCGACGATCGCGAACCAGATGAACGCGTTTGATTCCATCGCGATGATTCCTCAGGACCGGGCCGTGAGCTGCTGCGTCAGATACTCGGGCCAGAGCCCGAAGAACTCGCGGGTCCAGTCGAGCCCATCGGCAAAGGCGCCGGGTTCCCAGCAATCCGAACCGTCGGTGAGACAGAGCCGGCCGCACCGGATCTCGACCGCGGCCCGGCCGCCCGACATCAGGAACTCCATCATCCGGGGATGAATCACGTCATAGGCGAACTTGCGGTCGGGGCTGGTGACGTGGAACTTGCGGCTGAACTCCTCGGACTCGAAATCTATGTCGTCGAAACCCAACGCGCCGGCGAGCTTGTCAAGGAGGTGCTCCCGCCGCACCACCAGGTCCGGCACGCCCGGCAGCGGGATGTCGATGATCAGGTAGCTGAAGTTGTAGGTCCTCGTCGTCGTCGTCTTGCCGTTGCTGGATGTCACCTTGTAGCGGAAGTCGCCCATCACGGCGCCCGCCGATCGTCCGCAGATCTCGACGGGCCCGGCCAGCGTGTTGAACCTCGCCTGGCTGTGCCCGCGCGTGAAAGCCGGGAACGCCGAGTACTCATCACGCCCGGGGCGCTCGTGGTCGGGGACGAACGTCCAGCCGAGCCGGGCCGCCAGTTCCGCCAGCGCCTGACGCCGCTTCTGCTGCTGGCGGTGGGCGAAAATCGCCCCGGTGATCCCCAGACCGAGAAGGACGATCACGAGGATGACGATGAGACCGTTGTTCATGCGACGGGCCTAGCGTACAGAGGCCGGGCCCGGCCGGCGAGAGACGGGGCACGCCCGGCACCACCATGTCGAAGAAGAAGGACGCGAAATCCGAGGATCGGACGATCGAGAACCGCAAGGCACGGTTCGAGTACCACATCCACGACACGCTGGAAGTGGGCATCGCCCTGCAGGGCTCCGAGGTCAAGAGCGTTCGCGATGGCGCGGTCTCTCTGACCGAGGGCTACGTCCGCGTGGAGACCGCCCCGCCCGGCCTCTTCCTGCACCAGGTGAACATCGGCGAGTACGGGCCGGCGGGCCCGGCCGGTAACAGGCGCCAGCACGCCCCGACGCGCACCCGCGTGCTGCTGGCCCACAAGCGCGAGATCCTGAAGCTCGCCAAGCAGGTCGAGCAGCGCGGCATGACCATGGTGCCGCTGAAGCTCTACTTCAAGGACGGGTTCGCCAAGCTGCTGATCGGCGTCGCCGAGGGCAAGGCCCGGCACGACAAGCGCGAGACCATCGCCAAGCGCCAGGCGGACCGCGACATCGCCCGGGCCATGTCGAGACGGGCCTGAACAGCGCTCGGACGCATCAGAATTTCAGATGCCTTTTTTTGCGCGGGCCAGTGTGAGCTTGGCCCGGGCCCGCTGCTGATCCCTCTGGATCTTCTCGAGCTGAGCCGTGCGGTTGGCGGCATCGTCCGGAACGGTCCGGGCCAGGGCGGCCTTGAGCTCGGCCTCGGCGTCGGTCTCGGTGATCGTCTCGGCGGGCGTGGCCCGCTCGGTGAGGATCGTCAACTCGTTGTTGGCCATCCGGACGAACCCGCCCTCGATGAGGAACGATCGCCCGCCGCCTTTGCCGCCGCCGGTATCGGGGAACTCCAGGTGGAGCTCGCCGGTTCCCAGGCGCGTCAGGATCGGGGCCCGCCCCGGCAGGACGCCGAACAGGCCATCCCAGGCGGGCACGGACGCGTAGGTGACGGGCCCGTTGACGAGGCTGGCGGTCGGGGTGACGAGGCGGCAGTTAAAGGTCTTCTGGGCCAAGCGGGCGACTCCAAGGGGCCTTCGGCACCGCCCCGATGGGGCGAGTTCGAAAACCGGGCCCGATGGTAGGCCGGGCCGGTCGGCGCTGTCCGAGCCCGGCCCGTCCGTTCGGGTCAGGCTAGTCTGTGCCGCGTGGGGAGCCGACGACCGCTCATCGCCCTGGGGATCTTTGCTGCGCTGGTGGCGGCGGCTGTCATGCTTCGGTTGACGGTGGGTGATGACGGCGTGGGCTGGCCCGCCCGCGCCGATGTGCTGGGTGTGCGGGCCCAGCGGGCGGTGGCGGGGCTGATCGTCGGCGGAGCCCTCGGGCTCGCCGGAGTGATGCTGCAATGCCTCCTGCGCAATCCGCTGGCCTCTCCCGACCTCCTGGGCCTCGCATCCGGCGCCGGGCTGGGGGTGATGATCGCGGCCTACACGGCGTTTCTGGCCGGCGCCATTGCCCCGACCGCGATCGGGGGAGGCATCGGGGCCGGGGCCCTGATCGGCGCCTGCGCAGCGTTGGCCCTGATCTACCTGCTCAGCCAGCGACGGGGACTGATCGATCCGGTGTCGCTCGTGCTGGTGGGGGTGGTGATGTCGCTGATGTGCGGATCGGGGACGGTGCTGGTCCAGCACCTCATGCCCGACCGGGGTGCTGCGGCATCCCGGTGGTTATTCGGGGCACTGAGCGACGACACCAGCTGGAGGCAGTTGGCGGTGATCGGCGCAGCAGTGGTGGCGTGCCTGGCCTTCGGGGTTCGGTCGGGCCCGGCCATGGATGCGGCATCGCTGGGAGAGGATGAGGCCCGCTCGGTGGGGGTGAACCTGGGCGTGCTGCGGGCCGGGCTGTTCGCGGCGTCGGGGGTGCTCTCCGCGTGCGCGGTGGTGCTGGCGGGCCCGGTGGGGTTTGTGGGGCTCGTGTGCCCGCACGCGGCCCGGATGGTGGGCGGGCCGGGCCACCGCTGGCTCACCCTGAACGCGACGCTGGCGGGAGCGGGGCTCGTGGTGCTCGCGGATGCGGCGGTGAAATCGATCAACCTGGATGCCGGGCGGCTGCCGATCTCGGTCGTGACCTCGCTGATCGGCGGCCCGTTCTTCATCTGGCTGCTGCGGCAGGGGCAGCGGGACCAGATGTAGGACGTTCGCGATCACACATTGAAGTACTTGGCTTCCGGGTGGTGCACGATGATCGCGCTGGTGCTCTGCTCCGGGTCGATCTGCCAGTTCTCGGTGAGCACGCAGCCGATGCGGTCGGGCCGCAGCAGGCGGAACAGGATCTCCTGGTCGGAAAGCTCGGGGCACGCGGGGTAACCGAAGCTGTAGCGCGAGCCGCGGTACTTCTGCGTGAAGAGGTCGCGGATCCTGGGGCTGTCATCGCCGGCGATGCCCAGTTCCTGGCGCATCCGCTTGTGCCAGAGTTCGGCAAGGCCCTCGGCGGCTTCGACGCTCAACCCGTGCAGGTACAGATACTCGGTGTAGTCGTTCTTCTTGAAGAGCGCCTGCGAGGCCTCGGAAGCGCGGTGGCCCATGGTGACGCAGTGCAGCCCGAGGACGTCGACCTGGCCCGTCTCGATTGGGCGGAAGAAGTCGGAGATGCAGAGGCGGCGTTTGTCGGACTGGCGCGGGAAGCGGAAGCGTTCGAGCTCGCGGAGGCCCGACACCGGCTGGAAGCCGGCGCCACTGGCTCCAGCCGGATCCCAGATGATGAGGTCATCGCCCTCGGCATTGCAGGGGAAGTAGCCGTAGGCCACCTTGGGCCGGAGGAGGCCATCGGCCCGGCACTTGTCCTTGAGGCGCTCGAAGATCGGGCGGACCTTGTCATCGAGCATGAACTCGTACTCGGCATCGCTCAGGGCGCCCTTCTTGAACTGCCACTGGCCGCGGAAGAGGGCGACCGGGTTGATGAAGTTGAAGACCTCATCAAGGTCGATCGTCTCGACGATGCGAGAGCCCCAGAACGGCGCGGGCGGGATGGGTATGTCCATGGCCACATCGCTGCGGACGGTGGCGCCGCGGTCGGCCTCGATCACAGCGACGCCGGGCCCGGCGTTGGCCCGGGCGAGCTTCTCGATCCGCGTCTGGTTGATGAGGTTCTCGGCGTTCGAGCGTTTACCGAGGCGGACCTCGATCTGGGCGTTGAGGTCCTGCATGCGGTTCTGGGTGATGGCATCCATGGTGGCCAGCCCCTCGAACGCATCCTTGCCGTAATAGCAGGCGCCCTTGTAGAGGCCGCGGAGGTGGCTCTCGCAGTAGTGGCGCGTGAGGGCCGCGCCCCCCAGCAGGACCGGCGCGGTGATGCCCATGGAGTTCATCTCGCGGATGTTCTCCTCCATCACGTTGACGGACTTGACGAGCAGCCCGGACATGCCGATCGCGTCCGCGCGGTGCTCTTTCCAGGCATCGAGGATGGCGGGCAGCGGCTGCTTGATGCCGAGGTTGATGACCTTGTAACCGTTGTTGGAGAGGATGATATCGACCAGGTTCTTGCCGATGTCGTGCACATCGCCCTTCACGGTCGCCAGAACGATCGTCCCCTTGGCCTGCCCTTCCACCCGTTCCATCAACGGCTCGAGCTGGGAGACGGCCATCTTCATGACCTCGGCCGACTGGAGGACGAAGGGCAGCTGCATCCTCCCCGAGCCGAAGAGCTCCCCCACCGTCTTCATGCCGTCGAGGAGGTGGTCGTTGATGATGTCGAGGGGGCGGTAGGCCTTCAGGGCCTCCTCGAGGGCCTCCTTCAGGCCCTCCTTCTCGCCGTCGATGATGTGGTCGCGGAGGCGCTGCTCGATGGTGTCGGCGACCTTGCGTTTGGCCGAGGCGGCGAGCCCGGCGACATCCTTGAAGAGCTCGATGAACTTCTGGAGCGGGTCCACGCCTTCGGAGCGGCGGTCGTAGATGAGGTCCATCGCGGCGGCCCACTGGGCCTCCTCGATCTTGTTGCGGGGGAGGATCTTGCTGGCGTGGACGATCGCGGCGGTCAGCCCGGCCCCGACCAGCTCGTGCAGCAGGGCCGAGTTCAGCACCACCCGGGCCGCGGGGTTGAGCCCGAAGCTGACGTTGGAGAGGCCGACGACGATCTGCGATTCGGGAAAATCGGCGGCGATGCGGCGGACACCCTCGACCAGCTCGAGCGCCGAGCGGCGGTCCGACTCCATGCCCGTCGAGATGGGAAGCACGAGCGGGTCAAAGAGGATGTCGGCGGGATCAAGCCCGAACTTCTCGGTGGCCCGCCTGAACGCCCGGGCCGCGATGGCGTGCTTGCGCTCGGCGGTGCGGGCCATGGAGGCCTGCTTGTCCTCGTCGATCGAGCCGATCACCACGCCCGCGCCGAAGGCCCGGGCCATCTCCATGATCCGGTCGAACTTCTCTTCGCCATCCTCGAAGTTGGCCGAGTTGATGATGCACTTGCCGCCGGCGTGGCGCAGGCCCGCCTCCAGCGTGGCGATCTGCGTGGAGTCGAGCATGAGGGGGGCATCGACCTGGCGGACGACGCGGCGGACGATCTCGCTCATGTCGCGGGCGTTGTCGCGCCCCGCGTAGTCGACGTTGAGGTCGAGCACGTGGGCGCTCTCGCGGACCTGCTCCTTGGCGAGCGCGATGACGCCATCCCAGTCCTCGACCTCGAGGAGCTGCTTGAACTTCTTGGAGCCCGAGGCGTTCATCCGCTCGCCGACGATCAGGAACGAGGTGTCCTGGCGGTACTCGGTCGGCGAGTAGAGGCTGGTTACGGCGGGCCGGAACGCCGACTTGATCGTCGCCCGCTGCGGGCGGGAGCCCACGGCCTCAGCCAGCTGGCGGATGTGCTCGGGGGTGGTGCCGCAGCAGCCGCCGATGATGTTCACGCCGTCGGCCTCGACGAACTTCATCAGGGCCTCGACGAACGCGGCGGGCTTGAGCGGATACTCGGTGCGGCCCTCGACCAGCACCGGCAGCCCGGCGTTGGGCATGACGCTGATGTAGCGGCCGCCCGAATCCAGCGGCGAGCGGGCCGAGCCGGGCCCGGGGGCCGGCGCGCCCCAGTGCCGCCCCAGCCAGCGGATGTGGTCGGTCATCTCGGTCGGGCCCGTCGCGCAGTTCAGCCCGAGCGAGACAATCGGATACCCCGCCAGCGCCGCGGCCACGGCCTCGATCGATGAACCCATCAGCATGGTGCCGGTGGTCTCGATGGTGACGCTGGCCATGATCGGCACATCGACGGGCGTCTTGCCACGCTCCTCGAGCGCGGCGATGACCGAGTTGATCGCGCACTTGACCTGGAGCAGGTCCTGGCATGTCTCGATGATGAAGGCATCAACACCGCCATCCAGCAGGCCCCGGGCCTGCTCGCGGTAGCTGTTGAACATCGCCGTCCAGTCGGTGTTGCCCAGCGTGATGAGCCGCGTGCCCGGGCCCATGGAACCGGCGACGAACCGGGGCTTGTCAGCGGTCGTGAAACGGGCGCAGGCGGCCCGCGCCACCTCAGCGGCCCGGCGGTTCAGGTCGCGGCACTGATCGGCGATGCCGAACTCGGCGAGGACAAGCTCGCTGGCGCCGAAGGAGTCGGTCTCGACGACATCACACCCGGCCGCGAGGAAGGATTCGTGGATGGTCTGGATCACGTCGGGACGGGTCTTGGCGAGGATGTCGGTGCAGTTCTCGCAGCCGCAGTAATCGCCATCCACCGTGAGAGGAACCTGGTGGATCGACGTGCCCATGGCGCCATCGAAGATCAGGACACGGCGCTGCAGTTCGGTCAGGAAGGGGGTGGGCATAGGGGGTATGGTATCGGTTCGCCGGCCAAGTTCTATGCATTCATCCGGATTAATGGATTTAACGAACAGCCGGGCACAAGAAAAACCCGGCTTGTCGGCCGGGCTTTGGAGAGCTCTCGGAGGCGGGCCTGCTTATTTCTTCTTCTCTTTGCCCGCGAAGTAGTTGCCCTGGAACTTGCGCTGGAACTTCTCGACACGGCCGGCGGCGTCGACGAAGGTCTGCTTTCCCGTGAAGAACGGGTGCGAGCCGGACCAGACTTCGACGTGCAGTTCGGGAACGGTGGCCCCGACGGTCATCACGACCTGGCCGTTGTGGAAGACCTTGCAGGAGTAGTACTTGGGATGTGTATCAGCTTTCATGGGCCGCTCCGGCTGCTGGCAACTTCGGGATCGAGGGCAGGATGGTAAGGCGGATGCGACCCCGATTCCACGGGCCGGGATCGCGATTTCGAGCCCTACACTTCGGCCGATTTGGCCCAGTTCCTCACCATTGCGTGGTCACCCGCGACGCCGCCCGTCCCCAAGCCCGTCCGGAAAGTCGCGGCGGGCACGCTCATGGGGACGCTGCTCGCCCTGTCGCTGCTGGTCGCGGTGCTGATGCTGGTGGCCATGCGGCGGGCCCAGCGGACGCGGCGGGCGGCCCGGCGGGCCCGGGAGACCGAGCACCGCAACGCGTGGGCGGAGGCCGGGCGGCGGCTGCCCGTGCCCGAGGCTTCCGGTCCTGAAGAGCGGACCGCCGAGGAGTCGCCGTGACCCAGGCCCGGCCCATCGCGATCGTGACCGGGGGGACGCGCCGCGTGGGGCTGGCGATCGGGCGGGCCCTGGCCCGGTCCGGGCTCGATCTGGTGCTGACCTACCGCAGCGATGAAGGCGAGGCCGCGGAGGCGAAGCGTGAGCTGGAAGCGGCCGGCGCGTCGGTTCGCCTGGAGCGGCTGGTGCTGGATGATCTCGCGGCGGCGGCCGAATGGGCGGAGCGGCTGGCGGGGGACCTGCCCCGGGCGGATGTGCTCATCCATAACGCATCCAGCTATGACCGCACACCGCTGCCGGGGCTCTCGCCCGCGGAGCTGATGAACGCCTACGCCGTGAACGCCGCGGGCCCGGCGCTGATCTCGCGGGCGCTGGCGCCACGGCTGGCGGGCTCGACGCTCGCGGGGGGCGGCGCGGTGGTGGCGATGGCGGACATGCACGTGATGGGCCGGCCGCGGAAGGAACTGCTGGCGTACTCGATGTCGAAGGCGGCCCTGGTCGAGATGGTGAGGAGCTTGGCGCGGGAGCTGGCGCCGAAGGTGCGGGTGAACGCGGTGGCGCCGGGCGTGGTGGCGTGGCCGGAGTCCGGCCCGGAGGCGGATGAGGGGGAGAGGGCGGCGTACCTACGGCGGGTGCCGCTGGCCCGGCCCGGCACGCCGGAGGATGCGGCGGAAACTGTGCGGTGGCTGGCGCTGGAGGCGAAGTACACCACGGGCGAGATCATCCGCGTGGATGGGGGCCGGTGGCTGTCGTGATGAGATGAAGTTACGGCTTGGCGAGGCGATCGCGCAGTCCCGTCGCGGAAGAGTTGCCGAGCTGGACCGCGAGGGTTGCGAGTTCGCCGGCCCGCTTGCGGTCGCCAGCGCGTTCGAAGGCCAGGGCCGCATCGAGCGTGAGCGCGCCATCATCGGCGTGGGCGAGGCGCGAGGCTTCCAGCGCGGCGGCCGCCTCGGCGGGCTTGTTGAGCAGGCCGTAGCACTCGGCGATGGTGCGGGCCACGGCGGGGTCCTGCTTCTCGGTCTCATCGAGCGGCGTGAGGAGCGAGAGGGCGTCCTCGGGCCTGGCGGTGCGTTTCAGGGCGCGGGCCTCGATGAGCCGCCACAGCGTGACGCGGGGCTCGAGCTTCCGGGCCTTGGCGATGTGCTGCAGCGCGATGTTGTTGTTGCCCTCGCGCAGGGCCACCTCGGCCAGCGTGCCCCAGGTGATGGCGCGGTCTTCATCGAGCCGGGCGGCCCGGAGCAGGCTGATCTTGGCGGGCTCGGTCTGGTCGAGCTTGAGCTGGATCTGGCCCAGGAACAGGGGGATGTCGGGGTTAGCGGGGTCGGCGGCCTGGGCCGCGGTGTAATGATCGATGGCCTTGGCGGGCTGGCCCGCCATGTTGGCGACGGTGCCGGCGGCGAAGAGCGTCTTGGCATCGTTGGCGCCGGCGTCGATGGCCCGCTGGTAGATGGGGTAAGCCTCGGCGGCCCGGTTCTGGCTGACGAGCAGCTCGGCGTAGGAGACAAGCAGCGAGGGCTCGGCGGGGTACTGGTCGACGGCCTCGCGGAGGATGGCCTCGGCCTTGCCGGGCTGCTGCTCGGCGAGGTACTTCTCGGCGGAGTTCTGGATGGCGGCGAAGGCCTCGGGCGTCAGCCGGGCCGCGGGCCGGGCCGAGTCGGAAGCGCTGGCCGGCGCGGGGGACAGCCGGTTGACCGCGAACTTGATGATCCAGAAGGTGCCCAGCCCGGCGAGCAGGGATGCCACAGCGAGCATGAAGATGAAGGGCTTCCCCGGGCCGCTGCGGGGACTGCCGGGCCGGGACGTCGAGGGGGGTGTGCTGGGGGAGGTGTGGGGGTTCAAGCTCAGGAAGATATCGGTCGGCGTACACTGGTTCCACAATGACGAGCGCGCAGAAATCGGCTGAAAACACGACCACCGCGGGCGGGCAATCGCCGGGCGGCGAGCTTCCCAAGGCGTACGTGCCCCGGGAGCACGAGGGGCGGGTCTGGTCGCGGTGGATCGAGGCCCGGGCCTTCCACGCGGACCCCGCGCGGGTCTTGCGCGGCGAGGCCGAGCCGTACTGCGTGCTGATCCCCCCGCCCAACGTGACGGCGGCCCTGCACCTGGGCCACGCCCTGAACAACGCGCTGCAGGACATCCTCGTCCGGGCCCACCGCATGATGGGCTACGAGACCATGTGGATGCCAGGGACGGACCACGCGGGCATCGCCACGCAGGCGGTGGTCGAGAAGCGGGTGTGGCAGGAGGAGAAGAAGCGGCGAACCGACTTCACGCGCGAGGCGTTCATCGCCAAGATCCAGGCCTTCAAGGATGAGTACGAGGCGACGATCACCGGGCAGCTCAAGGCGATGGGGTGCTCGTGCGACTGGGACCGCCAGCGCTTCACGATGGATGAGCAGTGCGCCCGGGCCGTGCGCGAGGCGTTCTTCCGGCTGTTCAAGGATGGGTTGATCTACCGCGGCAAGCGGCTGGTCAACTGGGACCCGGCGCTGCAGACCGCGGTGTCGGATGATGAGTGCTACGACGAGGAGGTCGACTCCTTCTTTTATTACCTGCGCTACCCGGTGGTGCACCCGCACGGGGCAACGACCTCGAAGGAGCGCCGGCAGGGCAAGCTGCCTCCCGCGGATGCCGTGCCGGTGACGTGGTCGGAGCTGGCCTCGCGCGGATTCCCCGGCGCGGAGGAAAAACCGGGCGAGGAGCAGGCGTGGGTGACGGTCGCGACGACGCGGCCCGAGACGTACCTCGCGGATACGGCGCTGGCGGTGAATCCGCACGACCCGCGGGCCAAGGCGCTGCGCGGGCTGTGCGTGGAGCTGCCGCTGGTGGGCCGGGTGATCCCGATCATCGAGGACAGCTATGTGGTGCTGCCCAAGGCGATGGCCCGCACGGATGAGGAGGCCGCGGACCCCAAGGCGGAGTTCGCGACGGGCTTCCTGAAGGTGACGCCGGGGCACGATACCAACGACTACGACCTGTACCAGCGTCACAAGGAGACCATGGACACCTTCGCCGGCGGGCCCGGCGCTGCGCTGATCAACATGATGTCGCCCGATGGGCGGGTGAGCGACCAGCACGGCTGGACGGATGTGGGCGATGCGCACCTGCTGGTGGGCAAGACGCTGGCCGAGGCCCGGAAGCTGGTGGTGAAGGAGTTCGAGGCGAGGACCGTGGATGGCGGGGGCGAGGTGCTGCTGGAGGGGACGCGGCCCTACCGGCACAGCCTGAAGTTCTCGGATCGCTCGAAGGCTGTGATCGAGCCGTACCTCTCCGACCAGTGGTACGTGAAGGTGACGGACCCGAGGATGGCGCCGGCGGCGAACCGGGCGCTGGTGGAGGAGCAGGGGGCGAATCAGCAAAGCGAAAAGCAGCACAGCAGCAAATCAGGGACGGATGGCCGCATGCGGTTCTATCCGGCCCGGTACGCCAAGACGTACGAGACCTGGCACGACAACATCCGGGACTGGTGCATTTCGAGGCAGCTCTGGTGGGGGCACCGGATTCCGGTGTGGACGTTGTTCCCTCGGCTCCCAAACCTCAGCCGGAACATCCCTGATTTTGGCGTCGAACCCAAGGGCTACCGCGAAGAACTTGGTAGGCGATTCCAGCGATTCGCCGAATCGATCAACTGCCCTCAGGACTTTCAGCTGTTTGATCGCGGCTGGATCGGTAGCGAATACCAAGTGTACCTCTGCGTTCGGTCAACCAAAGCCGAAGCTCTATGGTGCCAAGCGATTGAGATCATCAACGGTGAAGCGAAGTCCTTGATGCCAACCCACGAACAATCTATTGCTGCCTTAGATCTCGGTGAGGCTGTGGGGAAGGTCAGCCAACAAGATCCCGACGTCCTCGACACATGGTTCTCTTCCGCGCTCTGGCCCATGTCCACCATGGGCTGGCCCGAGCCGACCGATCTGCTCAAGGCCTTCAACCCCTCCACTTCGCTCTCGACCGCGCGCGAGATCATCACACTGTGGGTGAGCCGGATGGTGATGTTCAACCGGTATTTCATGCCGGCGGGGTGGGAAGGCACGCGGAATGCCCCCGATCACCGGCTGGACGCCGGTGCCACTCTCGACGCAATGGGGCGGGGAGGCGGGCCCGCGCCGTTCCGCGATGTCTTCATCCACGCTGTCATCCAGGATGGCGAGGGTCGCAAGATGTCCAAGACGCTGGGCAACGGCGTTGACCCTCTCGACATCATCGCCACGCACGGCTCGGATGCCATGCGCTTCACGCTCTGCCAGATGGCGACCAACACGCAGGATGTACGGATGCCGGTGGTGAAGGACCCGGCTTCGGGCCGCAACACCAGCCCGAAGTTTGATCTGGGCCGCAACTTCTGCAACAAGCTGTGGAACGCGGCCCGGTTCGCGATGATGATGGCCCAGGGAGCGCGGGCCGAGCACCCCATCCAGCGGGCCAAGCTGCCGACAGTGGACCGGTGGATGCTCTCTCGCCTTGCGCGGGCGATCGGCGAGGTGAACCAGTCGCTGGCGAACTACGAGTTCGCGGGCTACGCGCAGACGATGTACACGCTGCTGTGGAACGACTTCTGCGACTGGTACCTGGAGGCGATCAAGCCGACCGTCGCGAGCGATCCGGGCCAGCGGGCGGTGCTGCGCTCGACCCTGGATGCGATCGTGCGCCTGCTGCACCCGATCGCGCCGTTTGTGACCGAGGCGGTGCACGAGAAGCTCTCGACGCTGCCCACAGCGCCGATCGACGGGCTGCAGCTGGGCCCGGCAAGGAAGGCGGGGCTGCTCTGCACGGCGGGCTGGCCCGTCGCGGCCGAGTCGCTCATTGATGAGCGGGCCGAGGCCCAGTTCGGGCGCTTGCAGGCCCTGGTGACGGCGATCCGCGAGGTGCGGGCCCAGCACAACGTGAAGCCCTCGCGGCGGATCACGCTGCACGCCGATGGCCCGGCCGGAGCGCTCGTGCAGGAGAGCGGCGGGCTGGTCGAGACGCTGGCGCTGCTGGCGAGGGTGACTTCGCCGGGCGAGAGGCCGGGCCCGGCCGTGTCGTTCCGGTTCGAGGGTGCGGAGCTGTTCCTGAGCGACCTGGCGGATGCCGTCGATGCGGGGGCGGAGCAGGCCCGGCTGACCAAGCTGCTCACGGACCTCGACAAGGCGGTGGCGACCTACGAAGGGCGGCTGGCGAACCCCGGGTATGCGCAGAAGGCGCCGCCCGCCATGGTGGAGCAGACCAGGCAGCAGCTCGCGAAGGCAAAGGAAGACCGCGAGGCGACGGCGGCGTTGCTCAGGAAGCTGGGCTGATCGTGCGGGGTGTCCGGGTGTCCGGGGTGTCCGGGGTGTCCGGCGGCAATCGGGGAAGGAGTTCTGGGCATGGCGATGTTGCGGCTGTCGTGCGGAATGAGCGGCCCGGCGGGGCGGGCGATCGTCGTGGCGGCGGCGGCGTTCATCTTCTCTGGGTGCGGATCGACGCTGCCTTCGAACCAGGGAGGCGGCGGCCCGCCCGTGGCCAAGCCGATGGCGAGCCCCACCGACAAGGTCGGGATGGGCGCGCCGGCGGTGCTGAAGGCGCGGGCGCCCGCGCGGGTGATCTCGACGGAGGCGTGGACGTTCGGGCGCGAGGAGGGGCGGGTCATCCGCACGGACTCGTACCGGCTGTTCACGACGGAGAACGAGTCGATCCTGACCTCGCGGATGCCGACGTTTATGGAGCAGGCGCTGGATGCGTACACGTCGAGCCTGGGCGGGCTGCCGCGTCCGCCGGTGCCGCTGGACACGTACCTGATGGCGAACCGGCCGCAGTGGGCGCGGCTGACCCAGTCGCTGATGGGGCAGCAGTCGGACATCTACCTGAAGATCCAGCGCGGCGGGTTCACCGCGCAGGGCCGGGCCGTGCTCTACGACATCGGGACGCACGACACGTTCTCGCTGGTCGCGCACGAGGGCTGGCACCAGTACACGCAGCGGACGTTCCGCCAGCCGCTGCCGACGTGGCTCGAGGAGGGCATCGCGGCCTACATGGAGGGCTTCCGCTGGGACCCGGACTTCCCGGAGTACCCGAACTTCCGAGGCTGGGCGAACATCGAGCGGTTCGATCAGCTGCGCAAGGCCGCGCAGGAGAACCGGCTGGTCGGGCTTGATGTGCTGCTGTCCCAGGCGCCGCAGGAGCTGTTGTCGCAGGGCGGCGATGGGGCGCTCACGTTCTATGCCCAGGCGTGGGCCGCGGTGCACTTCCTGCGCGAGGGCGAGGGTGGCAAGTACCGCGAGGGGCTGGAGCGGCTGCTGCGTGATGCGGCGGACGGGACGGTCGCCGACCGCCTGACGGCGGAACTGGGTGTGGCCGCCGGGCGGAGTTACCTGATGCGGCGGCGCGGGCCCGAGCTGTTCCGCGTGTACTTCAACAAGGACATGTCGGCGGCGTCGAAGGAGTTCGAGCAGTTCTGCCGGCGGGCGGTGTCGGTGGGCGCGAAGGAAAAGATCGTCGCCGGGCGTTCGCCGGTGACGAACGGCGAGTAGGGGCGGGCGGCGGGACTGGCGGCCTTATCGGCCCGGCCCGCGCAGATGGAACACGGCGGTGAGCGGCGGGGCGCATCTCGTGGCGTCGGGGGTTGTTGCATGGCAGGGTTGGGGTGCGGGAGAGTCCGGCCCGGCCCGGGCTCGCCGCGTCGCCACACAAGGGGATACTCGCATGAACCGTCGGATGCTTCTCATTGTTCTGGCCAGCTGCGTTGCGTGCGGCGCGGCCTCGGCCGACATCATCAACGGCGGCTTTGAGAGCAGCCTCTCCGACGGCAACGGCGACCCGTTCCCGGGCTGGGACTCCTTCGACGGGCGGAACGTCACGATCACCGATGGCATCGGCGGCCTGGTGTACGAGGGGCAGTACGCGGCCCGGCTGAGTTACACCCACGGCACTGAGGGCGTCGAGCTGAACCAGCAGCTCACGGGGCTGACGCCGGGCGAGTTCTACGAGGTCTCCGGGATGGTGAACATCACCTCGTTCGAATCGCGCAACTGGGCCGTCTCGGGGCTGCAGATCAACCTCAACGACAGCAAGCACGACGGGCTTCTGTACAGCTCGATCCAGACCTCGGCGACCGACGGCTGGCAGCCCTTTGCCGTGCAGTTCATGGCGCCGTCGGATGGCGAGGCCTGGGTGAACACCATGTGGTACGGCATGGACTCGGGCGATGCGTTCATCGATGGTGTGAGCGTGCGGACGACGCCCACCCCGGGCGCCGCGGGCCTGCTCGCGGCCGGGCTTCTCTCCCGGGCCCGGCGTCGCAGCCCCCGCGACTGATCGCCGCCGGGGGGCATGACAACGCAGTGGTTCCCAGGCCCCTCGCCCGCGGCGGGGGGCCTGTCATTGCACAGAAAAGCGGCCGGGCGCGGGCCCGGCCGTCGTGGTGGCTGCACGCCGCTGGATCAGCGGTCCTTCTCGGGGATGCCCATGCCCGTGCGGTTGGGGCTCGCGGGGCGCTGGGGCGGGGTGTAGGCCTTTGTCTTGAGCTCCTCGAGGAGGTGGTTGATGGCGGCGTCGAGCTGCGGATCGCCGCCCTCGACCATCTGGGCCGGATCATCGACGACGGGCAGGTCGGGGTCGACGCCGTGGCCTTCGACGCCCCAGGTGCCGTCGAGCTTGTAGAAGCCGAAGGTCGGGACGGTGATGGCGCCGCCGTCGATGAACTGCGGGTTGCCCGAAATGCCCACCAGGCCGCCCCAGGTGCGGGCGCCGATCAGCTTGCCGATCTGGTGGTGGCGGAAGAGCCACGGGAACATGTCGCCGCCGGAGCCGGCCAGCCCGTTGATGAGCATGGCCTTGGGGCCCTGGTGCGAATCCGGCGGCCACTTCCAGTCGCGGCCATCCCGGCGGGCCCAGTAGTTGGTGGCGGGCCGGTTGAGGAGCTCGATGAAGCGGTTGGGGATCTGGCCGCCGCCGTTCCAGCGGTCGTCGATGATCAGGGCCGCGCGGCTGGCCTGGCCGTAGAACTGGCGGAAGAGGTCGCTCTGACCGTCCACGCCCGTGTTGGGGACGTAGATGTAACCGATCTTGCCGCCCGACTTCTCATCGACGTACTTGCGGTTGTGCTCGATCCAGTCGCGGTAGCGCAGCCCGCCCTCGGACCCGACGGGCTTGACCAGGACATCGCGGGCCTCGGCGCCCATGACGGGCTTCTTGCTGACGGTGATCGTGACGGGCCGGTCGGCCAGGCCGATGAACGCGGCCCACGGGTCGCGTGTCGTATCGACCGGGACGCCATCGACCGCCAGCAGGTAGTCGCCCTCGGCGACATCGACGCCGGGCTGGCTGAGCGGCCCGATCGCGTCGGTGTCCCAGGGAGCCCCGCGGTAGATGCGGGCGATCTTGTACGCGGGCTGACCCCCCGAGGCGTCGAGGGTGAAGTCGCACCCGAGCAGGCCGACGTTGACGCTGGGCTGGCTCTCGCCGTCGCCGTTGCCGGTGACGTAGGCGTGGCCGATGTTGAGCTCGGAGATCATCTCGCCGATGACGAACGAGACATCCTCGCGCGAGACGCAGTCATCGATCATCCTGCCGTACTGTTCGCGGATGGCGGGCCAGTCCAGGCCGTGCATCGTGGGCTCGTAGAAGAAGTCGCGCTGGAGGCGCCAGGCGTCGGTGAAGATCTGCTTCCACTCGGCGCGGGGGTTGATGGTGACGCGCATGCCCGCGGTGACGACGTTGGTGGACTTTCCGCCGCCGGCGGAGGCGTCCATGACCGACATCGCGCGGCCGCGGAACACCAGGAGCTTCTTGCCGTCGGCCGAGATCTGGAAGCCGCCCGCGCCGGCGGTGACGGTCTTTTCTTCCTTGGTGTCGTCCTTGGGATCGAAGATCTTGATGGAGGGCGGCTCATTGGAGCCGCGGGAGGCTCCCCGGACATAAATGAGCTTGTTGTCCTCCGATACCGCCAGAGCGCCGAAGGCGCCGGGCCCGATGGGCAGTGGCACGGCCCGGGCCTCGAAGCCCTCGAGGTCGATCTTGAGCTCCTTGGCGTCCTTCTTGTCCTTGGCCGCGTCGCCGTTCTTGTCATCGCCGTTGCCGCCGGGGGCGCCCTTGGCGGTGCGCTTGGCGGTCCACGTGCCGTTCTGCTCGCCGGCGGTCCAGGTGCCGCTGATCTCCTCGCCCTTGACGGTGCCCGTCATCGTGACGGCGGCGCCCTCGAGCGCGAGCGTGAAGGTGAGCTGGCCCGTCGCCTTGTCGTAGGTACCGGCGATCGAGCCGGAGCCCATGGCCGAGACGATTGATCCGGAAACCGCCCCGTCCGGGGCGAGCTTGATGTTCAGGGTGAAGGGGATGTTGGCGCCTTCCGGGCCGCCGGTGCCGGCGCCCTCCCAGGTCCCGGAGACGGCGTCATCGCCGGCCGCCTGCTCGCCGTTCTTCTTGTCGTCCTTCTTCTCGTCCTTCTTGGCCTTGGCGTCGTCCTTCTTGGCGTCCTTGTCATCAGCCTTCAGCCGCTCCTCATCGCTCACTGTCAGCCACGGGCTCTTGACATCCTTGCGGAGCGGGACCATCAGCAGCGTGTCGGTGCCGGTGTAGACGAACGACTGGCCGAGGTCGTCGTAGATGGGCGAGTTGATGGTGCGCTGCGAGGCGAAGTACAGGAAATCGCCCTTGCGGTCGAAGACCGGGGCGCGGTTGTTGAACATCGGGCTGGTGACCTGGTGCTTCTCGCCCGACTTGATGTTGTAGAGCCAGATGCAGCCCTGCGTGCTGTCATCATCGGCCCGGGAGTAGGCGAGCCAGCCGGAGTCGCTGGACCATGAGGGGTTGAGCTGGTTGCTCCACGGGTCCTTGTCGAGCAGCTTGGCCTCACCCGACTCCACGGTCACGAGGTAGAGCGAGCCGGCCTGGTCGGTGAACGTGATGTGCTTGGAGTCCGGGGACCACGTCGGGTTGTACCGGAAGCCGGCCCCGAGCCTGGTCAACTGGCGCGGGCCGGCGGGCTTCTCCGCGGGCTTGCCATCTGCCGTCTTCTCGGCGGGCTTGTCCGCATCGGCCTTTGCCACCTCGCCTTTCTTATCCTCTTTCTTCTCGTCCTGCTTGTCGTCCTTCTTGTCGCCGCCCTTCTTGTCATCGTCCTTGGGCTCGGGCGGCTTGGCATCGGAGGGACGAACCCACAGCTCGTACTCGCCGGGCTGGTCGGAGAAGTAGGCGATCCAGCGGCCATCGGGCGACCATGCGGGGTCGCGCTCGGCGGTGCCGTCGGTGCGGGTGAGGTTGCGCACCGCGCCCTCCTTGGCCGGGGCGGACCAGATATCGCCGCGGGCCTCGATCGCGACACGCTTGCCCGACGGCGAGATCGCGCCGGAGGCGATGAAGTTTGAGGCATCGACCGTGCGGGGACGGATCGAGGGACGGGCCCCGGGGATCTTCACGCTCACTGTCGCGGTGCGGCGGGAGGGGATATCGAAGGTGCGCAGCTCGGTCCCGAACTGGAAGACGATCTCGCCGCGGCCGCCCTTGCCGGGCCCGATCGACGGCCAGCGGATGTCGTTTTCCTTGAACGCGGTGAGCTGCTCGCGGGCGCCGGATGCGACGTCGTAGCTCCAGATATTGAGCCGGTGCTCCGGGCCGTTGTCCGAGAGGTAATAGAGCTTGGAACCGTCACCCCCGGGGACCCACATGGGGATGGTGTCGGTGCCCTCCCAGTCGGTCACCTTCTTGGAGGTCTTGTCCTTGAGGTTGAAGAGCCAGATGTCGGTGGCCATTCCGCCGCGGTAGCGTTTCCAGGTGCGGTTGTCGGTCGAATGCGGGGTGTAGGCAAGCCAAGTGCCATCGGGCGAGATGGCGCCGAAGCCGGCGTAGGGGACGGGGAGCTTCGAGGGCATACCTCCCGCCGCGGGGATGGTGAACGCCTGCGTCTGCCGGGCCAGGCCCGCGAACCCGTTGGTGATGTACAGCAGGTCGCCGGAGGGCGCCCAGTCGCAGAGCGCCTCCGCCGCGGGGTGGTAGGTCACGCGGGTCGGAATGCCCCCCCCGATGGGAACCGTGTACAGGTCGCGGTTGCCGTCGTAGTTTCCGACGAACGCGATGGACTTGCCGTCCGCGCTGAACTTGGGCAGGGCCTCGGGACCGGGCGGGCTCGCGAGCGGAAACGCGGTGCCGCCATCCCTGGAAACGAGCCAGATGTCGTTGGCGTACACGAAGCAGATGTGGCTGGCGCTGATGTCGGGGAACCGCATCATGGCGGCGTTCACACCGATCGCCTCGGGCTCGGCGGCCCAGGAGACCGCGGAGGCCGCTGCTCCGGCGGCGAGGGCGAGCGCGCGGGGGAGGATCCGGGACGCATTCTGCATACGGGCCGTCGACACGGTCGGTGCTCCATTTCAGGGAATGGGAAGAGGCGAGAGGTGTGCAGGATATTCTGATTCGGCGGGCCGGAGTTTCCGTCAACCGGGGCGTTTGAATACCTGGCCATCACGGACGACCCACTGGATCCGTTCCAACTCGGTGACATCCTCCAACGGATTGCCGTGCACGGAGACAAAGTCGGCCGCCTTGCCGGCTTCGAGAGTTCCCACAAGGGCGTTGATACCGCAGAGTTCCGCCGCCGTTACAGTCGCGGCGACCACCGCTTCGGTGGGGGTCATCCCGGCCTTCACCATCAGGCCGAACTCCTTGGCGTTCTGGCCGTGGGGGGAAACCCCGGAATCGGTGCCGAAGGCGATCTTTACTCCCCCATCCCGGGCGAGCCGGAACGCCTCCATGATCCGCGGCCCGACCAGTTTGGCCTTCTGGGCGACCATCGGCATGTAGTAGCCGGGGATCTCGGCGTTGGCGGAGACGGTCTGCCCGGCGAGGAGCGTGGGGACGAGGTAGGCGCCCTTTTCCTTGAAGAGACGGACGGATTCATCATCGAGGTACGTGCCGTGCTCGATGGAATCGACTCCGGCCCGGAGGGCCGCGTTGATGCCGTCGGTGCCGTGGGCGTGGGCCGCGACGCGCCGGCCCATGCTGTGGGCGGTCTGGGCGATGGCCTCGAGCTCATCGGGGAAGAAGTGCTGGGCCAGGCCCGCGGAACTGATCGAAAGCACACCCCCCGTGGAGGTCAGCTTGATGACATCCGCGCCGAGCTTGATCTGGAACCGCACCGCCTTGCGGCACTCATCGGGGCCATCGGCGATGCCCTCCTTCGGGCCCGGCACGCCGAAGAGGTCGGCACGGAAGCCGTTGGTCTGATCGCCGTGACCTCCGGTGACGCTGATGGGCTCGCCGGATGCGAGGATGCGCGGGCCCGGCACTTCGCCGGCGTTGATCGCGTCGCGCAGGGCGAAGGCGACTCCGCCGCTGCTGCCGACATCTCGGACGGTAGTGAAACCGGCCTCGAGGGTTCGGCGGGCAAAGAGCGTGGAACGGATGGCGGCGGCCGCATCGCTCTCGGTCACGGCCCGGGCCATGATGCGGGAATCAAACTCCATCGAGAGGTGCACGTGGCAATCGATCAGGCCCGGCAGCACGAACTGATCGCGCAGATCCAGTTCCTCGATCGCCGCGCCCTGGGCCTTTTCCTTCGCGAGGTCCGGGCCTTGCAGCCCCGGCTGCACCCGGTCGATGCGCCGGTTCTTGATCACCAGCGTCGCGTTGGCGAGGGGATCGACGCCCGGGACGGCCAGGAGGTGGCCGCACCGGACAAGGAGATAGCGGTCAGGGGCCGCCGGGACGGGCGCGGGCTGCGCCGACGCCGGCGGCAAGGGGAGCGTGAAGCAGGTCAGGAGCACCATCAAGAGAGCGCAACGCAGCATGCGGACCTCCGGAGGTCCGCAGTATGCCACGGACGGGCCCGGCGGTCGAATCAGCCTCCGGTCGGCCGCTCGGAAGCGCGGACGGCCGCGGGCGGTTCCACGACCGTCACGGGAGCACCGTTGCTGAGCCCGCCCGCGCTGCTGATGACGACGTGGTCGAGGTTGAGCCCCCCCACTACCTCGATGAAACCCCCATCCCGCACACCGGTGAGGATGCGAACTTCGACGGCTTTGCTGTCCTTGACGCCGTACACCTTCTGGACACCCGCGAAGGTGCTGACGGCTGCTGCGGGAACGAAGGAAACACCGGGATCGGTCCCCGTGATCACGACGGCCCGGGCGAACGCCCCGGGCTTGAGGCGGCCATCGGGATTCTCCGCCTCGATTTCGACCTCGAAGCTGCGTGTTGCGGGGTCGATCTGGGGGGAAATACGTGTGACCGTCGCGGGAAAGGGCCGTTCGAACGCCTCGATGCTGAGGGTTGCGGCTTGGCCCGCCTGCACTCGGCCGGCAAAGCGTTCCGGGGCAGCGCCGCGGAACTTAATCCGGTCCGAGGCGACCAGGCGGAACAGGGCCTGGCCGGGGGTGACCATCTCGCCGACCGAGACACGGCGTTCGGCCACCCGGTAGATCAGGTTCGGTGCGTCCGGAGGAGCCGGGGCAAGAACCTGGGTATCGACGAGCAGTTGTTCGGCGGTCCGCACCGCGGCGGTCTGAGTGCGGGCCTCCGCGATCAGCGCGCGGGCCGTGAGGACCTCGACCTCTGCGCTGCGGGAGGCGACCTCGGATTGTGTGCGGATGTCCGCGAAGTCCTGGGCCGAGATCAGGGGCGGAGTCTGCTCGAACAACTGCCGGGCCCGCTCGAATCGGGCCTGGGCATTGGCTTCCTCGGCCCGGGCCCGGCGGATGGCCGGAAGGCTGGCTGGGTCGAAATCGTCTCCGGGAAGGGAGGTGAGTCCGAGTTTCGCCAGGGATGCGGCGACGGCCGCGCGGCGTTCGCCGAGCGCCAGTTCAACGTCGGTTTTCTCGATCTGGGCGAGGGGCTGGCCCGGCGCGACGACATCTCCCAAATCGTGATCGAGCCGGATGATGCGGCCGGCGAGCTTGGAGGAGACCGTGACTTCCTCCTGGCCGAAAAGCGTTCCGGTGAGGTCGATGGATCGGGCAATGTCCCGGCGCAGAACAGGAGCGACCTCCACCTCGATGGGCTTGGCCTGGGCCCGTGAGCCCGCGGGGGCTGCGGGCTTGCCGCAACCGGCAGTCAGCATGCCGAGTGCGAGAAGGGTGATACCCATCCAAGCAGCGGCGGATCGAGTTGCTCGGGCGGTCTGGCTCACGGGGAGAAGTTCCTTCCGGTGCCGTTCAGGTGGTCGTGAGGCGGCGAAGGGCCAATACTGGCTGGTCGGTTTTGTAGGCGGGCTGAGCGCCGCTGTCGCGGAGTTTGGCCCCCGAACAGGGTCTTGGCGCCATGCAACGGCCGGATGTGGAAAAGCAGCAGGAGATCCTCCAGTGCGCGGCGCGGCTGTTCGCGGCCCGGCCGTACCACGAGGTCCGGCTCGAGGATGTGGCGGCCGCGGCCCGGGTCGGCAAGGGAACGCTGTACATCTACTACCCGGGCAAGGAAGCGTTGTACCTTGAGATCATTCGCGATGGATTCGGCCGGGTCGTCCGCCGGATTCGGGATGAGTTGAAGGACCGGGGTGGCGACCCGTGGGTGCGACTGGAGGCCATTACCGACGGATTGATCGATTTCGCGTTCACATTCCCCGAGGTGTACCGGATCATGCGGAGCGGGGTGCTGACCGCGGAGGATGCCGGGCTGCAGGCCGTTCGGCGGCAACTGACCGACGAGATCGAGCGCGTGATCCGTGAAGGGATCGAAACGGGCAGGCTGGAAGACCCCGAGCCGGAGCTGACGGCCCAGTTCATGCTGTCGTTCATCCGGGGGGCGGTGCTGTACCCCCCGGCGGGGATGACACGGGACTCGCTCAAGCTGCACATCCTGCGGCTGCTGCGGCGGGGGATCGCGGCGGGGGGTGCCGCGTGAGGTGGCCCGCGCTGTTGCCGCTCATCGCGCTCGTGATTCTGCTGCCGGGCTGCGCGACCGACCAGGCCGGCGATGTCGCCGCGTACCGCTCGCTGACCGACATCACAACGGAAGCTCCCGGGCATGCGCGCGGGCGGGAGCTCACGCTCCTGGATGCGGTCCGGCTCGCCAACGCGTACAACGAGCGGCTGGCGATCGGGGGGGAGGCCTACGTGCAGGCGCTGGCCGATCGCCAACGGCTGGCGGCGTCGCTGCTGCCCACACTGGACCTGTTCGGCGATCTCACGCTCCGCGAGCACACGGGCGGCGGCGCCGGGAGCACGGGCGGGGGGAGCGTTGCGCGATTCGACGGCGGTTTCAGCGCGCAGTACACGCTGCTGACGGGGCTGACGGACTTCCGGACGGTGCGGGCCGCGGACCTCGACATCGAGGCCCGGCGCTGGCTCCTGCTGGATCTGCGGGAGGTTTTGATTCTCGACACGGCGACAGCGTACTACGAGGTGCTGCGAGCGGACCGGCTGATCCGCGTGCTGGAATCGTCGATGACGGTGCAGAACGAGCGGCTGCGGGACATCCTGGCCCGTCAGCGGGTGGGATTCGCCCGGCCGCTGGATGTGGCGCAGATCGAAGCGCAGGTGTCGCAGACGCGGGTGCTGCTGCTGAACGCGGAGAACCGGCTGGGCAACGCGCGGGCCGCGCTGAAGCTGCTGACGGCTGTCGATACCGACGAGAGCGTGCTGACCGACGGGTTCGAGCCCGGGCCCGTCCCGGACTCGGTGGATCCGGTGGTCGCCGGGGCGGAGCGGAACCGGCAGGACCTGATGGCCGCGCGGAAGACCGCCGAGGCGGCGCGGGAGCTTGTGGATGCGTCCATCGGGCGCTACTACCCGTCGATCGGAGTGAACCTCGACTACTTCCTGACGAGGGACACCAGCCCGACCGACCTGGACCTGAGCGGTCTGATCTCGATCAACCTGCCGATATTCAGCGCCGGGCGCATCGAGGCGGATGTGCGGCGGAGCTGGTCGGTGTTCCGCGAGACGGTGCTGAACTACTCGCTGACGCGGCGCCGCATCCGGCTGAATGTGGAGTCGGCGATCGCGGACCTTTCGGCGTCGCAGAAGCGGGTTGATGAGCTGCGCATCCAGGTCACAGCGGCGCAGGAGGCGCTGCGGCAGGCCGAGGCCGGGTACCAGACGGGGCTGGGGACCAACCTGGAGCGCGTCACCGCGCAGGACCAGCTGCTGGCCGCGCAGCTCCAGGCCGCGAGCGAAGACTTCACGCGGAAGCTGTCGTACCTTGCGCTGCTGCGGGCCTGCGGGACGATCTCGACGGATGTCGCGGGCGCGGCGCCGGTCGAGATTCCGGACCACACACCCGTGCCTGAATCCCCGTTCATCCGGCTGGCGCCGGCGGACGAATCCCAGGGCGAGTCCGCGGACGCGGCCCGGCCCGGAGGTTGAGCATGCAACGCCTCGCGGAAATCTGCATCCACCGGCCCGTCTTCGCGGCCATGCTGATCCTGTCGATGGTGGTCGTCGGTTCGGTGGCGTTCACGAAGCTGGGCGTGGACCGGCTGCCGTCGGTGGACCTGCCGACGGTGAATGTGCGGACATCGCTGCCGGGCGCCTCCCCGGAGGAGGTCGAGACGCAGGTCTCGCAGGTGCTGGAGGAGGCGATCAACACGGTCGAGGGGATCGAGGAGCTGCGGTCGATCTCGGGGCAGGGGAACTCGATCATCCTCGCGACGTTCAGCCTGAGGCGGGACATCGAGGCGGCGGCGCAGGATGTGCGGGACCGGGTGGCGGCGGCGGTGCGGCGGCTGCCGGACGACGCGGATCCGCCGGTGGTCTCCAAGTTCGACAACGACTCCACCCCCGTGCTGACGCTGGCGCTCTCCGGCGAGCTGAGCATCCGGGAGTTGACCGAGTTCGCGGACAAGACGGTGCGGCCGCAGCTCGAACGCTCAGCCGGCGTGGGCGAGGTCAACATTGTCGGCGGGCTGGAGCGGGCGATCAGCGTGTGGGCCGATGCCGACCGGCTGGCGGCGTACGGGATCCCGATCACGGCCGTGCGGGATGCGCTCGCCCGGCAGAACTCGGATGTGCCGGGCGGGAACGTGACGGGGGATGTGCGGGAGCAGGTGCTGCGGACGCTGGGGAAGCTGACGGAGCCGGCGGCGTTCAACGACATCATCATCGCGGTGGTGAACGGGACGCCGGTTCGCATCCGGGATGTGGGGCGGGCGGAGGACGGGGCCAAGGAGCAGCGGTCGGCGGCCCGGCTCGACGGGCGGCCCGCGGTGTCGCTGGAGATCCGGCGGCAGTCGGGGGCCAACAGCGTGGCGGTGATCGAGGGGATCAAGGCGGAGCTGGATGCGCTGCGGCCGCAGCTGCCGGGCGGGGTGCGGCTGGAGATCATCCGGGACCAGTCGTCGTACATCTACGCCGCGCTGCACGAGATCGAGCTGCACCTGATCCTGGGCGCGATCCTCGCCTCGCTGGTGGTGCTGGCGTTCATGCGGTCGTGGCGGTCGACGCTGATCGCGGGGGTGGCCATCCCGGCGTCGGTGATCACGACGTTCGCCATGATGTGGGCCATGGGTTTCACGCTCAACAGCGTGACGATGCTGGCGCTGGTGCTGATGGTCGGCATCGTGATCGACGATGCGATCGTGGTGCTCGAGAACATCTACCGCTTCGTCGAGGAGAAGCGGATGACGCCCATGGAGGCGGCCAAGCGGGGCACGGCCGAGATCGGCCTGGCGGTGCTAGCGACGACGCTCTCGCTGGTGGTGATCTTCGTGCCCGTGTCGTTCATGTCGTCGATCTCGGGGCGGTTCCTGTTCCAGTTCGGGGTGACGGCGGCGATGGCGGTCATGGTCAGCCTGCTGGTCTCCTTCACGCTGACCCCGACGATGACATCGCGGCTGCTGCGGGGCGAAGGGGAGCCCGGCGCGGGCCACGGCGTGGCCTCGCGGCGCGGGTTCTACGCGGTCATCGACCGGGTCTACACGCGGATGCTGAGGATCGCGGTGCGGTTCCGGTGGATCACCGCGGGGCTGGCGGTGCTCGTCATGCTCTCGGCGGTCCCGTTGTACCGCTCGCTGCAGCAGGACTATCTGCCGAGCGACATCGACGAGGCTGAGTTCACCGTCAACATCAACGGCCCGGAGGGCTCGAGCTTCGCCTCGTTCGATTCGGCGGTGCGGGCGGTCGAGGAGGAGGTCCGCAAGCACCCGGCCGTGCGGACGACCCTGACTTCGGTGGGCGGCTCGTTCCTGGGCCAGGTCAACAGCGGCAACATCTACGTCCGCATCGCGCCGCACGAGGAGCGGTATTTCTCGATCGGGCGTCTGGCCAGGTGCATCGCCAAAGGCCGCCCCGGCGAGGCGTTCAGCGAGAACTACACGCAGGGCTCCGTCATGCAGGACCTCCGGCGGTCGCTGAGGAAGTTCCCGGAGCTTCGCTGCTCGGTGCGGAACTTCGCGGCGTTCAACATCGGCGGCGGCAACTTCGACATCGACTTCGCCATCCGCGGGCCCGAGCTCGAGAAGTTGGCGGAGTACACCGAGAAGCTCCGGCTGCGGTCAAGGGAGCTCGGCGGCCTGCCGGACATCGACACCACCCTCAAGATGAACACGCCCGAGCTGCGGGTGGTGATCGACCGCGACCGGGCCGCGGACCTGGGGGTCAGCCCTCGCGACATCGGGACGGCGCTGCGGGTGCTGGTGGGCGGCGATGAGGAGGTCACGCGGTTCCGCGATCCGGCCACGAGCGAGGACTACGACGTGCAGCTGCGGCTGGTGGAGCGCGATCGCAGCGATTCATCGGTGCTGCCGCGGTTGCTGGTGCCGGGCGGCCCGGACGGACGCCGGACGGTGGAGCTGCGCAGCATCGCGACCATCGAGGCGGCGACGACGGCTGCCCGCATCGACCGGCTTGACCGCCAGCGGGCGGCGAACGTGCGGGGGTCGGTCGGGCCCGGCTTCGCGCTGGCGGACCGGCTGGAGGCGATGCGGGCCGAGATCGACAAGCTGGACATGCCGGCGGCGTACTCGTACAAGGTCATGGGGCGCGGGCGCGAGCTGGAGCGGACGTTCCGCGAGTTCCTGATCGCGTTTGCGCTCTCGGTCGTGTTCATGTACATGATCCTGGCGGCCAACTACGAGAGCCTGGTGCACCCGTTCACGATTCTCCTTTCACTGCCGCTCTCGGTGCCGTTCGCGTTCCTCTCGCTGTGGATGATGGGCGGCACGCTGAACCTCTATTCGGCGCTGGGGATCCTCGTGCTGTTCGGCGTGGTGAAGAAGAACTCCATCCTGCAGATCGACCACATGAACCACCTGCGCGCCCAGGGCATGCCCAGGTCGGAGGCGATCATCCAGGGCAACCGCGACCGGCTGCGCCCCATCCTGATGACGACGCTGGCGCTGGTCGGCGGCATGCTGCCGCTGGCGCTGGGGACCGGGCCCGGCGCTGAAGAGCGCCGGGCGGTGGCGATCGTTGTCATCGGCGGCCAGATGCTGTCGCTGCTGCTGACGCTCCTGGTCACGCCGGTCGCGTACTCGCTGCTCGACGATGCCGGCGCTGCGCTGCGCCGGGCGGGGCGCGCTCCGTCGCCGGGGCCGGAGCCTGCTCCGGCCACCCTGGAAGCCTGATGTGCCCGCCGGATGGGGTCATTTCGCCGGGGCGGATGGGGCGGCGGATGCGGAGTCGCCGGGCTCGTTCACGAAGCGGCGGAGGGCCTCCCGGTAATGCTCCAGGGCCTTGGCGGTCTGCCCCTGCTGCTCGTAGATGCGTCCGAGGTAGTAGTGGATGCGCTGGGGCTCGGGGTTCAGGTTCAGGGCTTCGAGCAGGACGGGCTCAGCGTCGGCGAGGCGGCCGCGCCGGTAGAGCGCGATGCCCTTGATCTGCTTGGCCCGGCGGTTCTCGGGCTGGGCCTCGAGCACGGTGCTGACGAGCTTGTCGGCTTCGTCGAGCTGGGAGGTGGCCAGGCTGAGGTCGGCCAGGTCGAGCAGAATGTCGGGGCTGGTCGGGTCGAGGTCCCGCGCCTTGACGAGTTCATCGCGGGCGGCGTCGAGCTGGCCCTTCTCGCGCAGGTAGCGGGCCGCGGCGCGGTGGGTCGAGGCCTGGCTCTTGGGGGAGCCCGAGGCCGAGGCCCGGGCCTTGAGCTGCTCCTCGAGCTGCGCATCGGTGAGCTTGCCGAGGGTGTGCTGGATGTAGACCTCGAGGATGTGTGCGTAGTCGGGCCCGCGCAGCGAGATGACGTGGGCGAGCTTGCCCTCGGGGCTCATGACGATGGTGGTCGGGAGGACGATGAGCCCGAGCTTGGCGTAGAAGCCGCGGTCGGCGTCGAGCGCGAGCGGCACATCGAGCGAGCGCTCCTCGCGGAATCGCTGAAAGTAGGCTTTCTGCACGACATCGGCGGTGACGTGGACGAGGCGGACGTTGTCGGCCTGGAACTGCCGCACGACATCGCGCGATTCCATCGCCGCCAGCTCGGAGCTGCGTTGCTCGGCGGACAGGCAGACGATGACGGCGACAGACCCCTTCCAGGTCTCGCTGTCGAGCATGTCGCCGGCGATGCCGGGGAGCTTGAGGGCGGGGACGGGCTCTCCCTTGCGGACGTTGCGCAGTTCATCCGCCCGCGCGGGCGGCGCGGCGGCGGCGGCGCACAGGAGGCAGGCGGCAAGGACGGTTCTGAGCGTTCGGGACCAGTTCATCGTTCACTCCTTCATCAGACGTTCGATGCAACCTCGGGGCTGGGGTCTACTTGGCAGGCGGGGGATTGCCGTCGTTGGGATTCACGCGCACGCCCGGGATGAGGTCCTCGCCCTTCCAGGTGCCGCGGGATCTCTCGGCGGGGTACACGATGGGTGTGACCCGGTTGTACTGGAGGGGGGCGTGGCAGCCCGCGCCGCACGTGCCGCCGTCCTGGAGCGTCTCGAACCGGATCGGGAGCTTCCACCCGGACGGCCCGTAGGCGACCTCATCGCGGATGTGGCGGTCGCGGTTGGTGGCGTGGGCGTCGTGGCAGACGCTGCAGGACCGCCCCTTCTTGTCGCGCACGACGTGGATGTAGTGGAGGTTGTTGTCGCCGTTGCGGAAGCCGGTGGCGGTGTCGGTGCGGGAGAGCATGACCATCTGGCGGTCGTGGCAGCTGAAGCACAGGGCGTAGGCGTTCTCGCTGAAGGGGTAATAGATGTCCGAGGGGTACTCGTTGGTCAGGAGACGACGATGACCGCCTCCGTGGATGTCGTGGCAGGAGACGCAGCTTCCCTGCGAGATGGCGCCGTGCAGGCTCTTGCCGTTCTCGATGAGCTTCTTCATGTCCTGAAGCTTGGAGCCGTCCTTGAGCGTAATGGTCTTGTTGTGACACTCGAAGCACAGGGCCTGGTCCTGCTTCTTGAGGAGCCGGGCGTGGTCACTGGCGTGGCCCGCGTGGCAGTTGAGGCAGGACTGCTGCGTCGTGACGGCGGCGTGCTGCGTGGTCGCCCCTTCCATGGCCCGGGCGATCGACTCGTGGCAGGCGGTGCAGAGGGCGACGGGGTCGGCGGAGAGCACGGCGGGGTTGTCCGTGCCGTGAGGGTCGTGGCAGACCAGGCAGTCGCCGAGGGCCGGCCCGTGCACGACGTGCCTGGATTCGATCTCCAGGCCCGTCGAGAGGTGGCACTTGAGGCAGAGGTCGCGTCCTTCGGCGACGAGGAGGTGGGGCCGCGTGGAAGCGTGGGGTTCATGGCAGGCGCCGCAGGCGCCGGCGGAGACCGGGCCGTGCTGGAAGCGGTGGGCGGTGGAGACCTGCTCGTGGCAGGCTTTGCAGGAGTCGCCGTAGCGCTCGCCGCGGAGCATGGTCGGCTCGCTGCTGCCGTGAGGGTCGTGGCAGGAGAGGCAGTCGCCCTCGGCAAACGGCTTGTGGGCGATCGCGCCGACCTTCGGCTCGATCACGTGGCAGAGCGCGCAGGTGCGGTTGCGGTCGGTGGCGGCCTCGAAGCGGTGGCGCTCGGGCTCGACCAGCTTGTGGCAGGCATCGCACCCGCTGACCTGCACCGGCCCGTGCACGAACCGGTGCTGCTTGACACCGGGGTGGCACTCGGCTGTGACGCACCCTTCGCGGGGCGTGATGCCGGTGGGCGGCGCGGCGGTGGAACCGGTCTTGTCGCGGACGGCGGCGGGGGGCTGGGCGGCGGCCCCGGGCACGACGGTTGCGGCGATGACCAGCAGCAGCAGCAGCGGCCGGGCGTTCATGGCTCACCATCCTTCCCGCGCGGGGTGTTGACCGCCTGGGCGCGGCTGTACCGGAGCGCTTCATGACAACCCGGGGCGCAGCCGCCTCCATCGGGGGTCGTGAAGTAGCCGATCGGCATCGACCACGAGGATCCCTCGAACGCGACGGAATCCGCCATCAGCCGGGGCTGGTCGCCGCCGTGGAACTCGTGGCAGTTGCCGCAGCTGCGGCCGCCCTTGTCGGAGAGCAGGTGCCGGCGGTGGAGATTCACCGCGCCATCGCGGAAGCGCGTCGCCTCGCCGCGATCGCTCAGCGCCAGTTCGCGGTCATGGCACGTGAAGCAGAGGGCGTAGTTCCGCAGGCTGACCTCGTCCGCGGCCGCCCCCAGGTTGAGGGTTTTCAGCAGCCGCTCCTGGGTGCCGCCGTGCACGTTGTGGCAGGCGGAACAATGGCCCGCGGCGACCGGCCCGTGCACCTGCGGTGTGGAAGCGATCGCGGCCATCGCCGGCACCTGCCGCCCGTCCGCGGCCCGGACGGGCTCGGCGTGGCACTTGAGGCACACGGAAGTCTGGTCGGCTTTCAGCATCGACGGAATGTCCGAACCGTGGGGCTCGTGGCAGGAGCTGCACTGATCCCCCTTCAGCACCGCGTCATGCGAGACCGTCGCGCCGCCGACCTCGCGGGCGACTTCTTCGTGGCAACTGATGCACACGACGCGGGACTCATCTCGCATCAGGCCCGCCGCCGCGCCGGTATGTGGCGCGTGGCAGGCGAGGCAGGCGCCGCCCACCCGCGCGTGCGAGTACGGGGCGGTGTTGGTGAGTTCAACGGTCCCCGAATGGCAGAGGCGGCAGTGGTCCGGGCCGCCGCCCCCGGTCAGAAGGCTGGGCGAATCGGACGCGTGGGGCTCGTGGCAGACGACGCACCGGCCCGTCGCGTACGGATCGTGGTCGTGCGTGCCGCGCTGCGGCGGGTGGCATGCTTCGCAGGATTCGCGGATCGAAGCGGCTTTGAGCAGGTGCGGGCCGCCCGAGCCGTGGATCTTGTGGCACGCGCCGCAGCCCACATCCGTCAGGGCCTTGTGATCGACGCGGCCGAGATGGACGTGGTCGTGGCATTCCGTGCACGCGGCATCCCCGCCTCCGCGCATCGGGTAGGTGTGCCCGCCCGCATCGGGCCCGTGGCATGAGTTGCAGGTGTCGGCCCCCGCGGCGGGGTGGCGCAGGGCGGGCCGGGCCATCGCCACGTGGCACTCCGCGCTGACGCACCCCTGCTTGAACTCGATCACGGTCGTCGGTCGGGGTGCGGGTGTGGTCACGTTCACGATGGCCGGGCCCGGCGCGGGCGGCGGCGGCGCCCGGCGCAGCGCGAGTCGCGCCACCACGCCGCCGACAAGCAGGATGGCGACGAGACTCAGCCCGATCGCCACCCGGCGCCAGGAGCGGGCCGGTGCACGGGTCGGGGTTGGCCTGGTCGCGTTCACCATCGGTTCACCCGTCAGATCAGCTCGAGCCCGCCGAGCACGATCAGCGTCAGCAGGGCCACCCCCAGGCCCACAGACAGGACCGCGACGATGATCCACAGGGGGCGCCGCCGGGCATCGGGGGCCGGCACGCGGATCGCCTCGATCTCGCCGCTCTCGACAAGCCGCGCGTACTCCTCTGGCCGGCTCTCTTTCATCTCGTGCTCGGGTACGGACCCCGTGAAGATGACATCGTCGACCGGGAACGTGCCGGGCCGGATGTGGGCGTTGAAGAAGTGGATCGTGAAGATGAATCCGATCGCCAGCAGCGCCTCGTACCCGTGGATGATCATGGCGATGTTGAAGCTCCACCCCGGCAGGATCCGCGAGGCCAGTTCCGGGAACCACAAGAGGAGCCCGGAGCCGCCGATGATCATGGAGCCGCCGACCTCGGCCCAGTAGTCGAACTTCTCCCAGTAGGTCCAGCGGTCGAACCGCGGACGCTTGCCGAGGCCGACGAACCACAGCCACATCCCCGTGCAGTCGGTGACATCCTTCCAGCGGGGAACCAGCGAGTTGGGCCCGAACATCCAGACGTGCCACGGCACCTTGCGGTTGAGGAAGGAATGGCCCAGCCCGACGAAGTGCGCGATGAAGTTGACGATCAGCAGGATGGCGAAGAAGCGGTGCCACAGCCCGGCGGCCTCGATGCCGCCGAGCAGGTTGGCCAGGACCTGGGCCCAGCGCTGGCCCGAGAAGACGAGCGGGATGCCCGTGGCGGTCAGACCGAAGAAGGTGATCGCCACCAGGGCGTGGTTGACGCGGTTGAGCCCTGTGAAGCGGCGCAGCGCCGTGGGGCCGAGGGCGTGGGGGTGGGGCTTGCCGTGGCGCCAGCGGTCCAGCATCGACCGCAGGAACCACATGAGCGTGTGCACGCCGAAGAACGTGAACACCGCGCTCATCATGATCATGAAGTACAGCCAGACACCGTGCAGCACCGGGTAGTTCCGGGCGTCGCGGTAATCGGCGTGGGGGTCGAACTTCACGAAGTTCGCGTTGGCCGCCGGGTGGCATGCCGAGCAGGTCGCGATGCGGTTCCTGGCGCTCACCCGCGACTGGGGGTCCTCGAGCGGCCGGATGTCGTGGGCGCCGTGGCAATCGCTGCAGCGTGCGGCGCGGACGCCGCCAAGCCGCGAGACCTGGCCGTGGTAGCTGCGGTGATAGCTCTCGTAGTAAGTGCCGACGCGGTCTCCGTTGGCGTCGGCGGAGTCGTGGCACTTGCCGCACTCGTTGATGACATCGAGCAGGAACCCCGGCGTCGAGGCCAGCGTGATCTGGTGGGCGGTGTGGCAGTCGGTGCATACCGCCGCCTTGCTATCGGCCTTCGCGTGCTTCTCCCCGTGGACACTGAGGGCGTAGACCTCCGCGACACCGACATGGCATTTGCCGCAGGTCGCCGGGATGTTGGCCCGGTTGACGCTGGAGGCAGGCTCCTTGGAAGGCCGGACGCCGTGCGCACCGTGGCAGTCGGCGCAGGTGGCGGCCATGGGCAGGCCCGACTTGGTGACAGCGCGGGCGTGGGCGGAGTCGAGGTAGTTCTCGATCCTGGACACCGGGTTGCCATTGGTCGGGGTGGCCGAGTGCTGCTTGTGGCAGTCGCCGCAGAGGAAGAGGGAGTTGAGCTTGTTCTGGGGGGCCTTGCGGTCGGAGATCCGCAGGATGTCGTGGTTGCCGTGGCAGGATGCGCACGTCGGCGCGAGCGGATCCTTGCGCAGAAACGCCTCGCGGTGTGAGCCGCCGTCGTACGCCTTCACGGCCGCTTCGTGGCATGACGCTGAGCACGTCGCTTTCTGAAGGACCGCGGCGTGCGGCAGCTTCGCGGCGTCCTCGTGGCACTGGATGCACCGGACGGCCGCGTGCGGGCCCGAGGTGAACACCGCCGGGATCACGTGCAGGCCGGGCCGCAGCGCCGGCTCATCGCCCTTGAGGGGCTCGATCGGCGCGGCGCCGCCGGGCGCGGGCGCGTCCTTCTCGAGCCAGGTGCCGACCATGCTTCGCCGCTCGGCCGGGCCGAGCTCGCCGATATGGGCCTGCCCGTGACACTGCAGGCAGCGACGGTCGGTGTCATCCTGGGCCCGTGCATGGCCCGCGGGGAGCACCAGGAACGCGGCGGACGCCGCCACGGCGACTTCCAGGAATCGCTTCATCGCTGTCGGTCGGCCTCTTCCAGTTCCCGCGTTCATCGCACGCCCGCTCTCGTAAGGAGGAATGAGGAAGCCATCCCACGACGGGATGGGAGACCGCCGCGGCATTCAGGGACCGCCGATGAGCCTCGACGACATGGCGTAGACGATGAGGGCGAGCAGCAGCAGCCCCAGCCCGAAGGCGAGGAAGCCCATGGGGTGGATCACGCGCCGCCACTGCGACCAGTCGTCGCGGGCGCGGATCGAGTCCAGCCGGCCCGCGCCCTCGAGACGCTCGTACCACCGGCGCCGCTCGTGCAGCATCTCGGTCTTGGAGATGCGTCCGGAGAAGATCACCGAATCGATGGGGAACTTCTCGAGCCGGAAGTGCACGTTGAAGAAGTGGAAGGTGAAGATGAACCCGGCGGCGAGGAGGGCCTCGTCGCTGTGCACGATCAGGGCGACGTTGATGATCCAGCCCGGCATGAAGCGGGTGAAGAACTCGGGGAACCACATCACCAGGCCGCTCAGCCCGATGACGGCGACACCCCAGAACACCGCGAGGTAGTCGAACTTCTCCCAGTACGTCCACTTGTCGAACTGAGGCTGCGGGCCGCGGCCGAAGAACCATTTCTGGTGAGCCCACCAGTCCTTGAAGTCCTGGATGTGCGGGTAGGGCAGGTCGGGCCCGAAGACCACGGAGATCACGCGGCGGGGCGTGACCCGGCCGCTGGAGGGATCGCGGAACTGGGCGCGGTTGCGCCAGGCGGCCCGGATGAGGCTGCCGATGTGCAGCGCGAAGTACGTGAACGTGATGATCGCGCCGAGGCGGTGGAGCTGGGCCGCCGCCTCGAGGCCGCCGATCCATCGCACCATCTCCTTCGCCCAAGCCGTGTAGTAGAACTTCAGAGGCATGCCGGTGGCGACCAGCAGCAGGAAGCTGCTCATCACCAGCACGTGCAGGAACCGCTCGAAGGGCTTGAAGCGGACGAAGGTCTCCTGGTCCCGGGCCGCCATGGCCTTGGCGTGCTTGAACGCCTCGCGGTCGCGGATGTAGAGGATCAGCGAGCGGACGAACCAGAGGATCGTGTGGGCGCCGAAGAAGAGGAACGTGCCGACGACGATCCCCGTCATGAAGATGAACGTCCAGTACAGGACCGGGTAGAGCTCGCGGTTGCGGTGGTCGGCGTGGGCGATGTAGCCGGTGAACTGCGGGCCCGCGGAGGGGTGGCACTGGCGGCAAGTCTGGAGCTTGTTCTCGCCGTGCAGCCGGCTGGCGGGATCGCTGATCGGCACGATGTCGTGGTGGCCGTGGCAGTCGTAGCACGCGGCGACCTGGGGCCGCCCCAGCGCCAGCGCTTTGCCGTGGAACGTCTCGCGGTAGTGCTCGATCCGGTCCTCGTGGCACTTGCCGCAGCGGTCGCCGCTGGCCAGCTTGAAGGCCACGCGGTCGGGCTGGATGATCTCGTGCGAGGTGTGGCAGTCGGTGCAGACGGGGGCTTCGGGGTGCCCTTCCATCGCGAGCTTGCCGTGGAGGCTCTTGCTGTAGATGTTGAGGATGCCCACGTGGCACTGCCCGCACGTGGTGTAGATCCTGCTTCGGTGAACCGGGGACGCCGGATCGCTGACCGGGTGCACCGCGTGGGCGCTGTGGCAATCGGCGCACGTCGGCGCGGCCACCAGGCCCGACTGCGCGATCGCCTTGCCGTGGGCGCTGTGGAGGTATGCCTCGATGTGACCTCTGGGCTTGTACCCGCCCGGCGTGTCTTTCAGGTGCCGCTCGTGGCACTCGGCGCAGAGGAAGATGCTGTTGAGGCGGTTCTGGGGTGAACGCTGGTCCTTGATCGGCAGGATCGAGTGCCCGCCGTGGCAGGATGCGCACGTCGGAGCCAGCGGGTCGCCCCGCTGCAGCGCGTCGTAGTGCGCCCCGGTGGGGAACTGCTTTGCCGGGCCCGGGTGACATTCGGTCGCGCACGTCCTGAGGTTCAGCTTCGGCTCGTGCGGCAGCCGGGCGGCGTCGGCGTGGCACTGCACGCAGGAAACCTCGCGGTGGATGCTCTTGTAGAGCAGCCCCGGCTCGACGTACAGCCCGGGCCGGCGGGCGGGCTCATCAACACCCGGCGTCACGGCGGGGCGATCGACCTTCGGCGCGGGCTCGGTGCCGAGCCACGTCCCCACCATCGACAGCCGTTCCGCCGGGTCCAGTTCCCCGATGTGGGGCTGGCCGTGGCATTGGAGGCATCGCCGATCCGAGTTCTCGCTGGAGTCGGGCTGGCTCCGCGCAGACGCCGACGAAACGGCCCCGATCAGGGTCGCGGCGAGCACGCCGGCGACCAAACGCCGCACGAACGACCGCCCCCCATTTCCGCCCGTGCTGTGGTTGAGCCAGCTCCTCACAAGTGCCCACCCGTCTCCGGAAGGCGATCGGCCCGGCCGATGCGCCACCCACTTGTTGTCTTGCGGATCCCATGATCCTTTTATCCATTATACCTCAAACTCGACCCTTGTCACCCCCCATCCGGAGCACCCCGGGGGCGGCCGAGAACACGGCGCGACATAGACTGATTTCGATGCCCAGACCGGTTGTCCGCGTGCGGATCTACAAGTACGAGAATCTCGCCGCCGCGCCGCGGGAAGCCGAGGACGACCTGGCTGCCGAAGAGCCCCTCGAGATCCGCATCGCGGGCCGTCCCATCAGCATCACCATGCGGACCCCGGGCCATGACGAGGAGCTCGCCCTGGGGTTTCTGGTCGGCGAGGGCGTGATCACCGGCGCAGGCCCGGTCCCCCACATCCGCCGATGCGAGCAGGCCCCGGGTGACTCGGTGGATGTGCTTTTGGATGGGGCCACGATCGACCTGGGAGGCCTCACGCGTCACGTGTTCGTCTCTTCCAGCTGCGGGATCTGCGGCGCCGCGTCGATCGACGCCGTTCGCAAGCGGTTTGCTCCCCTCGGCGCGGGCCCGTCCGTCCCGGCTGACCTTCTGCTGCGGCTTGCCGATCGCCTCCGGGCCACACAGGCGAACTTCGAGCGAACCGGAGGTCTGCACGCGGCGGGCTTGTTCAACTCGGAAGGCGAACTGCTGTTCTCGCGGGAGGATGTGGGCCGTCACAACGCGGTAGACAAGGTCGTCGGCGCAGCGCTGCGGGCACGGCTCCTGCCGCTCTCGGCTCACGTGCTGCTGGTAAGCGGCCGGGCCTCGTTCGAGATCGTGCAGAAGGCGATCGCCGCCGGCATCACGATCGTCGCGGCGGTCTCGGCCCCCTCTTCACTGGCTGTCGATCTTGCGCACGAGGCGGGCCTGACGCTCGCCGGGTTCCTGCGTCCCGGCCGATTCAACATCTACTCCGGGCCCCAGCGTATCACGCCCGGCGCATCGGCCACGACGGGATGAGCGCAGCTACGCGGGTGCCAAGCTGACGGCGACCACCTTGTAATCCGGGCAATGGCTCGTCGGATCGTGGCACGGCCCGACGACGCGGTTGGTCCCGGTTTCCGGGAAGTGGAACGTGAGGAAGCTCGTCCCGGGCAGCACACGCCGCGTCAGGCGCGCGGGGGCAACGGTCTGTCCCCAGTGACTCCGAACGCGGACGCTCGATCCATCCGCGATCTTGAGCCGCGCGGCATCTTCCGGGTGTATCTCGAGATAATCCTTGGGAGCGATGCGGCTGCTGGGTGTTCTCCGTGTCATGGTCCCGACGTTGTAATGGTCCAGGATCCGGCCCGTCATCAGCACGTGCGGGTGCTGCTCATCCGTCCGGTCCTGCGGCGGCAGGTAATCGACGCTGGTGAGCATCGCCTTGCCCCGGACGAATCGCTCGGCGTGGACGGTGCGGGTGCCGGGATGGCCGCTCGTCGGGCACGGCCACTGGATCCCGTCTCCATCGAGCCGGTCGTACGCAATCCCCCCGAACAGCAGCGGCGCCACCGCGGCGACCTCGCTCATGACCTGCGATGGGTGATCGTACTTCCACGCAGCTCCAATGCCGCCCATGGCCATGCCGACATCGCGGATGACCTCCCAATCGGGACGGGCCCGGCCGGGCGGCGGGACGGCAGCCCGGACGTGCTGCACCCTCCGCTCGCCGTTGGTGAATGTGCCTTCCTGCTCGAGCACGGCCGCCGCCGGGAACACGACATGGGCCATCGACGCGGTCTCGGTCATGAAGAGCTCCTGCACAACCAGCAGGTCAAGTCCGCGCAGGGCGCGGACGACATGCTCGTAATGCGGGTCGCTCTGCGCGACATCCTCTCCCTGGATCCACAGCGCCTTAAGGCGGCCCCCCACCGCCGCGTCGTACATCTCGGGGATGGTCAGCCCCGGCTCGGCGGGGGGCGCGATGCCCCAGATCCGGGCGATCCGCTCGCGGGCCTCGCGGTCATCAAGCTTGAGATATCCGGTGAGCGCGTACGGCTGAGCCCCCATGTCGGCGTTGCCCTGGACGTTGTTCTGGCCGCGCAGCGGCAGCATCCCGGCGCCGCGTTTGCCCAGAGAACCCGTCAGCAGCCCGAGGTTGCAGTACGCCATCACGCCCGATACGCCCTGCGATTGCTCGGACAGGCCCAGCCCGCTGACGAACAGCCCGGGCCCGCGTTCGGCGATGAGCCGGGCCGCCCGTCGGATCAACGCCGGATCGAGCCGGGCGATCTCCGCGAACGTTTCAACAGACCGCGCCGCAAGGAACGCCCGCAGTTCCGGCAACCCCTCGCAGCGCGATTCCACGTAGGCGCGGTCGAAGAGTTCTTCCTCAACGATCACCTTCGCGATCGCGTTGAAGACCGCCACGTTCCCCCCGGGCCACACCGGCAGGTGCACCGCGGCGTATTTCGCCAGTTCGATCTCCCGCGGATCGATCACGACGAGCGCTGCGCCCCGGAGCGCCGCCTGCTTGATCTGCGCCCCCACCACCGGGTGGGCCTCGGTCGCGTTGCTCCCGGCGACGACGATCAGCCGGGCCTCGGTCAGGTCGGCGTACGAAGCCGTCGCCGCCCCGGTGCCCGTGACCAGCCCCAGCGCGATCGCTGTAGAAGAGTGGCACACCCGCGCGCAGCAATCCGTGTTGTTCGTGCCGATGATGCCCCGGAACAGCTTCTGGAGCAGGTACGAGGCCTCGTTCGTCGAGCGCGATGACGTCATCGTGCCCAGCGCGGCCGGGCCGTGACGGTCTCGGATCTCCTTCAGACGGTTCGCCGTGAAGCGGATCGCCTCATCCCAGGATGCGGGCCTCAGTCCGCCGCCGCCATCACGGATGAGCGGCGTCGTGAGGCGATCGCCGGCCCGGTGGTACGCGTGCGCGTACCGGCCCTTCACGCACAGGTGGCCGTGATTGACCGCCGCATCGCCGACACCCTCGATCCGCAGGACGACGCCATCCTTCGCCTCCACCCGCGTCCGGCATCCGACACCGCAGTAGCCGCACACCGAATCGACACTCTTGACCGAGTTGGCCGGCCCGGGCCGCGACAACCGATCCCTGTCCGTGATCGCACCGGTCGGGCATCGGTCCACGCAGGCGCCGCACGACACGCAGTCGCTCTGTGCGAACAGCTCTCCCGGCCCGAAGACCAGCCGCGTGGTCCCGCCCCTGCCCTCAATACCGTACACGAACTGACCCTGCACCTGCTCGCACGTGTTCAGGCACAGGCGGCAGGTGATGCACCGGTCGCGGTCGAACCGCATGTAGGGGTGGGATTCATCGATCGCGTGCCCGCCGGCGGGGCGGCGAGCCGCCGGCGCATCCGAAACACCGTACTCCGACAGCAGCCGCTCGAACTTCGAGCCGTCGGGCCGGGCCCGCAACGCCCCTTTGGGCGTCGTGAGCAGCGTCAGCCGCAGAAGTTCCCCGCGGATCTCCGCCAGCCGGGGTGTGTGCGTTCGGACCTTCATGCCGGGCGTCATCGGCGTGTGGCAGGAAGCTTGCGGCCGCTGGCCGTCGATCTCGACGAGGCACATGCGGCAGCCGCCTTCGGCCGTCAATCCATCGGCGTGGCACAGCGTGGGAATCTCGATCCCTGCGCGGTTCGCGCACTCCAGGATCGTTTCGCCGTGCCGCGGCTCGATTTTCACTCCGTTGATCTGGCCCGCATCGGCGGTGTTCGGGCTCATGACACCCTCCCGATGGCTTTGTCGCGGAAACGCTGCAGCACCGTGAAGACCGGCCCGGGTGTTTCCCGGCCGAATGCGCACAGGCTCGCCTCCCGCATCACATCGAGGATCCGCTCCACTTCTTCAACGCTCTCCGGCATCAGGCCGCCCGTCGCCAGTTCGTGGCAGCGTGCGGTGCCGAGCCGGCAGGGGACGCACTTTCCGCAGGATTCGTTCTTCATGAACACGAGCAGGTGATAGAGAAACGCCTTCCAGTCCGTGCCTCGGGGAATCGCAACCAGGCCCGCGTGCCCGAGGTTGATGCCCCGCCGCCCCATCGCCGTAAAGCACAGCGGCGCATCCCAGTCTTGGGGGAGCACGATGCTTCCCATCGGCCCGCCGACCATCACCGCCTCGAGAGGCTCGCCCCCCGCGCCGCCGCCTCCGTGCCGTTCGATCACTTCCCGCAGCGGCAGGCCGAACTCAACCTCCGCGATGCCGGGCCGGGCGAATCCGTGATTGAAGCACACCGCCTTCGTCCCCCGGCTGTCGGGCGTGCCCATCTCGGCGTAGGCCTCGGCGCCGTGCTCCAAGATCCACGGCACGTTGACGATCGTCTCGACGTTGTTCACCACGGTGGGCCGCCCGAAGACTCCGGAATCCACCGGGTAGGGCGGCCGGGGCCACACCTCGCCCCGCTGCCCCTCGATCGCCGCGAGCAGAGCGGTCTCCTCGCCGCAGACATAGGAGCCCATGCCGCGCACAACCTCGACATCGAAGGCCCGGCCCGGGCCGAGCGCATCACGGCCGAGCCGGCCCGCCGATTTCGCCTCGATGATGGCCCGCTCCATCACCTGCACGGAGACCGGATACTCGGAGCGGATGAACACGATGCCGCGTGTCGCGCCGATCGCGTGCGCGCAGATGGCCATCCCTTCCAGCACGCCGTGCGGGTCTCGCTCCATCAGCTCCCGGTCGATGAACGATCCCGGATCGCCCTCATCGCCGTTGGTGACGACGAACTTGGGGTACCCCGGCGCCCGGGCCGCGAGCTGCCACTTGCGGGCCGCGTGGAACGCCGCGCCGCCGCGCCCGCGAACGCCCGCCGCCATCACCATGTCGGTGACCGCGTCGGGCCGCATGCTCAGGGCCCGGTGCAGACCTCGATACGCGAGGGGATCCCCGGCTTCACCCGCGCCCAGGCGCCGGGTCACGACCGCGTGCCGGGCCTCGCACCGGATGGATGGCGGGGCTGGATGAGCAGGATCGCCCCGCAACTCCGCAAACCGCGATGGCGTCAGCCCGGTCACGACGCGCCCCGACGGCGTCATCGCGGCGGGCGAACGGTCGCAGTACCCGAGGCAGTACACCATTTCACAGTGGTGCTGCTTGCGCAGTTCCCCGGCGATCGCCGGGCCGCCCGCCAGCACGCAGGATGTCCCGGCGCACACCCGCACCGCCGCTGCATCGTGCCGGGCTTCCGTAAAGGAAGACAGCGCGGCCCGCACCGAGGCCACGGGCAGGTGCACCGTACGCGCCAGCGCGGCCGCGTCCGCGCCGGTGGAGCCCGCCGATTCGGCGTGGCGATGAAACTCCGGCAGCACCGGATTGAACTCGGCACCCGGCGCGTGCGTGGCCCGGAATGCCCTGGCTCGGGTTGTCATGAGAGTCTCCTCTCAGAACAGGCCTTCAATCCGGCCCGTCGCGGGGTCGATGTCGACATCGACGAAGGCGGCCCGGGGCGGCAGCCCCGGCATCGTCCTCATCGTACCGACGAGAGGATAGATGAAACCGGCCCCGAGCGACGCCCGCATGTCGCGGATCGTGATGCGGAACCCGCCGGGCGCGCCCTTCAGTTCGGGATTTTCGGAGAACGAAAGGTGCGTCTTGGCCATGCAGATCGGCAGGCCGCCGTAGCCCAGTTGCGTGTACAGCTGCACCTTGGCGGCCGCCTCGGGGGTGTAATCGACGCCGTCGGCGCCGTACGTCTTCGCGATGCTCAGGATCTTGGACTCGATCGACGCGTCCGAGGGGTACAGCAGCTTGAACGCCGGCGGCCGATCGCACGCGGCGATCACCGCCTCGGCCAGTTCCACCGCCCCGGCGCCGCCGTCGGCCCAGTTGCTGGTCTTCACCGCCGCCGATGCGCCGGCGGCCAGCGCCGCCCGCTCGATGAGGCGCATCTCCGCATCTGTATCGGCCGAGAACGAGTTGATCGCCACCACCACCGGCACGCCGTAGGCCCGCACATTGCGGATGTGCCGCTCGAGGTTGGGCAGCCCGGCCTCCAGCAGGGCGAGATCTTCCCGCGTGTACGCCGGGTCCAGGGGCTTGCCCGCGACGACCTTCGGGCCCCCGCCGTGCATCTTCAGGGCCCGCACAGTCGCCACCAGCACCGCACAGCGCGGCGTCAACCCGCCGGCCCGGCACTTAATGTTCGCGAACTTCTCGAAACCGATGTCGGATCCGAATCCCGCCTCGGTCACGACGTAGTCGGCCAGCTTGAGCGCGATCTGGTCCGCGACGATCGACGAGTTGCCGTGAGCGATGTTCGCGAACGGGCCTGCGTGCACGAACACCGGCGTGCCCTCCAGAGTCTGCAGCAGGTTGGGCATGATGGCGTCCTTCATCAGCACCGCCAGCGCCCCCGCGACGCCCAGGTCATCCGCCGTTACGGGCCGGCCCGCGCGGCTGAACCCGATGACCATCCGGCGCAGCCGTTCCCGCAGGTCGCCCAGCCCCGTGCTCAGTGCCAGGACCGCCATGATCTCGCTGGCGACCGCGATGTCGAAGCCCGTCGTCCGTGGCGACTGCTCCTCGCTGCCCAGGCCGATCTGGATCTTCCGCAGCATCCGGTCGTTCACATCCAGCACCCGGTTCCACGTGATCGTCGCCGGATCGATATCCAGCCGGAAGACCTCCCGGACCTGCTCCGGCGTGAGCTCCGCCGGCGACCCCGCCCGCAGGCCCAGCCGCTCCATCCGGCGCAGATGGCACGCCGAGAACTGGGGCTCGCCGGCGGGCCCCCGGCGGCACTGTGCTGTCATCAGCTGGCTGTCATCAGGGTGCGTCGTCTCGTACAGCACCCGCGTGTCGATCGCCGCGGCCAGCAGGTTGTTCGCCGCCGCCACCGCGTGCGTATCCCCCGTGAGGTGAAGGTTGAAGTCCTCCATCGGGATCACCTGGCTGTAGCCGCCGCCCGCCGCGCCGCCCTTGATCCCGAACGTCGGGCCCATCGAAGGCTGGCGGATGCAGGTGAACACCTTCTTGCCCAGGTGCGCTCCCAGCGCCTGCGAGAGGCCGATCGTCACCGTGGTCTTGCCCTCCCCCAGCGGCGTCGGGGTAATCGCCGTCACCACGATGTAGCGCCCATCCGGATGCCGGGCCAGGCGGTCCCGCACCGAAAGGTGCACCTTCGCCTTCGTATGCCCGTATGGCTCAAGCTCGCTCGGCAGGATCCCCGCTTCCGCAGCGATCTCGGCGATCGGCCGCGGGTCCGCGGCCTGCGCGATGGCGATGTCGGATGGCACGGCCTGGGCCGCGGGCTTGAAGGTGCGGTGCGATGACTTGTGAGCTTTCGACTGGACGATCATGGCCGGTCCCCGTCGGAGTAATGGCACGCGGCGGCACCCCCGCCGTCGTCCTTAGGATATCCTGATCGTTTGCTCATGTATAGCTCCCCGTGCCCTCCGTTTGACCGGGGCCCGCCCGGGCCTCGAACGGGCCAGAGTCGGAACCGCCCGTATCCTCCCCCGGTGACCCGCTCCCTCCCCCTCCACATTCTCGGAACCCGTCCGGGTCATCCTGACCCGGGGTCCGACCCCATGCCTCCCCGGCCGGCCCGGCCCGCCGGACACCGGCGACTCATCGACAGCCACGGCCGGGCCATCCACGACCTCCGCCTCTCCATCACCGACCGCTGCAACTTCCGCTGCATCTACTGCATGGAGCCAGACGCCCGCACCGCCCCCTCCGCCGACTTGCTGACCGTCCCCGAACTCACGCGAGCGGCCCGGGCCTGCGTCCAACTCGGCGTCGATCACATCCGCCTGACGGGCGGAGAGCCCACGGTCCATCCCCATCTGACCACCATCATCGAATCCATCGCTGCGCTGGGCGTCGCCGATGTGTCCATGACAACCAACGGCTCGCTCATCACCCCCCGGACCCTCGCCGAGTGGACACGCGCGGGCCTGCGCCGCATCACCTTCAGCCTCGACGCCTTCCGCCCCGAGACCTTCGAGGCCATCACCCGCTCGCGCAGCTCGCCCGGCCGCGTCCGCGACTCGATCGAGATCGCCCTCGCCGCGGGCCTCGCCCCGATCAAAGTCAACGCCGTGATCATCCGCGGATGGAACGAACTGGAGGTGCCGGGCCTGGCGCAACTGGCCCGCCAGGTCGGGTTCGAGATGCGGTTCATCGAGTACATGCCCCTGGATGAGGCCCGGCGCTGGCACCCCGAACTCCTCGTTCCCGCGAGCGAGATCCTCGATCTGGCCAGCCGGGCCGGGCCGCTTGTCGCACGAGGACGCCCGTCCCCCGACAGCACCAGCGAGATCTACCAGTTCGCGGATCTCCCCGCGGATTCCCGTTCGAGCATCGGCGTGATCGCCCCGGTGACCCGGCCCTTCTGCGGCCGATGCAGCCGCCTGCGCATCACCGCCGATGGCAAGATCCGCCCCTGCCTCTTCAGCCACGATGAGACCGACATCCGCGATCTGCTCCGCTCGGGCGCTGCGGATGACCTGCTTCGCGAGCGTCTGCTGGACGCGGTCTGGGCCAAGCAGGCGGGCCACGGCATCACCGACCCCGGCTTCCGCCCGCCCGATCGCCCGATGTCCGCGATCGGCGGTTAGGTTCTGTTTGACGGATGTCTTTAGGTGGCCCGGCTCTCCGAGCCGGGCGAAGAAACACAGACGGAAATGCACACGGTTCGGAGAACCGGGCCACCCTGGAATCGATCCATCAAACACGACCTAGTTCTGCTGCCCAGCCCGGTTGGGCGCCTGAGAACTGTCCGCCCGATCCTCCACCGCCCGCTTCCAGATCGGGACATCCCGCTTCAGACGGTCGATGAACTCCGCGACCGCCCGCAGGCTCGCCTGTCGGTGCGCCGACTCCATCTCGAGGCGGAACGAACACGCCCCCACCGCGACGAATCCGCGGCTGTGCCACACCCGAACCGCCATCAACCCGTGGGAGGTCGCGACCTCCACCGCCAGCCGCTCCAGTTCTCGCTCCGCCATGCCCTCGTAGACCTCGTAATCGAGGCCCGTGATGGCCCGGCCGTTCTCCTCCCCCCGCACGACTCCCTCGAAGGCGATGACAGCGCCAACACCACAGCCGGGCCCGCGCTCGGCGGGCCGCGCCAACGCACCGTCCACGATCCGAATCTCAACGTTCATCCCCCGCTCACCATGGCGATCAGGGCAACCTCATCACCCTCCATGATCGGCTCGCCGGGGCGTGCGAACGCGCGGTTCACCGCCAGTCGCCCCTGACGCGCCAACGCCGCCAGCGGCGGAACCTCCGCGGCGATCTGGTTTCTCAGGGCCGCCTCGTCGATCCCTGGTTCAACGCGGACGCACACCACGCGGGAGCCAGCCAGCTCCACCGCCGGGCCAAACACCTTGACGCGAACCTCCATGCCGCAAGTGTACTCTGTCAAAACCGGTCCTCGCTTGCTATCCCTCCGCGTGAACAGAGGAGCCTGAACATGGCGTCGCCGACAAGTGCGGGTTTCGAACACGGATCGCCCGCGGAGGCTTCGGACGCTCTGCTGCCCCACATCCGGCCCGTCCAGACCGAGGACGGCTCGTGCTTCACCGCGGCGGGGAGGGTCCTTGCCGCCGCATTGCATACCGATCGCCCCAGCCCTCCGGCCGATGTCAGCGCCATGGATGGATTCGCGCTGCGCTGCGCCGACGCCGCCTTGGGCCGGCTTCCCATCGCCGGCGAGGTCCGCATCGGCCGCGCCCCCCCACCGCTGCCGCCGGCCGCTTGCCTGCGGATCGTCACCGGCGGCGGCGTGCCGACGGGCGCGGATGTGGTTATCCGTCGGGAAGACATCTCCGAGTCGGGCGGCGAGGTCCGACTTGATGCCGCCGCGGCAAGCCGCCTCAGCCCGGGCCACAACATCCGCCGCCAGGGCGAGAACGCGCCGCCCGGGGCGCTGGTCGCCGAGGCCGGCTCTCTCGTGACTCCGGCGGTGTCCTCGGCGCTGGCCGCGTTCGGGGCCGGCCGCGTCCGAGTCTTCCGACCCTTGTCGGTCGCGATCCTGACCACCGGGGATGAACTGACCGAAGTTGCCGCCACCCCGAGCCCGTGGCAGATCCGCGACAGCAATGGCCCGGCCCTGCTGTCGTTGTTCACCGGCTGCCCGTGGATCTCGGACATCCGCCCGGTTCACATTCCCGATGAGCCTGAACTTCTGGATCGCGAACTCCGCGCCGCACTGGGCTGGGCCGACGCCATCCTCATCACGGGCGGCGTTTCCGCGGGGCACCGCGACCACGTTCCAGCCGCGCTGACCGCGCAGGGCGTCCGCACCATCTTCCACCGTGTCCCGCAGCGCCCGGGCATGCCCGTGCTCGGCGCGGCCACGCCGGATGGCCGACCCGTCTTCGGTCTCCCGGGCAATCCGCTCTCGGTCATGGTGACGGCCCGGCGCATGGCGTGGCCCGCGCTGGCCCGGCGGGCCGGGGTATCCCGCGTCGCTGCGCCCGCCGCCGTGACGATCGCCAATCCCGACGCCCGGACGATCCCCCTGTGGTGGCACCGCAGCGTCCGCCTCGATCAACCAGGCCGGGCCGAACTCATCGATTCCCGCGGCTCCGGAGACCTTGTCTCCGCCGCCCACGCCGATGGCTTCGTCGAGATTCCGCCCGGAGCCGCGGGGCCGGGTCCCTGGCCGTTCTTCGCGTGGCGACCCTAACCTTCCGCATGCCCGGAGCAGCATCATGAGCACGCCGCGCGGACTCTCGCACGTTGACGGCGCGGGCCGCGCTTCCATGGTCGATGTGGGTGGCAAGCCGATCTCCGAGCGGACCGCCGCGGCCGAGGCCATCGTCCGGATCAGCCCGGAACTCGAGTCCGCCATCCGCGGCCACGCCATCGCGAAAGGCAACATCCTCGACATCGCACGCCTCGCGGGCATCCAGGCAGCCAAGCGCACGGACGAGCTCATCCCGCTCTGCCACTCACTCCCCCTCGACACTGTCGAGGTTGACGCCCTCCTCGAGCCGGGCCAGGTGAGGCTGACCGCCCGCGTCCGCGCCCACGGCCGCACGGGCGTCGAGATGGAGGCGCTCACCGCCGCCAGCATCGCCGCGCTCACCATCATCGACATGGGCAAGGCGATCGATCGCGGCATGGTGGTCGGAGGCATCCGCGTGCTCGAGAAGCACGGCGGCCGCAGCGGTTCCTACATCGCCCCGCCGGAGCCCGCTCCTTGAGTACGCCCGCAATCCCCATCCGGGCCGCCGTTCTCACCGTCAGCGACCGCTGCTCGCGGGGCGAGGCAGTGGACACGTCCGGCCCGGCCCTGGCCAGCCTTCTTCGCGAACGCCTCGGCGCGGATGTTGTCCTCTCTCGGTGCCTGCCCGACGAGATTCCGCAAGTCGCCGCCTGCTTCCGCGAATGGTCGCGGCCCGAGGCCCGCATCGACCTTGTCGTCAGCACCGGCGGCACCGGCCTCGCCCCGCGCGATGTCACGCCCGAGGCGGCCCGCTCGGTGTTCGACCGCGAGCACAACGGGCTCATGGAACTGGCCCGGATGCGCTGCTACGCCTCCACACCGCGCACCTACCTGTCCCGCGGCGTCGCCGGGACCGTTGCCCGGACGCTGATCCTCACCCTCCCCGGTTCGCTCCGCGGCAGCACCGAGATGCTCGAAGCCCTCCTCGACATCCTCCCGCACGCGATCGAAACGCTCCGCGGAGAAGTGCAGGATGACGGGCGGGCCGAGGCCACCCCGGCAACGGGCCGCGTGATCTCGCATCGGGATTAGCCCATGCCCGACCCGCAACCCCTCGTGCTGGTCGGCGGCCGGTCCCGCCGCTTCGGGCGCGACAAGCTCCGCGAGCCGTTCCGCGGCTCCATGGGGGGCACGTGGCTCGTCGATCAGTCGATCCTCGCGCTCCGCGCTGTGTTCGGGCCGCGCGTCTGGACCGTCGGCCAATCTGACGCCGAAGCTTCCCTCCGCGGCGACCGCCACCTGGCCGACCGCTGGCCCGGCGCCGGGCCGCTGGGCGGCATCCTGACGGCATTGCAGGAGTCCGCCGATGATGTCTTTGTCCTCTCCGGAGACTTGCCGGGCATCACCGATGACCACGTCCGGCTGATCGCCGCGGCGGCACAGCGGTACCCGCGCCACGACGTCGTGATCGGACGATCTGCCGGCCCGGAGCCCTGCATCGGCATCTACCGCAGATCCGCCATTGCCGTGCTCACCGACCGGATTCAGAGGGGTGATCTCTCGTTGCTGGGCGCTGTTGATGCCCTGCGCACTGCGCACGTGGACCTGCCGCCGGAGGCGGTCATCAACGCGAATCGCCCCGAAGACTGGCCGCCCGCCGTAGGCTCTCGACGCTCAACCACCACCGCAAGGAAGACGCTCATGGCCGCCAAGCCCCCCCGCCGCGCCAAGCCCGCCACCACACCCCGTCGCGCCGCGCCGGCCAAGGTCCCCGCCACGTACCTCAAGTTCATCGACAGGTTCCCCGAACTGGGAAAAGCCCACGAGGCCATCGCCGATGCGGTCAACCGCGCGGGCCCGCTGGATGCCAAGACCCTCGCATTGATCAAGATCGGCATCTGCGTCGGCGCGGGCCTGGAGTCCGCCCTCCGCAGCCACGTCCGCCGGGCCATGCAGCACGGAGCAACCATCCCCGAGATCGAACAGGCCATCCTGCTGGGCATGAACACCGTCGGCTTCCCCCGCACCACCGCCGCGTGGAGTTGGGCGCGGGTGCAGTTCGAGCGCGGCGAATGAACGCCCCCTATTGCAGGGGGTTTCCGCGGTGATTTCTGTGGTTCGGTTTGGGAATGCCGAGGGGCGGACTCGAACCGCCGACCTCCGGGTTATGAATCCAGCGCTCTAAACCAGCTGAGCTACCTCGGCGTCGCCGGAGTTTAGACCGGTTCCCCGGGCGAGCCAATGGCCCTTGGGCGGCTCAATCCGCCTTTTCGATGTCCAGGGTCAGGATGGCGTAGCCATCGAGTTCGAAGTGCTCTACCAGGATGTCCGCCTCGCCATCCTGGGGCATCTCCACGATGCCCACATCTGTCTTGGGGGCATGCCAGTTCCAGTCCTCGATCACGGTGGCCCCGTTCACGACCACGCGGACGCCGTCATCGCTGACGGTCTGGATCCGCCATTTGCCTTTGGGAAGCCGGATCTTGGTCGTCGCGACGGTGCCGAACCGGTCCGGGCCGATCGGGCTGTTCTTGATCGCCTCGGACAGGCCGAGCTCCTTCGGCCCCCCGCCGCCGTATTTGAGCTGCAAGGCGGGCAGCTCGACTGCGAGTGAGGTAGGGCCCTGGGCTTCGGCCCGCCATCCGGCGAGATTCTCGCGCGGCTCGTTGGTCCACGGGAAGACCCGGACGTTCCAGCTGGCGGCGATGATCGTGCCCGCGACCTTCTCGTCGAAGCCCTTGCCCTTGATGCGGAGGGAATAGGGCGTGACGCCGGGGTCAGCGCCCACCTTGACGAGCGCGGGCCCGCCGCCCTGGCCCGCCTCCACGTTCACGCGGATCCCTCCGGAGGCTTCGATGGCTTCAACGCCGTCGGCGGCCCCGAAGACTTCGTAGGCAAAGCCGTCGGGTGTTGCCGCGGCAAGACGGACGAGCGGCGACTGATGGTCCCACGGACCCCATTCACCCATGATGATCTTGTCGCGGCCGGCGAGCCCGGCCCGGGCGCCGACCGGGCGGCGGTCGCCCAGCACGGGGAACTGGGGCACCTGGTAGGAGGGCACGTCACCCGCGGGGGTCGGCTCCGAACCGGGCGTGGCGTCGATCTCGCGGCCGACACCCTCGGCCTTGTTGCCAACGTAGACGGTCTGCTTGCTTTCGCGGAGCTGCAGCACGAGCTGGTCGCCGGTGAACGTGTTGTTGGCGACGAGATTGTCGATCGATCCCTTGTGGTTGGCCTTGGCCCACGGCTTCTGCAGCAGGTCCTTGTCATCATCGAACCACAGGTGCACACCGCAGGCGTTGTCCTTGAAGGTGTTGTCCTGGATGCGGTTGCGGGTGCCGTGCTCGATGTTGACGCCGCCCCGCTCGAGCCGGTAGCCCTGTCGGCCGTTGCCCGTGAACTGGTTCAAGGCGATGACCGTGTCCTGGGAATAGCCGCCCCAGAACCCGCAGATGGCGTTGTCCACGATCCGGTTGCGGAAGAGCTTGTTTCCGAAGCCGAAGGTCATCTCCACGCCGTGGGCGGGCGCGAACGAGAAGTCGTTGTCGATCAGGAGGTTATCGTTGCACCCCTTGCGGGTGTAATCGAACCCCTCCGGGGCGGGCGAATCACCCAGGGCTTCCTTGCCGCCGAAGCCGAAGAAGCCATCCCCGCCGTGGGTCACGGAGTTCTCCGCGATCACGTTGCCGGAGCATTGCTCGAACATCAGGATGCCCGCCGAGTCCTGGCCGCGGTTGTACACCCCGTGGCTGTAGCCCCGGACGCAGAAGTCCAAGGCATTGCGGCAGATGACGTTGCGCGAGCTGCGCCACATCGCCAGACCCCAGCCCGACAGAAAGGAGCAGTCGTTGTCGAAGACCTTCGAGTCGTTCACCCGGTCGAGCACGATGCCGTTCTGACCGCGGCGGACGGTGATGCCCCTCACGGTGGCGCCGGAGGTCGATTGCAGCGCCACCGCCGCGCCGTACCGGTCCAGCCACTCGCCCTTGTCGTTGTCGTGGGGCCACAGCCAGTCGGAAGCGTCCTCGGCCCGCGCTGTGGATTTCAGGCGCTGCCGGAAGTTGTCCGAAAAGTCGCCACCCTCGATCACCAGCCCGTCGGCGTTAACCGCCTGGAGCCCGACCTTGAAGCCGTGGATCCGGGCGTTGCGGATGGTGACGTTCTTCACGCCCTCGACCCGCATCCCGACACCCCTGAGCTGGTTCCACGGCACGGCCGGGCCCGCGCCGCGCAGGTCCGAGCCTTCGACGAACTCAACGACCACCCCATCCGCCTTGATCTGGATGACTCCGTTGCCGTTGGCATCCTCGATGACCGCCCCGGCCGCGATCTCGACGCGGCACGACTGGGTGATCACCGTGTCATCGGCGGACACCACAACCTTCACCGGATCAGCGGGAACGGCGAACAGACTCATCACCAGGATGGCGGGGAAGCTCATGGCGACGCGATGGTATCCGATCGCGGTCTTGGGTTGCGGATGGCGAAGGGCGCCGACGTGCCCCGGGCTCAGGCGGTGGGCGCTTTCGGCGGCTCGCTGGTCACCGACTCCACGGGCTCGGACCTCGACACGCGCACATCCTGACCCCCGGAGGCCAGGGGAGGCCGGTACGCGGGCGGGTTGGCGGGCCGGTCGGCCGGGCGGTTCGACTGATCTTCGATCTCATCGCCGATGCCCTTCAGGCCGCGCTTGAACTCAACGATGCCTTTGCCCAGGCTCCGTCCGACCTCCGGCAGCCGCTTGCCGAAGAGCAGCACGCCGAGAGCCAGGATGATCAGCAGTTCCTGCCAGCCGAGGTTCTGAAACAGCGCCAGCGTCTGCATGGGCCCTCCCGGGCGGGGTTGAAAGCCGCGGGCCTCATGCCCGTTCGGGGGATTGAAGGGGGCGCCGCCGGATGAGTCAACGCGGGCGGTCGCGGATCTGTCGCGGCGACTTGGGGCTTAGACGGCCTTGCCGCCCCGCCGCTCGGCCGCCTCCACCACATTGAGCAGCAGCATGGCGACCGTCATCGGCCCGACGCCGCCCGGCACCGGGCTGACCCAGCCGGCCACCTGGCTCACCGATTCGAAATCCACATCGCCGACGGTCCGGGTCTTGCCATCGGCCGTGTGGATGCGGTTGACGCCGACATCGATGACCGTGGCGCCGGGCTTGACCATGTCCGCCTTGACCAGGCCCGGCACACCGGCGGCCGCGACCAGGACATCCGCCTGGCGGGTGAGGATCGGCAGCCCGGGGGTCCACTTGTTACAGGAAATCACCGTGGCGTCCTGCCGCATGAGCAGAACGGCGATCGGCTTGCCCACGACATCGCTGGCCCCCACCACAACCGCCACCTTGCCCCGCAGGTCCATCGGAGCCCCCTCGGCGGTGTGCACCCAGTCGACCATTTTGATGACCGCCAGCCCTGTGCACGGCGCCAGGCTCGACCGCCCGTAGACCACGTTGCCGATGTTGGCGGGGTTGACACCTTCGACGTCCTTTTCCGGCGCGATCAGGCGCTGCACACGGTACGGATCGACCCCTTCCGGGAGCGGCATGTGCATCATGACCGCCGAGACTTCCTCTTCCGTGTTCAGCAGCAGGACGCGCCCCGCGATGTCGTGGTAGCTCGCTCCCTCGACGAGCTCGTGCAGGCGGTAGTCGATCCCCAGGGCCTTGCAGGTCTTGGCCTGGTTCTCGGCGTAGACGCGGGCGCCGTTGTCGCCCGAATCGACGAGCACGGCGTCGAGCCGGACCCGGCCTCCCGCCGCGACGACGGCCCGGGCCCGCGTCGCGATCCGCTCCCGGTATTCCCTGGCCAGCGCGTTTCCGTCGATGATCCTGGCAGTCATTTGCGGATCATACTTGCCGGGTGTTCCGATCGCGGGGGCGGAAGCGACCCCGTTTCGGGCCGGGCCCCGCCGCCCGCCAGCCGGGGCGGGCGGCCTGTACCATTCCACCGTGACGCCACCCGATCCCGCAGCACTTGCCGCCCGGGCCAGGGAACTCCGCACGCTCCTGGACCGGGCCAACCGTGCCTACTACGCCGATGCCGCTCCGATCATGTCCGACGCGGAGTTCGACCGGCTGCTGGCCGAACTGGCCCGGCTCGAGCAGGAGCACCCGGCGCTCGACGACCCCGACAGCCCAACGCACCGCGTGGGCGGCGAGCCGCTGAAGGGTTTCAAGACGGTTCCCCACGCGGTTGCGATGCTCAGCATCGACAACACGTACGACGCGGAATCGCTGCGAGAATGGCATCGCCGGGTTCTTCGCGGGCTCGCCTCGCCGGGATCCGGCGGGCTGTTCGGCGAGACGGCGGCATCGGGTGTCCCGCCCGTCCGCTTCATGTGCGACCCCAAGATCGACGGCGTTGCGCTCTCGCTGCGGTACGAAAAGGGCGTGCTGGTCGCCGCGGTCACGCGCGGCGACGGAGTCAAGGGGGATGATGTCACGCACGCGGCCCGGACCATCCGGGCGATCCCGCTGCGGCTCGAACCGACGGGCCGCGGCCCGGCGGCGCCGGATGTGCTCGAGGTCCGCGGCGAGGTCTACATGCCGACATCGGAGTTCCTCCGCATCAACGCCGAGCGTGAGGCGGCGGGCCTGGATGTCTTCATGAACCCCCGCAACTCGACCGCGGGGACGCTGAAGAACCTCGACCCCAGGATCGCCGCCTCCCGTCGGCTGGCGTTCTGCGCGCACGGGCGGGGGCAGGTTTCCCCTTCTTCGTTCGCGAACTCCTACAGCCAGTTCCTCGAGCGGCTGCGCGGGCTGGGCATCCCGACCAACCCGCACACCCGGGCCTGCGCCACGATCGACGAGGTCCTCTCGGCCATCTCCGATTTCGAGGTGAAGCGCCGCTCGCTGGACTACGCGACCGACGGCATGGTCATCCGCGTGGATTCCTTCTCGCAGCAGGATGCGCTGGGCGTGACCGCCAAGAGCCCCCGCTGGGTGGTCGCGTACAAGTACCCTGCGGAGCGCAAGACAACCAAGCTGCTCCGCGTGGAGCACCAGGTCGGCAAGACGGGCAAGATCACCCCCCGCGCTGTCATGGAGCCGGTTCTGCTGGCCGGAACCGTGGTGCAGCATGCCACCCTGCACAACTACGGCCGGATCCAGGATGCCCCGACCGAACCGGACAACCCCGACAGCCGCCGCACCGATATCCGGATCGGCGACACGGTCTACATCGAGAAGGCCGGGGAAATCATCCCGTACGTCGCGGGCGTCGTGATCGAGAAGCGGCTCCGGGGCGCGGAGCGCATTGAGCCTCCCAGCAAGTGCCCGGAGTGCAACGGGCCCGTGGAGATCGAGCCCCCGGAGGGGGAGCGCGACCCCAAGCTCGAGACGGCCCGGCGGTGCGTGAATCCCGAGTGCCCGGCGCAGATCCGCGAGAAGCTCATCTGGTTCGCGGGCCGCAAGCAGATGGACATCGAAGGGCTCGGCGAAAAGACCGTCGATCAGATCCGCCAGGAATCGGACATCCCGCTGCGGTCGTTCGCCGACATCTTCCGGCTGGCCCGTCACCGGGAGGAGCTGCTGGCGCTGGACCGGATGGGGGAGAAGAAGGTCGAGAACCTGCTCGCGGGCATCGAAGAGGCGCGAACGCGCGGGCTGGCGCGACTGCTGGCGGGCATGGGGATCCGCCACGTCGGGGATGTGACGGCGCGCATGCTGGCCCGGCAGTTCAAGGACCTGGAGGCGCTGCTCGAGGCGGATGAGAAGACGCTGCGCCCCAAGTCGCTGTCCAAGGATGAGGCCCGGGCCTTGGGCCTGCCGGAGGATCCCGCCGACCGGGCTGAGACCGGGCTGGGCAAGGAGACCGCGCCGATCGTGCACGCGTACCTGCACAGCCGCGTGGCGAAGAAGACCTTCGAGGAACTGCGGGCGGCGGGCCTTGACCTCGCCTCTCACGAGTTCAAGGCACGGCCGGCCGGGGCGCACAAGGCGCACTCGGGGTTCTGGGCCGGGAAGACCGTTGTGCTGACCGGTACCCTTGAGTCGTTCGACAGGACATCGCTCACCGAACGCCTGGAGGCGGCAGGGGCTCACGTCTCGGGATCGGTTTCAAAGAAGACCGATCTGGTTATCGCCGGGGCTTCGGCGGGTTCCAAGCTCGCCAAGGCCCAGGAACTGGGGATCGAGATCTGGGATGAGCAACGCCTGTTGAAGGAACTGCCCCGCTAAGTCGATGCACTCTCACTCGGCGTCGGGCCGCTGTCCGAGCCGCCACGCCGCGACCCACGATGCACAACATTGAGTACAAGGCCGAACTCCGCGACATCGAGCTGGCCCGCGCCATCTGCCGGGCGCTGAAGGCGTCGGCGATCATCACCATGGAGCAGGTGGATACGTATTTCCGCATCCCCAGCGGGCGGCTGAAGAAGCGGGAGTGCGCGGGGGAGCCGACGGAGTACATTTTCTACGATCGGCCCGACCGGACGCGTCCCAAGCTCAGCCATTTCGTCATCTACACCGAGCAGCGGGCGCTGGAGCGGTTCGGGATCCAGCCGCTCCCGGTCTGGATCACGGTCCGCAAGCGTCGCGAGCTGTTCATGCACGGGCAGGTCCGAATCCACCTCGACACCGTCGAGGGGCTGGGCCGGTTCCTGGAGTTCGAGGCGATGGTCAGCGTGGGGTTCAACATCGCGCGGTGCCACGAGGCCATCGAGCACCTGAAACAGGCCTTCGCGCCGGTGCTGGGCGAGCCGATCGCCTGCGGGTACTCCGACCTGCTCGCGACCGAGGCGGATCTTCAAGCAGAAAAGCCGGGCTGATGCTCTCGCGGCCCATCCGCACCGGCCGGGCGGGCGGCGGTGATTAATCGCGCGGCCCGCCCTAGAACGCGAGGGAGAACCCGATGATCACGCCGTGCTCGATGACATCCCAGGTGAACTCATCGGGCCCGGAGCCGTTCGAGTAGTCCCAGCCGATGGCGCGGTACCCGGCCAGGACCGACGCCGGCAGGTCGAAGATGTGGAAGTCGTAGCCGATCACCGCGGTGGCGGACCATGTGAAATCGGATGCGACGCCGAACCCGCCGACATCGCCGTTCACCGCCATGTGCCAGTGCTCGGCGAGGGGAACGACCACCTTGCCGCCCACGATGGGGTCGAGCCAGTCTTCGCTGTCGGAGCGGTTGGGCAATGCCGCGGGCTTCAGGTTCACATCGAGCCCGGCGTAGCGCCCGCCGCCGTAGAGGTCGAACGTGAGGTTGCGCGGGTTGTTCGCGGCGCCGCCGGAACGCTGCTGGTCGACGAGGCGGTACATCAGCCCGAAATCGACGATCGTCTGCTCGATGTCCAGTTCGATGTCGGCGAGGCCCAGCGGGCCGGTCTGGTCCTTCACGGTGATGTCGGCGTAGAGGCCATCGGCGTAGGCGCCGAACCGGCCGTAACCGAACTCCAGCCTTCCGGAGAGGGCAAAGAGGGAATCGGACTCGTCGACGATGTCGACGAACGACTCCGACACGTTGACCTGGAGTCCCCGCGCGCCGACATCGCCGTCGATGCTCATCAGCCAGGCCCAGGCGTGGATTTCGGCCCGCCACTCCTGCTTCGCCGCCGTGACCCCCGCCGGCTCGTCGCTCAGGGGCGCGAGGGCCGAACCCGCGGCGGACCGCTGGCCAAGGGCAGCAGGAGCGGCGGGCAGCAGGGCGCCGGCCGCGATCGCTCCGCGGAGGATGCGGGTTGATGGTCTCATCTGCACGGCCTTTCTGGAGACTCGGTCTCTGGGCTTAACGGACCTCGACCGTCAACTTCGGGATCCGACCCGTGAAGCGGGATTTCTTCTCCGATCCGATCGACTCGACCACCGGGGTGCCGAGGTCGATCCCGACATCCGCGGTCTCATCCGCCGAGAACACCATGGGCTGGGTGTGCTCGATGCGCCCTTCCCCGGCCTTCTCGCCGTTGATGAACAGCGTGCCCGTGCCGCCCTTGCCGAGCCCGCCACCGTCGTAGTTGAACTCGAACCGGATCGTGGATCTCCCGGCGGGGAGGGGCTTGTCCGCGGAGACGGTGAACCGCTTCAGCCCGAGGAAGTTGTAGTCGTAGGCGGGAACGCCGTCCTTCACGTACAGGGCCCAGCCGCCGAATCGGCCGCCCTGCACCAGGATCGCCCCGTTCGCGCCCGACGCGGGAGCGTCGACTTCCGCGGTGATCGTCACCGACTTGTTCTTCACACTGAGGAAGGCGTTCTCCATCATGCCCGTCATGCCTTCGGCGAGGGTGACCGAGGTGCGGCCCGCGAAGAGATCGGGGCGGCCGACCATCTCGGCGATCGCCCGCTCGAACAACCGATCATCGATCGGCAGCACGTGGTGCTCCGCCGCCTCCTTCATGAAGAGGGCCTGCAGCTCCGTGAGCTTCTGCGGGTTCGCGGACGCCAGGTCGTTGATGAGGCTGAAGTCGGAGCGGGCGTCGTACAACTCCCACACGTCGTCCTTGAGCGGGTGGCGAGGCTCTCGCTCCCACGGGGCGCGATGGATGGTGCGGGCCAGCCACCCGTCGTGGTAGATGGCCCGGTTGCCGCCGATCTCGAAGTACTGCGTGGTGTGGCGGTCCGCGGCCTGCGGATCGTCGAACGAGTACAACAGGCTCGTGCCCTCGATCGGGATCTGAGGGGTGCCGTTGACGATCTTGGGCTCGGGCAACCCGGCGGCCTCGAGGATCGTTGGCGCGATGTCGATGACGTGTCCGAACTGCGTGCGGATCTGGTTCTTCGACTTGATCCCCCTGGGCCAGTGCACGACCATGCCGTTGCGGGTGCCGCCGAAGTCGGAGGCGACCTGCTTGGTCCAAGCGAAGGGCGCATCAAAGGCGACCGCCCACCCGGCGGCCATGTGCGGGTAGGTCTCCGGCCCGCCCCACTTGTCGAGCACCTTGAGCATGTCGGGCACGCGCTCCTGCACGCCGTTGAAGTAGGTCATCTCGCTGAACATGCCGTTGGCGCCGCCCTCCGCGCTGGTGCCGTTGTCGCCCGCGATGTAGACCACGAGGGTGTTATTCAGCTCGCCCGTCGCTTCGACGGCCTTGAGCATGCGGCCGATCTCGTGGTCGGCGTAGTCGAGGTAGGCGGCGAAGACCTCCACCTGGTGCGTGTACAGCCGTTTCTCATCCGCCGAGAGCGAATCCCAATCGGGGATGCCCTCGGGCTTGGGGGCCAGCCGGGTCCCTGCCGGGACGACTCCGTGCTGAATCTGCCGGGCCAGGGTCTGCTCGCGGATCTTGTCCCACCCCTCGTCGAACTTGCCCTTCCACTTCGAGATCCACTCCTTCGGGACGTGGTGCGGCGCGTGCGTCGCGCCCGGCGCGAAGTACACGAAGAAGGGCTTGTGCGGCGTCATCGCCTTCTGGAACTGGATCCAGGCGACCGCCTGGTCGGTCATGTCCGTCATGAAGTGGTAGTTTGGGTCATCGGGCAGGTCGACCTGCGTCACGCCGTCGTGCAGGAACGGCGCCCACTGGTTGGTCTCGCCGCCGATGAAGCCGTAGAACTTGTCGAACCCCTGCCGCGTGGGCCAGCGGTCGGACGGGCCGGACACGCTCGTCTCCCAGGTTGCGGTCTCGTGCCACTTGCCGAAAGCCGCCGTGCTGTAACCGTTCAGCCGGAGCATCTCCGCGAGCGGCGCGGTCGTGTTGGGGATCTGGCCCGTGTCCCCCGGCATCCCGGTCGCCATCTCGGTGATGAAGCCCATGTTGACGGTGTGGTGGTTGCGGCCCGACTTGAGCGCGGCCCGCGTGGGCGAGCACAGGGCGGTCGTGTGGAAGTTGTTGTAGCGCAGCCCGTTCTGCGCGAGCGAATCCAGTGTCGGCGTGCGGATCGGGCCGCCGAATGTACTGGTCGCTCCGAAGCCCAGATCGTCGATCAGGATGATGACCACGTTGGGGGCGCCGTCGGGGGCCTTCACGTCAAAGTGCGGCGGAGTCTTGACGTTGCGAATGTCCAGCTCGGTGATCTCCGGTCGCTTGGGCTCCTGGATCGGGAGCACCGTGCGGTCAATCGGCGGCGCTTTTTCGGAGGTCGCGTCCTGCGCCGCCTCGGGCCCGGCGGCGAGCAGGGGGCGCACACCCGAGATCATCGACATCACCGCGATCACAACGGCCAGTGGATAGATCTGAGTCATCGGTGCTGCTCCCCGTACCCCGCCGCTGTCAGCTCGACGGGGTCATTTGAACGACGTGTTTCACTCGGCCCATGCCACCCTCGGCGTCTGCCAGACCGCGCCGGGATGTAAGCCGACTGCGCTTCGCTGAATAGTCAAGTCGCCCTGCATCCGTTGCCTTCTCCGCAAACATGCGGGCCCGTACCCATGCAGATCGCGAGAACGCGGCGCAGCGTAGGCCAAACAGACCTGTTAATCCTTTTGTCTTGTCTTAACAATCATGGCGCGGAATCCGCTGCGCGTGATCGCCGATTGCCGCCGGCCCGCCCGCAGCCAATGGCGCGGGCCAGTGGATCAGTTCCGGGGTAGGCCGTCAAGTCCGGCAGCGGTCCGTACAGCCTCCAGCCGGCTTCGCGAGCGAGGTGACTGCTCGGCCGCGGCCGACCGGCGCTCGCGAGCGCAAAAACAAACGGGGTCGCACGATCCCGTGCAACCCCGTTCAATGGGCAGAGCCGGACTTGAACCGGCGACACCCGCATTTTCAGTGCGGTGCTCTACCAACTGAGCTACCTGCCCGCTCAGAGACCCCAAACAATACCCCTTCGATGGGGGGCGTCAAGCCTATCCATCGACACGATACGATCGCCGCATGAACGCCGCCGGGCCGCCGGGCCCAGCCATGACTCCACCGACCGGCCCGCTGCTCCAAGTCCGCGATCTGGTGGTCTCCTTCCCCGGTCGGACATCGGGAGAGGCTGCATTCCGCGCTGTTGACAGCGTCAGCTTCGAAGTCCCTCGCGGTGAATCCCTCGGGCTTGTCGGGGAATCCGGTTCCGGGAAAAGCACGGTGGGACGGGCGGTTCTCGGCCTGATCCGGGCCCGGTCGGGCTCTGTCGGTTTTGACGGCGTCGATGTCCTGCAACTCCGCGGAGAGGCGCAGAGAAGGCTCCGGCGCCGCATGCAGATCGTCTTTCAGGATCCCGGCGGATGCCTGAATCCCCGGATGCGGGCCGGCGCGATCGTCGCCGAGCCGCTGCTCATCCATCGAATCGCCGCGGATGCCGCTCACGCGCGCGGCATGGCCCGCGAACTGCTTGTCCGCTGCGGCCTTCGCCCGGATGCCGCCGACCGCTACCCCCACCAGTTCTCCGGCGGTCAGCGGCAGCGCATCGCGATCGCCCGGGCCATCGCGGCGCACCCCGAGTTCATCGTGTGCGATGAGCCGACCAGCGCGCTCGATGTGTCGATCCAGGCCCAGATCATCAACCTGCTGATGGACCTGCAGCGCGAGTTCGGCCTCTCCTACCTCTTCATCAGCCACGATATCGGCCTCGTTCAGCACGTGTGCGGCCGGATCGCGGTCATGACGAAGGGCAAGATCGTCGAGGCCGGGCCGACGGTCGATATCCTCCGCGAACCGGCCCACCCCTATACGCGATCGCTGCTGGATGCCGTGCCGGTCGCGCCCGTTGCGGTTTGACCGCTCCGCCCCCGCCCGCCGCTACGCGGCCCGCCCCGCGCGGGCCAGCATCGCGTCGTACCGGCGCTTGCGATCGGCATCACGCAGCACGGAATACGCCTTGCTGATCATCGTGAATCGCTCCTGCGCGCCCGGCTCGGTGCACACATCCGGGTGGTACCGGCGGGCCAGGATGTGGTAGGTCTCGCGAATCGTGTCGTCGCTCGCGTCTCTCGGAACGCCGAACACCGCGTACAGGTCCTCGATCTCCACCGTCGCGGTGACCGGCCGGGCCGCCGCGGGCGGCGCTTCGGCTACAGCGGGGCCCACACCGCCGGCCGGGATGAAGCCGTACCGCGCGAGCTGCGACAGCGCCGCCGCGATACCGGGCCGGACATCAAAGAACTGCACACCCGCTTCGAACGTCCGCAGCCCCACCCGGCGGACCCACACCGCACGCCCGCTCACGCGGATGCACTGCGTATCGGACTCGATGACGAGCGTGACCGCATCGCCCGGCTGCAGGGCGGGCCGCCCCCGGCATCGGGCCCGCAGGCCCGTCATCGACAGGTCGGCGACATCCCCGAGGGGGCAGCGCAGCCCGATGGCGGGAAACCGCTGCGCGGCCCGCGCGACCAGAGGCCGTGCGTTCCCGGAGTTCGGACTCGAGCCTCCCCAACCCATGGTTCAACGATCGGGAAGGGACCCGCGCCGCTTCAGCCCGCCCGTTGACGGGATCGGTTCGGGGTTCCGGTGGTGCGTTCTGGGCGTTCGACCATCGGGCTGCGATCCCCCGCCCGGCACGGCGCAACGACCGATACCCATCGGGTATCGCGGCTCACCCCCACCACCGCCGGGCCCACATCGCGATGTTGACAATGGGCCAGGCGAGGGACCACAGTTCACCGGCCCGCATCCGCACGGTCTCGATCGCGGCTCCGCTGAAAAACTCCCTCGCGGGGCCGGGAAGCGCGAGGAGGTGGGCCTGATCTGCGCACCACGTCTGGAAGGGCAGCGGGAAACTGGCCTTGGGACGGCGGAGCACGAACTCGGGAACAGCGTCGGTGAAAGCGCGGCGGAGGCAGGCCTTGGTGCGGGCGGGCCCATCCCCGGGCCCGAACTTCTCGTGCATGGGGAGCGACTCGGCGAGGCCGGCGACCTGTGCATCTGCAAACGGCGTGCGGCCCTCCACACCCGCGAGCATCGTCGCCGAATCGAGCCGCAGCAGGAGCCCGGCAAGGTTGATCCGTCGCTGGAACCGCAGGTGGACCTGAAGCGGGTCCTCATCGGCGCGGCCCTCGGCGGCGAGGGCCGAGTACTCGCGCGTGTACACATCGAGCAGCACGGCGTCCGCCTCGGCGCTGCGGCAGACCGAATCGGACACGATCGCGGGCTTGGCCGAGATGGGCACCCACGCCGCGTCATCCGCCTGAAAACGGGCCCGGGCCGCAGCGATGTCATCGGCGCTTAAACCCGAATCCGCGAGGGTGCCCTCGAATGCGCGGGCGTGCCCGAGAAGAACGTCGTACCCGCCGAAGAGCTCATCAGCGCCCTCGCCGCTGATCGTGACGATCTTGCCATCGGACCGAAGACGCCGGGCCACCTCGTGAATCGCGACTTCATTGGGCGTGCTGAGCGGAAGGCCCGTCTTGTCCACCATTTCGGGCCACCGCACCGCGAAGAGCTCGCGGGACACGACCGCCTCGGCGTGCCGAGTGCCGAAGAGGTCAGCGACTCTGCGGGCCGCATCAAGGTCATCGATCGCTGGAGGTGAACCCGCCGAGGGCGCCGCTTCGAACCGGGCCCCGGCGCAGTAGGTCCACAACTCGGGCAGCAATGACCTGGCGACCGCTGCGATGATCGAACTGTCCAGGCCGCCGCTGAGGAGGCAGCAGGTCGGAACATCCGACCGCAGGTGCGCCCGGATGGAGGACCCGATCTCGCTTCTCACCCGGTCCGCGACCGCGGGCGCGGCGGCGGTCGAAGACGCCGGCACGCGGAGCGAGGTGCGTTGCTCGCCGAGTGCCTCCGATCGCAGGTCGATGTCGATCATCTCTCCGGGCAGGAGGGTGTGCACGCCGCCGAACAGGGTTCTCTCGCCGATCGTGGTGCGGATCGTGGTGAGGTAGGCGCTGACGGCGGCCATGTCGGGCCGCGGGCTCATCCCTGGGTGGACCATGATCGCCTGGATCTCGCTGGCGAACAGGATTCGCGCCGTCCCGCCGGACCGGTGCCGCCAGATGTAGAGCGGCTTGACCCCCAGAGGGTCGCGGGCGAGCAGGAACCGCGCCGTTGCTGAATCATGGATACCCAGCGCGTACATCCCGCGCAGCCGGTGGATCGCCCGCCATCCCCATTCAGCAACGGCCGCCAGGATGGTTTCGGTGTCCGACGTGGTGTAGAAGTGATGCCCCGCCCTCTGCAGTTCCAGCCGCAGCTCCGCGTCGTTGTAGAGCTCACCGTTGTAGACGATCGCGAACCGCCCATCCGGGGTTGTCATGGGCTGGTGGCCCGCCGGAGTCGGATCGATGACGGCAAGGCGCCGGTGGGCAAGGAGGACGTTGGCCCGGTCGAGGTAGCCGGCATCATCCGGGCCGCGGTGCATCATGCGATCGCGCAGCCGCTCCATGCCGACCCGGTCGAGTCCGGGGGCGGAGCCGATCGGCGCGATGAGGCCGAGAATGCCGCACACGCCCCGTCTATCGGCGATCCGCTCACACCCAGACCATGACGATCAGGTTGGGTTCCTTGAGCTTGCCGGTCCACTCACCCACCGCTGAGGTCACAAACTTCACCTCGTATTGGGGGTGGGCATCGAGCCACTCGTTGACCTGTTGATCAAGGAACTCCAGGCTGTCGCCGGTCAGCTTGCAATGGAAGCTCTTGACATGGATGGCGCCGGTGCCGTTGGAGTTGGGTGACCGGCTCCAGGAATCTTCATGGCGGCCACCCCCCAGAGCCTGGGCGAAGCTGCGGATCTTGGTCGGGGCAGCCGCAGCCCCTCCGGCCGGGGGCGTGCCCTCCGCGGAGGGCACGGGCCCGTTGGCGGGGCGCAGGCCCGATGGGGTGTGCTGGATCAGGCCGGGCTTGGCCGGTTCGGACGGGGTCATCTGATCGCCGGGCATGGCTGATTCTCCGGAGAGCGGCGGAGATTCCACCGCAGGGTTCCCAGAGCGTGCGGGCCCAGAACGGACCGAGCTCAGCCTACCGCACCGAGCTCCCAGCCTCCAGTCCGGTGGAGGCGAAGGCCCACCATGGCGAGTCGCCGGGGTCGGAGCCCCCGGCTTCGGGGGATCCCCGGAATGAGCGAGGGCCATGTCCAAACTCCAGGGTGACCAGAACGACCGCCGCCGATACGCGGACTTCGGCCCGGCCCGCGGCCACGCGCTCGACCGTGCCCCGGTTACCGGACACGGGCCCCTCGTAGTCCAGATAGGCGGGCCGATGGTCGGGGAGCCGCTGGGCGCGGAATCTGCCGATCTCCGGGAGGTCGATGCGGTCGGTGACGCGGAAGGCCAGCAGAGGGCCGCCGGGGTCCACCTGCGTCAACCAGTCATAGTGGGAGGAGCCCTCGGGCAACCGGTGGAGCAGCAGCACGGTTCGGCCCATGGGCGATGGTACGACCCGCGCAGCGGGGTGTGCCGGGCGGCCTCCGAAGCGGAAGGACCGCCGCCCGGACGTCCGATAGGATGCAGGCCCCGTGGACGGGGATCAACGGAGAGCTTCGCCATGCGCAGGAAGATGTCACGGGCGGCGGTCGGTGTGCTGGTGTCGGTTGCGGCGATCGGCGGGTGCGCCGATCAGCGGCCCGTCTGGAAGATCCGGGCCGATGCCGACCTTGCCTACGAGTCCAAGAAGTACGAGGCCGCCTTGGCGGACTACAAGACGTACGTCGATATCAAGCCCAACGACCCGAGCGGCCAGCACGCGTTGGGGAAGACTTACCTGGCGCTGAACCAGCCCAAGCCGGCGCGGGAACACCTGCAGATCGCTTACGACGTCGTGCCCAGCAACGACGAGTACATCGAGTCGTACGCGGAGGCGCTGTACGAGTCGAAGGAGCCCGAATCGCTGATGACGTTCCTGACCCGAGTCGCGAGTGAACGGGGAACGGTCGAGGACTACATGCGGCTGGGGCGGTACGCGGGCAAGATCGGACACGCCGACGAGGCGCTGCAGGCGCTGACGACGGCGGCCCGGCTGGACCAGGGCAGGACGCTCGCGCCGCAACTGGCGCTGGCCGACTTCTACCGCTCCGTGAACGACCGGCCCAACCAGATCAGGCGACTCCGCAACTGCCTGTACCTGGCCCCGGGTGATGACGGGGTCATCCAGCGGATCCGGGAGGTCGGCGAGATCCCCGGGCCCAGCTTCATGGCCCGCCCCGAGGAAATGCCCCCGCCTCCCGCCGAGTGAGACCGCCGGGCAGCCCGAGTCAAAATGGGGGGCCGGGAGCGGGCCTGTGCCCACCCCCGGCGCGGTCGCGGGCGGAATCGTGATCTGATGTAGCTGGTCGCGACTCAGCGGCGGCGACGGCCGGCGAACGCGATCGTCATTCCGGCGATCGCGAGCGTTGCCGGGCCCGGCACCTGAGTGACGGTCATCGTGAACATGGTGCCGTCGAAGTAATCGACCCCGTTGGCATCGACGCAGAGATCGATGATCGAGCCCTGCTGCACCGTCAGCGGGAACTCGTAGGACACGCCTTCGCTGTCATCCCAGGCCAGGGTGTAGTTCAGGAGCTGGATGCCATCGGCAATCAGGACGCCGATCGTGCCGTTGCTGGCGCCATCTCCCGAGCGGGTGTCCCACTTGGCGAGGCGGCCCGTAATGATGATCTCGCCATCGACGGTGCTGACCCAGCGGCGGATGGCGTGGTGCTGCTCCTCTCGATTGACGCCATCGGGATGACAGGCCCACGGGTTGAATGAGACGTACGGGGGCTGAGTGCCGGGCCATTGCCAGACGGAGCCGTTCCATGCCGCGAGGGACATCTCGGCGAACTCGGCCTGCGTGTACAGATGGTCAACATCAAGGGAAAGGTTGTAGAGGCCGTAGAACCACCCGTTGGCGCCCTGAACCCCGGCGAAATCGGCCACGGAATCGGCGATCACATCGGCCCGGACGGCCGGGGTGGTCAACGCGAGCGCGGCGATCGCGCTGCCAAGCGGATACAAGGCGGTCTTCATCTGTTCTGCCCTTCCTTCAGCGTCTGCTCTGGCGAACCGTGCCTTGGCCGACGAACCCTCTGTCTGGGCGTCATGGTTTAGCATGCCACGGGAGGAGTTGCGGGCCATCAAAATGGCGGCAACCATCGCATTTACAGTGATTTAGAGCAAGATGCCGGGATGGAATTCGGGGGCGTTCGATACGCCTGCGCCGAGCGTGGTGTTCCACAGAACTGGCGGGTGCTTTGTGTAGCGCCGGCGGATCAGGTACGGTAAACCCCCCGCCACCCCGGCCGGGCCGATAAGTCCGCCCGTCAACCCTGGAGATCGCATGCTGAGCACGATGATCGGCGCCGCTGTTGTTCTGGCCTGCTCCGGCGTCTCGGAGCCACCGACTCCGGCGCGGGGGTACTACCGCATGCCGGCGATCCACGGCGACACCATTGTCTTTGTCTCCGAGGGGGACCTGTGGAAGGTGCCGGTATCGGGAGGGGCGGCCCGACGGTTGACATCACACCCGGGGGATGAGACCAGCCCGGCGATCTCGCCCGATGGGACGATGGTGGCGTTCACGGCCCAGTATGAAGGCCCGACGGAGGTGTACACGATGCCGCTCGCGGGCGGGCTGCCGACGCGGCGGACGTTCGAGGGCGGCACGGTCGTGGGCTGGACGCCGGGCGGGAAGGTGCTGTGCGCCACGAGTTCGTACTCAACGCTGCCGAACCAGCAACTGATGACCATCGATGCGGAGACGGGGACGACGGCCCTGGTGCCGCTGGCGCAGGCTTCGGACGGCGCGTACGACGATGAGGGCAGGACGCTGTTCTTCACGCGGCTGCCGTTCCAGGGGAGCCAGACCAAGCGGTACAAGGGCGGCACAGCGCAGAACCTGTGGCGGTTTGCGGAAGGGGATGCCGAGGCCCGGCCGCTGACGGCGGACTACGCGGGGACGAGCAAGCGGGCGATGTGGTGGAAGGGACGGGTGTACTTCGCGACCGACCGCGACGGGTTCATGAACATCTGGTCGATGAACCCCGAAGGGGGCGACCTGAAGCAGCACACCAGCCACAGCGGGATGGATGTGCTGTCGCCCTCGCTGGAGGGCGGGAGGGTGGTGTACCAGTTCGGCGCTGACCTGCGCATTCTGAACCTGGAATCGGGGCGCGATGACGGGCTGGCGATCACCCTGGATTCGGATTTTGACCAGACCCGGGAGCGGTGGGTGAAGAAGCCGCTGGACTTCATGACATCGGCGAGGATCTCGCCCAGCGGGGACCGGGCGGTGCTGACGGCCCGGGGGCGGGTCTTTGTGGCGCCGCACCGGCAGGGGCGGTTCGTGGAGGCGACGAGGAAGGAGGGCGTGAGATACCGCGATGCGCGGTTCATGCCGGATGGGAAGTCGATCCTGGCGATGTCGGATGAGTCGGGCGAGGTCGAGTTCTGGACGCTGCCCGCCAACGGGGTGGGCGAGGCGGCGCAGCTGACGAGCGATGGCGCGGTGCTGCGGTGGGAAGGCGTCCCATCGCCCGATGGCAAGTGGGTGGCCCACCACGACAAGAACCAGCGGTTGTGGCTGCTGAACGTCGAAAGCAAGTCGAACACGAAGATCGATGAGTCTCCGATCGACAACATCGCGGAGATCCGCTGGTCGCCCGACAGTGCGTGGATCGCGTACGTGATCCCCGGCGAAAACCTGTACAGGCGGGTGAAGCTGTACAGGATCGCGGACGGCACCACCGCGTACGCCACGACCGACCGGTACGACAGCTACAGCCCGGCGTGGAGCCCGGATGGCAAGTGGCTCTATTTCCTGAGCGACCGGAACCTGGTATCGGTGGTGCAGAGCGTGTGGGGCCCGATGCAGCCCGAGCCGTTCTTCGACAAGACGACGCGGATTTACCACCTGGCGCTGAAGGCGGGCGAGCGGTCGCCGTTTGCGCCGAAGGATGAACTGCACCCGGTAGATGCCGACAAGGACAAGGACAAGGACAAGGACAAGGACAAGGACAAGGACAAGGACAAGAAAGAGGCGGAGAAGAAACCCGACGAGAAGAAGGATGCCGACAAGGCGGCGAAGACCGAGGATGAGAAAGCCAAAGATGATGACACCGCCAAGGACAAGGCCAAAGACAAGAAGAAGGTCGAGGTCGTGATCGACCTGCCGGGGCTGGAGACGCGGCTGATGGATGTGCCGGTCCCGCCCGGCAACTACGGCGGCCTGTCCATCAACGACAAGGCGCTGTTCTGGGTCTCGAGTGACTCGGGCGACCGCAAGACGGCGCTTCAGGGCGCGACGATCACGAACGAGAACTTCGAGGTCAAGACGGTGCTGGGGGACATCAAGTCGTACGAGATGTCGGCGGATGGCAAGAAGCTTCTGGTGCACAAGGGCGACACCCTCGCGATCATCGACGCCGGCGCGGCTCCCGCCGATCTCGACAAGAAGAACGTGGATCTCTCGGCCTGGACGCTGTCGGTGACTCCGCGGGAGGAATGGCGGCAAATGTTCACCGAGGCCTGGCGCCTGGAGCGTGACTACTTCTATGACCCTGCCATGCACGGGGTTGACTGGAAGGGCGTGCTCGAGAAGTACAAGCCGCTGGTCGACCGCGTGGCGACGCGGGCCGAACTCTCCGACCTGATCGCGCAGATGGTGTCGGAGCTGTCGGCGCTGCACATTTTCGTGCGGGGCGGGGACCTGCGGAGCGGGGATGACAACATCCGGGCCGCCTCGCTGGGTGCGGTGCTGGAGCGGGACGCCGCGGCGGGCGGCTACCGGGTGAAGCACATCTACCAGTCGGACCCGGACGAGCCCGGCAAGCTCTCGCCGCTGGCCCGGCCCGGCGTTGAGGTGAGGGAAGGCGATGTCATCGAGGCGATCAACGGGGATCCGACGCTCGCGGAGCACCCGGCGCTGCTGCTGCGTAACAAGGCCGGGCAGCAGGTATTGCTGCGGGTGAAGCCGGCGGCGGGCGGGGAATCGCGGGATGTGATCGCGGTGCCGATGTCGCCCGAGGCGGCGAGCGGCCTGCGGTACGACGAGTGGACGTACACGCGGCGGAAGCTGGTGGATGAATGGAGCGGCGGGAAGATCGGGTACGTGCACCTGCGGGCGATGGGCGGGGACAACATCGCGGAGTGGGCCCGGTCGTACTACCCCGTGTTCCAGCGCCAGGGCCTGATCGTGGATGTGAGGCACAACCGGGGCGGCAACATCGACAGCTGGATCCTGTCGCGGCTGATGCGCAAGGCGTGGTTCTACTGGAGCCAGCGCGTTGGGCAGTCGCCGACGTGGAACATGCAGTACGCGTTCCGCGGGCCGATGGTGGCGCTGTGCAACGAGCGGACGGCCTCGGACGGGGAGGCGTTCAGCGAGGGCTTCCGGCGGCTGGGCCTGGGCAAGGTGATCGGGACCCGGACCTGGGGCGGGGAGATCTGGCTGAGCTCCAGCAACTTCCTGGTGGACCGGGGCATCGCGACGGCGGCGGAGACCGGGGTGTTCGGCCCCCAGGGCGAGTGGCTGATCGAGGGCCACGGCGTGGACCCGGACATCGTGGTGGACAACCTGCCGCACGCGACGTTCAATGGCGAGGATGCGCAGCTGAAGGCGGCGGTCGAACACCTGCTGAAGGAGATCGCGGAGAAGAAGCCGGATCAGCCGGCCATCCCGAAGTACCCGGACAAGTCGTTCAGGCCCGGCGGGAGATAGCGTGAAACCGCAGCCTTCCATTCACGACTAACGTGCCGGGCCCGATGGTGGCCCGTGGAGGTCAGGGGTGAGCATGAACGCGCGGGCCGCGATGCTGTACGACGCGAACAAGAAGTCGCTGCTGGTGGCGTACCTGCTGTGGTGGTTTCTGGGATTCCTGGGAGCCCACAGGCTCTACCTGGGCCGGATCGGCAGCGGAATCTTCATGCTCGTGGTGTCGATCGTGTCGTGGGTGCTCACGCTCGTGCTCGTCGGCTTCATCGGGCTGGCGCTGATCGGGTTGTGGTGGCTGATCGACGCCTTCCTGATCCCGGGGATGGTGCGGAAGGACAACATGCGGCTCATCGGCCGGTTGACATCGATCGCGGCCTGAATGGCGGTCAGCGAGCTGCGCCCTTTTCCTTCTCGGCCCGGCGGCGCTGGAGCTCGGCGTCGATGAAGTCCTCGATGTCGCCGCGGAGGACGGCTTCGTAGTCGGACCGCTCGTGGTTGGTGCGGTGGTCCTTCACGCGGTTGTCGTAGAAGACATAGGAACGGATCTGGGTGCCCCAGCCGCGTTCGATGGCGCCGCCCGTGGCCGCGGCGATCTCCTTCTCGCGGGCTTCTTCGGCCATCTGCTGGAGCTTGGCCTGGAGGACCTGGAGGGCCTGGCGCTTGTTCTGGGGCTGGTCGCGGTAGGTGCTGGCGACGACCATGATGCCGGTGGGCTTGTGAACGATGCGGATGGCGGAGGCGACCTTGTTGACGTTCTGGCCGCCGGGCCCGGAGGCGCGGACGAAGGGCGTGACCTCGATCTCGGTCTCCGGGATGGTCACCTCGACATCCTCGAACTCGGGGATGACATCGACGGTGGCGAAGGAGGTCTGGCGCTTGCCCTGGGCGTTGAAGGGCGAGACGCGGGCAAGGCGGTGGGTGCCGCGCTCGCAGGAGAGGTAGCCGAAGGCGTACGGGCCCTTGATGTGAAGGGTGACGGAGTCGATACCGACCTCGGCGCCGAAGCCCTTGTCAACTTCCTCCATCTGGAAGCCCATCTTCTCGCAGTAGAAGATGTACATGCGGAGGAGCATGTCGGCCCAGTCGTTGGCCTCGGTGCCGCCGACGCCGGCGGAGATGGTCAGGAAGCAGTTCTTGGTGTCGTGCCGGCCCGAGAGGAGGGACTGGAGCTCGACCTTCTCCATCTTGGCGACGAGCTTGAAGAGCTGCTCATCGGCCTCGGTGAGGAGTTCCTTGTCGCCGGCCTCCCTGGACATCTCGTAGGCGACGCGGGCGTCATCGAACTCGCGCATGACGGCGGACAGGGGGTCGGTCTGGGCTTTGAGCGCCTTGATGTAGGCGACGGTCTTCTTGGCCCGGTCCTGGTTGTCCCAGAAGCCTTCGGAGGCCATCCGGGATTCCTGCTCCCGCAGGTCCTTGATCTTGGCGTCGTAGTTAAAGAGAGTCGCGGATGGTTGTGATCCGCGCCTCGAGGTCGTCAATGACGGGCTGGTGAGCGTCGTAGTGCATTGGCCCGGAGTGTACGCCGGCCGGGGCGGCCCGGGCGGGGTGGGGCTCGGAGTCGGGCCGGCCGGCGGGCGCGGTGAAGGGCATGGTGCGGGGGATCGGGTTCGGTTAGACTCGGGTGAATCCTCGGCGGCCGTTCGGCCCGCCCGTCCCGTGTGGAGCCTCCCATGCTGAAGCACCTCGGCCTTGTTGCGGTCCTGATCCTCGCGGCCTGCCTCTCCGCTGTCCGGGCCCGCGCCCAGGACCTGATGCAGGATCCTGCGATCGTGAGCGGCAAGCTGGATAACGGGCTTCGGTACATGGTCATGAAGCACGCCAATCCGCCGGGCCGGGCCGTGGTGTGGATCCACCTGGACACGGGATCTCTGAACGAGACCGAGCGGCAGCGGGGCATCGCCCACTACCTCGAGCACATGGCGTTCAACGGCTCGGAGAACTTCCCGCCCGGCACGGTGGTGCCGTTCTTCCAGTCGCTGGGCATGCAGTTCGGGCGCGACCAGAACGCGTTCACGAGCTTCGAGCAGACGACCTACCAGCTCTCGCTTCCCGACGCCAAGCCCGAGACGCTGGGCAAGGGGATGCTGTTCTTCGCGGATGTGCTGTCGCGGCTGAGCCTGCTGCCGACGGAGATCGACGAGGAGAGGCAGATCATTCAGGAGGAGCGGCGGCGTGGACTGTCGGGGAGGCAGCGGACGAGCTTCTACGTGATTGAGCGGATGGCCCCGGGCTCGATCTTCGGGCAGCGCATCACGATCGGCACCGAGGAGACGATCAACGGCGTCAACGAGGCGGACTTCAAGGACTACTACGGCAAGTGGTACGCTGCCTCGAACGCGACCGTGATGGTGGTTGCCGATACGGATCCGGAGGAGGTGGTGAAGGTCATCAAGGACCGCTTTGGTTCCGCACCGGCCAAACCCCGGCCCGTGCCGCAAGATGTGGGGATCAAGCCGTACGAGAAGAGCTTCGCGATCGTGGCGAGCGACCCGGAGGTGCGGAGCGAGCAGGTCCGGATCACCCGGCTGGAAAAGGCCCGGCCGCCCGTGACGACCGAGGCGCTGTACCGCGATGAACTTGTGGCCCGGCTCGCGACGCAGGCCATGAACCGCCGACTGGTTGACAAGGTGTCGCGCGGCGGAACGAGCTACCTGGGCGGCAACGTATCCACCGGGAACGATTCGGGTGTGCTTTACACCGCCGAGCTCTCGGGGCGGGCGGCCCCCGGGAAGTGGAAGGAGGCGCTCAACGAGCTGTCGCTCGAGCTCCAGCGGGCCCGCGCGTTCGGGTTCACCGCACGCGAACTGGATGATGTGAAGAAGCAGGTCATCTCCGGGGCGGAGCGGTCGGTCGAGACGTGGGCGACGCAGCCCGCGGGCGGCCTGATCGGCGCCATGAACTCGAGCATCGCCTCGGGGGACACGATCCTGTCGCCGGAGCAGCGCTTGGCCCTGTTGAAGAAGCTGCTGCCGACCATCACCGTCGAGGAGGTCTCGGCGCGTTTCGCGACCGAGTTTGATCCCAAGACCGTGTGCTTCACAGCGGTGCTGCCGTCGGGCGGCGATGTGCCCACCGAGGCACAGCTGGTCGAGCTGGGCACGAAGGCGCTGGCGGTCGAGCCCACGCGGGAGGCGGAGATCGCCCGGGCCGCACAGCTGATGCCGGAGCTCCCCAAGCCCGGCACGCTGAAGGAGAGCGAAGAGCACTCGCCGAGCCAGGTCTGGTCGGGATGGCTGGGGAACAACACGCGCGTCCACTACCGATACATGGACTATCGCAAGAACCAGGTGACCGTCCGCATCTCCCTCATCGGCGGCGAGCTGCTGGAGACGGCGGAGAACCGCGGCATCACGCAGGCCGCGCAGCTGGCGTGGTCCCAGGCCGCGACCCGACACCTGACTTCGAGCGACATCCGCGACCTGATGACGGGCAAGAAGATCTCGGTCCGCGGCGGCGGCGGTTTCGGCGGCGGGCGCGGTGGCCGCGGCGGGGGCGGGGGTGGCGGCGGCGCTTCGGATTCGATCTCGCTGTCGATTTCCGGGAGCCCGGACGAGCTCGAGACCGGGATGCAGCTGGCGTACTTGCTGCTCACCGAGCCCCGGATCGAACCGGCCTCGTTCACCCAGTTCCAGGCGGGCCTGCGTCAGGCGCTCCTGGAGACGATGAGCAATCCGAGCAGCATGGGGGCCCGGATCGCCGGCGCAGCGCCCTATCCCGAGGATGTGGCCCGGACCCGGCCGGTGACGATCGAGCAGGTCGACAAGTTGACCGTGGAGGCGGCCCAGGCGTGGCTCGAGAAGCTGATCAAGGACTCGCCGATCGAAGTCTCCATCGTTGGCGACATCAGCAAGGACAAGGCGCTGGACCTGGTGGTGAAGTACCTCGGTGCCGTGCCCGCCAGGGAGCGGGTGTCGCCCGCGACGATGGCGGATTTGCGGAAGCTCCGTCGCCCGGCCGGCCCGCGCGTGATCGAGAAGTCGGTGCAAACGCCGACGCCGCAGGCGTTCGTGATGTCGGGGTTCTACGGCGCGGACGACACTGACCGGGCCGATGTGCGGGCCCTCGGCATGGCTGCCCGCATCATTTCGACGCGGATGGTGAAGGAGGTCCGCGAGGATGCCCAGCTGGTGTACAGCATCGGCGCGAGCTCGCGGGCGGCCACGACGTACCCCGGGTTCGGGATGTTCTCGGCCAGCGCCCCCACCGATCCATCCAAGGTAACCGCGCTGGTCGCCAAGCTCGAGTCGATGTACGCGGCGTTCGCCAAGTCGGGCCCAACTGATGAGGAACTCGACGTCGCCAAGAAGCAGATGGCCAACACCCTGGATGAGCAGATGAAGGACCCCGGATTCTGGTCCGGGCGGATCGACCAGATGACGTTCCGTAAGACCGACCTTGACGAAGTCCTCAACGAGCCGGAGGCGTACCAGAGCCTGACCGCGGCCCAGATCCGTGAGACGTTTGCCAAGTTCTACAGCAAGGACAACTCGGTGGTGGTGGTCGTCCGGCCCGAGGCAATGCCGACTGCCGGGACGGCGGGGCCTGCCGGCAACTGACCAGGAGCCGGGCCGCTGGCACGAACTTGGGCCTTGCGAGCAGGACCGCCGTATTCCGGCCGTGACTTCGGTCATCGGACTTACATGCGCACGCCTGCGAGGCGCTTGACCGACGCGGGCGAGCGGTTACAGTCTGTGCACGATGAAGAACGCCCTGCACCATCACCATCATCACAACACCGGAAACGCCGGGTGATGGTGTGCTGCCAGGGTGAATGATCCTGAGCCCCTATCGACGCCGGCCCCGAGCCGGCGTCGTCGCTTTTGGGACGTTGCAGGCTCGGGCCGGCATGGAGTAAGCCATGTCGTCCGTCGAACCACTCAGACTCGCGCTGCCCAAGGGACGGATGCAGGACAAGGTCTTCGCGCTGCTCGCCGATGCCGGCCTGCCCGTCCGCGGGGGCGGCCGCGCGTACCGGCCGCAGATCGGCCTGCCGGGCGCGGATCTCAAGATCCTGAAGCCGCAAAACGTCGTCGAGATGCTCCAGGCCGGCTCCCGCGATGTCGGGTTCGCCGGCGCCGACTGGGTCGGAGAACTTCGCGCTGAGCTCGTCGAGTTGCTTGATACCGGCCTCGACCCCGTGCGCATGGTCGCCGCGGCGCCCGCTTCGGTTCTCGAGGATGGCCGGCCACCGACGCGGCCCGTCGTGGTGGCGTCGGAGTACGAGACCACCTCACGGGAATGGATCCGCGCACGCGGCCTGCGCGCCCGGTTCGTCCGCTCCTACGGGGCCACCGAGGTCTTCCCTCCCGAGGATGCCGACTGCATCGTGGATATTGCCCAATCGGGCGACACGCTCCGGGCCAACAACCTGGTTGTGTTCGATGAGCTGCTCACCTCATCGACACGGCTCTACGCCAATCCCGCTGCGCTGAAAGCGCCCGCGACACGGGCCGCCATCGACCGGCTTGTGATGCTGTTCCGTTCCGTGCTCGAAGCGCGGTCGCGCGTCATGATCGAGGTGAACGTGGCGCCCGGCGACCTGGAGCGGTTGGTGTCGATTCTGCCCTGCATGCGCGAGCCCACGGTGGCCGCGCTGCACGGCGGCTGCGGATACGCGGTGAAGTCCGCGGTGCCGAGGGATCGACTGGCCATGCTCATTCCCGAGATCAAGGCCCGCGGCGGCACCGACCTCGTCGTGTTCGCACCGGCACAGATCATCCCATGAGCACCGCTTCCAACAACCGCATCGGTGGCTCCGGGATGGCAGCCTCTCCCGCGATTTCTGTGCGCCCGGCCCTCCGCGGCGTGCGGGCCTACAGCAGGCCCGCGCATCAGCCATGGGTCGACCTGCGCCTCGATGCCAACGAGGGCACGCCGCCGCCGGCCGATGTGCTGGACTGGGCCGCGCTGATCCCGGGCGCGGAAGTCGAGCGGTATCCATCGACCGCGAGCCTTGAGGGGCGGATCGCCGACCGGTTCGGGGTTGAGCCCGATCGTGTGCTGGTGACGGCGGGCGGCGATGATGCGATCGATCGGGTGTGCCGGGCCCGGCTGGGCTCGGGTGACGAGATCATCATCCCCACGCCGACCTTCGAGATGATCGCAAGGTACGCGCGGCTCGCTGGGGCCGAGGTGGTCACTGTGCCCTGGCGTGCAGCGCCGTACCCGTGCGAGGCCATCCTCGATCAAGTGACACCCGCCACCGCCATGATCGCCGTGGTATCACCGAACAACCCGACGGGCCTCTCGGCTTCTGAAGCAGATCTCGAACGGCTGGCGGCCGGGGCCCCGCGGGCCTTGATTCTGGCCGACCTCGCGTACGCCGAGTTTGCCGAGCACGATCTGACGTCGGCCGCGCTCCGCCTGGATAACGCGGTTGTGATCCGCACTTTTTCCAAGGCGTGGGGTCTGGCGGGGCTCCGTATCGGCTTCGCCATCGGGCCGGCGCCGCTCATCGCCGCGATGCGTGCCGCGGGCGGCCCGTACGCCGTGTCGGGCCTGTCACTCGCGGCGGCGGCGCTGTTGCTGGATCGCGGGCAGGCGTGGCTGGCGTCACAGATCCGTCGCGTGCGATCACAACGACAGTCGCTCGCGGCCACACTCCGTTCCCTGGGGTGCGAGGCCAGTGCTTCGGAGTCCAACTTCCTCTTCGCGCGGTTCCGCAACGCCGACTGGGTGCGCGCGGCCATGAGCTCCCTTGGCATCGCGGTTCGAGGCTACCCAGGAGACCCAGAGCTGGGCGCGTACCTCCGCATCTCGTGCCCCGGCGGGGATGACATCACGAATCGCACTTCGACGGCGTTGCTCGCCGTGCTGCAACCGCAGGCGTTGCTGTTCGACATGGATGGGGTGCTCGCCGACGTATCCAACTCCTATCGCCGGGCCATCGTGCTCACCGCTGAGGCGATGGGCGCTCGCATCACCTCCGAGGACATCCGCCGCGCGAAGGCCGGCGGCAACGCAAGCAACGACTGGGCCGTGACTCACCGCCTTCTTCTCGAGAAGGGCGTCGATGTCCCCATGATCCGGATCATCGATGCATTTCAGGGCTACTACCAAGGTCGCGACGGCGCTAGCGGCCTTCGAGAGAACGAATCTCTGATCCCGCCCCGGGCCGTATTGACACGGCTGGCCTCCCGCATTCCTCTGGCCATCGTCACCGGCCGACCGCGCCAGGAGGCGATGGAGTTCCTGATTCGGCACGACGTCGCGAAGTTATTCAAAACGGTTGTCAGCATGGAGGACGCCGCTCCCAAGCCGGATCCGGCGCCGGTGCAGTGCGCGCTCGACAGGCTGGGGGTCAGTCGCGCGTGGCTGATCGGCGACACGGTGGACGACCTGTTCGCGGCCCGACGGGCGGGTGTGGTTCCGATCGGGATCCCAGCGCCGGGCGATTCACCGGATGCGCTCGCCGCCCAGGGCCCGGCGGCGGTGCTTGACAGCCTGGCTCAACTTGAGGACCTGCTCGCATGACAACCGCTCGCACGGCAACGCTCGCACGACGAACACGTGAAACCGACATCCGGGGCGAGATCCGCCTGGACGGTGCAGGACGCGCCGACATCAGCACGGGCCTGGCCTTCTTTGATCACCTTCTGACAGCTTTGGCGCGGCACTCGGGGATCGACCTCACGCTCACCTGCGACGGTGACCTTGAGATCGACGACCATCACACGATCGAGGACTGCTCCCTGGTTCTCGGATCGTTGATCGATCTGGCGCTCGGCGAGCGCCGCGGCATCGCCCGTTTCGGCTCGGCATACGCGCCGCTGGATGAGGCGCTGGCCCGCGCGGTCGTTGACCTGTCGGGGCGCCCCTGTTCCGTTGTGCTGCTGGGGCTCGTACGCCCGATGATCGGGGCGGTCGCCTGCGAGAACATCGGGCACGCCGTCGCGTCGCTCTCGACTTCACTTCGGGCCGCCATCCACCTGGATGTGCTGAGAGGCGACAACGATCACCACCGGGCGGAGGCGGCGTTCAAGGCGCTCGCGCTCGCGATCAGGCAAGCCATCACTCTCACAGGCGGCGACGAGATCCCCAGCACAAAGGGCACGCTTTGACGAACTCAACACGCACGGCCGCCATTGTGGGGACCGGCAGCGCGAACCTGGCGTCGGTGCAGGCGGCGCTGGCCCGCGCGGAGGTTGGCTCCCGTATTACGGATAGCTGCGCCGATGTTCTCCAAGCAGACCTGGTCGTATTGCCGGGAGTTGGCGCTTTCGGCCCGGCGATGCGCGCCTTGGAGAGTTCAGGGCTGGGAGATGCGATCCGGTCGCGTGTGTCGGCCGGTCGTCCGCTCCTGGCCATCTGCCTCGGCCTGCAGTTGCTCTGCGAAGAAAGCGAGGAATCCCCCGGCGTCAAGGGGTTGGGGCTCCTGAGCACGGTTGTCACGCGGTTCCCCGCTCACGCCCGCACGCCGCAGTTGGGCTGGAACCTGGTCGAGCCGTCGCGGCCCGAAGGCCTCGTGGGGCCCGGTTACGCGTATTTCGCCAACTCATTCAAGATCGACTCCGCCCCGCCCGGCTGGTCGCCGTCCTGGGCTGATCACGCCGGCCGCTTTGTTGCCGCCATCGAGCGCGGGCCGGTACTGGCCTGCCAGTTCCATCCCGAACTGTCCGGGGCGTGGGGTCTTCGCGTCCTGATGGCCTGGGCACGGGCCGCGGCCCGGGGGACGGAGGTCACATGCTGACTCGGCGCATCATTCCATGCCTTGATGTCACCGACGGGCGCGTGGTGAAAGGGATCCGCTTTGCCGGGCTTCGCGATATGGGTGATCCAGCTGCCCTCGCCGCCGAGTACGCATCCCAGGGCGCCGATGAGATCATCATTCTGGACATCTCCGCGACAACATCGCTCCGCGCCACTGCCGCGGATGTGGTGTCCCGATGCCGCGCCGCACTCTCGATCCCGCTCACGGTCGGTGGCGGCGTGCGCAGCATCGATGACGCATCACGGTTGCTCGACCGTGGCGCCGATCGCGTGTGCGTGAACTCGGCCGCGGTGGAGCGCCCCGGGCTCATCACCGAGCTCGCGGACCGTTACGGAACGCAATGTGTCGTGGTTGCGGCCGATGCGCGGCGCAGTTCCGCTTTCTGCTGGACCATCCTCACCCGCTCCGGCCAGCTCGACACGGGACTCGACGCTGTGAGGTGGGCTCGCAAGGCGGGCGAACTCGGCGCCGGCGAGATGCTGCTGACGAGTTGGGACCGGGACGGCACGCGGGATGGCTATGACCTTGAACTCCTGCGAGCGGTGTGCGGGGCCACTCGCATTCCGGTGGTCGCATCGGGCGGCGCTGCGACAGTCCGGCACATGAAAGACGCGTTCGACGCGGGAGCCGATGCGGTGCTGGCGGCATCGATCTTCCACGAGGGCGTTAAGTCCGTCGGCGCGATCAAGCAGGCTTTGTCCGGGTTTGGAGTGGAGGTGCGGCTGTGATAGTGCCATCGATCGACCTCATGGCGAACCAAACCGTGCAACTCGTGAACGGACGGGACCTCGCGCTGCAAGCCGGCGACCCTCGTCCCATCGCGCGCCGCTTCGGCTTGCTCGGAGAAGTCGCGGTCATCGACCTTGATGCGGCTCTGGGACGCGGGTCCAACCGCGAAGTGATTGCAGACTTGCTTGATCTGGCTCGCTGCCGCGTCGGCGGCGGGATACGGACGGCCGCGGATGCACGCCGCTGGCTGGATGCCGGCGCCGCCAAGGTCATCCTGGGCACAGCGGCGACACCGAGTATCCTCCGCGAGTTGCCACCTGAACGGGTGATCGCCGCGCTGGATGTCAACCGCGGCGAAGTTGTTGTCGAGGGCTGGCGACGCGGCACGGGCCGGACCGTTCTCGACCGCATCACCGAGCTACGCGGTCTGGTCGGTGGGTTCCTGGTTACATTCGTCGAGCAGGAGGGCATGCTGCAGGGCACCCGCCTCGACCTGGTTCCCGAGATCGTTTCCGCCGCGGAGGGTGCGCGCGTGACGATCGCGGGCGGTGTCACCACATCCAACGACATCCTGATGCTCGATCGAATGGGGGCTGATGCCCAGGTCGGCATGGCGCTTTACACGGGCCGGCTCGGCCTGGCCGACGCCTTTGCGGCGCCGCTGGTGTCCGACCGCGGCGATGGACTCTGGCCGACGGTTATCGTCGATGAGTTGGGGACAGCGCTGGGGCTGGCCTATTCCAACTCCGAGAGCCTCCGCCTCGCGATCGACCGCGCGCGCGGTGTCTACTACTCGCGTTCCCGGCGGAACCTGTGGAAGAAAGGCGAGCAGTCGGGGTGCACGCAGGAGCTGATTCGCATCGATGCCGACTGCGACCGAGACACCCTGCGATTCACCGTACGGCAGCGCGGGCCCGGCTTCTGTCACAACGGTACGGCGACCTGCTGGGGCCGGGCCGGCGGCCTCAGCGGCCTCGACCGGCTTCTCCGGGATCGCACGGCCGCGGCGCCTTCGGGTTCCTACGTTGCGCGCCTGCTCGCCGACCCGGCGCTGCTGGCCCGCAAGCTCGCCGAGGAATGCGGTGAACTGACCGCCGCCGCCACGGCGGATGAAGCCGTTCGAGAGGCGGCGGATGTGCTGTTCTTCGCGCTGGTCTCGCTGCGGGCTCGGGGCGGCGCACTGGCCGACGTGGCGGCTGAGCTGGATCGACGGCACGGTGTGGTGACTCGGAGGCCCGGCGACGCGAAGCCCTTGATCTCACCCTCGCGAACTTGCCCGGAGGCCCGGCGATGAGCGGCACCATCCTGCCTCGCGTTCGCCCCGATGAAATGACAGGGCGGCTGATCTCCCCGATTCCTGCCGACATCATCGGCCCGGCACAGGACATCGTGACCGGCGTCCGCGCGGGCGGCGAGGCTGCGCTACGGCAGTACGCGGAGCGATGGGATGGGCTTGCGCACGGTTCGCCGCTGGTTCGCACCACACAATGCCTCGCCGATGCGACCGCACGACTTGACGAAGATGACCGCGGCCTGCTGCAACGGGTCGCCGACCGCATCGAAGTCTTCGCCGCTGCGCAGCTGGCCTGCTTACAGCCCCTGAGCATTCCGATCGCCGGCGGCCGGGCCGGCCATGATCTGATTCCGGTTGAGCGGGCCGGCTGCTACGCCCCTGGCGGGCGATTCCCCCTGCCTTCCTCCGTGCTCATGACGGCCGTGACCGCGCGCGTCGCTGGCGTGCGGGAGATCTGGGTGGCGACGCCGAACCCCTCCGATCTCATGCTGGCCGCGGCGGGCATCGCGGGCGCTTCCGGAGTGCTCGCCGCCGGCGGCGCCCACGGCATCGCCGCGATGGCGTTCGGCATCGCTGTTCCCAAGTGCGGTATCATCGCCGGGCCCGGCAACAAGTGGGTGACGGCGGCGAAGTACCTGGTCTCTTCAGCTGTCGGGATCGACATGCTGGCCGGCCCGTCGGAGCTGGCTGTCCTTGCGGACGACACCGCCGACCCCGGACTGATCGCCGCCGACCTGCTCGCCCAAGCCGAGCACGATGACGATGCGGTCCCGTACCTGATTACACCGGATGCATCGCTGGCCAGGGATGTGGATGCGGCGCTCGCCGCGCAGCTCCGGACGCTTTCCACCGCAACGACGGCCGCGCGGGCGCTCCGCAACGGTGCGGCGGTGATTACCACGACGCTCGACGATGCGCTGAGTGTCTGCGACCTTCTGGCCCCGGAGCACCTGGAGATCATGACCCGCGACGCCCGGGGCGTCGCGGCGCGGATCCGCAATGCCGGCACGGTCTTCATCGGGCCTCGCTCCGCCGAAGTGCTGGGCGACTACGGCGCCGGGCCGAATCACGTGCTGCCCACCGGCGGGTCTGCGCGGTACCGCAGCGGCCTTTCGGTGTTCACCTTCCTTCGGGCCCGCACGTGGCTGCGGCGTGAGGCCGCGTCCGCCGATTCATCCACCCGTGATGCGATACGGCTCGCCCGGCTCGAAGGACTGGAGGCGCACGCCCGCGCGGCCGAGCGCCGGCAAGCCGCTCCGAGTTCGTCACTCAGCCAAAGCAGCCCCTCATGAGCAGCAGGATCAGGATGATCGGGATCGGCACTCCGAGAGCCCACAGGAGAATCATGGGCCGTACCTTGCCGGGCCGTGATGGCCCGCGCCAGCCCGCACTTTCATCGCTCCTCAGCATTATCCGCTCCCTCGCATAGGCACACCCCGCTCGCGCTGCGCCGCGGGCGCTCACTCCGACAGGAACCGCGGCACTTCGCGCAGCAGGCGGAGGTGGCTTTCCACACGCCGTGTGCTCTCGGCCTGCCGCTGAATCACATCCACCAGCTCGTCGGCGCCGCCCTCTCTCACCGCCGCGTTGTACGCGTTCCTGATCCATGATTCTGCACGGAGCACCCCGTTGAGCACCGCGCGGTCGCCGCCGCGCTGAGCCAGGTCATCCAGCTCGGCCCACCAGCGTGGAGCCCGCGTCGGCACCGAGACAGCATCGGCGTCACCCAGGGCCTTCAGGACCGAACGCAGCTCCACGGCGAACTCCTCCCGTGTCACCGCGCACGCCCGGAGCGTGCGGGCGAGAGCCGGGCTCCGCGAGCAATCCGCCGCGCGTGCCAATCCCTGTGCGCTGTCCAAGTTGCCAGCGATGAGAGATCGCAGGTGCCGCAGCACCGCCGGCGTCGTCGTGATGCACAACATGCTTCGCTCCTCACCCACGCGCCCGATTCGCCCGACGGGCGCTACACCGTCGGCTTGCCGCTCCTCATCAATCCAGCGATCAGCGACACAAGAAACAGGACCAGGAAGACGAAGAACAGCACCTGCGCGATGCTCGCCGCTCCCGCGGCGATGCCGCCGAACCCGAAGATCGCGGCGATGATCGCGATGATGAAGAACGCGAGTGCCCACTGCAACATGTGACGACTCCTTTCGTATGCCCCGGCGGTCTTGGTCAGTTCTTGGCGTCTCGGGCCGTGTCCTCGATGCCTTCGCCCGCGCTTTTGATGTCCTTGCCGACACCCTCGGTGGTGTTGCACGCCGTCAGCACGGCGGCGAGGATGCCGGCGGCGATCAGCCCGAGCCCGACGCGGCGGCCGTTCGCGAGCACGCGACCTGTTTCAAGCTGCTTCAACATGGGTATCTGCTCCTCAATGATCACAGTCACGAATGGGCCCTGCTGCGGGCCCGAAACGGGCGGCCCGGCTTTCGCCGTTCCGCCCGCGCTCGGACGGCTGTTCACGCACTCCACCGGACCTATGGCTCGCGCGGTACCGGCTCGACCACTCCCAGCCGAAGCAGCATGCTCATCGCCTCTGTCAGTTCAGAGAGCGTGAAGCCGGGTCGGATCCCCGCGGCGCCGGGATCAATGACCAGCACACGCACCACACCCCGCCGCCCCTGTTCGGAATGGAGGGCCTGAAGAATCGCATCGGCCGCGTCGCACAGCCGGGCCGAATCCACTGCGGGCTTCTTGGATCGGAAATCTCGGGGCATAGGTCGGCTCCCCAGGGGTTATCTAGCGGCGATCCCACACAGGCTGATCGCTCTGGTCGATCAGGACAACCGACTTGCCGTTGTGGTCCACGGACCGGGCCAGCAGGAACGTGCGGCCGCCCACCGTGACCCGTCGCGCCTCCACCTTCACGGGATCGCCGGTGCGGCAGCCGAGCTCCTGATTGTCCATGTACCACGCCGGGCCCAGCAGAACGGTTTCCTCACCGCTCGAGGTTGACACCTTGATGGCGCGGGCCGGCGCCGCCCCGCCATCAAACTTCACCTCGGTGATCTCGACTATCTTGCCATCCACAGTCTTCTGCGTCGTGGCGTCGGAGGACGCCAGGATCGCGCCTCTGCGGCCCCACGCATCGCCGGGCCCACCGCGGCCCTCGGCGCCGTGCATGGCGCCGGTGCCCAGTTGCGGGGGCGGGACGTCATAGGCTCGGTACACCTGGTCCGGGAAAGTGCCGGTGTTCAGGGTGGACAGGTCCGAGGGGGTCTCCGGGCTCGCCAGAACCATCTCCTTGGAGGCATCGACCCTCACCGTCCCATCCAGCCCCACGGTGGCGACCGACCACGGCACCAGCCGCTTGGTGTCGGCGATCCCGAGGAAGTTCTCGTTGGGGTCGATCGACAGCAGCGCGATCTCGCCAGACCGGCTCGCCAGGATCACGTCATCGACCTTGCCGCACTCTACTCCGCGGCAGTCAACACGCTGCCCACGGATGTCACTCAGCAGAACGTACCGCCAGTAGGGAGTGCCGTACTCGTGCCCGTCCGATCGGGCTGACTTCATGGTCCACAGCGGAGCGCCACCGCTCTCGCGGAGCACCAGCTCGCGCTCGCCGCTGCGGAGCGAACTGGCCACCCACAGGCCGCCCGGATCCCGCGGCAGTGACATCGCCTCGATCGTCACCTTGTCTCCCCGCATGGGCGCAGCCGCACCGCCGTTGACGAACCAGGACGGACCCAGGGCGACCCGGCGGGTCTCACCGGCCGCGGTCTTGACCTCGATCTCCACCTGCTCCCCGTAAGTTCCGCGCGTTCTGTGCACCGAAGTCACCTCGCCCTCGATCCGTTCGCGTGAGGCTCCTTCGAGCGCGCCGGCGTAGGCATCGGCGGGCCGCTCCGCGTCCGGCTGCAGCCTGCCGCGGAGCCGGTCATCCGCGTCCTTGCCCTCGCGAAGCCCGGTCCACGCGTCTGCTGAGAACTCCGGATACTGCTCGAGCTGCTCCCGGGTCATCGGAAGGGCGAGCTTGTCGGCCGCGGCATCCCAGCGCAGCTCGCGGTACGGGATCGCGATCTGGCGACCGCCGAGCCCGAGGATGGTGCCGGTCTTCAATATCGCATGCTCGATGCGCCCGGAACCACGATCGAGGATGAGATCCGACACTTCGGCGATCTCCTCTCCGTTGGTATTCACCACGTCGCGTCCGCTCAGCCAGGTGCAGGACCGAAGGTCGGGGTGACTCCGGTCGGTCGCAATCGCCGCGGGCCGAGCGCCCCGGTCGTCGGGCTGGCGGGCCATCAACGTCCCGGCAGATGCGGCGAGGACGAGTGCGGCTGCGGCGCGGAATGAGGTGCTGGTTCTCATGTCTGTTCTCCTGTCGGTTCGCCGCCGCTCACAGACCCCCGCTGGGCCGACGGCTTGCCTCGAATGGGATACGCACAACCATCCCCGCACGGGATGACCGCGGGGTGAGCCCCTCATAAAAGTCTGTTCATGTTGCCCACGCAGCAATCCGGGCGCGCGTCCTGTGCGGAATCGCATCTCTCCTCTATACTCACGCTGGATTGTGATCGCTGTTCTTCCTTCTCGGAGACCGTCCCCATGCGCGTACTTGTCATCGAGGACAATCCCAAGATGGCGGCAGCCGTCCAGAAGGGACTTCAGGAGCACGGATTCGCGGCGGATACCTCCCACACGGGCTGCGAAGGAGAAGATCTCGCGGCCTCGGGGATCTACGACCTCATCCTGCTGGACCTGATGCTGCCCGATCGCGACGGCGTGGAGGTCTGCCGGAACCTGCGCCGCCGGGGCGTCAAGGCCAAGGTCCTCATGCTGACCGCCCTGAGCTCGACGGACGACAAGGTCCAGGGGCTTGACTCCGGCTCCGATGACTATCTCACCAAGCCGTTCGAGTTTGAAGAACTCCTCGCCCGGGTCCGCGCCCTGCTCCGCAGGGGCGATGCCTCCGAGTCCCGGTTTCTCAAGTGTGATGACCTGGAGCTCGACCTCTACACCCGCGTGGCCAAGCGAGACGGCCGTACTGTCGAGCTGTCGAACAAGGAGTTCATGCTGCTCGAGTACCTGATGCGGAACCCCAACCGCGTGCTCTCCAGGACTCAGATCGGGGAGAAGATCTGGGATATGAACTTCGAGCCCAGCAGCAACGTGGTGGATGTCTACGTCTCCTCGCTGCGAAAGAAGGTGGACCGCGGCTTCACACGGGAGCTGATCCACACCATCAAGGGCGTCGGCTACCGGCTCGGCATTGTGGATGATGTGTGATGTCGGTGGCGCTGCCCCACATCCTCGCGGACAGCCGCCACTCACTCCGACTCAAGCTGACCTTCTGGATGCTCGCCGTCTGCACGGCGCTCCAGATGGCGCTCGGCGCCGCGATCTTCCTCTACGAGCGTCAGGCCGTTGTCCGTGCTTCCAACTCGCTCCTCCAGCAGCGCGCCGACGCCACGGCCGCCGGCATCCGGGACGCGGAGTATTCGCTGACCGACCGCGAGCTCGACCGCATCGCGGGCAACACCGACCGCATCGCCGATGCGGAGCACCTCGTCGTCATCCTCTATAGCCAGGAAGGCGTGCCGCTGGTGTCCAATCGCAGGCCGCCGGTACCGTTCAGTTCGATCAGCGCCGCGTCAGATGGCCGCCCGCAGGTGTCCCCGGCCCGCGGTCGATTGCCCGGCTTCGCCGCCGGGCCCGACAGTGAGTGCCGTTACCTCGCCCTCCCCCTTCAAGCCGCGGACGACCGCCGGTTCACGCTGCTGGCGGCCATGACCGATCAGCACTACGAATCCCTGGTCAACGTATACGCCTGGGTGCTGGGCCTCTCCATCCCGGTCGGCGCCATCGCGGCGGCCGTCGCCGGCTGGCTCGTCTCGGGCATCGCCACCGCCCCGATCCGCCATCTTCGGCAGTTGGCCGGGACTCTCTCCCCCGAATCTCTGACCAAGGCCGCGCCCACACCGAGCCCGGCGCCGGAGCTCGCGGCCCTCCAGGCCGACCTCAGCGAGACCCGGGCCAAGCTTCTGCAGGCGTTCCAGGCCCAGGACCGCTTCGTGTCGAGTGTCTCACATGAACTGAAGACTCCCATCGCTGTGCTGCTCACCGAAGCCCAGACCCTGCGGCCCGACCAGCTCCCGGAGGATGCCCGGCGCTTTGTGCTGAGCGTGGTCGAGGAGATGCGGCGCCTGGGAAGCATGGTCGAGAGCTTCCTGACGTTGACCAAGATCCGCGGAGGCAAGACCACACTTGGGTCCGTTGAGATGTGCGTGCTCAACGAAGCTGTCATGGACGCGGTCGAGGCCAGCAACAAGATGGCCCGGCAGTACAACGTGACCCTGGTGCCCGACCTGGCGGACACCGACGAGCTATTGCTGATTTCCGGCAGCCCGGAGCTCCTGCGCGTCATGATCGACAACCTGATCCGCAACGCGATCCGGTTCAGCCCGGAGCATCACCAGGTGTCCATCCGGGTCTTCGAGGAGAACGGCGGCTGTGTCATCCGCATTCGCGATTTCGGCCCCGCCGTTCCCGGCCCGCTCATCGACAAGCTGTTCGATCGCTTTGTGCAGGCGCCCGGCGAGGAGCAGCTGGGCCGCGGGCACGGGCTGGGTCTCTCGATCGCGCAGGGCATCGCGGAGCTTCATCGCGGCCGCATTACCGTTCACAACCTTGAAGAGCGCGGCTGCGAGTTCTCGATCTGGCTGCCTCGCGCGGCTCCCGACCGTGTCTCCCCGACCCGTGCGCAGGTAAACGGGCCGGCCGCGCCCCGGCCGACCCGTTGAAACTCGCCCCAGAGCCGGTCCATTCAGCGTCAGTCGCGGCTGCAGGCGGTGCAGAACTCGTCCACTTCCCTCTGCACCTCCTCCTTTGTCTTGCCGTACTTGCGCTGGATGACGCCTTCGAGCTGCTGCCGGCGGCCGCTGATCACATCCAGCTCATCATCCGTGATCCTCCCCCACTTCTCCTTGACCTTGCCTTTGAACTGCTTCCAGTTGCCCTCGACTTGATCCCAGTTCATCGCGTTAGACCTCCTGTGGAATATCGCGGGTATCCCGCGTTGTACGCGCCCCGCGAATGATGCCTCAGAACATGACACGAGCGGCGGGCTTCGATTCTGTCGTCGACGCCCCCATCGGCGCCGCCGCCATCGGGTTCAGGTGCCGCTCCGCCAGCTCACTCAGCACACGGTCGGCCTCAACCTCCTCGCTGAGTGTCTGCTGCAGCGTCTCCGCGGCCGCCGAGAGCCCCAGGGCCTCGGCGTACGCCCGGAGGCACCCGTAGGTCGCGATCTCGTAATGCTCGGCCTTCTGGGCGGCGCAAACCAAGGCCGCATCCCTCAAGGCCGGGGTGGTGTCCATCGCCATCAGCTCCTTGCTCTCGGAGATGATCCCGTTGATCGCGGGGCACTTGACAGCCTTGGCCTTCACACCCAGGTCCGCGAACAGCCCTTCGAGACGCTGAACGTGGCCCCTCGTCTGGCCGAGGTGGCCGTCAAACGCGCGGGCCAGGTCCTGATGACTCGCCTGGTCGCGGAGCTTCGGGATCGCGTCCACCAGCTGCTGCTCGGCGTAGTACATGTCCTGCACCTGCTCGATGAACAACCGCCGCAGCGGATTGCCCTCGGCCCATTCCTCGGGCGAGACGCCGCCGCCCGATACTCGGGCCGCGGCGCCGGGGCCGACCGCTGCGCTCGTCACGCTCCGTTCCGCCCCGAAGCGGTCCAGAGTGCTTTCGATGAACTCGCGGTTTCCGCCGCTGGACTTCACACCGACCAGCACCGACCCCTTGTTCAGGGCATCCTGGAAGAACTTCACCTGGTGTTCGGGGATACCCAGACCGACCAGCCCGCCAAGCACTCCGCCCGCGGCCGCGCCAGCGCCGGCCCCCGCCAGTGCCGCCACGATTGGGCCGGCCGCGATGAGGCCGATCCCGGACGTCGCCAGCGCGCCCACCGCGGTGAAGCCGGCCACCAGCGCGCCGACGGCCCCGCCGATCCCCCCGCCGATCGCAGCGCCCTGGCCCGCCTTGGTCTGCTTCTGGATCCCGAAAGCTTCCACCTTTGTGCCCTCGGCCGCCACGATGCTGATGTAATCCCGCGGGACGCCGCCCTGCGTCAACGCGTCGATCGCCTGGGCGGCCCGCTCGCTGGTGGTGAACACGCCGGTAATCAGGCTGTCTTTGCTCATGATTCTGCTCCTTCTTGAAATTGTGCCCGGCACCGGGGTGGCGTCAGCACGTCGACACTCCTCGGGCGGAAGTCCTGCGCTGCGCGTGATCTGTTGGTGAAACCACCCTCATCCGCGCCGGCCCGCGCGGGCTCAGGTCCGGCGTGTCCGGCGATGGGCCACTACATCGCGGTCGTGGGCGCGGTTGAGGGTCGCCCCCACCACCGGGTTGAACACCAAGGCCAGCAGGCCGAACGCCATCGCGGCCAGCCCGGCTAACCAGCCGAGCCAGACGCCAAAGGCCACCGCCGCCGCCGCCACAAGCGCCCCCATGATCGCCAGTTCGCTCCACAGCATCCGCGGCCCGGCACGCACATCCGCCGGCCTGCCTTCCACACCCTCCGCCGCCACTTCCTCCGCCACCTCTTCGCGCGGGCCCGGCATGATGAACACGTGCGCCGCTTCTTCAGGCTCTACGTGTTCGGCCCGCTCGGCTGCCTCAGGTGACTCCGTAACCGCCGGGCTCACCCGCCGTCGGCCGAGTTCGTCAGGATCGACCTGCTCGGGATCCATCACCGCACCTCCGCCCGCCACTGATCAAATGGCTCTTCATCGACCGCCGGCCGATGAAGAGCCGCACACACGGAGAACCGCACCCGCGGCGTCCCGCGGTCAACGACGCATCGCCCATCCCAGCAGCTTCGCCGCCGCCATTCCGGCGACCATCGAGACCGCGATCGTTGCTACCGGTCTGCGCGCTGCGCTGCGTCCCAGCGCGCTACGCGCATCTTCGATCTGCTGCCGGGCCATCGCCGCAGTTTCCTTCGCTTTCGCCGTAGTCGATTCCGCCCCGGCGCTGATCAAGTTCCCGATGTCGCGCTTGATGGCCGCGACATCACCAGCCAGAACACGAACCGGATCCATCTTCCGCGCTCGCCCGTTGTTCACAGTTCTCATGATCTGTCTCCGTGGTCGAGCCCGCCGCCATCGCCGCCGAACCCTGGTCCGATCTTGCGCGCCTCGTCACAGGTTGTTGAGTCCCGCGTCTCGGCTCGGGGCAGCTTCCCGCCCATCCACACGCGGCGCCGTGGCAAGCGAACTGACATGCCTACGTACGAGCGCCGGGCCATGCACCGGCATGAATCGCGAGTGAATGCCGGTTCATTCAGGACGGTGACCGGCCTCGACCAGCGACCACAGGCGATGAAGCTCCCGCTCTTCAGCGGCGCAGCTCTTCGCCGGGCCGGCGCCGAACAGGATCGCACGGTACTCCTCGAGCGCCCAGCGGTATCCTTCAACCGCGGCCGGCATTCGGCCAGGACGGATCGCCCATTCGCCCGCATCGACATTGACGACGGGCGCTGCGCGCCGGGCCTGCGGCAGCGGCGCCTTGCCCGACGTCTTCTTCTCCACCCCATCGCCTGCGCTGATGGACCTCTCGCGTTCGGCGGACATCCGGTTCGCCACCCACGCTGTGAATCGCTTCCAGTGAGGCCCGACCCGCTCAAGAGCGCTGCGTTCGGCCCGCATTCCCTCTTCGCGCAAGGCGAACAGCCGGGTCCGCATCGTCTCCACGTAACGCGGATAGTGCCTCACCCGATCCCACGCCAGCGCCCGCAGAAACCCACGCGGCATCAGGAACGCCGCGTGCTCGCGGATGTCCGCGACGCTCCCGGCCCACAGCCGCGGTGTTCCCCCGGACAGCCGCTGGGCCAGACTCTGCCTCGCCTCCAGGACACGGGCCGCCGCCTCTCCGACCTCTCTCGCCCCCGTCGCAAGCCGGCCGCGCTGCCCCGCCAGCCGGGCTTGGAACTCCTCGTCGCAGCGAGGCAGCGACTGCCCTTCCAGAAAGGTCCGGTCCGCGATGAGCCCGGCCAGGTCGGCCCTCAGCCCGGCCTCATCGCCCAACTGCGAAAAGCGGCGGACCATCTCCGGCCATGACGACATGGCCTCGAGGTAATACGCGATCTCATCCCCACACGCGAGCGCAAGCAACCTCCGCACGCCGCGGTAATTCAGCGCTCCGGCCTCCCCGGCTTCACCCACGAAGGTAAACGTTACCGAGTCGCCCTCATCGAGGAGCACCGGAAAACGCACTCCCGACTCCGTTTCGATACGCTCGACCAGCGGGCCGAAGCTCCACTCGACGAGATTCCTCCGCTCGAACCCCGCCCGTTCGCGGGTCGCCTGGGACCGGCGTAGTCGCCCCGCGAATCGCGTCAGCAGCGCCGACACGTCTCGATCCGCCCCGAGTTCTCGCCCGACCTCGTCCACCACTCGAACCCGCATGCGCAGGTGCGTCGGCAAGGACTTGAACGCCCACTCCTCCGGACGCACGCGCACATCAAGCAGCACCTGCAACGCCTCGGAGAGCGCCCCCCGCAGCGGGCCGACACCGAAAGACATCACTCCAGCGCAGGATCTCGCGGTGGCGGACAGATCGCTCCCGGCCTCGACCTGGGCCCGAACGGACTTCGGCAGTGTCTTGAACAGCGCGACCAGCAGGTCCTCAAGCCAGCCCGGGATGAGCCAGTCCAGCCGATCCGCTTCGATTTCCGGCAACTGCTCGAGCCGCACCGTCACCGTCAGACCATCATCCTCCTGCCCCGGCGCCCACCGGTAGACCAAGGCGGCTTCCGCCGCGCCGGGCCGCGCGGCGATGCAGATCGCCGCCGGAAACTGAAGGGGGTCCAGCGCACGCCGCGATTCGCCTCGTACTACATCGCTCAGCGACAGATTCAGGCTATCGATTCCCTTGCGCTCCCCTTCGCGATACCACGCCGACAGCGAGGCCCCATCAGCGATCCCCGATGGAATGCGGCGATCAAACCAGGCTTCCAGTCCCGATTCCGGAACCAGCACATCACGACGACGCAGCCGGGCCTCGACGCCGCGAGCATCCTCCATCGTCGCACGATTCCGCGCGACAAACCCGAGGTCTGCATTCCATCTGCCGCGCACCAGGCCGTCCCTGATCAGGATCTCTCTGGATGCCGCCGGATCGATCCGCGCGAGCAGCACCCGCCGTCGCGGCACGACCACGATGCCGCTCATCGTGACGCGCTCCCAGCCGGATGGCTCCCCGGCATCCGCATCGAAATGCGCATCAGAGACCTGGTGCCGGAACATGTGGCCCGCCAGCGCTTCGATCCACTCCGGTTCGATCTTCGCGACCGTGCGCGCAAACAGCTTGCTCGTCTGCACAAGCTCCGCCGCCATGATCCACTTGGGCGCCCGCTTGAACAGCACCGACCCAGGGAAGATCTGGAGTCGATTCCCCCTCACGCCCCGGTACTCGAACGATCCGGCTTCACCCTCGCGGCAGGCGACGTTTGAGATCAGCCCGGTCAGCAGGGCACTGTGAATCGAATCCTCTGTCGCTGACGCAGCGCCCCCTCGAATGCCCTGTTCCGCGCAAACCCGCGCGAGTTGAGCGATCATCTCCCCCCATTCCCGCATGCGAGAGGGGGACAGAAAGTGGTCGCGGCACCAACCCGTCAGGCCGCCTCGGGTCATCGACTCCTCGGCGTGCCGGTACTGGTCCCACAGCTGCAGCAGCGTCAGGAAATCGCTCCGCTCGTTCCTGAACACCGCCTGGGCCCGGTCCGCCTCATCCTGTCGGCCGCCGGGCCGCTCCCGCGGGTCCTGGATGGACAGCGCCGCTGCCAGCACCGTGATGTGCTCGAGCGCCCCCGCCTGCTCCGCGGCCAGCAGCATCCGGGCGATCCGTGGATCTACTGGAATCGCGAACATCCGCCGCCCGATGTCCGTCAGCGGCGCATCGTGATCGGTCGACCCGACCGCGCCGAGCTCAAAGAGCGTCTCGTGCCCATCGCGGATCGCCGCTGCTTCCGGCGGGTCCAGCAGCGGAAAGTCCTCAACCCGCCCCAGGCCCAGCGCCTTCATGCGCAGGACTACGCTCGCCAGGCTCGTCCGCTTGATCTCCGGCTCCGTGAACGCCGGCCGGGCCCGGTACGACGTCTCGGAATACAGCCGCACGCAGACACCCGCCTCGATTCGCCCGCAGCGGCCCGCCCGCTGATCCGCAGAGGCACGCGAGATCTCCTCGATCGGCAAGCCCTGGATCTTCCGTTCCGGGTCGTACCGCCCCAGCCGCGCAAGCCCCGTATCAACCACGTACCGGATGCCCGGGACGGTCAGCGATGTTTCCGCGATGTTCGTCGCCAGCACCACGCGCCGCCCGCCGCTGGGATGGAAGATCCGGTCCTGCTCCTGCTCGCTCAGGCGAGAGAACAGCGGCAGGATTTCAACGCCTCCTCCACGCCGGCGCAGCGCATCCGCCGCCTGCCGAATCTCACGCTCGCCGGGGAGGAACACCAGGACATCCCCCCGCCCGCCCGGCAGGTCCTCCACGGCATCCGCGATCAGCTCCGCCCCCGCTCCACCCCCATCGCCCTCCTCCGACGGGCGGTAGCGCACCTCAACCGGAAACAGCCGCCCGGAGACCTCGATGATCGGCGCTCGCGACGGGCCGCCGAAGTGCCGGCTGAACCGGCCGGGGTCGATCGTGGCCGAGGTGACAATCAGCTTCAGATCTCGCCGGCGATCAAGAAGCCCGCGCACGTAACCGAGCAGGAAATCGATATTGAGAGACCGCTCGTGCGCCTCGTCGATGATGATGGTTCCGTACGACGCCAGGTCGGGCTCCGCCGCCAGCTCCGCGAGCAGCATGCCGTCGGTCAGCACCTTGATGCGAGTCCTGCGGCTGGTCTGGTCGTGGAACCGGACTTTCACCCCGACGACGCCGCCGAGCGGCTCGCCGCGTTCCTCGGCGATCCTCGCCGCGACGGCCCGGGCCGCCAGCCGCCGCGGCTGCGTATGGGCGATCAGCCCCGGCAGGCCCATGTCCAGGCAGATCTGCGGAAGCTGAGTGGTCTTGCCCGAGCCCGTCGCCCCGCACAACACAACGACCTGGTGGCGCTCGATCACGCCGCGGATCTCCTCGCGGCGTTGCAGCACCGGCAGTCTGTCGCTCGGGTCGGCCATCGGCGGACCAAGCGTACGCCCACGCGGGGCGGACGACGCCGACGTCCGCTGCGCGACCGGTTACGCGGCGCAGCCCGGGACCGCAAGGATCGAGCACGCGGCCTCCCGCAGGACCCGATCGGTGGTGCGGCCGAGCAGGAACTCTCGCAGGTTGGACCTCCCGTGCGTGCCCACGACAACAAGGTCGGCTCCCGCGATCGCCGCCAGCAATCCACGCCCCGGACTGTCATCCTCGTGGACTTCGTAGCGCGGGCGCAGGTAGGCCATCTCCGCGACCGTCTTTTCGCAGAACGCCCGCAGGTGACCCTTCAACGCATCGCGGTACCGCTCCCGGAACTGCTCATCCGAGAGCGCGTCTGTCGCTCTGGCCCGAGAGCGTTTCCACGGCGGGCTGAAGATGTGCACGATCCGCACGTCCGCGCTGTCCTGCGCGGCGAACCGCGCCGCCGCCTCCAGCGCCCGGGCCGAGTTGTCCGAGAAGTCCACGCCGACAACCATGCGGCGGAACACCCCCGGCGTCGACTCCCGCACGATGAGCACCTTGCACGCCGGATGCCGAACACAGGCCGCCGCGAATGTTCCCACGCCTCGCCCCGACGCCTGCGAAGCCCCGACGATGATCAGGTCCGCCCCGCGCTCCTTCGCGAATCGCTGGAGTTCCGCCAGCGGCTGGCCCACGATGATCTCGAGCCCCAGCGCAGCGCGGCCCGGCACATCCTTGCCGAACTCGGCCCAGGCAGCCTTGGCGTCCGCCACCACATCCTCGGCGGGCACCATCGGCAGCGGATAGAACACCGGGTCGGGCACGAACTCGACGGGCGGGAACGCCACGTGCACCGGGTGAACGGTCGCCGTGCTCCACAGCGCCAGCCGCTGCGCCTGTCTCATCGCCACCGCCGATGCTTCGCTGAAGTCCACCCCCACGACGATCGAACGAAGCCGGTCCATGCATCCGCTCCTTTCGTCCGCCTCCGGCCCGGGCCACCCATGACCACAAGCCGCAGCTATATGGATTGTCTGCCTTCTGCTGGTTCTCGGCACCGCCTTCGGTCACCGAACTCGGGTATTTGTCCGTGCGATAGGGGATTCCACCCTGTTCCCGAGGAGTTCACCCCTCAATCCGCGCCCCTGACTCGTGTCCGCGACTCGGACCCACCCCTATGCTGCGGCAGGTTCCTTGGGGGAATTCATGAGCGCCTGCTCGGCCAGCCCGGATCAACCAACCGCTGAAACCGCGGCCCCTCCCCCTCAGCCGACCCCGAACCCGGCCCCGAACTCAATCCCAAACCCCGGCCCGGACCACGAAGGCCGCTATCGCGCCATCGTTTTCTCGGCAATCCACCCCATTGTCACGATCGATGCAACGGGCATCATCCGGGAAGTCAATCCGGCCGCCGAGCGCGTCTTCGGGTACTCGCCCGGGGCCCTCGTCGGCCGCAACGTCTCCATCCTGATGCCCGAGCCGCACGCCTCCTCGCACGGCCGGTACCTCGTCAACTACCACCACACCGGCGCCACCAACATCCTCGGCCGCCCGCGCGAGTTCGAGGGCGTCCGCCGCGACGGCCACCGCTTCCCCATCGAGATCTCCGTCGCCCGCGTCGAAGTGCCGGGCCAGCCCGGCCCCATCTTCACCGCCATCATCCGCGATATCTCCGATCGCAAGCGCGCCGAGTCCGAGCTCCGCCTGCTGCAGGAACTGGCCGTCGCCATCGGCCAGTCCCGCGATCTCAAGAGCGCCCTGACCGAGACGCTCCGCCGCATCGGCGCCGCCACCGGATGGTCTTACGGAGAAGCCTGGCTCCCCAACTCCGCGGGCGAACTCGTCGTCGATTCGCCTGTCTGGCACGCGCCGGGCTTGCCCGCCAACTTGCTCGACCGGCTCACCCGCGGCCGCTCCTTGCGCCGCGGCGAAGGCCTGCCGGGCTGCGCGTGGTCCTCGCGGCAGGTCGAGTGCTTCGAGGACCTGGCTCACGAGCCGCGGTGCACCCGGGCCGCCGAAGCCGGCGCGCTGGGCCTCAACGCCGCCGTCGCGGTGCCCGTCCTGGCGGGCGAAGAAGTCGTGGCGGTCCTGGTCTTCCTCCACAGCCGCCTGGGCGGTGAGAGCCAACGCGTCCTCGAACTGGTCTGCGCCGCCGTCGCGCCGCTGGGCCCGGTCATCGACCGCAAACGCACCGAGGATGAACTCGACCGTCACCGCCGCCAGCTCGAGTCCCTCGTCGCCGAGCGCACGGCCGAACTGGAGCGCTCCCACGAGCAGCTCCGCCAGGCCGACCGGCTTGTCGCCATCGGCACCCTCGCCGCCGGGCTCGGGCACGACATGAACAATGTCCTGTTCCCCATCCGCTGCCGGCTCGATGCACTCGACGCCTCGAAGCTCACCGATGAAGTCCGCGAGGAATGCCTCGCGATCCGCCGCTCCGTTGATTACCTTCAGCAGCTCACCGACGGCCTCCGCCTCCTCGCCCTCGATCCCTCCGATGCCGATGCCTCCTCCGCCTCGACCGACATCAGCGACTGGTGGGACCAGGTCGGCGTCCTGATGCGCCGGGCGCTGCCCCGCCACGCCCAGCTCGAGACCCGGATTCCCCTCGATCTTCCCCCTGTCGGCGTCGCCCCCCACCGCCTCACCCAGGCCGTCCTCAACCTGCTCTCCAATGCCGGCGCGGCGATCGCGCGCGAGGGCCACGTGCGCCTCGCCGCCAGCGCCGCCGACGACGAATCCACCGTCCGGCTCGCCGTCTCCGACGACGGCTGCGGCATGAGCGATGAGGTCCGCCGGCGCGCGCTCGACCCCTTCTTCACCACCAAGAAGCGCGGCCTGGGAACGGGCCTGGGCCTCTCGCTGGTCAACGGCGTCGCCCTGTCCGCTGGCGGGAACGTCGACATCCAGTCCACCCCGGGCCGCGGCACCACCGTCACGCTCGAGCTTCCGGCCGTCGGCTCGCCGCCCCGCCCCGCTGCCCGCAGCCGCTCCGCGTCCCCCCCCGAGGCGATGCTCTCGGTCGCCGACCCGCGGACCGCTACGCTCGTCGCCGCCTTCCTCCGCGCCGCCGGCTACGAAGTGCACACCCCGCCCGCCGCACCGGGCCGGTCGACCCGCGTCCTGCTCACCGAACCGTCCGCCGTCGCTCTCCGCTCCGCGCGCCAGTTCCTCAAGGGCCGCCCCGACCGGCGCGTTGTCCTATTCGGCGCGGGCGGGCCCGAATGGCAACGCACCGGCGCCATCATCATCGAGAACGCCAACGACTTCGAAAAGATCCGCCAAGGCATCGCCGATGCGCTCTCGGCGGTCAAGGAGGCTTCGCCATGAGTGCCAGAATCATCCGTGTGCTCTGCGTCGATGACCACGCCTTCCTCGCCGAGGGGTTGAAGGCACGCCTCGAACTCGAGCCCGACCTCCAGTTCGCGGGCCGCCTCTCATCCGCCGACGGGCTGGTCCAGCAGGTCAAACAGCTCAAGCCCGACATCGTCCTCCTCGACATCGAGATGCCCGGAGCCGATCCCTTCGAGGCGGCCGATGACATCCGCCGCCAGTGCCCGGATACACGCGTGGTGTTCCTCAGCGCCTTCATCCGCGACCACTACATCAACTCCGCCTTCAAGGCCGGCGCCTGGGGTTACTTCTCCAAGAGCGACGACCCCGACGCCCTCGCCGAGGGCATCCGTCGCGCAGCGCACGGCGAGTTCGCCTTTGGACCCAAGGTCGCCGAACGCTGCAAGCCCATCGCGCCGCGCCGCAGCGACCCGGCCCGCGCCCCCTCCGCGCGGTCAGAGACGCTCACCGAGCGCGAGCTCGAGGTGCTCCGCCTCATCGGCCGCGGACTCTCCCGCGCCGAGATCGCCAAAACGCTCTGCCGCAGCGCCAAGACCATCGATGGTCACCGCGAACGCATCATGAACAAGCTGGGCATCCACACCGGGCCCGAACTCGTCAGGTACGCGATCCGCGAAGGCTACGTCGAGGCGTGATCGCCTCGGCCCGGAACCGCGGCGGTTGGTCGGCCTCCAGGCGCGGCCGGGCCCGCTTCAGCATCTGCGCCGTCGTCATCCGCGCCGCGGGCATCACCCCCACCACCGCGCCGCGCATGCGCCGGTCCGCGCTCAGCACCCGGTGCAGCTCCGTCTTGGCCAGCCCCGGGCCCAGCACCACGATCCCGTCCGCCCCACGCAGCGCCCGCTTCACGCGGGCCAGGAACCGGCCCAGCTCTCCCCTCCGCCGGTTGTCGTAGGTGTGCTCCGGATCGCCCCCGATATGCCCGGGCGGCGGCACACCCTGCACGCCCATCGCCCGGTGCCTCCGCTCCATCCCCGATTCAATGATGAATACCGAGCCCGCCGCCCCGTGCTCCACATCGACAACCTGCGCTACCCGGTGATCAATCCAGACAACCATGTGCTTGGACATCGCGAGCTCTCCATGCCGACCACGATTCTCGGCATTCGCGGCCCGGCACGCCACGGGGATTCAAACCCACTTGCCCCGGCGCCCCGACGAGCCCCGGGCCGAACAGGGCGGAATCCCCGTGGGCGGCCCGCGCCGCTTTGTGTCCAATCTTTCGTGATCCGGCCGATCGCGCGACCGGCCGGCGCAGGAGGTTCCGCTACACAAGGTCACACATGAAAGCCACCAACACAACCCGCCTCGTCGGCGACATCATGTCCAAGGAACCCGTCTGCGCCGACGGCTCCATGACTCTCCGACAGCTCGCCCGCCTCCTCGAGGAGAACGAGATCTCCGGCGCGCCCGTCGTCGGGCCCGATGGACGCGTCGTCGGTGTCGTGTCCAAGAGCGACCTCATCCGCCGGGCCACCGACAGCACCGGCGAATCCACGTACTACTTCGAAAGCCTGGAAGATGGCGCCGACGATGAAGACGCCCCCGCCGCCGAGGGCGGCACACCCGTGCTCGTCGAGGACATCATGACCAGCGAGCCCATCACCGCCACGGCGACCGAACGCGTCGTCGATGTCGCCCGCCGCATGGCCGATGCACGCGTGCACCGCATCATCATCGTCGACCGCGAGCGCTTCCCCATCGGGGTCGTCACCAGCCTCGACATCCTCCGCGTATTCCCGGAGTGACGCCCCGCTACCGGCCGCCCGTTGAATCCGGCCCGGCCGGTCCGAGGCCCGCCGGGCCGCGCGCCGGTTGCTGATCCCGCTCAGGCTCGGCGTACGCCGACCGCGGCACGCTCGCCACCACCTTCAGCTTGGCCCAGATCAAAAGGCTCAGGCCCACGCCCGTCGCCACCACCGCGATGACCGCCCACGCCCGGCTGCCACGTCGCATGCTCGTTCCTTCCCTGTTCACGCCCGCGCTCCGACCGCTCAGCCGCCCGGCGGCCCGGACGGGGCGGTGGACTCACGCTGCACGGTCACGCGCCCCGTGTACGCCTCCACGCTGATCACGAAGCTCTGCCCCGAGCCCGTCACCGTGATGGTGCCCGTCGCGGCCGGCGTCGATTCGCCGGGCCTGGCGATCGGCCCGCCCATCTCATCGAAGATCAGCACGTTTTCCGTGTCGAACCGCGTCGCGGAGATCATCGAGTCGCCGAACTGGCTGCCCTTGTTGATGACCCGTTCCAGGATGGTGTCGGTCTCGGGATCGATCGTCGCCCCCGGCACCCGCGTCACCAGGTAACGCCCGTTCGCCGGATCGAACACCACGGCCCGCGGACGCTGGTAGGCCAGGGCATCCGACTGCGCCTCGGTGAGGTCCGCGACAATGGTCCGCACCGCCGCCTGGACCCGCAGCACCCCCGTGCCGCCCATCGCGGGAACCACCAGCGCCCCGGCGATCCCCAGCACCGTCACGACGATCAGGATCTCGACCAGCGTGTACCCGCGACCGGACCTGCCCGCCATTGGCCCACCCCCCGCCGGTCGCCGCGCCCCCGAGCGGGCCGGCCGGCCGGTTTATTCCTTGTCCTTGGCCTGCTGCGGCCACTTGATATCGGGCATCTGCGTCACCTTGACGTTCAGGCCCTTGTTCAGCATCTCGCCGACCTGGTCAAGCTTGCGCGACATCGTCCGCAGCTCGGCGATCATGGTCTTGCGCTGCTCCGCCGCGCTCACCCGCCCGTCGGACGCCGGGCCGTCGTCATCCCCATCCCCCCCGCCCGAGGCCGTCATCGTCGTCACCCCGCTCTGCGCGGCGGTCGGCGTCCCGTACTGGCCCAGCACCAGCAGCCCCAGCATGACCGCGATCACGGTCAGCACCGAGTTCAGGTACGAGAGCGCACGGACGGGCTTGGAGGGGGGTTGATTGTTCATGTCCGCCTGCATCGGTCCGGGAACGGGGGGCTGTTGAGCCCGTTTCCGGGGTTCGGGATTAAGGACGCGGGAGCGGCTTGTCGTTGGCGTCGTACGAGCCGGCCCACACATCCCCCGTCGCGGGGTTGTAGATCCACCCATACGCATCCTGGAAGGCCGCATCGGGACCGACCCCGTACTGGATGATCCGGCCGTTGGCCCCGACGTACTGGTTGTTCGGCGGCACATGCATGTACCCCTCCGCCAGCACCTCGGCCCACGTTCCATCGCCTTCATCGATGTTCGGGAACTTGGCGTTGTTTCGGACGTAGTACACCGCCAGGGTGTTCCTCAGCTTCTGCAGCTGCACCTTGGTCGACTCGATCTTGGCTTCCTCGCTGGCGCCCGCGAACTGCGGGACCACGATGGCAGACAGGATCCCCAGGATGATCACCACCACCAGGATTTCGACGAGCGTGAACGCGCTACGGCCGCGCGGCTTCATGTAAGTACCTCCTCGACAGGCCCGCCCGGGCGTCATCGCCCCGCCGGGCCCGCTTTCCTCGAAAAAGGCCGGACGCCTCTCGACGTCCGGCCTCTGAAGATTCAGGTCGCGGTCAGCAGCGGCGATTACCGCACGCCGTCGGTGATGACCTTGTTGAACTCGTCGTAGTTGGTCGCGCCCAGGGTGGTCGCCTCGCCCGGATCGGCCTCGTCGCCGTCGCCGTTGAGGTCGACGCCCCAGTGCCAGCCGTCGGCGGCGGGGTCGTCACCAACGCTGCTCATGCCGTTGAAGGGGTTGACGGGCGGCGTCTTGATGTAGCCGCCGGCGGTCATGTCATCCCAGGCGGTCGCACCACCCGCCAGGAAGAGCGGGGGATACTCGTTCTCGCGGGCCCGGTACAGCTCGAGCTGGTTGTTCAGCGTGTCGAGCTGGGCCTGGATGTTGCCGGCCTGGGCGTCCTGCGTGGCGTTGGTGAACTGGGGCACCACGATCGCGGCGAGGATGCCGAGGATGACGACGACGATGAGGATTTCGACGAGGGTGAAGGCGCTCGTTCGACGACGGTGACGCATGCTGCAGCTCCTTAGAACCTTGACTTTCCGAGCGGGCTCGGACGCGCTCCTGCGCGGACGTGACGGGCCCCGCTCGCGGCGGACGTTTCGCCGCGAACGCCGCGGCACAACCCGACACCAAGGCGACGACCGCGGGGCTCCCCTACGACGCCGCTGCCCCGAGGGACCTCTCCGTCCCTCCGGGTGGCTCGGTCCCCGACTCGCGGCCCTTGGCCCACTTGGGGCCTCCTGAACGCGGGTCGGATCACCAGCGGCTCTCTGATCGACCACCCCCGCGGGGCTGTTCAGTCGGGGATCGACTCCCGGGCGCAAGCCGTCAGCCTGTAGGGACTAAGAGCGATAGAGGGCCGCGCCCCGCCCGCCCGGCGCCGGCCGTCGCGCCCGGCTCCGCAGACTCCGGCCCGGTAATCGCCCGCTCCCGGCCCGGCGGATGCCAAAAACACAGCCGCCCCGCGCGGGCGGGGCGGCCGATGGGTCACTCTCTGCTTATCGGCTCAGAATCGCGCTGCCGCTTCTCCGCCGCCGAGGATCAGCGGCACCACCTGTGAGTTCGGGAGGTTCAGAGCGCCCATGAGGGCCGCCGCCGCCGTCGCCTCGGCCTCCGAGCCCTTCGACGCCAGCTCCGTCAACCGGCCCACCTGCCGGGCCTCCAGCTGGTTCCCGAACCGCTTCGCCGAATCGGTCACCTTCTTCAGGAGCGCCACCCGCTCATCGCCCTTGGCTTCCATCGCGGTGTCCATCAGCGCCACCTGGACCCGCTGCTGGCCGACCCGGGCCAGGACATCCGCCAGTTCCAGCTTGGTCGCGCCCGTCGAATCCGTCATCGCCGCGGTCAGCGGCTGGGCCGCATCGCCAACGTTGAACACGGGGTTGCCCGAGACCGCCAGGTCCCGAAGCGCCGACAGCGACCGCCGCGCGTACGCCTGGGCCTCATCAACCTTGATCGGGCCGCCCGAGGCCGCCAGCACCAGGCCATCCACCGACTCGGTCAGCATCTGTTCGCCGATCGCCTGCGGACGCACGGCCACCGATACATCCCGCTCGAACCGCCGGCGAAGGTCCGTGTACGACTCCGGTGAGGCCAGGGCCAGCACGGGAGTCGCCGACAGCTTCGCACTCCCCCGCACACCCTCGACCAGCGCGGTCAGGTCTTCAGCGCCGAGCCCCGAGGCCACGACGAGGTCGACTCCCGGCACTTCGCCGATCGGGCCCGCCAGGTCGTCCAGCTTCCTCCCGGCCGGCAGGACCTTGTAGCCGGCCTTCTCGAGCGTCTGGCGCAGCGCCTGGTAAGTCTCGTTGTCGGCGGAGATCACCGCCGCGTAGGTCGTTGAGGCCTCCCGGATGGCCCCGGCAAGGGTCGGTACCACCCGCTCGGCTCCCGGGAACGTCTGCAACGGCTGGGCCGCCGCGAGCGCCAGGGCCGCCTCGTACTGCACGCGCCGGTTGGGATAGGTCAATGCCTCCAGTAGCGGGCGCCTCGCGTCCCCGCCCGCCCACAACTGGGCCCCCGCCATGCTCTCGACCGCCGCCAACGCCCGCCGGGCCAGGGGCGTGTCGTTCGTGTCGATCGCCCTCCCAAGGACGCCCTGCGCCACCGACGGGCCCGCCGCCACACAGAAATACATCGCATCCCGGCGGCCCTTGCCGTACGCGGGATTCTCGTACCCTTCGGGCGTGTCGATCTCGCGGGAGAAGTTCGAGGCCACCCACAGCGCCACCGCATCGTTGGTCGCCTGCAGCGCCAGGGCCCGCTCGGCGCACCGCATCGCCATCGCCTCGTGGAAGACCGCCGTCCGCACGGGCACCATCACGAGCCCCACGCCGGGGTCGAACGACCACAGCAGCTGGAACTCCTCCCCGGGGAAGCTCGTCAGTTCGCTCTTCTCGGCGTAGTACCCCTCGCCCAGCTGCAGGTACAGATCCGACGGCTCGGTCGCGCCCACCCCGCCCTCGAGCCGGGCCATCGCGCGGTCGCACGCGGCTTTCACCGCTTCCGAACGGCTCGTCTGGCGCAGATCCGCCAGGAACGGCAACGAAGTCCGGTACGGAATCAGCCCCAGCACATCCGCCACCGACTCCTGCTTCGCCGGCTCCAGCTTCACCATCGCCGTGCACAGCGGGATGATCGCCTGACGGCCCAGGTCCACCATCACCCGCTGCACCGCCGAATGCCGGTTCAGGTCGCTCCGGTCCAGCAGCGCCTCCAGCAGCTGCGGCATGGCGTACTCGCCCGCCGCCAGCAGCCGCTCCCGGGCCATCAGCTGCCCGCGCAGCGGGCCCGTCAGCGCCGCGATGCTCTTGCCGATCTCGTCAGGGTTCCTTGCCCGCTCCAGCTTGCCCTGCTCGAACGTCTTCAGGAGCTCGGCCGCCAGAGGCTCGGTCTCGGCGACCCGCATGGCCCGGGCCACGCTCTCCTCGAACCGGCCCAGCTCCTGCGACTGCTCAACCAGGTCCACGAACTGCGCGGGGGTCAATCCGCGGTCCAGCAGCTGACGGGCCTGGCTCGCCGCGAGCTCGGGGTTGTTGATCCTGACGAAGTGGATGAAGTCCTTGAGCAGGTCGAGGTTGCTCGGCTCTTGCGGCTGGGCGAACGCCGTCGTGAACGAGAACGCCATCCCCGCCGCCAATGTGATCAATCGCCTGCGCATGGTCATGGGCACCCTTTGAACTGCCACCCCGAGGAGACGAACGGAACCGCCGAACAACACCCTACAGCGGGCCGGACCCGCCGAAGAGCCAGCAGGATATCCGCAATCCGCGCGTTCCGCACACCCGCCGGCCGGGCCGGCGGCGGTCACCGCCGGCCTCTCCCCTCCGCCCTGACGCGCTGGTTCCGATACGCCCCGGCGGTCCAGACTGATCCGCCCCCGGGCCGGTTCACACCCGCCATCCCCGCCCACGCCAACCACAGGAACAGGGCGGTCCTCCAAGCAACAGGACACCGGAAGCCGCTGTCCTAACCAGTCCTAGAACCACAACTTCGGCCCGCAGTTCGCCGAGCCGTCAAGCGCCGCAATCCTTTCGCCGATCCACACGCAGCAGCAACGAGGCGCCGCGTCGGCACGCCCGCCCCTGTGTACCCCCGAGGTGAGACGATGCCCATCGACAAGGAAGTCCTGACCACCGGCGAGGTTGCCAAGATCTGCAACGTCGCCCCGCGCACCGTCTCCAAGTGGTTCGACTCCGGCTCCCTGAAGGGATACCGGATTCCGGGCTCCCGGGACCGTCGGATCCCGGCCACCGAGCTCATCAAGTTCATGAAAGCCCACGGTATTCCCCTGGAGAACATCTCCAGCGGTCGCACCCGGGTCCTGATCGTGGATGGCGACAAGGACGTCGTGGACACGCTCCAGCGCATCCTGACCGAGCAGACCAGCTACGAGATCCAGATCGCGACGTCCGGCTTCCAGGCGGGCGTCGAGTGCGAGCGGTTCAAGCCGCATGTCCTGCTCATGGATATCCACCTCGGCGATGGCGATGCCCGCCAGGTCTCCGAGATGGTGCGCAGGAACGAGCACCTCCAGTTCACCAAGATCATCGCCATGAGCGCCAAGCTCACCGACGGCCAGGCCCAGGGCCTGCGCACGCAGGGCTTCGAAGGCTTCCTCAAGAAACCCTTTCAGGTCCGCCAGGTCGTTGAGGCCATCGAGGCCGCGACCAACCTGGTGCACTGATCCGACCCCCCGCCAACTGACAAGGGGCGCCCCGCGGCGCCCCTTGTTCGTGTTCAGCACCCCCTGATCAGGCGACCTCGGCCAGGTACGCCGCCAGGATGTCCCGCGCCGCCGCCAGGTCTTTGCGGTCAACCATCTCGGTGACGGTGTGGATGTAGCGGGTGCCGACGGTGATCCCGACGGCCCGCGCCCCGGCCGCGGCCTGCTGCGCGGCCGCGCCATCCTGACCGCCCGCCCGCAGGATGGACCTCTGGGAGGGGATCCGCTTCTTCTTGGCGATCGCTTCGAGCTGGTCGATCAGCTTGTGGTCGGAGATGAAACTCGCATCCTTCACGTGCAGCGCGAAGCCCTTGCCCTGCCGGGTCACCATCTCCGCATCCGGCACGCCCGGGGTGTCGCACGACAGCGTGACGTCGATCCCCAGCCCGATGTCGGGTTGCACCGCGTGCGATGAGGTCTTCGCGCCGCGCAGGCCGACTTCCTCCTGCGTCGTGAAGGCGACCACGATCTCGCAGGCGTGCTTCCCCCCGGACTTGTCCAGGGCCCGCACCGACTCGATGCCGAGCCAGCAGGCCACGCGGTTGTCCATGGCCTTGCTGACGAGCTTCTCCCCGACTTCGATCATCGGCTCATCCATGACGACGTAGTCGCCCACCTTCACCTTCTTGCGGACCTTGTCGGCGGGGAGGCCGATGTCGACGAAGAACTCCTTCACCTCCGGCACCTTTGTCCGCTCATCCGGCCCGGAGATGTGGATGGGGCGTCCGCCGGGGTTCATGACGCCCTTGATGTCCCCGTCGGCGGCGCACACCAGCACCCGCCTCGAGAACAGGTTGCGCGGGTCAAAGCCGCCGGCCGGATCGAGGTAGATGAACCCCTTGTCCGTGATGTGCGAGACGTAGAAGCCGATTTCATCCATGTGGCACAGAAGCATCACGCGGGTCGGCCTTGTCCCCCGGCCACCGCTCTTCTTCCCGCCGCGCGGGGCGCGCGTGCAGATCAGCGATCCCATCGCGTCCGTCCGCACTTCGTCGAACAGGCCCTTCACCTCCCGCTCGATCAGCCCCCGCACCCGCTCCTCACGCCCCGGAACACCGGGCGTCTCGCACAACCGCTTCAACAGTTCGATGTTCACTTCCGGCTCCTTCTCTGCCACGCCCTGCCCACGCAGACTGCTCCGGGCCTGTACACACCATCCCGGCACGCGCCCACAGTGTCGCATGGCCCGGCCCGGATGTCGAATCCGGGCCGTATTCCCCGCGCTGGCTGCCCGCCTCCGCCGCGTAGGATTCCATGGTCCCAAGGAGGCCCCATGGCTCGTGTCAGCCCACTCCGTCGCATGCACCAGCTGGCCGAGGCCGCGATCCTCCCGTACGCGCCGCCGGACGCCCCCCCCGACCGGGTCGTCGAGGTCGTCGCCAGCTACGGCGAGCCCGAACTTGAGTACGCCGCCATCCGCCGGGGCTGCGTGCTCATCGACCAACCCTACCGGGGCCTGCTTGAGATCGCCGGGCCCGACCGCCTCGATTTCCTCAACCGGATGGTCACGCAGGAGTTGAAGGGCTTCGAACCGTTCCAGGTCCGGCGGTCGTTCTGGCTCAACCGCAAGGGCCGGATCGATGCCGACCTCCGGCTGATTGAACTCGGCGGCCGCTTGCTGGCCGATGTGGACATCCACGCGGCCCAGCGCGCGATCACCGGGCTCTCGGCGTTCATCATCACGGAGGATGTCGCGATCCGCGACCTCTCCGAAGATCATCACCGGCTCGCGCTGCACGGCCCAACCGCCCTTGACCTCCTCGCCGCCATCACGACCCCGGCCGAGGATGCCGGGCCGCTCACAGCCATCCGCGACCTTGCCCCGGACCGGGCCACGCGGGTGATGTTCGACGGCGCCGCCATCACGGTCTTCCGCGATGACCTCACCGGCGACCCCGGCGTCGAAATCATCGCGCCTCTCACGGCCGCGGAACCCCTTTTCCAGCGCCTGATCGAGGTCGGCGCTCAGCACGACCACGACCCCTCCGATGCCGCCTCACGCTACCGGCTCCGGCCGGCGGGCTGGCACGCGATCAACATCGCCCGCATCGAGGCGGGCCGGCCTCTCTACAACATCGACTTCGGCCCCGATTCGCTCCCCGCCGAAACCGGCGTCATCACCGACCGCGTCTCCTTCACCAAGGGCTGCTACCTCGGTCAGGAGATCGTCGCACGAATGCACGCCCGCGGCCATCCCAAGCGGCGGCTCGTCGCGCTGCGGCTCGAATCGCCCCGGACCCCTGATGATGTGGAGGCTTCGCAGCCCCAGACCGGCGCTGCGGTCTTGCCCCCCGGCGACCCGGAGACGGACGCGGTCGGCGCGGTCACGAGCTCGGCGATCAGCCCGATGCTGGGCTCGGCCCTTGTTGCCTTCGCCCAGGTGAAGTACGAGCACTCCAACCCCGGCACTGCGGTCGTTGTCCGGACCGAGGGCGGACTGATTCCCGGGATCATTCAGCCCTCGCTGCAGTTCTGGAAACGCGTGTAATCTCGGTCAGTCGCCGGGCCGCCTGCGGTAGGTCAGTTCAACATCGTTCCCCAGACGGCGGACGCGCCACAATACGAATCGTCGGCCCGCACTCAGCGATTCGGCAACCCGGCCCGTCGCGACCGAGCGGGCGAGTTCATCGCCCAGCAGCATCGGCGCGACGTAGACGATGGCCTCATCCACGAGACCGGCCTCCATCAACGACCCCAGCAAACCCGGTCCCGCCTCGACGAGCACGTTCGTGACATCGAATCGGGACACCAGCAGCCGCAGCAGTTCCTCGAGGTCCACCCCCACGGCGCCCGCCCGCACCCCGGCGATCTCTACGCCCGCCGCTTCCAGCTTGGCCCGGCGGTCGGCGGTGATCGCCGCCGTGGCCAGTTCCTTCGCGCAGGCGATCAGCACCGGAACGCTCCGGGCCGAACGCACCAGAGCCGTGTCGAGCGGGAGGTCCAGGTCGGTGTCCGCCACGATGCGCCGGGCCACGCGCCGGACCTTGCGCGGATCGCCGTTCGCGCGGCGCGCTGTCATCAGCGGATCATCGGCCAGCACAGTGCCGACGCCCGTCAGGATCGCATCCACCCGGGATCGAAGGCGGTGAACCCGGGCCCGCGACCGTTCGCCACTGATCCACTTCGATTCGCCGGTCCGCGTGGCGATCCGGCCGTCGATGGTCTGCGCCCACTTGGCGATCACCCAGGGAAGCCCGCTGGTGATCCGCCTGATGAACGGCGCTGAAAGCTGCGTCGCCGCGACCGAGCCCTCGCAGGTTTCGACCGCGACTCCTGCCGCCGCCAGCTTCTCCAGCCCGCCCCCCGAGACAGGGTTCGGGTCCCGCCGGGCCATCACGACCCTGGAGATCCCCGCCTCCAGCAAGGCATCCACGCACGGCGGCTGCTTGCCCCAGTGCGAACACGGCTCCAGCGTGACGTAGATCGTCGAGCCCCGCGGATCCGCTCCGCGCCGCAGACAATCCTGAATCGCCTCGCGCTCCGCGTGCGGGCCGCCGAACCGCCGGTGATGCCCGATGCCGATGATCCGGCCCGAACGCACGATCACCGCCCCCACCATCGGGTTGGGCTCCACGTGCCCCGCGCCGCGCGACGCCGCGCGGGCCGCCAGGTCCATCATCCGGATGGCTTCATCCACGCCTGATTGTCAGCGCCCCCGGACGCCGGGGCCAATACCGGCGCAGCAATCCCGCGGATCGCCCGGGCCTAGGCCAGCCGGATCAGCGATCGCCGATCTTCCACCGACAGCAGCCCATCGGCCTCCTGCAGCCAGCGCTGAGCATCCCCCCGGTACCCCGCCGTGGGCTTGAGCTCCGGCTTCAGCCCGCTCCAGTATCGGTTGAATCGCAGCATGTACAGTTCGCGGATCAGCTTGGCGGCCATCGACGCCAGGGCCGTCGGAAGGTGCTGCGATTCACTCTCCACGAGGAAGCTGATCACCAGCTCCCGCCCGTTCACCGAGGTTGTGTACCGGCTCTCGCGATCCGTCTCGAACTCGATGACGACCCGCGATCCGGGCAGGAGGTCCTCGAGCGTTTCGGCGTACCGCGCTCGCCCACCGAGGCGGTCGCAGACCAGCCACACCCGGTCGCCCGGCCCGGCCGCCGCACCGTCAATGAGGCGCCGGAGCAGGCCGCGCATCGCACCGATGGTGGTGTGGGCCTTGCTTCCCGTCCGGCTCACCGTGTCGTTGAAGGCATCTTCGCCGACCACGGAGCAGGCGACATCCGCGACCGAAACACCGCACGGCGAGAGAGCCCCGAGCAGGACGTTGGCGGCGATCGCAATCTGAGGTGCGCTCCAGGAGAGCGGCATCGGGAAGGGATCGCCCGCGTAACACCGATGGCCGGGCCCGGCGATGCCGAGGCGATCGAACAAGTCGAGATCGGTGCGGACTTCGAGGCCTCTTGCCCGCATGAAGGCGAGCACTCCGCGCTCCAGCCACGCCACCGGGTGGCGGGCCTTGGATGAGTTGGCCAGCTTCAGGACCTTGGAATCGGCGATCGCCACCCGCCCCCGCCGTTCATCGGGGGCTGAGCAGACGCCGCGCCGGAGCAGCTTCCACAGGTCGATCGCTGCCGGATCACCCCGATCGTCATCGAGCCGCACCGCGGCCATGCCGACGCACAGAGGCCCGAGGAGCGGGCCATATCCGGCCTCGTCAACACCGGCGAGAACAAGTCCCATCGATTACGACCGGGAGAGCGGATCGGGCGTAATGCCCGCCCTGATTACTTGGTCTTGGCGCCGGGCGCCAGGGCTCGGCTGCCCACCGCATCCGGGGGTGCCTCTTCGAGGGGCGTGCTCGCCGTGCCAGCGCCAGACCGGCCCATGAAGTACCAGGCCAGAATGGCGCCCGCCACGATGAGAACGCCCACGGCGATGATCAGCTTGAGCTTGTTCTTGTCCATGTCGCGTGCTCGCTTAAGAGAAGTGAGGAGCGAACGGGGCCGTCCCGCCGAGAACCGGCGGGACGGCCCGGTCGTCAAGTGCGGCTGAGAGGAGTCGAACCTCCACGGGTGTGACCCCACTAGAACCTGAATCTAGCGCGTCTGCCAATTCCGCCACAGCCGCGACGGAGCCCGGTAGACTAGCCGTGATCGGCCCGGATGACAACACGGCCCGAACAGGAAAGCCGCCCGCAGGAAAGCACCCCGGCGCGGCCCGGACGAAGCACGGGTGCCACCGCCAATGCCGAGACCCCGCTTCCGCGGGGTCTCGACGCTCTCGTGCTCTTCCCCGCGCCCCACGAGCCCGGGGGTTATTCGTCGTCGCCGGCCGCGTCGTCCGCCGAAGGCTTCGGGGCCGCCTTGCTGGGCTGCGCCATGCGAATCGCGAGCACCTTCTGGCGGATCTCCTTGGCCAGCTCCGCGTTCTCCTTGAGGAAGGCCTTGGCCGATTCACGGCCCTGCCCGACCCGCAGTTCGCCGTAGCTGAACCACGAGCCGCTCTTGGCGATCACGTTGGCCTCAACCGCCAGGTCGATCAGGTCGCCGGCCATCGAGACACCCTCGTCGTACATGATGTCGAACTCGGCATCGCGGAAGGGCGGGGCGACCTTGTTCTTGACCACACGGGCCCGGGTGCGGCTGCCGACCGTGACCTCGCCATCCTTGATCGCCCCGATGCGCCGCACATCGATGCGCACCGAAGAGTAGAACTTGAGGGCACGCCCGCCCGGCGTGGTCTCGGGTGAGCCGAACATCACGCCGATCTTCTCGCGGATCTGGTTGATGAAGATCACCGTGCAGTTGCTGCGGGCGATCACGCCCGTCAGTTTCCGCATCGCCTGGCTCATGAGCCGGGCCTGCACACCCACGATGGCATCGCCCATCTCACCCTCGATCTCCGCCTTGGGGATCAGGGCCGCGACCGAGTCGATCACGATCACATCCACCGCGTTGGACCGCACCAGCAGCTCGCAGATCTCCAGGGCCTGCTCGCCGCAGTCGGGCTGGCTCACCAGCAGCTCATCGATGTTCACGCCGATCTTCCGGGCCCACGACGGGTCCAGCGCGTGCTCCGCGTCGATGAACGCCGCCACGCCGCCCGTCTTCTGCGCGTTGGCCGCGACGGTCAGCGCCAGGGTCGTCTTGCCGCTGGATTCGGGGCCGAACACTTCGACGATACGCCCGCGCGGAATGCCCTTGCCGCCCAGGGCCAGGTCCAGCGACAACGCCCCCGTGCTGATCCCCGGCACCGCGAGGTACGCCTCCTCATCGAGGCGCATGATCGAGCCCTTGCCGAACGCCTTGTCGATCTGCTGAACCGCCCGCTCCAGCGCGAGCTTCTTCTCCTTGTCGACCGCCGGCGGCTGGGTGCCGGGCCCGCCCTTGTCGAGTGCGCTGCCCGCGGCCCGGCCGACCGCCGACATCGACGGCGGCGAGACCCCCACCCCGGACGGACGCACGGCCCCGGCTGGTGCGGGCTTCGACGCGGCCGCATCCGCCCCGGTGGGCCGCCCTGTCTGCGGCGCGACTACCACGGGCCGGGGCACAGCCCCGGCCTTCGGATCGGCGCCACGCTCGGGAGCGGCTGTTGACTTGTTGCTGGGATTGCCACCGGAGGCGGCGGGCGCGGGCTTGCTCTCAACCTGCGATGAAGCGGGAGGCATCGAGACCATCCTTTCTGCCGTGGGGAGCCGCTCCGATCGGGGCCCGGCGCTCGCGCCGGGTGTCCGTCGGTTGAGGGCCCACGGGGGCCGAACGCTGGACCGAGCCTCAAGCAGCCGTGCTCAAGGGGCCTCGGGTCGGGGGCGGCGTTGGTCGCGAGCCCGACAGAGGAACTATACCAAAGCCCAAACATAACCGTCAAGTTCTGCTCGGTGTTTGTGGATAACTCGTCAGGGAAAATTGCAAATCATTGAGCCGTCCAGGTTTGCCGTCAACACCCCGGCTCCGCACCGCCGCCGCCCCTGCTGCTCTCGCTGTACACCATCGCGACCGGCCAGCCCCCGGCCGCTCCGCCGAGCTCACCCCCCGCCCGCCGCGTGTAGTACGTTGCGCACATGCACGAGCACGAATGTCCGGCGTGCGGGACGCGGCTCGCCGCCAACGACATCGACATCGCCGCGGGAGTCGCCCGGTGCCCATCCTGCCGGATCGAGACCCAGCTGTCCATCCTGCTCGGCGAAGCGGATGCTGCGCTGCTTGACTTGGCCGCGGATGAGCCCGCGCCGCCCGGCTGCCGCGAATGGCTGGACGGGCCAGCGCTCAACCTGGTCTCGCCAATGCGCGAACCGGACATCATGTTCGTGAGCGTGGTCTTCGCCCTCATGTGGAACGTCGCAACCACCATCGCCATCGTCCTGGCGGCCACACCCAACGCCGGACGGGCCGCGACACCCGCCTGGGTGTGGATCGTCCTGTGTAGCGTGTTCGTCCCGGCGGGTCTTGCGGCCGCGGCGCTCGCTTCGTACGCCGCCTTCGGGTCGCTCCGCTTCCGGGTGATGCCCCACGCGGCGTGGATTTCGAACGGTGTTGGGCCGGTGCGCTTCTCCCGTCAGTTTGATCCCCGCAGCGCCACCCGGGTCATCATCACCGACGGTTGGTTCAAGATGAACGGGGCGCCGCGGATGTCCATCGCCGTCGACGCCGGGCGTCGGCTGCAGGCCGGCGCATTCATGACGGGCGCGCGCAGGCGGTGGATGGCGGCGCGGCTGCGGCGGGCGCTCCTGGGAGGGCCCGGATCCTGCAGCGCGGTATCCTGACCCCATGGATCCACGGCGTTGTCCGGAGTGCGATGGTGTGGTCGGGCCCGGCTACATGAACGTACGCGAGGACGCCGTGCTCTGCCCGGCGTGTGGAACCCTCGCACGCTTGTCGATGACGATTGAGGATCGGCTCGCCGCCCGTCTGGATGCCGCCGCCGAAGCAGTACCGCCACCCGGCTGCGAGATCGCCCGTCACGGCTCCGCCATCGACCTGGTTTCTCGTTCGGGCAACCGAGAGGGACGGTTGTTCATCTTGTGCTCTCTTGTTTGGCTGGTAATGTGCATCGGACTAATTGGACTGGCTGGCGCCGCGATCACCCTCTATCTCGGCGGTCCGGTTCCGTTTTGGTTGCGATCGTTCCTCGGGCAGGCAGCAGCACGGGCGATTAACGGACGGGATGTCGCCGTGTTCGCCGGCTTGGCGGGAGCATTCAGCTTGATGGGGGTGGTGCTGCTGATCGTCCAGCGCACCGGTCACTTCGGTCCAGTCCGGATTTCCGCATCCTCCACCGAGATTTCCATCCGCGCGGGATTCGGTTGGCTTGGCCTGAACCGGCGTATTCGGCTCGAGCAGGTGCGCTCTGTGTCGATCGGCCCGTCCAGCCTGCGCGTAAGAGACGGTCGCCGATTCCCCGCTTTGATCATCCGAACGGATGAGCGCCTTGAGCTCGGTGCCCTCACCCCGCCCGCGGCGTGCGAGTGGCTCGCCGGTGTCCTGCGATGGCATCTCCTTGCTGTACGGCGTCCGGGCAAGGATTGACGCCTGCGGACCCCTACCCTCCTTTCCCATCCATCCCGAGCCCGCGCCCATGACCAACAACCACCCCACCCTCGTTCCTGCTAGCTCCGACACCACCCAGCCCGCCCTGCGGGCATTGACCGCCGAGTTCCTCAAGACCGAGGAGAAGATCCGCCACGGCGGCGGCAAGTCGGCGATCGACCGCCAGCACGAGAAGGGACGGCTCACGGCCCGGGAGCGCGTGGAGCGGCTGATCGACAAGGGCTCGGTGTTCCAGGAGTACGGGCTGTGGGCCGCCCACAACATGTACATGGACCAGGGCGGAGCGCCGGCGGCGGGCGTCGTGACAGGGATCGGCATCGTCCAGGCCCGGCGCTGCATGATCATCGCCAACGATGCCACCGTAAAGGCGGGCGCTTTCTTCCCGATGACGTGCAAGAAGATCATCCGGGCCCAGACCATCGCGATGATGGCCCGGCTGCCGCTGGTCTACCTCGTCGACTCCGCGGGTGTGTTCCTGCCGATGCAGGAGGATGTGTTCCCCGACACCGATGATTTCGGGCGCATCTTCCGCAACAACGCGGTGATCTCCGCGGAGGGGATCCCGCAGATCGCCGCGATCATGGGGTACTGCGTGGCGGGCGGCGGGTACCTGCCGGTGCTGTGCGACACGCTGATCATGACGGAGGGCTCGGGGCTGTACCTGGCTGGCCCGGCGCTCGTGAAGGCGGCGATCGGGCAGGCGGTGACGGATGAGGAACTGGGCGGGGCCGAGATGCACGCCTCGATCAGCGGGACGATCGATTTCAAGGAGAAGGATGATGATGCGGCGATCGCCCGTGTGCGGTCGCTGATGGCCAAGTACGGCAATCTGGGGCGCCATGATGGCGATGGCCCGCGCGAGGCTTCGGGCGTGCACGCGTACCACGATGGGGCGGATGTGTACGGGATCTTCAACGATGCGCCGGGCTCGCAGTACGATGTACGCGAGATCATCGGGTGCATTGTGGATGCGGGGGTGACGGTGAGCGCCGAACGCGGCTCGGAGAGCCGCGCTACCCAGGAAGCACTCGCCCCCGACTTCGATGAGTACAAGCCCGACTACGGGCAGTCGATCGTCTGCGGTTACGCCCGGATCGGCGGGCACGCCGTCGGCATCGTCGCCAATCAGAAGAAGCTGAGTATCCGGCAGATGCCGGGCGGGAAGGCCGGGCCATCAAAGGCCACCAACATGCCGGGCGTCATCTACGACGACTCCGCCGACAAGTCGGCCCGGTTCATCATGGACTGCAACCAGCGGAAGATCCCGATCGTGTTCCTGCACGACACCACGGGGTTCATGGTGGGCCGCGACAGCGAGCAGGGTGGGATCATCCGGGCCGGCGCCAAGATGGTCAACGCCATGTCCAACTGCATCGTCCCCAAGCTCGTCGTCATCCTCGGCGGCAGCTACGGCGCGGGCAACTACGCCATGTGCGGGCGAGCCTTCGACCCCTTCCTGAGCTTCGCCTGGCCCAGCGCCAAGTGCGCGGTCATGGGCGCCAACTCCGCCACCGGCACGCTCGCCATGATCGAGGAGAAATCGCGCGAGCGCAAGGGGGAGAAGATAGACCCCGAGACCCACAAGCAGATCCTGGATGCGGTCCGGGCCAGCTACAACGAGCAGCAGGACATCCGCCACGGGGCGGCGAGAGGGTGGCTGGACCGGATCATCGAGCCGCACAAGACCCGCGAGGAGCTCATCGCAGCGCTCGATGCCGCGGCCCAGAGTTGGGACTACTCGAAGCCGTTTAGGACGGGTGTGCTGCAGACGTGAGCGCGGCTACCTCACCGCCCCCACGCCCTCGAACGTGATCTTCACCGGCTTGATCTTCCCCTCCGCATCAAACTCCATCTTGTCAATGCACACCACGCGGTGATCGCGATCGGTCTCGCCCAGCGGGCGGCGGTGGTAGACGATGTACCACTCATCCCGGCCCGGCACCTGGATGATGCTGTGGTGCCCCGCGCCCGTCGCCACGTTGGGGTCCTGCTGCAGGATCTTCCCGATCCGCTGAAACGGGCCCAGCGGTGAATCCGCGATGGCGTACGCAACCGAGTAATCCGGGCCCGTCCACCCGCCCTCGGACCACATGAAGTAGTACTTCCCCTCGCGGATGAACATGAACGGGCCTTCGACGTAGCCCTCCGGGGTGATCTCCCGGAAGCTCGCGCCGTCGTCGAAAGGCTCGATCGAGCCGAAGTCATCGGCCAGCCGCGCGATGTTGCAGTGCCGCCAGCCACCGTAGATGATGTACCACCGGCCATCGCGGTCGTGGAACACGAACTGGTCGATGGGCTGGGCCCCGTTGTGGAACTTGTCGATCAGCGGCTTGCCGAGGTGGTCCTTGAACGGGCCTTCGGGCCTGTCGGCCACGGCCACGCCGATCCCCCCCACCTCCGCATCGCTCTGGATGTCGTTGGCCGCGAAGAAGAAGAAATACCGGCCATCCTTCTCGACCACCGCCGGCGCCCACATCGCCCGCCGGGCCCACGGCACCGACTCGCGTGTCAGCACCCGCTCGTGCCGCGTCCAGTTCGCCAGGTCCGGAGAGCTGAACGCATCGAAATAGACCTGCTCATCGTAACGTGCGGAGGTCGTGGGATAGATCCAGTACACCGCCTTCCCGGCCCCATCGCGGTACACCACCGCCTCCGGATCGGCGTACCAACCCGGGAAGACCGGATTACCTGTGGTGCGGGCGGTGGCGGACGAAGATTCTGCGGGCTCATTCGGTGAGCGCTGGCACGCAGCACCAGCGGAAATCGCGACAGCCGCCAGGATGAACGGCGGGATCATGTTCATGGACGGAAGATATCGAGCGAAACCGCTGGGGATTTACCGGGTTCGCCCCTGCCCTTTCGGCAGCCCAGCACCCGATCACCTGTCGAACCGCCGGGTCCAGGCCTTCGTAGAAGTGTTCCAAGGGGCGTGCCGGGCCCGGCACCCGGGCGGATAGCATTCCGAGGTACTGGCACCCGGTTCGCACCCTTCTGTTCGCATGAATCCGCGGGGACTGGCCCCGCGGGAGGCCCGCCGCAATGGGCCGGAGGGAACGATGGTCGCCACGAACGGCAAATCCTGGCTTGTCGCTGCCTGGCCCGGCATGGGAAATGTGGGCGTGATCGCCGGGCATGTGCTTGTGCATCAGCTCGGCATGGAGCCGGTCGCCGCGTTGAGCGGTGAGGGTGTGTTCGATCTGGAGCACGTCGAGGTCAAGGACGGAGTCGTCGGCAAGCCGCGGCTGCCGCGGGGCGTGCTGTACCAGTGGAAGGATGCTCCGGTCGGCAAGGGCTTGCTGGTGTTTCTGGCCGAGGCCCAGCCTTCAGCGCACGGGCTCGACTACGCCCGGGCTCTGCTCAAGGAAGTGTCCAAGTACAACGTTGAACGCGTGTTCACCTTCGCCGCGATGGCATCGCAGATGCACCCGTCGGCCGATGCGAGAGTGTTCACCGCCGCGACGGATACGGCGATGCTGGATGATCTGAAGGCGATCGACATCCACGTTCTGCCCGAGGGGCAGATCAGCGGGATGAACGGCCTGTTGCTCGGCGCAGCGGTCGAGCGCAGCCTCCCGGGGGCGTGCCTCCTGGGCGAGATCCCCTTCTACGGTGCGGGCGTGCCGAACCCCAAGACCGCGCGGGCCTTGCTGGACACCTTCGGCGCGCTCCGCGACCTGCACATCGACACTTCCGAGCTCGCCGAGCAGGCCGAGAAGGTCGAGCGGGTCCTGCTGAACATGTTCGAGCAGCTCGGCGACGATGCGGCGGGCCATGGCGATGATGGCGAGGAGGATGATGATGATGAAGCCGGGCCGGAACTGCCCAAGAGCGCGGGCCCGGCGGGACTCGACAACGAGACCCAGCGGCGCATCGATGAGCTCTTCGCGCAGGCCCAGCGTGATCGCAGCACGGTCGTCAAGCTCAAGAGCGAACTCGACCGGCTCGGCGTGTTCCGCCAGTACGAAAACCGGTTCCTGGACCTGTTCCGGCGCGCGGAGTAAGACACGAGCAAAGCCTGCTCACCAAGAGCAAGACACAACGCTCTTCGGCCCGCGCCGAGGAGCGTTTTTTTCTTTCCTTTCCGTGCAAGGCCCGAGTTGGCAACCGCGTTACGCGCCGGGTTGTATATGGTGCCGCCGGGCGAGCGCCAGCGACCATGACGCCGGTTCTTCAGAGTTTGATTCTGATTTCGATCTTTTCTGGAATGCTGATTGGGCGCTTCGTATTGAGTCTTGGGTTTTCGCGTTGCGGGTTTCGGGGTTGGGTTTCGGGGTTGGGTTTCGGGGTTGGGGGTTGACGCCCGGGGGAGAAGGGCGCATCTGTGCTGGCCGATCTTCACATCACTTCCGGACAGTCCTCTACCCTTTCGAGTTCCCGGGCGCCCGGGCAGCCCAAGACCGATATGCCGGCCCGGTCCGCTCGCAGGCTCCGCGCCAGGCCCGCGCTGGAGCACACGCCGGGCCCTGTGGAACCGCCACCGGAAACCCGAGGTCATCCGAACCTGACTTCTGTGCAGCGGCTGACGCGCCGAGCGGTGATCTGGTACGCCCGCCACGAGTTTCCCCGGTACGGGCACGTGCTGAACCGCTGGGGCATCAATCGCCAGGCCGACTGGGCCCGCGCCCCGGTGGTTGAGACCCGGGAACGCTTCCATGGCCTCTGGATGCGCCTCGATACGGCCGACTTCTTCCAGAGAATTGCCTATTTCCTAGGCTCCTACCACGAGATGGATGTGCTGGCGGCGCTCGACATGGGAATGCGACCGGGCGATGCGTTCATCGACGCCGGGGCCAACATCGGGCTGGTATCGCTCCACGCCTCAGGCCGGGTCGGACCCGGCGGAATTGTGCACGCGTTTGAGCCCAATCCCGACGCCGTCCGCCGCCTGCGCTGGCACATCGCGCGGAACCTGCTCACCAACATCCGCTGCTACGAGGGCGGCCTGAGCGACTCGTCCGAGCGCCTGGAGCTGCGGGTGCCGGGCGAGGGCAACCTGGCCGCGGGAACGCTGGGGCCGATTCCGCGGCGGTACGCCGGCCTCGTGTCGCAGGCCGCCTCAGTCGTCACGGCCGCCGGCGATGATGTGATCGAAGCCGATGACCCGCGCCCGTTGTTCATCAAGCTGGATGTGGAGGGCTTCGAGCAGAGGGCGATCACGGGCCTGCGCGAGGTCATCTCCGGCCGGTTGCCCGCGATCCTCACTGAAGTGAACGGCGAGATGCTCGAAATGAACAGCGCCTCCCCCCGCGGCATCTTCGACACGCTCGCCCCGCTGGGCTACCGGTTGTTCGCGATCGACCGCCGCGGCTTCCGCAAGCGGCATTCGCTCGCGGTGCACCCGCTCACGCGGGAGCAGATCGACCTGGAGAAGGATGTCCTGTTCCTGCACCCGGACGGCCCGCACTGGAGCCGCTTCGAGCCGGCGATGATGCAGCCGGGCCGCTACTGGCGTCACCTGTGCCCGGCCAGCCTGTAGGACGATCGGTGCGGGATTCACTCCGAGGCCTTACTTCACGCCCTCCGCCCGCAACCGCGCGGCGAGCCCGACCGGGTCCTCGAACGCGATGCTCCCCTTTTCCACCAGGCCGGCCGATTCCATGGACTCGACGCAGCGGCAGGCGACGAACACCAGGCCCTCGACGGTGGTGTGAAGTCCATCGGGCTGCATGAAAGCGATGGTGTTGGGATCGAGTTCCGCCGTGCCGAGCCGCACCTTCTGCCGGGCCCGGAGGCGGTCGAAGTCCTCCAGCAACGGAACGATGATGACGCCCTCGTTCTTGGCGGCCCAGTCACGCAGGCGCTGATTGCATTTCGCCAGCGTTTCCACATCCGGAGTCTGCAGCGCATGCGGCACCGTCGGGCCCGTCAGGCCGTGGGTGTCGGGGAGGAGCGAGATCAGTATCGGGATGGGCTTTCCGCCCGGGCCTGCAACTCCTTCGCGTGCCCCCAGCAGCATGTTCAGGCCGCGTTCCAGCACGGCGAGGCGGTCCTCCTCGTCAAACCAGAATCCGTACGACCACCAGAAGGGGAAATCGACGGCGATGATCGCGGTCGGCGCCGCCTTCCTGGCCCGGCTGACCTGCTTCGCCCCGCGAGCCTGCGGGTCTTCGAACAGCAGCGTGTCGGCGTATGACTCCACCCGCGCGCCGGGCGGGAGCATCTTCCGCAGCACATCGGCGAGGTTCGCGGCGGGCAGCCCCATCATCCCGCTCGTGTTGAACCCGGCGCTGATACTCGCCCCGATCACCACGACGTGGTCCAGAACTCGCCGTTGCGACGGGTCGGCAGCCGCGGCACCCCCGGCCTCGTTCGCGGGCGCTACGACCGGTGATGAAGATTCGGGCGATGCCGGCGGCTCGATCCCGCGTGTTGTCGCGGCGATCAGCGCCAAACACAACGTGAAGAACCACGATTGCATGGAAGACAACCTCCGAGCCCCGGCCTCCGGAGCCATCGGAGCATACCAGACGCCTACTCAGCTTTCGGGGTTCCCCGGGCTCTCCAGATTCTCCGCGGATCCGGTGATCCCGTTGAAGCTGTCCGTGCCCGGCACCGGGCCGGCCGGGTCGTCCATCTGCTCGGGCCGGGCCCGGAGCGTGATCTCGGAACTGGGCGAGTCCTGCTCGACAAGGATGGCCCGCCGGCGGACCAGCTCCAGCACGGCCAGGAACAGCCCGATCATCTCGGAGCGCGTTCGCCCGTTGAAGACGGCCGTGAGGCCCAGCCCACCCGGGCCCGTGGCGGCCTCGCGCCGCAGGCGATCCAGGATGTCCTCGGCATGGAGTTCGATGGGGGTGTCGTCGTAGGTGACTTGGTGGTCGCCGAGGCGGTCAAAGTTGACGGTCTCGCAGATGCGGCGGAAGGCTTCCGCCAGGTCGAATACCCCGACTTCCTCCAGTTCCACGCCGTCGAGCTGCTGTTCGATCGCGCCGCGGAGCGTGTCGCGGTCGATGGCCGCCGCTCCGGTCGGGAACTTGCGCTCCCACTCGCTCCTGCGCCGCTCCAGCGTATCCGCCGCATCACGGTACTGCTTGTACGCCAGCAGCTGCCGCACCAGCTCGGCCCGCGGATCCTCCGACGGCTCGCTCTCGACCGCCGGGCCCGCGCCGCCGCCCTCGGGGCGGAACGCCAGCATCCGCGACTTGATCTCCATGAGCGTCGCCGCCATGACGAGGAACTCGCCGGCCGCGTCGATGTCGATCCGGTCGATCTGCTTGAGGAATGCCATGTATTGATCGGCGATCCGCGCGACGGGGATATCCGCGACCTCGACCTCCGATTTGCGGATGAGGAAGAGCAGCAGGTCGAGCGGTCCCTCGAAGGCTTCCAGCTTGACGCGGTAATCATCGGTCAGCACATCAGACTCCGGTCGGGTCGCACCTGCCGCCGCCCTGTCGCGGACGGGCGCCACAGTCTACTCTCTAGGCATGACCGACCGCGCGGGTTCTGCGCCCAAACCCTTCGACCCTGCCCGAGAGCTCAGGTTCGCCCGGGATGTCCTCCGCGCCGAATCGGAGGCCCTCTTCCGCCTCGCCGACAGCCTTGGGGGGGAGTTTCACCGGGCCGTTGACCTGATCGTCCGCTGCGCGGATTCGGGCGGCACGGTTCTGGTCACCGGGCTGGGCAAGTCGGGCCTGGTCGGTGGCAAGATCGCCGCCACGCTGTCGTCCCTGGGGGTTCCTTCCCACCCCGTTCACCCCTCCGAAGCCGCCCACGGCGACCTGGGCCGGTTCCGCCCCACCGATACCGTGCTGTGCATCTCCTTCTCCGGCGAGACCGATGAGGTAGTCAACCTCGCCTCGATCCTCCGGCAGGATGGGCTGCCCATTATCTCGATCACCGGTGGCCCGGTGGCCGAGCCCGACGGTGGCGACCGCAAGTCAGGCCTCGAGCGGCTCGCCACGGTCGCGCTTCGGCTCGGCATCGACAAGGAGGCCGGCGCTCCCGACTTCGTGGCCCCGACCTGCTCCACGACCGCGACGATGGCGCTCGGCGATGCCCTCGCCCTCGCCGCGGCCCGGCGCCGGCACTTCACCGATGCCGACTTCGCCCGCCGCCATCCGGGGGGTTCGCTGGGCGACCTCCTCCGCCCGATCATGGAGGTGGTCCGCTTCGTGGCGGGGCGCAACATGCCCGTAGTCGCCCACGATTCGACCGTCGATGCGGCCCTCCGTCGAGTCGCCGAAGCGGGGCGTCGTCCCGGAGCCCTCATTTTGGTCGATCCCGGCACCGGGAGGCTCTCGGGCATCTTCACGGATGCCGACCTCCGCCGCCTGATTCTCCGCGACCCGCGCGAGCTTGATCGGCCCGTCGAGCAGGTCATGACCCGCCAGCCGCGGGCCCTTCCCGACACGGCCCTGGTCCGCGATGCGGTGCGCATGATCCGTGAGAACCGGCAGGATGAGATCCCGGTGGTTGACTCGGCCGGGCGGCCCGTCGGGCTGCTTGATGTCCAGGACCTCATCGCCATGCGCCTGGTGAAGGACTGAGCCGCCGCCATGAACCCCGCCGCATCCGTCGAACTGCTGATCCTCGATGTCGATGGGGTGCTCACCGACGGCTCGATCATCGTCGATGAGGATGGCCGCGAGCTGAAGCGATTCCATGTCCGTGACGGCTTCGCCGTCAAGCTCTGGCAGCGGCTGGGGTTCCGCGTCGCGGTGATCAGCGGCCGCGACTGCGCCGCCGTTCAGCACCGGCTCGAGCAGCTGGGAGTCACGCTGATCGTGCAGGGCACCCAGGACAAGGCGGTTGCCCTCGCCGACCTGGCCCGGGTCAGCGGCGTGGACCCGCAGCGCATGGCCGCTCTCGGCGATGACTGGCCCGACCTCGCGATGCTCCGCCGCGTCGCCTACCCGATGGCGGTCGCGGATGCCGAGCCCGCGGTGCGGTCCGCGGCGCAGCACATCACCTCTCGTGCCGGCGGTCGCGGCGCGGTCCGTGATGCGATCGAACACTTGCTGGCGGCCAAGGGCATGCTCGAGCACGCCCTCCAACTGCACGACCCCGGAGCCCGACCATGAAGACCCGTACGGCGGGCTTGCTCGCGGCCTGCGGCATCGCCGCCGCCTCGATCGCGCTGATCGCGTTTCTGGCCTCGCGCGGCGGGCCGCCGCGCACCGCCTCCGGAGCCGCCAGCACCAATATCGCCCCGCCCGACATCAAGAACCTGCCCACGACGACCCGCGGGCCCGACACCGATGCGCTGATGGGAGGGACGGGCCTGTTCGTCCAGGTCATGGACCGCCAGGACCCCACGCGGCTTTCCAGCGAGATCGTTTCGAAATCCCTCGAGCCGCTCGAAGCCAAGAACTACCGGGTGGATGCGCCCCGGGCCTGGATCTATCTCCGCGATGGCCGCGTCGTGCATGTTCAGTCGAGGCAGGGCCGGCTTCACATGCCCGACCGCACCCGCGAGCCCGATTCCGGCACTCTGCAAGGCGAAGTCGACATCCGCATGTTCGCCGCGCCGCCGCCCGGCGCCCGCATCGATCTCACCAAGGACACTCCCATTGTCCGGGCCCGCACCGAGACCCTGCAGTTCGACGGCTCGCTCGGCGAGGTCTCGACGCAGGACGCTATCAAGATCACCAGCGCCCGCACCGATTTCGACGGACGCGGGCTCCGACTGCTCATCAATCAGGCTCAGGAACGCATCGAACTCCTCCGCGTCGAGAGCGATGGAGTGCTGCGGCACCGCCCTAGCGCGCCCAAGGAAGCGGCCCGCGACCCGCAGCCTGCGGCGCAGCCGGCCAGCGCTGCCGAGGCCAAACCGGCCTCTCAACCCATCCCAGCCGCGGCTCCTTCAATAACTGCTGAGACTCCGCCCACGCCCCCCGTGCCTCCAACGGAGACGTTCTACCACGGCGTGTTCAGCGGGCCTGTGAAGGTCATCCAGGCCGCACGCTCCATCACCAACGCGGAGAGCATGGAACTCTGGGCTCACCTCGTGGACAACGAGCTGATCCCAGGCGCCATCGCCGGCGACGATAAAGACCCCAAGGCCAAGACCGCCTCACCGGACCCCGCCCCTGGGCCCGCCGAGTCCGGGGGCGGCGCCGCTGCTCCAGTATCCGACCCTGCCGCTGCAACGCCATCCCCCACCGGTGAAGACGCCAAAATCAGCCCAGGGCCCGCCGCTGCGATCGACGCGAGCCCGCGCACTGACCTCCGGGCCGGCGCTGAGGACGTCGTCGTCACCTGGCCCGGCGTGATGGAGATCCGCCCCGTCGAATCGCGGCCCGCCGAACTCGCGAAGGATGAGGTTACCGTACGGTTCACCGCCGGGCCCGCGCAGCCCGTGATCGGGCTTGACGAGAAGTCCAGTTCGACTGTCACCGCCGACGCCATCACCTACGGCGCCACGCGCCGCGCTGTCACGCTCACCTCGGAGAAGTTCGCCAAGCTCGAGCGGCCGGGCCAGGGTGAGCTTCGCGCGCCGCGCATCGGCATCGACACTTCGACGGGGATCGTCGATATCCCGACACGCGGCGAACTCATCGCGGCCCGCCGCGGCACGAGCGACGCCGAGGCCCGGCCGCGTTCCGTCACGTGGAACGACAACGCACAGTTCCAGTTCGATGTGGCCGACGGCGTCATGAATGAGAGCATCCGCCGGGCCACGATGATCGGCTCCGTGCAGGCCACCGACCGCGGCGCTTCTCTCGCCGGCGATTCGCTCCAGGCCTGGTTCACCCCCGATACGGCGGGCCGGCCCGTGCTCCAGCGTTTGCTGGTCAAGGATAACGCCGTTGCTCGCGATGCCAGGAATGGAAGCTTGACCGCGGGGACTCTCGACGTCGCCTTCGCCGGGCCCGCCGCGGGCGAGGATCCGACGCCCCGCTCCGTTTCCGCCTCGGGCCAGGTCCACGCCGAACGGGATGGCGCCACGATCGACTGCCGTGAACTCGATGCGTCGCTCATCCGCGGGCAGAATGGCGAGATCGCCGTTGAATCCGTCGACGCCCGCACCCGCGTCAAGTTCGCCCGCGCCGATGGCGTACACGCCGAGTCCGAGCAGCTTCACGCGGACGCCGTCAAGCAGATCGTCGATCTCACCGGCGACAACTCGGTTGTCGGCAAGGATGCGGATAACGTCTTTGGTTCCCAGATCCGACTTGATGGGCTGGCCCGGACGCTTGAAGTCTTCGGCGCGGGACGCTTTGAGCACGAGACCTTTGACTCCGCCGGCCTGCCCATCGCCCGCGCCGATGCCACCTGGACCAAGGGCATGACCTTCGATGACCGCCGCGGCGAACTCAACGCCGCCGGACAGGTCGTCGCCGTCAACGAGCCGGACCCGCTCACGCTCGAAACCCTCCGCGCCGAGCGGATCAAGCTGTTCATGACGCCCCTCGATGACTCGGAGGCGGCGGCTATCGAACTCGCCCCCACGCCAACCCCCGCTCCTGCGCCGTCCACCGCCGCGCCCGAACCCGCTGTCGCGAAGGACGGGCCGGCTCCGATTCGCGCGGTCCTCACCGCCGAGGCCATCGGTTCCGACACTGAACGCGATGATGGCGTCCGCGCCACTGCCGAACTGCGCCGCTTCGAGTCCGCGGCAGCAAAGGAAGCCGCCGCCGCTCCCCAGCAGCTTCAGTACCTCGAAAGCTCCCGGATCCTCGTCGACAACACCGCCGGCACGCTGCACACGCCCGGGCCCGGGAAGCTGCTGGTGGTTGATCGCCGCCGCCCGGCTGGCGCAGAATCCACGCCGCAGGCGCCGGGCCGGGCCCCCGACACGTCGCGCGGCGATGCGCTTTTCGATTGGCAGGCCTCGATGACGATGACGCGGGCTGATGGCACCTGCCGCATGGAGAAGGGCGTTAAGATGACCCACTCCGCGCTGGCCGATGGAGCGCTGACCGAACTGGAGTGCGAGACGCTGACGGCCCGGATCCGCGAGCAGCCGGGCGATGCCGCGCCGGCCGTCGATCTCTCCGGCGCGACCCGCGAGATGAACGGGAGCCTGGTCGAGGCCGATGCGACCGGCGCTGTGTACATCCGCTCTCGAGGCAAGGAACTGCTCGCCGACGGCGTGAAGTACAGCGCCGAGGCCCGGACCGTCGAGGCGTGGGCCAGCCCCGCCAACAACGTCACGCTCTTCGACCCCGGTAATCCATCTCCCCTGATCGCCCGGCGGCTGTTCTGGGATCTGGCGAAGGACCGCATCGAAGTCCGGGAGGCCGGCACGATCGTGGCGCCGCGGTAACCCGATCGACTCCCCTATCCAGTCTGTGCGACTGCCGGCTCGCCCGCCAGCGTTCATCGAACTCCCCGATCTGAACGGTTTCGAACGCCCTCTCGTTGTAAAACACCCCAATTCGGCCTCCTGGCCTCGGGTCGAGCGGTTCACGACGGACGGCGGGTGCTCCCCGCGGCGTCCGCCGCCAGCCGTTCTCCCTGCGGCCCGGATGTCAAGTACGCCGGGCGGGGACTGGGGGCGGAGCCGACAAGCACCGGCCGATTACCGACCCATCGACGCCGCCGATCACGCTGCAAGGCCTTTTAGCCAACGTTCTCCCTCGAATAGGCTCCTCTGATGGCCCTGACCCCTGACACCCTCTGCGTGACGGCGATGGTCGGGGCAGTCCTGGGCTTGGCCCTGCTCGTGTGGGCGTGACGAGGCGATCGCCCGCTGGTCCGCCGACGCTGCCCGTCGTGTTGGTACGACATGGTCGGCGTTCCGGGCCTGCCCTGCCCCGAGTGCGGACGGCAAGCCCGGGCCGAGCGGAGCCTCCGGCGTACCCGTAGGCGATGGCCCGCCATTGCCTTCGCCGTGGTCATCGCCACCGCGCCCACGGCATGGGCCGCCGCCGTATCGGTGATCCCGCTCACGCCATCAGCGCCAGCGTCCGCCGGAACCGCCCCAGCGCGATCGTGAAGAACGCCGCGCCGATCCCCAGCACCGTCAGGAACTGCGGCCAGACGACCTCAAGCCCCGCGCCGCGGTACAGGATCGCCTGGCTCGCCGCCACAAAGTGTGTCGTCGGCGCCGCCAGCATGATCGTCCGCACGAACTCCGGCATGCTCTCGCGCGCCGTCACGCCCCCCGAAAGTAACTCGAGCGGGAGGAGGATGAGCACGAGCAGCATCCCGAACTGCGGCATCGATCGGGCCAGCGTGGCCATGAAGATCCCTATCGACGTGGTGGCGCACAGGTGGAGCGCCGCGCCCAGGAGCCAAAGTGCAACCGACCCCTCCACGCGGACGTGCATGATCCGCTCGACGATCACGGTGAGGGAGAACGCGGCGCCGACGAGCACCACCAGCCCCATGGCCCAGACCTTGGCGATCATGATCTCGGCGGGGGTCACGGGCATGACCAGGAGGTGCTCGATGGTCCCGTGCTCTCGTTCGCGCAGCAGGGAGGCCCCGCTCAGCACGATCGAGAGCATGGTGACCATGTTGATGATCTCCATCAGCGAGCCGAACCAGGAGTGCTCGAGGTTGGGGTTGAAGCGCATGCGCAGCGCCAGCTCGACCGGCGCGTGCGACGCGCCGCGGACGCGGGCCACGAACTCGTCCACCTCGCTCCCCACGATCTCCTGGATGTACCCGTTGCCGGAGAAGGCCTGGCTCATGCGCGTGGCGTCCACGCTCAGCTGGACCGCCGGGCTGTTCCCGGCCAGCACGTCGCGCTGGAAGTCCGGCGGGATGTTGAGCACGAACGTGTACATCCCCTCGTCCATCCCGGCGTCGGCCTCGTCGAGCCACACGTACGCCGGCGGCGAGAAGTACGGAGATTGGAAGGCCGTCGTGATGCGCGCCGACAGCGCCGACTGGTCCTCGTCGATGATGGCGATGGGGGCCTTGTGGAGGCTCTCGGGAACGGCGGTGCCGGCGACGTAGATGGCCGCGGTGAAGGTGTACGCGATGAGGAACATCATCATCGGGTCGCGGGCCAGGCCGCGAAGCTCCTTGACGCCCAGGTGCAGGATGTTCGAGAGGGGGCTTCTGCGCATTCAGCGCTCCTGCTTCCGGAGCAGCATGATCGTGAGGACCATGATGACGGGGATTGAAAGCGCGATCGCGGCGAACGACAGGTGAAGCTCGCGGAGGTCCAGCGCCTTGCTGAACGCCCCGCGGCTGACGATGATCATGTACGTGGCCGGGTAGATCCGCCCCACCGCCGCGCCGAAACCCTCCAGCGACGAGACCGGGTTGATCAGCCCGGAGTACTGGTTCACCGGGATGATGGTCGCGATCATCGCCGCGAACAACGCCGCGATCTGGGTGCGCACGAAGGTGGAGACGAACAGCCCGAACCCCGTGGCGAACACAATGAACAGGATCGAGGCGATCAGCAGCGCGGGGAGGCTCCCCTTCAGCGGCACCCCGAACGCCGTGACCGCCAGCGCCGACATCAGCAGGAAGTTCAGCACCCCCAGGGCGACGTACGGCAGCTGCTTCCCGAGAAGGAACTCCGTGCGCGTCACGGGCGTGACGTAGAAGTTGATCATCGAACCCAGCTCCTTCTCTCTGACCACGGACAGCGCCGCGAGCATCGACGGGATCATCAGGAGCAGCATGGGGATCACGGCGGGGATGATCGCGGGCAGGCTCCGCACGTCCGGGTTGTAGCGGAACCGGGATTCCACGGTCGCGTTCGGCGTCACCTCCACGCCGCGCCGAGCCGCCTGGCCCAGGAGCCAGTGCTGGTGCATCCCCTGCACGTACCCCCTGGCGGTCTCCGCCCGCTGGGGCATGGCGCCATCGACCCACGCGCCGACCTGAACGTTGTCCCCGCGTTCGAGGCCGCGGGCGAAGCCGGGGGGGAGCTCGACGGCCAGGGCCAGCTCGCCCGTGCGCATCCGGTGGTCGAGCTCCGCGTAATCGGTGAGCGGGGCGCGCTCGGTGAAGTAGCGCGAGCCCGAGAGGTTCAGCGCGTAGTCACGGCTGAGGACCGTCTGGTCCCTGTCCAGCACCGCGTAAGGGAGGTTCTCGACGTCCATGTTGATGCCGTACCCCACGACGAACATCAGCAGGACGCTCCCCAGGAGCGCCAGCGCGGCGCGCACCGGATCACGCCGGAGCTCCAGCGCCTCGCGGAGGCTGTAGCTGAGGCACCGCCGGAGGCTGAAGGCGCCCGGGCGCGTATGCGCACCCGCGGGCGCGGCCATCGACGATCCCGCCGGCGCGGGCCCGGCCACGCCGGTCGGCGCCGCCTCGGCCCCCGCCTCGACCAGGCAGGCGACGAACGCCTCCTCCAGGTCCTTCACACCCCGTTTGCGCACCAGTTCGCGCGGCGCGCCGCTCACCAGCACCTTGCCCGCGTGCATGAGGGACACGCGGTCGCACCGCTCCGCCTCGTTCATGAAGTGGGTGGAGATGAAGATAGTGACCCGGTCGCGGCGCGCCAGCTTGATCATCAGCTCCCAGAACGAATCCCGCGCGATCGGGTCGACGCCGGAGGTCGGCTCATCGAGGATCAGCAGGTCCGGGCGGTGCACCATCGCCACCGCGAGCGAGAGGCGCTGGCGCACCCCCAGCGGCAGCTTCTCGGGCAGGCTGTCCATCACCGCCCGAAGCCCGAATCGCTCCGCCACCTCGTCGACGCGCCCGGGGATCTGCTCCCGCGGCAGGCTGAAGAGGCGGGCGTGGAGCGCCAGGTTCTGCCGGACGGTCAGGTCCTTGTACAGCGAGAACGATTGCGACATGTACCCCACGCGCCGGCGCGTCGCGATATCGTGCGCGTCCACGGGGTGACCGAAGAGCGCGGCGTCGCCCTCGCTGGCCGGCAGCAGACCGGTCAGCATCTTCATGGTCGTCGTCTTCCCGCACCCGTTGGAGCCCAGGAACCCGAAGATCTCCCCGCGCCTGATGCGGAATGAGACGTGATCCACGGCGACGAAGCCCCCGAACCGCTTCGTCAGGGCGTGCGACTCGATCGCCACCTCCTCCCTTTCCCCAGGCACGTACGGGACGATCTCCACCGCGGTGTGCCCCCGGCGCTTGCTCTCGGGGAGCAGCGAGATGAACGCGGCCTCCAGCGAGTCCGTCGCCGTTCGCCGGAGCAGCTCGCGCGGCGTGCCCGTCGCGAGCACACGCCCGGCGTCCATCGCGATCAACCAGTCGAACCGCTCGGCCTCCTCCATGTACGCCGTCGCAACCACGACGCTCATCCCGGGGCGCTCCTCACGCAGCCGGGCGATCAGGTCCCAGAACTGACGCCGGGCCAGCGGGTCGACGCCCGTGGTCGGTTCGTCCAGGATCAGCAGCTCCGGATCGTGGATGAGAGCGCAGCACAGGCCGAGCTTCTGCTTCATGCCCCCCGACAGCTTGCCCGCGGGACGATCCAGGAAGTCGTACAGCCCGGTGCTCCGCGTCAACGCATCGATGCGCCGGCGCCGCTCGGCCCTCGCGTGCCCGAAGAGCCGCGCAAAGAACTGCAGGTTCTCCTCGATCGACAGCGTCGGATACAGGTTTCTCCCCAGACCCTGCGGCATGTACGCGATCCGCGGGCACACCACCTTGCGATGCCCCGCACGCGACATGTCGCCCCCGAGAACCTGAACGGCGCCCTCCCGCACCGCCCGCGACCCGGCGAGAAGCGACAGCAGGCTCGACTTCCCAACCCCATCCGGTCCGATCAACCCGACCATCTGTCCGCCCGGGATCTCCAGGTCGATCCCGTCGAGCGCGAACGTCCGGGCGTATCGCAATCGGACGCCCGACAGCCGCGCAACCGGGGTGATGCTGGGTTCGGCCGTCACGGTGGCTCCGGCGCCCTCACGGTCAGCTCCGCGGGCCACGACACGCCGGGGTCGAGCCTGATCCACCCGACGCCCGGGAGCCCCGTCTTCACCTGGCGCAGGTGTTGCTTCAGCAGTTCCGGGGCGATCTGCGCCCGCACCCGGAACATCAGCTTCTGACGCTCCTCCGCCGTCTCGACCGTCTTGGGGGTGAACTGCGCGGTGCTGGCGATGTAAGACACCCGCGCCGGGATGACGTAGTCGGGCGCGGCGTCGAGGACGAGACGCACCTCCGTTCCCATGGCCACACGCCCCGCCGCACGCTCGGGCAGGAAGAACGTCATGTACACGTCGCTCAAGTCGATCACGTTCAGCGCCCGCCCCCCCGCCGCCAGCACCTCTCCCGGCTGGGCGATGCGGTACTGCACGCGCCCGTCACGCGGCGAGGTAAGGACGCTGTCTTTGATGTCCGCCTCGATCCGCTGCACCGTCGCCCCGCGGGCCGCGACCGTCGACTCCGCTGAACTCGTCAGCGCCCGCGCCGCCTCGATCGCCGCCTCCGCCGCCGCGACCTGCGCCCTCGCCGCGGTCAGCGTCGCTTCCGCCACCAGCGTGCTCGTGCGCTGCTCGTCAACCTCCTCGACGGACGCGGCGTTCTCCTCGGCCGCCCGCTCCAACCGCGCCAGGCGCCGCCGGGAGTAGTTAAGTTCGCTCTCGCGCTGCGCCGCCGTCGCCTGCGCCGCGGCGAGGTCGCTCTCACGCATCGCCACCTGCGCCCGCGCCGTCGCCACCGCCTGGCGAGCCTCCTGGAGCATCGCCTCCGCCTCGTCGCGCTGCGCCTCGAGCACGTCCGTCTGCATCCGGACCAGGGGTTGACCGGCCGCGACGAAATCGCCTTCGTCGACGAACATCTCCTCGACCCGCCCGGCGAGCTTGGTGGAGACGTTGATCTCGGTCGCTTCGATCCGCCCGTTTCCGGTGACGAACCCTTCAGGTGTTCCGGATGGGCTTCTCCGCTGCCACGCGTACCACCCGCCGGCCAGCCCTCCCACAAGGACAAGCAAGAGGACGACTTTCTTGACCGCGCGGGCGCCCATGTCACGTATGCTACCGGATCTCGCCCGCGGCATCATGCCGGACACGCCGCACGACCGACCCAGCCGCCCGCCCAGCACGCCCCATCAGACCTCTGATCTGCCGCCGCCATGAACAACTTCAGCAACAAGGTCTCCCTGATCTGGCAGATCGCGGACCATGCGCAAACCCCCGCGAACGCGCAACCCTCCTAACCCGGGCTCCCCGCGAAGAGAGTCGCGGAGAGACTTTCGACTCAAGGCGCGCCCGCGATGCCGGGGCGGGTCAAGTCCGGTCCTGGCCGTGCTACTCGGCCGAGCACCCGCCCGTGGGCGGCCAATCCGGCGATCGCTTCGGAACGCGGTGCGGGAGGCGGCCTAGATTCGACGCGACTGTGAACGCCGCAGGAGTTGTCCACAGCACCCCGCGTCGTCTTCCTTGATCAGATGGCGGCCATGCCTCTGCCCTTGAATCGTGCGAAGCAGCCACTCGAACTCCGCGCTAGTTGGAAACAGTCGGAAGAGAACCCCAATCGGCCATTTCTCTTCGATCAATCGTTTCGCGGCAACCAAGCGGAGTCGCGCACAAATGTCCCAATCTCGCCTCCAGCCGAGGCGAGGCAACACGCGCTCAAGAGCGTTCAAGGACCACTGGTCCAGCGAACTCCTTGCCGCCGCCTCATAGACCTTTGAGAAAGCGGTCGCGCCAGCATCTGGGAGGAACTCTCCCGCCTCGTCAAACGCAGCGACCAATGCAAACGTCGGCCCCACGCATTCAAAGTGCGGCTTGCCAACTCCGACATCCTGAATCGCGATCTGCATGATGAGGGCTGGGCCGAGCAGCCGTCCGTAGTGAGCCGTTGGTTCGAACAGCCGGCAAGATACCGCAGGCTATCGGGAGTACGGAACCCTGCTCGCTGGGGGTAGAGGGTGAGGTTTGGAGCGGGAAAAGGGCCGCGTCTGCCGCTCCATCAGCGCGGTTGGTTCTCTCCGAGTGTCAGGATCAGCCTTGCCGGGTGCTGAGTGCGGGCTAGTGACTTGGCGAGCGCCTCAGTCTTACCGTGGTTGATCTGGATGAGTCGCTCGCGGCAGTCCCAGTCGGGTCCGCCGGATCGGCCTCCCGCGCCGGGCCCGCGGGCGGGCGTCCCCGTGATGCGGCCTCCAGCAGCCGGGACCGGGCCGGTCGGTTGTCCCTCAAATCTGTGGGTCGTGGTGCGGCGGTCGCGGTAGCCATGCGGTAACTCCTTCCGGCTGCCGGGCTTGTCGGCTGCGTTTCCACCAACCCGTAGCCCAGGATGGAGTACCTCGCGCGGGGGACAGAGATCAACGCAAACGTCCGAAAGAATGGCGACCTCATCGCTCGCGCGGACAATGCCTTATTCAGTGATGACCCCGAAATGTTCTCCCGGCCATCTCCACATCGTAAATCGCGTATGGCTGGCTACCCCAGCGGATACCATGGCGGTCGTGCCTTTGACGGCTGAGAAAGGCGGTCCGGACGATGCGGCCAGCCGTGAAGGCGCTGCCGGAATGCCCGCGCGCGAGTTGCTCCCGCTGATCTACGCCCAGTTGCACGAGGCGGCGCGACGGCTGATGGCGGGCGAGAGAGTTTCTCATACTCTCCAGCCCACCGCGCTGGTCAACGAGGCGTACGCCCGCCTTTCGAAGGATCTGGCGGCCCAGTGGCCCGGTCCGCGCGAGTTCTACGCCGCGGCGGCCCAGGCCATGCGCCGCATCCTGATCGAGCACGCCCGCAAGCGCGGGGCCGTGAAGCGTGGCGGGGACTGGTCGCGGGCGGCGCTGGATGTAATCGACCTCGCCTCCGATGAGGACTGCGGGCGGTTGATGGCACTCGATGACGCGATTCTGCGCCTGGAGGAAGCGGACGCCCGAGCCGCGTCTGTCGTACGTATGCGGTTCTACGCGGGGCTGAGCGTCGATTCGACCGCCGCGGTACTCGGCTTGTCGAGGCGGACCGTGCTGCGCGACTGGGACTACGCCCGGGCGTGGCTGCTTCGGCGGCTGACGGCCGAAATTGAAGGGGGATGATGCGCGATGGTGGACGACCGTTCCGCCAAGGACGTTTTCGGGGATGCGGTCGAACTCTCCCGCGAGCTGCGCGCCGAGTTCCTGGGCGGGGCCTGCGGCGGCGACAGCGCGCTGCGGGCGGAAGTCGAGTCGCTGCTGGAGATCTACGACCAGTCACGCGGCTTTCTTGCCGCCCCCACGCAATGCCGCGAGGCCGAGGCGGCCTGGGGGCCCGGCGATGGAAGCGACCACGCACTCGGCCTGCCCGCGGAGGGCACGGTCATCGGCCGCTATCGGCTCGGCCCGCTGCTGGGCGAGGGCGGCTTCGGGGTGGTCTTCTCCGCAGTGCAGACCGCCCCGGTGCGGCGGCAGGTGGCCCTGAAGGTCATCAAGCTCGGGATGGACACCAGGCAGGTGGTGGCCCGCTTCGAGATAGAGCGGCAAGCCTTGGCGATGATGGATCATCCGCACATCGCCAAGGTCCTGGACGCGGGGGCCACGGAGACGGGCCGGCCGTATTTCGTAATGGACCTGGTCCCCGGCGAGCCGATCACCGCGTACTGCGACCGCCTTGGGCTGTCGCTCCGGGACCGGCTCGGTGTCTTCCTGCAGATCTGCTCGGCCGTCCAGCACGCCCACCAGAAGGGCATCATCCACCGCGACCTCAAGCCGGGCAACATCCTGGTGAGCGAGCAGGACAACCGACCTCATGTCAAGATCGTCGATTTCGGCATCGCTAAGGCCACGACCGACTCGGGCGGGCACACGCGGACCGAGCACCGCCGGATGATGGGGACACCCGAGTACATGAGCCCTGAGCAGGCGACCGGCTCGGGCGACATCGACACGCGCGCCGACGTGTACGCGCTGGGCAGCCTCCTCTACGAGCTCCTGACCAGCGTCACGCCGTTCGACCGCGAGCGGCTCTGTGCCGCGACCCCGGGCCAGTTCGAGCGGATACTGACAGAAGAGCATGTGCCGCGGCCCAGCACCCGCCGTTCGGCCCTGCCGGGCCATGCGCCCGCGGATCTCGTCAAGGCGCTCCGGGGGGACCTCGACTGGGTTGTAATGCGCTGCCTGGAGAAGGACCGCAACCGCCGCTACGCCACAGTGAACGGGCTGGCCCTGGACATCGAGCGGTTCCTCCGCAATGAGCCGGTCTCGGCCCGGCCGCCGACCCCAGCGTACACCCTCCGCAAGTTGATGAGGCGGCACCGGGTGGCCTTCCGGGCCGCGGCCGCGGTCGCGGCAGCCGTGCTCCTCGGGCTTGCGGCTGCAAGTTACGGCATCGTCCGCGCGAGTCGGCAGCACGCCCGGGCCGAGGCGGTGAGCGCCGTCCTGAGAGACACGCTGAGACTGGCCGATCCCGCGCAAACGCGCGGCGAGCACTGGAACGTAAGCGACCTGCTTAATCAGGCGGTGCAACGGTTGGACGCGGGTGCCCTGCGCGGGCAGCCTCTGGCCGAGGCGGATGTCCGCGCGACCATCAGCGTCACCTACCTCGCTCTGGCTCTCCACGATGACGCCGAGGTCCAGCTCACCCTCGCGGAATCGATCCTCGCCGCTCAACGCGGGGACAAGCACCCAGAAACGCTCCGGCTCCGCGCACTGCGGATGAAGCTGCTGGTTGACCGCGGTCTCTACGCTGAAGCAGAGGCGCTCTCCGCGCGGACACTCCCGGCCATGCGGCGTGTCCTGGGCTCGTTAGACACCGATGTACTCCGCACAGTGTCGCGCCGAGCAGCCGCCCTCCGCTCGCTGGGCCGCTTCGAAGAGGCCGCCGTGTGCGGGCGTGAGGCGCTTTCCGGGCTCCGCCGGACGTTGGGGGACCACCCGGACACCGCCGACGCCATGCGGACGCTCGGCAACGTGTACGTATGGATCGGACGCTACAACGACGCCGAGCATCTCGGCCGCGAGGCCGTCGATATCAGCACCCGCGCCCTGGGTCCCGAGCACCCCGAAACCCTGCACATGACCCATCTTCTGGGCCTTGCCCTGAGCAAACAGAACAAGTTCGAGGAAGGGGTGCGTTGGGAGAGGTTCACGCTCGAATCGCGCCGACGCATCCTTCCCCCGGACCATCCCGACACGCTTCGGATCACCGCCAACCTCGGTGACACCATGACTCGCGCGGGCCGGCTCGATGAAGCTGAGAGCCTCGAACGGGAAGCCTTCGAGGGCTTCAGACGCACCCTAGGGGCGGGCAACGCCCTCACCATCAGCACGCAGAGAACGCTCTCCACGGTGCTCATCGCCCAAAGCCGCCTGACTGATGCGCTCGGCGTTCTGCGGGACGCCGTGGCAAACGCCGAGGCCGAGCTCGGGCTTCTCCACCCCGAGACGTTCTACACACAGCGCTCGCTCGGCCGCACCCTGTCTCTGCTCGGCGAGTCCGACGCGGGCGTGGAGTATCTGAAAAAGGCGCTGCGTGCGGGCCGCCAGATTCAGGGCGATGACAATCCCCAGACACTCGCCACGCATACCTTCCTCGCCAACGCCCTCCTCAGGCAGGGCCGCTACGCAGAAGCGGAAGAGTCGGCCCGGCATGCTGTCGAGGGGTTTCGGCGGGGCGGCCTACCGCACAACGACGACTCGCGGCACGCCATGAGCACGCTGGCGAAGGTCCTCCGCGCATCGGGCAGGCCGCACGATGCCTTACCCTTGCTCGAGGAGATCCGTGGAGGCTGGCGCGGCGGCCCGCTCGAGGGCCTGACCGCGGCGAGACTGAACTACGCCGAATGTCTGCTCGACCTCGGCCGTACCCAGGAGGCGCGTGTCGAGCTGCTGGAGATACAGGCATCGGTCAGTTCCTCTGACGCCGCGGGTGAAGCCTCCGCCCGTCTGCACGACATGCTTCGTCGCGCCCGGGACAGTGCGGATGAGGGAGGGCGACCGGCCGAGTAGCCTGGTCGTCCTGCCGAGCATGTGTCGGCTGCCCGGGACGGAATACGGGAGATCGTTGGCACTCCTCGAGCCCGCCCTGCGCTTACATCGTGTGGCGGGCACACGTAAGTAGCCCGTCGTCGGTTTCCATCGTCAACCTCTCAGGAAGTCCACCGATGCTCACCGCGATTGGTCTCTATGGATGTGCCGCCGCACTCAGCCTCTCCGCTGGGGGCAACGGCGTTCCCTCCGAAGTTTCGTACACCTACCGGGGTGGGCCCATCCCCCTCCGCGTCGATGCTTCCCGGATCGCTGTCCTGCGGGACGCGGGGGAGATACGGGCGGAAGATCTGACCATCCCCGGCGCCGTCAGCCGCCCGCTGGGGATCAACGGCTGGTCGATCATCACGCTGCCCGCTCCGACCGCGGCATCGGAGGTGAGCGGGCTTCGGGCCGAACTGGTGGCCTCCGGCGCGTTTTTCTCTCCCGTTTGCCTTGATGCGGCGGGCGGCACCACGCTTGTCACGCCCGACATTCTGGTGCGCTTCAGACCGGGGGTGACGAGGGCGACGGCCGAGGAAGCGCTCGCCGGCGTCGGCGCTGCGATCGTCGCCGCCGACCACGCGGGCCTGGTGAACCTGTACCGGGTGAAGCTCGGCACGCTCAGCGGATTCGAGGTCTTCGACACGGCAAACGCCCTGGCGGCCCGCGCTGATGTCGAGTTCGCCGAGCCCGACCTGATCGTCACGGTCAGACCGCACGAGGTCATCCCCAACGACGAGCACTTCTTCCGCTGCTGGCACCTGCATTCCACCGGGCAGGACATTATTCAGGGCTACCCGATCAACCCTCCACTGCCGCCTACGTTCGTCGTTCCGGACTTCGACATCGATGCTCCCGAGGCGTGGGATGTCGCGACAGGCGATTCCTCGATCATCACGGTCGTCTTTGACCAAGGCGTCCAGCTCGATCATCCCGAGCTCAGCATTGACCCGTTGTTAGGACGTGACTTCACGACGGGCGTCCCTGGCGGGATTCCGGGCGGCGACCCCGTTACGCAATGTGACAACCACGGAACGACCGTGGCCGGCGTCATCGGCGCCGATATCAACAACGACATCGGCGGGGTGGGCGTGGCACCGGGGACGCGGGTGGCATCCGCGCGGATCATCATCAACACGTGTGCAGGCGAACTGGGCGAAACGTGCTGGATCATCGAAGGACTCGTCTGGGCGGAAGAGATCGGCGCCCGCATTACCAACCACAGCTATGGCATAGCCACGCCCTCGGCGACCTTAGATGCCAAGATCGAACTGACACGCCTCGGAGGCATGCTCCACTTCGGATCGGCCGGCAACGTGGGGACCGAAGAGGTAAGTTACCCCGCCCGGCTGCCAGGCTTCTTCGCCGTCGGCGCCACCGAACCCATCGGAGGAACTCGCTGGATCGACAGCAGCTTCGGCGCGGAGATCGACGCCGTCGCCCCGGGCTTCGCTGTATTCACTACCGACCGCACGGGCCTCGATGGGTCGGATACTTTCACTGTTGAGGATGACTACGTCTTCATGATCGGCACTTCTTTCTCGGCGCCGACCGCCGCCGGCGTCGCCGCTCTCATGTTCTCTGCCAAGCCATCCCTGTCGGCCGATGACGCCGAGAGCATTCTCCGCCGGTCCTGCATCGACATGGGCGACCTGGGTTGGGACGAACTCCACGGCCACGGCCACATCAACGCCCATCGGGCCGTCCGCTGGGCCGTGTGCCCCGCGGACCTCAACCTGGATGGCTTCGCCGACTTCGCCGACTACCTGGAGTTCCTCAACATGTACGAGGCCCAGGACTTCAGCATCGACTTCAACCTCGACGGGTTCATCGATTTCAGCGATTACCTGGAGTTCCTGAACTACTACGACGCGGGCTGCTGAGGCGGCGGCCCGGTCGCCCGAGCGGCCCGTAGCCGCGGGGTTCGAGACCCATGACCAACCAAGCGGCCGTTTCAACCGGCGGCCGCCCTCTTGGAGAGATCCGTGTTCACCGCACACCGCCAACGTCATGTGGCCGCGATCCTCGGTGCGGCGCTTCAGCTGTGCCTCTGGGCCGCGCCGGCCCGATCGCAGCTGACATTCGTCGAGTGCACTCCCGAGGGAGGCGCCGTAAAGATCAGGTTGAGCGGGTGGTCGCCGAGCACCTGCACGCCGCACAGCCCGCGGGTTACCGTGACGGGCGACCGGATCGACGTGCAACTGGACTCGTTGGTCCCGCCGGGCACCGTCTGCTTCGACATTGTGACGTACTGGGTAGGGCAGTATCCGACACCCCCGCTGCCCGACGGTGTGTACCGCGTCTTCACGACGATCCTGCCAGAAGAGCCAGTCGAGGGGCCGGCGGTGCGCGTCGGCTGCGCCTCGCCCCACTGCGAGCCCGGCCCGCTCGGCGATCCGGACGGCGTGGATGGGCCGGTTGCCGCGATGACGGCTTGGGACCCGGACGGCTCTGGCCCGATCGGCGAGGTGCTCGTGGCGGGCGGATCGTTCTCGACCGCGGGCGGAGTTCCGGCTCGCCATATCGCCGCCTGGGATGGGACGGCTTGGTCCGGCTTGGGCACTGGCCTCGACGGTCCGGTAGCCGCGCTGACCGTCTACGACGGGCGGGTGATCGCTGGGGGGCGGTTTTCAATCGCGGGTGGCACGCCGGCGTTCGGAGTCGCGGCGTGGGACGGCGCTGCGTGGCATCCTCTGGGCGGCGGCATCACCGGACAGGACGACAGCGTCACCGCGCTGGCCGTGCTCGATGGCCGGCTGATCGTTGGCGGGTCGTTCGCCCAGGCAGGTGGTGTCACCGCTTGCAACATCGCGGCGTGGGACGGGGTGCAGTGGCACGCCCTGGGTGCGGGGCTCGAGTACGCCCCGACGGCCCTGGTTTCGCACGCGGGCGACCTCATGGCGGCTGTCGGCGGGGTGTACCGATGGAATGGGTCGGAATGGAACCCCGTCGGCGCCGGGTTCCCGACCATGTACTGGCAGCACGTGACCTGCCTCGCCAGTTACGGTGGGTCGTTGATGGCGGGGACCTCCGGCTTCATGTACCAGGGCGCGTGGGTTGCGCTGTGGGATGGGGCGCAATGGATCGGTGTGGGCGGCGTTTGGGATACGCCGTACACAGCGCTGACCGTCTTCGACGGCGCCCTGATCGCCGCCAACAACACTCCGTATTCCGGCGTCGGCTCTGATGTCGCTCGATGGGACGGTATGGGCTGGACTTATCTCGGCAATGTCGATGGGGCGGTCCGAGCCTTCGGCGCCTTGCAGGGACAGCTGGTCGGGGGCGGCGAGTTTACGTCCGTGGGGAGCGTGGAAGTGGCGAACGTGGTGCGCTGGAACTGCCCCATGCAGCCGTGCCCGATCGACTTCACCGGCGATGGGATCGTGGACTTCGCCGACTATCTGGAGTTCCTGGACCTGCACGAGGCGCTCGATTCGCGTGCCGACCTAAACGGCGACGGCGTCATCGACTTCGGGGACTATCTGGAGTTTCTCAACCACTACGAAGCCGGCTGCTAAACACTACTCGGCTACTCCCCCACCGTAAACCCGTAGCCGTCGATGCCGTCGCTCACCCGCCGACCCGCGCCATTGCCGGCGGCGGGATGCGGTGGACGACCTTGCGGCCGCAGCGGCACCAGTCTCGAGCCTCGTGTGGCCAACGACGATGACGCCGTCCTTGTCAACCACGATCGGCTGCCTGAACCCGTACAGCCTGATCGACCGCGCCACGTGCTCGAGCGCGGCGTCGTTCTTCCTGGGGTCGCGGTCGTACGGCTTGATGGAATCGATGTCGCGGAGCTCGACGTTCAGCACGGCGGTCGTCCCTGACCGGGGGGCTGGGCCTGGCGCAGGAGTATGCGATATCGGATATGTTGTAGCCTGCTGTACATAATACCGGAAGGCGGGCGGCGGCCCTCCCCGCCCGGAGCGGCCCCCACCGGACCGCCGACCCCCGCGTCCGGGGCCGGGCCCGCCAGCCCCGGCTACGGGATCTGTCGAGGACTGCCTAACACGGCAGCAACTCGCGTTGCAACGACACGCTTCGGCGGATAGTCTCATCGGCGCACCGCGGGTCGTGATGCACAGTCTGACGCAGCTCGGTGGCGTGACTTGCCGCCGCTGCAAGAGCGAGGCGGCCAAGGGCGTGCCAGATAATCGCCGTAACGGAGGAACGAGATGACCAGCATCGTGAAGTCTTGGCGGCGCATCAATCTGTTTGTCGCCGTGGCATCGCTCTCGGCCTGTGCGACACCCTCCAGTGGACAGATGTTCGTCATCTACGACGCCGCGCGGGGAACACTACCCACACAGCAGTGCTTTGCCCTCGCCACCCGCGGCACGCAGCCCACTGGCGCCGCCGCCCCCACGGTGATAGATGATTTTCTGCACATCGGACCGACAACAAGTGATTGCCAACTCGTGTACTCGCGTAGCGACTTTCCCCTCGACTTCGCTGACGGAGTAACTTTCGGCATCGAGATGAAGGTACTCGCATCGGGATATGCCTCAACCACGCCGGATCAGGTCATCCGAGCGGGCTTCGGGGTCTACGTCTTGGATCGGGCGGGACACGCCTACGAGCTTTGGCTTGGCTCATCGATGATCTGCTTCGCCAACAACTTCTACGAGGTTTCGGGCCAGCCCGGTGTTCGTGAACTTGCCTTCGATACCACGGATGGATTTCACCGGTACGAGATCCGTGCTCACGGCGGCGACGCGACCCTGTTCATTGATGGAGTGGCGCGTCTGTCCATCTCAGGGTATGGGCCGCTATACAGCGGATCCCCCAATGGCCTCTGGGCATGGGGAGACGAGACAAACCACGACTGGGCCAACAGCGAGGTTGAAATCAGGTCCGCGTGGTGCTCCGGCGAAGTTTGCACCGCCGACTTCAACTGTGACGGCTTGGTGGATTTCTCGGACTATTTGGAGTTCTTGAATCTCTACGAGGCGTCGGACCACCGGGCCGATCTGAATGCCGATGGGATGGTGGACTTTGCAGATTACCTGGAGTTCCTCAACCACTACGACGCGGGGTGCTGACGGCAGTCCCGGCTACGGAATCTGGGCGCGGGCGTAGCCGGGCGTGCGAGGACTTGCCCCCGCGCGGCCCGCGCCGGTGAACAGTGCCGAGTGCTTATGGACCTCCGCACACGCGCGGCGGAGAGTTGAAGTTGCGACCGCCGGGGGTACGACCCCGTGCGTTGACCGCTCCGCCGCGGCCGCCGCCCGTGATTCCCGTCGCCGGGCGGTAAAGCTCGGCTCAGTTTCGTTCCGCGGCCCGACCGTCTTCCGTTGGCTAATGGAGCGAGTGAGGTGCCCCGATGTCAACCCGATCGAGCCCGGGCCGTGCATGTCTGGGGAGTGCAGTTGCCTTGTTCGTGGGAATCGTGCCCCGGGCTGCCGCCCAAACCCCCATCCACCACGTTGCCGCAGGTGAGTCCATCCAGGCGGCGATTGATGTCGCTGACAGCGGCGATGAGATCATTGTCGCGCCCGGCACGTACCACGAAGCGATCGACTTCATCGGAAAGGCCGTGTACCTGCACAGCTCGGACGGGCCGGTGATGACCACCATTGATGGTGAGGGCTTGATGGTTCCGGTGGTGGTCTGCGCCCGGGGCGAAGGCCCGGGCTCCGTGCTGGAAGGCTTCACGATTGCTCGCGGCGGTGGGCGGATCGGCGGCGGGATGTACATCGGTGGAAGCAGCCCGACCGTGACCAACTGCACGTTCAACTGGAACTTCGGGGGTGAATACGGCGGCGCAATGTACAACTCGTTCAGCAGCCCGAACGTCACCGGCTGCACGTTCTACGGGAACCAAGCGGGCAGCGGCGGAGGGATGTACAACTCGTTCAGCAGCCCGAACGTCACCAACTGCACGTTCACCGGGAACCACGCGAGCCTGTACGGCGGTGGGATGGGCAACTCGTCCGGCAACCCGACCGTGACCAACTGCACGTTCAGCGGGAACGCGGCGTCCGCCGAAGGCGGCGGGATGTACAACTCGTCCGGCAGCCCGGCGGTGACCAACTGCTTGTTCATCGGGAACAGGGGGGGCTGGGGCGCTGGCCTGTGCAACCAGCCCGGCGCTCCGACCGTGTCCAACTGCACGTTCAGCCGAAACCTGGGGTTGGGCATTGCCAGCTACTCCGGCACTCCGACCGTGACCAACTGCGTGCTGTGGATGAATGACGGAGAAATCGGCGGCGATGCGGCCGTGTCCTACTGCGACGTGGCGGGCGGGTTCCCGGGCGGCGGCAACATCGACGCCGATCCGCACTTCGTCGATGCTGACAGTGGGGATTTCCGGCTCGGGCCCGGCTCGCCGTGCATCGACGCCGGCCGCAACTCAGCCGTTCCGGTGGGGGTGGTGATCGATCTGGACGGGTACGCTCGCTTCAGCGATGATGTCACCACGGCGGACACGGGGCTGGGCAGCCCGCCCATCGTGGATATGGGGGCGTACGAGTTCCAATCGATCTGCCCGGCCGACCTGAACGGTGATGGGCTGGTCGATTTCGCCGACTACCTGGAGTTCCTGAACTTGTACGACGCCGGCGACTTGCGGGTGGATTTCACCGAGGATGGGCTCGTGGACTTCGCCGATTACCTGGAGTTTCTCAGCCTCTACGACGCGGGGTGTTGAACCCGGAATGCGCCCTGCTTTGTTCGCAGCCCCCGGCCGCCCCCGGCCGAGGGCTTCCGTTTCCTGCCATTGGCCCGCCCCACGCCCGGCTACCTTCCCGCTACAAAGCCGTAGCCGCGGGCGCTGTTTAGGAAGTGCGAGCCCGCACCCGCGAAGGCACTCGCCCGCGCGAAGGGGCCCGGGATCAAGCCCCGGGCCCGCGCTCGCGTTCATGAACAATGTGTCAGTGCGTTGAGCCCAGCCCGCGTCGTACTGGGGCGTTGGGCGTGCTACCAACACGTAGCCGCGCCCAAGGCTGTTTCCGTCACGCAGGAAAGGCCCCCAAGAGCAACCCTCCTGTTAGGCCCACAACACCCGTCAATCAGAGAGCGCGAGAGTCCGAGAGGGTGGCCGCCGGTGGGGCGAGAGCAACCGTGGGGGTTGCCGTCGGACCCCGAGATTCGGTCTCAAGACCGAGAGCGCGGCGGGCGGGCCGGGTTCCCGCCCGGGCGTCGGAAACCCTCGTCCTGACGGGACTTTCCGCGCGTCGTCCCGGCCACGGCCCGGGGCGGCCAGAACGCCCGAGCCGTAAACCAAAACGCCCCCGCGTTTCCACGAGGGCGTCGGTAACTCCCCGATCGGAACGGTTTCGAACGTTGGCTGAGGCGCTCTCGGCCCTCTCGGGGCTGCTAAATACCACTGTTCTGGACCCCTCGCCGACCGCGACGCCCGGATTCGTCGAATCACGGCCGATTCTGCCACCGGCCCAATGATGGAACTCTACGGGATTCTAGAAAAGCCTTCGATGCCTCGCGCCGTTACCGGAACTGGCAGACCACCGCCGGGGTGACTTCTATTTGGACTTCACAGAAGGGATGTCGTTCTCAGCCCGAGTGGCTCGATCCCGATAGGTGTCAGCTCGCTGTGGATCCGCCAGGCCAAGGGCGGCTTCGGCCGCCGCTCGCCAGAACTTGCTCCTTTGCACCGGATTGATGTCTTCGAGTTCTGGCGGCTCCTCGGGACCGCCGGGGAACAGACAGGCTTCGGCAACTGCGTATTCCCCCAGCGCCAGCAAGCATCGCGCGTACGCGATCCGCGTCTGCATCCACTCCCGCGTGTCAAGATCAGACATAGTGATCGCAGCCGCGTTCGCCTCGGCGAGGGGCGCTCGTGCTTCACCCGGGCGGTTCTTCTCCAACAAAAACTCCCCAAGATCCCGGCACGTACGCATGGTCGCAAAGTTATCTCCCCCGTAGCGGTTGAGGGCCAGCTCCCTGCGATGACGAAGGAGTTGCTCCGCCTCGTCAGTGTGACCCGTGCGGTCTCTCAATCGGGCCACTTTCAGCATGGCTGTCAGTGTAAACTGATGATCTGGCCCGACAACAGCCTGGAACTGCTCCAACGACGATTGCGCGATCACTGTTGCATCATCCACCCGCCCAGTTGCCGCGAGAATATCCGATAACAAACTGTTCGCCATTGCTGTGTCGGGATTGTCCGCACCAAGCACGGCTGCGCTCTGCTCAGCCGCTTCACGCGCCACCGGCTCGGCCTCTTCCGCGCGACCCTGCCGAAAGAGAGCTACCGCCAGATTGTAGAGGGATGTGGCGTACAGCGGAGCGGTTCGTCCCGCGATACGTTCAATCAATGGCACGAGTATCCTTAGCTCCTTCTCTACCTCGGGATACTGCTTCAGCGACAGGCGAGCCATCACCAGGTTAGCGCGGGCACCGACCGTGTGCAACGAGTCATCACCGTACTCCGCTCGCTTGGAGTCTACCAAGGCCTGCCACAGATCGACAGCAGGGGGCACTCGCCCGTTCCGGTAAAGTATTGCGGCTAGTGTGTCAGTCACATCCTCCGTCACTTCGCGGTGATTGCCCTGCGTTCCGGCCATCTCGTCCAGCAAACTGCGAGCAGTTGTCTCAGCCTCGTCGAGCCGCCCGAGTACCAGTAAAGCGTGCACCACCTCGTGCTTAAGAATGAACGCGATGCTGACATCCGCACCGGCGGCACGATTCAGATCATTCATCGCGAGAGTCGCCATCTCCAGTCCCTCGGCGGCCCGTCCCAGACAGATGAGCGTACGAATGTGAGTCGCCATCGCCTGCATTGTAAGTGCATGCCCAGATCCAAAGGCGCGAGTACGTAAGCTCACTGACCTCTCGCTGTGAACAACTGCTTCTTCGTACTCGCCGATCGCCCCGAGCAGCCGCGCCACAGCGTCGCGTAACGCCGCTTCAGTTGCTGGATCCTGCAGCCGTGAGTGACCGAGTTCCTCAGCCACCTGATGGACAAACGCCCGGACGGTATAGTCGGGCGCATTGTTGTAAGGGTTTGCGGCTGCAATTGTCTTATTGACGAAGTTTACGACCTCCCATGCGGTCGCAGCCGACTGCTCCGATTCCAGGCGTCTTGAGTTTGCCAGCGCCGCGAGAGCTTGCTCCGATGAGTTCGCCCGCCGCAGTTCGCCGATTAGCGCGGCTTGCTTCCAAGCCAGCCACCCCGTCGCGGCGGATCCCGCCATGACAGCGACAGCGGCCACGGCCGACGCGGTGAACGCGCCCGTATGACGGGCTGCAAACCGTCGGACCTGATAAGCGACGCTGGCCGGCCGCGCCGTTATCGGCTCGTCGTGAAGAAACCGATGGATGTCAGCGGCGAGGTCGGCGACGGACTGGTATCGCCGTTCTCGTTCCTTCGCCAACGCCTTGTTCACGATTGTTTCAATATCGCCTCGCAGGGCGCGATCGGTGGCGCTGAGCGGCGCGGGCGCTTTCTCCACAATGACGCGGGCGGCTTCGGGCAAATGGAGGGCGTCAATGTGGTAGGGCGCCCGACCGCTCAACATCTCGTACAGCACGACTCCAAGCGAGTACACATCGGAGCGTGTATCCAGCCCTTCGGTATCCTGTGAGATCTGCTCCGGGCTCATGTACGCCAAGGTACCCACGAGCTGACCGAGGTCGGTCTTGAACATTGTTGCCTGGACATCCGATTCAGTGACCCTCGCGACACCGAAATCCAGCACCCGCGGCTGGCCCGACGCGTCGGTCAGGATGTTCGCGGGCTTCAGATCACGATGGATGACGCCCATGCGGTGCGCGTGCTCCACGGCCTCGCAGATACGCACGAACAGGTCCAACCTCGCCCGGAGACCCAGGTGATTCTGCCGGATGTAGTCGAGCAGTGGCCGGCCATCCACGAACTCCATCGCGAAATAGGGCATCATGACGCCATGGGCCGCGACCCGCCCGGCTTCGTAGATCCGGGCGATGCCCGGGTGCTGGAGCCGGCCGAGGATTTTCGCCTCGTGCTCGAAGCGCGTGGCCGCCTCCGGCGAAAGCACATCCGCGCGGATCACCTTCAACGCGACCTTCCGTCGCGGATGATCCTGCTCAGCCTCGTAGACCTCCCCCATCCCGCCCGAGCCGATGAGCCGCAACAACCGGTAGCGGCCGAACGAGCCAAGCGAGAGCTGGGCCGGCAGCGCTCCATCCGCCTCGCCCGAACCCGCCGCCGCCCCATCGCCCAGCAGCGCGTTCATCAGCCTACGCGCCTGGTTGGTATCGAGATGCATAATCGTCTCCAGCGTGCTGCCGAGCGCGGCCCGCGCTCCGGTTCAATCTGTCTAACTTGTCGGCGGCGGGTCCCCGTACGACCCGGCGGCGGATTTGTTACGGCGGCACACGCTCACGTGCCGAGAATTCGCCTGAGATCTGAAAGTTCGGAATCGACCTCAGTGGGGTCGTCGACCGTTTCCTCCACGGCGGTCCGGAGCAGCCGTTTGAACTTGCGCCGAATGGTCTGGATCATCGAGGAGACCTGCGCGGCATCCTCGACGCCCAGGTCGGCCGCCAGGTTGGCCAGGCCCGGTGATGGCGCCTGCCTGAGGGCGGGATTGAGCACGGCGAGTTGGAACGCCTTCCAGTGCAGGTCCTGCCGCGCCCGCAGGCATTCGTGCTCCACGTGCTCCAACGCTCTCTTGAGCACCGTTGCGGCCCACTCGCGGTCGAAGGCGTCATGAAGGGCCTGTTCGGCCACCTCGGGTTCGACATGCCGTGAAAGCCCGGCTGATGTCTTCCCACGGCGGTATTGATCCACCAGGAAGTTCCGCAGGGCGGTCTTCACGAATGTCCGGAACCGGCCCCGGCTCGGCTCGGCCCGCGCGATCAGACCTCGTTCCAGCACCACCCGGGCGATGAACTCCTGCGCAAGATCATCCGCGGCGTCCGCGGTGTGCCCCGACCTGCGGATGAACGTCCAGATCGGGCCGTGATAGGCATTCAATAACGCCGCGGTCACCGCGGGGTCTGCCGACGACGATAGCACAATCGCCCAGTTGGTCGTCTGAAACGAAGTTGGTCCCGTATTTGGCATCTCGCGCACCGACGTGACCCTGATCCTGGGCCATGATACAGACCTCTCCTCTCGCATCTTCTCAATCGCGTGTCGAGCGGAGCAGTTATCGCGGAGTTTCGGATTGTGTTCGGCAACAGACTTCCGATAATGGACCGGCGGAACAAAACGGGGAGACAGAAGCACATTTCTGAGCAGACGCCGCCGGATCGAGTTCCGCGAGACGTACAAGATCATCGAGCGGCCCTCCCCCGCGGCGGCGACCGCCGGGCCCGGCCCGGCCTGTCACGGGGCCACCACAGGTTTGGAGCTTCGCAATGCATCAGAAGCCGTCCCATCGACTGAACTCCCTGCTCGCCGCGGTCGCCCTGTTCGCCCCGTACGCCGCGGCCCAGACGCCCTATCTCGTCAAGGACTTCTCCACGCAGTACTCGCAGAGGTTCGGCCTCGCGCCACAGCGTATGGTCGCTGACGGCGACACCCGTGTGTTCTTCTTCGGCTCCGACCGCGCCAATAGCCTGGAGCTATGGACGACCGACGGCACCGCGGGCGGGACCACCTTCGTCCGTGACATCCGCGCGGGGGGCGTTTCGATCCCGGATGATGGTCCGCGGTACCAGACGGTGCTAATCAATCACATCCTGTACTTTGCAGCGAACGACGGCGTCGCAGGGGAAGAGCTCTGGCGGAGCGACGGAACCGTCAACGGCACTTACAGGGTCGTGGACCTTTTCCCGGGCAGCCGAGGCGGCGGGCCGCAATGGTTGTGCGACGTCGAAGGGGAGCTGTTCTTCGGTGCTTCGCGTGCTTCCGCGGAATACGGTCTGTGGCGATCGAACGGAACTGCCGCCGGCACCCAGCTGATCAAGCAACACACGGATTCCGTGAGTTATACCGTTTCGTGCAACGGGCTGCTGTTCTATGTCGCCGCCGATACGCTGACCGGTGAGGAACTGTGGCGTTCCGACGGCACAACGTCAGGGACATTCCTGCTCAAGGACATCTGGCCCACCTGGCGCGCTTCGGAGCCCTACCCCATCGTGCCTTTCGGCGCGGTCGTCCTCTTCGGGGCCAAAGACCCGGACCTCGGCCGCGAACTCTGGAGGTCCGACGGGACCACGGCGGGCACATACGTCGTCAAGAACCTCGCGGGCTCGAGTGATTCTTTCCTCGACCAGCTGGTTGTGGCGGGCGATCGGGCCTTCTTCGTCGCTGATGACGGGACCGGGCAGGAACTCTGGGTGACCGATGGCACCGAGACAGGGACGATGAACGTCTTCCAGTCGCAGCCCGGCTCCTCGCATCACCATATCAGAGGCTTGCAAGCCTTCGGAGACCTCGTGCTCTTTCTGTCCGATACCGAACTCTGGCGCTCGGACGGGACAGCCGGCGGAACCTGGAAGGTGAGCGACGCCTCCTGGAATGAAGGATTGCAGGTGAATACCGGACGTCGCCGCATCACGTCCGAGGGCCTGGTCTACTTCGTCTCCACCTACGGCGGCATTGGCCTGGAGCTTTGGCGGACCGACGGCACGACCTCGGGAACGTTCCTGCTGAAGGATGCCTGGCCCGGCGCAGAAGGCTCCGACCCCAGGTTCGGAGCCGCGCTGAACGGCAAGCTGCTCTACCAAGCCGGGACCCCCGAGGATGGGGCCGAGCTCTGGCATTCCGACGGAACCCCCGAGGGAACAGCCCAGCTGGCTTCTCTCAGTGAGTTCAACGGCGATGGCGCGGTCAAGAACATGGTCGATGTCGGGGGCACGCTCTACCTCACCGCGTGGGACGACGCCTCGAGCAAGACGGGCGTGTTCCGCACGCAAGGAACGGCGGCGACCACGGAGCTGATCACAACGGTCACGACCGGCTCATTCGATGCGCAGATCAGCACCCTGACGCCGGTCAACGGCAACGTGTTCTTCTACGCACGCGACGACGCATTTCAGACGGGCCTCTACTTCACGGACGGAACGCCGGCCGGCACGTCGAAGCTCCTCACGATCGCGCCCACGGGCGGGCTGCCGGGGGTCAACGATGACCTCTTGTACTTCGGGAACAACGGCCTGGGCCTGGGGTACGAACTTTGGATCAGCGATGGCACGGCCGCCGGCACTTCGCTCGTGCGGGACATCCGTCCGGGATCCGCCGGGTCGGTGCCCCAGGTCTTCACACCGTTCGCAGATGACATGCTCTTCTTTGCCGACGACGGCGAGCATGGAATGGAGCTGTGGATCACGGACGCGACCGAGGCTGGCACAGTGCTGGTGAAGGACATCAACGCTGGCGCTGCCGGCTCGCTGCAGGTTAGCCCGACCATCACGCCGAACATGGTTGAACTGGACGGGGCCCTCCTGCTCGCCGCGGCGGACAGCACGTTCGGCAATGAACTGTGGAGGACCGACGGCACCGAGGCCGGAACATGGATGGTGCTCGACGTGCGGGCGGGTAGCGGATCGTCCAACCCGGCCATGTTCACGCGCGTTGATGACGTGGTTTACTTCTTCTGCTACACGCAGGGACCCGGCTATGACCTCTGGACGACCGACGGCACCACCGCCGGCACCGTCAAGGTTGTAACCCTCGGGGCAGACCTCACCGGCATTCGGCAGTTCGCCAGCCCGGTCGGCTGGCAGGGCATCCTGTATTTCCTGCTGTATAACGAGACGATCGGAACCGAGCTGTGGCGCAGCGATGGCACCGATGCGGGCACCTACGCGGTCACCCAAATCTGGCCCGAGGTCTACCCCCGTCCGTTCGTGGCGTCCTTCTCGACCGCGGGGCCGCTGCTCTTCCCCGGATACAGCCCCTACGCCGGCGTCGAACTGTTCAGGAGCGACGGGTCGGCGCTCGGCACGCTTCCCGTCGAGATCATGCCGGGCCCACGCGGGAGCGCCGCCACGGCGCCCACGGCGTCCGGCGGTCTGGTGTACTTCCCCGCGAACGACTGCGCGATCGGCCAGGAGCTCTGGGCCGTATCCGCCGAGGAACTCGTGTTCCCGACCTGCCTCGCTGACCTGAACGGCGATGGACTCGTGGACTTCAGCGACTACCTGGAGTTCCTCAACTTCTACGACAGCCAAGACCCGCGCGTGGATTTCAACCAGGACGGGCTGGTTGATTTCTCCGACTACCTTGAGTTCCTGAACCTCTACGACGCCGGGTGTTAACGGCGCGGGCCGCGACCTGTTGAACGGAGATTCACATGCTTGCTCCCAAAGCCGGACTATTTCGCCTGCGGTCCCCGCTGCTGCTCGTGTCCCTCGCGATTGTTTGGACCAGCGCCGCGGTAGCCGAGCCGCCCCACCGCGTCCGCAACCTTGTCACCGGCGGACCGGCGTTGGACAGCGGCGCAAGCGGATTTACCTCCAGCACATCCGGAGTGTTCTTTACGGCTGCGTCCATGAACGACGGCCCGGAAGTCTGGCTCACAGACGGCACCTCCGAAGGCACGTGGATGGTTGCCGACATCGGCCCGGGCACGACGTTCGGTGCTTCTCCGCAGGTCCAGCCCGTGGCCGTTGGCGGGGTTGCCTATTTCGCGGCCTCGAACGGCCAGTCCGGGGTTGAGCTCTGGAGAACGGACGGCACGCCGGCCGGCACTTGGATGGTAAAGGACGTGAATCCGGGCGGGGCGGACGCGGGGATATCCGACCTGTGCGTCGCCGGCACGACCTTGTACTTCCGAGCCTTCATCAACGGCACCGGGGTTGTGCTGATGCGATCAGACGGGACCGAAGCCGGAACCATGCTGGTCACGGACACGGGACTCGATTCCCCCGACAACATCCGCTGGCTGACGCCCTTCGGCGCGGATCTGCTCTTCGTCGTGCAGGACTCCGTATCTGGCATCGAACTGTGGCGGACCGACGGCACCCCCGCGGGCACCGAGATCGCAAAGGACATCAACCCCGGCGGCGGATCGTCTTCTCCCGGGCTCCTAACGGCGGCGGGGACGCTGGTCTACTTTGTCGCGACCGACGGGGTCTCGGGCCTGGAGCTGTGGGCGACCGACGGCTCGAGCGCGGGCACGTACCGTGTCGCGGACATCAATCCGGGCGGACACGCATTCCCCCGCGAGTTGACCGCCGCCGGCACGCGCGTCTTTTTCACCGCCACAGACGGCACGAGCGGGCGGGAGTTGTGGATGAGCGACGGTACGGGCGCGGGAACGCTCCGCGTCCTCAACAGCGAGCCGGGCGGGGACACTCGTACGCCCAGAAGCCTCCAACCGTTGGGGAGCGTCGTCCTCTTCTGCATGGACGGGCCGGCGACGACTCCGTACGAGTTGTGGCGTTCCGACGGCACCGTACCCGGCACGTTTAAAATCAGCGAGCTTTCTTGGTCTCGCCCGGCGGATGACACCGCCGGGCTGCCGCGCATCACCGTCGGCGGCGCGGTGTATTTCTCAGGTGAAGTCGCCGGCCAGGGCCGCGAGTTGTGCCGGACGGATGGAACGGCACCCGGCACCTCGGTAATCGCGGATATCTACGCCGGACCGACCGGATCTGCGCCACTCTTCGGCGCGGGGCTGGCGAGCCGGGTCGTCTTCAGCGCGGAGAGCGGCCCGAATGACCGCGAGCCCTGGATAACCGACGGAACGCCGGAGGGCACCATGCGGATCAAGGACATCGCCGTCAACGACGGCGATGCAACGCCGCTGGACCTCACGGACGTCGGCGGAACGCTCTTCTTCCAAGCCTCCGGCGATGCCCACCGTGGCATCTCCGCCCTCTACCGCAGCGATGGGTCGGAATCGGGAACACAGCTCGTCAGCCGTATTCGGGTGGACGGGCAGTCGGCCGACATCCACGATCTCATGGATGTGAGCGGCGTCGCGATGTTCATTGCCAGGGGAGGGGCGGGTCTGAACGGGCTTTGGCGATCCGACGGCTCCGGGCCCGGCACCACGTTCGTCGCTCCGCTCAATGTCAGCGGCGCGCCCGGGACACGGAGTCGCTCGGTCACCGTTGTCGCCGACCAGTATGTCTGCGCTGCGGATGAGTTCTCGTCCGGCGTTGAGTTGTGGGCGAGCGACGGCACGGCGATCGGGACCCGACTCGTCAAGGACATTCGACCGGGACAGAGCGGGAGCAATCCGCGATTCCTTGCGCCAATCGGTGACGAGGTTTACTTCGCGGCTGACAATGGCACGTCAGGTCTCGAGCTCTGGGTCTCAGACTTGTCCGAAGCCGGCACACGCCTGGTGATGGATGTGAATCCCGGTTCGTCGCCCGGCCTTTCGCCAACGCCGTTCGCTCCGAACTTCGCACCAGTGGGCAGCCTGGTCCTGTTCCCCGCCAACGACGGCTCCCACGGCCTTGAGCTGTGGGTCACGGATGGTGACGCGGCGGGCACGCACATGGTCAAAGACATCGCGAGCGGCTCGGAATCGTCATTCCCTCAGTTGATCACCCCGGCAGGTGACGCCGCCTACTTCTTCGCCGCCGCGACAGCCGGCTTTGAGCTGTGGTCAACAGATCTCTCCGAAGCCGGAACGTTCCGAGTCTACGACTTCGGCCGCCCGGACGGGCCTACGCCGGGTTCGCCGGCGTACTGGAATGGGATGCTGTACTTCACGCTCTCGTCCAGCGCCCGCGGCGTGGAGTTGTGGCGCAGCGACGGCTCGGAAGCGGGCACTGTTCAGATCGGGCAGGTCTGGCCCGCGGCGAGCGGCTTCCCGGTGTCGGTTGTCTCGCTGCTTCCGCCCGTCGGGCCGCTGCTGTTCCTCGGGAACAGCATGGCTTCCGGGCGCGAGCTCTTCCGCAGCGGAGGCGATCCGGAAACCACGCTCGCCGTTGATCTGGTAGACGGAGCCGCGGGCAGCGCCTGCGGCACGCCCGTGGCCGCCGGGGCGAACGTGTTCTTCTCCGCGAGTGACGGCGCCACGGGGCTTGAGCTGTGGGCCGTGCCCGCCGAATCCCTGCGCTTCCCCAGCTGCCTCGTCGACCTCAACGGCGACGGCCTGGTTGACTTCGCCGACTACCTGGAGTTCCTGAACCTGTATGACGCCCAGGATCTCAGGGTGGATTTCAACCAGGACGGACTGGTTGATTTCTCCGACTACCTTGAGTTCCTGAACCTGTATGACGCCGGCTGCTAATTCAGCGGTCTCTCCGGCCGGTAAGGCGCCCCGGGAGTATGGGCCGCCCGGGCGGGGCCGCTGTATTTGCGAGCTACATTTCTTCGGCGTGACGACGCCGAGCGTGCGCTGAACGAACCGGCGCAAGCAACCGCGCCTATCTCGACGAGATCGTCATGTTCGGGGAGACGCAGGAGTGGCAGGAGTGGGCCAGGAAGCAGCAGGCCCGGACGGGGCCGTGATCGGCCGTACCGTGGGAGCTACGGGATCTTGGTGAGAAAGCAGCTTCTGCACACGCTACCTGTTATGGATTCAGGGCAACCGAGCGAAGAATAGGCAATACGATGCCCGACAAAGTGATCGTAACGAATACTAGGTTGCGGGTGTTTTTCCGTCGCGCATGCCGTTCAACGCCATCGCCGATCAGAAACTCCACTCGCGGGAACATATAGCCGAGCATTCTTGGACCAAACCAACCTACGAGTGGTCCTCCAATGACGACCCACCCCCACCAGATAGCGGAACGCGGTACCCATGTCACACCCACAGGGGGGGCGCCCATCGGCGAAGTTGCACTGTGCGCAGAGGGCGGAGGGGGTTGATTCACTCCCAAGACCGCCCCGAGTATCACCACCAGCAAAAGACTCACTCCGACCGTCCACAATCCCACCCATACCCACCCGGGAAGACGTGACGCCATCTGCAGTGCAGAATCAACTACCCGACGAGCGCTGGAGTACCACAAGCGAGTATTCTGGGCCTCAGAAACAACAGACGACGCGAGCTTGGACAGTTCATCCGGGGATTCTGCAATCGCTTTCACGACAAACACTGCGCCATGTTCCCGCCCCGCCGAGTCGATCGCGATGAACGCTGCTCTCCCGGGAGCCTCCGATCGGAATATCAGCGCGCTTATCGAAGCCGTGACGGGATTGCGCGCCGCCAGCAGGTCGTCAAAGCTGCTATGCCGCTGGGACTCCGCTCCCGGCACGAGAGAAATGATCGTCGGCGCCGACCCCGGTGGGCCCACGAAGTTCGACAGCCCCTTTACCATGGCCCGCAGTGATGCCGGAGTCATCAAGAAGGCCCCTTTGATATGTAGACTCAGTCGGGGCCCGGAATGTCCAGCGAAGACATCTCCCATTCGGACAGCCTATCAGATCTGAGTGGGGTACTTGGCATGCATCGGGGCTCGCACGCGCCCCTTATACCGCCCACGCTCTTGCTCTCACCGCTTCAATCACCGCCATCGGCTGGATGTGGTCCAGATACCGGATGGTGGTCAGGAGGCTCTTGTGCCCCAGCTGCCGGGAGATGATCCCCACGTCCACCCCCTCGGCCCGGAGCTGGGCCGCATGGGTATGCCGTAGCCCGTGGGCGTGCACCCGCTTGTCGATCCCGGCCTTCCGGGCCAGCCGGGGCATGAGGCGCCGGACGTAGGCGGTGGTGACCATCCTCCCCGAGGACGAGCACAGGAGGGGTGCCCCGGGCGGCAGGTCCCACCCCCGCCGCTTCTCCATCCACCCCGCCACCAGCGCCGCCGCCCCGGCGTCCAGGCCCGCGACACGGTCGTACCCGCCCTTGCCGAAGCGGACCCGCACGGTCCCGGCCTGGAAGTCGATGTCGTGGGGCCGGAGGGAAAGGGCCTCTGAGATCCGCAGCCCGGCCCGGTAGAGCAGCGCCAGCATGGCCTTGTGCCGGGCGGCGACCGAGCCGAAGTCCCCGCAGGCGGCCAGGAGCGCCCGGACTTCGGCATCGGTCAGGACCTCCGGTGGCCGGCGGGTCCGGGGCTTGGGGCGGGACGGGCGGCGGAGCGGCGGCGCGGAGATCGGGGTGGAATCCCTCCCGTACCCCCGCGCCGGGCCCGCGGGCGGGCGTCCCCGTGATGCGGCTGCCGGGGCCGGGGGCCGGGACCGGGCCTGCCGGTTGTCCCTCAGATCTGTGGGCCGTCGTGCGGCGGTCGCGGTTGCCATGCGGTGACTCCTTCCGGCTGCGGGGCTTGGCGGCGGCTTCGTTTACGCCACCAACTCGAAGCTGAGGATGGAGTACCTCGGAGGGGCAGCATTGTGCAAGGTGAATCGGTAGAAGAAGTTCCCTCTTGTGGCGCTTGGTGCGTGCTCGATACCATTCCGGAAGTCTTGGAAGAATCCTAAGTAGGGGAACTAATGAGTCGGATAACCTGGGCAGTTTGGGTCTGGGTGGTGCTCGTGGTCGCGTTGAGCCGGGCACCCGCATACGGCCAATGCGAGGGCAGGTGGCTTCCCATTTCCGACCAGGGCTTTCTTGGCGTCTATCCCGGGCCCGCCATTGCGTCTGTGTCTTGGGATCCGGACGGCGCGGGGCCGGCGCCTCCCCGACTCGTCATCGGGGGCCAGTTCACCACCGCGGGCACGACCTCGGCAAAGCAAGTGGCAGTGTGGGATGGCGCGGAATGGCACGCGATGGGGATGGACATAAGCGGCGTCGTTTCTGCGCTTGCCGTGCACGGCGGCCAGCTAATAGCGGGTGGCGACTTCGCGCTGGCTGGATCGACGGAGCGGGTCCACATCGCTCGCTGGGACGGCGCAGCGTGGCGGCCGATCGGCGAAGGCTTCGACAGGCCCGTCCTCGCGCTTGGTGTCTATCAAGGCGAACTTGTGGCGGGCGGCGCGTTCTCGTTCTCGGGCATCCAACCAATCAACCACGTTGCTCGCTGGGACGGGACCGTGTGGCATTCCTTGGGCGAGGGCGTCGGCGGGGGCGTCTACACCCTGACCGAGTTTGCCGGTGAGTTGTACGTGGGCGGCTCTTTTCAAACCGCCGGGCTCTTGGCGGCTGCGAACCTCGCCCGGTGGGACGGCGAACAATGGCGATCGCTTGGCGCGGGTGCGGACGGAATTGTTCAATGCACCGCGGTCCACGCCGGGAAGCTGTACATCGGTGGCTCCTTCATTCACGCCGGCCCGTGGGAGACAAAGGGGCTGGGGTGCTGGGATGGAGCGGACTGGGTGCTGGACATCGACGGCGGGCCCAACAGAGGGTTCTACGCGATGGTGGATTACGACGGTGAACTCGTCGTTTCGGGCACCTTCACCCGCGACTTCGTGCGCAACTGGGCGGCCCACCGTGTGGACGGATGGTGGCAACCGTACGGGGACGCCGCATTCGATACCAAGTGTCTTACGACGTGCGTCGTCAACGGCGAGTTGTACGCGGCCGGCGAGTTCAGCATGATCGATGGCTTCGCCGCTCGGTGCGTCGCCCGCTGGACCGGGACAGCGTGGAAGTCGCTGGGTAATGGTCTCGACAGCTCGGTCACGTCCCTCAGGAGCGCCGGTAAGGATGTAATCGCGTGCGGTCAGTTCACGACTGCAGGCGGGCAGGCTGCCGGGAGAATCGCAGCTTGGAACGGAGCCCAGTGGACTGGGCTGGCCCACGATGCCAACGGCATCGTGTATGTGACCGAGATGTTCCAAGGCCAGCTCTTCGCGGGCGGAACATTCACATCCATTGACGGTCAGGCCGCCAGCCATGTGGCGCGGCGCGTGGCGGGCTCGTGGCAACCGCTCGGAACTGGCCTCATCGGGACCGTCCGAGCCATGCGCGTGGCGGCGGGAAAGCTCTACATCGGCGGCGACTTCACCTCCGTGGACGGCGTCAGCGCGCGTCGCGTGGTCTCTTGGGACGGCACCTCTTGGAAGCCCCTCGGAACCGGCATGTCGGGGCCCGTGTATGAGATGGAGGTGTTTCAGGATCAGCTCGTGGCGGGGGGAGACTTCCTGTCCGCGGGAGGGACGCCGGCTAGCCGCGTTGCCCGCTGGGGCGGCACCACTTGGAGCCCGTTGGGCAGCGGCGTCAACGGCCGCGTGCGCGCGATCACGGTGCATGACGGCGATTTGATCGTCGGCGGCGATTTCACATTGGCCGGAGGTCAGCCCGCCCAGCGGATTGCCCGCTGGGACGGCGAAGCATGGCACTCCATCGGTCAAGGTATGAACGACTCCGTCGAGGCCGTCGCTTCCTACGACGGCTCGCTCTATGCCGCGGGCCGCTTTACGGCTGCCGATGGCGGGGAGACACGGCAAGTCGCGCGTTGGAACGGATCGACCTGGGAGTCCCTAGGCAGCGGAACGGACGGTGTGGTGTTCGACCTTGCCACGCACGCAGGCCAACTCTTCGTCGGCGGGGCCTTCAGCGCCGCTGGCACTTTCGCCACGAGCAACTGGGCTCGCTGGTCGAGTTCGGGAATCCCCTGGATCGCCCACAGCACCGAGGTCCAGACGATCGGAGAAGGCGAGACCGTCTCCTTCGGGGTTGTCGTCTCGCCGGGCTACGAGGCGTTCGGCAATCTGCGGTATCAATGGCGTCGGGAAGGCGTAGAACTCGCGGACGGTCCTCAGCCCTCGGGGTCGTGGGTCGAGGGAGCTCACACAGACACTTTGGCGCTACTCGATACTCGGCTTGCCGATCGCGGCTTGTACGACTGTGTGGTCTCCACGGAATGTGGCTCGTCCATCAGCGCGCCGGCGACATTGTTTGTTCTGGGCTGCCCAGCTGATTTCGCTGCCGATGGACAGATCGATTTCGCAGACTACCTCGCGTTCCTTAATCTATATGACAGCCAAGACCCGCTGGCTGATCTAAACGAAGATGGCTTCATCGACTTCGGGGACTATCTGGAGTTCCTCAACCACTACGACGCGGGGTGCTGAGTGGGTTCTAGCATACCGCGCAAGCCGTAGCCGAGGATGGAGTACCTCACGCCGCGGCATTGATCAAGGTCCGTGCCGGACCGGCCAGATCACCGTTTGCCGTGCGACCAGCGTTCGATATGTTTGGCAGGAGCACACGGGAGACATCAGCGTGGTCAAGTTGACAGATTGGGCAAGGTGGGCAACTGCGGCGCTGGCCGCCGCGTTCGCCGCGCACTCATCGGCGCAGTGCGAAGACCAGTGGCTGCCCGGTACCGCCGGCGCGACCATGTTCAACAATCTGTACGAACTCGCCAACTGGGATCCCGATGGATCTGGCCCCCTCGCGCCGCAACTGATTCTCGGTGGCGACTTCCCCAGCGCCGGCGAACTCCCCGCGGCGAACATCGCTCGCTGGGACAGTGCGGCGTGGCAGCCCCTTGGGTCGGGCGTTGACGGGCCCGTCAAGGCAATCACGAGTTGGGACGGAGACGGCCCGGGGCCCGCACCGCCCGTGCTCATTGCCGGGGGAGACTTTCTTCAGGCAGGCGGATTGCCCGCGAGCCGCATTGCCCTTTGGGACGGCGAGGCTTGGCATCCCCTCGGGCCTGGCCTCGATAACACCGTACTCGCCCTCATCAGTTGGGACCCTGATGCGGATGGCCCGGAGTCTCCGCTGCTCATCGCGGCTGGCACCTTCCTGAATGCCGGCTCAACTCCTGTCTCGCGCATAGCCGCCTGGGATGGCGCCTCCTGGAACGCGCTGGGGCCCGGACTGTCGGGCGGTACCACGCCAGTTGTCCGGGCGCTTGCCACCGTGGACAACGTTCTCTACGCGGGTGGCAACTTCCTTTTCGCAGGCGCGGCCACAGCCAACCACATTGCCGCTTGGGATGGTGCAACGTGGCACCCTCTTGGGCCGGGGCTCATCGCTTCGTCCACTTCACCGGGTGTGACTTCCATGACTGCCTGGGATCCGGACGGTACGGGCCCGCTCGGCCCCGACCTCATCGTTGTTGGCGGCTTTAACTTCATGGCGGCTGGCTCGCTGGCCTCCCGCGCAGCACGCTGGAATGGCACCAGCTGGGCTGCCTTTGGGTCTCTTCTTTACAACGATCCAATGGATGTCACGGTCGCTGACTTTGATGGGCCCGGCCCCCTCGCCCATCGCCCAGTTGTCGTCGGGAGGTTCCCTCGCGGTGTTTCGTCCTGGTCTGATGCCGTTCTAAGCTGGAACGGCTCGAACTGGGAATCCATGGATGCAGGTGATCAAGTATCGTTGAATGTCGTGTACGCCGCGAGTGTCCTCGACCCGGACGGCGACGGCCCGCGCCCTCCTCAACTCGCCGTGGCCGGCTCGTTCACCTCGCTGGGCTCATCCCCGATCGACAACATCGCCCGATGGGACAACGGGCAATGGCTCGGCTTTGGTTCATCCACCGCGGATCTGGGGGATGTCATCTCCACCCTGCGCATCGCTGATCCGGATGCTGGCGGGCCGATGTCCGTGCAGGTTATCGCCGGTGGCCGTTTCAACCGCGCGGGCGGAGAACTCTGCGATGGGATCGCCCGTTGGGATGGTCTCGAGTGGCACGCTTTCACCCCGCCGCTCTCCTATAGGGACGCATCGGTTGCGTGCATGACCGAATGGGACCCGGACGGGCCGGGCCCGGAACGATCTCTCTTGGTCATCGGAGGAGATTTCCCCAATGCCGGTTCAACCACGGTCAACAACATCGCTGCGTGGGATGGTTCTGCGTGGCGAGCCCTGTCAACTGGAATAACGGGCACTGGAGCTGCCGTTTACGCCCTTGCCAGTTGGGACCCCGACGGGCCCGGGCCGCAAAACCCCCTTCTCGTCGCCGGAGGTCAGTTCTCCACGGCTGGCGGCGTTGCTGCTCGCAGTATCGCCGCATGGAACGGCACCAACTGGATGCCCTTCGGCCCCGGCATGCACAGGGAGGTGTACACGCTCTTTAGTTGGGATCGCGACGCGGGCGGTCCCGAAACCCCCACTCTGCTCGCCGGCGGGTGGTTTACCGTCATCGGCACAACGATCAACAATATGGCGTACTGGGATGGCCAATCGTGGTCGCAGATGGGGACGCCGCTGTCGTGGGTCCAGGATGTAAAGGAACTGGATCTGGACGGGCCAGGTCCTGCCTCGCCGCAGTTGTTTGCCGCCACCGGGGTGGGGTCGCCGACGGGGACGATCCAGCGGTGGGATGGCTTGGACTGGACACAGATCGCGTCGATGGCCGGGCCGGTGCTCGAAATGACCGTCTGGGATGCGGATGGACATGGCCCAGGACCCGGCAGCTTGGTCGCCATCGGCAACTTCACCAGCATCGACGGTGTGCCGATCAGCCGCATCGCGCGATGGGATGGCGCGGCGTGGTTCCCGTTCGGTGCGGGCCTCACCGGGCCGAGCGGAACGCAGGGCGCGTGCCTGACAACCTGGGACCCCGACGGGCCGGGTCCGCTCGCCGAGCAACTGTTGGCCGGTGGCAACTTTCAACGGGCGGGAGATGTGCTATCGCAAGACTTGGCCAAGTGGGGCCCCGCGGCCCCCTGGCTTGTGCACCAGCCGGTTTCCACTTCTGCGCAGCTCGGCGAGATGGCGTCGTTCTCCGTGACTCTCGGGGGAGGCCACGAGGTTCGTGGCCCCGCGTCATTTCGATGGCGTCAATCCGGAGTTCCGATCTTCGACGGCCCAACGCCCGACGGCTCGCTGGTCAGCGGCGCCGCCACTCCGACCCTCTTCATCGTGAACGCACAGGCGAGCGACGCCGGGGACTACGACTGCGTGATCACAACAGACTGCGGCAGCGCCCTATCCAATCCGGCCTCGATGACCGTGTCCGGATGCCCGGTGGATTTCAACGGCGACGGCGTCATCGACTTTTCCGACTACCTGGAGTTCCTCAATCTCTTCGACGCACTAGACCCCCGCGCCGACCTAAACGGCGACGGCGTAATCGACTTCGCCGATTACCTGGAGTTCCTCAATCACTACGACGCGGGGTGCTGACGTGAGTGGCACGCCTCTCCGCGGTGTGTCGATGAGAATGATCAGGGCAGCGTGACCTTCTTTCCGCACACGACTCATCAACTTCCGAGAACATCCTGCTCCCGAGCCGTTCCGGCACTGTCGATCGGCTCGATCACCCGCTCGAACCCAGTCCCCCCGCAAGCCAGGAAAGATCCATGCGAAACTCCTCCTCCTCTACGCTGCCTGGCCTGGCCGCGCTCGCGCTCCTGTCCGCGACCGGCGCCGCCCGCGCGCAATGCGAAGGTGAATGGGTGCGCGCGCCCGGATACACCGGATTTAACGACACGGTCTTCGCCACGGTCAACTGGGACCCCGACGGACCCGGCCCGCTTGCCTCGCGCCTCGTGGCCGCCGGCGACTTCACGTCCGCCAGCGCCCTCCCCGCCCGCCGCATCGCCTACTGGCTCGACGGCATGTGGCATCCGTTGGGCGATGGCATCAACGACAGCGTGCTCACGCTCACTACCTGGGATGCCGACGGCGATGGCCCCGAATCGCCCCAACTCTTCGCAGGCGGCGAGTTCATCACCGCCGGAACCAGCACCACCAACTTTATCACCCGCTGGGATGAGCCCACGCAATCTTGGCAGCCCTTGGGCGCCGGATTCAATAACCTGGTACTCGCTCTGACCAGCTGGGACCCCGACGGCAACGGCCCCGGATCGCCCCAGCTCATTGCCGCCGGATCTTTCGACCTCGCCGGGGGCGCGCCCGCGCGCCACGTTGCCCGCTGGGATGGCTCAGCCTGGCACGCTTTGGGCGATGGTCTGGATGACGAGATGCGAACCCTCGCGGTCTGGGACCGCGATGGCGCGGGCCCGCTTCCGGCGCAACTCGTCATCGCCGGCAACTGTCACGCCGTCGGCTCGGCTCTCGTGAACTACGTCTACACCTGGGATGGCACCGCCTGGCAGCCCGTCGGGCCCGTCTTGGACGGCAACATCCACGCCCTCACCCTTCTGGACACCGACGGGCCCGGCCCGGCGCTCACCGACCTTGTCGTCGGCGGCCAGTTCATTACCGCCGGGTCGCAAACCGTCAACAGCATCGCCCGCTGGGATGGCTCGGCCTGGCACCCCTTCGATGGCGGCATCACCACACCGCTCGTTACCCCCGTGGTCCGAGCCGTCGCATCATGGGACCCCGATGGCAATGGGCCCCTCACCGAACGCCTCGTTGTCGGCGGCCCCGGCTTCATCACCACTTGGTGGGATGCCGACGGATGGCATCAGCCCCCCTCCGACCTCCCCCAAGTCTTCACACTTATCCCATGGGACCCCGATGGGGACGGGCCGCAAGCCGCCGACATCGTCGCGGCCGGCAGTTTCTACCGCTTCGAGGACGGCACCGCCTTTCACGGCATCGCCCACTGGGGCGCTGCCGATCCCTATTGGCTCCCCATCGGCGATGGCATGGCGCCGCACGTGCAAGCGGCCGTGAGCTGGGACCCCGACCAGGATGGGCCCGAGCCCTCGCAGATCGTTTTCGGCGGCAGCTTCGGCATGATCGGTGAGGAGCGTTTCGGCCGGATCGCCCGCTACAACCCCTTCGACGGCACGTGGCACGCCTTCGGCACGGGCATGGCCGGCGTGCCCGAGATGGAGGTCGCCATCCACGCCCTGACGCTCTGGGACCCCGACGCGACCGGCCCGACATCCCCGCAGGTCGTCGCCGCGGGCGTGTTCACGACCGCGGGCGGCGTCTCCGCGAAGGGCATCGCACGCTGGGACGCCGCCGCGGGCGTCTGGCGTCCCTTCCACACGGGCTTCACCCCCGAGGCCGTCGAAGCGGTCACGACCTGGGACCCCGATGGGCCCGGGCCGCAGGCACCCGTGCTCGTCGCCGCCGGCCGCTTCACCAGCGCGAGCGGGGCCACCGTCAACCGCATCGCGCGGTGGGACACGCTGCTCAACGCCTGGCGTTCCTTCGGAACGGGCCTCAACAACGACGTCTACGCCCTGACTTCGTGGGATCCCGATGCGGATGGTCCGCTCACGCCCCGCCTCGTCGCCGGCGGCGATTTCACAATGGCGGGCACGGTGACCGTCAATCGGATCGCGCAGTGGACCGGCGTTTCCTGGCAGCCTTTCGGCGCCGGCGACTTGCTGGGCAGCGCCGGCCGCATCACCTGTGTTGGCGTCTGGGACCCCGACGGCCCCGGACCTCTCCATGATCAGCTCATCGCCAGCGGGCATTTTGGCGCCATCGGTGCTGTCGCCGCCGACCACATCGCGCGCTGGGATGGATCGATATGGCACGCCCTCGGCAACGGACTTGAATCCGCCGCCCTCGCTCTCATGAGCCGCGATCCCGACGGCGCGGGCCCGTCCCCCGCCGCCCTCGTCGCGGGCGGACAGTTCGACACGCCCGGCACCACCGCCGATTATCTCGCCACGTGGGACGGCGTCGTCTGGCGTCCCTTCCACGGCGGCGTGAACGGCTTGGTGAAGGCGCTGGCGTCCTGGAGCAACAACCCCGTATCAGGCCGAGCCGATGACCTCTTCATTGGTGGCTCGTTCAACATGGTTGACGGGCTGCCCTCGGCCTTCTGGGCCCATTGGAAGCAGTGCCGCGACTGCCCCGTCGATCTCAACGGCGACGGGATCGTGGACTTCGCCGACTATCTCGACTTCCTGAACCTGTACGACGCACAGGACCTGCGCGTGGACTTCAACCAAGACGGGCTGGTTGATTTCAGTGACTACCTGGAGTTCCTTAACCTCTACGACTCGGGTTGCTGACAGCGTCGGCTACTCCCCCACCGTAAAGCCGTAGCTGGACGATGTCACGCCCGCGGCACGCCCTTGATTGATGCGTCAGCAACTGTCTGCGAGCGCGACACGCCCCGCGATGGTGATCGCCAGCTTTCCCTGTTCCTCAACTTGGATGAGGCCGCGGGTGAATAAGTGCGTCACCGCGGCGTTGAACTC
>JADLFW010000034.1 GCA_020849615.1 Phycisphaerales bacterium
CCAGTAAAGGCCAAATACGATCGGCGAAGTCAGATTTGCCTGTCAAGGCCATAAACCGTACCGCACGGTCGACCTCACCCACCGTGTGCCACCGATCGGCGAATGCGATAACCTGATCGCGCACAATCACCCACACGTCAGATGATGAGCGGTAGATCATCTCGGCCGCCAGCATCGGGTCGATACCAAGCGTGTCGATGATGGCCTGAGCGACGGCGGCGACTCCACCGCCCTTTCGTGACAGCCGTTCACACGCGAAAAGAACCGATTCCTCCCACGAAGGCCAGTTGAGGATGTCGTTGCGGAGGTGGTTACGGCCGCCAGCATCGTTTACGGCCGCCAGCATTAACCGTTCAACATGAAACGATGCAAACCATTCCTGAAACTGCTGGTGCTGGAATGAAACGCTGTCACCTGCCGAAGTGCGAGTAAGTAGGTGAGTATCCACGAGCTTGTCGAGCACGGTGCCTGGCTGCAGCGGGACGGTGAGCTGATGGTTACCTTGAAGCTGGGTGACGGATCGCCCGATTGAAGCGCGAGCCTGCTCATCGACCAGCGTCGTGGTTCTCATGCTGGTTGCCGTGTTCGCAAGATCTGTCAAGAGCTTGCGGTGGACGCCCTGCAACTCCGTGCGAAAGAGAACAGCTTTGGCCTGATCGGATTCGTGCTGCCGGACAAAATTGTCGAGTACTGCATCCTTGGTGTCGGGGAGGACAGCACCCGATACGCAGCACATCAACGCGTCCAAGTACAGCGGGATCGTGACAAGGTCCCGTACGCCAGGAATAGTCCAGGCTTGTTCGACAAGTGCCTCGCCATCACGCCCGCGGATGGCTCGGGCCAGTTCCAGCTGTTGCTCTTGGTCGAGAGGCTCAAGCCTCACCAGTGTGCCCTGGACTGAGAGGGCTTGCTGTCGCGTACCGATGACTATGCCGAGTTGCGGATAATCGCGCAGCAATGCTTCGACCCGAGTATGAGCGCTGATGCTTGCGTCGGCTGCTAGCTCGTTCCAGCCGTCAAACAGCATCACCAGCCGACCTTCATACGCCAACTGCATGAAGTGTTGGGGCTTAAATGACCGAAACGCGTTTCGCTCCAGCAGCATCTTGAACCAGTCAACGCCCGGCTTCCACTCGTTCAATGGAATGTAAGCCGCAAGCCTCTTGCCTTCCTCAAGGACGGCCGCCGCTAGCTGGATGAGGGTTGTGGACTTGCCGGTGCCGGGCGGAGATACGAGCGTTATGGAACCCGACGTGAATACGCCTTGGCCTAATCCGGCGAGAGTCGTGGCGACTTCGCCGTCCTCGCCTTGCAGAGTCAAACCCAGCTGAATGGCGTGAACCGGCCATTTGGGCGTACCCATGAATGCCCGGATGTCGGTTCGCGCCGCCTCCACCAGCCGAGGCCATACTGCATCAACCGACTCATCCTGTTGCAGAGCAAAGCTGCGCAAAAAGTCCCGATCTTCCTCGGACAGTTCGAGAACGATCGTCTTCGTCCCGAGATTGCCGAAGGCAGCGTCTTCGGCTTGCTTCTCGGCCTTTTCTTTCCAGTCCTCCAAGAGCGACATTGGGTGCGCAGGCACGTCTTTGTCGATCAACTCCGCATGATGCGAGCACAACCAAATACCGTTTTGAGCGGAGCGGCGCTCGTCGGCCGTCAGTGCAGGGTCGTATCGAGGGCCGCCAGGAGCAGCCGCGGTGATGTGGGCTGCCTTGCCGAGAAGGATTGACTTCTCAGAATTTGACCGAGAAGGGCCGACCGTTGGAACTGGACAGCCCGGGCACGAGCACCGGTAGCTCACGCGTTGTGCGAGCGTGCGAATCGTGCCGATTGAAAAATCATCCCGGTTGCTTGGCATGCTTCGACTCCAAGCACAGCCTCTACAGGGCTGCCTCGCAGGCCTTCGGACCGCTGGCGGTATTGTGCGCCAAGTGTCCGAGCGAGGTCCCCCTTCGGGAACATCGCATCGGGTCCTGTGCCGCACCCCCTGATGGTGTCCCTTGAGACAGCGGAGCCACTGGGCGTAAGCGTATACGACCAGGTCATAGTCGCTCTGGATCGCCTGAGGGCACCGGTCGCTGTGCGTGCTGGGACCATCAGACCGCGGTTGCGTTGAAACGGCAACTGGCCTTACCGGCCCGCACAGCGCAATGCCTGGAGAGGGAGCCGGCTTGCTAGGGTGGGGCTTGGAACCGTTCTGACCTACTCCTTGGCACGGCTACGGACGCGTCGTTGGGGGACGGCGTTCCACAGATTTGTGGCTGTTCCGGGTCAGCCAACCATCGATGGTCGAGTCTGGGTCGACCGCCGGGTGTTGGCGAGAGATTGATCCAGTTCCCAGAGCTGTGCCAGCAGTTCGTTCCGGCGGGCCAGCATGGGTGCAGGGACCGTGTCCTCGGCCGACTCTGAAGTGCTGTGGTATCGCGGTGGGGTGATCAAGGGACGGGACGCAAGGGCCGCCTGGCGCCCCAGCGAGGCCTGGAACTCCTGCATTCGCTGCTTGGGGGCGTTGCGGTCGAGAGCCAGGAAGTTGATGTAGGCGTCCAACGCGTCGGACTGCGGGGTGTGCCCCAGCCGCGCATTGACCTCCTCTCGGTTCCAGCCGGTCCGGAGGAGGTGGCAGGCCATGCCCGACCGCAGGTCCTTCCATCGCACTGGGCGTCCATTGGGCAAGGTCGTCGCCCCCGTCTTACGGGCCGCCGTGGCAATCAGCTTATTCGCCTGCCGGTAGCCAAAGGGGAAGAGTCGGTCATCGGTCCCCGCGTTGGCTAGCACCATGTCGGTGTACATCGCGGTCTCTGGGTACAGAGTGTTCTCGCTCCGCTCCTGGCGGCTGCGCTTGAGCTTCTCCGCGGGGAGATGCACAACGTACTCCCGGTCGCCCGTGTACTTGTTGACCTGCGGCATGAAGTCGCGATTGGTCAGTTGGAGCAGGGTGTTGATGTTCTCGCCGATGTCCCAGGCCAGCCAGAGAAGTAGCAGGTGCCGCGGGTGAGGAATGACGCTGACCAGCCGGCGGAACTGCTCCTCGGTGACGAAGTTGACGACCCGGTTCCGCGTGGTCGAGAACTCGATGACCTCCCGGGCCAGCTCGGCCTTGCCAGCCAGGCGGAAGGGCTTGCTCTTGAAGATCTTGTTGTAGTAGGCGGCGGGATCGCGGAAAGGCTCGCCCCGCTGGTTCCTGATCGAGCCGTCCTCCAGGGCGTCGTAGACCTGCTTGATGTCCTCCCTGGTCAGGTCCTGCCAGGGCTTGTTGGCGAACCAGCGGTTGACGTTGCGTAGGCGGATGGTGTAACCGTAGAGCGTGTTGCCGCACCCCTCGTCTAGCGCCGCCAGGCCGTTCTGCCGCTTGAGCTTGTACTCCTCGAACTCGAAAAACTGGCGGAAGAGCTCCCGGTTCTCGGGGCAGATGCTCGCGTCGGCGAGCAGCGCCGGCTTGGCGCGCTGGTACTGTGCAATCCATCCCATGGTTCTCTTATGTGGTCCTCCGTTATAACTGAGCAACCGACGTGCGCCTCGGACGCTGAACGGCGGGGTGGCGGTTTTTGCCCGCCCGAAAGGGAACAAAGTGGTTCAATGGCCCCGACGGCCCCAGAGGGCTTCAGTTCCGTCCTCGAGGGGCAATCCCGCCCTTCGGACGCATGTTGGTCGCCTGTTGGCGCCAATCACGATGCACAAGTAGATAAAGATTATGGTGGTTCACTGCCATGGTCGGACCGAAAGGGATCCGATGATCGGTGCGGTCACAGATTGAACACCGGTGCCTGTCCGACTCATCCGTTGGGTGTCTCGAGAGCTGCGATCGGCAAGGCCCGCTTCGGCTCTCTGGTCTACCGGCTAATCGCGTGGCCTGCGAGGTCAATGTGCCCGGCGCGATGACGCACGATGCCGTTCTCGCTCGAGCCCAGGCGTCGCTTCCTGATCCGCCGCCGCGGCACACGCAGGCCGTGCAGCCGACAGAGCCGGTGCACCCGGTCTCCTCCTCAAGCTCCTTCAGCCGCTTGATCTGGTCGTCGCCCATCCCCCGGAACTGCTTCCTCCAGCCGCTATCGCACACGCCTCATCACATCTTCCGCCTTAGCATCATGCATCCATACATGGACCAGGATCGACACAACTCACCCGACTCCAGGCATATCTTTATATAGTTATGCTGCATTATGACATCATGCGCACGGCCTATCTATTCAAGGAAAGAGGCGGGACAATCACAACCAGCTGGACTGTGATCTACTTTCCAGATAAAGGCTACGGACTCGCCAACGCGCCCGACAGCATATGCATCGACATAAGCAGGGCCCTTACAGATGGCTACCGCGTACTGTGGCGCCAGCTAGATTTATCATCCCTCGCTGTCTCCGAAAGGTCCTATTGCTGCCTTTCTGAATGTGAGGTACACACCCTCATCACTCACTCCGATAAAGCCGAGAACCTGCGACAGGCTCTCCTTCACTGTCGGTCACCACACGAGCCAACAAGTCCTTGATGTCTGCCGATTTCATACCCGTTAGCTGCTTTTGCGCTAGTTGCTGCTTGGCGACAAGCCGTTCTCCAACGCTAAGTGGCAATGCGTCGATCAAGCTAGCCATTGCGACATAATAGGCGATGTCTCGCTGTTGAATGGTGACCCTCCGGCCTACGACAAACGCAACAGCATCCCACACCACCTTGACACCCTGGATGATCACCGACACCAACGACACTGCTACCGCAGGAATCAGAAAATCATCAATAATCACCTCGACTTCTCCTTCGATAGGGCAATCTCGGCGTAGCGATGTGGCGCCGCAAGGGTCTTACTTTGTGCTAGCCTGCCGTGCTGCGATTCCCACCGCACACGTCGGTGACGCTCAGCCTGCTCCTCGCTCTGAAGATATCGCACAAGGTCATTATGACTCATATAGTGGTACTTTCCATCAAGATCAAATGACTTAAACGCATCCGGAACCGAATCGACCATGCCGCGCTTTGCCGCAACGAAATACCACATCTTAGTCAGAAGCATCGTCACGTAAATGCTGCCGACTGGGGTGATTCTGATTGCGCCCACCTCCTCTAGCCTGTCAACAGATATCTCACGCACTTCCTCCGGCATCCAATGGTTATCCAAGCACACCATGTGTGCCATCAGGAATCGGGTCACTACCCCCTTCACCCTGTCCATTCGGTATCCCCTGCTTTCAAAGTACTCAACCGTTCCGCGTTCATCTAGATGCATAACAGCATTAAGGTACAATCGCTCAAGCACACGGAACCGAATAAGTGCCTCGCCGGCCACCCGCTCTTCATTATCAAACAAATTCAAAATTAGAGCACCATCGTCTGGCATATAGTCCGTACTCAGCATCAACGAAGCTATGAGAAACTGTGGATTTCCGAGGTTATGAATACCTCGCAGTAGGTCCGAGTGGATTAGCCGCCTCACACACATTAGCGCGACTCTTGCGTTGTGCCCAACAAGTGATCGTACCAATTCGCCCGCCTCGGAATTGAATAATAGCTTGTGTAGATCCGGGTACGAGTAGCACTTGGTCCCATCTTGTATGCACCGATTGCCGACAAGCGATTCCCCTTCATGCGTTACATAGAACCGCGCGCGGGTCATTTTTGATGGGTCGAGCGGACTTAGCGTCATTGAGTGATATCGCACTTCGTGCAGACCTTTGTGTCTATCACGCAACAGTCGCGAGGTTCTGCGCAAAGGGACAATTAGTCGAATGCGGTGGTTCCGCAATACCCGCATCGCTATGTTGAGCAGCTCCTCCTGGTCATCCGGTGACATTCGGTCCAGATTGTCAAGCACGAGAAACAATAGTGGTCCCGGCAGTTCTTCAAGCGCATCCAACATTGTTTCAGCGTACGATTCGGCGTCAGCCACTAGCCACTTCTGTGCTTCTGTACGTGCGTTTACCTGCAGCTCCGCCGACACGTTGCGAAGGCTACCGCCGTACTTTGGAGCCAGTCGACGTAACGCATATTGATATAGAGCATCCTTGGCGCTGTGGTGCACATGTTGAAAATAGCTATCTAAAATGGGGGAAAGATTGTTATATAGTGATACCCGCACCCTTCCTGGGGCCATGTGCAGCAAATCAATGACTCCAAATCGGTGCTCGGTCTTAAATCGCGGGGCAGTGACGAGATTGTATCGGACAAACCATGTCTTGCCGACGCCGACATCGCCCTCCAGAACTAGAAGTGACTCTGCCGGCGCTCGAATATAGGCTTCAAGTGTGGGCAGATCGCGCCCCGCTCGTTCTCGTTCGTCGCAATAAAACAATCGTAGAAGCCTATCCGACTCCAAACGGGCGTCAGATGAGGATGATGAACAGTTGGCCGGAAAGACAATCTCTCCTAGATAAGCCTGCGCCTTCGCCCGCGGAACAGGATTCACCCAACCAGGCTGCTCTTGCCATATTTCAACTGGGGCCATTGGTATGTCTACCGCAAAGTCCTCTTGATGAGAGCTGAAGCGCGCGGAAGGACGACTTCCCGGTCGTCTACTCGCATCCAGGTGGGAATGAGTATCATGTCGCGGTGGTACGTACCATCCAATTTCCCTCCAAAAGGCTTGTTTGCGCCCAGCGCAACGTGAGTGGTTCCCGCTGCTTTTTCGTCAAGAATTTCGTCGCCAGATAGCTTTGTGACAATTGGATTAATTCCAATGCCAAGTTCGCACAAGTGCATTGACTTTGAATTCCGACGCGCTTCTTTAGATAAATCGGTACGAAAGCTCTGCGCACCCGGCGTATTTGAAAACACCGATTTGGATAGGTCAAGTCGGCCCCTGCCGAACGACAATATAACGTGGTCGTGAGGGGCAAATACGATATGATCGGTTGATCCATTAATGACAACGGATCCCTCTGACTTGTTTTCAATGGGTGCGATGTAGACCTCCCCGGTAGGAATATTCATTATTTCTCCGGGCGAGGCAACTCCGCCGCATACGTGCGACGATCTACCTTTGATGGTCAGTTGCAACGTATGGGTCTGACGTTCTGAGTCGGTGGTCCTAATGGTCACATGTCTACCGCTGTTCAAGAGTTTTCTTAGCGGCAATGCGTTGGACTGAAGTCGACGGAAGTCAATGTTCTGAATTCCTCGTTGGAACATCGCCCGGTCCACGCCAGGCATGTGCAGAATGCGAAGGCGCCTCTTGCGCGCCATATTCAGTATGGCGACGCGACACGCTGTGTAGTGGTCCGAATTTGTCAAACACGTTGCGATCGCCGAGTGCGCCCCTAGCGCATTCTGGAGATGGCGGGGCAGCCGAGCAGTACGAGCAATGAGATGTTGTTCTCCAAGCGAAATATATCTGGCGTCCACCTGTCCGGGCATACAACTATTTGCGGCGTCTATGAGGGCTTCTGCCACCTCCTGTCCAGAGCTGTCGAACAAAAGTAGTAGTGTACTTTGCCGATTCTGCCTACGGATTTGCAGGCAGTCGGTGAGCAGACGTACCGTGTGGTTTCGAGTCATGTCTTGGTTCTCGCTACGGCCTGGGACGGCACCCATTAGCGGTACAGGTTTCTACACTAGCAGTTGCCCTGCCACCTGGCAATCCACGGCCGATGATCCCGCAAATCCACAAAACTGTGGAATTCCGGCGGTGAGTGTGGATTCTGGCTTTTCGCGTGCCAGCAGCAATGGGGGCTATCGCCGCTTCTGTCTCTGCGCTCGAAAGCCGAGAATGGAATGTGACCGCGAGAGGTGTGGATTGGACTAGTCGTAACGTGGTTGCCAGCAACCGCTTAGGAATTGTCTGGTCACTCAATGCAGCCTCGCGATTGAATGCAGCCGAGGCGTCTGATCCCCGCGTTCACCGAGGTTCTGGCCCAGCTCGACACGGAGCGCCGTTACAGGGCTCTGACCCGTCGGGCCCGGGCTACCACGCCGGGCAAGGCCGCTGAGCACCTCGAGGCCCTCGTCGAGGCTCTGGGGGAGTTCGCCCCGCCCTACTCCTACTTCGGTGCCCACTGGGGGGACGGTGCGGACTGGGGCTGCTGGCCCGACTGGGAGGCCATCGAGGAGGACCGCCGTTCCGGCGAACTGGCCAGCGGGGACGAGCTCCCGGCCAACGGTTCTCGCACCGGTCTGTATCTGCACATCTCCGATCACGGCAATGCCGAGCTGTACGCCTGGAATCGAAAGGACCGCCGCTGGCGGTCAGTCTGGAGTGTCGTGTGACCCAGACATGCTCGCTCACCAGACACACGCCCAACAATCTCCACGCAGTGCCGCACGGAGGGCCATGCCTGACGCTCATGGTGACGGGCAACCAAGCCGCCAACGGGTCGGCTGGCGATGGTCGAACCTTCCGGCCGCTGTTGCGGGCGGGGCTGGCTCGATCTTGCCCCACAAATCTGTGGTGCCGTTTTCCGCCGTCGCGGCAGCTGTGGGACAACTCCTTACGGGGATTCAACTTGCCCGGCCACGCTCACCCGACCAACTCGAAGCCGACGCCGCGGAATCTCCGAAGGCAGCGATCGAGGTGATCGTCACCGCTCCCATCAGATCCAGCGAGTCTGTATTCTCTGACCCAGGAGGTCACCCATGAACAAACTCATCACCAGCTGCCGGAGCGTCGGGGTCTACCTCGTGCCGGTGCTGAGCATGGTGCTTTGTGCGCATGCCGATGCACAACTCGAGGTCATCGGCTCCGCGTACAACCCTTCCAATCAGAAGACCTACCTCCTGCTTGAGGCGTCCACGTGGACGCAGGCCCGCGACCGCGCGGTCGAGCTTGGTGGTCAACTCGCCACGGTCCGCAGCCTCGCCGAGAACACCTTCATCTACGACACGTTCTCTCGGTTCGGGGGCAGCAACAAGAACCTGTGGATCGGGCTTTACGATCTCGATCAGGCTGTCAACAGCACGGACCGGGCGACCCGCCGCCTTGAGTTTGGCTGGCTTAGCGGCGAGCCCGCGTCCTACGCGCGGTGGTCCCCGGTCGAGCCGAACAACCCGCAGTCGCCGGAGCCGACGACCTGGGAGTTCTATGTCCACATCTGGCAGCCCGGGGACCTCAACCGCGGGACATGGAACAACCTCCAGGACCGGGCCGCCGTGTTCGGTGTTCCTATTCACGGTGTGGTCGAGATCGAATGCGTCGCCGATTTTACCGGCGACGGGATCGTCGATTTCTCCGACTACCTGGAGTTCCTCAACCTGTACAACGACGGCGATCCGCTCGCCGACCTGAACGGGGACGGCTTTGTGGACTTCGCCGACTACCTCGCCTTCCTCAACCGTTACGACGCGGGCTGTTGAGCAGCCGCTCACACCGTCGTGTAACGCCATCATGGCCGAGGTTCGATGAAGCACACCTGCCCGGCCGGGACCGCCAGAGCGCGAACCGCAAGCCATAAATAGCTGCGTGCCGTTGGAGGGGGATGACGAGCGATACGCCTGAGAGCGGGTTCACCGAGGACGGGCTGTTCTGGACAGGCACGCGGGAAGAACTGGAAGCTTGGAAGCAGTACAAGCAGCGCAAGGCCCTCGCGTTCGTCGGGCACGGCTACTCGGTGTCCTGGTACCCCGACGGTGACGCGTGGATGGAGGTCTACCTGCCCGAGCGGCACCACGCCGAGACGCCGGAGATCCTGGCCGACATCAAGTTCTTTCGTGACCCATCATCCTTCGGCATCGATGGCGGCCGGGTGTCCAAGCTCTGCATCACCCGCCGGCGCACCGACGTGGTGAAGCAGGCGATGGGCCGACCCTATGAGCGTGTCGAGGATCTCTTCAACTATGACCGCGGCCCCGACACCGACCGCCTGCGCAAGTCCGTCGAGGCCCGAAAGCTGTACCAGATCGTCCTCCGCGAACTGAACTGACCGTGATCGAGTCGCGAGCCAGTCCGAACCTGACTGTTCATTCTCTTTCGCCCCGGCGCGGTGATATGGGGGGCGGATCAGAATCCGTTACTCGTAAACCCGCGCCCGTGTGTCGATCTTGATGACGCCGAGGCGGCGGGTAGCATGATCGACCTCGTACAGAACCCTGGCCCAGCCGACGCGGACCCGAAGAAGACGGTTGCCCTGGAGCCGCTTCACGTCCTGCGGGAACGGGTTGGTCTGGAGGGCTTCGATTTGTCCAGGATCCGACGTGCGAACGGACGCTCTGCGTTCTTGAAGAACTTGAGCGCCTGGTTGGAATAGAAGACTTGGAGCATCAGCGGCCGAGCAGGCGCCGCACCGCGGCGTGAGGCATCAACGCGCCGGCGGCCTTCTCCCGCGCGTAAGCCTCCAATGCATCCGCGTCGTCGCCGCTGAGAGTGCTGTCCTCGATGATCGCCTTGAGGTGCTCCACGTCGGCCTGGAGCTTGCTGAGCATGGCCATCATGGCCCTGGTGGGATCGCGGAGCGTGCCTGTCATGCCCTGCCGAGGCCAGCGGACTTTATAAACCCACCGCCGGTGTGACGCCGGGCAGCGGCTCAGGGGATGCGCCGCTTCATGCGGACGGCCTTGTCCTGCTTCTCTCCCCGCAGGCACTCGTCGCCGCAGTAGAGCCGCGGCGTCTCCAGGGGCACGGGACCGCGTGGCCCGATGACACAGCGCTCGACGGACACCGCGTCGACGCCGAGGTCGAGCCGGCGTCCGCAGGCCGCGCAACGGAGGGGAGTAGTGTCGTCATCCATGGGACTGCAACGCCGCGCTGAGTACATGTACCTGCGCCCGACGTGGGAGCAGCTCATGCCGTGCACGCCCTCTGGTTAAGCCGCCACAATCTATTTAAGCAAGCGGTGCCCTGTTTCTCTATGCAGGAATCACCGCCCCGCTGGCACTCAATGGATCCGCCGATCACTTACGTGCGGAGTACCCGGGACGTTTCCCGTACCTTTGATCCCGACTCCACCTACTCCTTCGCCGCGCTACGCCGCCTGACGCACCCCTCCGTGTCTATGCTCGTGGATCGCGCCGTGCACGCCGCGGCGTCCCTCGACGATCAATCCCGCGATGGAGTGTCGGCCGAGCTGCTCGAGGCCGTCTCCATGTTGTCACCCGAGCAACGCGAGCTGCTCCGTGATCGACGCCCCGAGGCGATGATCCCGCTCCTCAAGCTGGCCGGTGAGTATCTCGCACCCCTGCAACTCGTCGGAGAAGTGCCGTGCGTGCGCGTGTACCGGGCCGATCTCTCGGGCTCACTCGCGGCCAGCCTGTACCGCACGGACCTCAACCGCCACGTCGCCCCCGAAGCACTTCTCACGCCGGGCGCAATCGGCCCGGATGGGCCGGAGGTGCGCTACCTTGATGTGCTGCTTGATCAAGAGGACCGCCGTTGGCCGCCCCGTTCGCTCGTGCTCATCTCGAACGCCCGCGTCGAGCCCGAAGGGTACATGGACATGGGAACCAAGGCGGTGAGCAGGTTGGCGGAGCTGCTTGTGCGTCTGCCCGGGGTCGACCGTGACCGGATCGATCAAGCCGTCGAGGTGCCCGCAAGCCATCCCGACTGGGGCCTGGCGCTGCTGATGCGTGCGTCGCTTGGTCAACGATGCCGCTGAGCGTGATCGGAAACAGCCCCGGCGATGCCGAGGCTGAAAGCGAGCGGAGATGCGACGGTGTCGGGCGAGCCCTGATCAGCCCGCCGTGCTGGTCGCGGCGAACAGCCCGCGATCCACCTTCTTGAACCTGGACTCCTTGCCCTTGGCCGCGATCTCCCGGATGATCGAGGCGGCGAGTGTGGCGTGGGGGGTCTTCCCGTTGGGGCTCGACCACAGGCCCCTCTTGGCCATCTCCTCGATGATCTCGCGGACCCGCATGGGCTTGCCCGATTCCGCGAGCACCTGCACCGCCGCATTCATGGCGCTGAGCCGCGTCGGGGTCGAGGGGTTGTCGGCCTTGCCCTTGCGGCCCTTGCGTCCGGGCTTGTTCGGCTCTGTTGCGGCGAGACGGTTCCTGATCTCGGTGATGACCGCCTTGCGGGCCCGGTCCTTGGCCGCGGCAGCCTTCTTACCCTTGGCGTGCGCGCGCGACGTCTTGGTCTTCGACTTCATAACCAACTCCTTCACACTTGTTCCCCGCGTGTCGCCCGTCAACGTGGCGGTCGCTCCGCGGTTGAGGACATGAAGCCCTCGGCTGCGTGCAATAGCAAGTCGGTCCAGCTCGATTCGGCGGGCTGCGAGCGAACTTCTCACAACGGCTGGGAGCGCCTACCTAATCACGTACTTCGTCCTCACCCCCGGACCCCGGAACCACCCCCGGAAGTCCCGGCAGCGCCGTCCTCGGAGCCGATCCCGTCCTCGGGTAGTGCCCACGGTTCCCACACCCCCACCACTTCCACGCGTCCGGGGACCAGGAGCCCGGCACGGGCGAGGTCGGACTCGACCCGGCCCAGCACGGCCCGGTCGGTGACGGCCACCACCACGCGGCCGTAGCCGCCCAGGAGGCCGAGGCGTGCGTTGGCCACCACGTCCGAGCGGCCGGTCTCTACCTCGACGGCGATGGAGGACTTTCCCTGGATGCCGACGACGTCGGCGAACCCCTGGGACGGCGCGGGCCGCGCGGCCTCGATACTTACGGCATAGCCCGCCGCGTCGAGCCGCTGCGCGAACACCCGCTTCCAGTATTCGTGAGCCAGGCTCTCGCGTCGCTGCTTGGCGCCCTGATCATCGGTTGGCGCGGCGGCGAGAATGCCATCACCACGAGGAGCAGCGCTGCTCGGAGTTCCGGGATCGGGGTGGGGGTCGGGGATGGCGAGTCCGAGCATCTCATTCGCATCCCTGGTCGGGCGTAGGACCACCTTGCGCGAGCTGCGACCCACCGGCACGACCGAGGCCTCCAGCCACCCCTCACGCACGAGCCGCTGCTTGATGGCGTGGCCCGTGTGCCCGCTCAGCCCGAGCCGGCGGTAACGGGCCTTCACGCCGTCATCTGAATGGACGAGCACATCCTCGATGAATGACAGCTCCACGTCCGAGAGAGGACGATCGGCGGGCGGAACCCGCCGAACCTGCAGGGAATGGCGCGCATCCGCGCCCCACTCCGCCGAACCCGGCCTCAATGGCCCGGCCGCGTTACCGACCGCGGCGCCGGCATCGGTGTGGCCGGCCATCCACCGGGAGAGCCGCTCGTCGCTGACCGAGCCCTTCACAACCGCGACCTTGGGGAACCTGACCAGGAACGGGCGGCGCCATCGGTCCTGCAGCTTGATCACCGCATGGCCCACCGGGAGCCCGCCGAACCCGCCCCCGGCAAGCTCGCCCTCCGCCTCGACCTGTGTCATGGCGGCGGCCTTGGCCACGTCCGCCGGGTCCTTGAGGTTGAAGCAGACGGTCGCGTAGGTATTGCCCAGGGCGGCGCTGGAGATCAGGTGCGGGTGCTGGTCGATCACGATCATCGCTATCCCAAGTTCTCTGCATTGGCGCAGGAGCATCTCCATCACGGTCTCCTGGCCGCCGCGGGGTCGAGGGTAGAGCACCTGGTGGGCCTCTTCAACGACGATGACGAACCTCAACCGCTCGCGATCCGCGGCACCCATGCGGGCGTGGTAGACCCACAAACACAGGAGCGGGACGAGGAAGCGTTTGGCCCCGCCGGGGAGCGCGTCCAGCTCGACGATGGTGGGCCGGTGCAGGAGCGAATGGACCAGTTCACGCTGGCTGGACGAACCGTCCGAGATAGCCCCCGAGAACTCCAGGCTGCGCAGGGCCCGGAGCGCCGAGGCCTGCCAGCCCTTGAGACGGGCGTGGCCGGTAGCCTGCTCGACTTCTTGAATGAGGTCAGTCAGCGTACATCGCCCGCGGTCGAGGCAGGTGCTGAGCGCCTTCTGGAGCAGCCCCACGGCACCATCGCCGAGGGTGTACGCCGCGGCCAGCTGGTCCGCCACCAGCCCGGCGTAGGCGTGGCTCTCGACCCCTGGCGGCGGCTGGAACGGGTCGAACGGGAACGGCGAGAGTCTTCTTCCGGGGGTGTAGACGCCGACGCGCGAGCCCAGGAGCGGGAGCAGATGCCGGCCCGTGCGCTTCCAGTCAAGGAACAGGAATGGCACGCCTCGCTGGGCCAACTGAAGCAAGAGATGAAAACCAAAATTTGACTTCCCTGAGCCGGCGCGGCCAAACACCGCCAAACCCTGGAGTAACTCCCCGCTCTGTAACCCCGCCGGCCACTTCTCGCGCTCGTACAACACCGTTCCCAGGTGGTACGCGCCCTTGATGACACGTTCGGGCGGCAGCGAGAGCAGCCACGGTGCATGCCCGAGCGCCCGCCTCGCGGTGTCTCGGACCTGACGCTCGATAAGACCACGCAGCCCGGGATCCGCGGCGGCGTAGACCTCAAGCCATCGCTTCACCCGGCCCGGCATCAACGGTTCGAGCTTGCGGGCCAGGGTCTCAACGTCCGTCGTCATCGCCCCGCAGCTGGCGGTGCCGTTCCATCAACGTCGCCAGACGCTCCAGTTGCTGCCGGCGCTGCACATGCAGCTCGGCGGCGATACCCCGTCGTTCCCGGGCCAGCTCCTCGAGTCTGCGCTTGAGCGCGTACCGGACCCCGGACTTGTCGTCGGGCCCGTACGGCAGGGGGCGTAAACCATGAAGGTCGGTTCTGATCCGGCACTCCGAGCGGACCAGGTCGCGGTCTAGGTCCTCGTGCAGCCCCCTCAGCGAGCCCAGTTCCTCCAGGGCCACGGCGATCTCGCGCTCGACCATCCCGAACACCGCCCCATCTCCATCATTCAATACTGCCCTGCGGGCGCCACTGCGCTGGTCGATCAGCTCGCGGGCTTCGATCTCCAGGGGCGAGCGCGCGTGGACACGGGCGACCAGATCGATCGGCGGGTTGACTGCGGTCACGCGGCCTTCCTCCCCGCCAGTATGCGGCCGTTGGCCATCTTGATGTACTCGGGGTTGGTCTCAAAGCCGACGAACCGTCTCCCGGTCTCGACGCAGGCCGCGGCGGTCGTGCCCGAACCCATAAAGGGGTCGAGGACCAGGTCGCCGGGGTTGGAACTAACCCGCACGATCCGTTTCATCATCTCAAAGGGCTTCTCGGTGGGGTGGCGGGTGACCTTGGCGCAGCTGGGGTGGTAGTAGACGTTGACCAGCTCCTTCTGCGACACGAAGTTGAACGTCCCGGGCATGCCGGGCCGGGAGTCCGTGCCCTTCACGACGTACAGGCACAGCTCAAAGGCGCTCCGCCAGTTCTTCTTGGCCATCGACGGCAGCGGCGTGGTCTTCACGATCGCGAGCTGGTTCCGGTAGGAGAACCCGCATTGCTCCGCGTAGCGGATGAATACGCCGTTCTGCTCGCGGGCCGAAAACATGTAGAAAGACCCGCCGGGCTTCAGCACGCGGTAGCACTCGGCGACGAGCCGCTGGATCATGGCGTCGTAGGCCGCGGCGTCGAGCGAGTCCCACGAGCCCCAGGCCTTCTGGGTCGACATGATCTGCCCACGCACGATGGTCGTTCGGCCGGCGGACGCGATGTTGTACGGGGGATCGGTCAAAACCAGGTCGACCGACTCGTCGGGCAGCCTGGACAGACCCTCGAAGGCGTCCATGCGGTGGACGCGGTCCAGTTCGATCACGCGGCCTCTCGCGCCGGTCCGGTGAGACCCGGCGGCAATGTTGATCCACATTTCTGTGGGGCCGGCGGGCTGGAATCCACAGAGTTGAGTCTGCGCCGCGCCTGCTCGGCGTACTTCGGGCTGGCCTCGAACCCCAGGTAGCGGCGTCCGAGCCGCTTGGCGACCACACAGGTGGTCCCGGAGCCCGCGAACGGGTCCAGCACGATGCCCCCGGGTGGGCAACCGGCCAGGATGGGCCGCTCGCAGAGCTTCTCGGGAAAGGCCGCGGGATGACCGTGACGTCGATGCTCCCCGATCGGGATGCTCCAGACGTCCCCCGGGTTGCGCCCCCGGAGATTCCTGCCGAACCGGCGTCGGGGGCCTGACTGGTCGCTGCCGCGGACTGGAGCCGGACGGTCCTCGTAGCCGACCGGCGAGTACGGCATACGGATCGCGTCGAGGTCGAAGTGGTAGCGGTCGGACTTGACGAACAGGAACAGGTACTCCCACGAGCAGGTCAGGCGGTCGCGGGTCCCCGACGGGGTGGGGTTGGGCTTGTGCCAGACGACACGGCTGCGGAGCTTCCAGCCGCGGGCCAGCATGCGGAGCGCGCACCGCTCCGGGACCATGCACAACGACTTGTAGGGCACGCCGATCGGGTCGCGCCGCCTAAACGAGCGCCGGGGGTTGGAGCGGTGATACCAGCCGGCGTCGACCTGCCCGCGCTTGATCGTGGACGGCGGAACGCGGTCCCCGACGAGCCAATGACCTGCATAGCAGTCTCCCAGGTTGAGCCAGAACGTCCCGGTCGGCTTCAGGACTCTCCAAATGCCGTCGACGATCTCCATGAGATGGTCGAGATACTGGTCGAACGAGGGCTCAAGCCCCAGGGCTCCGCGCCACCCGTCGGACCACTTGGTGTTCTGTGTGTCGTACCGCCGCTGCGACCAGTAGGGCGGGCTCGTCATCACGCAGTCGATAGAGTCGTCGGCAAGCTGAGCCAGCCCGTCGCGGGCGTCCATCGCGTGGACCGTGTCAAGTTCCATGGGCCGACGCACCACCTCCGGCGGTTGAGCGATCGCCAGTCCCGGCAGGGCCGAGCCCTTCTCCAGAATGGCTTCCGAGGAGGGTGCTTCCTGTAGCCCCCTCAGGGGCGGACGTTCTGATGGGCACCGACTCGGCCGCCAGAAGAAGCCGCTGGATATCGCGGCCGAGGTCAGTGAGCGCGTACAGCGGCAGGCCGAGCTTCGGATCCAGCTCGCGGGTTACTAAACCTTTCCCGTGGAAGAGCTTGAGGACACCCCGGCAGTTGGAGGCCGACATGCGCAGAGCAGAATCCCGGAAACAGGCCCGGTGGCGGATCCCCGACGCTGGGGCGGGCTCCGGACCCAAGGCCCTGAGAATCGCTGACCGGTGCGTGAAAGAGACCCAGCCCGCCAGCGCCCACAAGGGATGGTCGCGCTTGGGGCTGCTCAGCGTCGACCCGCCGAGCTCGCGACGGGCTTGAGCGCCGCGCCGTGTCAGCCCGTAGAGGCGGCTCTTGCCGGCCCCTGGGTTGAGACAGCGTGTCAACCTCTGCCCCGCAAGATCGCGCAGGGTCCGGCTACAGGACGTCCTCGACGCCGACAGCCGGCGGGCCAGCTGCGACGCCGTCATGGGCTGGTCGAGCGCGTGCAGAATCCTCGCCCGCCATTCGTTGCGGCTCATCCACTGCGACACCTCCCTCTCCCTCATGCTTTCGTGTAGTCGCCGGAGTAGAAAAACCCGCGTCCAACTTGGAGAAATCCGCTCCCTGCGGGTAGCGACAACTGCCCGCGTCCGCACCCACGCAACATCCGGGCCGCGGGACTCGATAAGATCGCTCCCGGGTGCATGCCCCTACTTCAACTGCCAACCGCCCTGCCCCCGATGGAGGCTGCTCTAGACGCAACAAGGCCTGCCGACCGGAACCGTTTTAAACCCTGACGCCCTGGCAGAGCGGTCTGCGCGATGCCGACACTCGATCCATCGCGGCAGGCTTGATATCCTTCGCATGGAACAACCACCTCCCGAACTTCGCGGTTACACGCCCATCGTTCCAGGGCTCTTGTACGAGCGAGTGGAGGACGGCGGCGCCTACGGCCTACTTCGCCTGACGCGCCTGACACTGCCGGATGACAGGTCGCTGATGGCGGAGCTGAGTGCCGCCGCACGCCGCGTACTCTACAACCCGGTGGAATTGCAACGTGGATGCTCTCGCTACGAACGGTTGGTCGCGAACCTCCCCGCATTCGCGCTCGCCGACTTGGCGCTGCCCACGCCACACGGGGCGGCTCTGGTGCTCTTGCACTCAGCACGTTCTCTCGATCTTCAGCGCTGGCTCTCCGTGCCCTGCGTCCGGGTCGATTACCAGCTTCTCCCCGGACGTGACGACCGGGCCGCTGGACTCTTCCCAGCCCGCGACGCCGCGTACTCGTCCCGCCAACGGCTTCGGTGGGACCTTCCCCTCGCCCAGCCCGCGCGCGGACACACACCCGTTCTCAACGCCCGCAAACTGTCCGACCGCCGCTGGACCACCGCGCTGGGGCCGTATGATTGGATGGCAGTGGGACAGCTATCACAGGTAGTTCATGACGCCGATGTTCTGTCTTCGGAGGGCAAAGGACTTCGCGACGTTTCAGGGGAGCACATGGGTTATCAGCTGGCGCTTACCCTCGAGGGGATCCGACAATCCATCGGCGCAGTCCGCACCACCTGACGTTAGGCATCGCGAGGAGGACACCCGCGTATGTCGTGGCAAGGTCGAACAGGCAGAGAATCGAGTTTCCGGGGACGCAACGATGATCTGGCACGGCTTCTAGCGTGGCTGGAGCATCCCGGTCTCATTACACTGACCGGCCCGCCGGGGGTTGGCAAGAGCCGCTTGTCGGCAGAGGCTGCCGCGGCTGCGGCGCGGCTCGGATACATACCGACCATCGTCGATCTGAGCCCCGCGGCCTTTTCGGATCCGCCGATCCCCCGAATCGCGGCCGCGCTGGATCACCCCAACCCAGGCATGATTAGGACCGAGGAAGCGCTGGCGAGGATCATCGGCGATAACGCGATCCTCATCGTGCTCGACGACTGCGAGCACGAGGTCTCGACCTGCGTGCGGATCGCCGCGTGCCTTTCGGCACGGTGCCCCAACGCTCGCCTCATCGCGACCAGCCCCGTCGCGCTCAAGACGGACGGCGAACGCGTCCATCGTGTGGCTCCACTCGCGTGGCCGAAGCGGCAAAGCACGCAAGCCAGTGGCCTCACCGTCCAACAGACCGCCCGGCAGTACCCCGCGGTCCAGCTTTTTCTGGACCGCGCCCAGGCGGCGGACCCCTCCTTCGATCCCGAGCTCCAGGACGTTACTCATATCATCGAGGTCTGCCGTCACGTTGACGGACTGCCATTGGGGATCGAGTTGCTCGCTGCGCTGACGTGCGCGTTGCCATTGTCCGAACTGCCAGGGTACCTCGCCAAGTACCCCAACCTCCCCCCGGCGACCCCCGGAACCGGCCATCGCCATCATTCCCTCGCGACGTGCATCCAGGCCGCCGCGGACCTCCTTCCTGAGCGAGCGGCCGTCCTGCTCCGCCGCCTCGCCGTCTTTGTCGGCGGGTGGACACTGAGCGCGGCCGAGCATGTGTGCTGCTTCTCGGGATTGCTCCCGGATAGCGTTGCCGCTTCGATGGACGTCCTGGCGCAGCATTCGTTGATCGAGATCTCGCCCGGTCATCCGCCACGACACCGCTTCTTGAATGCTGTGCGGCAACACGCCGAGGCCGCTCTGGTGTGGGCCGATGAACTGGACGCGGCGAGAACCCGCCACGCAGTGTTCTTCGCCGAAAGGGTGGAATGGGCCGATTCATTGGATCCCACGCGCGAGCGTGAGCTGGCCCTGCGGGAGTCCGGCCTCGACTACGACAACGCCGTCGCCGCGCTCCTCCACTCGGCGCGGGATTCCGCCGCGTCGTCCGGCAGGGCGCTGACCATCGCCGGCGCTTTGGGTTGGTACTGGGAAGCTCGCGCATTGACAGCCGAAGGGCTCAGGTTGCTGGAGATCGTGCTGACCGATCCGACCGGCCCGCAGGTCTCGCACGAGAGGGCCAAGGCCTGGCTGGTGAAGGGCAACTTGGAAAAGAAGGCAGGCAAGTGGCCGATCGCGGCCGAAGCTTACTCCCGAGCCCTCAGCGACTACGACGAACTCGCGAACGCCGAGGGGGTCGCTCGCGCCAAACACAACCTCGCCAACTGCGCCTTGGTCCTGGGGCGCTTGGACGAGGCGGCGCGGCTCTTCCATGAAGCGCTGCGCCTCAATGCCTTGACGCGTCCCGTCCTGGCCGCGCGCAATCTTGACGGCCTCGCCCGTGTTCATTACATGAAGGGCGGAATCGAAGGTTACGGCCATGCAGTAGATCTGCAGGGAGAAGCAATCACCGAGGCGCGTCGTGCTGATGACAAGCCGAATGTTATTACTGAAATGGAGGTGAACCGGGGGATTTTCGCGGTGGCCGCGCGCCAGTTCGACGTTGCCCGGAGTTGCTTCGCGTCGGCGATACGATCGGCCCAACAGCACGACTGGCCGGAAGTTACGTGCGCTTCCCTCGAGGGCATATCGGAAGTGTTGCGTACGGAAGGCAAGTCCGTCCCGGCGACCCAACTCGCGGCCAAGGCCTCGGGCTTGCGCGTGGAACTGAAGCTGCCCCGAGCCCCTTCGGATGAGGTGAGCTTTCAGACGCATCTCGACCAGCTCCGCGCCGCGTTCTCGGAGCCCGAGTTCCTCGCCGCCTGGGGCAAGGGACAGGTAATGACGATCGAAGAGTCGCTCCAAGTTGCACTGGCGGGAAACTGACGCCGCATGATGGCAGGCCCTCGGCCCCAGGGGAGGATCGCGCCCTGCGCAGAACCGCGCCGCATCACCAGGTGAGCCGGACCTGCTCGGAGACCCGCCGCAGCACGGCTTCGATATCCCCGCGCTGGTGCAGGCAACTGCTCTCCAACGAGTGGAAGTCGGCGAGATATCCACGCACCTCCTGTTCGTTCCAGACCCGAACCTGGAAGTCGCGCGTCTCGATGAAAACGAACCGATCATCGAAGATGTCAAACCCGGTGGCGGGCACCACGTTCACAGGATGCCCGAGCGGCAGCAGGCGGAACGCGACGTTCGGTAACCGCGCAACCCAACGCAGCCGGTCGATTTGCTCGAGGGCCACATGCCGCGGGCAAAAATTCGTGAGCAGCACGTGTTCGGCCACGATGAACGTGAAAGCCCTGGACTTGTGCTCCAGAATCTCCTGACGCCGCATCCTCTCGTCGACCGCCTGCCGGGCGTCCATCGGCGACATCTCCCGGAACGTGCGGTACACGTGCGTCGCGTAGGCACGTGTCTGGAGCAGTCCGGAGAGGGCGAACCATTCCAGGCTGCGGATCACGCGGGCCTGCTGCTCCAGTTTGGCCACTCGGCGCTGGATATCGGCCGCCATCCCCGAGGCGGCCATGTGCCAGCGGTCAAACTCCAGCAGGAACAGCCCTGTGGCGGTTTCGAGCTGCCGCGCTTCGACGGCCGAGAGCCCCAGCACTTCGGCGAAGCGACGCACGTACTCGACCGACGGCCGGAGCTTGCCGGTCTCGATCTTGGAGACACGTGCCTGTCCGCAGCCGAGTCGCTGGGCGAGCTCCGCCCCTGTCAACCCGTATCGCCTCCGCACCGCCCGAAGTTGCCGGCCGATCACGTCGGTCATAGGCAGCTCAACAGTCTCGATGCGGTCTTGCGTCAAGCAAACTCCCCCGCGCGATACCTCGTCAAGAACTCGGCGAACGGCAGGGAGCTTCCCAGCAGCACGTCGCGGGCGTGGCAATACCGCCCCACCTCCGTCGGCTCCGTCACGACTCGCGCGCCGCGGAACTCGCCGCGCGTCGTGTATTCCATCAGTACCACTGTCCGGTCGTCGAAAACCCAGAAATCCCCGACCGCCGCGTTGCGCACTGACGCAGGCGCCGACGGCAGGACCAATCGAACGTCCTCGCCCGCCTCCGCGCTGAAGGCGTATCCCCACTCGATCTCGAACCGCAGGTACGGGGTGAGCCGCGCCGGCAGCACGTGTACCCGCGCGACTCGCTTCCCCCTGCCCACCGCATCGCGGACGAACAACACCCATTCATGGTCGATCGATGGCCGCTGATTCCCGTCGAGAAACGCGGCGAAGGCCTCCCGCTCCTCAGGGATGCTGTACCGGGGGAGGGTCTCGACCCGAAAGGCGGTTCGCTGAAACTCCTCGAACAGGCGAGCGAACTCGGAGTCGGATACGTTCGGGGGCTGTGGGGGCTTCGTCATCGGGGTCTGCTTCTCCAAACCACCACGCGTGCCAAGTATAAAAAACCCTCCGTGATCCGCGCGGTGTCATCGCGCCGCGGTCGGCGGAGGGCGTTGGCATCCTTAGGGCCCCGCTAGGCACGAATTCGTGCGGCCAGTTGCTTCAGCAGTGCCCCGGGAACCCGCACGGCGTCCTCACCGGCGGGAATTGCCAGTTCCGCGCGATGGCCGGAGGCGAGCAAGGCGCCTTGAACGATGTAGTCGCCACCCTCGGTTTCATACACGCTGGGGCAGGTCTTGCCCCGGCATTCATGATCGCGCGGGTTGCCCTGATGGTCCGTACCGACGATGAATCTCAGGCGTGCCATGCGTCTGTCCTTTCTGAGGGTTGGATTCCCTCTACTGGAATAATCGTAGCAGTCAAGAACCGGCCTTGTCAACTCTCAACTCGCATTAATGCACTGTTCTCGCCCATCGGTCCATCGCCGCGCCGCGTGTCACCGCGCGTCGCCGGTAACCGGGCTTGCTTTCCACGATGTGGAATATACGCTTCTCGGGCGGCCCAATCCACCGAACGGCCGATGGCCGGCCAGCCTGAAGAGGTCCTTCCTAATCGGCCGGATCACGATGGAGGAGCGGTATGGCCTACAAATCGCAGCCGAGCGACCGGCCTACGCCCACTGATGAACGTTGGACGTACCCGATGACCCTCAAGGAGCTCGCCGCCGCGGTCGGAATGTCGCCGCGCAGCTTTAAGCGCTATCTAGCGGCGAGGCCGGACAGCTACGTGAGCCACCATCACACGTGCTATCAGGTTTGCCTCGACCGTGTCCACCCAGCGCTGCAAGGGCTCTTGGAACCATTCACCGAGCCCACCACACGCGGCGCCGTCATGAGCGACCAGTCCGGAGTTCAATCCCGAGATCCAGCCGGGCAAGGGCGAGTGGATCGGGCAAGGTCTCGGCGGCCTCTGTAGCACAGAGGGGCACGGATGCGGTCTAACGAGAATGCCGGTGCGATTTCAGTCTGAGCGCAACTCCCCTCTGCCAAGCCCCCCGGCTACGTCGGTGTCGGCTAGAGATGTCGCGCAACCGACTCGACAGCTTTGTTCGAGCGCAGCCGGAGCTCGTGCGCGAGCTCTTCCACACGGCGCGCCAGATCCGTCTGGACATGCGGGGCGCCACGTGGCGGCGGCGACTCGTTATGGCATGATGGGGCGATTTGAAGCTGCTTGAGCTTGGCGCGCATCATGAACGCGGTTGTGGGTCGTATGAGTTGACGTGCACGGCGAGCAGCCAGCTGCAGCCCGGGACAGCCCGCGCGAAACTCCGGCAGGCAACGCTGGTCCGGCGCGGCATCGGCTCGGCGCCACGCGGGAGCTTCGCATGAAGGACTTAAACGTTGCTCAGGTTGATCGAGGCACAATGCGGTTGCGCCATTCGACCTTGCACGCCACCGCGATCCCCTCCTCTGCGACTCATCCTCTCGACGCCATTGTTCAGCTGCCCAGCGGTGACTTGGGCCAGGTTGTGCGGAGCTCGTGGGGCACGGCGGACGTGCGGTTGAGCTCTGTCTGTGTCGTTCGCATCCGGACCTCACGTTGCGTTGTCGTTGACACGTGTGGGAGTTGAGGACGGCTGATTGGAGCGCACTCGTAGGGGAGACACGGGCCAATGAGCGACCAAGCGATGACGGGGCATGACCGGATTGAAGGCGAATGGTCCCTTCCCATGTCGCTCACGGAGATCGCGAACCGGCTCAAGAACATGTCCTCGCGCCAGGCGAAACGGTTTCTAGAACCGACAGGATTGATCAGACTCAGCCGCAAGCGCTGGCGTGTGCGGCTCGACACCCTCGACAAGCTGACTCGCTACCTCATCGAGCATGGCCGTCCGCCCCGTTGAACAGGTCGAGCCACAGGCTTGGCGTTTGAAGGCATCCGGTCGCCAGCAACTGGATCCCTCGTCCGCCACACCACCGAATTCGTTGTGCGTCGAAACCGAGGGACGGCCCTTGTAGCCGTTGTCAAACCACGGTCCCGGCTCCGTCCCACCGGTAGGCGCGCCGAGTGCCCTTCGCACAATTCACCGTTGACGAAGAGCCGCCAGGTATTGGTGGTTGTGGAGCCGATGCCCCACGCGCTTTGACGTTGACGGCTCGGATCCACGTGACGTCGTCCGACCGGAACGACATTCGTCGTGAGCACAACGGCGGGGCTCTGCCTTCTGAATACGCGCGGAGTCACTTGCATTCGGCGACGACCGCCGGAGATTGTGCGCGTTTGCGCTCGATTCGCGCACATTGGGCGCGGTAGCTCGGTCTTCACTGGAACTCTCAATCTCGCCGGCAATGCTGGTTACTGACAGCGCCGCATGGGTCAGCTCAGCATCAGCGGTGTCACGGGAGTTGAGGTGTTCATGGAGCGTCGGACGGTCACGAACCTGGTGGCAAAGAACGCTCGCAGTCGGCGTCTGTCCGTCCACTTCAGCTCCGGGTCGGACGATTGGTCTACTCCGCGGGACCTCTTCAACCTCCTCGACGCCGAGTTCAAGTTCGACCTGGATGTAGCGGCCAGCAAGAAGAACGCAAAATGCCCCCGCTTCTTCACGCAGAAGCAGGATGGGCTGGTCCAGGAGTGGGCGGGCGTCTGCTGGATGAACCCTCCGTACGGCCGGGCGATCGGGGAATGGGTGAGGAAGGCGTCCGAGAGCGCCAGGGCGGGGGCGACGGTCGTGTGCCTGCTCCCGGCGCGTACGGACACACGGTGGTGGCACATGTACGTCACGCGGGCATCGGACGTCCGTTTCGTCCGGGGACGGCTGAAGTTCGGCGCTTCGACCGCCGGCGCCCCTTTCCCGTCGGCCATCGTGATCTTCCGCCCGGGCTCGCCGCGGCCGGAGCTGTGGACGAGAGGCGTCTTCATTGACAACCACGAGCCGCGAGCCGGCCCTCACCACTCCACCAAGCCTTCCGGCCCGGCCAGGAACGGGCCAGGAACGTCCGCAGCGTTTCAAGACCCCTGAACAAGGAGTTCGCTTATGGAAAAGCACCTGGCGGTGATCAGCGGAGATCAGATCCATGACGTACGAATCCTGCCCGGCACGACGGCCGAAGATGTCCGGCGCCAGCTCAGCCTGCCGGCGGAGTTCCTTCTCAGCAGGCGGGACGGCCTGCCGTTCGGCCCCACCGAGCCGATCTACGGCGTCGTTCAAGACGGCGAGAAGCTGTTCGCCAGCGCCCCCGCCGTGGTCGGCGACACCACCGGCCCCGTGGCCGGCCCAGCCGCCATCCTCCGGATGATGTTGGGATTCCCGATCCGGCCGGTCGAGACCGGTTCATCCCCCGGTCTTGTTCGCGCCCGTCCTGCGCGGCGACCTTCCGGGCTTCCCGAGACTTCCGAGAGTTCCCGCATCATCCGGCGTCACTCTCAGCCGCTCTGGGAAGAACGCGGCTGGCGACAGGAAGGGCAACGGTTGGCCGGGTGGTACCGCACCCGCTACGGCTCGTACGCGGGCGATATCAACGACGCCTTCGGGCGCGAGCCTGAGTACTACATCATCAAGCCTCCCAAGGCCCTCCTGAACGGTCCGCACGGGGCGTGCTTCTGGCAGAAGGGCCGGCACCGCTACTTCGTGCATTGGAGCCAGCGGCCCGATTCGGTGAACACGGGGATCCTGCGCATCGAGCACGCCCTTCAGGAGGCCATGGGATGACTCCGTTCCAGTACTTCAGGAGGGCGCGGCGCGTGCCGGTTCCGTCGGCCGACGACCTGGACCGGGCCCGCCGGGTCCTGCGGCGGCGCGACGCCCTGCTCGCGCGTGTCCGTCGCGAACGGGTCCAGCTCACCCGGCGTCTGCTCGCGGCGGTCGCGACCGGTCGTGGTGGGCTCACCGTCGAGCTGGCTCGACGTCTGTCTGCCCTGAGCATCCGGGAGCGGTTGCTGGCCGGGCTCGACCCAGCGGATCGGGGGACACCCGTCCCCCGCCTCGTGCTGTCCTCCTGGATGCTCCGCGACTCGTTCCGGATCTGTACCCGGACCGCGGACGAGGGACTGCACTTCATCGTCGGCATCGAGCATGACGGGCTGGCGATCGGGACCGGGATCGCGCTTTTCCCGTGCGCCGAGCGGTCGCCGGTGCGGGCCGCCGGCGAGCCCCGGGCCACGCACGGCGTGAGTATCGAGGCCGCCGAGACGTCCCACCGGGTGCTCGCCCTGCTGCATTCGCACCCCGGCACGGGACCGCACGCCAACCACCCCTCTTCCACCGACCTCCACACACACCGGCTCTGGGAGACCACTTCGAATCTCATCGGCGGTATCTGGGCCCGGGACGGCTACCTCCGCTGGTTCAGCGCCGACAAGCCGTTCGCCGTCGAGATCGTCGGCGGCCACATGGAGCGCATCGATGACCGACTTTGGAAGCTCCGCGACGAGTTCCTTCGCCCGCCGGCTCGCGCTGCTCGTGCGAAGGCGGTCGTGGAGGTGTAGGCGGATCAAGTCCCTGGTGCGGGTCTCGGCCCGCCAGGAGCGGATCGCCGGATGGGACCAGCCCCGCTTGGAGCGCGTGCGCATCGTGCTGGCCGGCGCCGGAGCCATCGGCGGGGAGATCGCCGAGGGGCTGGTCCGCAAGGGAGCGGGCGAGCTGCACATCTGCGACGAGGACATCTACACGCCCAGCAATCTGAACCGCCAGAAGGCCCTTCCCAGGAGCCTCTACCGCAACAAGGCGGTCGAGCTCTGCCGCATCATGAGCCGCCAGGGCGCTCTGGGCACGCGGCTGGTGGCGCACCCCTGCTGGCTGCAGGACCTCGACCTCGGCGCTGTCAAGCCCGACGTGTTGATCTGCGCCGTCGACAACCAGATCCCGGCGACGAGGGCCATGGCGAGCCGCTGGGGCCTTCACCACGGGGTGCCGGTTGTCATCACCGGGGTCACGCCCGACGCCGACGGCGGGTACGTCTTCGTGCAGCAAACGAGCGGCACTGATGCTGAGAGAAGGGAGCTCTCCTTCCGGGGGCGGGGGTGTTGGGGGTGCGCCCTCAAGCCCGAGGAGCTGCCCGCCTCGACGTTCGCGGTCTGCCCCGAGTCTCCTGCGAGCATCGACATCATCAAGACCCTGTCCGGCTTGGCCCTGTACGCCGTCGACACCGTCGTGATGCGGCGTCCCCGGGACTGGAACTACCGGGTCGTCTCGCTCCACCGCGGGGAGTACGGCGGCGGCACGCTCGTGGCCCCGCGCCCGAGCTGCACGCTGTGCCGCGGGCGGGGAGGTGCATCGTGAACGTCTGGGGCCGCACGTTCCTCGAACGCTGCCGGGATGTGCTGCGGTTCCTGCTGTGGACCTGTCTTGTGCTCCAAGGGTTCATGCTCGGCGTGTTCAGCGTGCTCGTGACCTACGAGCTGCTCACCCACCTGTGGTCGTACCTGAAGCGGCACGTGTTCAGCCAGGAGTGGTAGGGAGGCATGTATGAGACCGATCCGATCGATCCGGCGTCGCGAGTTCGTAAGGAATCCCTGGGGCGACGGCTCGGCCGTCACCCAGCAGCGGACCGAGATGCACGCCCTCACGGACGGGGGCTGCATCCGGTCCGTTCTCGACATGCACCGGACCCCCTGCGGCTGCGGATGCCTAAGCCCCGCGGCGGGGGTTTGCTCCGTCTGCGGGTCCACGGCCTGCGCGGGGTGCTTCTCGCGCTGCGCCGCACCGGCGTGCCAAAGGCCCCTGTGCCCCCGCCACGGCATCGTGGTGGCCTGCGCGGGCCACCGGGTCGTCCTGTGCGAGCCGTGCCACGCGGCCATGACCCGGCGGAGTATCGCCCGCTCTCTGGCCCGGTTCGCGCTCTCCCCCTTTGTGGAGTTCAACGGCCGTGAATCGTGCTGAGCTGCCCAGGCTCGTCAGGGACCTCATCTACGCCCGCCAGCACGGGCTGCTCGACGACGATGTGGGCCGCGCCGCCGCCCGCGCCGTGCTCGCCGGGGTGGGAGACTCCTTCGTCGAACGCCTAATCGGCGACCGCGTGTTCTGGGGCAAGGTCAGGGGGGCGATGTCGGGCGGCTTCGATCTCCCGCGGCTGGGGAACGGGGAGGTCCTCCTGGGCCGCGACCTGCGCGGGCGTCCGGTCCGTGTGCCGCTGCGGTCGCTCGGCGCCCATCGCCTGACCGTGGGGGGCTCTGGCTCGGGGAAGACAACGCTGGCGCTGGTGATCGCCCTGCAGGTCGCTCTCCTCGTCGAGGGGTTCTGGTGGTTCGACCTGCGCAAGCGCGAGGGGGCCAGGCTTCGGCCAGCGCTAGCTCGGGCCGGCGTCGAGCTGGCGGTTCTCCCCGCCCGGCTCATGCGGATCAACCCCCTCCAGGTGCCGATCCACGTCGCGCCCGTCGAGTGGGCCTCGCGCGTGGCGGACCTACTGGTTCAGGTTCTGGAGCTTCCACCGCGGGCCTCCAAGCTGCTGCACGTCGTCGTCCTGGAGCTCTACGAGCAGTTCGGCGTCGCATCGGGCGCCGAGCGGTACCCGACGCTGTTCGACCTCCGCGAGGCCGTAGCGTCCAAGGCGGGGGCGAATCCTCAGGCTCGCGAGGCCTTCCTCGACAGCATCGACCCCGTGCTGCTCTCGCTGGGCCCGTCGGTCCTGGGGTACCGCTACGGCTGGACCACCCGCGACTTGGCCGGCCACCGCATCGTCTTCGAGTTCGGAGGGCTGGCCGATGCCGACCAGAACTTGCTGCTGAACACGCTTCTTTGGTCGGAGTTCACCTCGCGGATCGCCCGGGGCGCGTCGAACGTGCCGATGGACCTGTACGTCGCCCTCGACGAGGGCGCCCGGCTCGCTCGGCCCGGCGCTTCGAGCGGCATCATCGCGGAGATGCTCGGGCTGGTCCGCGGGGCCGGGATCGGGCTGGACCTGTCGGTCCAGGCGGGCGACCTGGCCCGCTCGGTGCTGTCGAACACGGCGGTCAAGTGCCTGGGGCGCTGCGGCTCGGCCGCGGACTACGACCTCATCGGCGCGGCCATGGGGCTGACCTACGAGCAGAAGCAATGGGCCAAGCACCACCTCGAGCCGGGGGTGTTCATCGGCCTGCTGGGCGAGGGCGGCTTCGAGGACAACGTCCGGGGCCGGGCTTGGGGACAGGGATGGAGGCAGGGGCGGCACCCGTTCGTCTTCAGCGTGCCGCGGATCGGGGCCGCTCCCGAGCCGGCGCCGACGGAGCGCACCCCGCCCGTTCTGGCCCCATTGCCCGCGCTGCGCGGTTGAGAACGGAGTTCGGGACGCGATGACAGACGTAATAAACAGAACGACCGATGGGGACGGGCTGGGCGTGCTGCTGGCGCTGCCCGCCGTGCCCGCGCCCGAGTTCGCGGGCTGGCGCCCGGGAGCGGCGGCGCGTCCGCGAGGGACTTCTCGCGAGGCTGCTACGAGAGCAGGCCAGTCGGTAGATGCACTCGGCGAGGCCGAGCTCCGTTATCTCCGCGCGGTCATCGACCGCCCCGGCCGCCCGTCGAGCGTGTACCCCAAGCTGGCCGGGATCAGCCCGCGCCGCGCGCTAGAGATCCGTGATCGGCTCGTCGAACTCGGCTATCTGCGCCCTCACCGGGTCTCCACGTCGGGTCGGGGGCGGGCCTCCATCGTTCTGGAACCCCTGGAGCCCGCGCACCGGGCTGTCGGGGCGAGTACCCAACGGGAGGCGCGATGATGCCACGCGGCGGCTACGTGCACAACCGCGTGCTGGTCGACCCAATCGAGCGCCGGGCGGCAGAACTGGGCCTGGCGACGGCCCGGGAGGTGTTCGTCGTCATTGGCCGGAGGGCGGGGCACGCCGGGCCCGCGACCGGGTACGCGGACCTGGTCATCAACGGCCCTGGTTGGCGCCTCGTCGTCGAGGCCGAGCTCACGACAAGGCGGGTGCACCTCGACCTAGCCAAGGCCGCGGCCTTGCAGGCCACAGAGCTGTGGATTGTTGCGCCCACGAGCGGGGGGGCCGTGCGTGTTCGCTCGTCCCTTCGCCGTTTGGGTGTACGGCCGGACGCCGGGGCATGCGTTCTCCTGCTTTCCCAGGCGCTGCAGCGGCTTGCGCGAAGAGCGGAGTTGTTTTCCCCGCCGAATGACCATCAGGAAAAGAAAACAAACGCCCCGGAGGTCCAGCCGTGAGGGTCAAGTGGCGCAACGTCCTCGTGCTGGTGACCGCGGTCGCCATGGCGACGCTGGCTTGGACGCTGTGGCCTCGGCTGTCCCGGAGTGCGGATAGCGACCGTTCCTTCCGCTGGCCCGAGCCGGGATGGAATACGGGAGGTGACATCTCGGACCTGGTCGCCCTGGGGATTGCGGTGCTCATCGCCGTGGTTCTCATCCGGGCGTGGAACGTGTCGCGGAGGCCCGGGCCGTGAGACCCCCGGACGTTCCACCAGCACCACTTCCAGCGTTGGCACGCTCACCGGCCGAATCCGTCGCCGGGCTCAGCATGTCGGTGGCGCCCGGCCAGCCGAGTCCAGAGTCCACAGACCGCTGGTCCCGCCGCGCCGAGCGCATTGCGTCATGGCTCTTGACTGAATGGGAACGGGATCGGGCCACGGCGGACGCGCACAAGGGCAAGTCCGAGATTGGCGACCTCTGCTCGCCGGGAGCCCTTGACCTTCCCGGGCATCGAGCCCTTCCTCCTTCCAAGGAGCCACCGGACGCGCCCCGGACCGTCTCGTCCCCATGATCGCCGCCGAGCCCAAACCCGCCGTCGCCTACCTCCGCCGATCGACCGAGCGGCAGGAGCAGAGCCTCGGCGACCAGCGCAAGGAGATCCAGCGCTGGGCGGGCGAGAACGGGTTCCGTGTGGTCGGGGAGTACGTGGACGACGCGGTCTCGGGCACCTCGGCTCGCGGGCGGGCGGAATTTCAGCGAATGATCGCCGACGCCCAGAAGGGTGGGTTCCGAGCGGTGCTGATCTGGAACTCCGACCGCTTCAGCCGGGGCAGCGTCACCGAGACCGAGCATTACCGGTACCTGCTGCAGCAGGCCGGCGTCGAGTTGCTGTCGGTGACCGAGGACTACCTCGCCCGTGAAGGGATCGACGGGGATGTCCTCCGCACCGTCAAACAGTTCCAGAACCGCCAGTTCTCGATCACGCTGAGCCAAAACACGCTCCGCGGCCAGATCTCCGCCGTATTGAGCGCGTCGGACCCGGGCCGCATGCCGCCCTACGGGTACGACCGGGAGATCACCGGTCCCGACGGCACGGTGCTGCACCGGGTCCGATTCCTCGAGGGTGGGGACCGCGAGCTTCGCGATCGCCACGGGCAGGTGCAGGGTTTGTACGCCAAGGGGCAATCGCTCCGCAAGCCCGGCAAGGAGTGCACGGCGAAGCTGGTGCTCAGCGACCCCGCCCGCGTCAAGGTCGTCCGGGACATCTTCACGATGTGCGTCGAGGGGACTGGCTTCAAGACCATCGCCGACGAGCTCAACCGCCGCGGGGCCATGAGCCCCAAGGGCCGGCTCTGGCAGTTGACGACCGTGAAGGCCATCCTGGAGAACCCGGTCTATCGCGGCGACATCGTCTGGAACCGAAGGACGCAGTCCAAGTTCTTCGAGGTCCGCCGGGGCCGGGCCGACAAGATGAAGCCAACCGTCAAGTCCGGACGTGTCGAGCGGACGGCCCGGGACGACTGGATCGTGATCGAGGACGCGGTGCCGGCGATCGTGGACCGCGTCACCTGGGACAGGGCCCAGGCCGCGGCCGCGGCGCGGTCGGACTGCAAGAACGGGCGGGGGAAGCAGACCAACCGCTGGCTCTTGAGCGGGGTGATGCGGTGCGGGTGTTGCGGGCAGCCCTTCTGGGGGATCAACAAGCGCAAGGGGAGCGCCGCGGGCCGCAAGCCCATCGTCACGCCGTACTACATCTGCGCAGGCCGGACCCGCTGCGGCAAGTCGGTCTGCCCCCACCCGATTCACGTGCGTGCCGATCTCTTCGAGGCGTGGGTGCTCAACAAGCTGCGGGAGCTGATCTTCTCCGACGGGGCGGGCGTCGAGGAAGCCATCAATCGCTTTGTCGAAGCTACCTGCCGTAGCCAGGGCGGCGGCGTTGACACCGGCCCGCTGCGGCGTGAGCTCGCCCAGGTCGACGTGACCGTCAATGCACTCCTCAACGGGCTGGACCCCGCGAACCTCCCCCTCGTGAACGACCGCCTGACCGCACTGCGGCGGCGGAGGGAGCACCTGCAAGGGCAACTCCGAGCCGCCCAAGCGGACAAGGAGCGGCTCGACGAGAAGGCCGTGCGGAGGTGGGCCGCCGAGCGGATCGGGCTCCTGGCCGAGGTGGCCGCCGGTCGCCGCGACGAACGCGCCCGGGCCGTGATGGCGTCGTACGTGGACGAGATCGTGATCGACCCCGCCACCAAGACCGGTCGGCTCGTGGTCAACGGTGGGTTGTGCGGCGGTACGCGGCGAGCGTATCGATGGGACGGAGCCGGGACCGTGGTTTGACAACCGCTACCAGGGCGGTCCCTTGGGTTCGACACACAAGGACTATCGTGGGTCGTTGCGGTGAGCCGAACCACCACCTCGCGGCCCGCGCCGCCGCGCCAAAAAGCCAACGACCGGCCGCGTGGGCCGGTCGTAGGTTGATCCAATAGCGGGGGC
>JADLFW010000035.1 GCA_020849615.1 Phycisphaerales bacterium
ACTTCGCGGCCCTGGGCATGCCCCCGGAAGTTGAACGCAGGTACCTGGAGCAGGTCTCCAAAACCAGCGGGATCGTCCTCTCCACCGGGCCGACGGGAAGCGGCAAGACGACCACCTTGTACGCCACACTGGCGTGGATCAGTGCGACCAACGGCGGGGAGCTCCTGCAGAAGGACCTTGTCCGGGGCCGGGGGCGTTCCGGGGGCGGTGCGCACGGTTCCGAGCTGAACATCATGACCGTCGAAGACCCGGTCGAGTACGACCTCTCGGGCCCGGGCCTGTCGGTCAGCCAGACCCAGGTGGACATCAAGAAGGGCCTCACCTTCGCCGCCGGGCTGCGGCACATTCTCCGTCAGGACCCCGACGTAATCATGGTCGGCGAAATCCGGGACGAAGAGACCGCCCGGGTCGCGGTGCAGGCGTCGCTGACCGGGCACCTGGTCCTCTCCACCCTGCACACCAACGACGCCGCCAGCGCCGTCGCCCGGCTGGTGGACCTGGGTGTGGACCCGTTCCTGGTGAACTCGTCTTTGTCGGCGGTGCTGGCCCAGCGATTGGTCCGCAAGGTCCACGCCGCGTGCTCGGGCCGAGGGTGTTCGGAATGTCTCGACACCGGGTTCCGGGGTCGCCTGGGCGTGTTCGAGCTGCTGGTCCTTGATCCCGCGATGAAGGCCCTGATCGCGCGGCGCTGCTCGGCCCCGGAACTCAAGGCCCAAGCGCAGCGTGCTGGCATGGTCACGCTCCGCGAGGCCGGCTCGGCGCTCGTGCGGGCCGGGATCACGACCGAGGCCGAGGTCACCCGCGTCATCGAGGCCCTGGAAGCCACCTACGAGGTGGTCACATGAACCCCCGGAGAATCGCCGCACAGGCTGGGATCGCGCTGACGCTTCTCTCCGTGGGCTGGTGGGCGCTGCGGCCCTTGGATCGGCCCGACCTGACTTTCCCCGCATCGCCTCCACCATCCGAGTCGCCGGGCCAGCCCGATGGGCCATCAACTCTGGTCGCGTTGGACGATTCGGCGTTCCGCATCCCCTTGTGGTTCACGCCCGCGCCTGCTCCTCCATCCACTCCGAGCGCGGATACCAAGCCCGCCCCACTGCCGCCGTTCAAGCTCCAGCTCCTCGCCATCGTGCGGGAAGGCGATCCATCGGGCGCCGGGCCGGCAGGACAGCAGTTCAAAGCCCTTCTCTACGACCCCGATACAGACAAGATCGTCGAGGCGGCGGCGGGGCAATCGATTGGCGAGCGCACGGTGGTCGGCATCACCGAACGAGAGATGACGCTGAAGGACCGGACCGGCACCCGCACGCTGTCACTCCGTCCCGCGGAGTCCTCAGGAGGCGGCCTGTGACCCTCCCCGCAGCTCATAGCTCGCCCGTCACCGATCTGGTCTGGCCGGTCGAACAGTTCTACTGGGCCCAGCTCGACGCCCCCGGGTACCGCGGGGCGGGAGCCTTGCCGTCGGGCTTGCTCGCCCTGCTCGCCGACGAGATCCCTCAGCCAATCGAGGAAGTCTTCGCTATCGGGATCTCGGTTGGCGGCGAAGGAACCGGGGGTGGCCGCGTGCTGGTGTGTGCGGTTCGTCGGGAGGCTCTGGCGACGCTCCCCAGGGAGGTGCGGGTTCTCCGGCCGGACGGGCTGCCGCCGGGTGTTGAACTAGTCGCTGGCCTGCGGACCTTGAACCTACTAGTAGGAGACTTCGAGCCCGCGCCGGTCCGTCGCGAGCGCTGCCGCCGCCACTTGTCCTGGGCAGGCGTTCTCATGCTGGTCGTCACGCTCGCCGTGGTTGGGCTGGCCCGGCGAGCCTCCCACTGGCGCAGCGTCACCGTCGCCGTGGTAGCCGCGCAGCGGCAGCTGGTCGCCGAGGTGTTCGGCGAGGGATTGCCCCCGGAGCACGCCGTCCTGTCGCTGGACGCGGAGCTTGATCGCCTCCGCGAGATCAACCGGTCCAAGCCGCAGCAACCCGCTGATGCTTCCACGCGGCTGGTCTCTCTGCTGAAGGCCTGGCCGTCCGGCGTCCCCAGCCAGCCGCAGGGGGTGGCGGTGAACGAGTCTGGCATCACGGTGTCGGTGGCGGTTGACGGTGATCCTGCTCCCTTCCTCTCGGCATTCAGGGCCCCGGAGGGCTGGGTTCTTGAGGAGCCCCGGCTCAACGGCGCGGGGACGATCTCCCGCCTGACGCTCCAGTTGCGGCCGCTCGCATCGGAAGGGGGTGGATTGTGAACCGCTCCCTGTGGATGCTCTGGCTCGCGGTGGTCGCCGTCACTTCCGTCGCGTTGACCGTATCAGGACGGGAGATGATGGCGGCGCGGAATGGCGCCCGAACTCGATTGATCGCATTCCAGGGGCTGACAGACCGGGTCCGCGAGTACGACCGGCTCCAGGCCCGGGCCGAGCGCTGGCCTCCCCGGCCAACGGACACCAGCCTGGCCCAGGAAGTGAGCGCGGCGATGGCCGCGGCGGGTCTGCCTCCGTCTTCGCTTGCGAACCTGTCCCCCGACACCGGCACCGACGTCCCGGGCGCGATCGGCCTGGTGCGACTCCGCGCCGGGCTGACCCTGAACAACATCACGCTCCCGCAGGTCGGCCGGTTCCTCTCCGAGTGGCGTCGCCGTCAACCAGCCCCCGCCCCCGCGGGCTGGACCGTCACCGCCATCGACCTGACCCCTGAGACCGGCGGGGACAAGCGGGTGGGCGGGGATCTGCCCCTACGGGCTGTACTGAGCCTGGAGGCGATCGTTGCCAAGGGAGACACTCGATGACCGCACGGATGCTGAGGAAGATGTTCGCTATCACTACCTCGGCGATGGCGATCCTGGCGGGTGTGGGCTGTGGAGTATCGGCCGGTACATCCCGCGCGGGCCCGTACAGCCCCGTCAGCGAGGGGGACCGCGACGAAGCCAAGGCCGCCCGGCTCACCAAGCAGGCGGCGGAGCTGATCGATACCAAGCCCGACGAGGCCGAGAAGCTGCTCCGGGAAGCTTTGAACGCCGACCTCTACCACGGCCCGGCGCACAACAACCTGGGCGTGGTCTACTTGGCTCAGGGCAAGCTCTACGAGGCCGCGGGCGAGTTCGAGTGGGCCCGAAAGGTCATGCCCGGCCACCCCGACCCCCGCATGAACCTCGCGTTCACGCTGGAACTAGCGGGCCGCACCGACGACGCCATCTCGACCTACGCCTCTGCCCTGGAGGTCTACCCCGACCACCTGCCCACCATGCAGGCCCTGGCCCGGCTGCAGCTCCGTGCCGGCAAGACGGACGAGCGCACGCGCCACTTTCTCGACGAGATCGTCATGCGGGGGGAGTCCCCCGAGTGGCAGGAGTGGGCCCGCGCCCAGCTAGCCAGACCATCAGGAACCACACCTCAATTAACCCGTTGACCACATATCCCGACCCGTACGCAAGGACGCACACGGGTAACGTTCCGGCAAGCGAGTCGTGCGGAGTCTTGAAGTCTTCCGGGCAACCGGCCACAGGCCAGGAGAGTTCCAGTGCAATCGCTCACCACCCGATACACCAATCTGTTCGCCTGCCTTCTCGCGGCCAACACGGCTACCGCCCAGCCCGCCGCCAGGGCGCAGCCATCGAACCCCGCCAGCGCAAACGCCGAGCGACCCCTGCCGTCGGGCCAGCGGGCCTGCACCACCGAGTTGGCTACGTGCGACGACCTCTGCTGCGATGCGGTGTCCACCTGCCCCGGGCCCTCGACATGGGCGTCGTCCAGCCCTGTCTGGACCCGCGACGGCCGCCCGCTCGGCATTCTCTTTCTGTACAGCGGCAACTTTGCCGACAACATGCGCGGGCTCAACGCCAACTGGTGGGGCAACGGCGACCCCGACGACGACAACGCCGGCAATATCGACTCCGACCTCAACGGCCGGCCCGATTGCTTCGACTGGCTCCTGTGCCAGATGGACTGCCTCTACGAGGAGCGCAGCTACCGCCGCATCATGCTCTACCTGCCCGCGGGGGTCGCCGCCACCAACCGGGTTACCGTCGGCTCCACTTCCATCCCAGCCTTCCCATCCGGTCAATGGCACACCATGCCCTACTGGCGGAAGCTCTGGTTCTCTTACGTCGGCACCGACGAGACCGACTGGGGCGTGGCCGGCTGGATCCAAGGGCACCCCGACTGCGAAGTCTCCATCTACCAGGGCTTCTGCGTCAACCGCCCGTGCTCCATCTGCACCAACGACAACGCCTTCGTCGAGCCCGGCTACAGCATGATGCTCGACCGGTGGTACTTCCCGTGCTACGGCGAATCCACCGTCTTCCACGCCCCGGACGCCTACGACAGCGACGATACCTGCACCCTCTATCACACCGTCATGTCTTGGCTCGACAACGTCGGCATCTCCTCGATCTGGTGGGACGCCGGCGCCAGCCGCACCGGCTTCAACGGCGGCAACGCGCCGTGGACGATGTACCAGCAGTTCGTCGGTGACCCCGACTACTCCGGCGTCTTCACGCTCGGGGCCGAACCGCTCCCCCTGAACCCCTTCCCGGGCGGTTGGGACCCGGGCGACCGCCAGACCGTCGATAGCGACGGTCTCGACCAGGGCCCCTTCATCATGACCCTCGTCGAGGCCGAGAAGGACTACCGCAACGGCGCCCAGAGCAACATCGTCGAGGACGACCAGAGGCACACGTGGTCCGTCGACTGGGACGACCACGAGGCCGTCATCTGGATCCACACCCTCCCCTCGATGGGGAGCACGCTCGCGCACGAACAAGAGGGGCACGATGACCCGTACCCCGCCCCCGGCTGGGAGCAGGAGAACATCTACGACACGCTCTACCGCGCCTACGTGTCCAGGGGCTTTGTTCTCTCCTCCGTCACCGACTCTCATTACAGCGGGCTCTCCGCCACGCCCCTGTACAAGGACTTCGCCGAGCGACTCTTCGGGTTCGGCGTCATCGAGCACCCCGCCGACTTCGACGGCGACGGTTTCGACGGTACGGTCAGTGATCTCGACCGCTTCGGGAGTTTCTACGCCCGAGCCCAGCACTACTACAACGACCTCGAGGGCGAGTTCCCCAACGCGATCTTCACCTTCTACCACGGCGACGTCACGGGCGACAGCGTGGTCGACAGCGCCGACTGGGACCAGTTCATGGACTGGTTCGTGAACGGCGGTCCGACCAGCATCAACCTAGGAACCATGAACTGGTTCCCCAATAACGGCGAGCACATCGCGCGAGACGGGATCGAATGGGAAGCGCCGTGAACGGGCCCGTCCCAGCTCGACCAACCCTGCTCCGGACTGTTGCCATCGTGGCAGAGTGATGAAGACCAGACGTTTGGGGCCGCCCTGTCTTGAGAGTTGACACAATCGGAGGCATGAATCCGCCGGCCTTGCCAGGCGACGTCGCATACTCCGCCGATAGGCGTCATCGACGGAGGACATGCACCGGTCACACGAGGCCGTCGCTCACGGATTGAGTCCTCATCCGCGCTGGTGCAACGACTCAGGATCGATGGGGCGCCGCTTTTCCTGCGGATGAACGGATAAAGATAAGCCACAACTTTGTGGCTTCATGGCCTTGCTTCCAGACTCGCCCAGAAGGCAGTCAATGTTTTGTGCCGGGCTGCCGTCTTGGCAGATCGCCTGCCTGACAGGATTGCGCAGGCGGCAGCGAGGGCATGCGCCTTTCTGACACGCCGTTGCAGAAGCATCGTGGAACGAGCTCGATGAAGTGCCCTGCTCGGGCGACCGTTGGCACCGCAGTTGCCGCGAGTGGCGGATCCCCTCCCGGAACACGGAATGGCCCGTCCGCCCAAGAAGCCCAAATACCCCAACCTCCGCAAGCACTCGGATCGTCTGGCGTCGTTGCAGCACCGCGTCGGGCTCATCGGGGTCTAACCGCCCAGAACCGATGATCGTCAACACCGCGGCGCCCCCCCCAGGTCCGCCGTGCATTCGTCCCCGGGGCATGGTTCTCACGCGACACGAGGAGTCCGTTCATGGGCAAATACCACGTATCGAAGGCGTCGAACGGTCAGTATTTCTGGAACCTGCGCGGCGACAACGGCGAGCGCATCCTGCAAAGCGAGACGTACACGACCAAAGGATCTGCCTTCGGCGGCATCTCGTCCTGCAAGGACAACTCCCCGCAAGATGAACGCTACCAGCGGCTGACGGCGACTAACGGCCTCCCCTACTTCACGCTGCGGGGCAAGAACAACGAAGTCATCGGCGTGAGCGAAGCCTACTCCTCGACGCAGGCCCGCGAGGGCGTCATCGCCGCGTGCAAGCATCACGGCCCGATTTCGAGCACGCAGGACGACACCGGCGAGCGGTGAGTTGTGCGAGTTCAATCGCGGGCCTGCGTAACGAAGCACGCAAGTGGCGGGAATGGGCCGGGGCCCAACAGGCCAAGGTCGTCCCATGCAACGACGCTGAAACCTATCCCTTGCTTCTCCCCGACTCCTGATCCAGCGCGGGCGGGTCCCGTCGGGCCGATGAAGCGGACGGGGTATTCGTCGGAGCAGATCGGCGGCAAGCTGCCCAAAGCTGAGGGATGCTGGTGCGGGAAGGGCCTGCAACACTCTCGCTTCCTGTTGCGCCCGTTCGGACGGTGCCTCCGGATCGGTGGCGGTGTGGCTTGGGATGCGAGGCATCCTTCGAGACTGCGGTGGATCATGACCGCGGTCACGTTCTTCGCCCGGACGCCAATTCAGGGTGATGCGTGGCCCTTCCGGTAATGTTGGCATGACACGCAAGCGCTTGTTGCTCGCGGGGCTGCGCTGGTGAAGGCTGCACGCCATTCCTCCGATGCAGTCGGGGCCTTTCCGCACCGGCTCCGCTCACACGCGGCGGCCCCACCACGGGATAAGACATGAAGATCATGCCCAAGCTTCTGACGGCCTTCGGAACGATCGCCGTCATCTGCGGCGTCGTCGGCTACATCGGCATCCGCGGCATCAACACCATGTCGAGCGCCGCCGCCGAAGTCAACCGCGTCCGGCTTCCCAGCCTGGTCGGACTCTCGGGCATTGAGAGCGGCGCCATCAGCATCCGGGCGGGCAACTGCGCCCTGTGCGTCGAGTCGCTCTCCGACGAACGCCGGCGAGCGATCTACGCCGCCATTGATGACTCTTGGAAAACGCTGGAAAAGGGCTGGGAACTCTACGAGCCGCTACCGCAAACCCAGGAGGAGGCCGCAAAGTGGAAGGAGCTCCTTCCGGTGTTCGAAGAGTGGAAGACGATCGCCGTGGCCATGCGCGCCACCTTGGAGAAGTGGCAAGCCGCACGCGCTGCCGGCGATGGGACAGCCGACGGACTCTACAAGATGGCCATGACCCAGTTCGACCAGATCTAAGCCCCCTATCGCCGCATGACGGGGCTGATCAGCGACATTGTCCGGATCAACAGATCGATCGCCGACCAGCAGGCCGATCTCAGCGACCGCACGGCATCGGACTCTACCCGCACGGCCGTGGGCGTCACGGCGGCGGGCCTCTGCGTGGCCGCCGGCGTCGGTTTCTTCTTCTCGCGTCGCATCGTCGGCGCTCTGCGGCCGGTCGCGCTGCGGGCCCAGATGATCTCCGATGGTGATCTGACCGGCGCCGACCTTGTCTGCCGTTCGCGCGACGAACTCGGAGACCTCTCCAGCGCGGTCAATACCATGTCTGGATCACTCCGCACGCTCGTCCAGGAAATCACGGGCTCCGCCGGCGAGGTCGCCTCCGCGGCTACCCAGATCGCCGCGTCCAGCGAGGAGATGGCCCGCGGAATGTCCGAGCAGAAGAACCAAGTCACCCAGATCTCCTCGGCGGTCGCGCAGATGTCCACCTCGGTCTCTGAGGTGGCCCGCAAATCGACCGACGCCTCTTCGAGCGCCGTCTCCTCTGGGAAGACGGCCGAGGAGGGAGGTTTGGTGGTTCAACAGACCATCCAAGACATGGAGGCGATCGACGTCTCGGTCGGCTACTCGGCCAAGACCGTCATCGAACTGGGGAAGAAGGGCGAGCAGATCGGGGAGATCGTGGGAGTGATCAACGATATCGCCGACCAGACCAACCTCCTGGCCCTCAACGCGGCTATCGAAGCCGCGCGCGCGGGCGAGCACGGCCGAGGATTCGCGGTGGTGGCCGACGAGGTCCGCAAGCTGGCCGACCGTACGACCAAGGCCACCGAGGAGATCGCGCACTCGATCACGGCCATCCGCGAGGAGACGTCGGCTGCCGTCAAACAGATCTCCAGCGGTACTGATAAGGTCAAGACCGGCGTCGGGCGGGCCACGATCGCGGGGCAGAGCCTTCGTACCATCGTGGACAGCGCCAAGCAGGTGGCCACCATGGTCGGGTCGATCGCGGCGGCCGCCGAGCAACAGGGCGCTGCGGCCGAGCAGATCAGCCGCTCGCTGGAATCGGTCAACGCTATCGTGGCCGAGACCTCCTCGGGCGCCAGCCAGGCCGCTACCGCGGCATCCCAGCTTTCCGCGAAGGCCGAGCATCTCAACAATATTGTCTCCCGCTTCAAGATCGGCGACGGTGCGATTCGCGCCACTCACAAGCCGCTCGCCACTCAAGCCCCGACATCGGCCGGTAACGAGATCATGGCTTGATCGCATGGGCTGACGCGGTCCGATGGGCACGGACGGAACAGGAACCCGACGGGTTGCGCGAGCCGCGGAATCCCAGGCGGACGAACCGACAATCTGCCAAGCCAGAGCGCGGTGGATGTCTCCTTGCAGTCGCTTCGACGGCCGCGTCGAGGATGACGAGTGGACCGCGCACAGGCGCCGCAAAGCTACTGCCTCGTGCGGAAACATGGCCGGAGCGGCGCGCGCGGAGCAACCAACGACCGCTCAACGCCGCCGCCGGACCGCGACGATCCCCGACGCAAGCAGGAGCATCAGCGATGCCGGCGCGGGGATGAACACGGCTCGCGTCTCAAGGACGAGCGTTCCGGTGAGCGAATCGAAGCTGAACACGACCGGGTCGAACACGAGGAACTGCGGATCAACCGGGAGCATCGCCCCGGACGCCAGGATGAATGTGCCGGTCTCGGAGATCCCGATCGTCTCTCCACTGGCAAACTGGATCAGCTCCGTATCGAGCATGCCGACGGCCCCGGGAATCCCTGGCAGGTTCCCGAATCGCCCGCCGAGCGCCTCGATACCGGTCACACCGGACGGACCCGAATACGTGCCGCGAACGTCGAGGGAGTACGTGTCGGAAAGAGGCCCGGTGCTGATCACACTGCCGCTGTTCTCAAAGAATCCCGACCCACCGTCGTAGGTCATCGCGGTCTGGAAGGTGTAGCCCGCCGGGCTCAGCATGAAGAAGCTGGCGGCGCCCGCCAGCACCGGCGGCTTGTGGGGATGGTGCTTGGTTTTCCACGACTTGCCGTACGCGACGGGATCAAAGCCGGTGGGCACAGACGAGAAAACGATCTCCGTGCGCGCAAAGCCGGTGTCCAGTTCCAGCGTGCTGAGCCCCGCGCCGGCCAGCGGCTGCCCGTTGATCTCTCCGGTGATGGAGATGGTCGTCACTGATACGTCCGCCAGCGTGGTGCCTTGTGCCACCACGGTCGCGGCGAGGGCGATGAACTTGAAGTGTGCGAGATGCGTACGTGAATCGTGCATCGTGAACCTCCTCCTTGATGCGCTTGCCAAACAAGAACCGGGCCCGAACGACCTTTCCGCCTGAGCAATCGCCGTCGCGCGGACGCCGCGGCCGGCTCTCGCTCTCAGACAGGCCCGCATGACGGTTCGCAGCGATGGGGTGTGCTCTCGTGCCCAGACCGTCAAACGGTCATGCTGTGCGAACCACGGAGTCACGGTCAACGATAATGTCACCCTGAACCTCGAGTCTCCTCCCTCGCCGCTACTCCTCGACACGCAGGGCGTAGAAGGCGTTGACGCGGGAGACGTTCGTTCCACCCCGAGGCGCCCGGCGGGCCCATGAACGAGCAAGGCCGTACGCCAGCGGCGCCACCAAGGCGGGCAGCAGCGGCCTCACGCGGACCTGGACCAGGGTCTGCCCACGACCGCAACAGTCTTCGTTCTCAAACGTTGGATCGTTCGCCCGCGAGCACGCGACGGAGCTTCACGACCCCGGCCGATGACTCACAGGTGACCGCCCCGGCGGCGCGCCATCCAACTCCAGAGAGGCACGGCCATCTGCACCATCGGGCGTGTCGTGGTCCGCTCAGAGCGAGTCGTGCGGGACGCTCACGGTCGCTGCCCCTCCGCCGTTTCGAGCAACTCTCGACCCAGCGGAGTGATCCACACGGTGAAATCACCGCCCTTCGACCAGTCGTGTTCAATCAGGCATCCTGCCGTCAGCGTCGCCAGAATCTCGCGGAATGGCTTCTCCAACGCCTCCGCACTCATGCCGCTACTCGAAGCCCAACGCGCGAGGACCTCCGAGGCCCTCTGCGCTCCCTTCGAGATCTCGCGAAGCACCTGGATGGCCGGCTGGGAGAGCATGATCGAGGATCCAGACTACACGGTTGTACACTAGCCGCGCTCGACGCGCTCGAAGTACCTACTCCTCGGCAGATTGGCGTCGACCATGAGGTTGAAGTTGGCCGAGCTGGTGCGGCAGCCCCGCTCTTTGGACCGCCTCGGCGCCTTCTGCCTCCCCCACGGGTCTTGCCCCTTGAATCTCCTGCCAGCGACTCCACCAGCGTGCCGTGCCGAGGGCGTTGCCGGGACATGGCAGCCGGGGGCCGGGACGTGCCTGTCGGTCGTCCCTCAGATCTGTGGAGCGTCTCCCTGCAGCCGCCGCCGGCATGCGGCAACTCCTTCCGGGGCCTCGACTTCCGGGGCCGGCGGGCTGCGTTCGGTCCGCCAGCCTGTTAGCCGAGGACGGGGACTTCGGATGGCAAACTCGATGCATGGATGAAGAGCCCGCAGCGCCGCAATCACTTCGCCGGGATATCGGACTTTGCGCTTGCCCGGCACACGATCACGCTGGTATGGTCGCCCTTGGGGCCGAGCACCCCGTCTCGCCCATTGGGAGTCAGCGGGAGCTCTGGACCCCGGGATCGTGTTGCGTGGCCGCCGCGGCGCTCGTGGCGGTGCGTACTCCCGCCCGCGCGGAGATCATCCGCCGCGATTTACAGCCCGGGGCTGCACCAGGCCGGTTTGTCACGTTCGCGCGAGTGCCGCACAGCGGCGTCGCGAGGTGGACTTTCATCGGCGGGACGATGGTCCCCGGAGGACAACAATGAACGTCGAAACGTCCGGCTTCGGGTCTGGCAGGCGTTACTCCGCTCGCGGCGTCACCGTTGCTGCATTCGGACTGGCGGCGGCTTCTCAGGCAGCAAGCGGCCAGGTCTCGTTTCAAGAAGTCCCGGACCTGCCGCACGCTGCGATCAGGGGCTACGTGAACGGAATGTCACGGGATGGGGTCGCGGTCGTGGGTGGGGCGCCGGTTCCGGGTGAAGAAGCGTTCCTGTGGACCGCCGCGGGAGGCACGCTGGGCTTGGGTGACCTTCCCGGAGGGGGATTCACAAGCTTCGCGACGCAGGCTGCTGCTGGCGGGCAAGTCGTTGTCGGCGGAAGCGAGTACGCGCCAGCCCTGTTCCAGACCTTCCGCTGGACTCCCGCAGACGGCATGCAAGGTCTTGGGTTCCTTCCTGGAGGCCTCTTCAGCCACGCGATCGCGGTGTCGGATGACGGCGGCGTGATCATCGGTCAGAGCGACTCTTCCGACGGCACACAACCGTATCGATGGACCGCTGACACGGGAATGGTCGGACTCGGCCGTCTGCCCGGTGGCGGTTCCTCGGCGGGCGCGTTCGCGATGTCGTCGGACGGATCGGTAGTGGTGGGACAGTCCGAGTCCGCGTCCGGATTCGAAGCGTTCAGATGGAGCGCGATGAGCGGCATGGAGAGTCTGGGAACGCTCTCCGCATCGCTGGGCCCCGCCAATATTGCCTGCGCCATGAGCGCCGACGCTTCGGTAATCTTCGGGGGCGCGGTCTCCGATGCCTCAGCCCCGAATCCAGAAGCGTTCATGTGGACAGCCGCCGGAGGAATGGTCGGACTCGGAGACTTGGCCGGAGGCGTGCACTCGAGCATTGTGTACTCGTGCTCGGCGGATGGTCGCATCGCCGTTGGCTCGGGCTCGACGGGCTCGGGGGAGGAGGCGTTCATCTGGGATGCCGTCAACGGGATGAAGAGCTTGAGGGAAGTTCTGGTCAACGACTTCGGGCTTGACCTGGATGGCTGGACGTTGACAATCGGCGTGTCCATTTCCGCCGACGGCAGAACGATCGCCGGCAGCGGCGTCAATCCGCGTGGAGAACCCGCTAACTGGATCACCACGGTGCCACGATACCCGCTCTGCCCGGCGGACCTGAACGGGGATGGGCTGGTGGACTTCTCTGACTACCTGGAGTTCCTCAACTACTACGACGCCCAAGACCCGCGCGTGGACTACACGGGAGACGGACTGGTCGATTTCAGCGACTACCTTGCGTTCCTCAACCACTATGACGCGGGGTGCTAATCATCAGACCACCACTCACACCGCCGTGTACCGCCCCCGCTCGACGCGTTTGAAGTGCTTCTTCTTCCCGAGCGCGGCGTTGACCATGATCTTGAACGTGGCGGCGTTCGACTTGTAACCCGCCTTCTGGACCGCCTCGGCGGCCTCGGCGACGCCCATGGTCTTGTCCTTGAGCAGTGCTCGCAGCGCATCGATCAGGTTGGTGTCGTTCTTGGGCCGGATGCGGCGAGCGCCAGCGCGGGCCATGCTGCGGCCCGCACGACCGTCGAGGGTCCCCCCCGCGGCGAGGATCTGGGCGTCGAGGGCGGCGATCTTCTCCAGCATCTTGGCACGCCTGCGGTGCAGGGACTTCGTCCCCCGCTGGCGGCGGCGGATCTCCCGATCGAGGTCAGCGATGCTGAGGCGGGCGAGCCCCCGCGGCACAACCCCACGGGATGTGGCTTGAAGCGCGGCCTTGCGGACACTCCTTGGCTGACGACGACGGCTTGACGTGGGCATGAATCAGCTTCTCCATTGGGCTCCTGCGCCAGGACGACAACAAGTCAGTGTACCAGCTGTCACAAACGTCCGTGCACCGCATGCGACCGCTTCGTCTGCCCGAAGCGCCCGTAGAATCCGCCCATGAACGACGGCCAGATCCCTCGCATCGCGGCGGCGTGAGCACCGGCGAGCAGGCTCGGAATCCAAAGCATGGCACGGCGTTGGCGCATCGTATCGCTGATCGTCCTGCCGACGATCCTCGGCGGCGCCTATGGCTTCGTGAGTTCCGTGCAGAATCGCAACCCGTACTTCGAGCCAGGCGCTCCTCCTGCGCCTCTCGGCGCCGCATGGGGATGGCAACCGTCTCCCGTCTGGCTCCCCAGCTATGCCCTGTGCGTCGTGCCGAAGAATGGCTACGGGATCAGCCGGACCCGCTCGGGCTTCCTCTTCCGCAACGACGACGATCGACGCAGGTACACATTCGCCAGCACGACGCTCGGTGCGGTCCTGGGGGCGATGGTCGCGGCGGGCTGCATCGGCATGCTCCGTATCCGCGCCGCTTCCCTCCCGGCGCGGCCGCGGGACGTCCCCGTGTCTCCGGCATCCGATAGCAAGGCAGGCGGCGAGCGTAGGTTGATTCAATAGCGGGGGCACGGTTTGCTACCAACCTACGACCTTTCTGCCGTGGATTCCTGTGGAGAAACGGTGGTGTACCTGTTCGAAAACCCCATCCTCCCCTGTCCGTAGGCAGGCTACCCGGCATGCTCCGCCTTGTCGACCCCCTCCTGTTTGTCCTGCTCAGCGCCACCCACGACGAGCTGGCCCGGCAGGTCCAGTTCCTCCGCGCCGAGAACCGGATGCTCCGCGCGCGGCTCCCAGGGAGGGTCCGGCTGACGGAACCCGAGCGCCGCAGGCTTGTCCGGGTGGGGAGTGCGCTGGGCCTCGCTCTCCGCGAGATCATCTCCATCGTCAAGTACGAGACCTTTCGGCGGTGGATGCGGGCGATGAAGAGCAGGAAAGGTGCGCCCAAACGGAAGGCGGGCCCGGGGCGGCCGCGCAAGGCGGAGGACCTGCGTGAGCTCGTGGCGCGGCTCGCCACGGAGAACCGTGGCTGGGGTTACTCCCGGCTGGTCGGCGAGCTGATCAAGCTCGGGTTCAATGACATCTCAAGGACTTGCATCCGGAACATCCTCAAGGAGCACGGGCTGGAGCCAGCCCCCAAGCGTTGCGAGCCGACCTGGTCCGAGTTCCTGAAGATCCACGCCCAGACCCTCTGGGCCTGCGACTTCTTCACCAGGCCGGTGGTGACGCTCAGGGGCTGGAGACTATGCACGGTCCTGTTTTTCATGCACATCCGGACGCGCCGGGTGATCGTGAGCCAGCCAACACTCCACCCGACGCACGAGTGGTCCCAGCAGCAGGCGCTCGTCTTCGTGGAGGACGCGCGGCAGCAGGGCTTCAACCCCCCCACCATCCTGCTGAAGGACGGCGACGGCAAGTTCGGGCCCGGGTTCGGCGATACCCTGCGAGAATATGGCTGCGCGCCCAAACGCCTCCCTGTTCACTCCCCGAACCTGAACGCCTTCGCCGAGCGCTGGGTCAGGTCGGTGCGCCGGGAGTGCCTGGACCACTTCGTCGCCTTCGGCGAGCGCCACCTCGGGTACCTGCTGCAGCAGTACGTTGAGCACTACCACCAAGAACGGCCCCACCAGGGGCTGGACAACCGTCTGCTGCCCCGTGATCCGCGGAAACCGAGCGCTCGGTCCGGCCCTCCTCCATCACGAGCCGAGCCATCATCCCCGGAGTTCCCGCCCATTGTGTGCCGACAGCGCCTGGGCGGCGTGCTCAAGCATTATTGCCGCGAGGTCGCGTAATCTTCAGTCGACGCGGTCTCGCGCGAATTACGAGGAGCCTCTGTGAGACGGACCAGCCTGAAACTCCCCTTCGGTTCGGTCAACTTCGGCGGACCGCCGCGGACGGTGCCTCGCCTAGCTGTTTACGGCCTCTGGAGCATGGCGGAGGAAGGCCCGTGGGAAGGCGACGACCTCGATGTTCATCTGCTTCCCCGAGGCGGGCCCCAATCGTGGCTTGACTACGACGGCGTGGTCTTCGCCACCGGCTGCTTCCATGTGTCGTCCCCGTGCACCGACGCGCGGGGGAAGGCTCCGACCCCAGAACAGCTGACTGCGGACCTTAATCAGCGTGAAGGCCAAGCAGAGACGCTGCTCCGACAGGGAAAGCCCGTCATTGCACTCGTTCCGCCGCTGCCAGCGGGATTGACCTCAACCTCCGCCGATCCGGTGCCCGATCTGCTCGTTCGTCTTCTCTCGCGGCGGGGTGTTCAAGTCATCCCCCTCGCCTCCGCCGATCCGGTGCCCACGTATGTCGATGAGTCGTTCAAGCCTCACGTAGCCCGCTACGGATCGGCCTACGCGCAGTTCCTGTACGATCAGGCCTCCAACCCTAACGTCACGAGCCTCGCCAGGTGCGAGTCTGGGATCTCCGCCGTTGCCGTCGACGGGCTGCTGTACGCGCTCCCTGCGAACTATCCGCAGAGCCAGGAGGCGTGCGCCACGATGGTCGCCGATGCGGCTCGCGCGGTGTTGCGATTCAGGGCGCTCACCGAAGCGCGGGACCCTCCGTGGCTCGACGATGTCGTCCTGCCCCACGAGATCGAAGTTCGGGAACAGCTTCGCCGTTTCGAAGCTCAGCTCACGGACGCTCGCACACGGCTCGAGGTGGCGCGGACCCAACGTCGGAACCTTCTCGTGGGGACGGGTGACCAACTCGTTGAGGACGTTGTGTCGTTGCTGCGAACCGGCTTCGGCATCGACGCCCGGTGCCGACCCGTCCAACCCCGTGTTGAGGACGCCGTTCTTCTGGCCCCGGACGGTGAGGTCATCGGAGTCATCGAGATCAAAGGAAAGAACGGCAACTTCGCCAGCGGCGACATCGGGCAGGCCAGACAGCATCGACGTAGAAACAACCTGCCGGACATCGCTCCGGCGATCGTCCTGCTCAACACGCTTCGCTCAGCCCCAACCCTTCAGGCGAAGGACCAACCGCCGGACCTTGACCGCATTCACCATGCGGTCAAGGACCACGTGCTGCTGCTGCGGACCCTGGACCTTTACCGGTTGGTCGGCCTGCTTCAGGAGGGAAAAGTAACCGGCGGCCTCTTGAAGTCGACGTTCGAGAACGAAGCGGGCTGGCTGAAAGTTACGAATGCTGGTGCTGCCGTCATCAAATCATAGTGATCTATACTCCCCACTACACCTCTCAGGCTGTCGCGGGATCGTCCCGGCCGGTCTCACAGGGACCCTTGGGTGGTGGCGCCCCCTCGTTGACATCCGTGCCTGGGTCCCGTGACCGGTCTCCGTACCCGAAGGAGCGAGCAACGTTGGGATCGGCGTTCTCCTCGAATCCCAGGCACAGGATCAAGGCACGCCCGAACGGTGTCCATTGGTAGGCGTAAAGCTGCTTGGCTCGGACCCAGACCAGCGAGAGGGCCCCGAGATCCAGCAGGACACGGATCGCCTCTCGCCCCGCCACCGCCTCGGGGGTGAACGGCTTGTCGGTGCCCTTGAAGCTGAAGAAGTTCATTCCCGCGTGAGAGTGGATGAAGCCCAGGCACACCTCGTCGAGCATCGACATCGCCTTGTCGAGGGCCACCGTTTGGACCGTTCGCACGTTCTCGATCATCTGGGCCACGAGCCGGGACAGCATCGGTCGCGCCTGGGCAGCGTCCCTTTCCTCGTAGCGGTGGACACGGAACCCCGCAATGTCGAACAACAGAGGCCGCGAGTCACCCCGGATAATCAGCACCTCTTCGGGGTGCCGGAGCGCGTGGGCCAGGCCGAGCTCGTACATGACGTTCCCGTTGCGGGTGCCCATCGGGCTTGCCGTCACATCGAACAGCAGTAGCCGTGCGTCCCGCACAGCCCGCAAGATGTCCGTGAGGATCGCCGTGTTCACGATGTCCATGTCCACTCGGTACGCACGCAGGCCCGCGTCGTTGATCGCCGGGTTGATGACCTGCGTCCACCGGAAGTCGTCCTCCGGGGCGAAAGACATCCCCACGAAGACCAAGTCGTCCTCGATCTTCGGCGCGAACAGGTCGCAGTAGTGCTTCGGGTACACGGCAATCCTCCGGCCAAAGAATTAAAAGGACCTGCAGCGTTCCTCTTCCATGACCACCAACGAGATGGCCCGGGTCGCGTGCATCTACCGCGACGTGTGCGAGCTCCTCCACGACCTGGATCGTACATCCGCCGAAGGCGTCAACGGTCGTGCCGCGGCCCAAGATGCCCTCCGCCGTCTCCCGGCCGTCCTCAATCAGTACCTCGAAAGCGTGCCTGCCGACACGCGCGCTCAGCTCGACGAGGCCTTGCTGCGCCTCGGTGCCGACCGCTACCGATCGGTCATCCCGCGCTGCGCCGAGCTTGGAACCGGGAGAACTTCCTCTTTCTGATCCCGATGCGCTGCCTGCAAAGAGCTCTGCTCGCCCGGGATGGTCCGCGCGCAGATGTCGCCCCAGCGCCGTCCGCTAAAGCCCTGAACCGCCAAGTCGGGCATGATTCTCCTTCGGCGGAATGGTGGAACACTACGGGATTTGTTACAGACTCAAACGCATGATGGTCGCCACAAATCCGCGACATTGACATTCGCTCGTTCAAGCCGTTCCACGAGCGCCTCTTCCCCATGTCGCCTTAACAGTTCAAGCTCCCCGTCACTAATAGGCACTATCATTAGCCACAGTAACTCGTTGCCCTGATACCGAAACTCTTCCAGATTGTGATCGTCTCCTTGCCACAAATACGGATCAGTGCCAAAGGCGTGCGGCACGGTCACTCCTGGAATTGCTTCCCCAACAACATCCATCGAAGCCTGTCCGGGAGCACGCACTTGTCCCGTTCTTACCATGTCAAAGGCAATAGCTGCCAACACTCTATCAAAGCCCACAGTTGTCAATTCAGTAATGCCGATCAATTCTATCTTCGCCGGAAATGTGCTAGCATTGCGAGTTCGGAATTCCTGCTCCCCCAACCCAATCGTTGCGTGTGTAGCCAATCCTGCCGATGGCGAGTGAGCAAACTTTGCGATACCAATACTCCAAGTCTCTGCCGCATTGGCGCGCTCCACGATCGTCGGGGGTTTCCCCAAGCTTGCGGATACGTACTCCAACAGTTCGCTGCGGTAATCCATATTCATTGATGCCTGCGAGATCGGTTGTCGCGCGCGGTCTCTGGACGGTAGGCCCTCGGATCGTTCTGTTCGTCCAAAAACTCCTTCCGAGATAATCCTCGCTGTTGAGCCCAGGTTTGCGAGTCGCGGAACGACCACGGTGGTCGGTGACCCATATCGAACGATGCTCCGGGTGGAATGATATCCCCACCCGGACTGCGAACTTGGCCATCAAGGCTCGCGTTGATCGCTTGCTGCCACGTTGCTTGCCTGACGCCACCCCTGAAACCGGCGCGGGCGTATGTGGACATGGGCATCACTTCCGACGCCGGCAGGCCCGGTCCCACAATCCGACTTGAAGAGAATCCGACAGGGCCATCTATTCCAGAGCCCGTGATTGTCTGCTGGACAGTTCCTGCTGGGGAGTCGATACGTGGCCCAGTGATTCTTATTTGCGACGTCCCTTCGGTCGCGGCAGCTCCACCCTTCAGGGCATTGGTCCCCTTTATTGTTGCGACGCCGAGCAAATTGGAACCAACAACACCACCTAGTCGTTGAGATGCTCCTTCGTAGTCGCCAGTCGAGGCGCCGTAGTAAGTCGCTGCCACTACCTCGGAGGCTCCAGCTGTACCGGCAGCGATGAACATCCTTCCTCCGGTCTTGGCTGAATCTACTGCGACTTCGCCCCACGAACCGCCATTCCCCACGCTTCGCATCGTCGACGAAGCGTATTTGTGCTCATAATCAAAAGTGCCGGTGTACGCGCCACCTACTTCAGCCGCCGCGCCTCCAACGTCATATGCAATTTTTCCTAACTCTGACACAGCACCGACGGCACCACGCCCAACATTCGCGGCACCTTGTGCGCCGCCTTTGACTCCTGCCCACCCGATCTGGAGCCATTCTGAAACCGTAAACAGCCCCGTCGGATCCACCAAGTTCAGCGGATTCCCCTTCGCGTACAGGTAGAGGCTCATTCCGTCCACATAGCCCGCGGGGTCGCGGGTGAGCCAGCGGCCTGACGACGACTCGTACCATCGACTGCGTGCCAACAAATACTTCGTGACTGGGTCAGTTACGTATCCCGCATATCCGATGCGCACCTCGTCAGCCGGGGTCGCCTGCGATTGGCTGAACATGGAATAGAACTCGTCCACGTCCGAACCCGCGCCCGTCTGGATGAGTTGCCCGTCCCCGTTGACGTCCGCTCGTGAGTCTCCGAGGGCAAAGAACTCGTCAAACCCCGTCCCCTGGGCGTTCGTCTTGTCGGCCGTGGTGACACTTCCGTCGCCGTTCCAGTCGCCCGTGCGAAGAACCTTGGCCACGCCGAACGCGTCATAGCTCATCCACTGTCTCACGCGGCTGGTGGCCGCGTCGACGTGAGCAATAACGCTGAACAGCGAATCGGTGAGCTGGTAGTACCAGTACTCGCCGTCTTCGCCGAAGAGGTGATCGCCGTCCTCACTGCTGCGACGCACGACGGCGTCGTCCAGGCCGCGGAGGCCCCAGAACTGCTCCTCGAACGGCCCGTTCGCGGGGGTGACCGGGCTGCCGCCCGTACCCTTGGCTTCGACCAAGAGCTGCCACTGTGGCGAATAGAACCGCCATCGCCATGCCGGGGACTCGCCCGCAAGCTGTCGCTTCTCGCTGACGCACCAGTTGAGCCCGTTGTAGGTGTAGTCGATCACGTCCCACGTGTTGGGAAGGGTCTTCAGCTTGTGAATGCTGACCAAACGATTCCAGGCATCGTACTTGAGCGTCTGCCGAAGGTCGCTGAGCCCGTCACTCGCCGTGCTCGTTAAAGCGAGATTGCCCGTCCCGTCGTAGTGGCGGTACAGCGTGTTGGTGGCGCCGGATGACTTCAGCTCATTGACCGCGGTGAATGAACGCGGGTCGTTGTTGGTGATTGTCGGAGGGCCAGGACGGGTCGACTTGACGTTCGTCCAGTTCCCCAGCGCGTCCAGCGTCCACTCCTTGACCGGGAAGCCGGTCGTGGGCGGTTGGAGGACTCCGCCTGTGTCCGTGCGGCCGCGCTCCGACTTGACCACCCGGTCCAGGCCGTCATACGAGAACCGCCAGTCCTCGTCGAGGTAGTTGTACACGCCTCGGGCATCGTCCCGCTTGGTCTTTCTTGAGAGCAGGTCATAGTCGTACCGCTGCTCCCACAGCGGCTTCACGGCGGTGCCACCCCCAAACTCCGACGTCACCCAACTGTTCCGCGTGAGCCGCCCGAAACGATCCCATCCCCCGTAGTTGTGATGGGCGACGGGCGCGCCGCTCGGGCTGTAGTCCCGTTCACCGTCACCGTGGATGGTGCGATCCAGCTGCGCACCGATCATCTTGAAGTCCGTGACCGCGAACGTCTTTACACCCAGGTAGGAGTACCTGACGAAGTTGAGCGAATCTCCCACCAGCTTCAGACCGGTAGGCCGGCTGATCGCGTCGTTGACGGCGCCGCTGTAGTCCGTGGAGACCAATGTGTCGTCTAAGGGATCAGTAGGCGTGGCGTCGGGATGGGTCGTGGTGCTCGGGCGGGCCGAGTAGAGGCCGGGGCTCAGCACGTTTTCGTGAATGTCGAACTGCTGGCGATACTCTCGATACCGCGTGTCCGTGCCGACCGGCACAGGGCCTTCAGCCAGCTGCCGCAACTTGGTGACCTGGCCGAGCAGATGATCGTACTCGTAGGCCACGAAGTTCTGGACCGATGGATGGGCCAGCAGCGTTCCGACGTACGTGCCCGGATCCAGGTTCTGAGATGGGTTGTACGGCGAGCCCGGGTTGAGACAGGAAATGACCGCGTCGACTCGACCGAACGCGTCGTACTTGGTGATGATCTGCGATACCGTGGTGTCGACCGCGGCGTTGGCGTGCTGGTCGGCCAATGCTTGCGCGGTGGCGCCGAACGAGATGACGCGGTCCGCGTTCATCCGCCCGGCCCGATCCCGGATGAACGACCGCACGGTGCCGTTCTGGTCCTGAACGAACGCTTGTTCTCCTATCGCGTTGTACCCGAAGCGGACGCGGTCGCTCGCCGCCGAACCCGTCTCACCGGGCGTGCCCGACGTGGACGGGTACATGACCTCGTACAACAGCCCGTGACGCGGCGTCGCGGTCGGCGTGGGGCTGGCACCGCCATCGAGGCTCGCGTCCCACGTGTATCTCGACCGCGTTACCTGCACGGACTCCGGACCGGACGCCTGCCGCACGTGGGCAATCTGGCAGACGACGTTGCCTGCCGCGTCGTAGACCATAGACGTGGCCCGGCTATCGTCAGAGGGGTAGGTGCCACCCCCCCAGCTGATCGACCAGCGGCCGCCACCGGCAGACACCCACGCGATCGCTGATGGTGCCGGGCCCGGAGGGCTCTTGAAGTTCTCGATTACCGCGATGGGTCTTTGGAGCGAATCAAAGTAGGTGACCGAGTCCTCTCGGTCCGAGGCGGTCGGGCCCTGAAGGCGCGAGACGGTCCCCACGAGCCCCTGCGCGTTGTACACGCTCCGCGTGACAAGCTCGGCTCCCGTCAAACCGGCTATGGGATCCTCAAGGGCATCGTCTTCCCCGAACACGAGCAAGTCCGGCGGTTGCGGGGTGCCGGTGGAAGTGAACCCGGCGGTCGTTGAGTCGTTGGTCCCGTAGTTGATCGTCGCGATGGGACGTGCGGCCTTGTCCCGCGCGATCGCCGTGTATGTCGTTACGCAGTCACTGGTCTCGCTGGCATCAAAGGTGTTGTCCTCCAGCGTGGATGGCTCGGCCGTCGAATGCGTCCGTTGGCTGGCCGTCGTGAGCCACAGGGCGGCTCGATCCTCGTAGTAGGTATTCCTCTTCACCGACAACATGAAGCCCTTTTGAAGATCCGTCGCGTCGCCCCATCCGGGAGGGAGGCCGGTGGCGAACTGCCCTTCCCGCTCAACCCGGCCGTGCGAGTCGTACGTCCTCTTGGTCGTCACGCCGCCTTCCGGTCTGACCGTGAGCTCTCGGCCGGCTCGATCAAACCAGTGGTCGATTCTCTGCCACTTCTCGGGTCGGCTGATGAACGATTGCTCTCGGTAGACCAGACCGCGCTGGCTGTAGAACACCTTCTTGACCGCGAATGTATCGGCGGAGTCGATAACGGCCTGCTCCGCGTCGTCCCAGGTGGAGGGGGGGATACCGGCCTGATTGAGCTGAGCGGTGAGCGTTACCCGGTCGAGATTGTCGCAGAGCGTGATGGAGTACGGCCCAGCCGGCACCTCGGGGGCTTCCCATTCCGTGACCGGCGCCGTCATCACCAGACGGTTGCGGCGGTCGTACCAGTTCTTCGTCTGCCTGGCCTGGGTGGCCAGCGCGGTCGGTTCTGTGTGCTGTGTAACACGGGTGAGTAGACCATCCCCCGAAGCCAGGCGTGTGTCCTCTTCTCCGTCGTAGAATCGCTCCTCGGATAGCCACTCGGTCGGGTCGGCTTGGACGGAGCGGAGAACGCGAATCAAACGAGATCTCGCGTCGTACTCACGCTTTTCTACGTTGCCCAGCTCGTCGATCGTCTCTACGACGCTTCCGTCGCCGTCCAGGACTTGCGTTGACTCGTAGGGAACGCTCCGTCCTCCCGACTGGTCAGGCACCGACGCCGGGAACTCTCCATTAACTGACGCAAACGCCCACCGACGATTCGCCTTCAGATCGCCGGAAAGCAAGTAGCTGGCCCCCGCTCGCGCCAGCTCTTGTCCCCAGGTCCACGAACGCGGTGTGCCAGACTGAGGGTCAATGTCGAGCGCTTGCGACTTGTACGAGTTGGAGCGGAGCGATGCGCCGAAGGTGGTGACCCACTCGCACTCGACGGGGCCGGAGAACTTTGCGCTCGAGAACTGGGCTGGAAACTGCAACGCCTGCACCGTGGCGGAGCCGGCAGCCCCTTCCGGATCATCCAGCACCAGGTAGGCACGCGATCTCTGGACACCGTCGGCGTCAGTATCGGAAAGCAAACGCCCGGACACATCAAAGCGGCGGACAATACCAAGCGTGCTGCCTTTCTCGGTGTACGACGTTGAATAGGTGCCGGCGCTGGGGATCAGCTCCACGTCTTCCCGGATGCGTACGGCGTCGCCCGTCAGGTCTGTCCCGGTCCCGGAAATCTCGTAGTCGTAGCCGGCGGCCACATTGTCCGGCGAAACGCTCCCGGTGATCCGCCCCTGGCGGTCGAAATAGTAAGTTGTGGTCGCCTTGTCGGACGTGTTTTCGCCGTTCTGCGCGACTGTCTCCAGATCTCGACGGACCTCCACGCTATACACACCGGGGTATCCAAGCAGTGCTGTCTGCAAGGTGTCGGTGGAGCGCGGAATGTACTTGTAAGCGGTGGTCTCGTAGTCCGCTGGAGCGCTCGCGTCCGACACGCGAGCCGCTTTCAACGCCGTCACGAGGTCGGGCCGCAGAATCTGTGTCCATGGCTCAGGCGGGTTGGGCGGATTCCATTCCTGGTACCAAAAGTCTCCAAAAAACTTGAGTGTCCCCGGATGCGCCTCGCGCCGGACAATCGCGTATGGCGTCGCTACCTCAGGGTCGAGCTGGTACAGCCCGACATACTGTGCGGTGATCCTCTTGGTCGCCGGGTAGTTGTGAGAAAAGTTGCCGCTGCCACCAACAGCGACGATCTCGCTAAGAACGCCCGTGAGCTCGCTGCTCGGCTCGATAGAGTCCTGGTACGTGGTGGTCTGAATGGAGCCTAGCGATCCCGCGTTGAGGTGGCTTTCGTCTGGGTCGACGAACGCCTCCCAGGCCTTCAAGCGGCACTTGATCGAGAACGCGCCGCATCCATCGTCAACGTCGGGGTACTCGTCCGCGAAAGCGCCCGGGTCCATCGTAAAGCTCGGGCGGTTGTGCTCGTCGAACTGGTGGCACGTCAGCCACTTGCGGACGGCCGGCACTTCGCTGCCGGGGCCATCGCCTGACGGGCCGGGCACACCGCCGAGGTCCTCGACAAGCTCCGCAACGGTAAACGGCACCACGCTGACCAACGACTGAGTTTGGTTTGCGGACGCGCCCCCGCCCGGCGGAGCCACGGATTGAAGGATCTGCACCGTCAGCAGCTCACGCTCTTCGGAGCGGCTTGTGATCCGCCGGCGCGCCGACCAGTTCTCCAGCGACCACAGATTCGAGCTTGGGGACGCGTCGCTTCGGCGCGTGTACTCTGTCGTTCGCTGAACACTGCTGCGGAGTCGGTATCTGTGATTGAATGGGGTGAAGACGCCCCCACCGCCGGTCCTGGTTGACCGCTGGACAAGCTTGTGGTCCTGCACATCCTCGCTGTTCAGCGAATACTCGTACTGCTTCCGCAGCGTCGGGCCGCCACGGCCGGGCCGCGAAAACGTGGCCTTCAGGCGACCGACGTGCTCGGTGATGTCGCCCCCGGTGCCCGAACTGCCGGTGTCCGGCGGATACGTCCGCTCGTGCCCGTAGTAAATGTTCCAGCGATCCGCGGTCTGCCACAGCTTCAACTCCGTGCCTGTTCCGCCCCCAGCCGGACTGAGCAGGGTTACGTCATCCAGAGACAGGAGACCCCAGGCGACCGCGACCTGCTTTGACAGACTGCTCGCGGAGGTCTGAGTCGTCGCCCATCCGCTCGCCGCGAGCGTGCTCGACCCGGAGCTCCAGTCCTCGCGGGCCATGAGATCGATCTGACTCGGACTGTGAATTCCCTTGAGCTGCGAAGAAGGAACTCCCGAGCTGGAACCCGTTCCGGCGTAGCGGAAGAGCCACACCCGCTCGTTGAACGCCCATTCATCTTCGCCGGGCAGGACTCCCCTGGTCTCGTTCGCCATGGGGAGGTGCACGGCCGTTTTCTGCACGACCATCGCCAGGTCATCGACCACTCCGCTCAACCAGTTATCAGTTCCCGTGGCCTGGTTCTGCCGCTTCTCAACGTCGGCGACATAAACATAATCCACCTGATCAGTCGTGACCCACTTGGCGCCTGCGTCCACATACGGGCGATCAACTGCCACCCGCGTGAGGTGCCAAATCCCCGAGCCAGCCAGCGACCCGGTCGTCGTCTCGCTCAAACCCCAGACAAAGCCTACGCGAGCTTTGCAATCACTCGCGTCCTTGCCGTGCAGATACACTGCTTTCAATCGGGGAGTTGTTCCCGACGTGACGGGCTTCTCCACGTATTCATACGACCACGCGTTCCCGAACTCGTCGAACTGGCACCACAGCTTGCCGGCGGGCACCTTGTCGAGCAGCGGTTGGCTGTACCCGGTGTCATAGTCAAACGACGAGCTGGTGTCCGTCGAGAGGTTGACGCAGCTCGTCGGCGATTCGCATTTGCGGAAGAAATAGCTCGTCCCCTTCCCGGGCTCGATGAGCTTCCACACCGGCAGCTTGACGGTCTGACCGGGGACGTAGCCGTTGACGAACGGGTGCCGGTACGTGAGCTTGTCCGCGACCAACCGGCACATCCCGGGCCCCATCGGTTGAAACTCGCGGAACTTATCGGGGAACCGCCCGTCCTCCGGCTCTGCGAGGGGTGGCGGCTGGAGGTGTTGGCCCTGCTCATTGTCCCACACCGTTTCACTCTTGTAGACGGAGAAGTTCTGAAAACCGATGGTCGTCCTGATCGGCGACTGGATCAGGATGGCGATCCCCATGCGCTGCCACTTGTCTGCAGCACTCTCACGCATCGGTAGGGTCGGCCGCACCAGATCGGAATAGACGTAGGCGTCGGTCGAGAGCGACCATCCTCCCACCGTCAGCTTGCCCAGCGAACTGAGGCGCATGAGCTCCGACCGGCCAACAAAGTTGCGCGTCAACTCAAAGTCCCGGCCGGGCAACTTCACGACAAGGTCCGTCGCCTCTTCGATCCCGACGCCTGTCGATGGAACGACCGAGCGGTCCGGCGACGGCGCGAGCGGCCCGGCCGTGTCCCAGGGCCTGATCAACTCGCTTTTCCAGCTGCTGTCCGGTATGCCGATGCCGTTCAGGAAGATCTCGGCATCCCCGCCCCACAGGAAACCGCCGATCGCCGGGGGAACGGGCGGCGGATCGCCGCCTCCCGGCCCGCTGCCTGACTGGCCGCCACCGCTTCCGCCCGGCACGCCGCTGCCCGGGTCGTATTCATCGGAGTCATCGTCACCCGGCCAAGGGGGCGGGGGATAGTCGGGCGGTGGGTCATCGGAGCCGGGTCCTGCGGGCGGCTCCTCGTCTCCACCCATGGACGGGTCGCCGATCTGATCAGAAGGATCGGTGCCGACCTTGGTGGAGCTTGACCAGCTGTTGTATCCGCCCCCGGGTTGCAGAAGCGCCGGGCCCCTGCCCAGCGAAAGAGTCACTCCTAGGAGCCCGATGGCCACCGCGCTCACGAGGCGAGCACTCCAACGGTAAACCCAGCTTGCGGTCATGGAAGAGCAACTCCGTACATAGATACAGGGTGGAGGATCGCCGCGATCACTACTGGCTCAGTTGTGCCTCAAGCGCCGCGGCAACGGGCGTAAGCCTGTTGGCCAGATGAGCCGCGGCGGCGGCGACTTCTGGGATGGCCCGGGCGGAGGCCACGCGGGCCTGAAGCTCTTGCGAAATCGGTAGCCCCGAGACGACGGACAAACGCTCCGCCAGCAGTGCGCTGTGAATCAACCTCAAATCGGAATCGTTCCACTCAAGAATGCGCATTTCAGGAGGTAAGCTCACCGGCATTTTGCGCCACGCGTTCAAGCGATCGCAGAACGCCTCCGGCATTCCGGTGCAGCCGCGCCCGATCGCGGTCACCACAGCCGCTTCCAGCTCTCGCTGAGCGAGCGCCCGCTGCGATTCGGCGTCCGCGATCGCCTGATGGCCGACGGGGTCGACCGGGTCGAGCAACTCGATGGCCGCCGCGAGCTGCGTTTCCTTGGCGCTCATCTCCGCCCATCCGTCGACGACGGCCGCGAGCTCGGCCGATCCTCGGAGATTGGCGACAAACGCCTGAACGTCCCCCTCCACAAAACCTGCGGCCGCCAGCGCCGCCGGCGTAATCCTCGCGATTCCGAACGCGGACCGCAGATCAGGTTGGGCGGACGCCCGACTCGGAATGGCCAGCAGCGCAGCCAACGCCCATCCCCATCCGGCTTTCATGTCTGGCTCCTTCCGGGCAATACCGCCGTTGCAAAGTCCTTGTTACCAGCGAGGCCCCAGCCCAGTTGCGACGCACCCCGAAGCCGGCACAGTCTCGCTCGCCGCCACAGGGTTGTCAACGCGCGATCAGCGAAAGTTCGGACGGCGTGGCGCGACACTTGCGTCAATCCCTCCTCCGTGGCATGCTTGAGGTCGATCGCGCGTGGTGCTTTCGCGGAGGCGCACTTTCTGATGAAGAAGCGAGCAGGCCAATGGCCACGGGACATCCGACCGGTGCTGGTCGTCTTCCTCACATTAGCCATCTGGACTCGTCCCGGTCTTGATGGCCAAGCACGCGCGCAAGCAGAGCCACCGCTCTCGCTCGCCGGCCAGATAGAACTCGGCCGCATGGTCGACCTCGCCGCTCAGCGTCTTAGACTCAATATCGAGTACAACCCGGCGGACCTCAAAGGCCAGGTGACGCTGCGGACCGAGGCCGGGATCAGCGACGAAGAACTTTGGCCGCTTCTTAACCGACTTTTGGCCTCGCGAGGGTTCACGACGGTCCAACTCCCCGGTCGCTCCGCCTACAGCGTGATCAAGCTCAGCGATGTGGCCAACCTCCCACGGGCGGAGACCGCGGCGGGCGAGGTGCGGGCAGGGTTCAGGACGATTGTCGTCCGCACCCGTCACCGCCCGGCCAAGGAGCTCGCCGACTCCCTTTCGAAGGTTCTATCCAAGCCCGGGGGCAACATCACTCCTTTGGGGGATGGCGGGCTGCTCATCATCTCCGACCTGTCCGCCGGCGTGGATGCGGCGACTGCACTCTTAGAACGACTAGACACACCGGGCCCCGGCGCCATCGTCGAGGAGATCCCGGTCCGCAACCTCTCGGCCCAGCAACTGGCGACGCTCATCGCCCAGGTGTCCGCCAAGCGGGACTCCCTGGGCGTGCAGAAGGTGCCGGGCGATGTCGTTCCCTCTCCCGACGGGCAGTCGGTGCTTCTGGTCTGTCCAGAGGATTCCGCCCCGTTCTGGCGCGAGCAGATCGCCCAGTTCGACCGCCGGGACCAGGCCGAGACCGTGACCTACAGCCCGCGGTACTTCCCCGCCCCGGACGTGGCCAAGCTCATCGAGCAAACAGTTAAGGCTCCTACCGACGATCGCTGGAAGCTCGTCGTTGACGACCTGACAGGGAGCCTGGTCATCACCGCCCGGCCTGTGCAGCACGAGCAGATCCGGGCGCTGCTGGAACGCCTCGACGCCACGCCGGCGGGAGCACGGCGGCCGGTACGGACGTTTGTGATCAAGAACCGGGGCGTGAAAGAGATTCAGGGCATCCTCGAAGACCTGCTCCAGGCGGGCGTGCTGGATGCGGCCGCCGAGCAAATCGCCTCCACTCCTGGCACGGCTTCCACCACGGGAGCGACCTCCGGGGCGCCAGTCACCATCTCACTCCCGCCGCCCCCCACCACTTCGGCGCCGGGAACCAGCCCGCTGATGCCCAAATCCGATTCTCAGGTCTCCGCGGGCCGGACAGCGACATCCGGGTCTGTTGGCGCGGGCCACTCAGGCACACAGGATCGGCCGCTGGTGCTGACGGCCGACGAGGGGACCAACACCCTGATCGCGGTCGGTGAGCCGCGGCTGCTCTCCCAGGTCGAGAGCCTGCTCAAGACGCTGGATGTCCGCCAGCCGCAGGTGATGCTCGAAGTCCTGATGGTCACGCTCACCGACGGGCAGACGCTGGACCTGGGCGTCGAGCTCGAACGCCTCACGAGCGCCGGCGACGCCCGCATCCGGCTGTCGTCCCTGTTCGGCCTGGGGATCCGCGGCTCCGGGGGTGACCGGACCGCGGGGGATGCTTCGGGGTTCACCGGCGTCGTGCTCAGCCCGGGGGAGTTCTCGATCATCGTGCGGGCCCTGCAAACCCTCAACGAGGGCCGCGCGGTCAGCATGCCCAAGCTGCTCGTCGGCAATAACCAGGCCGCCAACCTCAACTCTGTGGTCCAGCAGCCCTACGCCAGCGTGAACGCATCCACAACGGTCTCGACGACCAGCTTCGGCGGCACGCAGGACGCGGGCACGGTGGTCACCATCAAGCCGCAGATCGCCGAGGGCGATCACTTGCTCCTGGACTACTCGGTCTCGCTCAGTGCCTTCCTTGGAGCGGCCTCCAACCCCAATCTCCCCCCTCCCAAGCAAGAGAACAGCGTCACCAGCGTGGCGACCATCCCGGACGGCTACACGGTGGTCGTCGGCGGGATCGACCTGGAAAGCCGGTCCAAAACCACATCGCAGATCCCGCTCCTGG
>JADLFW010000036.1 GCA_020849615.1 Phycisphaerales bacterium
GCCACTACTATTTCACCGAGTCGGTCGTGGAGACAGGAGTCCAGTGATTACGCTATTCATGCGCGTCGGAACTTACCCGACAAGGAACTTCGCTACCTTAGGACCGTCATAGTTACGGCCGCCATTCGCCGGTGCTTCGGTCGCGACCTTCTCTTTCGATGAGCCGCTTCCTTGACATTCCGGCATCGGGCAAGCGTCACTCTGTATACATCCACTTGCGTGTTGGCACAGAGCTGTGTTTTTGATAAACAGTTCCCAGACCCTTTTCTCTGCGGCCTCCCATTGCTGGGTAGGCCCCCCTTATTGCGAACTTACGGGGTTAAATTGCCTAGTTCCTTCACGACCGTTCTCTCGAGCGCCTGAGGCTATTCGCCACACCCACCTGTGTCAGTTTTGGTACGGGACGCGCTTTGCCCCCATGCCTTTTCTAGAGACCCTCGCCCTCGACATCGGCCACAAGGGCCTGGGCATCTGACAGCCCCGTCGAGCTAAAGAATCTGCAACATGGTTTGATCTCTGCGCGTGCTGCGGAATATTGACCGCACGTCCATCGACTACGCCTTTCGGCCTTGCCTTAGGTCCCGGCTAACCCTGGGCGGATTTACCTTCCCCAGGAAACCTTGGGTATTCGGCGAGCAGGATTCTCACCTGCTTAATCGTTACTCAAGCCCGCATATTCACTTCCATACGCTCCACAACCCGTTCCCGAGCTGCTTCGCCGCCGTATGGAACGCTCTCCTACCAAGCCTTTCGGCTTCCGCGGCTTCGGCTCCATGCTTATTCCCGATCATTATCGGCGCCAAGTTCCTCGTCCGGTGAGCTGTTACGCACTCTTTAAATGATGGCTGCTTCTAAGCCAACATCCCGGATGTCTCAGCAACTTGACTTCCTTTCGAACTAAGCACGGATTAGGGGCCTTAGCCGGCGGTCTGGATTTTTCTCCTTTTGACGACGGATATTATCACTCGCCGTCTATCTCCCAGAGCTTGGGTGCCGGTATTCGGAGTTTGGTTGAGGGTGGTAGTCGGGTAGACCCCAACCCTCATCCAGTAGCTCTACCCCCGGCACTTGCCCTCTGAGGCTAACCCTAAAGTTATTTCGGAGAGAACAAGCTATCTCCCAGTTTGATTACACTTTGAGTCCTCCCGTCAGTTCATCGGAGACCTTTTCAACGGTCACCCGTTCGACCCTCCAGGCGGTTTTACCCGCCCTTCAGTCTGACCAACGGTAGATCACAAGGTTTCGTGTCTAGCCCGTGCGACTTGTCGCCAGTTTCAGACTCGCTTTCGCTCCGCCTCCGGCCTGGTAGGCCTTAGGCTCGCCGCACAGACTAACTCGCGGGCTCATTATGCAAAAAGCACGCCGTCACCCCGCAGGGCTCCGACCGCTTGTAAGCACACGGTTTCAGGTACTCTTTCACTCCGCTCATCGCGGTTCTTGTCATCGTTCAGTCGCCTTACTGGTCCACTATCGGTCGTGCAGGAGTATTTAGCCTTGGAGGGTGGACCCCCCATATTCAACCCGGGTTTCCCGAGCCCGAGTTTACTCGATGGGCTCATCAATCTTCGACTACAGGGCTTTCACCTTCTCAGGCCCGGTATTCGACCGGTTCGCTCGTCGATTGATTGGTCCGCTTTCGCTCGCCGCTACTCACGGAATCGCTGTTGCTTTCTTTTCCTGTGGGTACTGAGATGTTTCAGTTCTCCACGTTCGCTTCTTGCACCTATGCATTCAGTACAAGACACCCTTGCGGGTAGGTTGCCCCATTCGGACATTCCAAGATCACTGCCTGGTTACCGGCTCCCTTGGACTTATCGCAGGTTCCCACGTCCTTCATCGCCACTGCACGCCAAGACATCCACCGTGTGCCCTTTCGCTCGATCGCACCAACCTGACGCCGCGGGCTCATCCCCTCGGGCCCTCGCCCTCGGTTCATCCTCCACGGTCACGCTGGTTCAATCCCGCCCCGCGTAGACCTTGCGGGGCGGCCCTCCCGGAAACTCACGCTCCCGGAGGACAGCCAACCTCAGCGCTGCAACTTCAAACATTGCAACACTTCACGCTACCCCGCGCACCTAGGCGATGCGCGGGAGTCTTAGCACCTCCGCTCCCAAGACCCCGGCAAGCCAACGTCAGTCACCCGACGCCGCTTCCAGAAGAGGAGCGGAGGTCAATCATCCGTATCCGGTTGTCAAAGAGGCCGCTCCAGCCCCGGGCCAAAGCCCGTGATGGAACCCGCCGGTGCACTTCGCATCGGCGGCTGTGAACCCCACAGACGGGAGGGGATACTAGCCCCCCTCCCCGCAGCGTCAAGTCGCCGCGCCCTTTTTCGATTTTCCAGCAGAGTCAGCCCGGCCTAAATCCTTGCCGAACAACCTCTTACACCCGAACGGGTGGGGCCTCCCGCCGCACGCCGCTCAACCGCCGCCGCCGCCACCACCGCCATCGCCGGGCGGCGGACGATCACCACCGGGCTGCCGCCCCGGAGGCGGCGGAAGCCTCGGACCCTCCACCGGCCGAACCACCGGCTTGCCCTGCGTCTCACCCGCTTTCGCCGATTCCGCCACCCGCCGGTAGGCCGCCGCCTTCCGCTCGTGGTCCGGGATCCTCGTGATGATCTGCCCGCCCGCATCCCGCAGGAAGGCCTGCAGCTGCCCCCCGCCCGTCGCCAGGCGGCGGTCTGCGATGCTCGGCACCGGCGCCACATCCAGGAAAAGCGCATCCACACCCACCGCCATCTTCGCCGGCGCGAACGTCACCCCCGGCGGGGGCGCATCCTTCGGCAGGGCCCCCGACGGAGGCGGCGGCTCCGGCGGCGGCGCAGCCCGGCCGCGGCCCCCGCCCTCATCCCCGCCCGGCGCGATCCCGCGCCCGCCGCCACCCTCATCACCGCCCTCGCGGCCCGGCAGCGGCCGGCCGCCCGGGGGCGGCGGGGGCAGCGTCGCCAGCTTGCTGAGGTCGAAGATCGGCAGTTCCGCGGGGAGCTTGGCCTCGGCCACCAGAGGGTCGCCCGGCTCCACGTTCACCGCGCCCTTGCGCCAGTACCCGTAGTAGAACTGGTACAGCTCGGCCGTGGCGCGCTTGCCCGCTACCGCATCCTGCTCCGAGGCGCTCACAATAAAGAAGTAGCCATTGGCATCTACCTGCACCGGCGAGCTCCACTCCGACCACTCGCCCCGTACCAGCGGCTCCTCCGCCAGCGGCTTCTGATCATCCAGCAGGTAGGAGCCCCGCCCGAACATCGGGTTGTTCACCACGATGCGCGTCCGGTACCGGTACATCGACCCGGGCTCAACCGTGATGTCGTGGCCCCACACCTTCACCGCCTCGTTGTCCAGCAGCGGCTTGTCCGACGGCAACACCTGGCCCGGCGCCACCGCCACCGGCTGGCCCAACGGGTCGAGCCCCTGCTTGGCCAGCTGGGCCACCACCGCCTCGCGCTGGGCCGCGATGGCGGCGGACTTCTTGCTCATCGTCTGCCACCTCAGGTAGTCACGCAGCGCGGTCGTTTCCGGGCTCGGGCCCTGGGGCGCCTGCCGCCCGCCGCCGCCTTCACCCGCGCCGCCCTTGCCGCCACCACCGCCGCCGCCACCACCGCCGCCGCGCGGGCCCTGCGTCTGCTTTTCCTTTTCCTTCTTCGGCGGGGGCGATGTCGGGAGGCCCGCCATCTTCTGCTCGAGGTCGGCCAGCTCCGCGTCGAACCGGGCCACCTTCTGGACGAGGGCCTCGGGGCCCTGGCCCATCCCCTCATCGGCGAGCGCTGCGGCCTCGACCGGCGAGGTCCACTTGGGCCCGGCGATCGTCTCGTAGTACGGCGGCCGCTGCACCTCGTCGGCCACGCTGCGCACGCGGGCGAGGAAGGGGTTCACATCCCCGATGCTCTTGAGCATCTGGGGCACCTCGGCGATCAGGTCGGCCCGGCCCGGCAGACTCTTGACGATCGCTGCGCCGCCCCACCCGCCATCGGGCCCGAGCTGCTCGCGCTCCAGCTCCACGCCGACAATCTCGACGCCATCGCGCCACCAGGTCAGCGGCAGCGGGACCAGCGGCCCGTCGCCATCGGGGTCCTCGGTGAGCACCTTCTTGAACGCCGTGCCGTCAAAGGTCGCCTCGACGCTGACGGCCGCCTTGTCGAACGGCTGCTGGGCCGGCAGGTAGCGCCGCAGGTCCTCCACGCCGAACCACTCGAACGGGCTGATCGTCGACCGGAACGCGTGGGCGACCGGTTCGGCGGGCGCGGGAACCGTCACCGTCGCCAGCAGCGTCTCGAGCTTCTGGTCGCTTCCCACAGCCATCTGCGTCACCGTCGGGGCCGGGCCCAGCGCCACGATCCCGGGCCGCGGCGCAACCGGCGAGGTCAGCTTCGACTCAAACAGCGAGAGGATCTCGGTCTTGTTCGCCGGGGGCAGCTCGGGCTCCCCCGATTCCAGCCGGGCCGCGAGCCGCTGGGCCTCCTGCTCAACGGGCTTGTACGCATCCGCCGGCGGCACCGGCGGGCCCTTGCCCACCTTCACCGCGCTGGAGCCCCCCATGAACTGCATCGCCAGCACCACCAGCAGCGCAGCCCCGGAGATCCCCACCACCACCTTCTCAACGTGCTGCTCGAACGGGTTGATTCCCTTAAGTCCCATCATGCACCTCGCCCGTCAATGGTCCGCCCGGCCTTCAACTTCCGATCCGCGATTCCCCAAACCCAATCACGCCCCGATCCCGCCCCGATCACGCCGGGCCCTTGCCCTCACCCTCGCCCGCGGGCTTCTCGCCCTCGGACTTCTGCTCATCGGCGATGTTCAGCTGCACCCGGACATCGTGCGGCATCAGGGGCTTGGTCAGGCTCCGCAGCCACACCGTCTCGATCGTCAGGGTGGCCCGGGTGACGTGCTCGTTGCCGTAGTAGTACCCCTGCGCCAAGTCACCCCACACGCTGACCTCGGTCATGTCGCAGTCGAGCACCGTCATGAAGTTGGTGCTGCTGATCGCGCTGAGCAGCTGCGGCAGCCGCGCCGAGGAGACGATCACCGTCATTTCGGCGCGGCGGATGTCGTAGACCCCGTTGGCCTTGTTGACCGGCGCCGCGGTGCGGCCCGTGAGCGACTCCTTGAAGTCGGGCTTCACCTCGTCGGTCTCGGAAGCGACGACCTCGGCCGCGGCGGGCTCTTCGTCGCCGCCGCCGCGCCGGGCCTGGGTGATGCCTTCCTTCTCGTAGAACCCCGCATCATCCAGCTTGATCTTCTCGACCCGCTTGACGACCGAGCGCTCGACATCGGTGAGCCGCCCGTCCGGGCCCGTGTTGGCCCGGCCCACCGCGGCCAGCAGATCATCGATGACCCAGTAGTCAAACTGCCACGCGAAGCACTCCCACACCTTGGGCGGGCTCGTGGGCATGGTGCGGGGAACCCAGCTGCCCTCGCGGGCATCGGCGGTCGAGGGGAGCGAATCCATCGACGCGTAGACCGAGAGCTCCCGGGCCCGGCGCTGGTACTCGGCCAGCCGGGCATCGACCAGGGCCTTGGCGAGCTGCGCCTCTTCTTCTTTGGTCAGCGTCCGCCCGGTGTCCGGGCCCTTGATCTTCTCGATCTCGCGGAGCCGGCGGTCCTCGAGCATGGTCGCCAGCCGCACCGGGTCGGCCGGAGGCCCGGCGTTGATCGAGTCGAACAGCTTCTGGTACACGCTGGGGCGCACGACCACGCCCGTCGGGCTCACCCGCCCGACGATCCGCTCGGCGAAGTCGAGCGTAAGGCTGTCGATGTCCTGGCCCCTCTCGGGGTCGGGGAAGATGTCCTCCATGATCAGGGTGTGGTTGCGGCGGTTGAACTTCTCGGCCGAGGACAGCACGCCCGACGCCGCGCCGACGATCGCATCCTTCTGCGCCTTGAAGAAGGCGGTGCGCTGCTCGTTGGGCTCGGCGGTCTGCTCCAGCGCCGGCACGCCCGGCACCACCGACGGCACCGCGTAGTTCACCTTCGAGGCGCTCGTCAGTTTCGTCAGCAGGTCGCCGGCGGCCTTCTCCTGCTTGGAGTGCACCGCGCTGCCCCAGCGCTGGCTGAAGAAGAACGCCAGCGGCAGCGCGATCACGATGAGTGCACAGCAGACGACCGGCACCCAGTGGTCCTTGACCCAGCCCCAGATCTTCTTCACTTGGCGCCCCCTTCCCGGCCCGCCGCTTCACCCTCGGGCTTGACCTCGGGCTCGATCACCACCAGCCACTCCACCCTGAACGTCGTCATCTTGGTCCCCGGCTCGTACGGTGACGGCGGCGGCGCCAGCGGCGCGAACTTGTCCACATCCGCGGCCCCGACAGGCTGGCGCCCACCGGACTCGGGCGGGCCGCCGCCATCCCCGCCGCGACCCGCGAACCCCCGGCCACCACGGCCGCCGCCCTCTTCGATCACTTCACCGCGACCGCCCCCGCCGCCCCCGCCCGCCGGAGGCTGCCCCACCGCGGCGGTCGCCTCCGCGGCTTCCTTCTGCTCGATGAACGTCCAGGGCTTGTCGTTGACGTGGATCCGGTAGGGCACGCCGGGCCGCACCGCGTTGTCCTTGAGCCAGCGCTGCAGCGTGTCGATGATGAACCGCTGCGCATCGGGCGCGGTCGTCGAGACCGTCATCGTCACCTTCACCCGCTGCTTGTCGGGGAAGGGCTCGTTGGCGCCGCCGCCGCGACCTCCACCGCCGCCGCGGCCGCGGCCCTCGCCGCCGCTCTGGAACCGGCCCCCGCGGCCGCCGCCGTCATCCTGGGGCGCCTCCTCGGCGGGCGCCTCCTCGGCCGCCGCGCTGGGCGGCAGGTACTCGGTATTGAACGTCCGCACGGTGTACGCCGGGGGCAGCCCGGCGCTCTTGGGTGAACTCGACCGCGCCGGATCCGCCACCCACGGGGCCAGCCGCTGATCGGCCGAACCCATCATCAGGCCCAGGTCATCCACGATCCGCGGGATGATCCCCCGGCCCTCGAGCAGCAGCATCATGTTGGCGACGCGGTTGTCGGCGGCCGCCGTGCCCACCACCCCCGCCTCCTCGGCCGCCTTCTTGAGCTGGCTGGCCTTGGAGATCGTGCTGTTGATCAGCGGCGCCGGCGCGGTGCCCGCCACCGCGCTCGAATCCAGGAACGGGCGGATGAACATCGCGGCGCTCGCCGCGACCGCCAGCCCGGCCGCCAGCCCGAACCACTTGGTCTTGCGCTTCCACATCGACTCGCGCATCACCGACACCGGCATCAGGTTGGCCTTGATCGCGTTGAGGCCCAGCCCCTGCAGCGCCAGCCCGTACGCCGTCGCCAGGTTCAGCGATGAATCCGCGAACTCCTTGGCCCGGGCGTCGGCGTGCTGGCCCTTGGCCTCGAACTTGAGCCGCTTGAACTCCTCGATGCGGTAGACCTCCATCGAGAGCTGCTGCTTCAGGTACTTGCGAAGCCCCGGGAGGTGGAATGTCGAGCCCACGCCGATCAGCCGCACCAGGTTCGCATCCCGGTGCAGCGACTGGTAGTAGCCGATCGACCGCTGAACATCCTGCGCCAGGTCCGTGAAGACGGGCCGCATCGCCTGGAAGATGTGCCGGGCGTGCTTGCTGTCCTGCGCCTCGCGCTTGAGCTTCTCCGCCTTGGGGTAGCCCAGCTTGAACTGGTTGACCAGCGCCTCGGTGAACTGGTGACCGCCGATCGGGAACGTCCGCACCCACACCCGCCCGGCCTCGGCCACCACCAGGTCGGTCGCCGTCGTCCCCACATCCAGGATCACCGTGCCGGGCGTCTTCTCCGTGAACTGCAGGTCGTAGGCCAGCGCGTTGTACGCCGCGATCGGGCTCAGGGTCACGTGGTCGGGCACCAGCCCGATCTCCTGGAACATCCCCAGCCGCTCCATGATCCGCTCGCGGGTGATCGCGAAGATCCCCACCTCGACATCGGGCGAGTCGGGGCTCACGAACGTCTGGTAGTCCCATTCAACCTGTTCGAGCGGGAACGGGATCTGCTGCACCGCCTCGAACTTCACGATGTCGGGCACCTTCTTGGGCTCGACGGGCGGCAGCTTGGCGAACCGCGCGAACGAGGAGTGCCCCGGGACCGAGACCGCGATCGACGCCCGCGACAGGTCGTACTGGCTCGCCAGCGTCCCCAGCGACACCCGCAGCACATCGGCCGGGTTCGTGTCCGGCGCCGACAGCGGCTTGGGGTGCGGGATCACCGCAAAGTCCAGCACGTTCAGCATTTCGCCCGCGTTCTCGAGCTTCAGCGCCTTGATCGCGTGCGCCCCGACCTCGATGCCCCAGCTGATGTTCGATGATGCCATACACCCATCCTCTGGCCGTGAACCCCGCGGCGCTCGCGCCGCGTCCGGGCCCGGCCCGTCAACCTGTGTTTCGCCCGCCCGGCGTCGCCCGCGCCCCGCCGCCGCGTACTTCCTCACCCGCGTGAAGCCCGAACCGGTTCCGGGTGTCGCGCTCCCACGGTCCCGCCGCGGCCACCCCCGTGCGACCCGGCCCGGCCCGCCTCACGCCCCGGCCCGCGCCGGGCCGTAATCCTAACCGATCCGCCGCTCCCCGCGCGGTCCCCCGCCGCCACGATCACGGCCCCTCCCCACCTCTGCACCCCGGCCGCCAGCGCTGCGCTCCCGCCAGCGCCGCCGAGCCCGGAGCGCTCGTCACCGATACGCGGAACCGCCGCCGCGGGTTCCCCCGGGATCCTCCGCGACACGCCGTGATGTGGTGGCCCGTGACAATCGGGAGACGCGCCGGGCCCGCCCCCCGCGCGCCATGTCATTCCTCGTCGAACCCGCCATCCACCAGGTGCTTGAGCGCCGCGCACGCCGCCTCGGCATCCGGGCCCGTCGCCTCGATCTCCAGCTCCGAGCCCTTCCCCGCCGCCAGCATCATCATCTGCATGATCGATTTGCCATCGACCGTGGTGTCGCCCTTGGTCACCTTCACTTCGCTCTTGAACATGCTGGCGGCATCGACGAACGTCATCGCCGGCCGGGCGTGCAGCCCCAGCCGGTTCACGATCGTCACCGTCACCTTGCACGTTCCCGCCAACTCAAGGCCCCCATTCCGCGGCCCATCCCGATCGCCGAACCCCGCACGCCCGGGTTTCCCTTATGCCCCCAGCGACTGGCCATCGGCCTCTTCCAGCAGCGTGCGGACCTCCTGCACCGTGCTCGCCTGCCGCAGGAACCGCCGGAAGGTGTCCTTGCTGAGGTTCTTGAAGATCACCTCCATCGCCTGCAGGTGCTCCTCGGGCCGGTCCTCGGGTGAAAGCAGCAGGACCACCGAGTACACGGGCTGGCGGTCCAGCGCCGAGAACTCGATCCCCCGCGTGTTCAGCCCGATCGCCGCCGCCATTTTCCTGATCGTCTTGTGCTTGACGTGCGGCACCGCCACCCCGCGCCCGAACCCCGTCGAGCCCTTGCGCTCCCGCTCGAGCACCCGGGCCACCAGTTCATCCCGCACCTCCGGGGTCGCCGCGCCGCCGCGGACCAGCGCATCGATCAGCTCCCCCACCACCTGGTCACGCTCGGCGCTGACCAGCTGCGGCACGATGGCCCCCTCGGGCACTATCTCATTGAGCTTCAACAAGGCCCGCACTCCTGCCTTCCCCACGACCAACCCCCCCCGAAACCCCGTTCCCCATCCCCGACCCCCCCCGATCCCGGAACCCGTCACCGACCCTTCAGCTGTTCCTTGAAGTCCTTCAGCTGCCGGGCCCCCTTGTCCACGAGCGTGTCGATCAGCGCGTACACATCCGGGCCCGTCGCGTGGCTCACGAAGTCGGCGTGCTTCTCCACGTCGATCACCAGCTCGGCCGTGAACTCCCGCGACTGGTGCGCATGCTCCGGGCGGATCGTCAGCGTCATCTGCTGGATCAGGTCGAGGTAGTGGCCCAGCTTGCCCACCTTCGACTCCGCGTGCAGCCGGATCGGATCGGTCACCTCGAAGTTCCGACCCACGACCTCAATTCGCATGCCCACTCCTCCCTGCCTTTCTACGGCCGGCCCGTCCCCGGGCCGCCGAAAGCCGCATGATAAGCGCGTCCCACCATCCGACACGTCCTAGGCCCCGGACCCCGGCCCGGCCCCGCCCGCTCCTCCGCCCCTCCCGCCGATCCCGCCGGGCCCGGCCGCGTGCGCCCCAAGCCCGGGAGCCACGCCTCCCGCCGCCACCGCCTCGACCCGGTCCACAGCGGAAAACAGCATTTCGCCGGCCGCCGTCTGCTGCTGGCCCGGCACCAGCACACCGCCCGTGATCACGTACCGCAGGGCCTCATCGATGCTGATGGGCACCTCGATCACCTCCGCCGCGGGGATCGTGAGGGTAAACCCGGTGAAGGGGGTGGGCGTGTTGGGGACGAAGACCGTGAGATACTCGCCGGGCCCGGCCGCGGCCGACATGTCCCGCATCGCCCGCCCGGTCACGAACGCGATCGCCCAGTTGCCGGTCCGGGGGAACTGCACCATCACGACCTTGTTGAACGCCATGGGCTTGTCGCCCAGGATCAGGTCGACCAGCTGCTTGACGTGGGGGTACACCTGCTTGAACCCCGGCACCCGCGAGATGATCCGCTCCAGCCGGATATAGAGCTTCCGGCCCAGGAACCCGCCCAGCACCAGCCCGGCGAGGTAGATCAGGCTGATCGCGACCACCAGCCCGGCCCCCTGCAGGTACCAGTGCGCCCGCCAGACCTTCTCGAGCTCGGCCCGGCGGATCTCGCCCCGCAGCTCGGCCTCATCCGGGCTCTTGGTGGGGGTCAGGCCCTTGACAGCCCGGTAGGCGGCGACTTCTTCATCGGTGACCCGGTACCAGTCGGGCTGGATGTCTGGGTGCACGATCGCCGGCACCGCGCGGATCACCACCGCCCGCAACCCGACGTTGATGGGCTCGGCCACCCGGTTGAAGACGAAGATGAACGCCGACCACAGGATCCACAGGGTCAGGATCGAGGGGAGCAGCACCGTCAGCCCGCGGAGGAAGAACCGGCGGAAGTTGCTGGCGCCCTTGCGGCGTTGGGCTGGCATGGTGCTTCTGGAGTCCGCGACCCGGCGATCCTATGGAGATAGGGCCCAAACAAAAACGGGACGCCCAGGGGCGCCCCGCTCCGTCCGTCGAATGGGCCTGGTCAGACTTGAACTGACGACCTCACCCTTATCAGGGGTGCGCTCTAGCCACCTGAGCTACAAGCCCGCCGGGAACACCAGTATACCGGCCTCTTCCGCCGCGGCCACCCGCCCGGGGGGCTCTTCACCCGCCCCGGATCCGCACCCGGTCGGAGGGTGGATCCGGGGCGAAACCAGCCCCGGGCCGGGCCCGCAGCATCCGCCTGCCGGGCTCAGAACATGAGCTGGAACTGCAGCCGAATGGCGATCTGGTTGTCCTCGCTCGAGGACTGCAGGTCGAGCGATCCGCCGGTGGCCAGGGGGCTGACCAGGGCGTTGTCGGTGGTGGGATCGAAGAACCACTGAAGGTCGGCGGTGAACTTGGCGGCGTGGCTGTCGGGCGCCACGTAGTAGTTGGCGCCGACCGTCAGGGTGTGGAAATCCTCGTTCGCGGTGAGGTCATCATCCGGAAAGACGCCGTCGTAGCGGACGAACGGCTCGAGCTGCTCGGTGACGAAGAAGCCGCCCTGGGCGACGAGGCCGAAGTTGTCGACTCCATCCCCCTGGTCGGGCTCGACGTGCGCGCCGATGAAGGCCGCGTAGATGTTCCACCCGTTGCCCTCGGCCGACGCGTCGACCGTGTACTCGAACAGCCCCTGCTGCCGCACCGACGCCGGGCCTGAGGCGCCGCTGGCCGCGGTGTTCCCCGAGTGCTGGTAGTGCCCCGCCACGCCGACCATCCCGGCGTAGTCGCTGCCGCGGAAGCTGGTGAAGTCCTCGAACCGCTTCCAGTCGCCCGCCCACTTCCAGTCCAGCCGGCCCGTCAGCCCGTAGTCGGCCTCCCGCGTGCTGGTGTAGGCGGTGTTGTCGGTCTTGATGCCGTCGTTGAAGCTGAAGGCGGCGCCGAAGCTGTCGCCCTTCCAGCCCAGCTCGACACCCTGCGTGCGGCCCTGCTGGAACACCGAGTGCGTGACGGAACGCTCGACGGCGAGCTGCTTGGTGTCGGAGATGAGGTCCTCGCGGAGCAGCGGGGCCTTGAACTGGCCCCAGCGGAAGACCATCCCGTTGCTGAACTTGTAGCTGCCCCAGGCGTCCTTGAGGACGAAGTTGCCTTCGTTGCGGGTGAACTCGCCCTCGATCTTGAACTTGAGGTCGGGGTTGACGACGTTGCCGGCCATCTGCAGCCGCGTCCGCGTGGCCTCAAAGCCGCTGGTGAACCCGCTGTCGTGCACGCCGCCCGCGGTGTCCGCCGGGTTGTCGCGCCAGTTCATCATGTAGCGGAACTGCGACCACCCGCTGATCGCCAGGTTGTAGTTGCCCGAGCCGTCGGAGATCGAGAAGCCCCCGCTCGCGGGCGCTGCGCTCGTCCGCCCCTGGGCATCGTCGAGCAGCTCGGCCGTGTACGCGCGGGCCGCATCAGACGGGTCGGCGGCGGCCGCCGCAACGCCCGTCACCCCGCCCGCTACCGACGCCAGCACCAACCCCGTCATCCACAGTCTGTCCATCTTCATGAAACGCTCCTGATGCACTGCCCTGAACGAACGGGCCCGCGCTGCGCGGGCCCGGCCTCTGATCCGCCGCGATCACGCCCGGCCTCAACGGGCGGCGATGCGGCGGCACTGCGCGAGGTTAGCACATCCCAAACTGCACCGAGGCGCCCGATGGCGTCCCGGCGTGTCAAGTTTGCGCAAAGACCGGATCGGGGTGGAATCCCGCCGCGGCGCGCCGGGGCAAAAAAACGACCGGCCCGCAGGCGCGGGCCGGTCGAGTGCATCAGGATTCAGATCACCTCGAACAGGCGATCAGAACATGAGCTGGAACTGGAACCGCAGGGCCAGCTGGTTGTCGTCGCTGGACGGCTGCAGGGCCTGCGGGGTGTAGGCGCCGCCGCCAACGAGGGCGTTGTTGCCGGGCTCGTTGAGGTACCACAGAACGTCGGCGGTGAACTTGGCCGCGTGGCTCTCGGGCACCACGTAGTAGTTCGCACCGAAGGTGAGGGTGTTGAAGTCCTCATCGGCGGAGGCGCCGCGGTCCTCGTCAATCAGGATCATGTCCCAGCGGGCGAAGAGCTCAGCCTGCTCGGTCACGAAGACGCCGCCCTGGATCTCGAAGCCGAAGTCATCGAACCCATCGCCCTGGTCGGGCTCGGTGTGGGTGCCGATGAAGGCGGCGTAGAGGTTCCAGCCGTTGCCCTCGGCGGAGGCGTCGATGGTGTACTCGAAGAGACCGGCCTGGGGCGTGCTGACCGCGGGCGTCGTGGCCGTGTTGCCGGTCTGCTGGTAGTGACCAGCGAAGCCGAGAAGGCCGGCGTAGTCGCTGTTGCGGAAGCTGGTGAAGTCGTCGAAGCGGCTCCAGTCACCGGCCCACTTCCAGTCCAGGCGGGCCGTCAGCGCCCAGTCGGCGTCCTGAGCGGAGTAGGCCTGGTTCTGGCTGCGGAGGCCGTCGGTGAAGTCGAAGCGGAAGCCGAAGGAGTCACCCATCCAGCCAAGCTCGACGCCCTGCGACCAGCCCTGGCCGAACACCGCGTCCGTGATGGAGCGGTCGGCGGCGAGCTGGTAGGGATTGTCGATGCTGTCCTCGCGCAGCAGGGCCGGCTTGAACTGGCCCCACTTGAGGTACATGCCGTTGTTGAAGTGGTAGTGGCCGTACGCGTCGAGCAGGGTGAAGTTGCTGCCATCGCCCTCGGCGTCGGACCAGCCGCCTTCGATCCGGAACTTCATGTCCGGGTTGACCACGTTACCCGAGAAGTTGATCCGGGTGCGGGTGGCCTCGAAGCCGCTGGTGAAGCCGCTGTCGTGGACGCCGCCGGCGAGATCCGGCGGATTGTCACGCCAGTTCATGACGTAACGGAACTGGGTGTAACCACCAACCTGCAGGACGTAGTTGCCCGAGCCGTCGGTGATCTTGAACGCGCCGGTCGACGGGGCAGCGCTGGTGGCCTTCTGGCTGGAAGCCATCAGCTCGGCCGCGTAGGCCCGGTCCTTGTCAGTCGTGCTGGTCTGCGCCGAGGCGGTCGTGAACGCCCCCGAGCTCAGAGCCGCACCCGCGAGCACCGCGAGAATGCTGGTTCGACTCATCTCATGAGACTCCTTGAAACGTGTCTGGGAACGCTTGTTGCCTCGTCGCGTTTCCCGACTCCACTCATCCGGGCTGTTCGGACGGCCACAAGCCGCCCGGCCGGACTCATCGTTTTTCAAAGGCCGGGGCACTCGCCCCTGCCTGGCTCAACTCTCTCTTGACCCGCCGGCCCGAGCGCCGGCTTCCCGGACTTTCTCCACCCTGAGGGGAAGGATAGTAAGCACTCTCATTAGCGAACGCAAACTCCACCGAGTCAGATTTTCGGCTACCCCCCGCGGCCGCCAAGACTTTTCGCATCCCCGTTTGCGTTTTCGCAACCCGGCGGGCTTTTAGCGCAACCACAACGCGTCCCGGCCCCCGTGGCGGGCTCCAAACGCATAAACTCCGCCGCCGTTAGGACTTGGTGAGCCAAGATCCCCCCGGGAGTTCGCCGCACCCATGGCCGATCACAAGCACATCCTCGTGGTGGAAGACGAACGTGACCTGGTGGATCTGCTGGTCTACAACCTCCAGAAGTCAGGTTATCGGACGACTACCGCCACCAACGGGCGCCTCGCCCTCGACCTGGTCAACTCCGCCAAGCCCGACCTGGTGCTCCTAGACCTCATGCTGCCGGAGCTCTCCGGCACCGAGATCGCCGGACGCATCCGCACCAACCCCGCCACCGCCTCGCTTCCCATCATCATGCTCACCGCCAAGGGCGGCGAGATCGACCAGATCGTGGGCCTAAGCGTCGGGGCCGATGACTACCTGCCCAAGCCCTTCTCGATGAAGGTGCTGCTGGCCCGGATCGAGGCGGTGCTGCGCCGCACGGGCAAGCCCGCGCAGGAATCCCGCCGGTCCCTCCGGCTCGGGCCCGTCGAGATCAACACCGAGACCCACGAGGCCTTCCTGGAGGGCAAGCCCATGAAGCTCACCCTCACGGAGTTCCGGCTGCTGACCGGGCTGCTGCAGGCGGGCGGGCGGGTGCTGAGCCGGGCCGACCTGATGTCGCGGGCCATGGGCCCGGGCGTGATGGTCACCGAGCGCACGATCGATGTGCACATCACCAGCATCCGCAAGAAGCTGGGCGCGCACGGGGCGATGGTGCGCACGGTGCGCGGGGTGGGTTACCGGGCCACGCTCGAGCCGGAGACGTCGCCCGAAACAGCCGCGGAAGCGGAGGCGTAGACTCGCGCCCGCATGACCCGCATGAGCACCCCGCCCGCACCACCGGCTGACCGGGGCTCCGACCGGGCCCGGCCCGCGCTGATCGGGGCGGCCGTGGTGGCGGCGGCGGTCATCATTCCATCCGCCCTTCTGGGGTACATCTGGATCGCGGCGGGGGCGAGCCTGCTGCCGGTTGTTGTATCTATATGGATAGCCGCGTGGAGCCCGGCTCGGGCTTGGCCCGCGCTGCCGGTCGCGGAAACCGCTTCCGCAGCCCCGGAACGGGGTGAGGGGGCAGAGAGGCCGGGCCCGGGGCCGATCGAGGCGCAGCTGCGGGACCTGCGCGCGGTGATCGATGCGATGGATGAGGCAGTGCTGGTGACGGGGGTCACCGGGCTGGCGGAGCTGTGCAACGATGCGGCGGTTCGGCTGCTGGGCCGGCCGGCGGAGCGGGTGCTGGCCCGGCCCGTTGATGAGCTGTTCACGCAGGTGGATGTGCTCGGGCTGCACGCTTCGGCGGCGGGGGGCCGGGCCCAGCGCGGGCAGGTGCGGATCGCCGGCGACGCCGGGCCGAGGGTGTACGAGGTGCTGGCGGCGCCGCTGCGGTGGCGCGGGGCGGGCCCGGAGGCGACCGGGCCCGGGCCGGGATCGGGCGTGGTGATGACGTTCAAGGATGTGACGGAGCTGGCCCGGGCGGTGAGCCTGAAGACGGACTTTGTGGCGAACGCCTCGCACGAGTTCCGCACGCCGCTGTCATCGATCAAGGCGGCGGTCGAGACGCTGGCTGATGGCGCGGCGGAGGAGCCGGCGGTGCGCGACCGGTTCCTGCGGATGATCTCGGGGAACGTAGTGCGGCTGGAGGAGATGACGCGGGACCTGCTGGACCTCTCGCGGCTGGAGTCGCCGGAGACGCCGGTGGAGATGGGCCCGGTGCGGACGGCCGAGCTGGCCGAGACGCTGGGGGAGATGTTCGAGGCTGTGTGCGCGGAGCGGAAGGTGGGGCTGGAGTTCGAGATTTCGCCCGCGCTGGCGGAGGTGCGGAGCGACCGGCGGCTGATGGTGCTGATCCTGAAGAACCTGATCGACAACGCGCTGAAGTTCGCGTACGAGGGGACCACGGTGCGGGTGGCGGCGGAGGAGTGGCCGCACGCGGGCCCGCGCAGCGGGGTGCGGTGGCGGGTGATCGACCGGGGGGTGGGGATCCCGATCGGGAGTCAGTCGCGGGTGTTCGAGCGGTTCTATCAGGTGGACCTGGCCCGGACGGGTGAGCCGGCCCGTCGGGGGACGGGGCTGGGGCTGGCGATCGTGAAGCACGCGGTGAAGGCGCTGGGCGGGACGATCGCGGTGCAGTCGGTGTGGAAGGAGGGGACGACGATGACGGTGGAACTGCCCTCGGGCGGCGGGCCCGCGGTGGGCTGAGGCGATCAGTCGGCGGTGACGGGCGCGAAGTCCTTGCCGGCGAGCTGGCGGAGCCGGGCCGCGAGCGGGGTCAGGAGGTCCAGCTCGCGCTGGGGGTCGCCGAAATGGCCGACGCGGGCTTCGAGTTGGATGTCGATCAGGTCATTGCCGGCGCCGGGGGCGCGGGTGGCGGTGAGGGTGGCCGGATCGCTGGCGATCGTGAGGAGGTCGTAGCGGAGGCGGTCCGGCCCGTTTTCGGTCTGCGTCAGGATGGCCATCTGGGCCCGGCTGAGGGCGACTTCGAGCGCGGGCCCGACATCATCCCAGTCGCCGCGGACAGTGATGGAGGTCGGGGAGGTGGCGGTTGCATCGGCGCGCGGGGCGGGGGCCGGGGTGGAGCCGCAGCCGGCGGCGATCGAGGCGATGGCGAGAGCGGCGAACGGCAGGGTGAGGAGCGCGCGGGTGAAGCGGCGATAGTGAACCCTAACATGAAACCCAATTAACCCGACCGGATCGCTATCATTACGGCCCCCGGGCGGGGTGGTGGTGAGTTGGACGGCGGGGGGGTCGATAAGCTGCATGCGGTTCTATAGCAGATCGGCGGGCGGGCGGCCCGGCGGCGGTCTGGTGGGGCAGGTTCCGCCCGGCGGAGTTGAAGCGCACGTGGAAGTGACGGTGAAAGTGCCCGCGGGCGCAGGGCGGCTGTCGGTGGTGGGTTCCGCGGAGCGGAACCTGAAGATGCTGCGTGAGGCGCTGGGGGTGAGCGTGACATCGCGCGAGGGTCGGATCCACCTGCGGGGCGACCGCGGGGCGGTGATGGCTGCGCGGAATGTGCTGGAGCGGCTGGGCGCGGCGGCGCAGTCGAACCAGCCGTTGACGAGGCAGCAGGTGCTGGACCTGATCGCGGATGAGAGCGGGCGGGCGGGCGGGGGGTGGTCGGAGGCCCGGCGCGGGTGGGGCGAGCCGGATGAGGAAGAGGTCGGGGAGGCGGATGAGCTGACGGCGGAGGTGGATGGAGAGCTTGGGCTGGCCCGGCCCGCGCGGCGGGCGTGGGATGGTCGGCTGGATGTGTACTCGGCGGGACGGCCGATCCGGGCGCGGAGCGAGAACCAGGAGGCGTACATCCGGGCGATCCGGGACAACGACCTGGTGTTTGCGATCGGCCCGGCGGGGACGGGGAAGACGTACCTGGCGGTGGCGGCGGCGGTGCACCTCTTGAAGACGGGGCGGGTGATGCGGCTGGTGCTGGTGAGGCCCGCGGTGGAGGCGGGGGAGAAGCTGGGCTTTCTGCCGGGGGACATGCAGGAGAAGGTGAACCCGTACCTGCGTCCCTTGATGGATGCGTTGCACGACATGGTGGACTACGCGACGATCCAGCGCTTCATGCAGAGCGATGTGGTGGAGGTGGCGCCGCTGGCGTTCATGCGCGGGCGGACGCTGAACAACGCGGTGGTGATCCTGGATGAGGCGCAGAACACGACGCGGCTGCAGATGAAGATGTTCCTGACGCGGATGGGCAACGGGTCCAAGATGATCGTGACGGGCGACACGACGCAGATCGACCTGCCGGATGTGCGGGACAGCGGGCTGGTGGATGCGGCCCGGCGGCTGAAGCGGACGCCGGGGGTGGAGTTCATTACGCTGGACCGGGCGGATGTGGTGCGGCACCCGCTGGTGCAGCGGGTGATCGACGCGTACGGGGAGGATGAGGCGGAGGGGAAGCGGGGGTCGTAGCTGAGGCCGGCCCGGAATCTGCGGCGGATGGAGTGGTGCGGAAAGGACCATGGCGAAGGACCAGACCAAGCCCGGCGTGAAGCGAGTGAGGCGGCTGTCGGGCCGTCTGCGCGAGCGTGACTGGCGCGCGGAGGCGTGGCGGCTGATCGCGGCGCCGCGGGTGGGCTGGGGCGTGGTGGTGTCGATCGGGTTCGTGGCGGTGTGCAGCCTGATCGCGTTCTGGGCCCGGGAGCAGCCGCTGGTGTCGGTGGGGCGGGTGATGAACGAGACGCGCACGGTGCGCGTGCCCCTGGAGATCGAGGACCGGACGGCGACGGAGCAGAACCGGGAGATCGCGCGGCGGCGGACGCCGTTTGTGTACGCGGCGGATGTGCCGGCCCTGGCGGAGTTGCAGACCGCGCTGGAGAACCTGCCCAAGAGCCTGGCGGCGGTGCCGTCGCTGGCGGAGGTGGATGCGGGGATCCGGGAGCGGTTCGGGCTCACGCCGGAGATGCTGGCGGCGATCCAGCGGGAGGCGGTGGATGGGGAGCCATCGGCGGCGTGGCTGGGGCGGGTGCGGGCGTTCAGCGCTTCGCTGAGGAAGCGGCCGCTGCTGGATGAGCAGACGTGGCAGCGTTCGGTGCAGGAGGGCCTGCACTCGACGATCAAGCTGGTGGCGGGGGCGCAGTCGGTGTCGGTGCCGCGGGGCGATGTGGTGAACGCCGACGACCCGGTGAAGCTGCGGGAGACGGTGACGGCGATGGCGCGGGAGGCGGGGTTCGCCGGCCCGCTGCTGGACCTGGTGACGGGGCTGGTGACGCAGAAGCCGCGGGCGACGTTCCGGTACGACCCGGCGGCGACGGCGACCGACCAGGCGGCGGCCGCGGAGCTGGTGGCGCCCGTGAAGCGGCGGAGCCCGGTGGGGCAGGTGATCTTCACGCGGGGCGAGGTGCTGGACCCGGCGAAGTTCGAGCTGTACCAGGCGGAGCTGCGGCAGTACCTGCGGGCGCTGTCGGACCCCGGGCGCGGCGAGACGTGGAAGCTGTGGCTGCGGCGGGCCGGGCTGATGCTGGCGGTGGCGGCGATCACGCTGGCGCTGGCGGGGTACACGGGGCTGTTCTGCCACCGGATCCGCAGGAACCCGGCGCGGATGGTGGGGGCGGCGGTACTGCTGGCGGGCGCGCTGGCGGCCTCGGCGCTGGCGACGGCGGCGAGCCCGGGGCTGGCGGCGCTGACGGTGCCGACGCCGGCGGTGCTCGTGGGGGTGATCCTGGCGATCGCGTACGACCGGCGGGTGGCGCTGGCGTTCGGGTCGCTGCACGGGGTGCTGACGTGCCTGGCCATGGACCAGTCGATCGGGGTGTTCGCGGTGATCGTGACGGGGCTGGGCGCGACGGCGTGGACGCTGGCGGAGCTGCGCGACCGCAACGTGCTGTTCCGGATGGGGGTGATCACCGGCGTGGCGATGGCGGCCGTGACGATCGTCATGAGCCTGATCGAGCGGCCCATCGGACCGGAGGTGCTGCACGAGATGCTGGTGGATGCGGCGCTGGCGGGGTCGGGGGCGCTGCTGGTGGCGGGGGCGACGCTGTTCTTCCTGCCGACGATCGAGCGGATCTTCGACATCACGACCGGGATGACGCTGATCGACCTGCGCGACCCCAAGCACCCGCTCCTGCGGGAGCTTCAGCAGCGGGCGCCGGGGACGTACAACCACTCGCTGAACGTGGCGTCGATCGCGGAGTCGGCGGCGGATGCGATCGGGGCGGACTCGCTGCTGACCTACGTCGGGGCGCTGTACCACGACTGCGGGAAGATGAACAAGCCCGAGTACTTCGTCGAGAACCAGGGGGCCGGGCCCAACAAGCACGACAAGCTGAGCCCGGCGATGTCGCTGCTGGTGGTGGTGGGCCACGTGAAGGACGGGCTGGAGCTGGCGCGGGAGTTCAACCTGCCGCGGAACATCCAGCACTTCATCGAGAGCCACCACGGGACGACGCTGGTGGAGTTCTTCTACCACCGGGCCCGGGTGCGGGCCGAGCAGGCGGCCAAGGCGGCGGGCGAGGAGGAGATCGAGCGGCAGATCCCCGATGAGTTCGAGTACCGGTATCCGGGCCCGAAACCGCGGACGAAGGAGTCGGCGATCCTGATGGTGGCGGACGCGGTGGAGAGCGCGACGAGGTCGTTGGCGGAGCCGACGCCGAGCCGGATCGATGCGCTGGTGCGGTCGATCGCCAACAAGCGGCTGCTGGATGGGCAGTTTGATGACTGCGACCTGACGCTGCGGGACCTCTCCGCGATCGCGGAGTCGATCTCGCGGAGCGTTGCGGCGATCTACCACGGGCGGATCGTGTACCCCAGCGGGCAGGCCGAGAAGAGGGCGTAGGGTTTCGGGGGTCGGGTGTCGGGAGGTCGGGGGTCGGGGGTCGGGGGTCTATGGAGAACTCGATTTCGTCTGACCTTCCCCGGGTATCCCATCCTGAAGCACAAGGTCCGACATACCTGCCGCATCGATGTCAGCTGGGAGTGCCGCGGCAGTATCGGCGGGTGTTCCGAGGTTGCCGTTGGAACTGCTCGCGGATTCGGCATCGCGAAAGCTGGCGGTGCATTCATCGCACTGCAGCAGGACCCTACCAAGCCCGTCTTTGACAAAGTGCAACCGGCCGTACTCGCCGCAGATAGGGCACAGCAGCTTTGACGCGATTGATTCCAAGGTCGCCATGGACCTTATCGTAGCGACGGCGCCAGTTTGAAGGCGTGCCGCGCATTACCACGCGCCATCTCCCCGCTGCGATCGCCATACCATGTGAACCCAGGAGCCCGCCCATGCGTGCGATCGTGACCGGACAAGTCGGGATGGACAAGAAGCCCTACCTCGAGGGGGCCTCGCGGTTCGCGGGGCAGCAGGGGGAGGGGTTCGAGCTGTACCACGTCGGGGACATGATGTACCGCGAGGCGCCGGATGTGAACCAGGGCAAGATCCTGGACCTGCCGCTCAGCCGGCTGAACTCGCTGCGGCGGGCGGCGTTCAAGGACATCATCGCGGACAGCAAGGGCAAGCCCAGCATCGCGGTGAACACGCACGCGACGTTCCGCTGGCGGCACGGGCTGTTCTCGGCGTTCGACTTCGACCAGGTGCGGAAGATGGAGCCGGACCTGTTCGTGTGCCTGGTGGACAACATCGAGGTGGTGCACCACCGGCTGCACGCCGAGCACCAGATCGACGCGACGCTGAAGGACTGCATGGTGTGGCGGGAGGAGGAGATCCTGGCCACCGAGCTGATGGCGCAGGCGATCCCCACGTCGAAGTTCTTCATCCTGAGCCGGGGGCGGCACCAGGCGACGACGCGGCAGCTGTTCCGGCTCATCTGCCGGCCGCACCTGCGGAAGGTGTACCCCAGCTTCCCGATGAGCCACGTCGTGGACATGCCCGAGGTGCTGGCGGAGATCGACCGCTTCCGGGCCGCGCTGGCCGACCACTTCATCACATTCGACCCCGGCGATGTGGATGAGAAGCTGCTGCTGGACCGTGCGATCGCGGCCGCCAAGGAGGGCAAGGACACGCTGGAGGTGGCGCCGCATATGTTCGGCGGCGCGCAGCCCGCGCCCACGCCCCGCGGCGCCGCGACGGCGCCGCCGCCGATCAAGGTGCGGGTGCGCGAGGTCCTGGACATCGCGGGGGACATCGACGGACAGATCTACATGCGGGACTTCAAGCTCGTCGACCAGTCGGACATGATCGTGAGCTACATCCCCGAGCTGCCGGGCGGGATCCCGGGGCTGTCGAGCGGGGTGGAGCGGGAGCTGCACCACGCCTTCGAGCACACCAAGGAGGTGTTCGTGGTGTGGCGGCCCAGGAAGCAGCCCAGCCCGTTCATCACGGAGACCGCAACGCGGGTGTTCCGGGCGACGGATGAGGCGCTCGAGTACTTCGAGAAGAACGGGTACTTCGGGGAGAAGAACCTCTTCGGGCACTGATGAACCGCGGGCCGGGGCGACGCGCAGGGGAGCCAGCGATGCGGATGAACTGGTGGGGCGACCGGGCGCGGCGCGTGTGCCTTGCGGTGATCGGCGTCGCGCTGGCCGCGGCGCCGGGCGGGTGCGCGTACAAGATGATCGAGACGCCGTACGTGTCGTACAGGGAGGCGGGCCGCGCTATCTACGCGAACGTGCCCGAGGGGCTGCGGACACCGGAGATCCCGGTGATCTACGTGACGGACCGGGAGTCGAGCGGGAGCGATGAGCGCGGCCCGGTGTACACGTACGGGCGGAGCCCGCGGATGGCGTACGGCATCGCGCACATCTCCCCGGGCAAGGGCGTGACGTGGGAGCAGCTGGTCGAGGACAGCGTGAGCGCGCGGCGGTCCAGGACGTACTCGCCGAAAGTGGTGAAGGTGGAGGAACTGGGGACGATCGAACCGACCACGAAGCTGCTGGAGGCGTCGGAGGGGCGGCTCGCGGTCCGGCCCGGCGCGGCGGAGGAGATGGACGCGGAGCGGGAGCAGTTCTACCGGGTGCTGTCGCGGTACCTCGACCACAGCGACCGCAAGGAAGTGGTGGTGTTCGTCCACGGCTACAACAACACCTTCGACGATGCGGTGCTGCGGATCGCGGAGGCGTGGCACCTGTCGGGGCGGCAGGGCGTGCCGATCGTGTACTCCTGGCCCGCCGGCTCGGGGGGGCTGAAGGGGTACGCGTACGACCGGGAGTCGGGCGAGTTCACGATCGTGCACCTGAAGATGCTGCTGATGATGCTGGCCCGGTGCCCGCAGGTGGAGAAGGTGCATTTGGTGTCGCACAGCCGGGGGACGGATGTGGCGACGACGGCGCTGCGCGAGCTGCACGCCGAGTGCCGCGGGGCGCTGGAGATCGGCCCGGTGTCGCAGGCGCTGGGGCTGACACCGGTGGAGATCCAGGGCGGGCCGAGGTCGACACGGGAGATCCTGAAGCTGGCGACGCTGGTGCTGGCGGCGCCGGACCTGGATTCGCAGGTGTTCGTCCAGCGGTTCTTCGGGGAGAACCTGCTGGCCGCGGCGGACCGCACGATCATCTATTTCTCGGAGGAGGACAGCGCGCTGGGCTTGGCGGACTGGCTGTTCCGCAGCCGGCGGCGGCTGGGGGCGATGCGCCTGGATGATTTCACGCCCGAAGCGCGGGCCTTGGCGCTCCAGCTCGGGCAGCTGCAGTTCATCAACTGCCGGGTGAGGGGGTACGACTCGCACAGCTACATCCTGCAGCACCCGGCGGCGCTCTCGGACATCATCCTGGCCCTGCGGGACGGGCGGACGCCCGGCGCTGAGCACGGGCGGCCGCTGACGCAGCCGTTCCCGGGGATGTGGGAGATGGAGCCCGACTACCTGAAGCCGAAGAACTGAGCGCGGGCCCGGCGCGCCGGAAAGTGGAATCGGCGCGGGTTGATCGCATCCTGGGGCGATCGATCAGGCGACCTGGTGGAGGGCGGGCAGCGCCAGCTCGGTCTCGTGGGATGTATCGCGCTTGTGCTCGCCGGCGACGAGCACGTAGATGCAGGGGACGACAAAGAGGGTGAAGGCGGTGCTGATCGTCATGCCGGCGACCAGGACGATGCCGATGCTGTTGCGGGCCTCGGCGCCCGCGCCGGTGACGAGCACGAGGGGGAAGTGGCCGAAGACGGTGGCGGCCGAGGTCATGAGGATGGGCCGGAGGCGGGTGACGGCGGCCTGGCGGACGGCCTCGAACTTGGAGAGGCCCGTGGCCTGGAGGTGGTTGGCGAACTCGACGATGAGAATGCCGTTCTTGGCGACCAGGCCGACGAGGGTGATGAGGCCGACCTGCGAGTAGATGTTGATGGTGGTGAGGTTGAGGAAAGTGAAGAGCAGGGCGCCGGTGATGGCGAGGGGGACGGAGCCCAGGAGGACGATGAGGGGGTCGCGGAAGCTGCCGAACTGGGCGGCGAGGACGAGGTAGATGAGGGCGAGGGCGAGGCCCAGCGTGGAGACGAGGGTGGAGCCTTCCTTGCGGATCTGGCGGCTTTCGCCGGCGTAGTCGAAGGAGTAGCCGGGGGGAAGGATCTTGCGGGCGGCGTCCTCGAGGGCGCTGAGGGCTTCCTCCTTGGTGACGCGGGGAGCGACGCCGCCGTAGATCTTGAAGCTGTTGCGCTGCTGAAAGCGCGTGAGGACGCGGGGGGCGGCGACGGTCTCGAGGGTGACGAAGGAGTCGACCGAGACGAGGCCGCCGTCGGCGGCCCGGACCTTGAGGTCCTTGATCTTGTCGGGGGTGCTGCGGGCCTCATCGGCGACCTGGGGGATGACCTTGTAGCTGCGGCCTTCGTAGTTGAAGCGGTTGGTGTAGCCGCCGGAGAGGAGGACGGCCAGGTCGCGGCCGACGGAGGCGAGGTCGAGGCCGAGGTCGGCGACCTTCTCGCGGTCGATGACGATGCGGGTCTGGGGGAGGTCGACCTTGAGGTCGGAGTCGGCGTAAAGGAACTTGCCGCTGCCGAAGGCGGCGCCGACGAGCTGGCCCGCGATGGGGGCCATGTTGGCGGCCTCGTCGGTGCTGGTGACCATGAACTCGATGTCGAACTGGCCCGCGCCCGGGAGGGGCGGGGGCAGGGCGGGGAAGGCGCGGACGCCGGCGATGGCCATGAGCTTGGGGAAGACCTCATCGCGCATGTCGGCGGTGGTGCGCTCGCGCTTGTTCCAGTCGATGGCCTGGACGCCGGCGAAGCCGCCGGTGGTCTGGGCGACCTGGAAGAAGAAGCGCCGGTCGGGGAGGTTGAGGAAGGCGTCGGCGACCTGGTCGAAGGCCTTGAGGGTGTAGTCGAGGGAGGCGTCGGGGGCGGACTGGACGACGCAGAAGACGACGCCCTCATCCTCGGTGGGGGCGAGCTCGGAGCGGGACATGGTGTAGAGGGGCCAGGCGGCGGCCGTGATGAGGACGGCGGCGGCGGCGACGACCCAGCGGATCTGGAGGATGAAGTTGAGGTGGCGGTCGTAGACGCGGCGGATCCAGTCGAAGCGGTGGTTGACGAAGCGCTGGAAGCGGCCCTCGCGGGCGCCGCCGGGGACCATCCAGGCGCTCATGATCGGCGAGAGCGTGACGGCGACGATGCCGGAGACGACGACGGCGGAGGCGAGCGTGAAGGCGAACTCGCGGAAGAGCATGCCGGTGAGGCCGCCCTGGAAGCCGATGGGGGCGTAGACGGCGGCGAGGGTGATGGTCATGGAGATGACGGGCCCGACCAGCTCGCGGGCCCCCACGAGGGCGGCCTGGATGGCGGACTTGCCCTCGCGCATGTGGCGCTCGACGTTCTCGACGACGACGATGGCGTCGTCGACGACCAGCCCCACCGACAGCACGATGGCGAGGATGGTGAGCAGGTTGAGGGAGAAGCCCATGAGGAGCATGGCGAGGCAGGCGCCGACGAGCGACACGGGCATGGCGACCATGGGAACCATGACGGTGCGGACAGAGCCCATGAAGAGGAAGACGACGATGCCGACGATGAGGATGGTCTCGAGGAGGGTGTGGACGATCTCCCTGATCGCGTTCTCCATGTAGTAGGTGCCGTCGTAGGCGAGCTTCATGCCCACGCCCGCGGGCAGGGTCGGCTCGATCTCGGCGAGCTTGGCCTTGAGGACCTTGGCGACGTCGAGCTCGTTGGCGCTGGGGAGGGGCCAGACGCTGAACCAGATGGCGGGGACGCCGTTGAAGCCGGCCTGGCCCGTGGGCTCCTCGCTGCCGAGCTCGACGGTGGCGACGTCGGAGAGGCGGACGATGGTGCCCTCGCGCTCGCGGACGATGAGCCGGCGGAACTCCTCGGGGTCGCGGAGGTCGGTGTCGGTCATGAGGTCGACCTGGACATCCGCGCCCTTGGTGCGGCCCACGGTCGAGAGGAAGTTGTTACGGAGCAGGGCGCTCTGCACCTCGGCGGGGGTGATGTCGAAGGCGTCGAGGCGGTCGGAGTTGAGCCAGATCCGCATGGCGATGGCCCGCTCGCCCTCGATGCCCGCCCGCTGCACGCCGGGGAGGGCCTGCAGCTCGGGCTGGATCTCCCGGGCCATGAAGTCGTTGAGCTGCGGGAGCGAGAGCGAGGAGGTGGTGAAGCTGATGTAGAACGTCGCGTAGGGCTTGTCGGTGCGCTGGATATCGATGACGGGCGACTCGGCCTCCTCCGGCAGCTCGCTGCGCACCTGGTTGAGCCGGGCCGAGATCTCCGCGAGGGCGTCGTTGCTCGAGTGGTTCAGCCGCAGGTGCACGGTGATGACGCTGACCCCGGCGGTGCTGCTTGAGTCGATGTAGTCGATGCCGTCGATGGCGGAGACCACCTTCTCGATCGGCGTGGTGATGAAGCCGCGCACGGTCTCGGCGCTGGCGCCGATGTAGGCGGTGGTGATCACGATCGCGCTGGACTCCAGGCGCGGGTACTGGCGCACCGGAAGGCCCGCGATGGCCCGCCACCCCACCGCCAGGATCATCAGGTTGATGACGATCGCGAGCACGGGCTTGCGGATGAAGATGTCGGTGAACGACTTCATGCTCTACCTCTGGCTGTGCGGGCGTGCGCCGGGCCGGCGGGGCCGCCGGGCTAGCGGGCCGGGTCGGCCGCGGCCTGCGGGGCGGGGGTTCCGGGAGATCCGGGTGTTCCGGGGGAGCCGGGGGAGCCGGGGGAGCCGGGGGCCGCGGGCGGCGGGGCCGGCAGGACCAGCGCGCCTTCGCGGAGCTTGAACGAGCCCCCGGCGGCGATGCGCTCACCCGCCGTCAGCCCGGAGGTAACGATCACGCGGCCTCCCAGGTCGGAGCCGAGCGAGACCATGCGCTGCTGGGCCCGCATCGCGCCCGGCGGATCCTTCTGCGGATCGCCGGGCCCGAGCGTGAACACATGGTCGCCGAACGCGGCCCGGCGGATGGCGGTGGAGGGGACGGTGACGTACGGGCGTGGCTCATCAACGGGCACTTCGACATCGACGAACATGCCCGGGCGGAGAAGGTAGCCCGGGTTGGGCACGCTGGAGCGGACGCGGACGTTGCGGGTCGTGGGGTTGACGGTCGCGTCCATGGACACGACGGTGATGGGGACCGAATCGCTGCCGAGCATCTCGGACTTGGCCATGACGACGGTGCCGGCGGCGACGCGGGCCGCGTACTCCTGGGGCACGGCGAAATCGACGTAGATGTCGTCGGTGAGTTCGGTGATGCTGACGATGGAGGTGCCCTCGGCGAGGAACTGGCCCGGGTGGACGGTGCGCATGCCGACGCGGCCGAGGAAGGGGGCGACGAGGGTCTTCTTGGAGATGATGGTCTGGATCTGCTGGACCTGGGCCCGGCGCTGGTCGAGTTCGGCCCGGGCGCTCTGGAGGGAGGACTGCTCGCGCTGGAGGATGGCGGCGGCCTGCTCGACCTCGGCCTTGACACGGTCGAGTTCGGACTCGGTGACGACCGAGCCGGAGGTGGAGGCCTCCAGCGTGCGGCGGCGGTTGCTCTCGGCGAGGTCGAGGTTGGCCCGCGCGGCCCGGCCGTTGGCGTCGGCGATGTCGATGGAGGCGAGGGCGAGGCGTTCGGCGGCCTGGGCGCCGGCGAGGTCGGCCTGCTCGGTGGAGGTGTCGAAGCGGATGAGGACCTGTCCTGGCTGCACGGTGTCGCCGGAGTTGAAGCCGACCTCGGTGATGACGCCGACGATCTCGTTGGCGAGCGTCACGGAGCGTTTGGCGATGACGGTGCCGACGAGCCGGGCCGTGGGCTGCCAGCTGGTGGCTTCGGCCGTGGTGACATCCACGAACTCGGGGGGCTCCATGCCGCCCTTGCCCGCGGAGGCGGCGATCTGGCGGTACTTCCAGAACGCCAGCGAGGCGCCGACGAGCAGGATCGCGCCGATCAGAATGATGCCGGCGATGACAGGCTTGCGCTTCAAACGGTCCCCTTCTCCCCGAGGGCCGCCCGCGGCGGCGCGGGCCTCCGGCGTGATCGCCCGGGCCCGGAACGGGGAAACCCTACGTTCAATAGTTGAAGTAGTCAACCAAATGCGATACGCTGGTGGAATGGCTGCATGCAGGGTGCCGCGGCCCAGCAATCCGGAGGCCGCCGCCCGGGCGGAAGTCATCGAACTGCTCTTCGAGTACGTCGAGCGGCTGCGCGCCCACTTCGAGTCGGTGGCGCAGGCGCACGACCTGACGCCCGTGCAGGCCAAGGTCGTGCTGACGCTGGGCGATTCGGGCTCGATGGGGTGCGTCGCGGGCTCGCTGGGGTGCGACCCTTCCAACATCACGGGGGTGGTCGACCGCCTCGAGGAGCGCGGGCTGCTGGTCCGCGCGGAGGCGTCGCACGACCGCCGCATCAAGACCCTCAAGCCCACCGCGGCGGGCCGGCGCCTGCGCGAGGCGCTGGAGGTCGCGGTCTTCCGCGATGTGCCGGGGCTGAGCGTGCTGACCGGACATCAGGTCGCCGACCTGCGCCGATCGCTGGCGGCGCTGTGCGGGCACAGCGCCGCGGCGCCGACCGTCTGAACCCTTCAGCCTGCTTGTTCCTTCAGTTCCGGGTCAGATGCTTATGGAGGCCCGGCGCGGGCCGAGATAGCGTGGCGATCGTGCGCCACTGGAGAGACAGTCATGAAAGCGTCGCTCGCGCTGACCGTCGTCTGCACGCTGACCGCGGTTTCTCACGCCGACATCGAGGGGCTGGCCCTGGGAACATCACCTCCGCCGGGGCAGCTGGGCATATGGACCATGCTGGCGGCGCCCTTTGACGGCAGGCTGTTTTCCGATGTCACATCGGTTCCCGGGCAGATCTTCACCACGATCACATTCAGTCAGCCGATGAGCTGCCGGCAGGTCGGGTTCGGCTGGGCGACCTGGAGCCACGGGTACACCGGCAACGTCTACTACACCAACAGCGCCACGACGATCACGCTCGGGGTGCTGGGCGAGCGCCTGCACCGTGGCGCGTTCTCCCTCTACGCCGAGCCCAATCCCTTCGGGGTGTTCACCATGATCGCCACGGGCTCGGACGGCGTGTCGGCGGTGACGTTCACCGAAGGGGTGGACGGATCCGGCGGCGCCAAGGGCTGGGCGTTCTACACCACAAGCGAGCCCTGGGGGATCGATTCAGTGACGATCACGAGCGATGTGGATTTCGCGGTGGGCGAGTTCGCGACGGGGTACATCCCGGCGCCGGGCGGGCTGGCGCTGGCGGGGTTCATCGCCCTGCGGCCCGCGCGGCGCAGAATCGCTACTTAATGAACCCCTGGCGCTTCAGTTCTTCGACCGAGCCTCGGCAGACCTGCTCGACCAGGTCGCGGATGTCGGCCGGGTTGGTGACCTGCCCGGCGCCGGCCCAGATGAGCTTCTTTTCCTTCGCCCCGTACACGCTGCACTCCACGTTGATGACGGTGTCGATGTTGGTGTAGCCGCCCTGGTAGGTGTAACCGGAGGGCGCGAAGCCGGCCGAGCCGCCGGAGAGGAACGGGTCTTGCGAAGAGCCGTACGTCGGCGGAATGTAAGTGGTCTTGCGATCGGTCGAGATGAGGCGGATGACGGCGACCCCGTCGAACTGCTCACGCTCGACGACGGCGATGATCTTCTCGCGGTCCTTGATGTCGTCGTCGGAGAGCAGGGTGTAGGACGCGACGGCCCGGCCCGACTTGATGGAGGCGACAAACTCATCCTCGCCGGCCCGTCGTTCGGCCGGGCTGGCGTTGGCGACCACCGCCATGGTGTGGGTGAGCGGGGCGGCGGGCGGCTGGGGCGCCTTCCAGACCGTATTGATGTGCGTCGAGGATTGGCAGCCCGCGAGCAGGGTCGCGGCGGTGCCGATCAGCGTGAAGAGAAGGCTGTTGCGGCGAGTCATGTGGGGCTCCTTGGTGGCCGGCCGGGCCGTCAAAGGATGCTACCTCGCCCGCGGGCGCCGCTCGCCCGCGGGATCGGCGGAAAGCCACCCTGATATCGGACTCCGGGGTGGAGCTCGCCCTCAAAGTGACCGCTGGCATCGCGGCGCCCGGGGCGACAGGCCCGCAGAATTGCGTTGTTCGGCGCCGCGTGTGGCAGTAAGTTTGAGCGAAACGGACCTGCCCGCGCCGGGGTGTGCGGCTGGCCCGGCCGGATCGATCGAGCCGTGTTCGGGGCACGAGCCGGGAGAGGAGGCCCTGTGCGCGGACTTCAAGCATTGATGAGCGGCGCGGCCGGCATCCTGGCGCTGGCGGCGGGAGCGCCGCTGCGGGCCGATGTCGTTGTGCTGGGCCCGGCGAAGGACAACACGATCTGGGAGGATGCGACCGGCATGACCGCGAACGGAGCCGGTCAGCACCTGTTCTGCGGCCGCAGCGGGATCCGGGGCGGGCCGCCGAGGATCCGCCGGGCCCTCATCCAGTTCGATGTCGCGGGCGCGATCCCGGCGGGTTCGACGATCACGGCTGTTACCGTCACGATGAACATGTCGAAGTCGATCGCCTTCGCGCAGACCTGCACGCTGACCCGCATCAACCGCGACTGGGGTGAGGGCGCCTCCGATGCCCTCGCCGAAGAAGGAGACGGCGCCCAGGCGGTCCCCCCCGACGCGACGTGGCTGCACACGATGTACGACACGGCGTTCTGGCCCGGGCCCGGCGGGGATTTCGCGGCTGCGCCCAGCGCATCGGTGCCGGTGAACGGCGTGGCGTTCTACACCTGGGGCCCGGCCGACGGGCTGACGGCGGATGTGCAGGCGTGGCTTGATGATCCCGCGAGCAACCACGGATGGGTGCTGCGGGGCAACGAGTTGGGGCTTTCGACCTCGACGCGGTGGGACAGCCGCGAGCACCCGGAGCCGGAGCGGCGTCCGACGCTTCGCATCGAGTACTCCGCGCCGTGCGAGGTGGACTACACCGCGGACGGGCTGATCGATTTCTCCGACTATCTCGAGTTCCTGGTTGCGTACGACGGGTCGAGCCCGACCGCCGACCTGGATAAGGATGGCGATGTTGACCTCACGGACTATGTAAGGTTTCTCGACCTGTACGAACGCGGCTGCTGATCGCCTGAAGCACGCCGTCCGGCCCGAGGGATCGGGCGTGGAGCGGGCGCAGGAAGAGCGCTGCGCTCCGCTCACGCCCTTGGGGAGGGAGCCCGCGGCGGCCCGGCCCGGAATCCGGGGTTCTCGGACAGCGCCCCCCACCGTGATGGCCGTCAACGGCGCGGGCCTGTGCGCTCCAAAGTTGCGGTTTCGGACATCTACATCCTCCGGTACCATACAAACATGAGTTCGCAGTTCCGCGGGAATGGGGGCACCATTACATCGCTCTTGCGCGAAGCGCGGTCGGGGGATGCGCGGGCCCGGGAGGCGGTATTTGCGGAGGCGTACGACCACCTGCGCCGGATCGCCGCCGCCCACCTGCGCTCGACCGGCCGCGAGCGCGTTCTACAGGCAACCGCTCTTGTCAACGAGGCTTACGCGCGCCTCAGCGACAGCGAAACGCTCGACGCCCGCGACCGCCGCGAGCTGTTCCGCGCCTTCAGCCGCGCGATCCACCACGAGCTGGTCGACCACATCCGGGCCGAGAACGCCCAGAAACGGGGAGGCGGCCGGGGCCGGGAATCGCTCACCGACATTCCCATCGACGGCGCCACGTTGACCGTCGACCTGATCGAGCTCCGGGCCGCGCTCGAGGAGCTGGAGCGGCACGACCCCGACGGCGCGGAAGTGGTCCGCCTCCGGTTCTTTGCCGGCAAGAGCCTGCGACAGACCGCGGAGATCCTGGGATGCACGCTCGCCGCCGTGCGCGGCCACTGGGCCTACGCGCAGGCATGGCTGGTTGACCGGCTGGGGGCCTCCATCACGGACGGCGGCCCGGGGGCTGACCACTGAGCCGCGCGGGCCGAATCCGCGCACGGGCGGGCCCGGGTTACGGCCTTGCAGCGGGGCTGGGCCCGCGCTGATGAGCACTACCTGGAATGAAAAGCAGGTCTTCCTGGAGGCGATCCGGCTCCCGCCGACGGAGCGGATGGAGTTTCTCCGCCGGGCCTGCCCGGATGAGGGGAAGCTCGCCCGGATCCAGACCCTGCTCCGGCACCACGCCGCGCTGGCCGAGGCAGGGTCGGTCGGGGAGCTCCTGCCGGGTTCGATCGGCGAGTACCGCATCATCGGACGGATCGGCAGCGGCGGCATGGGGGTGGTGTACCTCGGGTGGGATGACCACCTCGAGCGGGCCGTGGCCGTCAAGGTCATCGCCGACCACCTGGCGGGGTCCGAGCTCGCGATCGGGAAGCTGCGCAACGAGGCCAAGGCTGTCGCCGCGCTCGATCACCCCGCGATCGTCCGCGTGTACCGCTACGGCGAGGAAGCCGGGCGCCAGTACATCGCGATGGAGTACATCGAAGGCCCGACCCTGGCCGAGCAGTGGCGGCAGGACCCGGCCGCCGGGCCCGACTCGCCGACGCGGTTCCGGTCGCACGCCAAGGCGGTCGCGAAACTGCTGGCGCAGGTCGCCGACGGGCTGGAGCACGCCCATCGCCGGGGTGTGATCCACCGCGATGTAAAGCCATCGAACATCCTGGTCGACCGGGAGGGCAAGGCCCACCTGACGGACTTCGGCATCGCCCGGATGATCGGGCCCGACTCCCCCACTTTCACCGGCGGGCTGGCCGGCTCGGTCCACTACATGAGCCCCGAGCAGGCCGCCGCCAACACGCAGCGGATCGACCACCGGAGCGACATCTTCTCGCTCGGTGTCGTGCTCTACGAAGCCCTGACGGGCCGGCGTCCCTTCGACGGGCACGGCGTCGAGCAGGTGCTGTACGCCATCCGGGCCAAGTCGCCCCAGCGGGCCCGGAAGCTCAATCCGGCGATCCCGGTCGATCTGGAGACGATCTGCCACAAGGCGCTCGAGAAGGACCCCGGGCAGCGGTACCAGACGGCCGCGCACATGAGCGCCGACCTGGAGTGCTTCCTCACCGGCCGGCCCATCCTGGCCCGGCCTCCGAGGTGGCATCGCCGGGCCCGGATGTGGACCCGGGCGCACGCAACGCTGCTGACCTGGGTGCTGGTGCTGGCGCTGCTGACGGGCCTGGCGTCCGCCGGCTCCTTCATCATCCACCAGGCCGGCGAGAAGTACGCGTGGGTGTCGATCAGCTCGTCATCGCCAGCGCGGGCCTACATCCGGGGAACGGATGAATCGCTGCACCCGGCCCGGCAGGCCCGTCCGCTGGGCCCGGCGCCGCTCACCCGGGTCAAGCTGCCGCCGGGGCAGGCGCGGCTGATCCTGGTGCGCGACAGCGATGGCGCGATGTGCGAGTTCAATCTCGTGCTGCGGCCCGGTCGTGGCGCTCGCATCGCGGTGTCAGCCGTGGACTCGAACCGGTACGCGTGCGCGCCGGGCGGCGAGCGCATCGGGGTCTACCGGGCCACGGCCGAGGTGACGCAGGACATGGTGATCATCGGCGGCGGGACGTACGACCTCGCGAAAGCCGGGCCCGTCGAGCCGGTGCTGAAGCCGCCGGTCGAGCTGGAGGCGTTCGCCATCGACCGCACCGAGGTGTCCAACCGGGAATACAAGGAGTTCATCGACGCGACGGGCTATCCGCCGCCGGTGGTGTGGCGCGTGCTGCCGCCGTTCGAGCGGATCGCCGACCTGCCCGTGATCTGGCTCTCGCTCGAGGATGCGGAGGCGTACGCGCGGTGGCGCGGCAAGCGGCTGCCGACGCTGTTTGAGTGGCAGGCCGCCGCGCGGGGGGCCGAGGCCCGGCTGTACCCGCCGGGCCTGGACGGCCCGCCGACGCTGAAGGACAGCGCACCGCCGTACAAGCCCGAGCTCCAGGACATCGCCGACAGCTACCTGGCGCACGTGCGCCCGACGATGACGCCCGCGCCGTGGGATGACCCGCTTGGGCTGCTGCACACGTTCTCGGATGCGCGCGAGCTGACGGCGACGGTCACGGCGGATGGCCAGCACGTGTATGTCGCCGGGCGGGGCTGGCCCGACCCCGCCGACCTGAGGACGCTGGCCCGGATCGAAACAGCATCCAGCACGCAGCGCGGCCCGACATCGGGATTCCGCTGCGCGCGATCTCTCACCCCACCACCGAAGGAGGCCCCATGAGCGCACCTGTTTCCAAGACGCGTTCCGACAATCCGCCGAGCGATCCGATCGGCGAGTTCCGGCTCGCGACGGCCGTAGTCGTCGGCGCCTACCACGGCCCGCGCTTCAACCCGGGCGCGGGCCGGCTGCCGGCCGAGCTGGGCATGGCGGAGGCGGCGTGGGAAGTGCTGCGCAGCGCGCTCGAGCGGTGCCGGGCCGAGTGGAGTTTCACGGGCACCGCCGAGCAGGCCAAGATGCAGGTGCCCGTTGAGATCAACAACCGCCTGGGGAACGGCTACAGCTTCATGACCAGCCCGTCGAGCTACCGGGCGATCCTCGATCCGATCACCGATGAAGTGATCGGCCACGACTACGGCGGGTGGATGTACAAGGACAACTCGCCCGTGCAGGCGACCAGGCCCGACGGCAGCGGCGTGTACGCCACGGTGTTCCTCTGTACGCACCGCGTGCCGGGCGGGCCGAGGTGAGCCATGCACAACGCGCTCATGCCCGAGACGCTGGACCACCTGGCCTCCCGGCCCATGCGGCTGGGCCATTACCTTTGGCACCGGTCGCGGGATGTCTGGCACCGCCTGACCCCGGACCAGCAGCGGGAGTTCAAGACCCGCTTCGGGTGGGAACCCCCGCCGTCGCTGACCCGCGGGGGCCGGCCCATCTATGACCATCCGGGCCCGGGCCGGGACTTCCTGTACATGCACCGCGAGATGATCCGCCATGTCAACTACCTGCAGGTGCGCCACGGCGGCCAGCCCGTGCGGGGCTGGCCCGAACCGCCGGAGGCGGGCAACCCGCACTACCCCGTCGCGCCCGAGCCGCGCGGGCTGCGGGGCAAGCGCGATGCCGACTGGGCAGCATCAATCGAGGACTTCCGGGATCGCTGGGCCCGCGATGACTTCAGATCGATCTCGGAACTCGGCGCGTACGTGGAGTACGGCATCCACGCCGCGATGCACGAGCGGTTCTGCATCCAGCCGGAATCGGAGCGGCTCGACCCGCCCGTCGGCGGACACTGGCCCGAGCCGGGCTCGGAGTGGGATGCCATCGAGTACGACTACCTGCTCGATCCGTACGCGGCGCACGTGAACCCGCTCTTCTGGTCCATTCACGGGTGGATCGACGGGCTGATCGATGCGTGGGAATCGCGGCGCGGCCCGGTCGACTGGTCGGGCGCCTGGGATGGACCGATGCACCACGGCCCGGCCCATTGCGGGTTCCACGGGTTCACCGCGCAAGAGCATGAGCACGGGCTGCTGGAAGCCGCCAGGTTCCTGACCGCGGCCCCGCCGCCCAGCCGATTCCAGGCCCGGATCTGGCCCGGCGATCTGCCCTAGGTACGAGTGGTCGCCTCCGGTCCTTTGGGCGCTGGCCAAACTGATGATGGTTGGTGATCGCGCCTGATCGCGGCGTCAGAAAGTCACTTCCAGGCGGACGCCGAGGATGGTCGCCGGGTCAAACCCCACGAAGCCCTCATCGACCCGCTGCACATCCAGCGTCAGGCCCACCGCCGGGGTGATGGCGATGTTGTAGTACGCCTCCAGGCCCTGCGCCGACGATGGCAGCCCGATGAGGGAGAATGCACGCACATCCTGCAATTCGGTGTAGTAGTAGCCCGCGCCGAACGTGTCATCCTCGCGTCCCGGAAAAAGTCCGCGGCCGCCCACGCCGATGCTCGCCGACCAGTGAACGGGGTTGGCATCGGGGTCGGCCAGCCCGGCCCGCGCGAAGAGCCCGACGCCGCGGAGGTCGGCCCGGTCATCGAAGGCATCGAGCTCGTCGGGCGGGGGATCCGGGCTGTAGAGGTACTGCCACGCGCCGCAGAACACGGCCCAGGAGTCGTTGACTGTCTCGACGCCGACGCCGCCCGGCGTGAGCGTCAGCTTCCCGCCGAGGTTGACGAAGTCGTTGTCGAACGCCTGCTGGAAGCCGATGTTCGCGCCGCCCGGGAGCGTTCCCAGCGTGTACTGCGCGGAGGCCTGCGCCCACAGCGTCCAGCCGTCGTCGAGGTGCTCGAACCCGCTCGTCGTGGAGGAATCGGTCGTGCTGAACACGGCGCTGCTGAGCGTGAGCCAGGGCGCGGGAGACCAGTCGAGGGCCGCTCCCAGCGTGCTGTAGGGCGAGGTCTGCGAGGTCACCGCGTTGTAGATGAAGTTGCTGTTGAGGAACTGCGTGCGCCCGCGCCCGCCCGCGAACTCCGTCGGGTCGCCGTCGAGCGTGATCATCTTCCCAAGCGTCAGGTCGAGCGTGCCCGACAGCGACAACGAATAGTTCAGCTCCGTGATCGTGAACGGGATGCCCTCGTTGATCCCGCTCGCGAGCGGAAAGTACCCGCGCGTGTTCACCGGCGTGAAGGCGCCAGAATCGTCGTTCACGGTCTCCCCGTACCGCGATTCGCCGCGCAGCGACAGCGTCCCGGCCGGGCCCAGCCGCATCCGTTCCAGGTCCGCGGTCACCAGCACATCGAGATTGCCCCCGTAGTCCCAATCGCGGCGCCGCCCGCCGCTCACCACGCCCTGGCCGACCTGGGTCCAGTGGATGTCGAGCGTCAGCCCGGCGTCGTCCAGCTTGGTTCGGCGGCCGTCCCAGTCACCGCTCAGGAAGCCGCGATCGGCGAGGTCCCCGCCGTAATCAGCGCTCGCTTCCGCGTCACCCGCCTGGCCCGCATCACCCGTCGCGGCCTCGGTCCTGGGCTGATCGCCCGGCGCCGATTCGGGGATGGGCTGCCCGTGCGCCCGAAGCGGCCCGGCCAGCAGCGCGACCGCTGCGCACGATACCGGGCCCATCCTTCCCGCGACCATGTTCACCCCTTGGCCCGGCGCCGGCCTGGCCCGGCCGGCGCTGACTTGCCTAACCGCCCAGCGCGATCGTCAGCCCCACGAGAATGCTCCCGATGACCGCCATGGAGAACCCCATCCACCACGGACGATGGCCCGCGAAGTCCCCCAGCCGGTAACCGCACAGGAAGAGCATGATCACCGCGATGAGGTTGGAGACTCGCATCGCGGGCACGGTCTGCGTCATCAGGATGAAAGGAACGACCACGGGGAACGTGGCGATCACGACCAGGAGGAACACCCCGATCGACCCGAGCCAGTCTTCCCGGAGCAGCCGCGGACGCCTGGGCAGCTCGGGCAGCCCCTTCAACCGCTCCCGGATCGACGCCAGTTCCGCCGGCGACAGCACGGCGGCCACCATCGGGGGCAGCTCGCCGGCCAGCGCGGCGTTGGCCCCATCGGAGTCCAGCTCGCCCAGGACCGAGCGGAGCTTGCTGAGCGCGATGCCCCGTTCCGTCAGCCGCGTCACCAGGAACATGATGGCGTCAACGAGCCCCCAGGCGATGTTGCACCCGATGGCCCCGAAAAGCATCGTGCGGACTTCCTCCCGCCCGGCGGTGGCGGCGCTCAGCGAGCCCGTGAACGTGAGGGCCATGATCAGCCCGAACAGGATCTCCGAGATCCGCGAGATCGGGTCGAGCAGACGCTTGGATTCGATCGTGGCGATGGCCGGCATGGAGCTCCCTGACCGCGCCGCAGTCTAGCAATTCCGGCCTCGGCGGAGGTTAGAACCGTTCGCGACGCGGGCCGGTGGCCGGGCCAGGATCTCCCCGGCCCGACACCTCCGCACGGATCCGGTAAACTCGCGGCTCATCGCCGCAGGACCACCGCCTCCACGAGGATGCCCATGACGATCACCACCACCACGAAATCCAGCAGCATCTCCCGCCGCGAGTTCATCGAATACCTCACCGCCGCCAGCGCGGCCGTCGTCGCAGCGCCCCGCTGGGCCTCGGCGCTCACCGACACCAAGCTTCGTGTGCTCTCGATCGGCGTGATCGGCACCATCGGCGGGGCCGACCGCCAGCAGATCGCCGCCCACCCGCTGGCCGAGATCGTGGGCCTGTGCGATGTCGATTCCAACTCGCTCGCCCAGGCCGCCAAGGACCACCCCGGCGCCTTCACCTGCGCCGACTACCGCGAGGCGTTCGACAAGCACGGTGACAAGTTCGACGCCGTGATCGTCGCCACCCCCGACCACTCCCACTGCAGCATCATGACGCTCGCCCTCTCGCGCGGGAAGCACGTGTACGGGCAGAAACCGCTGGTCCAGCAGCTCGAGGAGCTGCAGACCCTCGAGCAGGCCGTCCGGGCCCGGCCGAACCTCGTGACGCAGACCGGCGCCCAGCGCATCCAGCACCCGCCGCGCCGCGCCGCGGTCGACATTCTCAAGAGCGGCGGTCTGGGCCGAGTCATCGAGGTGCACATCGCCTTCGGCGGCGGAGCGCTCGCCGGCGGGCACTACTTCGCCGATGGCAAGCTGGGCGACCCCGTCGAACCGCCCGCCGGGTTCGACTACAACCTCTGGCTCAACGGCGCCGCCGAGGAGCCCTGCCGCCCCAACATGGTCCAGCGGCAGTGGCGCAGCTGGTGGAAGTACGGCGGCGGCCAGATCGCCGACTGGGTCGTCCATCTCACCGATGTGATGTTCTACGCGTTCCCCGAGCTGCAGAGCCCGATGCGCATCTGCTCGCGGACCCCATCCCGCGACCTCTCCTACTTCCACGCCGACCATGTCCTCTCCACGCTCACCTACCCGGTCAGCGGCGACAAGTTCGCCAACTCAACCTGCGAGTTCTACTTCTACGACACCGGCATGAAGCCGGACCGGGCCCAGATCGGCCTCGGTGCTGGCGAATGGCCCAGCGGCATCCTCACCATCGTGGTCTGCGAGGGCGGCACCCTGGTCCTCGCCCCCGAAGGCCCGCTCGAGATCTGGCGCGAAGGCAAGATGACCGACGGCATGCAGTGGCCGGGCCTGCCCGCCTACGAACCCTTCAACCACTGGCACGCCTGGGTGGACAAGGCCGTCGGCAAGGACACACCGCACCTGTGGACCCCGTTCAGCATCGGCCTGCGCTGCACCGAGCCGGGCCTGCTCGCCGTCAAGGCCGCCAAGTACCCCGGGCAGGTGCTCGACTGGGACCGCAAGACGCTGACCTTCACCAACCACGCCGAAGCGACAAAGACGATCGTCCGGCGCGAGTACCGCAAGGGCTTCGAGCCGATCCGCTTCAACCAGTAGTTGACTGCCGCTGCAAGATCGGCCGTCAAGCGCCGAATCCTGGATGCGGGGAGCGCGTGCCCGGCGTACGGTTGCCGCCGCGTCCCCCCTTGGAGGACGCGACGTGGCCCCCGAAACCCCCGCACCGGCAGCCTTGGCCCCCCCGATCGGCACGGACAAGGCCGCAGCCGACCCGCCGGCATCGCGGCGCCGCGCCGCCACAGCCGGGCCCGTCTTTCTTGCGTTCATCCTGGCCGCGGTCCTGGGCGTGCTCGGTTCCGTGGCCATCGTGCTCACCTACATGGCGATCGCGCGGGGTGTCTCAAGCTGGTCGACGACCCAGCGCGGGTTCGACAGCGGCCCCACCATCATCCTGCTCAGCGCCCTGCCGATGGAACTGGCCCTCGCGGGGATGGCCTTCCTGATGGTGCGCAGGTCGAAACGCGGGCCCGTGGCCGAACTGGGTCTCGACCGACACCGGCTCGCCATGAAGGAATGGCCCATCCTGATCATCGGCTCCGGCGTCCCTTTCGCCCTCGGCGCCGCCCTGGCGTCCATCGCCCCCAGCACCGTCGACCCGGACACCTACGTCGAACTGTGGCGGAACATCTCGCCGGCCTCCGCGGTGCTCTGGGTGGTCGTCATCGGCGCGATGCCGGGCCTCGCCGAGGAGATCTTCTTCCGGGGCTTCATGCAACGGAGGCTGGCCCGCGCCTGGTCGCCGGTCGCGGCCATCATCGTCTCCTCGCTGATGTTCGCATTCCTGCACCTCGACCCCGCGACGATGGCCCTGGCGCTGGTGCTGGGCCTGTGGCTCGGGTTCGTCGCCTGGCGCACGGGCTCGACGTGGCCCGGCATCGCGATCCACGCCACGATCAACTCGTCCTGGAACGCCGGGCAGATCTGGTTCAGGCAGACAGAGCCCGATCCATCCCCCGTGTACATGGCCCTGGGGGCGCTGGGGGTGATCTCTCTGCTGTGCTTCGCCTGGTCGGTCCGTTTCCTGCTCCGGCGCCCGGCGGGGGCGAGCCCGAGCGCTGAACCCGTGGCCCGCAGCGGGGCGCCGGTGACGGGCCTCGGCGTGAGCAGCGTCTGAACCGCGGATCGTCGCGGTTGAATGGAGCCGGGGGGAATCGAACCCCCGTCCCGGGACAGTCAGCAGGGCGCCTCTACGCGTGTGTCGGATGATTTGATCTCGGTCGTGCGTCCGCCATCCGCAGCGTCCGCATTGACCCAGCCGCCGGAGTGTCTCGGCCGCCGCGCCCGGAGGCGCCACGCATCGGCCCAGCCTGATGTCTTCCGTCCTCCCTCTATCAGACATCAAGAGAGGACGGCGCTGCCTGTATTAGGCCGCGAGAGCGTAGGGACGCTCAGCAGTTAAAATTGTGCACGCTTTTTACGAGGCCCGCGTGCGCCTCGACGCGCCACGCCAAGCCTTCCCTGCCCGGTCGAAACCAGTTCGGCCCCACTTGTCAAAGAGCACCGCAATCATAGGACGCCCCGCCCGCCGCAACGTTCCCCGACTTCTCCCGATCGTTACGCCGGCCCCGGCATCGAACGGATATGCACCTGCGTCGTCGGCGCGGGCGGCGCCAGCCCCTCCCGATCGATCGTCACCTTCAGCTCCCGCAGCAGCGCCTGGCGCACCGCGCCGAAGCTCGCCGTCTGCGCCCACACCGACACCGTCCACGTCACCGGGCTGATCTCCCCCAGCGCCACCGCCGGCGCGGGCTGGGCCAGCGCGCCCGGCGCCTGCGCCGCCGCCCGCCGGGCCGCCGCCTCCAGCAGCCCCCGCGTGCGCTCGACATCCGCCGCCGGGGACACCTGCACGCTCACCGCCACCGACCGGCTCGGGTGCCGCGTCTGGTTCTCGATCACCCCGCCGAAGATCTGCCCGTTGGGCACGATGATCCGCCGGTTGTCGGCCGTGTCCAGGTTCGTCGTGAACAGGTCGATGCCATCCACAATCCCCATCTGCCCGGCGACAATCACCGCATCCCCGATCTTGAACGGACGGAAGATCATGATCAGCACGCCCGACGCCAGGTTCCCCAGGTTCCCCTGCAGCGCCAGCCCCACCGCCAGGCCCGCCGCCGCGATCGCCGCCGCAAACCCCGTCGTGTCCGCCCCCAGCGTCCCCGCGCTGGTGATCAGCGCGAAGATCACGATCGTCCACCGGACCACGTTCGACAGGAACTTCGCCAGCGTCAGGTCGATCTTGGCCCGGTCCATCACCCCCAGCACCACCCGCTTGGCCCAACCCGCCACCATGAACGCCGCGACCAGCAGGATGATCGCGCCCAGCACGCGCGGGCCGTAGCTCTCCAGCAGCTCCCACGCCCGCTTCGTCCACGTCGAGACCGCCGCCGTCGGATCCAGCACCAACTGCTCCATCGCGCTGGGGCCCGTCGGCCCGGCGGGCCGGGCCTGGGCATCGGTCGGCGCCCCTCCGGCCTGCGCACACAACATCGACACCACATGGCGACCAATCTGCAGCTCGCTCATTCATTGCTCTCCTGATCTCGCATCGCAGTGACGCCACCCCCGGCCCGCCCCCCCCCCGCGCGAACGGGCCCGGACCGGGGGCGATGGTATGGACCCGCCGGGCCGCCGGGCCCGTACCATGGCGGCGTGGACCTGGACTTCCCCAAGCTCTGGATGCGCTACCGCCTCCCCGCCCGCGGAGTCATCCACGTCGGCGCCCACGCGGGGCAGGAGCGCATCGCCTACTCCGCCTGCGGACTCATCCGCCAGATGTGGATCGAGCCCCAGCCCGAGGTCTTCCAGCGCCTCCGGGCCGCGATCCCCGAATCCCGCCACGTCCGCCTGTTCAATGTCGCCTGCGGCGACCGCACGGGCCGGGCCGTGATGCACCGCCTCGTGGGCAACGATGGTCGCTCCAACTCCCTCCTGCGACCCACCCTGCACCTGGAACGCTGGCCCGGCCTCCACGCCGAGGGCACCCTCGAAGTCCAGGTGGTCCGCCTGGATGACCTCCTGGCCCAGTCGGGGCTCGCCGCGTCCGATTTCTCTCTGCTCGTGCTGGATGTGCAGGGCTTCGAGCTCGCCGTCCTCCGCGGGGCCGAGCGCACCCTGGATGCCATCGACGCCGTCGCCTGCGAGGTCGCCAGTGTGCCCCTCTATGAGAATGGGAGCACCGCCGAGTCGCTCGATGCCCACCTCGCCGACCGCGGCTTCGCCCGCGTGGTCACCAAGTGGTCCGCGGGCTGCGCGGGCGATGCCTTCTACATCCGCCGCTCGATGCTGGGCCCGGTCGACCGCCTGCGCCTTGCGATCGTCGGCGGCAAGCAGGCCCAGCCGCCCCGCTCGTGGCGCTCGTTCGGCGCGCCGACCACCGCCGCCGGGCCCGGAGATCCGCACGCATGAAGATCGGGCTCATCATCCCCGCCGCCGGGTTCTCGCAGCGCTACGCCGCCGGCTCCGACTACCCCCGCTCCAAGCTCGATGAGGACCTGGGCGGCAAGTCCGTGCTCCAACGCTCGATCGAGCTGTTCACCAAGGATGACCGCGTCGGGTTCATCATCGTCGCCGGGCCGCACGACCCCGCCGCCTTCGCCGAGTTCAAGGCCCGGCACGGCGACAAGCTGGGCTTCCTCGGCGCAGCCCTCTGCCCGGGCGGCAAGACCCACCGCTACGAAACCGTGGCCTCCGCCCTGAAGGAAGTGCCGGACGACTGCACGCACATCGCCGTGCACGATGCGGCCCGCCCCTGCACGCCGGTTGAACTCATCGAGCGCATCTTCGACGCCGCCGAACGCCACAAGGCCGTGATCCCCGCGACCGAGGTCAGCGACACCTTGAAGCGCATCGTCGAGAGCGACCGCCCGGCCCAGGATGCCGACCCTCTCGCCGCCATCCTCGGCGAGAGCGCTGCCCCGAAGAAGATGCGCCTCGTGGAGAAGACCCTCGACCGCCGCGATGTTGTCGCCGCCCAGACCCCGCAGGTTTTCGACGCCGCCCTGCTCCGCCGGGCCTACGCGCAGCCCGACCTCTCGAGCACCGATGATGCCGGGCTCGTCGAGCGTCTGGGCGAGAAGGTCGTCGTCGTGGATGGCGACCTCCGAAACATCAAGATCACCCGGCCCGGCGACCTGCACCTGGCCCGGCTGATCCTGCACATCCGCGAGGAGCGCCGCGAGGCGCACAAGCGGTTCTGAACTGGCACGTCCATCGCCATGGCGCCGGGCCAAACACGAGCGGCGGCACTGGACCGCTACTTTGTAATCGCTAACATCCGCCCGTGAGTCTCGCGGACTGGGTCATCACCGCCTTCGGCGTGTTCGGGATCCTTTTGGCCTGGGCGTTCTTCAGCGCCTGGGTCATGGACAACCCGCGCGGCGAGGTCGACATCGGCCTGGCCTGGCGCGGCCTCCAGGTTTACTCGTTCCTCATCCATCGGTTACGCGTGCACGGCCGGGCCCACTGCCCCGACACCAAGCAGCCGGGCCCGCTCATCGTCGTCGTCAACCACACCGCCGGCGTCGACCCGATCCTCATCCAGGCCGCCTGCCCCTTCGAGGTCCGCTGGATGATGGCCGCGGAGATGCGCCTGCCCATCTTCGAATGGTTCTGGAGCTGGGCCCGGATCATCAGCGTTGAGCGCGAGGGCCGCGAAGTGGCCGCCGCTCGCGAAGCCATCCGCCACGTCAAGGCCGGTGGTGTGCTGGGCATCTTCCCCGAGGGCGCCATCGAGCGACCCGCCGGGCGGCTGCTGCCCTTCATCCCCGGCGTCGGCTTCATCATCGCCAAGACCGGCGCGCCTGTGCTCCCCGCCATCATCGAGGGCACCCCCGATGCCGAGCCCGCCTGGGCCAGCCTCTGGCGCTTCAGCCGGGCCTCGCTGACCTTCTACCCCGCCATCCACTACAAAGACAGCGGGCTCTCCCCGGCCCAGATCGCCGCCGACCTCCACCGCCGCTTCGAAGAGTGGACGGGCTGGCCCGTCGCGGAGTGATGGCGTTCGGCTTGCGTTTCCCCAGTGCCGAGTGCCCAGTCCCCAGTGCCTCTTCCCTCACGACCCCTTCTTCGCCCGGATCGCCTCCAGCCGCTTCCTGTGAATCTCCCGGTCGGGCTCGAGCTTCGTCAGCGCGATCACCTGATGCTCCGCCGCCGGCAGGTCGCTCCGCTTCAGCGCCACCGACGCCGCCAGCTCCCGCGCCGCCGGGTTGAACGGGTCCACCCGCGTCGCCCGCAGCGCCTTGGCCCACGCGTTGGTCCAGTCCCCCACCGCCGCGTAGCACCGGGCCAGCTCCATCGCGTAGCTCGCCGAGTGCTGCTCCCGCACATCCAGGAACTCCAGGTGCGGGATCGCCGCCGCGGAGTCCGGGCCGCCCTCGCGGTCCAGGTAATACCGCGCCAGCAGCTTCTGCGGCATCGAATCGACGGGCCTCGCCTTCGCGCACCGCTCCAGCAGCGGCACCATCGCCTCATCCGCCCGCCCGCCCGTACGCTCCAGCTCGTACGCCACCGCCAGCTTCAGCACCTCGGGATGCTCCGGGTATTTCGCCAGCCATCCACCGACGAGTTCCTTCGTCGGCGATTCCGCCGGCTCGGTGCCGGCGGCCTTCGCGGCCTCCGCCTCCTGACGCAGCAGCTCCCGCACGTTCGGCGTGCCCTCCGGCGGGTTGATCCCCCACGCGATCAGCCGGCCCTTGCCCCATTCCTTGAACTGCTCGAGGAACTGTTCCCGCGTCAGGCCCAGCACCGACTGCATCGCCGCCGACTCGCGCTCGCCCGCGGCGTAGCGGTCCATCAGGTCCAGCGGCGCCTTGGGCCCCCACCGCTCCACGATGTACTCGTACATCCAGTGGCCCTGCGCGTACGCCTGCGACCGGTCGGTCTGCTTCTTGGGGCGCACGAACGCCGTGTTGATGTCATCCAGATCGAAAAGCGTCCCCGTCTCCAGCGCCCGCGCCAGCAGCTGGCACGTCGAATCCTCCCGCGGCGCATCCTCCAGGTACACCGCCGCCGCCTCCGTGAACCAGTGCGGCAGCCGGTTCCTCGTCCGCGACAGCGTCACCGTGTGCGTGAACTCGTGCCGCACCACCCGCAGCCAGTCGTACGGGCCCACCAGGTGCCCCGGCCCTTCCTTCGGCGTCTCCATCGCCACCACCGGGCCCGTCGACGCCGCGATCGTGTGCACCCGCGGCATCCCCGTGATCCGCACGCTGAACCAGTGATGGTCCGGCATCAGCTCGATCACCGTCCTGCCGGGCGGCTCGTACTGGATCCCGCCCGCCTCCGCGCCGGTCACGCGCCGGAACATCTCCTCCAGCAGCGCCGGCATCTCCTCCGCCAGCACCTCATCCACGCCCGGCTTGTAGCGGACGATGAAATGGTCCGACTCGATCTGGCTGAACGTCCGCAGCTCCTGCACCAGCTTCAGGCTGTTGCCCGCGCGCGTGTTGAACGGATCCAGCGCCACCGCCTTCTCGAGCGCCGCCAGGGCCCGGTCATCCCGCCCCGACTGCACCTCCAGCAAGCCCAGCTCCGTGAAGGGATCCGCCCACGCCGGCGCGCGCCGCGCCGCCTCCTCCAGGTACCCCGCCGCGTCGGCGTACTGCCGCTCCGATGACAGCACCCGCCCCACCTCCAAGTACGCCTCCGCCGAACCGGGCGAAATCGAATCAAACGCCTTCAGCAGCTCCGCCGTCCGGTTCTCCTCGAACCGCGCCGCCGACGCCGCCGCCTGCAGCGCCAGCAGCTCCCGCGACCGCGGGTACTTCGCCAGCACCGCCCCCAGCGCCTGCTCAGCCCCGGGCCCGTCGCTCGCCCGCAGCCGGGCCCGGGCCCGCACGATCGCCCCCTGGTACGACGGCGCCAGCGCCGCCGCCTCCACCTTCGACACATCCACCCCCGCCGCAATCGCATCCAGACGCTGGGCCACCAGCTCCGCCTGCTCCAGGTTGAACTGCTCCACCGCGAAATACCCCGCCAGCGCCCACCCCTCCGCCGATGACGGGTTGAACATCAACGCCTGCTGCAGCGCGGGCCCGGCCTCCGGCAGGTTGTCCTTCTCATCCAGCAGCCGCGCCTCGCCCAGCCGCGCCGACCACGACATCCGGTCCGCCTGCTCCCTCGCCCGGGCCAGCAGCCCCATCAGCGACCGGAAGCTCGCCGCGTTGTCCCCCGCCTTCAACTCCTTCTGATCCCGCACCCGCGTCAGCACCGCCAGCGCCCGCACCCCATCCGCGATCGCATCCGCATCCCCGCCGCCGGCCCAGCCGTCATCCGCCAGGAACTTGGATGCCTCGGCCCGGACATCGCCGTACCGCCCCAGCGACCACAGCGCCTCGACGCGCAGCCGCCGCCCGCGCGGGCTCTCATCACCCGCGATCAGCGCGATCGCCTCCTCCAGCTCGCCCCGCCTGATCATCGCCTCGGCGCGCACCAGCGGGCTGACCGACTCATCGCCCAGCGCCGAGTCGAGGTAATCACCGCGGATCACCGCCGCGTACGCCCGGGCCTGCGGCGTGTCCAGATCCGCCGCCGTCCAGATCCCGTGCTTGAGCCGGAGCTCGCGCCGCTCGGCCTCCGTCAGGAACGGCTCCGCCAGCAACTTCTTCACCGCCGGCGCCACCGCCTCCTGCGCCGAATCGGTATCCGGGTCCGGTGACGCGACGACGGGGCGCTCGGCCTCGGCCGGGCCCGGCTGCACCGGGGGCTCAGCGATCAAGTGGACCGGAAGCAGACTCCCCGCCGTAAGCCACAGGATCGCGGCGGTCAACCGGGGAAAGCACGCACGGGCCCGTCGCGGCATCGAAGCCCTCCGATCCAGCGGCAACGCCGGGCCGTCAATCCGCCCCGGGCCCGGTTCTCGGGCCCGCGCCCCGCTCCCCGTTCCATCGGCCGTTCCCGGCCCCGGCTTGGCCCCCGGGCCGCGTTGCCCGACCTCTTTGATCAGCTCACGGCTTGCCGGGCCCGGGCCCCGGCGCGGCCTCATCCTTGAGACCCTGGCGATACGGGATGATCTGAACATCCCACCCTTCCTTGGGGCCCGGCGTGCTGGTCTTCATCACTTCCTCGGGGATCGGTCCGTTGATCTGTACGTTGATCAGCTGCACCACGGATTCATCCCCGGACCGATTGATCGTCCGGGCCATCCTCGGCAGCAGCATCCCCCCCGCCTCGCCCGGCTTCCGCTGATACCACAGCCGGATCTCGCGGAACTCATCCTCATCCGGCCGGTCCGCCCGCGGCGTCAGCTTCAGCTGGTAGCTCTCCTTCACGAACGCCTTCAGCTCCAACTCCGACAAGTCCGCATCCGCCGAGACCAGCTCCGCCGCGTACCGCGACAGAATGTCCTCCCGCCGCTGCCCGATCGGGATCGGCATCGGCCCCTCGCCGATCCGCAGCGGATCGAACCGCTCGCCGGGCGGAACCACCTGCCGCTTGGTGAACAGCGGCGGCTTCTCGCCCGGCAGCTTCTCCACCAGCCACTCGCCATCAAAGATGAACTCCTTCACCTCATCACGCACACGCTGGCCCACGATCAGCCGCTCGAAACGGATCGAGAACTTCCGGTCGGCCCGGTCGCCCCCATCCCGCCGGGCCTGGAAGTACAGCTTCCCCTCCCGCACCTGCCGATCCCCCGCGATCTCGAACGTCCGGTCGTAGCGGATCCCCGCCGTCAACGTGCTCAGCCCGGCATCCGCCGTCTCGAGCGCGGTCAGCAGGTCATCCGCATTGCGGATCTCCCCCGCAGCCGGCTTCTCGCCCGGCTGACGAACCTTGATCTCCAGCGGCTGGGCCTGCACCTCGACGGGCTGCCCCGGCTGAGCGGGCGCGGGCTGCGCCGGCGGCTGCGCGGGCTGCGGCTGGGCCATCACCATGGCGACGATCGCGGTACGGGCCAGAACGATGAGCAACGCGGTCATGAGGTCCCCTCACTTGGAGATTGCCGGGCCGCCGGGCCCGGTCCCCCAACCTTAGACGACCGCCCGCGGCCCGGGTTCCGCGTGCCCCTTCAGGCCCGGCTGTCGAGAAAGTCGCGCAGGATGGCGGCGGCGGCGAGGGCATCCCGCCGCTGCTTCTTCTGCTTGTGCGTCAGCCCGGATTGCGACATCGTCCAGTCCGCCGAGGCCGAGCTCAGCCGCTCATCGTGGAAGTGCACCACCCGCCTGGTCCGCTCCGCCACCCGCGCCGCGAAGGCCCGGACGATCTTCGCCCGGGGACCCTCCGTGTCATCCATGTTCAGGGGCAGCCCGAACACCAGCTCACCGGCCCCCGGGCCGATCTGCTCTTCGATCGCCTTCGCGATCGCCGCCAGCAACGCTTCGCCGCCGTTGAGGTCAATCGGAACTTCCAGCACTTCGGCCGGCGTCGCGAGCCTGGTGATGGCATCGCCCACCGCGATGCCGGTCCGCTTGTCCCCGAGATCGATGCAGAGGTAGCGCAACAGGCGTGATTATTGCCTCTCCACCCGAATGCCCAATGTCCGATGCCTGATGCCGAATGCCGAATGCCGAATGCCGAATGCCGAATGCCTTTTGCCTCTCCGCCTACTTCAACCTCTCATCCACCAGCCCGTGCAGCGTCTTGAGCTCCTCGGCCTTCGCCCGCGGCATCACCAGCGTCGCATCCTCGGTCTGCACCACCACCAGGTCATCGGCCCCCAGCACCGCCACCGTCCGGCCCTTCACCGCGCTCACCACCAGGTTGTTCTTCCCCGACACGATGAGCGACTGCCCCGCGCCCGCGGCCCGGTTCCCCTGCGCATCGGCCTCGATCGTCTGCGCATAGCTGGGCCAGCTCCCGACATCCAGCCAGTTCACATCCATCAGCACCGTGCACACCGTGAACCGCGGGTCTTCCTTCTTCTTCGCAGCGCCCTTGTCTTCCTTGGCGTGGTGCTTGCCATCCCGGTCCTTGGTCGCCGGCTCCATCACCGCGTAATCCACGCTGATCTTGGGAAGGTTGGGATACACCTTCTCCAGCACGTCCCTCTGCTTCTTCGTGCCCCACGCCGCCTGGATCTCCATCATCCCGTCGTAGCTCTCGGGCTTGAACTTCTTCAGCGCCTCCAGGAACGTCGAGGCCCGCCACACGAACATCCCGCTGTTCCACGAGAAACTGCCCGACTCGAGGTACGCCTGCGCCCGCGGCTGGTCCGGCTTCTCCACGAACCGCTCCACCTGGAACGCGATCGGCTTGCCCCCCACGTTCACCCCATCCACACCCCGCACCGGCGTTCCCCGCTCCACGTACCCGAACCCCGTCGCCGGGTAGGTCGGCTTGATCGAGAACGTCACCAGCCGCTGCGGGTCCGCCTCGACCAGCTTGAACCCCAGGTCCATCCGCTCGCGGAACGTCTCCTCGGGCTCGATCACATGGTCGGCCGTCAGCACCGCGAACACCGCGTTCTTGTCCAGCTTCTGCAGCACCGCCGCCGCGAACCCCACCGCGTTCACCGTGTCCCGCGGCGCCGGCTCGCCCAGCACCTGCGCATCGGCGAACTCCGGCAGTTCCTCCCGGATCGCCGCACGATACGACTCGGCCGTGCAGATGAACCGCCGGTCCCTGGGCACAAGCCCCTCGAGCCGGTGCGCCGCGACCTCCAGCAGCGAACGCGGGCCCGGCCCCGCCCCCGGCTCCTCCTTCGCCGCCGCGCGCTTCCCGCCCGGCTTCTTCTCGATGAACCGGATCAGCTGCTTGGGGCGGTCCTTGCGCGACATCGGCCACAGCCGTGTCCCCGCCCCGCCCGCCATGATCATCGCGTACCGCATAAGGGCGACAGGATAGGGGATCGCCGCCGCACCCACCCGCCCCACCCACCAGGTCAACCGCCCGCGAACACCGCCGAAACAATGTCATCCGCCGATTCCAGCGCCTGCCGCCGGGCCGCGGCCCGGGCCTGCGCCTGCGCCACCCGCCGCTCCGCCTCGGGCCTGGTCTGCCCCAGCGCCACCAGCGCCTCGACGGCCTCCTCACCCGCGGGCGTCGCCCGGCCGGGCTTCACCTGCGCTGACTCATCCAGCGAAGCCAGCTCCGCCCCGCTCAAGTACCCCTCCACCTTCCCGTTCAGCTCCGCGATCACCGTCTCGGCCATCCGCTTGCCGATCTCCGGCAGCTTCTGGAGCGCTGACGTGTTCCGCGAGGCGATGGCCCGCGCGATCACCGCCGGCTCCTCCGCCATGGCCCGCAGCGCCTTGCGGTTCCCGATCCCCTTCACGGTCGTGAACAGCTCGAAGAAATCCCGCTCCTGGGCGGTCGTGAACCCGATCAGCCGCGGCGTGAAGCTCGCGCCCTGGTTCTGGCTCTCCAGGTACTGCAGCGTGATCAGCACCACCGTCTCGCCGATGCGGTCCAGCAGCCGCCGCGCCAGGTACGCCGGAAGCAGAACCTGGTAGGCCACCCCGGTTCCCGGGGGCTCCACCACCGCCATCGTCCCGGAGATCGATTCGAGCTTTCCACTCAGCCGGCAGATCACGCCGTACACGATACGAAAATTCCGCCCGCCCCGCGGAATCATCTTCCAGCCCGCCCCGGCCCATGACGCCGGGCCGAGCCTCGCCACAGCGGAAACACCGGCGCCTGGCCCACCCCGGCCGAATCAAGAAGGCTCGATGAAGCCCGCCGGGCCAGCCGATAACAGGATGGGAGATCCAGATTTGAGACCCGGCCAGCCCCCCGCCTCCACTCCGGCCCATCCGCAATCCGCTCCCTCCGCGGGCGGCATCCTGCTCATCGGCACCCCCGACACTGCACGCTTTCTCGACTGGGCCGTCGAAGGAGTATCCGCCGGAGCCAGAATCCTCGGTGTGCTCCTCGCCGCAACCCCCGGCGCCGAGCCGGGCCGGTACTTCGGCCCGCGCCCCGTCCTGGGCATCCTCGATGACCTCCCCCGCCTCCGCGGCACGCTCAACCCGACGACAGCCGTGGTGTGCCTGCCGTCGGGCGATTCTCAGCGCCGGGCCGAGGCCATCCTCCGCGCGGCGGGCCTCCCGGCCCGGTTCGTCGCCCCGCCCGATGAATGGTTCACCCCCGAAGCCGCCGCAAGCGCTTCCACGCCCTTGCCCGCCATCGGCCCGCGCATCGATCTCATGGATCTCGTCGGCCGCAGGCCCCACGGCATCGACCGCGCCGCCGTCTCTCGCATCCTCGCCGGCAAGCGCGTCCTCATCACCGGCGCGGGCGGCTCCATCGGCTCCGAAATCGCCCGCATCTGCGCCGCCTACGGGCCCGCGCAGCTCATCCTCATGGAACGGGCCGAAAACGCTCTCTTCGAGATCGACCGCCAGCTCCGCGAGCGATTCCCCTCCGTTGCCCGCCGGGCCGTGCTCCACGATGTCGTCGATCCCGACGCGACCCTCCGCGCCCTGGTCGACCTCCGGCCCGATGTCGTCTTCCACACCGCCGCCCACAAGCACGTGCCGCTGATGGAAGACCACCCGGCCCACGCCCTGACCAACAACTTCTTCGGCACCAAGTCAATCGCCGACGCCGCCCTCGCCGTCGGCGTTGAGCGGTTCGTGATGATCTCATCCGACAAGGCCGTCAACCCCACCAGCGTCATGGGCGCCACCAAGCGCCTGGCGGAAATGTACATCCAGGGCCTGCACCGCCAGGGGCTGCACTCCGGCCTCGCGGCCAGTTTCCACGGCCGGGGCCGGGACCGCACCCGCTTCAGCATGGTCCGCTTCGGCAACGTCCTCGGATCGGCCTGCAGCGTCCTGCCCATCTGGAGCGCCCAGCTCGCCGATGGCGGGCCGCTGACCGTCACCGACGCCCGGATGACCCGCTACTTCATGACCATCAACGAGGCCGCCGCCCTGGTCATCGAGGCCGGCGCCATCGACGATGAGGCCAATTCCGCCGCGGTCTACGTCCTCGACATGGGCGAACCGGTCAACATCCTCGACCTGGCCCGGCGGTTCGTCCGGGCCCACGGCCTCGAACCCCGGATCATCAGCGCCGCCGGCGGAACTTCGGCCCCCCCGCCCGGTACCACGGAAGTGGCAGGTCCGGGGGGAGTTTCGGGGCCAGGGATTGAGATCGTGCTCACCGGCGCCCGCCCGGGTGAAAAGCTCCACGAGCAACTGGCCTACGCCGCCGAACAGCTGCGGCCAACCCCCTACGGCGGCATCAACGCCTGGGGCGGCCATCTGGTCGCGGATTTCAACCTCGCCGCGATGGTGGCGGACCTCTCCGCGGCGCGCATCAGCACCGACCGGGCCGCCGTGCTGGCGGCCATCCGACGCAACGTCCCGGAGATGGTCGCCGGGCCCGCAGCCGAACACATGACGACCGAACAAAAACCGGATCCGACAGCTTTTGCAAGACCGGCGGCCGCTTGATCCGGAGCACCCACCCGGAACACAATGACGGGTCCCCGGAACACCCGCCAGTCTCGTGAGGGGATGCAGAAGCATCCGCCCGGGTTTTCCGAAGGAGGATGGTCGAGATGACCACCGCAGCGATGACCGAACGGCAACGCATTCTTCTCGAGACCGCAACGGTGCGCGACCGGGCCGAGGCTCTCCTCAAGGGCCTGATCGAAACCAAGAGCACCTTCGAACGCCATACCCCCGCCGCCGCCAAGCCCGATGCGCTCAAGAAAGTCACGGGCCGCTCCAGCATCGACAACGCCGTCGCCTCCACGCAGCGCATGGTCGAGGCCCTCAACCGCACGCTGGGCCAGCTGCGCCGCGAACTCAACGATGAGGACCTGGCCCTGCTCGACGATGGCCCGCTCAAGGCCTGAAGTGATCCACCTGTCAACCTGGGGTAACCGGCACGGGCCCGGCCCGCGGGTATCGCCGCGCCCTGGCCCGAACCCGCCGGGCCCGGCTACGCTGCCGGTCGTGATTGCAACCCCCTACCCTCATCCCCCGCTCTCCATCAAGAAGCTCTCCCCCCGCGCCATCACCCCCGCCTACCAGTCACCCCAGGCGGCCGGGCTGGACTTGGCGGCGTGCCTGCCCGAGGGCGAGGCCGTGACGATCGAGCCGGGCCGGATCGCGCTCATCCCCTGCGGCTTCGCGATGGCGATCCCCGACGGGTTCGAGGCCCAGGTCCGCCCGCGCAGCGGGCTGGCGGTGAAGTTCGGCGTGACCGTCGCCAACGCGCCGGGCACGATCGACAGCGACTACCGCGGCGAAGTGAAGGTGGCGCTCGTGAACCTCGGGCGCGAGCCGTACACCGTCCAGCATGCGGCCCGGATCGCGCAGCTGGTCGTGGCCCCGGTCGCCCGGGCCAAGGTCCGCGAGGTCGAGTCCCTCGATGAAACCCGCCGCGGCGCTGGCGGCTTCGGCAGCACGGGCGGGCACTGACAACCAAAAAAGGGGCGCGGACGCTCAGCCCTCGAAGATCAGCGGCAGGCGGTGCTGCAGGCTCAGCCGTGCGGCCCGGCGGATCTGGTCGAACGCCATGATGATCAGCCGGTAGGGGTGCGACTCGAACTCCTGCCAGCGCGCGGGGTAATCCTCCGGGACGCGGAGCAGGTCGTTGATCGCCTCGAGCTCGGCAACCAGCCGGGGGGTTGAACCCGCCTGCACCGGCAGGGAGATCGAGCCGTGGTGGATCGTGCGCACGACCACCGGCTTCACGAAGTCGCAGGGCAGGAAGTACCCGACGTACAGGCTGTGCTGCACCAGGTGCGGGAACGTGGGCGCGCGGTGGAGGGTCCGCTCGATGCGCCGGACGGGGTGACGGTCGTAGCGGTCATCGGCCATGACCTCGAACTCCGGGAGCTTGTCGCCGTAGTCCAGCCACGTCGCGAATGTGTGCAGCCCCAGCCCGCTGCCTTGCGCCTGCTCGGTGAAGACCACCTCGCCCTCATCGGGCCAGTCGATCGGGACGCGGTTGGCCTCCGCGACCTTGGCCCGGATGTTGGCGGACTTGTGCCGACCCACGTTGATTTCGGCGGGCCCGGCCGAGCCGGCGCGGGGCACGGGCACCTCTCCCGACGGGCCGATCCGCTTAAACGGCATCCCGAGCCTCGCCAGGGGCGGGTCGAAATCCCGCGCGAAAAACCGGTGCAGCGGCATCACGTAGAGGTCGAGGCCCATGCGGGCACGCAGTGTACCGCCGGCCTGCAATCTCCCCCCGGGGGGGCGCTGCGTGCGGGTCGGTGATCGCAGCCTCCGGAATCGAGTTCCGGACTCGTCAGCCTTCAGCACGCAAGAACAAGGTGACGTTCTGGATTCCGTTGGCCCCACCCATTCCGTGCCGCCGGAGGGCAGTGGCGCATCGCCGGTGCACGCCCCTGAGAGGCCCATCCTTGGCGATGATCTCACGATGCGCCCAACATGAAACCGCAGAATTTGCGCGGTGATCTGAAATCACAGCCCGGGCGCGTCACTAGGTTACAAATGCAACTTCTATCGAGACTTATGATGATTCGGATCGCCGTCTCCGGACAATCTCACAGGGCGGAATCCGGGGGTTGCATCCGGTTTCGGTGGGTGGCCGAACGCACAGCGCTGTTTCGGGAATGGAGCGATCCGCGTGCGCGCCGACCGAGCTCAGCCGCGATCCGCGCGAGTTGTGGATAACTCCGGATGCAGCCGCCGGATCAGGGGCGTTGCGGGGGATGGGGCCGCCTTCCGGGTTGACAGGTGTTATTGGGGGGTGAATAGTCTGTTGTCTGGAGGGATATCGGCCTTGCCCGAATCGTTCGGGGCCTGTGTCGGGCCTGTGAGGCCGGTAGCTTGGAATTCCGGCGGGCGTGCGTGCGTTGGAGAACGTCCACGGCGTCGGAGTCTCTGTCGGAAGATTCCCGGGCCGTGAAACCCGGGCGCACGTGGGTCAGGGACGGCGGGGACTAGCGCTTCTATTTCGAGGAGAACACTGTGAACTTGAAACGGTTGATGGGCGCCATCGCGGCCTTTGCGGTCGTCACGGCGCTGGGCGCCTCGGGTTGTACCGAGGGTTACAAGATGCCGCGCCTGGAAGGCAAGTGGACCGACAAGCCGGCCGCGCCGGCCCCGGCCCCGAGGGCCGCGACTCCCACCCCCGCTCCGGCCCCGGCGCCGGCCCCCAAGGCGGCTCCTTCCAGCGGCTCGGTGATGTACTTCCCGACCGGCGAGCGCTCGACCAGCTCGATCATGCTCGAGAAGATCGCCCCGTCCGAGGTGATCGCGGGCCAGCCGTTTGACTACATCATCCGGGTCACGAACCTGACCAGCCTGTCCCTGGACAACGTGGTGGTCACCGACACCCTGTCCCCGAACTTCAAGGTTCTCAGCTCCAACCCCGCCGCCGAGGGCACCTACCGCTGGTCCCTGGGCACCTTCAAGCCGGGCGAGTCGAAGGACATCAAGATCAGCGGCCAGGCCGCCAGCGTGCAGCCGCTCTCGAGCTGCGCGACGGTGACCTACACCAGCTCGCTGTGCATCAACATCAACGTGGTCCAGCCCTCGCTGAAGATCACCAAGACCGCGACGCCCGAGATCACGGTCTGCGATTCGATCCAGTACAAGATCACGGTCAGCAACCCCGGCACGGGCATGGCCCGCGGCGTGAAGGTGCGTGACCAGCTCCCGGCGGGCGTGACCGACGCGGCCGGCAAGTCCCTCGTCGAGTTCGACGCGGGCGACCTGGCCCCCGGCACCTCGAAGGACTTCACCTTCGCCGGCAAGGCCGCCAAGCCCGGCACCTACGCCAACTCGGCCGCGGCCACCGCCGCGGGCGGCCTGACCGCCGACTCCGGCCCGGCTTCGACCGTGGTCCGTCAGCCCGTGCTGACGATCAAGGCCGAGTGCCAGGGCACGATCATGCAGGGCCGCAACGCGACCTTCAAGTTCACCGTGTGCAACACGGGTGACACCGGGGCCGCGAGCACGGTGGTCACGGCGCCGATCCCGGCGGGCGCGACCTTCGTGAGCGCCGACACCGGCGGCACCGCCTCCGGCACCGGCGTGACCTGGAACCTCGGGACGCTGGCGCCCAAGGACTGCAAGACCGTCAGCTACACGGTCCGCAGCTCCACGGCCGGCGACCTCAAGGCCTCCGCCACCGCGACCGCCACCTGCGCCGCCCAGGTCAGCGACAGCTGCACCACCGGCGTCAAGGGCGTCCCGGACATCGGCACGCAGCTCGACGATGACAACGGCGTCGTCCAGGTGGGCGAGACCCACGTGTTCCACTTCGAGGTCCGCAACCAGGGCCAGATCGACCTGACCAACGTCAAGGTCGTCTTCACCCTCGATGACGGCCTCGACTTCGTCTCCTCGGCTCCGATCGCGGGCCAGGGCGCGGGTCGAACCGCCACCATCAACATCGGCACCCTCAAGATCGGCCAGACCGTCAAGGTCGACGTCGTCGGCAAGGGCACCAAGCCGGGCCAGTTCGTGATCCGCGGCCTCACCACCTCCGACCAGACCCGCCCCGTCACCAATGACGAGCAGGTCAACTACGTCGAGAGGTAATCAGCTCCGCGATCCGGTTCAGTGATTCTCACGCGGCGGGCCCACCCGGGCCCGCCGTTTTTCGTTTTGGAAGCACTCGACATTCGGGGTCAGACGCTTGAAAGTCGCAGTGAACGGGACTTCCGGCTCCCGAATGCCGGTCCCGAATGCCGTTTTTCTGCTATATTCGCGCTGCGTCGGGAATGCGCCGGGCGACCGGCCGGGAACGACGGCTCCATGTGGAGGGCTGCTCAATGGGAATGATCAAAGAGTTCAAAGAGTTCGCCATGCGCGGCAATGTCATCGACATGGCCGTGGGCATCGTGATCGGCGTCGCGTTCGGGAAGATCGTGAGCGCCCTGGTCGAGAAGATCTTCATGCCGATCGTCGGCGCCCTCACGACCGGCGTCGACTTCAGCAAGATGGGAGTTGAGATCAGGCCCGGCGTCGCCGCGACCGACGCTGTCCCCGCCCGGGCGCCCGTCATCCTGGGTTACGGCGCTGTGATCCAGTCGCTCATCGACTTCGTCATCGTCGCCTTCTGCCTGTTCCTCGTGATCAAGGCCATGAACCGTCTCATGCCCAAGCCCCCGCCGCCGCCCCCGCCGGGCCCGACGACGGACCAGAAGCTCCTCATGGAGATCCGTGACCTTCTGGCCCGCAAGGTCTGAGACTCCTGTTCTGCCCGCCATGCTCAGCGGCGGCCCGGCGCACCGGGCCGCCGTTTTCATGCCCGAGGGGGTCGTGGTGGAGGCATCCTCGCCTCCGCCACGAACTCGATGGCCCGCGCACAACGGGCGCGCGAACTCGCCCACCGCGGCACCCCCGCCGACCACGACAACCGCCTGATCGGCGCACCGGCCCGGCCCGCTACGATCCCCAATTCCGCGTCCGCCCGGTCCAATCGAAAGGCCCTTCCATGCTGCTCCCGCTGGTCCCGCTCATCGTGGTTTCGCTCGTGGCCCAACCCGCGCCCGCTCAGCCGGCGGCGGCCCCATCGGCAGCGGCCCGGCCCGAGGCCCGCGCCCTGCACGACGCCGCCATCGCCGCCGCCGACAGGCTCTCAGCGCTCAGCTACAACGCCGAGCTCCGGGCCACGGGGGCGATCGCGGCGGGGATGCCCGCGACGACGGGCCGCGTGGTGATCGCCAAGGGCGGCAGTTCGTTCGAGCAGATCCCGGCCCGGTTCCTCATCGACGCCCAGGTCTCCGATGCCGACCCGGCCGCGCCGCGGAAGGTGACACTCTCGTTCGACGGCAAGACGATGACGCTGCTGGACCACTCGGCCCGGCAGTTCGGCCGGGCCGTTGTGAACGATGACCCGCTGTCGATGATGGCGGTGTACGACCCCGCGATGAACCTGCTGGTGTTCAACTACCTCGACAAGGAGGCCTGGGGCGCGGCGGCCGACATCGTCGGCGTGACGCACGGCGGGCAGACCGACATCTCGGGCGTCGTGTGCGACATCGTGATCGTCGAGCACTCCCTGAACGAGGACGGGCCCGCCCCCGCGCCCCCGGCGGCGGAAGGCCAGAACGCGGAGGGGCGGGACAAGGCCGCCGAGAAAGGCCCGACCATGACGGTGAGGGAGTTCATCGGCGCTGAGGACCACCTGCTGCGGCGGATCGAGTTCCCGCTGCAGCTCCCGGAGGATGCCGGGGCGGAGGCCTCGGTGCTGACGATCACGCTCAACGACCTGAAGGCCGACCCGGAGGTCGATGCGGCGGAGTTTGCGGCCGCGATCCCGGATGGGTACACCCCGCGGCCCGACCCCGAGCCCGAAATGGGCCGGCAGATCGGCCCGATGCTCAAGGAAGGCGACCCCGCGCCGGAGTGGACGCTGTCGGATGCCGAGGGCAAGCCGCACAGCCTCGCCGACTACAAGGGCAAGGTCGTGCTGATGGACTTCTGGGCGACGTGGTGCGGGCCGTGCCGGGCCGCGATGCCGGGCGTGCAGAAGCTGCACGAGCGGTTCAAGGACCGCGGCGTGATGGTGCTGGGCATCAACATCGGCGAGGATGAGAACGCCGACCCCGCCGGCTACATGAAGCGGGAGGGATTCACCTACGGGCTGATGCTCAACGCGGAGAAGGTCGCCGAGGCCTACGGCGTGATGTCGATCCCGCACTTCTTCCTCATCGGGACCGACGGGAAAATCATTTACACCAGCGTCGGTTTCGATGCGGAGGAGGGCGACAAGATCGCCGGGCTGATCGAGGCGCACCTCAAGGGACAGGGGAAGTAGCGGGCCGCGGGTCATGACCGCGGCTGAACTCCCCCGGGGGCTCGCCGGTTATTGGGCGGGCCGGTCTGGGTGGTGAACGATGGGCCTGCCCCCGGAAGAGGGAATGGTCAGGGGCGGTCGGGGCGGATGGGCTGGGCCCGCCCGAACGTGGGCCTGCCGTTGACGGCGGGGGCCGCGACGGGCGCGATGATCGGGGCCAGGCCCGGCGCCGCGGGGGGCACGGGCAGGCCGGCGGGCTGCGGGTGGAGCCGCTTATCCCGCAGTTCGTCGATGTTGCGATCCAGCTTGCTGAGGATCGCCTTGACCTGATTGAACGTCTTTTCTGAGGTCCCCATCCGTGGGCTCCTGGGTCGGTGAACCGACAGACCATCGGCCCGGCGCCCTCCCGACTTGGTCGGGCCACAAATCGCCCTCTGTGGGGATGCTCAAGCGTGCGGGTTGTAGCGGTTGGCGGAACCGCGAGGGCTCGATACGCTGTGACTTCGGTCATTCCCGGAGCACCCAACCCTTGGCCCAAGTCAGCCTTTCCAACGTCCGCAAGATTTACCCGGGGGGCTTCGAGGCGGTCCGGGGGTTCTCGCTCGACATCGCCGATGGCGAGTTCGTGGTGCTGGTCGGCCCGTCGGGGTGCGGCAAGACCACGACGCTGCGGCTGGTGGCGGGGCTGGAGGACATCAGCGAGGGGCAGGTCTCGATCGGCGGCCGGGTGGTCAACGAGGTCCACCCCAAGGACCGCGATATCGCCATGGTCTTCCAGAAATACGCCCTGTACCCCCACATGTCGGCGTACAAGAACATGGCGTTCGCCCTCAAACTCCGCAAGGTCCCCAAGCCGGAGATCGACAGCCGCGTCCGGGCCGCCGCGGCCATGCTGGGGATCGAGGAGCTCCTCGACCGCAAGCCCGGCAAGATGTCGGGCGGGCAGCAGCAGCGCGTCGCGGTGGGCCGGGCGATCGTCCGCAACCCCAAGGCCTTCCTGTTCGATGAGCCCCTCTCGAACCTGGATGCCAAGCTCCGCGTCACCACCCGGGCCGAGCTCAAGGCGCTGCACCAGCGCCTCAAGACCACGACGATCTACGTCACCCACGACCAGGAAGAGGCGATGACCCTGGGCGACCGCATCGTCGTGATGCACAAGGGCCAGATCCAGCAGGCCGACTCGCCGCTGGAGGTCTACCGCCACCCGGCCAACCGGTTCGTCGCCTCCTTCATCGGCACCCCGCCCATGAACTTCCTCGAGGGTGAACTGGTGCAGGAGGGCAGCGCGGTCGTGTTCATCGAGCACACCGCCAACGGAGCCACGGGCGCCGGGCTGCGCATCCCGCTCACCGCGGAGCAGTCGGCGAAGGTGCGGATGCGGACGGGCCAGGCCATCACGCTGGGGCTGCGGCCGCAGATGTTGCGCGAGGCCTCCCCGGGCGCGCGGGACAGATTCGAGGCGGGCCCGGTCGTCAGCCTCGAGGTGCGGGTCGTCGAGCCCTTGGGTGAGACGATGGATGTCTTCGCGACGACGCCGGGGGGCCACAAAGTTGTGGCCCGGGTGCCGGCGAAGCAGTCGCTGATCCCGGCGGGAGTCCACAACTTTGTGGTGGACATGACGCAGGCGCACCTCTTTGAGCCGGGGGAACTCGGTGTTAATCTGCTCCTTGACCGGTGAACGGTCGGGGAGGCGGAGTGTTCAAACCAATCGGCGTTCGGGTTGTCGTTGCCATCACCCTGCTCGCAGGCATGGGCGCTCAAGCCGTGGGGCAAGCGGGCGGCACGCAGCGCATCGTTGAACCCGAGCGGGCCGGCCCGTGCGTGCAGCGCATCGAGGTGCGCGGCGACCTGAAGTACATGAAGGTGGCCTCGGAGTTCCGAGCCCGGCTTGACGAAGCGAACCGCGCGAAGTTCGTCCGGATCGAAGTGGGGGTTGCGCCCGGCGAGGTGCGGAGCGAAGTGATCGCGGACATGGCGCGCGCGATCCGGGAGTCCCCGGCGCCGGTGTTGGTCGAACTGGGCCGTCCGGCGACGAAGGGCCGGGTCGACCGGGGCGTGTTCCCGCCATCCATCGATGCGCGATGCCTGGCACTGGTCGCGGCCGCACGGCGCGGCGAGCTCGGCGGAACGAACCTCGCCGTCGACTGGCCACGAAACCCGGGCACGCCGAGCGAAGAGCCGGAGGCAGATTCGGAGTTGATCCAGATCCTGACCGATGGACTGGTTCGGCGGGGATCCGCCGAGAACGAGGCGGAGGCGCTGGCCCGCGCCGCCGTCAATCCGACCGAAGTGCTGTGGCTGAGCCCGGGTGCCGATGGGCAGTTGAGCCATCTCGGTCGCGAAGCACCTTCACCGGATGCGGCGTGGTGGTGCCTCGTCGACCGGGCCGCCGGCGGTGGGTTCACGTTCCGGCTGCGCGGCAAGGACGCCCCGGGTCTGCGTTACAGCGATCCCGCCGACCAGGGCGCGACCGAAGATGGGGCCACCCCGGTGTACGGGGAAACTATCGATGGCGATCCGCACACCCGCCGGGCCGAGCACGCCCTGCAATGGATCCCCTCCATCGACAACCTGCTCAAGAACATCGATGAGGTCCTCGACCTCCCCGACCCCGCCAAGCGGTCCGTCTCGAAGGACACCTACCGGAAGGCAGGACAGCGCGGCCTTGAGAAAGTCGCGCAGACGGAAGAGCAGATCGCCGCGCTCGAGCAGGACCTCCGGGACTACCCCGAACTCCTCCGCACCGCGCCGCCGGGCCAGACCGAAGTCGGGGCCAAGCCCTCCTCCTTCGCCGCCAGGTGGCGCTCGATGATCCAGTCGCGCCGGGACAAGCTCGCGAAGCTGCGGGCGAAGGCCGAGGCGTTTGCCGGACAGTGAATGCAGGGAAGGCCACGAAGGGACGGAGGCACGAAGCGGCAAGAGGGAAGGCCCGCCCCGGCCCGGGCGGCAACAATACATCATGCCCAAGCCCCGCAGGAAGGCCGTGCGTTCAAACTCCAAGTCATCCCGGCCCGCGAGCCGAGGGCGGGGCGGGATCCGGGCCCAGGGCGGGGCGGAGATCGGCGACAAGCCGCGGAACGGCGGGCCCAACGGATCGGCGCCGGTAAGGACCGGGCGGGAGCAGCCCAAGGCGAGCCGCCGGGCCCGGCCTCGCCCTGTGGCGAACATGCTCGACATGGAAGAGACGCTGCGGGCCCGGGAGCTGTTCTGGGCCAACGTCGTGCGGGAGATCCTGTGCTCGCTGGCGGAGGCATCGCAGCAGGCCGCCGCGGCCCGGGCGAGTCTGGAGCAGGCCCGGCAGCCCCCCCCGGTCACGCCCGAGGCGCTGATGGCCGCCCCGCCCCCGGGCGAGCAGCCGGGCCCGACCGGGCCACCCGAGCCTGTTCATCCGGATGTGCTGGATGGGCGGATCTGCGTGATCACGACCTTCGGGGACCGGATCCCGATCGCGGAGGTGAAGCCGCTCTTTGCGATGGGCGTCGACAAGTCCCCCGAGACGCGGGCGCTGTCGATGGCGGTTGAGTGCTCGGTCTTCCAGATCCTGACGCCCAAGGGAATGGTGTACACCGTCCCGATCCATGAGATCCGGGCGGTGCGGGCCGTGTCGGAGGAGCTGATGACCGAGATCGAGCATGAGCGCGGCGGCGAAAACGGGCCCGAGCATCCGTTCGGCTTCGCGGCGTTCACGTCGATGGCGCGGTCGGGGATCCCGGGCGAGGAACTTCGCCTCGCGCCGCCCGAGGATGAGAGCAACTGGGAGTAGTGATGTGGAAGCCGGCCCGGCTGGTTCAGCTGCTGCCGGCCCGCATGCGCTCGAGGCCCGCGGGGAACGGGTAGCTGGGGAAGACGCCGATCTGGCCGTTGCGCCACATGGAGGGGGCCGGGTAGACATCGCCGCGGAAGCCCGCCTCGTACATGGTGCGGAGGACCGCCTCGAAGCTGGGCTCAGCGCCGCCGTCGCCGACGAGGCGGTTGGCCTTGGCGCTGAGGAACGAGACGGTGGCGACCGGGAGCCGCTCGCGGCGGTCGTGGAGCATCTTGGTGATGGTGCCGAAGCCGCGGCGGAGGTCCTCGAGCGTGAAATGCTGGCGGCCGCTGGGGCGGAGGATGCCCAGGATCAGCAGGCTGTCGAGGTCGAACTTGAGGATGTAGGGTTCCTTGTCGCTGGCGGCGTGGATGGCGACCGAGCCGTGGAACATGCGGGCGTAGCTGGTGACCGAGCGGCTCGACCACTGGCTGGTGCTGATCAGCTCGACCAGCTGCGCGATGATGCCGTGGGAGTTGTCGGTGTCGTTCACCCCGCACACGACGGTGCGGTAACGGCTGTCGAGCAGGTCGCGGAGCAGGTCCTGGCCCCACAGGACGCGGAGCCGCTCGCCGGGCTGGATCTTGCCGCCCGCGCCGGGAAGCAGGGTGACCCGATCGGGGTAGGAGTTCATGGACAGGAGGTCATCGGCATCGCCCTCGAAGAGGCGGACGACGGGCTCGGTGTGACCAGTGTGACTGGGGTGACCGGTGTGGCCGGATTGCACGGATTGGACTGACTGGATTGACATGCGCGCGTACCTCCAGGGTCGTGATCGATGGTACCCGCCGGGCCCGCACGGCGGGGAGCGGGAAACGACCCTGTCCCGGGCATTCCCGCGGGAATTCCGGCCCGACCACAACCGGACACGCCCGGCCCGGCGCGCCGTCCCAGGGCACTCGGGAAGTACGGGCTACTGGTAGTAGTAGTTCAGGAACTGGAGATAGTCGGCGAAGTCGACTATCCCATCGCCGGTGAAATCGACGCGCGGGTCGAGGGCATCGTAGAGCGTCAGGAACTCAAGGTAATCGGCGAAGTCCACGATGCCATCCCCGTTGAGGTCGGCGGGGTTGGCGGGGGTTGAGCAGGCCAGCACAGCGACCTGCACGTCATCGATTCCTGCCTCGATGATCGACCCCGACCCCTCATCGCGGGCGATGAAGCGGAACTTCATCTGCGCGGTGGGTGTTATCGGGACATCGGCGAGGCTGAAGGACTTGTGCACCCAGGCGCCGGCGTTCTCGGAAACGGTTTCAAGGGTGGTCCAGGTGAGACCGTTGTCGGCGGAGATCTGGATGGGCATGGAGTCCTGGCCCGGCGCGCTGCCCTGGTTGTTCGAGTACCAGCGCCAGTACGAGATGATCACATCGGCGGCGGTGCCGGAGGCGGGCAGGGCGGAGAAGGCCGGGCTGGTAAGGGTGGTGGAGCCGCCATCGACGTCGTAGTCGCCGACGGCCGATCCGGCCCGGCTGTCGGTGATGTAGCAGCGGATGCCGGGGGCGGGGGTGTGGTCATCGCCGGGCTGGGCCGCGGTGGCCTGGGGGTCGGCCCGTTCCCAGATCCCGCGGGTCGCGGTATCGGAGGGAGAGCCGACCTGCCAGCCGCCGGCCAGCTCGAAGTCGTCGGCGAAGACGGCCTGCGACTCGTAGGCCCGGACTTCGAAAATGGCGGTCGGGGCATCGCTGGGGTAGCGGACCTCGCGGCCCGCCGTGGTGGCGGCGGAGAAGTAGTACTGGAGGGTCTCTCCGCACGGGATGCCGGGCAGGGTGGCGAGCCAGGTGGCGCCGGATTCGAGCGTGAGGAGGGCGGGGGTGAACGGCCCGGCCGCGCCGAGGCGGGTGTAGATGGCGGGCGTCGCGGGATCGACCGTGCCGGCCTGGTCGGTGATGGTGATGCGGAGCGTGGAGGGGACATCGGGGGTCAGGAGCGAGGGCTCGCCATCGGGGAGGGCGAAGGTCAGGGGAGAGCCGATGTGCTCGCTGAGGACCATGATCGCGGCGAAAGCCTCTTCGCCGGTGGGGATGATCTGGTCGGCGGGGAGCTCGAAGCCGAACTCGCCGGTGTCGCGGAGCTCGAACGCGAAGCCGAGGATGCCGCGGGCGCCGTAAGTCCAGTCGTTGCTGCCGCCGGAGGCGGGGTAGATGGTGGTGTAGACGGGGCCGTTGTCGTAGATCCTGCCGTGCGTGTCGAGGATGGCCTGGGCCATGGCGGCGTCGAGCTGGGCGAAGATGCCGGCATCGGGCGCGGGCGGGAGCGCGCTGGTCCAGCCCCAGGGGGACATGACCAGCTGCGAGTAGCTGTGCAGGTCGATGTGAGCCCGGAAGCGCGGGTTCGCGATGATGAAATCGCGCATCGCCTGGGTCTCGGGCTCGGAGAAGGCGCTGGGCCCGCGGTAGGTCTCGCTGCCGGGGTCGGTGCTGGCGCCCTCACCGCCCCACTCGTAGCCCCAGTTGCGGTTGGTATCGACGCCGATGTTGCCGCCGGTGGTCGGGCGGCGGTTCTTGCGCCAGAGGCGCTGGGATGTCCACGTGAACTCGTAGCCATCCGGGTTCACGACCGGGATAAGGTTGAACTCGACGTTGTTGACGACATCGCGGATGCGGGCATCGGTGTCGTACTTCGTGATGAACTGCTCGGCGAACCACATGACGCTGGCCGGGCTGATCCACTCCCGGGCGTGCTGGCAGCCGTGGTAGACCGCGCCCGGGCGGGCCGACTTGGGGTTGCCGGGCTGGTCGGGCCCGGTGATCCGCAGCGCGCGGATCGGCTTGCCCAGGTGCGACGGGCCGACGGGCACGACCTGTGCGAGGTCGGGCCGGGCCGCCGCGAGCTGGTCCATGTAGGCGTTGATCTCGGCGAGGTTGTGGTAGGTCTGGAACCAGGCGAGGTCATCCCGGGCCCGGGCCTCGAGGACCTGGGCGGTCTCCGCGTCGATGAGCTTCTGGACATCGGGGATGAGGACCCGGTAGCGCAGGCCCAGCTCATCGAGGGCGGCGAGCTTGCCGGGGGCGAGCTGGACATCGATCTCGCCGCCGATGCCGATGCGGTGGGACCAGACCGAATCGGCCAGGGCAGTCACGGCCTGGAGGTCGCGGGCGGTGTTGACGGTGATGCGGGCGACGGAGTGACCGTCGTAGCGGACGGCCTGGCCCGGCGCTGCGTCAGGCTGGGCCCGAGCGAAGGCAGCGCAGGCGGCGACCAGCAGGAGGGCGAGCGGGCGAGGGCGCGGCATGGACGGTCTCCGAAAATCCCCGGCGGCGAGAACCGTATTGTGACCGAAACGCCGGCGGGAAGCCAGCGGGAAGGGCGGGGGCCGGATTATCGGAGGAGCCAGACCGGGGTCAGTACTGGATGTTGGCCCACGGGCTGGCGGCGGTTGCGGCGGATCCGATGGGCCCGGCGTCGTTGCCGACGACGATATCGAAGTTGACGGCGCAACCCTTGACGCTGTTGCGGATGATGGTGTTGCCGCCGGAGGTGATGAGCAACCCACGATCGGCGAAGGTGATGTTGTTGGAGTCGATGCGGTTGGCCTGGCCCGTCACGCGGACGGCGCCGTGGGTGCCAGCGGCGGCGCCATCGCCGTTGCAGTTGTTGCCCTCGACGGTGCACGAGAAGTTGACGGCGATGCCGTCGAGCTGGTTGTTGCGCGTCATGTTCGCGGTGATGCGGCAGCCGTTGTTGGCGGCGATGCCGCGGCCCGTGTTGTCGTCGACGGTGCAGGTCTCGACGGTCGTACCGTCGCCGACCACGATGCCGTCGGTGGTGTTGGCCGAGGATGTGGAGCCGCGGACGGCGGAGCGGGAGGCGGCCGAGATGCCGGGCCCGGTGTTGGCCACCGATGTGCACGCGGCGATCAGCGAGTCATCGCCGGCGATGATGCCGCCGCCGCGGTTCTCCCGGGCCGAGCAGTCGGTGACGGTGGATGAGACGATGCGGAAGCCGGCGCCGGTATTGCTGAACGACGAGCACGCCGAGAAGGTGGCCGCGGAATCGGCCGCGAAACCCGCACCGGTGTTGTTCTGCGCGCCGCAGCCGGTGGCCGAGGACCCGCGGCCGATGTTGATCCCATCGCCGCGGTTGTACTGGGCGGAGCAGTTGGTCACCGAGGCGCCGTTGCCTACGACGATGCCGTGCTGGTCGTTGCCCTCGGCGACGCTGTTCTCGATCGCGCCGCCGTTTGTCAGGAGGATCCCATAGTTGATGTTGTCGGCGGCGAGGCAGCCGCGGACGACGGAGTAGAGCGCGGTTCGGATGCCGGTCTCGCCGTTGTCGCGCGACACGACGTCGCAGATCATCGAATGTTCGGCGAACGTGCCCACGCCGAGCAAGTCGATCCCCGAGGCGCCCCACGCCGAGATCGTGCCGTTGCGGATGGTGATGGTGTTGAGCCCGGAGGCCCCCGAAGCGATGCCCTGCAGGGAGCCGGCGACGCCCTGCAGGGCGAAGCCGCGCAGGTCGATGGTGACGTTGCTCGCGGCGATCTCGATGCCCCGCTTGCCGCTGACGCCGGTGAGGTTTCCCGTCAGGTAGTACGAACCGGGCTGGGTGATCCGGAACACGCTGTCGGCGTCGCCCGGCGTGGTGGCCTGGCTGATCGCGATCCGCGGCTCGATCTCGGAGAGGGTCTTGTATGTGGAGGCGACCGACCCGCCCGGCGGGTCGAGCGGCCCGGCGGTGAGATACCCGGCCCCAAAGGCCCCGAGGGTCACGCCGGCGGCGATGGCCGCAATCCGGACTCGCTGTTGCATATCTAATAGCCCCCGGCTGCCGCCGAAAGGCGGGCCGATCCACCCTACCAGAACTGCGGGCCGTATCCAGTGGTTTGTGCGGGAACGGGCGGGCCTGCGGGCCCGGAAACGCTACCGTGTGCGAGCCGGGCCCGGTCGATCCGGGCCGAGGTGTGAAGAGGGGCAAGCACGTGAAACTGGCGGGCGCGGTGATGCTGGGAGCGGTCATGGCGACAACGGTGCCGGGCGGGGCGATGGCGCGCGAGGACTTTCCGACGGCGGCGGTCGCTGCCGATCACGTCATCGCCTCCGAGGCGGGCGTCGAGATCCTCCGCAAGGGAGGCAACGCCGTGGATGCGGCGGTGGCGACCTCGTTCTGCCTCTCGGTGGTCCGCCCGTACTCCTGCGGCATCGGCGGCGGCGGGTTCATGATCGTTCACCTCAAGGATGATCCGCGCAGGCCCGGCGCGGGCCCGTTGACGACCGCGATCAACTACCGCGAGCAGGCCGGGGCGTGGGCCCGGCCCGATTACTACGAAGGCCTCGCCGATCCGGACGCCAGTACGCACGGGGGCAAGGCGGTGGCGATCCCCGGCAATGTCGCCGGGCTGCTGTACGCGCTGGAGCGGTACGGCACGATGGACCGCCGCACGGTGCTGGGCCCGGCCATCCGCGCGGCCGAGCAGGGCTTCGCGGTTGACAAGCACTACGTGGACAACGTGAAGGAAGTGATCGAGTGGCTGGAGAAGGAGCCATCGCGGCCCGGCCGCTTCCCGTTCCTGTGGGATCGGCTGCTGCGGCGGGGCAAGGTCGCGGCTGGCGATGTGATCCGGCTGCCGGAGCAGGCGGATGTGCTGATGCTGATCGCGGAGAAGGGCGCCGCGGCGTTCTACGAAGGCCCCGTGGCGGAGGCGATCGTCGAGGCGGTGCGCGGCGATGGCGGCGAGATGACGGCGGATGACCTGCGCGGGTACAAGGTTGAAGAGCTGCGGCCGCTGGAGATCGGCTTCCGCGGCAGGCGGATCCTCTCGATGCCGCCGCCATCCAGCGGCGGGATCGCGGTGGCGCACATCCTGGGGCTGATCGACCGCCGGGCCGCGGACCTGAAGGACATGCGGCCCGGCACGGGCCCGTACCTGCACCTCGTCGCCGAGGCGACCAAGCACGCCTTCGCGGACCGGGCCCGGTGGCTGGGCGACACGGCGTACGCGGCGGTGCCGGTGGAGCGGCTGCTGTCGGGCCCGGCCCTGGACCGGCAGGCGGCGCTGATCGAGATGGACCGGACGCGTCCGCAGGCCGAGTACGGCACGGCCGAGCAGCTCCCCGAGGATGGGGGCACGAGCCACTTCTGCGTGATCGATGAGCGCGGCAACGCGGTGAGCTGCACGGAGACGATCAACCTGATCTTCGGATCGCTCGTCCCGGTGCCGCGGTACGGGTTCATCCTGAACAATGAAATGGACGACTTCACGACGCGCCGCGGGCAGCCCAACGCCTTCGGCCTGGTGCAGAGCGACCGCAACCTGCCCGCGCCAGGCAAGCGCCCGCTCTCGTGCATGACGCCGGTGATGGTGTTTGAAAACCGGCATCCGACATCCGACATTCGGGATTCGGGGGAAGCAGAGCGTGTGGTATTGATGGCGGGCGCCTCGGGCGGGCCGAGGATCATCACGGGGACGGTGCAGGCCTCGCTGCACGTGCTGCTCTTCGACCTCGGCGCGATCGACGCCGTCGGCCTCCCCCGCTTCCACCACCAGTGGGAGCCCGATGTCCTCCAGCTCGAGGACCCGCTCCGCGGCGGCGAGGTCGAGGCCGATCTGAAGGCGCGCGGCCACGTGACGGGCCGGCGCGAGACGGTCGGCGCGGTGCAGCTGATCCGTGCTGCGCGCACCGGGCCCGGCTACGAGGCGGCCAGCGATCCGCGAAAGGGCGGGCGGCCCGCCGGGTACTGAATCAATCGGGCATGTCGACCGCGACATCGAAGCCGCGGTAGAGGGCTGTCACCACGGCGATCGCGAGGGACGCCTCTACCGACAAGGCCAGGGCCGCCGCGAGGCCCGTGACGGGCCAGGAACCCGTGGCCAGGTGCGCCAGGTACCCGACTCCGAACGCCAGGCCCGCGCAGATCGCCAGCACGATCGCCTTGGCCGCCAGTGTGATGATGCGTTTGCCGGTGACCTGCAGCGCCGCGGCCTGCGCCGGGCCCGGGCGTACGGGCGCGAAGAGGAAGAGCGCATTCTCGATGGCGATCATGAGGATGGCGGCGGGCGGGATCACCATCGCGATGCCGGCGAGCAGGCCCGGATTCGGCACGACGACCGCCGCGGCCGCCAGCACCTCCCACGCGGTGATGATGAGCAGAGCGGTGGGGATGATGAGCTGGGCCCGCGTGATCGCGGCGGCGCTCAGCGGGAGCGACTTGAGGAGTTCGAGATGGTCGATGTCGGAGCGGAAGTCGGCCCGGCTGAAGGAGGGGAGGGTCAGAAACAGGGCCAGGCCCAGCGTTATGGTGATGGACCTGACGAGGTTCCGCGCCGCATCGCCCGGCATGAACCAGAAGCAAATCGTGACAATCGCGCCCAGCCCGGCGGCGACCGCCACGGGCGTGACCAGGATCGCCGGCGAAGCGTGCAGGTGTCGGCGGATGACCGCGCGGGCCGGGCCCGCGAACTCCAGCTCGGGCACGAGCCGCTTCAACCGCCCGCTCAGCCCGCCCCGCGCGGGCCGCTTGCCCTGGCGCCGCCGCTCGAGGCGCTCGGCCCGGGCGTGGGTGGCGGCGATCGATGTGTCCAGCCACGCGGTGTCGAGGCGGAGCGTCACCATCGCCAGGATGAGTACCTCGGCGAGGCAGATACCCAGCCACAGCGGCGCCTCGCGGGTCCAGGACTGGGCCGAGAAGAGCATGATGAACGGGCGGAAGGGGATAGCCAGGGCCTGGATGACCGGGGCTTCGAGCACCGCGCGGGCCTGGGCGGCGGGGTCGCCGGCGCGGGGGGCGCCGAAGACCTGCCACACGATCGCGGCGAGCGCCGCCAGCAGCAGGCCCTGCGGGAGCAGCCGCAGCAGCGAGGCCCGCTGCGCCAGTGTCGCTTCGATCAGCGCGAACGACATCGTCAACAGCCCGGTGAAGATCCACGCGAGGCACGCGGCGATGAAGGAGAGGCCCCACGAGATGGAGGCACCCCCGAAAATCAGCGTGTAGAAGACGCCGGTGAAGAGCGAGGCGAGCGAGACCTTGACGATGCGGAAGGCGACGAGCTGGCGACGCGAGAACGGCGCGGGGAAGAGCTGGTCGATCTCCGCGGGGGAGAACGCCAGCATGCGCGAAGCCCCGCCGAAGGCCAACGGCATGAGGCAGATCCACGCCAGCACGGCGGGCCCGGCGAGGCGGATCCCCTCCGCCGAGGTGCGGGCGTGGGTGAACCCGCGGAAGACCAGGTTCATGAGCCACAGGCCCATCGCGACGCCGCCGACGACGGTGGCGATGGTCTTGCGCGTCGACCCGCTGAAGAGCGCGCGGCGGATCGAGCCCTTGATCCGCAGGTAGAGGAGCAGCCACATGGCGCGGGGGATGAGCACCTCAGGCCCGCTCCGCCGGCACGCCGGGCCCGCCGTTCGCGGCCGGGCCTTCGGTGGCCCGGAAGAAGATCTCTTCGAGAGAGGCATCGGCGCCGCCGGCATCCCCGGCCGGGGAGGCGAACGCGGCCCGGGCTTCCTGCATCGGGCCGAAGAAGACGCGGCGGCCCTGGTGGACGATGAGCAGCGTCGTGCAGAGGTCCTCGACCAGCGCGAGCAGGTGGGAGCTGACGAGGAACGCAGCGCCGATCGCCGCCAGCTCGCGGATCGATTCCTTGATGGTGCGGATGCCGCGGGGGTCGAGCCCGGTCATCGGCTCATCGAGCATGACGAGCGAAGGCTGGTGCAGGTAGGCGCAGACGATGGCGGCCTTCTGCCGCATGCCGCGGGAGAGCTCGGCGACGGCGGAAGTCCGCTTGGGCGTGAGCTCGAAGCGGTCGAGCAGGGCATCGGCCCGGGCCTTCCAGTCGCGGAGTCGGTAGGCGGAAGCGATGAAGTCGAGGTGCTCATCGACGGTCAAGGTGTCGAAGAGCCTGGGGTCGTCGGGGACGTAGGCGAGGAGCTGCTTGGCCCGGACCGGGTCCTTGACGACATCGTGGCCCGAGATGGAGATGGAGCCGCGGGTGGGCGGGAAGACGCCGGCGATGCAGCGCATGGTGGTGGTCTTGCCGGCGCCGTTGGGCCCGACCATGGCCATGACCTCGCCCGCGCGGATCGAGAAGGACAGATCGCGGACCGCCGTGAGGGTGGGGTAAGACTTGATGAGGGACTGGACCTGCAGGATGTCGGTCATGAAGGAGCAGGTTACTTGGAGAGCAGGTCGTCGATGACCTTGGCCATCTGCGCTTCGTGGGAGGGGTCGTGGCCGATGGCGCTCCAGGCGATCCGGCCCTGGGGATCAAGAATATAGAAGGTGGGCCAGCCGGCGATCTTGTAGTCGCGGGCGATCGTCTCGGCCTTCAGCAGCAGGCCGTAGGTGAAGCCCTTTTCCTGCATGAACTTGGCGGGGTCGGCCTTGGCGGACTGCTCGAAGTTCAGGCCCAGCACCGCGACGGGCTTGTCCTTGTACTTCTCGTGGAGCTTTTGGATTCCGGGCATGGCGGCCCGGCAGGGCGGGCACCACGAGCCCCAGAAGTCGAGGACCACCACCTTGCCCTTGTAATCGGCGAGGGTGTGGGTTCTGCCGGAGGCATCCTGCAGCGTGAACGCCGGCGCCTCCGAGCCGATCGCCAGCCCGAACGAAGCCGGGGCGCCCGGCTCGGGGTCGGGCCTGCGCGTGATGGTGCGGGATCCATCGGGCTTCGGGGTGGGTGAGGGGTTGGCGGCCTTCACCGTGTAGCCGGAGGGGGTGTCGATGTTGAAATAGGAATCGGGGATGGCTTTGTCGGTCTCGAAGGCGGAGAGGTTGATGGTGACCGGGCCCGGGCCCGGTTCGCTCTTGCGGATGATCCGCCGCGGCAGGTGGTCGGCCGTGGACAGGAAGAGCCGGACCTCTTGCGTCGATGAGGAGTCCGGGCGCTGCGGCGGGTTCGTGGTGGACTGGCCCGCGCCGTCGCCACCGGCGGGCGCCGCGGGGGCAGTTGGCGGCAGTTGCGATCGCTCGACCTTGGCCCGGAGGGTGATCACCTCGCAGGGCACGCCGTCGATGGTGGCGGAGTTCTGGAAGTCGATGTCGGCGGCGAGCCAGTCCTCATCGCCGAGGAGTTCCCAGATGACACCCTGCTCGACCTTCTGGCGGGCGAAGACCGCCCGCATCGCGCGGATCTTCTCGGTGGACTGCTCCCACACGATCTTGTGTTCATCATCCATGGCCCGGACGCTCAGCCCGTCGTAGGCGGCGACCCGGGCGGCATCGCCATCCCCGGTTCTGGCGTAGAGCTTCCAGCCCCCGGCATCCGCCTTCTTGATGAGGACATCCCCCTGAATGGGGGTTTCACCCTTGACGATGATGGTCGCGGTGTAGGCGAGGGAGGAGAGCTTGGCGACGGCGGCCCGGGAGGCCTCGAGCGCTGCCGCGCCGCGGGGATCCGGGGTCGGCCGGGGTTGTGCAGCGGCTTGGGTGCGGGGCTGGGTCCGGGCGGCATCGGGCCGGCCGGACTGCCCGAGGGCGGGGACCGCCGCTGTGGCCATGACCAGCAGTGCGCAGATGACGGGGTGAACGCGTGAGGAGCGTGGGGGCGGGGTCATGGCGGATACCTCCCGTGTTTCGGTGGACCCGCGGCACGAAGCGCGGCCGGGCCCGGCAGGATCCTAGGGGTCGGGTCCCAGGATATCGGGGGAAGTCCGCGGCGGAGGGAAACGCGGAGGCCGGGCCGTTAGAGCCCGGCCGCCGCAAGGGAGAGGGCGTCGAAGGGCGAGCAAGAGGAGTTCGTAGAGTCCCCGGAGGGCGGCGCCGGAACGGGTGCGGGCCGGGGCGGGCAACCTTGCAGCAGATTTCGCAATACCGGAGAAATCTGGGGGGCGGTCGGCGTTTGCTGGTATGCTGAGAGGTTAAAGGGGGGGGTTGTGGACCCGCGCCGGACCGTGACCAGCACACTGCTCCTGAACGGACTGACCGACCGCGACAACGCCGCGGCGTGGGGCGAGATCGACACGCGTTACCGCCCGGTCATCATCGGGTTTGCGCGAACTCTGGGGCTGAGCGAGGATGATGCGGCGGATGTGGCCCAGCAGACGCTGGCCGAGTTCTCGCGCGACTATCTGCAGGGCAAATACCAGCGGGGCAAAGGCCGGCTGGGGTCCTGGCTGATGGGGATTGCGCACCACCGGGCGATCGACGCGGTGCGGGCCCGGGCCCGGCGAAAGGATTGGCGCGGCGACTCGGCCTTCATCGACCAGGCGGATGGGGAGCGATTGGCGCAGACGTGGGATCAGTCGCAGAAGCAGGCGATCCTGCTGGAGGCGGTGCGGCAGCTCAGGGAATCGAGCCGGATGGCGGAACGGACGATCCGGGCGTTCGAGCTGGTGGGGCTGCAGAACGTGCCGGCCGAGGAGGTCGCGCGGGAGTGCGGCATGACGGTCGATGAGGTGTACGTCGCCAAGAACCGTGTGACCAACCGGCTGAAGGAGATCGTGGCGGAGATCACCGGCGCGTTCCGGGAGGATGAGTGATGGGGGAGGACCGGCCCGCGCCGGGATGCCCGGGCTGCGCTGTGCTGGAGTCGGTCGCCGCGGGTGAGTGCGCGGATCCGGATGTCATCGCCCACATCGACGGGTGCAAGACGTGCGCCGCGAGCCTGGCCGAGATCAAGGACAACCGTCGGTTCCTGGCCGACGTGGTGCCCATGATGCCGTGGGATGTCCAGCGCGTCCACGGCCCGGCGCCGCGGCCCGACCTGGTTCCGGGGTACGAGATCGCGGACGAGCTGGGGCGGGGCGGGCAGGCGGTGGTGTACAAGGCGGTGCAGCTGGCCACGCGCCGCAAGGTGGCGTTGAAGATGTCGGCGCTGGCGGTGATCCACAACGCGAGCGAGCGGCACCGGTTCGAGAACGAGATCACGCTGGTGGCCTCGATGCGTCATCCCTTCGTGGTGACGGTGTACGACAGCGGCGTGACCCCGGACGGCCGGTTCTACATCGCGATGGAGTACATCCGCGGGCTGCGGCTGGATGAGTGGGCGGGGCGCCTCGGGCGCGGGACGGCCCGCCGGAGCCCCGGGCTGCGGGCGAAGCTGGGGCTGATGATCAAGGTCTGTGATGCGGTGCAGAGCGCCCACACGCGGGGGATCATGCACCGCGACCTCAAACCCAGCAACATCCTGGTGGACAGCGATGAGAACCCGCGGCTGCTGGACTTCGGCGTGGCCCGGACCACGCTGCGCGCGGACGAGCACCAGACGCTGACGGGCCAGTTCGCGGGAACGCCGGCGTACGCCTCGCCGGAACAAGTGGCGGGCAGCCCCGACCAGATCGATACACGGACGGATGTGTACTCGCTGGGCGTGGTGCTGTTCGAGGTGCTCACGGGGCGGCTGCCGTACGCGGTCGCGGGCTCGCTGCACAGCGTGCTGAACCGGATCGCGACCGCCGAGCCCGACTTCAAAGGGGACGGATCCGGCCCGGCGCCCGATGAGGAGCTGCAGACCATCCTGCGCAAGGCGATGGCCAAGGAGCGGGAGCGGCGCTACCAGACGGCGGGGGAGCTGGGCGCGGACCTGCGCCGCTACCTGGCGGGGGAGGCGATCGACGCCCGGCGCGACAGCACGCTGTACATCCTGCGCAAGTCGGTGTCGAAGCATCGAGGGGTGCTGGCGATCGGCGCCGCGGCGGTCGCCGTGCTGCTGGTCGTAACGGCCGTGTTCCTGGTCAAGCTGTCGGCGAAGAACATCGAGCTGCGATCGAACAACACAGCGCTGACGGCGATGAACCGGGATCTGCGGCTGAGCGTCGGGCGGGCGCGGTCGGCGGCGGGGCAGTCCGAGCGCGCGGAGAAAGTGATCTGGACCGAGCTTCTCGACGCGGCAGGGGCGGAAGGGCTCGTATCCGTGCGCGATCCGGCCGTGGGGCTGCGGTCGCCCCCGGATGTGATCCGGGCGTGGTGGGCGCTGGTGGAGCTCTACGTGAGGCAGCCGTGCGTGGCGACGTGGACCACCTCGGCGCGGACGGTCAAGATCCGCCCGGCCACCGGGCCGGGCGGAGGGTTCGTGGCGATGTCCGACGAGGGCCGGGCCACGGCCTGGCGGCTCGGCCGGGATGAACCGGTCGACTCGTGGGGAGTCACGGTCGCGGAAGCGCAGAAGATCGCGTGGAGCGATGATGCCTCCAGGCTCCTGTGCCGCGACGCCGGCTCGGTGTGGGTGCTGGACGCGCGGGCCGGCACGGAGGTCGCGCGGGCGCCGGACCCCGAGTCTCGCTTCGGCACGTTCACGCTCAGCCCGGACGGGCGGCGCATCGCGGCCGTGAGCCGGGCCGGGGAGCTGGTCATCTACGACTCGGACTCGCTCAAGCCGCAAGTGGTCGCCGAGGGCGTCTTCGACCCCGCGCGGCAAGCCGTCATTTCCGACGATGGCCGCTGGATGATCGGCGTCGCTTCAAACGGACGGATGGTGCTCCTGGACGCCGGCACGGGCCGCACGGTGCGCATGGCGCCGGTGCTGCCCGAGTTCGCGGAGGGTGTGCCGTTGCTGGAAGGCAATCCCCGCGTGCTCCAGTTCGCGCCCGATGGCCGCCACCAGCTCGGGTTCGTGGGCGGCGGAGCGTACGTCTGGTGCAGCGACAGCTCCGAGAGCCCGGCCCGCAAATACGCAGCGCCCAGCAGCGCGACGGTCAGTTCCGGAGGGTTGTCGGGCGACGGGCGGCGGCTCGCGATCGGGACGCATGACCAGCAGGTGCGGCTCTGGGATGTCGAGGAGGCCCGCGTGATCGGCCAGTTCGGCGGGTGCGATTCGCCGGCGTCCGCGTTCGCGTGGTCGGGCGACCTCATCGCGGTCGGGATGGGTGACGACGTGCGGGTCTGGGAGACCGAGCCGGGCCGATGGCTCCGCTCGCGGTGGTTCCCCTTCGGCAGCATCAACTCGGTGCGGTTCACCGCGGCCGGCGACGGGCTGATCTGCTCCGGCCAGGACGGGGCGGTGCGGATGCTGATGCCGGATCTCTCCGACGCGGGCCCGCCGATGCAGGGGCACACCGGCACGGCCTCCGCCGCCTCGGTGTCCGCCGACGGCCGGATCGCAGTCTCGACGGGGCACGACGGGACGATGCGGGTGTGGGACTGCCGGGCCGGGAAGCAGATTGATGTGTTCCGCCATCCGGACGGCCCGGGCCCGGCGGTGCTGCGGCACTTCACCAATATCGCGATGTCGTCGGACGGGCGTGCCGCGGCCGCCGGGGGGCGCGATGGGCGGCTGTGGGTCTGGAGGCTGGGCCCGGACGGCCGGATCGTCGAGACAACCGACTTCCCCGCGCACACCGGGCGTCTGGTCACGCCGGTGATCAGCGGCGACGGCTCGATGCTCGCGACCGTCGGCGCGGACGGACGGTGCATGCTGTGGAGCTGGCCCGGCGTGCAGAAGATCCGTTCGCTGGGCGTCGAAGGCGGGAGGCAGATGCGGGCGGCGTGCTTCGGGGGCTCGAGCGGCAGGGTCATGACAGGGGACGACGGGGGCCGCGTGGTGGTGTGGGAGACGGGGACCGGGAACATCCTGCGGGAATGGGAGACGGGCCCGCAGAACATCTTCGCGATCGCCGCGCATCCCGATGGGGTCCTGGTGGCGACGGGCGAGCGGGGCGGCGCGGTGAAGCTGTGGGATTCGCGGACGGGGGAGCTGCTCATCACGCTCATCGACACGGGGCCGAGCATCTTCGAACTGAGTTTCTCGCCGGACGGCCAATCGCTGGCGTTCTCGACGGGCGAAGGGCGGGCCCCCGACGGGCGGCCGGCGGCGCGAGTCGGCGCGTGGGTGTTGACGTACTACGCCCGGCACATCTCGGGAAACTTGGCGCACTGGGCCGGCCACATCGGCGTGGGCACATCCGAGGTGCGCCGCTCGGGCCCGGCGGCGGAGGGTGGCCGTGGGAAGTGAACGATCAAGCGCTGATTGTCCGGACGCGGCCCGGCTGGAGTCGGTGGCGGATGGCGACTGCGCCGATGCGGCGCTCAACGAGCACGTGCGCGGGTGCGCGGCGTGCCGTCGGGCGGTGCAGGAGATCCGCGAGAACCGGGAGTTCCTGTTCCAGTTCGGCGCCGGGCCCGGCGTGACGCTGGGGGCTTCGACCGGGCCGCTGGTGGATGGGTACCAGACGCTGGGCGAGGTGGCCCGGGGCGGGCAGGGGATCATCTACAAGGCGCTGCAGACGGCGACGCGGCGGCGGGTGGCGCTGAAGGTGCCGACGAGCGATGCGCTGTCGACGGTCAGCGGGCGGCGGCGGTTCGAGCAGGAGATCGCGCTGGTCGCCGGGCTGCGCCACCCGTACATCGTCACGCTGTACGACCGCGGCCTCACCCGCGATGGCCGGGTCTTCGTCGCCATGGAGTACGTCAGCGGCGAGCGGCTCGACCACTGGGCCCAGCGCCTGGAGCGGCGGGCCCAGGACAGCGCGACGGATCCGCAGGCGGCGGTGCGGGCCAAGCTCGAGGTCATGGCCAAGGTGTGCGAGGCGGTGCAGTACGCGCACCAGCGCGGCATCATGCACCGCGATCTCAAGCCGGGGAACATCCTCGTCGACGCCGAGGACCGCCCGCGGCTGCTGGACTTCGGCATCGCCCGCCTGCTGGTGCCGGGCGGGCTGCACCAGACGCTGACGGGGGAGTTCGTCGGCACGCCGGCCTACGCCTCGCCGGAGCAGGTGTCGGGCGACGGCGAGAACGTCGACACGCGGACGGATGTGTACTCGCTGGGCGTGGTGCTGTACGAGCTGCTGCTGGGGCGCCTGCCCTACCCCGACAGCGGCTCCTCGCAGCGCATGATCGAGCACATCCGCGGCACGGAGCCGGAGCGGCCGTGGGCCAGGACCTCGGCCCGCGGGCGCGGGCCTGTCGATGGCGAGCTCGGCACGATCCTGCTGAAGGCCCTGGCCAAGGACCGCGAGCGCCGCTACCAGACGGCGGTGGCGCTGGGCGCGGACCTGCGGCGGTACCTGGCGGGGGAGGCGATCGAGGCGAAGCGCGACAGCACGTGGTACGTGCTCCGCAAGGCGGCCCGGCGTCACCGGACGCTGGTGGTCGCCGCGGCCGTGGTGCTGATCGCGGTCGGGGTCGGGATCGGGACGGCGGCCTACGGGCTGGCGCGGGCGAGCGGGGCCTCGGAGCGTGAATCGGCCGAGCGGGCGCGGGCCCAGTCGGAGACGGAGAAGCTGGAGGCGATCGGCCAGATCCTGCGTGAGGTGATGCCCCCGGCGACGGCGCGGCTGATCGACACCGAATCGCCGGAGCGGCGGGCGCTGACGGTGCTGGATGAGAAGCTGGCGGCGGGGCTCATGCAGGAGCAGCCGCTGCTGGAGGCGGCCGTCCGCACGATGATGTCCTCGATCTACCTCGACCACGGCGTGCTGAACTGGGCGGAATCGCACGCGCGGATCGCCCTGCGCCTGCGCGAGCAGGCGTCGGGGCAGGACACGGCCGAGACCGCGCTGGGGCACAACTTCCTCGCCGAGGTCCTGCTCGCCCGCGAGAAGTACGACGATGCGCAGCGCAACGCCGAACGGGCCCTGGCGTCCCGCCAGCGGCTGTGGGGCGCCGAGCACCGCGATGTGGCGCAAAGCCTCGACACCCTGGCCCGGATCCGCCTGGCCCGGGGCGACATGGCCGGCGCAGCCCGGGACGCGGCGGCCGCGCTGGGGATGCGGCGGCGCCTCTTCGGCGCCGAGAACCACCCGGATGTGGCGGCGAGCCTCGACACGGTCGCCGAGGTGGCGGTGCGGGCCGGGACGCCCGGCGCCGCCGAGCCCGCGGCCCGCGAGGCCCTGATCATGCGCTACCGGCTGTTCAGCGATGAGCACCCCGATGTCGTCCGCAGCCTCGACCGGCTGGCCGAGGTGGCCCGGGCCAAGGGAGAGCAGGCGCGGGCGGCGGACCTGGAAAAGCTCGTCGGCCAGCTGCGCGGCTCGGTGCAGATCGCGGGCCGGTCGGAGATGCGGCGGGCCGTGGTCGAGCTCAAGCGCGAGCTCATCGGGCCCGACGACCCCGAAACGGCCCAGTCTCTCATGTTGCTGGGCGCGGGGCAGATGGCCGACAACGACTTTCCGGGCGCGGAGCGGACGCTGCGGGAGGCGCTGTTGATCTACGAGCGAGCGTTCGGGCCCGATCACCTCCTGGTCGCCGAGTGCATGGAGCCGCTCTCGCTGTGCCTGTGGCGCATGAACCGGTACGGCGAGACGCTGGAGTGCCGCCGCCGCCGGGCCCGGATCTACACGCAGGAGCTGGGCGGCAAGGACGACATGGGCGTCTGCGTCATCCGCCGCGAGTACGCGTGGACCCTCTCGTGCGTCGGGCGCGATGAGGAATCGATCCGCGAGCTGTCCGAGCTGTTGAGCTATGCCGAGGAGCACCTGGGCCCGGACGACTACGAAACAAGCCGGGCCCGCGCGTACCTCGGCGAGGTCTACGCGGCGATGGGGCGCTGGAGCGACGCCGAGCCGCTGGCCCGGCGGGCGATGGAAGCCGCGCGGGCCTACCCGCAGGCGCCGGCCATCGAGTTCCAGACCCGCGCTCTGGTGCTGGGCGCCGTGCTGGGCGGGCTGAACCGGTGGGAAGAGGCGGCCCCGCTGATGGTCGACGGCGAGAAGATCCTTTCGGTGGTCAGGACGGTTCACGAGCACGACCCGCACAACCGCGTGCTGCAGCGCGTCGCGGCGATGTTCGACGAACACGGCGACCCGGCCCGCGCGGCCCGGTTCCGGGCGGCGGCGGCGGCATCCCACGAGTCCGGGCTGTAGAAGTCCGGGCCGGGGTGCCGGGCGACGCGCGGGATGCGCGGCGGATGCGGGTGCTATCGTTGGTCGTGCGACCGTAGCTCAGCTGGATAGAGCAGCGGTTTCCTAAACCGCAGGTCGGCAGTTCGAATCTGCCCGGTCGCGTTTCCGATCACTTTGCCGCCGGCGCCGCGGGGTTGCGTTCGATCTCGGCCCGCGCCCGCAGCCCGCTGGCTTCGAACGTCAGCCCCAGGTTGCCGCTCCGGATGGTGTCAAGAACCCCCAGCCCGCCGGGCCCGGGCCTGGGCTCGCCCGCGTGGCCGTACACGGTCGACTCCATGGTGCGGAACGGCTCGTTCCAGATGTACTTGCCCCCCGCCGGGTCGATCAGGCGCACACCGAAGAGCTTCTCGTGGACTTCGACAGGGTCGAGGTCCGGGAACTGCCGCTTCCACTCATTGAGGATCGGGAGGTTCGACCACGCCCGCTGCTGCATGGCGGAGCGGTAGGCCTCGCCGCCCGGGCCCTGCACGAGCGCCAGCCCGGCGTCGGTGAACCGCAGGCCCATGCTCTGGCCGATCCAGTACGGCGCTGCGCCGGCGGCCGGCTTGTCGGGCTCTGCATTGCCGGCCCGGGCCGACTGGCGGTCCAGGGCCCGCTTCAGCACCTCCTCGTTGAGAGAAACGATCAGGGCCCGCGGCGTCGGCGCGTAGTAGATGGCGATGCGGTCGAAGGCATCGCCCCCCGCCTGGGCCCGGGCCGACTCGGACAGACCCACCTTCACGTAGGGCTGGTCGTTGTGCTTCAGCGTCTCCCACGCCGTTATGCCGGGCGAGGACTGGTCGACGAACGAACGGGCCGCCGCCAGGAACGCGGTCAGCTTCAGCGGGCTCGAGACCTCCGCGTACAGGGCCACCGGCAGCCGGTCGATGTGCTCACCGACGAAATCCTCGGCGTTCGTCGCCGCGAGCATCTCCTGCCAGTACGGATCGGGGTCGGCGTAGAGCGCCACCGACTGCCCCAGCCAGCTCAGGGGGTCGATGTTGAGATCAGGGGCGAACATCCGTGCCATGCCGGTGGCGTTGCGCACCGCCTCGGATTCCACGTTCACCGCGAGCACCCCGTGGGCCAGCGTCTCGTGCGGGTCGCCGGCCCGCGGCGCGATCGTCGCGCCCCGGGCGATGTTCATCCACGTCGCGTAGCGTGACCCCAGGATCAGCGGCATGACCGTCACATCGGCCCGGACGCGGTTCTCACCGATGCCGAAGCTGATGCCAATGGGGTCGAACGCCCAGCTCCAGTTCTGCTGGTAGGTGTCGCGCCACCGCTTGTAGGAGGAGGCCTCATCGGGCGTGACTTCCGTGATGTCGAGCTCGACGATCGGCGTGAGGAAAGCCGAGCGCCCGTACACCGACGACGTCACACTGCCGGGCCCGAGTGTCAGCGTGCCGATGGTCTGCATCGGCACCTCCGACCTGATCTCGGCGGCCGGGCCCGTCCCCTTGAGCACCTCGTTGGCGTGCGCGGCGGTGAGGTCGGACATGACCGCATCGGCGCGGAGGCGGCGCGAGGTGGCGATGCGCCACCTGGGCCCGCACCAGCGCCGGATGGTCGGGTCGCTGAGGAATAGGAAGGCGGTCTCATCGGGGTCGGCCGCCGGGTACCGGGCCCGGAAGAAGCGGAACTCCGGCAGCGCGGCCAGTGATTCGGACTGCTTCGCGCCGACCGCGGCGAGCCGGCGCAGCTGCGCCAGCGAGTTGGTCACGATGACCGCATCGCCGATCCCGGCGACGTAGGCGCACACCTCGCGGTCGGGCGACACCGCGCCATCATACTTCACGCCATCGATCTCCCCCGAGACCTTCTCCGAAGCCGGAGATGCCGCCGCCGACATCATCACCTGCGACAAGACGACCGGGCGCAGCGCCGCGGCATCCGCCGCCTCGAAGAGCACCGCCACATCCGTGCCGGTCGGGAAATACGGGTCCGAGCCCGTCACCGCGACGGAGCGGATGACGGCCAGGCCCAGGGCCCGGGCGAAGCGCGTCGCGTGCAGCCCGAGCTGCTTCTGGTACCGCTCGGTGAGGCGGGCATCCTCGGACCGCGGGCGGACGGAGCGGAAGACCGGCAGCCCGTCCTCGTCGGTCTGGTCGAGCACCTTCATCAGCGCTGCGAACGAGGGAAAGAAGACCGCGTGCTGATCGGCGGGGATGTACGTCGCCAGCGCATCGATCGCCGGCGCGGGGTTGCCGGCGCTGGCCAGCATCGCGGGCCAGTCGAACGATCGCACCGTGATCCCCTCGAGCGAGCCCAGCGGCACCGGCTTCTCGGCGTCGTCTCCCGCGGGCGCGGGCGGGGGCAGCCCGCGCGGGAGCTGCAGGTTCTCGGCCACGGCCCGGCCGCCCGTGAAGAGGTTGTACGTGTCGGCGAGCGAAACATCATCGCGCCGGAATGGCGGGCGGCGGGGCGCATCGGGGGCGGGCTCGGGGAGCTCCTTCCGGGCGGTGTCCGCCCGGTAGCGGAACCATGCGCCGCCGGGGAAATCTCGCGATTGCAGCCGGTCGTAGTACGTCACCACGGCCTCGTTGAATGTCCGCCGGGCATCGCGCGAGGCCGCATCGGCCGGGATCGTGAACGAGAGCGACACCAGCTTCGTCCAGTCGGCATCGGGAACGAACAGCCGGCCCGTCACCGGCCCCGGGCCCGGCGCCTTGACAGTCAGGATCGCCGACTGCGGCGACCACTGCGCCATCGACCACGGGTCAGGCTGGGCATCGACGACGGTCAGCACCGCCTCGCCGGGCCCATCCAGCACGGCGTAGGGGCGCAGAACATCCATCATGCCCCAGCGCCGATTCTCGCCATCCTCGGCGGGCAGCGCGCCCTGCGTGAGGGTCAACTGCGGCAGCGGGACCGCGAAGTAGACATCATCGGCGCGCAGGAGCGTCGGAAGCGCGGCGAAAACGAAGCACGAAGCGGCGAGTGACAGGCGCATGGCAACCTCCGGGGCTGCCGACAGCATACATCCCCACGCCCGCACCGCGCTACCGGCGCTTCCAATCAGGGATCCGGCCCGGTGTCCACGGGCTGCCCGCGGCCTCCAGCCGGGCCTCGATCGCCGCGAGGTCCTGGTCGAACTGCCTCAACTTCGGAAGGAACGCTTCGAACTCCTCGGCGGCGAGCTGGTACTGCTCGCGCGAGGTCGTGGTCGGCGGCTGCGTCGTCCCGAGCTGCCCGCCCAGCGATGAGCCCACCCGGCCGGCGATCGACGGCTTCTCCGGCACCACGCGGCGGTCGTAGGTCGGGTCGCCGCGGAGGGCGATCTGCAGGTCGGTGAGGTGCGTGCGCAGGGCCTCGAGGTCCTTGAAGACATCGGGCGCCAGGCCCGGCGTGTCGGCCGCGGCCTTGCGCAGGAGCGTGAGGCGGTTCTGGGCCTCATCGGTGACCCGGCCCGCGCCCTGGACAGCGCGCTGCAGGTCGGCAAGGCGACGTTCGAAGTCGAACTTCTCCTGGCGCTTATCGCCGGTCGCCGCGCCGGTGGCGAGGTTGAGATCGGTGATCTCGAAGGGCTCCTGCGGGGTCAGGTCCTCGGTAACGCCGTCGGCGATCTTCGACAGCTGGGCGGTGTACTTGCCGGGCGGGGCGAGCGTGCCCGAGGTGTCGAGGTCCCACGGCGCCAGCTCACCCCGCGAGAGCGAGGCCGGGCCCGGCTCGGGGTAGCGGAGATTCCACGCGACGCGGTGCAGGCCCTTGTCCTTGGGCACCTCGAGGCGCCGCACGATCGAGCCCGCGGCATCACGGATGGTCAGGATGATGCTGGGCGGGAGCTCGCGGTCTTCGGCCTGGAACTCCTCGAGCGTGGGGTACTTCCAGTCATCCTTCTTCTCGGCTTCCTTGCGCAGATCCTTGCGCGACTTGGGCTTGTCCTTGAGGTAATACGTGATGGCCGCCCCGAAAGGCGGGTTTTTCGCGGCGTAGTAGTCGGTGCCCGACCACCCGCGGCCGAATGTCCCGCCCAGCCGGCTGCGCTCGACGTAGGCCGGTGCCGGGGCGATGGGGAAGATGGTCGCGGCCTTGTCGAGCGTCTCGGCCTTGAACGTCCGCAGCAGGGAGTAGTCATCGACGATGTAGAACCCGCGGCCGAAGGTCGCCATCACGAGGTCGCACTCGCGGCGCTGGATCGTCATGTCGCGGACCGCGATCGTGGGCAGGCCCGCGATCTTGAGCCACTTCTGGCCGCCATCCAGGGAGAAGTACGCGCCGTACTCGGTGCCCGCGAAGAGCAGCTCGGCGTTCACGGGGTCTTCGGCGATGGTGTAGACCGTGTCGCGCTTGGGCAGGTCGCCCGCGAGAGGCTTCCAGCTGCGGCCCCGGTCCTCGCTGCGGAGGATGTAGGGTGTGAAGTCGCCCATCTTGTGGTTGTCGAACGTCGCGTAGACGACATCCTTGCTGTGGTTCGAGGCCTCCAGGTCGCTGACATACGTCATCTCGGGGACGACCGGGAAGTTCTCGATCTTGCGCCAGGTCTTGCCGCCGTCCTCGCTCACGTGGATGAGCCCGTCGTCGGTGCCGACGTACAGCAGCCCTTCCACCAGCGGTGACTCCGCCAGCGCGACGGCGTTGCCGAAGATCGATGTCGAGGCGTGCTTGGCGACCGCGTCGGGCTTCTGGATCTTGCCCATGACCTTCAGCTGGTTGCGGTCGACCCCGCGCGTCAGGTCCTCGCTGATGCGCTCCCACGAGTCGCCGCGGTCATCGGAACGCAGCAGGTAGTTGCCCGCCACGTACAGCCGCGTGCGCTTGTGCGGGCTGATCAGGATCGGCGTGTCCCAGTTGAACACGAAGGGCTTGTCGGCCGCCTTCTCGCGCGGGCGGATGTCGACCTCCTCGCCGCTGGCCCGGTCGAACCGCGTCAGCCCGCCATCCTGCCACTCGCAGTAGACGGTGCTGGGGTCCTCGGGATCGACCGCCACCTGGAAGCCGTCGCCGCCGACGGTGATGAACCAGTCCTCGTTGGTGATGCCGGCCCGGTCGGTGGTGCGCGATGGCCCGCCCTGCGTGTTGTTGTCCTGCGTGCCGCCGTAGACGTAGTAGAAAGGCCTGGAGTTGTCGACGGCGACGCGGTAGAACTGGGTGATGGGCAGGTTCTCGAAGTGCCGCCACGAGGCTCGGTCGAACGTCTCGTAGAGCCCGCCGTCGTTGCCCACCAGCAGGTGGTTCGTGTCGGTCGGGTCGATCCACACCGCGTGGAAATCGACGTGCATGTCGGCGATGGGCAGCCGCCGGAAGCTGGCGCCGCCGTCATCGGATACCGCGATGAACGTATCAACGGCGTACACCCGATCCGGATTGCTCGGGTCGGCGAAGAGCTCGTTGTAGTACTGCGGGCTGGTCGTCATGTACCCCGAGCGCTTCTCCCACGTCCCGCCGCGGTCGGTCGACCGGAAGACGCCGCCCTGGCCCTCGGCGGCCTCCACGATCGCGTACATCGGCCCGCCCTCGACCGGCGAAACCGTCATGCCGATGCGGCCCTTGTCGACGCCGGGAAGCCCCGAATCGATCTTCTTCCACGAGCGGCCCGCGTCGGTCGACTTGTAGATCGAGGACTCCGGGCCGCCGTTGATCAGCGTCCACACGTGACGCCGGCGCTGGTACGCCGTCGCGTACAGGGTGTCGGGGTCCCGCGGATCGATGTGCACCTCGTTGATGCCCGTGTCCTCGGAGATGTGCAGCACCCGCGACCACGCCGCCCCGCCGTTGGTGGTCTTGTACAGCCCGCGCTCGCCCCCCGAGCTCCACAGCGGCCCCATCGCCGCCACGTACACCACCTCGGAGTCCCGCGGATCGATCGCGATCATCCCGATGTGCTCGGACTGCGGCAGCCCGACGTTCTTGAACGACTTGCCCGCATCGCGCGAGACGTACACCCCGTCCCCCCACGACACGCTCCGCTGGCTGTTGTTCTCCCCCGTCCCCACCCACAGCGTCGAGGGACTCCTGGGGTCCAGCGCCAGGCACCCGATCGAGAACGATCCCTGCCCATCGAAGATCGGGCTGAACGTCAACCCCCCGTTGGTCGTCTTCCACACCCCGCCCGAGCACGCCGCCACGTAGAACTCGCTCCGCCGGGCCGGGTTCACCACGATGTCGCCCACCCGCCCCGACATCAGGGCCGGGCCAAGGCTCCGCGCCGCCAGCGCCGAGAACGTCCCCGCGTCGTACTTAGGGGGCTCCTTCACCGTCGCCGCCTTCTCCGCGGGCTTCTCGGCCGGGGCAGCCGCGGGCGGTTCGGCCGCCGGAGGCTGCACACCCTCGGATGAAACGCCCGGGATGCCCCCGAGCACACAAAGCACGAGCACAGTTCGGCCGGATGTCAGGATCACGCAAGAGCTCCCGGTGCCAGATGAAGTCCCAGAGTCCCCCCGCCCAGCGTATCGCGGCCAACGCCGCACGGGGGTCCCCCGCTACGCCGGGCCCGGCCTCCCCGTTACACCCCCGGGCGTCTCCCGCCGGGATGAGGCGCGATTCACCGCGAGTTCACCGGGCCTACCCGCCCGGCGCCGTAAACCCTCCGTGTGGCCGAGCCGGGCCGGCTTTGTCGCCGGGCCCCGCCCACGATCGATTTTCCAATGGAGACCCACGTGGCTAACACCCCGAATCCCAAGAAGCCCGAAGAGCGCCACGATCGCGACACCAGCAAGACGGGCCAGTCCGGCCAGAAGGCCCAGAGCGGGCAGCAGGGACCGAACCAGCATTCGGGCCATGAGTACCAAGCGCCGCCCGTCCACCGCACCGACACCAAGGATGCGACGATGGGCCGGCCCGGCGCAGTCGGACGCGATCCCAACCGCCGCAACGAGGGCGAGACCCAGGCCCAGGACACCGAGTTCACGGCTGAGAACGACGATGCCGGCGGCGGCGAGCGCGCCCGCCACACTCAAAGCCAGAACCAGGGCCAGAACCAGGGCCAGAACCAGGGCCAGCAGAGGGGCTCGGACACCAAGACGGGCCAGCCGCAAGCGGGCCAGAAGCAATCCGGCGGGCAGACCCGCAACAGCTGATGACTACCGCCCGAGGGAGAGGGGAAGGCCGTGGACCAAACGGTCCACGACCTTCATTCGCAGTGAGCTTGAGTACGCACGGCCCGCGCCGATCACGCCGTGGACGGCCCGGGCCGGGCCACCCGGCGGATCGTCTCGAGAATCGCCGCCGGCGGTTCGATCTTGTCCACGAACTCCGCCGCCCCCGCCAGCTTGGCCCGCTGCTCCCACGGGTCCCGGCTCTGCCCGCTGCACACCACCGTCCGCACGCCGGGACAAACACGCGACAACTCCGCGATCGCATCCAGCGCATCGCGCCCATCCATCGTCAGGTCGATCAGCACCACATCCACTCCCCCCCGCGCGACGCTCAGGAGGTCATCGGCCCGGTGCAGAGTGCCCGCGAGGCGCATGTCGGGCTGCTGCGCGATGAGCCGGGCCCAGGCGGCTGTGAGCCGTTCGTTGTCATCGACGAAGAGCACCCTGATAGGGTTGTTTGACATGAAGCCCCGCCGTTCGAGAAGAGAGATGGCGCTCACCCCGCACGCGCCCGGAGTATAACCACGCCGGGCGCGCCCACGCAGCCCCTGCGCGGCCTCGGTTCGGCATTAAGTACTTTTCATTGGTAGCCTTACAGTCGCGGGTGTAGAGTCCAGCGTTCGGTAGGCGCCGGCCGCAAACCCATCCGCTCCGGCGCGGACGAATGGCGAAGACCAGAAGTCCCGGCCCCATTGGCGCACGCCGCCGCCGGGCACGGCCCGGCCGTGGTCCATGCGGCACGGATGGTTTCGGATTGCCCCCTCGGTGACTCCGGAGCGAGCGTGCCTCGCCGGATGGGGATGACCCCCCGGGCACCGTGATGGCCGGGGCTGGTGCGGGGAGTTCGTTCGGATGACCGAGCCGGTGAATCGCATCAGTGTGCTCTGTGTGGATGACAACCAGGATGTCGCCCGCGCGCTGCGCCGGAAGCTGAGCCTGGTCGGCGGGTTCGACTGGCGCGGCTGGCTCCCCGATGCCGAGTCGCTCCTCGGCAGCGTCCGTCAGCACTGCCCCGCCGTGGTGCTCCTCGACATCGACATGCCCGGGCCCGACCCCTTCGGCGTGCTCGCCGAGATCACCGCCCAGTGCCCCGACACCCGCGTGATCGTCTTCAGCGGGCACATCCGCCGCGACCTGATCGACCGCGCCCTCGACAGCGGCGCCTGGGCCTACGTGTCCAAGAACGATGGTGATGTCGCCCTCGTGGATGCCATCCGCCGCGTAACCGCCGGCGAGTTCGTGGTCTCCCCGGAGGCGCAGGCCGTGCTCGACCGCGGCTGAACCACCTTTCCGGCGACCCGCCCCCAGCCCCCCTAACAGGCTTCGCCCGGGCCCGGGCCCGACCCGGGGGCGAAATCCCTGTTTGCAATCCCCGCGGCCCGCCCGAAACCCCCCCGGCCGGGCCCGAAAACACGCCCAAACCGCCGCAGACACGCATAAACCGGTCCACCCGGGCCGTCCGCGGCCGCCGGCCCGCCCCGATGCACGCTTCCCTGAACTTGACCCGCCCGTTCGGTCGATATATCAATATCTATGTCCAGATTTCCAGAACACGGGAGCCGGGCCATGAACACCGAGTCGATCCGCACCTCCGCCGTCACCTCCCCGCGGTCCGCCGAGCGCCTGGCGCTGGGCCTCGCCGCCGGCGTCACCATCGCCGCCGCGGGCCTCGCCGTCATCGCCACCCTCTTCATGTCCGCGGCCCAGCGCTCCGCGACCCCGCGGCCCCAGGTCACCCTCGCCGCGGCTCCCATCCTCGCCCCGCCCGGCCCTCGGCTCGACTCCGCCGCCCTCAGCCGCGGCCGCGACCACTTCGCCGCCACCTGCGCCCTGTGCCACGGTGAGGATGGGCTGGGCCGGCCCGGCCTGGGCAAGAACCTCGCCACCAGCGCGTTCATCGCCAAGTGCAGCGACGGCTACATCAGCGCGTTCCTCGAGAAGGGCCGCGATGCCAACGACCCGCTGAACACGACAAAGGTCCCCATGCCCCCCAAGGGCGGCAACCCCGACCTCACCCGCGATGACCTCGCCGACATCGTCACCTACCTCCGCGGCCTGCAGGACCCCCGCCGCGTCGAGGCCGGCGTCTCCCTCCTGGCGCACCTTGAGGTTCCCGAGGAACCCGAGCCGGGCCCGGCCGCGCGGGTCACCGCCGTGAGCACCGCCGCCGGCGATTCCGCCGCGGGCGGCGATTCCGAGGATGACGACTGGTACGACGCCGAGACGATCGCCCTGGGCGCCAAGATGTACAAGGCCTCCTGCGTGTCGTGCCACGGGCCCGACGCCCGCGGCCTGAAGAACCTCGGCAAGGACCTGGTCACCAGCCGCTTCATCGCCGATGCCGACGATGATGCGATGCTGGCGTTCCTCAAGAAGGGCCGCCCGGCCAGCGACCCCGCCAACACCACCAAGGTCGACATGCCCCCCAAGGGCGGCAACCCCGCCCTCAACGATGAGAAGATGGAGGCGATCATCGCCTACATCCGCGACCTGCAGCGTAAGGCCACCACTACCAAGAGCTGAGACCCGCGGCGCGCCGGGGGCCCGGGTCGGGCCGCCGGGGCGGACCGTGATTGAAGGAGTTGGCGATGCGTCCGAACAAAGCAAGACTCACCGGCGTCCTGGCCCTTGCCCTCGCGGCGGGGGTGACCTTCGGCCTCCCGGCGCTCACCGCCGCGGGGCAGCCCGAGGCCAAGAAGGAGACCACCCGCGGTTCGAGGAAGGACAAGAAGAAGGAAAAGGAGGTCAAGCCCGTCGAACTGACGACGGGCCAGGTGGCCGAGGTCCAGAAACTTCTCAACGAGCGCAAGCTCACCCCCGATGACCTCTTCGCCGCCGCCAAGACCTACATGCCCAGCGGCCGCCACGATGACTACCTGCTCTTCGCCTCCGGCGGGCACAGCGGCCAGGTCTTCGTCATCGGCGTCCCCAGCATGCGCCTCCTCCGCTCGATCGCCGTCTTCACGCCCGAGCCCTGGCAGGGCTACGGCTACGGCATCGGCGATGAGATCCTCAAGCAGGGCGACTTCGGCGACAAGCCCCTCAAGTGGGGCGACACCCACCACCCGGGCCTCTCCGAGACCGCCGGCGACTACGACGGCCGCTTCCTCTTCATCGGCGACAAGGCCAACGCCCGCCTCGCCGTCATCGACCTGCAGGACTTCGAAACCAAGCAGATCGTCCGCAACCCGCTGATCATCAGCGACCACGGCTGCGCCTTCGTCACCCCCGACACCGATTACGTCTTCGAGGGCGGCCAGTACGCCACCCCGCTGGGCCTCGGCTACGCCGAGATGAAGGACTACAAGGAACAGTTCCGCGGCATGGTCACCGCCTGGAAGTTCGACAAGGACAAGGGCCGCATCGACCAGGCGCAGAGCTTCGGGCTCGAGCTGCCCCCCTACTGGCAGGACCTCTTCGACAGCGGCAAGCTCCTCAGCGATGGCTTTGTCTTCGGCAACTCCATCAACACCGAGCTGTCCACCGGCAAGGTCGATGAGAAGGCCGCCAACTTCGAGGCCTCCACCACCACCCGCGACATGGACTACCTCCACATCATCGACTGGAAGAAGGCCGAGCAGGTCTTCAAGGCCGGCAAGGCCAAGAAGATCAAGGACTTCGCCGTCATCACCCTCGACACCGCCATCGCCGAGGGCATCCTCCACTTCGCCCCCGAGCCCAAGAGCCCCCACGGCGTCGATGTTACCCCCGACGGGCGCTACATCGTCGTCGCCGGCAAGCTCGACCCCCACGTCACCGTCTACTCCATCGACCGCATCAAGAAGGCCATCGCCGAGAAGAAGTACAGCAGCACCGACCCCTACGGCGTCCCCATCCTGGATTTCGACGCCGTCAAGGAAGCCCAGGTCGAACTGGGCCTCGGGCCCCTGCACACCCAGTTCGACGACAAGGGCTTCGCCTACACCTCCCTCTTCCTCGACTCGGCCGTGGCCCGCTGGTCGCTCGGCGGCTCCGCCGCCCCCAAGACCGGCGAGAAGCCCTGGTCGCTCCTCTCCAAGACCCCCGTCCAGTACAACGTCGGCCACATCGTCGCCGCCGAGGGCGACACCGTCAGCCCCGACGGCCACTACCTCATCGCCATGAACAAGTGGTCGGTCGACCGCTTCTTCCCCACCGGCCCGCTGCTCCCGCAGAACTTCCAGCTGGTCGACATCGACGTCAAGGGCGACCAGCCCATGCCCGTCCTCTACGACTCCCCCATCGGCGTCGGCGAGCCGCACTACGCCCAGATGATCAAGGCCGACAAGCTCAAGCCCTTCGAGGTCTACCCCGAGATCGGCTGGAACCCGCACACCGGCGCCATCGATCCCAAGGCCCCCAAGGCCGGCGAGGAGAAGATCGTCCGCGACGGCAAGAACGTCGAGATCTTCACCACCGTCGTCCGCAGCCACTTCACGCCCGAGCACGTCGAGCTCGAGCAGGGCGACCACGTCGTCTGGCACTTCACCAACGTCGAAACCTCCCAGGACGCCACCCACGGCTTCTGCATCGGCGGCTACGACATCAACCTCAGCCTCGAGCCCGGCGAGTACGGCCGCATCGAGTTCACCGTCGACAAGCCCGGCACCTTCCCCTTCTACTGCACCGAGTTCTGCTCGGCCCTCCACCTCGAGATGGCCGGCTACATGCGGGTCAAGCCGACCGACTCGATCTCCCAGAAGTAGTTTCTCCCCTTCTCCGCCGCCGGTCGCGCCAGCGCCCGGCGGTGATTGCCCCCGCCCTCACAGGAGACTCCCCATGGCACTCCTCTCTCGCTGGTTCGGCCCCCGCATCCCCGCCGAGGAACTCCGCCGCAGCGGCTGGCGCTACGCCCTCCCCACGCTCACCCTCTCCCTCGCCCGCATCCTGCTCCTCTGCTCGCTCTTCCTGCCCTACTGGCACATGCAGCTCCAGGCCCCGCAGTACCCCAACGGCCTCGAGATCTCCGCCTACGTCAACTACCTCGAGGGCGATGTCAGCGAGATCGACGGCCTCAACCACTACATCGGCATGCGCCCCCTCGACGAAGCCGCCGAGTTCGAACGCACCACCGCCGTCTGGCTCATCATCGCCATGGTCCTCCTCGTGGAAGGCGCCGCCGCCGTCCACAGCAAGTGGGCCGTCCTCCTGGTCCTCCCCGCCGTCCTCTTCCCCATCGGCTTCCTCGCCGACCTGCAGTTCTGGCTCTGGTCCCATGGCCAGCACCTCGACCCCAAGGCCCCCCTCTCCTCCTCCGTCAAGCCCTTCGTCCCCCCCGCCCTGGGCATCGGCACCATCGGCCAGTTCAAGACCATCGCCTCCGTCGGCCTGGGCTGGTGGCTCGCCGCCGCCGCCTCCATCCTCACCATCGCCGCCCTCTTCCTCCACCGCCGGGCCTACAAGCCCCTCTTCGACCGCACCCTCGGCCGCGCCGCCGGCCCGGACGCCCTCGATTCCATCAGCGCCTCGGCCGTGGAGGCCGCGTGAACACGCTCCTGGCCGTCATCACCTCGCTCGCGGTCGCGGCCGGGCCCGGCGCTTCGGCCGCACAGCCCGACCTCGCCGCCCTCATCCGCGATGCCGCCCCCGGCTCGACTATCCACGTCCCCGCCGGCGTGTACCCCGCGGGGCTGCACATCGACAAGCCCCTCACCCTCATCGGCGCGGGCCGGGCCATCCTCGACGGCAACGGCCAAGGCGACCTCGTCCTCATCACCGCCCCCAACGTCGAGCTCCGCGGTTTCCTCCTCCGCGGCACCGGCGCCGACCTCGACAAGGAGAACTGCGCCATCCGCATCACCGGCGCCGCCGACGCCACGATCCAGGACAACACCCTCGAGGATGTCCTCTTCGGCATCGACGTCAAGGAATCCCCGCGCTGCACCCTCCGCGGCAACCACATCGGCTCCAAGCCCCTCGACATCGCCCGCCGCGGCGACACCATCCGCCTCTACCGGGCCAACGACGCCCTCATCGAGAACAACACCATCCTCGACGGCCGCGACGCCGTCCTCTGGTACTCCACCGGCGTCACCGCCCGCGGCAACACCGCCCGCCGCTGCCGCTACGGCTTCCACCTCATGTACAGCGACCACGTCACGCTCGAGGACAACGACCTCGCCGACAACTCCGTCGGCGTCTACTTCATGTACAGCAGCGACCTCACCCTCACCGGCAACCGCATCACCCGCAACCGCGGGCCCAGCGGCTACGGGCTGGGCCTCAAGGAAACCGACCGCTACCACGTCGAGGGCAACCTCTTCGCCGCCAACCGCGTCGGCATCTACATCGACGGCTCCCCCTTCCGCACCCCCGGCTCGGGCCAGATCACCGACAACACCTTCGCCGCCAACGACACGGGCCTGGCCCTCCTCCCCTCCGTGAAGGGCAACCGCGTCTGGGCCAACCGCTTCCTCGACAACACCGAGCAGCTCAGCGTGCTCGGCAAGGGCGAACTCGTCGAGAACGAGTTCGATATCGACGAGCGCGGCAACTACTGGAGCGACTACACCGGCTACGACCTCGACGGCGATGGCGTCGGCGAGATCGAGTACGAACCCACCCGCCTCTTCGAGAACCTCATGGACAAGGAGCCCCGGCTCCGCCTCATGCTCTTCAGCCCGGCCCAGCAGGCCGTCGATTTCGTCGGCCGCGCCCTGCCCGCCGTCCAGCCCCAGGCCAAGTTCACCGACTGGTACCCCCTCGTCAGCCCGCCCCCCGCGCCCGCCGCCATCCGCTCGGCCTCCCACGACGGGCCGGGCCTGGCCCTCATCGCCTCGGTCCTCGCCGCCATCGCCGCCGCCGTCGCGGCCGTGGCCCTCGAACCCCGCGAGCCCCGCGACCACAGCCGCGCTCCGGTCGTCCGCCCCTCGGCCCGGCCGCTCGCCCCATCCACCGCCCCATCCACCGGAGGTGCCGCGTGATCCAGATCGACCACCTCTCCGCCACCTTCGGCCGCTTCCGCGCGGTCGATGATGTCTCCTTCCGCATCGAGCCGGGCCAGTCGGTCGCCCTCTGGGGCTCCAACGGCGCCGGCAAGAGCACCATCATCCGCTGCGTGCTGGGCCTGGTCCCCTTCAAGGGCGACATCCGCATCGCGGGCCGCGATGCCCGCCGCGATGGCAAGCAGGCCCGCCGGGCCATCGGCTACGTCCCCCAGGAGCTGGGCTTCTACGACGACCTCCGCGTCCGCGAGGCCGTCCGCTACTTCGCCCGCCTCAAGGGTGAGCGCCCCGCCGACCAGTCCGCCGTCCTGGCCTCCGTCGGCCTCGCGGGCCACGAGTCCAAGCGCGTCCGCGAGCTCTCCGGCGGCATGAAGCAGCGCCTCGCCCTCGCCCTCGCCATGATCGGCGACCCCCCCATCCTCGTCCTCGATGAGGTCACGGCGAGCCTCGACAGCGCCGGGCGCGAGCACCTCACCGATGTGCTGGCCTCCCTCCGCGCCGCGGGCCGCACGCTCTTCTTCGCCTCCCACCGCCCGGCCGAGATCCGCGCCCTGGCCGACCGCGTCATCCTCCTCGAGCGCGGCCGGATCATCCGCGAGAGCGCCCCCGCCGACCTCGACGACGACCGCCCGGCCGCCGCCCTGCTCCGCATCCGCATGCCGGCGCCCACGGCCCGGCTCGCCATCGATGCCCTCCACCGCCGCGGCATCCACGCCCACCTCAACGGCGTCGGCATCCTCGTCCCGGCCGCCGAGGGCGCCCGCGCTGCGGCCGTCCACGCCCTCGCGCAGGACAGCATCCCCTTCGACGACTTCGAGTTCATCCAGCCCGGTGATGCTCATGCCGCGCACCCGGCCCCCGCCCGATCGGAGACTCGCTATGTCTGACTTCTCCATCGCTCTGCCCGCCGCCCCCGGCTTCGCCCGCAACATCATGACCGTGGCCCGGCGCGAGCTCCGCGATGCCCTCCGGGCCCGGTGGTTCGCGCTCTACACCCTGGCGTTCCTCGCGCTGGGGCTGGGCGTCTCCTTCCTCTCCGCCGCCGCTACCGGCGGCACGGGTCTCGAGGGCTTCGGCCGCACCACCGCCGGGCTCATCAACCTCGTCCTGCTGGTCGTCCCCGCCATGGCGCTCACCGCCGGCGCCGGCGCCATCGCTTCCGACCGCGAACGCGGCATGCTCGCCTACGTCCTCTCCTACCCCATCGCCCGCTGGGAGCTGCTCGCCGGCAAGTACCTCGGCCTCGCGGTGGCGCTGCTCGCCAGCATCTGCGCGGGCTTCGGGCTGTGCGCGGGCATCCTGGCGTGGAAGGGCGGCGGCGCCGACCCCGCCCGCGTCGCCCTGCTCACCGCCCTCACCTACGCCCTCGCCCTCTCCATGCTCGCCGTCGGCATGGCGATCTCGGCCCGGGCCCGCAAGTCGGGCGTCGCCGTCGGCATCGCCGTCTTCATCTGGCTGCTCCTGGTCTTCATCACCGACCTGGGCCTCATGGCCGCGACCCTCGCCTTCCACCCCCCCATCCGCCTGCTCTTCTTCGCCGCCCTCGCCAACCCCCTCCAGGTCTTCAAGATGTGGTCGCTCTCCTCCGCCGATGCCTCCCTCGATGTGCTGGGCCCGGCCGGCCTCTACGCTACCGACACCTTCGGCGCCGCCGTCGTCTGGGTCTTCGCCGCCTCCATGGCGCTGTGGATCCTCCTCCCGCTGGCCGCCGCGCTCCTCCTCTTCTGCCGGAGAACCGCCGTATGAGCCGCTCAACGACCTCAGCCCGCTCCGCCGCGCTCCTTCCCGCCGCGCTGGCGATCATCGCCGCCCTCGGCGGCTGCCAGTCCACGCCCGCCGCCGGGCCGCCCTCCCTCCGCTACGGCCGCGACCTGTGCCTCCACTGCGGCATGGTCATCGTCGATGAACGCGCCGCGGCGGCGTTCCGCTCCGACGGGCCCGCGCCCGACCAGCCCCCCGTCTTCGATGACATCGGCTGCCTCATCGATTACCTCGCCAAGCACAACCTCACACCCGCCGAGATCTGGGTGAAGGACTACGGCACCAAGGAATGGATCCCCGCCCGCTCGGCCACCTTCATCCTCGCCGACGGCATCGAAACCCCCATGGGCTCGGGCCTCGCCGCCTACGCATCCGCCGATTCGGCCCGCGCCGCCACCGCCGACCTCAAACCCGAGACCCTCGCCTACGACCAGCTCCCCGCCCGCCGCCTCCAGTGGCGCCACGACCGCTTCGGTACACCGCTCAAGTAAGCCCCGACCCCACCACGCCGGGAGCCCGCCCGTGTTCTCTCAAACCGCCGAGTACGCACTGCGAGCGATGATCCACCTGGCCAGCCGGGCCGGCGCCCCCACCACCTCCGAAGTCATCGCCGCCACCACCCAGGTCCCCGCCGGCTACCTCTCCAAGATCCTCCGCGGGCTCGTCGTGGCCCGGCTCATCCGCTCGCAGCGCGGGCCCAACGGTGGCTTCACCCTCGCCCTCCCCGTCACCTCCGTCACCGTTCTCGACATCGTCAACGCCGTGGACCCCATCCGCCGGATCGACGGCTGCCCCCTCGGCGGCCCGCACCACCCCCGCCTGTGCGCCCTGCACTCCCGTCTCGATAACGCCCTCGAGCGCATCGAGAGCGAACTCCGCAGCGCCACCCTCGCCGCCATCATCGATGAACAATCCGCCGGAGGCCGCTGCCACGGGCCCGCCGGCGCCGCGGCCAGCCGCCCCGCCGAACACGTCGCCGAACACCTCGCCCGCCCGACCATTAACGGCGTGCCCCCCGCCGCGTAGCCTCCGCCCGCGGTCCCATCACCGCCAACCCGCCCCGGCGCCCCCGGCCCGCCCGCGCAGCGCCCGGATAGCCCGCTGCAGCTCCCCGCGGATCGCGCTGCTCTTGAACTCCGGCGGCAGAATCGTCACCCGGTCCGACTCCAGCCCCCGCCGGTCGGTCACCGCGAGCACGCGCCGGGCCTGGCCCGCGCGCAGGTACTCATTCAGCCTCGCCTCTTCGGGCGAATCGGTCACCAGCAGCTCGCACGCCCCGGCCTCGGCCCCCGCCCGCACCTCCACGCCGTGCGTGCTCAGCTCGTACACGATGAACGCCCGGAGCCGCGCATCGGCCACCTCGACCGCCGCGCACACCCCGGGCCGCGGCCCGCTCATCCACTCCGGCGTCGCCGCCGGCAGCGTCAGCCGGAACGTCGAGCCCTTGTCCTTCTCTGATCTCACCTCGACGCCGCCCCCCGCTTTCGAGATGATCCCCACCACCAGCGCCAGCCCCAGCCCCGTCGACAGCCCCCGCGTCTTGGTCGTGTAGAACGGGTCAAGGCACCGCATCCGCACCTCTTCCGACATGCCGGGCCCGTCGTCGTCGACCTCCACCACCACCGCGTTATCCGCGGCCCGGCTCGACACCGTGATCCGCGTCCCCCGCCCGCTCTGCCGGATCGCTTCCGCCGCGTTCTGCACGAGGTTGAACACCGCCTGGGTCAGCCCGGCCGGGCTGATCGCCGCCCGCCCCGGCGTGACATCCGACTTCAGCTCCACCCCGCGCGGCGGCAGGTTGCGCATCAGCGCCGAGGTCTGGGTCCACCATTCCGCCAGGTCAGTCCCGCCGTGCGTCCGCGCTGCGCCGTGCGGATCAACCGCCAGCAACCGCAGGCCCGACGACAGCCGGCTCATGTAGTCCGCCGACTGCTGGATCGTCTCCACATCCTCCCGGACCTCCGGCCCGCCCTTGAGCCGGATCGACTCCAGGCTCACCCGCACCGGCAGCAGCAGGTTCGCCAGGTCGTGCCCGATCCCCGCCGCCAGCGTCCCGATCGACGCCAGACGCTCCGCGATCCGCAGCCGGTCCCGCGACTGCTGCAGCGCCTCGGTCCGCTCCACCACCACCTGCTCCAGCCCCTCCGCGTGCTCCTGCAGCAGCCGCCGGGCCTCCTCCAGTTCGGTGATGTCCACGCACGACCCCACGAACCCCGTGAACGTCCCGTCCGGCTCGAACAGCGGCGTGGCGTGGTTCAGCACCCACCGGTACTCCCCATCGTGCCGCCGCAGCCGGTACGCCAGCTGGAACTCGTGCCGGTGCTCGAACGCCTCCTCGTACACACGCAGGTAGCGCTCGCTGTCGTCGGGGTGAATGCTCCTCGTCCAGCCGAACCCCACCACCTCCTCCATGCCCCGCCCTACGAACGCCAGCCACGGCCGGTTGAACCACGTCCTCCGCCGCGCCGCATCCGAAAGCCAGATCAGCACCGGCGCCCGGTCCGCCATCACCCGGAACCGCGCCTCGCTCTCCGCCTGCGCCAGCCGGGCCCGGTGCTCCGCCGTCAGGTCGACGAACACCCCCACACACCCGCGCACGCTCCCCGTCTCATCCCGCAGCGGCACCGCGAACTCGTACAGCTTCCTCACGCCCCCATCCCGCTGCACCACATCGAACGTCTCGCCCGCCACCAGCTCCCCCGTCCGCGCCGCACGCTGCATCGGCAGCTCGTCCGCCGCCACCTCCCGCCCGTCCTTCTGCACCGTGAACGGCAGCCGCGCCGCCCCCTCCCCCGTCTTCGACGGGTTCTCCTCCTCGGGCACCCCCAGCATCTTCGCCCCCGCCGGGTTCATCGAGATCCGCGTGCACGCCGCATCCGACGCGATGAATACCCCCACCGGCAGCAGCCTCAGCAGCGCCTCCAGCTCCTCCACCCGCCGCCTCAGGTCCGTGTTCAGCTCCGCGATCCGCCGGGCCGACTCCCGCTGCTCCGTGATGTCCGTGTTAGTCCCGAACCACCGGATGATCCGCCCGCCCTCATCACGCAGCGGCAGCACCCGCGTCAGGAACCACCGGTACACCCCATCCGCGCCCCGCAGCGGGAACTCCGTGTCGAGCGGCTCCCCCGTCCGGATCGACTCCCCCCACGCCTCCATCACCCTCGGCAGATGCTCGGGATCATGCACCTCCCGCCAGCCCCACCCCTCCAGCTCGCGCGGGCTCTTTCCCGTGAACTCCAGCCACTTCCGGTTGTACCAGTAGATCCACCCGTCGGGACGGGCCATCCACGCCAACTGCGGGATCGAGTCCGCCAACTGGCGGAACTGCGCCTCCGCGCGGTCCGGCCCGCCCTCCCGCACCTGCTCCTCGCGCATGCAACCATCCCCCCGCCGCCCACCCGCGCAGCGTCGCCCCACGCTCGCAGATCCCGGGTCCCCGATCGCCCCGGCATCCCACACCCGCCCCGCCGAAACCCCCGAACACCGCGCGGGCCACCGATCTCAGAATACGAGAATCCGCCTCCTCCGTCGATCATCCTCAGCGCCGTTCACTCCCACTTCCCCCGAGGTTCACCTCACCGGGAATGAGCGCAGCATGAAGAGCAGGTCAGACAAATTTGAATCGCGCGCTGCGTATTGGATTCCGCGCCCCCGCCCGCTAGCCTCGACACCTAGCGGCTCGCCTCGCCCCTCCGGCCGGGCCGCACGGAACCTCCGGGGAGGGAGGCTCTCACCATGCTCCGCTCGATGCCGCCCGCGGCCGCCGCCGCTGCTGCAGTTCTCTCATTCTGCCCCGCCCTGGCCCAGCCCCGCGAAGGCGCGCGCCACATCCCCCTGCTCAAGGCGCCGGGGCTCCGCCCCTCCACGCCCCGCGCGGGCTTCAGATTCGTCGAGTCCAGACCCTCCGACCTGCGCATCGGCGGATACACCCTCACCCTTACTGACGGGCCTGTCGAGGCCCGCTCCAGCCTCATCTACCCCGAACCCCTGCACCCGGGCCCGCTCGCCACCGCGCTCACCCCCCTGCAGTTCCCCGACCCGCGCGCCGCCTGGCTCCCCAGGTGCCTCCAAACGCGTGAACCCCCCGGGCCGGAAACCGCCCTCAGCATCTCCCCCGATTCACCGGTCCGGGCCGGCGCCGGACCGAGCCTCATCGGGATCGCCGCCGCGCGTTAGGCCCGCGATCCCCCGGCCCCCGCCACCCCCCATCCCCGGGGGAACTGCACCATGAAATCGGCCCGGCGACTTGCCGAATAACGGGCCGAGGTGGCACCATGTACGGTGTTGACGCCATGCCGGTGGAAGAACAAGCCCCAACTTCGCAGCGCTACGCCGCCCCTTCCCTCGCGGAATGGGAGCGCACATACGCCATGTGGACCCACCTGCTCCTGCTGGCGGGCCACTTCGTCCCCATCGTCCCCTCGCTCATCCTCTGGCTCGTCAAGCGCGACCAGTCCGCCTTCGTGGATGACCACGGCAAGGAAGCCGTCAACTTCCAGATCAGCATCGTGATGTACATGGTTGCGGGCGCGCTGCTGTCCATGATCTGCATCGGCATCCCGGTCCTCATCGCCGCCTACGCGCTGGCCATCGTCGGCATGATCCTCGCCGCCGTCGCCGCCAGCCGCGGCCAGTACTTCCGCTACCCGATGACCATCCGGCTCATCCACTGAGCCCGCGCTACTTGGCCGAAGCCGCCTTCAGGGAATCCAGCAGCCCGGTCACCTCGGCCTCCGACAGCTTGCCGGTCTTGCGCAGCATCACCCCGAAGTGCTCGATCTCCTCCGGCGCCGCCGGAAACCCGATGTTCCCCTTCGGGCCCGTGCTGTCGATGACCGACTTCCCATCACCATCGAGGAACACGAACCACGGGATCCCGCCGTTCTGCCCCTTGGAGTACCTCGCCAGCACCTCGCTCCCGCCCACCGTCCGGTCCGTGTCGATCTTCAGGTCCACGAACGCCTTGGCCAGCACCGGCGCCACATCGGGCCGGGCCATCCACGCCTCCAGCTTGTGGCACCACCCGCACCACGGCGCCCCGAAGTGCAGGAACACCACCTTGCCTTCCGCCCGGGCCTGCGCGATCGCCGCCGGCACCATCGCCTCCGCGCTCTGGTAGGACGCCTTGTGCTCCTCCAGGAACTTCAGCACCAGCTTGGGATCGTGCCCCGCCGCGACCCCCTTCGACTTGCCCGACTCATCCTTCACCTCCAGCGCCGCCGTCTCCTGGTTCGCGATCGGCTTCCCATTGCCATCCAGGATCGTCAGGAACGGGTACCCGTTCGCGGCGAGATCGGCGCCGTAGGTCTTGGCCAGGTCCACGTTCTTGCCCGCGGGCTTCCCCGCATCCACGTACACCACCTCGTACTCGTACATCAGCGTCCTGGCGATCGCCTTGTCGCTCTTGAACAGCCCGTGCAGCGCGATGCACCAGGGGCACCAGTTGCCGCCCCACTGCACCAGCACCCGCCGGTTCTCCTTCTTGGCCCGGGCGATCGCCGCCGCGATCTGCTGCTTCGCATCCGCTGCCTCGTCGTAGACCCTGGCCTTCTCGCCGCCGGGCTGGCCCGCGGCCTTCGAGGGCGCTGCGGGCGGCTCACCCGAAACCACCGGCGCCCCCGCCAGCATCCCCGCAACCCCCACCATCCCAGCCACGACCGCGAATGACCGCCTCATTGCCAGGCTCCTGTGTGCTGTGTGCTGTGTGCTGTGCTCGGCTCTCCCCGCTCACGCCCCCGCCGGCTGCAGGTTCCGCAGGCTCGCGGCCCGGCGCCGCGGCGCCGCGTGCTGCTGCTCGGCCTCGGCGCTCACGAAGCTCTCGCCGAAGCGGAAGAGCCGGAACGAGTTGGCCAGCACCACGATGTCCCCGACGAAGTGGTAGAACGCCGCCAGCGGCAGGGCCAGCTTGCCCGCCTCCGCCAGCGTGCCCGTCGAAGCGATCACCAGCCCGATGATCGCCACCAGGATCGACAGCGCGATGTTCTGCGCGATGATCGCCCGCGTCCGCCTCGCCAGCTCGATCAGGAACGGCACCCGCGACAGGTCATCGTTCATGAGCGCCACGCCCGCCGAATTGGCCGCTATGTCCGTCCCCGACAACCCCATCGCGATGCCCACATCCGCCTCGGCCAGCGACGGCCCGTCGTTGATGCCGTCGCCGACCATCATCGTCCGGTACCCGCTCCGCACCATGCCCTTGATCAGCTCGTGCTTCTCTTCCGGCAGGCACTCGGCCTCCACCGCATCCACACCCACCGCCTGCGCCACCCGCTGGGCCACGCTCAGCCGGTCGCCCGTGAAGATCGAGATCTGCCGCACCCCGAGCTCGCGCAGGTGCTGCACCACTCCCTTGGTGTTGGCCCGGACCGTGTCCTCCAGCCCCACCGCCCCCAGGTACCGCCCGTTCTTCATGACGTGCACGCCCGTCATGCCCTCGATCTTGCCCTCGACCGCCTCGACATCGGCCCGGGCCGCGGGGTTCAGCTCCAGCAGCCACGAGGCCCGGCCCACGCACAGCTCATCGCCGTTGATCCGCGTCTTCACGCCCCGGCCGTGGATCTCCTGGTAGTCATCCGACGGCGTCACCGCGATCCGGGCCGCCTTCGACGTCGTCAGGATCGACAGCGCCAACGGGTGGTTGGAGTGCTGCTCGGCGTTGGCCGCCGAGGCCAGCAGCTCCGCGCCCTCCACGCCCGGCGCCGGCGCCAGCTTCGTCACCTGGAACCGCCCGGTCGTGATCGTCCCCGTCTTGTCCAGCACCACCGCCGTCACGTTCGCCGACGCCTCGAGATAGCTCGGCTGCTTGATCAGGATCCCCAGCCGGGCCGCCGCGGCGAACGCCGCCAGCATCGCGCTGGGGCTCGACAGCAGCAGCGCCGAGGGGCACGCCACCACCAGCACCGTCACCGCCACCTCCGCCGCCCGCTCCTGCAGCAAGGGGTTGGAGGACTGGCTCATCACGAACCACACCACCCCCGCCACGCTCAGCACCACCGGCACAAAGAACGCCGACACCTGCTCGATCAGCAGCTGCCGCGGCGTGCGCGAACGCTCCGCCTGCTGGATCAGCTGCGTCACCTTGCCGATCGTCGTCTCCTGCCCCACCTGCGTCACCGTCAGGTCGATCTGCCCCGTCAGGTTCGAGGTGCCCGCGTACACCGGATCCCCCGGCTGCACCTCCACCGGCGCCGCCTCGCCCGTCAGCGAAGCCTGGTTGATCGTCGACCGCCCCGCCGTCACCCGCCCATCCACCGGCAGGTTCTCGCCGGGCCGGACCCGCACCATCTGCCCGACCTTGATGTCCCCCAGCGCCACCTCACGCTCCTCGCCGCCCTCCACCAGCCTCGCCACATCCGGCGTCAGCTCCACCAGCTCCGCGATCGCCCGCTGCGCCCCGCTCGCCGATCGCCGCACCAGCTGCCCGAACACCACCAGGATGAACGCCAGCCACCCCGCCGTCGTGTACTCCCCGATCGCGATCGCCGCCAGGATCGCCAGCGCCGCCAGCGATGAACTCGACAGCCGCGTCGCCATCACCTCCCGGAACGCCGCCGTGAACAGCGGGATCCCCAGCACGATCGCCCCGATGATCGCCGGGATCATCGCCACCTGCGGATCAACCAGGTTGAACACCTCGCACAACGTCGAGGCCGCCACCAGCACCCCGCCCACCAGGCACAGGATGATGTACCGCTCGATCTCCACCTCGTGGTGCGAGCAGCACGCGATCTCCTCGGCCCGATGATCATGCACGTGCGGGTGATCGTGGGGGTGGTCGTGGGCGTGGTTGTGGGGGTGAGCGTGGGGGTGGGGCTGGCCGTGCGCTGTGGACATTCGGACAAACTCCCGGTCTGTCAACCGCCGGTCTTCCCCGCGGTCGTGTTGTGCTCGATTCGATGGCCCGGGCCATCCCGCCACGGGCCTCCAAACCCCGATCGGGGCGGCTCCCTATAGGATACGCCTTCACCTTCCGGCGGGTTCACCCCACCCCGCTCCCTATCCTGCCCCGACCCCACCGATCCCCAACCTATGACCCGCTCCGCCGCCAAACGCCCGCAGCCTCCCCAGGACAACCGGCCAAGCATCGCCATCATCGGCCTCGGTCAGATGGGCCTCGTCTGCGCGGCCATTCTCTCAGCGCCAGAGACCCGCCTCGACCACGCCTCCAAATCCACCCCGGCCGCCTCCCCGGTTCCGGGCACGGCCCGCCCCGTGCACGTCCGCATGTGGGGGCGCATCTCCGATGAGACGGGCCAGCTCGCCCAGGCCCGCAAGAGCTCCCGCCTCCCGGGCTTCACCCTGCCCGAGGGTGTCCAGGTCTGCCTCCACGAGGCCGATGCCCTCCGCAACGCCTCCGTCATCGTCTCCGCCGTGCCCGTCCAGTACATCCGCGAGGTCTGGACCTACATCCGCCCGCACGTGCCCGCGCGGGCCGGCATCGTCTCGGTCGCCAAGGGACTCGAGACCGCCGCCCTCCTGCGCCCCACCCAGGTCCTGGCCGCCGCCCTCGGCGATGACCCCGATGCCCCGGCCCGGCCTCTGGCCTGCCTCTCCGGGCCGACCATCGCCGCCGAACTGGCCCGGTGCCTCCCCGCCGCGATGGTCGCCGCCAGCGATGATGCCGACTTCGCCCGCACCGTCCAGTCCCTCTTCACCACCAGCTGGCTGCGGGTCTACACCAGCACCGATGTCCTGGGTGTTGAGCTCGCCGGCGCCGTCAAGAACGTCATCGCCATCGCTGCCGGCATCACCGATGGCCTGGGCGCCGGCAACAACGCCAAGGCGGCGCTCCTGGCCCGCGGCCTCGCCGAGATCACCCGCCTGGGCACCGCCATGGGCGCCAACCAGGAGACTTTCTTCGGTATCGCCGGCGTCGGCGACCTCGCCACCACCTGCTTCAGCCCCGAGAGCCGCAACCGGGCCTGCGGCGAAGCGCTGGGCCGGGGTGAGCAGCTGGAGACCTATCTCGCCCGCATCCCCCACGTCGTCGAGGGTGTCGCCACGGCCCGCGCCCTGATGCAGCTCGCGGCCCGGTTCCGCGTGGAGATGCCCATCACCACCGCCGTCCACGGGGTTCTCTTCGAGGGCCTCGACCCCATCGAGGCCATCGGCCGCCTGATGAGCCGGGAACCCAAGGCCGAACGCGTCGGTTGACCGGATCCCCGGGGGACGGGTTTCGGGGGTTGGGGGTCGGGGGTTGGCGGTTGGGGGTTGAGGGTTGGGGGTTGAGGAACTGAGTTCCGGCCCGGCGATTTTCTCCCGCCGCTGGAACTCCCGCCCTCATGGTCTATTCTTCCCGAGTTTGCGCGGGCCGCGCCGCGCGATGACGGACTCCTCCCTCCAGTCGGCCAGGGTCACCGGCGGGGAGCCGCTCCGTTCAGTCGCGGTACCGAATCACCACACGCGATGCCCAAACGCACGGATATCCGCACGATCCTCGTCCTGGGCTCCGGGCCCATCGTCATCGGCCAGGGCTGCGAGTTCGACTACTCCGGCACCCAGGCCTGCAAAGCCCTCAAGGCCGAGGGCTACCGCATCGTGCTGGTCAACTCCAACCCGGCCACGATCATGACCGATCCGGCCTTCAGCGACCGCACCTACATCGAGCCCATCACCCCCGAATCCGTCCGCAAGATCATCAGGAAAGAATCCGAGCTCGGCCCGCGCATTGATGCGATCCTCCCCACCCTCGGCGGCCAGACCGCCCTCAACTGCGCCTGCGCTCTCTGGGACAACGGCACCCTGACCGAGTTCGGCATCCAGATGATCGGCGCCAGCCGCGAGGTCATCCACCGGGCCGAGGACCGCCAGATCTTCAAGGAGATCTGCGAGAAGATCGGCCTCAGGATGCCCCGGGCCAAGACCGTCCAGACCATCGATGAGGGCCTCGCCTTCCTCGAGGAAATCGGCCTCCCCGCGGTTCTCCGACCGGCCTTCACCCTCGGCGGCACCGGCGGCGGCATCGCGTACAACAAGGAAGAGTTCAAGGATCTCCTCCAGCGGGGCCTGGCCGCCTCCATGATCGGCCAGGTCCAGATCGACCAGTCCGTGATCGGCTGGAAGGAGTTCGAGCTCGAGGTCGTCCGCGACAAGAAGGACAACTGCATCATCGTCTGCGGGATCGAGAACATCGACCCCATGGGGGTCCACACCGGCGATTCCATCACCGTCGCCCCGATCCTGACGCTCACCGACAAGGAATACCAGGCGATGCGCGATGCCGCCATCGCCATCATGCGGGCCGTCGGCGTCGAGACGGGCGGATCCAACGTCCAGTTCGCGGTGAATCCCGATCCGAAGCCCGATCCCAAGACCGGCAAGAAGCCCTTCGAGATGGTCGTCGTCGAGATGAACCCGCGCGTGTCGCGCTCCTCCGCGCTCGCCTCCAAGGCCACCGGCTTCCCCATCGCCAAGATCGCCGCCAAGCTCGCCATCGGCTACACGCTCGATGAGCTCAAGAACGACATCACCGGCACCACCAGCGCCTGCTTCGAGCCCACCATCGACTACATCGTCACCAAGATGCCCCGCTGGACCTTCGAGAAGTTCCCCGAGGCCGATGAAACGCTCACCACGCAGATGAAGTCCGTCGGCGAGGCCATGGCCATCGGCCGCACCTTCAAGGAGAGCCTCCAGAAGGTCATCCGCTCCATGGATGTCAAGCGTTTCGGTCTCGGCCTCGACCGCAACGACAAGTGGCTCGCCGCCATGCGGGCCATCGAGCGCGACCAGCTCCTCCTCGATGTCACCCCCGGAACGGGCTCCCCGACGGGCCTGCGCACCGCCGATGGTGCGCCGATCGAATGGCCCATCCCCCTCGACAAGCTCACCCGTAAGCTCGCGGTCCCCAGCCAGGGCCGCCTCTACTACATCCGCTACGCCCTCAAGATGGGCTGGTCGATCGAGAAGATCCAGTCCATCAGCCGCATCGACCCCTTCTTCCTCGACCAGGTCGCCCAGCTCGTCGAGTTCGAGGAGGTCCTCTGCTCCTTCAAGAAGCTCGAAGACCTCCCCGCCGACACCTTCTTCCGGGCCAAACAGCTGGGTTACTCCGATGCCCAGCTCGCCAACCTCTATCTCGGCAACATCTCCCCCGCCACCATCCTCACCGTCCGCCGCCGCCGCCAGCAGCTCGCCATCGAGCCCGTCTACAAGCTCGTCGACACCTGCGCTGCCGAGTTCGAGGCGATCACGCCGTACTACTACAGCACGTACGAGCGCGGGAGCGGCCAGAGCGGCATCGGGCATCCGGCAACCGGCATTCGCGATGACGCCGGCCGAATGCCGAATGCCGAATCCCGGATGCCGTCCGACTCCGACGAGATCCGCATCTCCCCCACCCCCAAGGTCATCATCCTCGGCGGCGGGCCCAACCGCATCGGCCAGGGGATCGAGTTCGACTACTGCTGCTGCCACGCCGCCTTCGCGGCCCGGGACCTGGGCTTCGAATCGGTGATGATCAACTCGAACCCCGAGACGGTCTCGACCGACTACGACACCAGCGACCTGCTCTTCTTCGAGCCGCTGACGCTGGAAGACACGCTCAACGTCATCGAGCGGCTGAACGGCGGGCCGCTCGCCAAGCCGGGCCTTGTCCACGGCGTCATCGTCCAGTTCGGCGGCCAGACCCCCCTCAACCTCGCCAAGGGCCTCGTCGCCGCCGGCGTCCCCATCATCGGCACCAGCCTCGACTCCATCGACCTCGCCGAAGACCGCGACCGCTTTGATGCCCTCCTCGAGCGCCTCAAGCTCGAGCGCCCCCCCTCCGGCATCGCAAAATCCATCGAAGAAGCCGTCATCATCGCCGGGCGGCTGGGCTACCCCGTCCTCCTCCGCCCCAGCTACGTCCTGGGCGGGCGCGGCATGGAGATCTGCCCCGACGAGACCGCCCTGCGCAGCTTCATCACCACCGCGCTGCGCAGCAGCGACCTCGAGGGCGCCCCCGTCCTCATCGACAAGTTCCTCGACAGCGCCACCGAAGTCGATGTGGATGTCGTCGCCGACTACCGCGGCGCCGCGGGCCAGGTCGCGATCGCCGGCGTCATGGAGCACATCGAGCACGCCGGTGTCCACTCCGGCGACTCCGCCTGCACCATCCCCCCCTGGTCCCTCTCCCCCGAGCTCGTCACGCGGATCGAGGAGATCAGCAAGGTCCTGGCCCGCGAGCTCAAGGTCTGCGGGCTCATGAACCTCCAGCTCGCCATCAAGAACGACGGCGCGACCGACCGCATCTACATCCTCGAGGTCAACCCCCGCGCCTCCCGCACCGTCCCCTTCGTCTCCAAGGCCAAGCACATCCCCTGGCCCAACATCGCGGCCCGGGCCATGATGGGCAGGTCGCTCGCCGAGCTCTCCAGGGCCTTCCCCGCGATGGCCGACCAGCTCTCGGATACGCCGCGCAGGAGCGCTGCGCCCGAGAAGCCCCGCTGCTACGCCGTCAAGGAATCGGTCTTCCCCTTCAGCAAGTTCCCGGGCGTCGATGTCGTGCTGGGCCCGGAGATGCGCAGCACCGGCGAGGTCATGGGCATCGACCCCAGCCTCCCCATCGCCTTCGCCAAGAGCCAGATCGCCGCGGGCATCACGCTCCCCACCGACCCCGCCAAGGGCGGCGTCTTCCTCTCCGTCCGCAGCATCGACCGCCACGAGATCATCGCGCCGGCCCGCAAACTGCTGGAGATGGGCTTCACCGTCTACACCACCGAGGGCACGGGCCAGTTCCTCGAAGGCCACGGCCTGCGCCCCAAGGTGCTCCAGAAAATCGGCGCCGGCGCGCGGCCCAACGTCCTGGACCTCATGCAGAACGGGCAGATCTCCCTCATCATCAACACCCCCACCCGCACCGGCTGGAACACCGATGAAGGCAAGATCCGCTCAACCGCCGTCCGCCTCGGCATCCCCATGATCACCACCGCCACCGCCGCCAACGCCGTCGTCAAGGCGATGGAAGCCCTCCGGGCCGGCGACTGGGGCGTCGCCGCCCTGCAGGACTACGAAGCCAAGCCCGCGGCCCGGCACGGCACGGTCGCCGAGGTCGTGATGCCTGCGCCCGCGGCCCGGGCCCGCTAGCCCGCGGCCCCCGACCGGGGAACCATCAGCATCCGGGGAGTTGAGGGAGGCCCGCGCCGATGTTGTTCACCCTGGCCACCGCGCCCGCCACCGCGCCCGCCACCGCACCCGCCGCCGCGCCCGCCGCGGCCCCCGACACCTCCATCGACCAGGTCGCTCACTTCCTCGAGCGCCCGATCCTCGGCAACAGCCTCTGGCAGTGGCTCGTCGCAATCCTCGTCGGCCTCACCGCCCTCACCGTCCTCTCGCTCGCCAAGGCCGTCGTCCTCCGCCGCCTCCGCCGGGCCGCCGAGCACTCCCAGCACACGGGCCTGGAGCTCGCGGTCGAGCTCGTCGACGGCACGGGCCACTGGTTCTTCCTCGTCATCGCCCTCTCCCTCGCCGCCAGCGGCGTTTCACTCCAGCCCGCCGTCGACCGCATCATCCGCTTCATCATCGTCGGCGGCGTGGCCCTCCAGGTCGGCGGCTGGGCCAACTCCGTCATCGTCTTCCTTATCCACCGCTACCTCTCCCGCCGCGGACGCGAGCGCGGCGAGACCGACGGCGCCGTTGAGACCACGATGGTCGCCGTCCGCTTCATCAGTCTTATCCTCGTCTACTCGCTCGTCGCGGTCATCGCCGCCGACAACCTCGGCTTCAACGTCACCGCCCTCATCACGGGCCTGGGCGTCGGCGGCATCGCCGTCGCCCTTGCCGTCCAGAACATCCTCGGCGACCTCTTCAGCGCCCTCTCCATCGTCCTCGACAAGCCCTTCGTCGTCGACGACTTCATCGTGGTCGGCGAGCACATGGGCACCGTCGAGCACATCGGCCTCAAGTCCACCCGTGTCCGCGCCCTCTCGGGCGAGCTCCTCATTTTCCGCAACACCGACCTCCTCGCCGCCCGCATCCAGAACTTCAAGCAGATGCAGGAACGCCGCGTCGTCTTCAAGGTCAGCGTCACCTACTCCACGCCCCCCGAACTCGTCGCCCGCCTCCCCGCCGTCATCAAGGACGCCATCATGGCCCGCGACAAGGTCCGTTTCGACCGGGCCCACTTCTCCAAGTTCGCCGACTCCGCCCTCGAGTTCGAGGCCGTCTACTACCTCCTCAGCGCCGACTACAACCAGTACATGGACACCCAGCAGGCCATCAACCTCGACCTCCTCAACCGCTTCCGCGACCTCGGCGTCGAGTTCGCCTTCCCCTCCCGCACCCTCTACCTCGCCGGCGGCGCCGACCACCCACCCCCGCCCCCCTTCGGGCCAACCGGACCGATCGGGCCCATGAACGCCCCGCCCCGCGCCTGACCCCTCTTCACTTACTCAACAGCGCAGCCGTGAACAGTTTCCCCGTGCTGTCCCGCTCCCACGTCCACGCCGGGCCGTGCTTGCTCTCGTAAAACGCCCACAGCTCAAACCAGTAACTCCGGAACGCGTGCGCCCCGAACGGCGCGTAGTGCCGGTGCACCTTCTTCATCACCTGCGCTGAACTCCCCTTGTACCCCAGGATCGTCTTCCCGTGCCGCACCGACTCGGTGTCCAGCGGCAGCCGCCCGTACCGCCCCAGGAGCTGCATGATGTTCGCCGCCGCGTACGGGCCGATCCCCGGCAGCTCCATCAGCCGCTCGAACACCGCGTCATCACTGTTCGAAAGGTCCTCGAACCACGACGCCTCCAGCTCCGGCCCCCGCTTCCCGCGCGGCGTGAACAGCCGGGCCAGCTCCACGATCCGCGCATCCCGGTACCCCACCCGGCACCGGGCCCGCAGCGTCTGCGGCCGAGCCCTCGCGATCCGTTCCGCCGATGGGAACGAGAACTGCCGCTCGCCCCCCGCCTCGACCGGATCGCCCAGCACCTCACACAGCCGACGGTTCATCTGCACCGTGCTGGGCCAGGTCACGTTGCAGCTCGTCACCGTCTTGATGATGTCCTCGAACAAGGTCGGCGAGCGCATCAGCCGCCCCCGCCCGGCCGCCCGCCACCGCTCATCCAGCCCGTGGAACGCCGCGATCGTCTCCGTCCCCTCATCCAGCCGCAGCACCCGCGTCAGCTGCGCCCGCGCCTCCTCGCGCTCCGCGCCCGTCAGCCCGCGCGATGCCACCACCGACAGCCCCCGCCCGACACCGCCCGGCTGCCCCACCCGCACTTGCGCGGGCCCGCCCTCCAGCGAAAGCACCCGCGAGAACTCCAGCTTCCGCGGATCCCAGAAGTTCGGGTGAAGCAGGAAATAGCCGTAGGAGCAGAAGTCGCGCTTGAGCTCGTAATCGCCGGGCGGCTTGATCGTGAAGCGCGACGCCATGGTGCACGGGCGCCGCCGCTACGCCGACATCCGCCGCCGCAGCGGGAACGCGTACGTCGCGATGTTCACGCACAGCCGGTCCGACTGCCGGGCGTACGCCGCGTACGACTTGTCCGCATCCGCCGCGACCCCGCCCGGCGTCGTCCCCGCGGCCGCCATCTCGCGCTCGCTGCCCTTCATGAGCACCGTGATCATCTCGCGGTCGCACTCGAAGTGGTTGATGAACCCGTACGTGCGGATCCCGGCCCGGAAGATCACGTGCTTGATGCCATCCGCGCCCGCCAGCAGCTGCGCCCCCGCCGGAAGCTGCTTGATCTCCTGCCCGCACGAGAAGAGCTGCGGGTGATCCCACGCCATCCCGGAGAGCATCGTCTCGACCTGCCCGGTCGTGTTGATGTGCAGCGTCGCGAACCCGATCGACGGCTTCTCCCGCGGCGCCACCTGCCCGCCCAGCGCGTGCGCGATCAGCTGCGCCCCCAGGCAGATCCCGATCACCGGCACCCCCGCGGCGGTCGCCTTCTTGATCAGCTCGGCCTCCTGCTGCATCCACGCCAGGCCCGCGATGTCCGTCACGTTCTGCGGCCCGCCCAGGATGACCACGCCGTGCACATCATCCAGGTCCGCGGGAACGCGGTCCTTCAGGTCGGGCCGGCGGATATCCAGCAGGTACCCGTGGTCCCGGAGCGTCACACCCAACCGGCCCGTCGTTCCAACGTCGCTGTGCTGCAAGACGATGATGCTCATGCGGCCGCATGGTAGGGCCGGGGGCCGTGGGGGCGCCGTCGGGAGTGGGTCGCCGCACCCGCCGGGTGCCGTGGGGGTGCGCCGGGTGCCGTGGGGGTGCGTCATCGCACCCCCACGCGCGCTGCGCCCCGCTTCCTCATCACCCTCAAATCCCCAAGAAATTCCCGGCTTTGCCGCGCCGCATTCCGCCCCGCTTCCCTTTCTCTCCGGCGAGCCCGAGTTCAGGCCTCTCGGGGGACTTGGCCCGGGCCCGCCGCGGAAGCAACGCACACGCAAGTTCGCCCGCGCCGCCGCGCGCCGGGGCCTGCATGACATGCGTGTCATGCATGTCCGGCATGTCATGCATGTCCGCCATGCCCCGCGCGCCCGCCGCCTCCCCGAGCCCCGCGGAGGAACCCATGACCGCACACAACGCTCGCACGACACAGGCCTCGGCACGCCGCGCGTTCACGCTCCTCGAGCTGCTCATCGTCATCGCCATCCTCACGGTCCTCATCGCCATCCTCCTGCCCGCCGTCTCCCGCGCCCGCAAGGCCGGGCAGATGGCCGCCTCCATAAGCAACCTCCGCCAGCTCAACCTCGCCGGCGCCATGTACAAGGATGCCAGCCGCGGGCAGCTCCCCTTCGCCGCCGTCTACCGCCGCGGCTCGGCCTCCTCCGACCGCGCTGACCCCGGCAAGGGCCTCGTCGGCATCTGCTCCTGGTCCTTCGGCGGCAAGTGCAACGATGCCTGGTGGGCCACGGGCCCGGCCTCGCGCCGCGGCTTCGACATCGAGGCCGCGGACCGCCCCCTCAACCCCTACCTCTACCCCGACCTCGACTGGCAGTGCCCCGACCGCTCGACGTCGGCCGGGCCCGAGCTCAGCGCGGAAGATTCGGCCCGCGCGGTCCACGCCAAGGTCTTCCGCGACCCCAGCGACGGCGTCACGCACCAGCGGGCCTGGCCCAGGCCCTCACCCGAGGTCTCGGGCTACCAGGATGTCGGCACCAGCTACCACCTCAACTACAAGTGGTACCCGCCGCTCGAGCGGGAGATGCCCGGCGCGAGCGACAAGAAGTTCCTGGCCCGCATCGCCTTCGGCAACCAGCGCATCGCCCTCGCCGACTCGTTCCAGCCCGCGCGCTTCGTCTGGCTCAACGACCAGTACGCCGATGTCATCGCCCACCAGCCCGACCCCGGCTTCCGCATGCTCAACGGCTACGGCGATGCCAACAAGTCGCTGATGGCGTTCCTCGATGGCCACGCCGCCTACCTGCCGGTGACGCCCGGCGCGGGCGAGGCGTCTTTCTCGTGCGACCGCTACACCTTCATCTTCGATGGCCTGCGGGTGCCGGGGAAGTAGCAGTCACCGCGATGCCCCCCCCCACTCCCCACTCGCCAGTCGCCACCCGCTACTGGCCGATTCACAGCCTCACCATCGCCGCGTACTCGCGGTACCGCGCATCGATCTCGGCCCGCTTCAGCGTCTTGAGCCGCTCCAGGCTGAACGCCTCGATGTTGAAGCTCGCGATGATCGTCCCGTGCGCCAGCGCCTTGCGGATCGACTCCGCTGACGAAGGGTCGCCCCCGCCCGCCGCCAGCGCCCCCATCATCCCCCCCGCGAAGCTGTCCCCCGCCCCCGTCGGGTCCACCACCGTCTCGGCCGGGTACGCCGGCAGCGCCGCCAGACCCTCCCGGTGCGCCAGCAGACATCCGTGCTCACCCTTCTTCACCACCACGAACTTCGGGCCCATCTCCAGGATGTGCCGCGCCGCCGCGACCGTGTTGCTCCGGCCCGTCAGCAGCTCCGCCTCGTCGTAGTTCAGCACCAGCCCATCCACGCGCCGCAGCAGCACCAGCAGGTCATCCCTGGCGATGTTGATCCACAGGTCCATCGTGTCCGCCACCACCAGCCTGCGCTCCGTCAGCTGCTCCAGGAACCCCAGCTGCACACCCGGGTGCGAGTTGGCCAGGAACACGATCCGCGAGTCCCGGAACTCCGCCGGGATCTCCGGCGGCTTCTCCGCCAGCACCCCAAGCTCCGTGAACAGCGTCTCCCGCGTGTCCATGTTCTTCATGTACTTCCCGCCCCACGCGAACGTCCTGCTGCCGGGCCTCACCTCCAGCCCGGCCGTGTCGATCGCCGGGAACGCCCGGAACACATCCCGGAACGAATCCGGAAAATCCCCGCCCGCCGCCGCCACGATCCGCACCGGCGCGTAGAACGACGCCGCCGCCGCGAAATACGTGCACGACCCGCCCAGCACTTTCTCCGCGTGCCCCGACGGCGTGTACACCGTGTCGATGCCGATGGTGCCGGTGACGATGAGCGATGTGCCGGACGGGCCTGGCGTGCTGGAGGTGCTGGACATAGGGGCCAAGTGTAGGGCTCTATCCTTGCCCCGCATGGCCGTCGACCCCGCCACCCTCCCCGGCTACCTCCCGCCCCCGCCGACCCGCCCGCCACGGCGAACTCTCTCCCGCGCCATCCTCATCGCCCTCGGCGGCGCCACCTTCTTCTTCGCCTTCTTCGCCATCGCCGCCGCCGACCCCTCCCTGGCCCGGGCCTACCACACCGCCGTCGCCCTCTCCATCGCCTTCTTCGCCCTCGAACGCCTCTATTCGGGCTTCCAGGAAGACGGGCCGCTCGGCGCCATCCACCGACTCCGCAACCCCTTCGGCAACCTCATCCTCGGCGATGACATCGAGCACACCAACTGCTACTCGATCGCCATCCTCTTCGCCCTCGCCGTCGGCTCCATCCTCTCCGGCGTCCTCGCCCTCCTCTGACCGCCACCCCGCCGCCGCCGGGGGACCGCAATCTCCCATACCCTGTCACCCGTGACCGATCGTGCCGGGCCAGCCTCCGGCCCGCCCCCAGCGGACCCGTTCCTCGCCGACCGCGACTTCCTCGCCCGGTTCGAACGCCAGCGCGCCCGCGTCCTCCGACGCCGCATCGAGTGGTACTGCATCCTCGTCCTGCTGCTGACCCTCCTCAGCGCATTCGGCACCTTCATGGAGATGCAGGAAACCCCCGCGCCCGACTCCGCCGGCATCCAGACCTGGAAGTACGACCTCCCCTACGACATCGCCCTGACCCTCCTCTTCGGCGCCCTCCTCCTCTACGCCGCCGCCTGGCGCCCGGGCCGCACGGGCCTGGTCACCGCCCTCACCGCCAACACCGCCCTCGCCGCCGTCGTCGCCATGCCCCTCGAGATCGCCACCGGCGACCTCACCTCCGACTACCTCGGCATCGGTATCCGCGCGGACAACCGCGCCACCATCCTGGCCTTCGGCGCCATGGCCGTCTTCATCGTCTTCCAGGGCCTCGCCTCTCTGCTCGTCCCCATGCGGGCCCGCGAGTCCCTCCGCATGATCCTCCCCGCCCTCGTCGCCTACGCCATCACCATCGCCGCCATGCTCGCCGTGCCGCCCGCCCGGTGGCTCGGCTTTGTCACCCTCTTCGCCCTCGCCTCCCTGCCGGGCCTCTTCTGGAGCCGCTGGCGCTACCGCGAGTTCGATGAGCGCTTCCGCTCCGGCGAGATGCGCGGCAAGCTCGGCGAGCTCACCGCCGAGCTCTCCTACGCCCGGCAGATCCACGAAGCCCTCTTCCCCCCCGCCCTCGAGCGCGGGCCCGTCCGCGTCACCTACCGCTACGAGCCCATGCGCGAGATCGGCGGCGATTTCCTCTTCATCGCCCCCCTCGCCTTCCCCCCCTCACAGCCCGACGGGCCCGTCCACATCGTCCTCATCGATGTGTCGGGCCACGGCGTCCCCGCCGCCCTCGCCGTCAACCGCCTCCACGGCGAGCTGCAGCGCTTCTTCACCCGCACCCTCGCCGACGGCGTCGAGCCCGCGCTCTCGCCCGCGCAGCTCCTCGAACGCCTCAACCACTTCGGCTTCAACTCCCTCTCCCCGCAGGGCGTCTACGCCACCGCGCTGGCCATCCGCATCGACCCCGCCGCCGGCCTCCTCGAATACGCCAGCGCGGGCCACCCGCCCGCCTTCCTCCGCGATGCCGCGGGCCGCACCCACACCCTCGAGGCCACCGAGACCATGCTCGGCATCCTCCCCCCCGATGCCTTCAACCCCGCGCCCGCCACGCACCCCTTCACCCGCGGCGACCGCCTCGCCGCCTTCACCGATGGCACCTTCGAAGCCCAGGATGCCGCCGGCGAGGAGCTGGGCCTGCCCCGCCTCCGCCAGGTCATCGAGCAGGCCCGCGCGGGCAATCCCGGCGACCTCGCCGCCGCCGTGCTCTCCGCCGTCGCCGCGCACCGCCACGGCCCGGCCCGGGATGATGTGCTCATCGTCGAGGTCGCCCGCGCCGATTAGCCGGGCTCACCCCAGCACGAAGACGTCGATCAGCTTGTCCACGATCCCCGTCAGCGCCGCCCCCGCGATGATCCCGGCGCAGATCGGCTCCATCGACCTTACCCACAGCGTGTGCCCGAGCGAGCCCTCGCGCTTCTCGTTCCGCTTGTGCAGGAAATGGAAGAGCAGCGACCCGATCCACATGCACAGCGTCGCGTCCGGCGGCAGCACCACACCCAGCCCGATGCTCACCGGCGAGAGCCAGAACCGCCCCTTGGTCTTCAGCCGCGCGATCTCGAAGATCAGTGCCGCCGCCGCCGCGATCGACAGCGACCACACGATCGACGGGCTCAGGTGACTGAACCCGCCCTCGATGATGTCCGCCACGCCCTTCCACTGCACCGCCGAGGGCATCGCGAACTTGTCGGAGACCATCGCCTCCTCGACCGACTGCTCCGGCCCGCGCTTGCTGAGGAACATGGCGTAGAACAGCGGCGTGCTCACCGCGGCCCCCGACAGGATCCCGATCACGTGCCCCACCGCCTGCTGCCGCGGCTTGGCCCCCAGCATGTACCCCGGCTTGATGTCGCTCAGCAGGTTCGCCGCGTTGCTCGCCACCGACGCCGTGATCCCCGCCGTCATCAGGTTCACGCCCGGGTTGGTCCGGTCCAGCATGCCGAACGTGAACTGCGGGATCTTCGCCAGCGCCCCCGTCGGCGTCCAGCTCGTCAGCGCCATCGCGTTCGTGCAGATCAGCGAGAGCGCGAACACCAGCGGCAGGGCCACGATCGTCATCCAGTACGGCACCTGGTACCACGTGTGGGCCATCCACGCCGTGATCACGGCGCAGATCGGCAGCCCGATGAACGAGATCTTCAGCGGCAGCTCGATGTGCCCCACCACATCGTGCGCATCATCCTTCTTCGAGAACATCCCCCGGAACGCGTCGATGATCACCTTCGGCTTGGCGAACAGCGCCACCAGCGACCCCACCACCATGATCCCCACACCCCACCAGATCGACCACTGGTTCACGATCTCGGCCCGGCCGAAATGGATGCTGCTCAGCGAGACCGCCCCCTCCCTCGCCAGCTCCACCGCCTGGTCCCACGTCAGGCGGTCGCCGACGCCCGCGCCGGGCCTGGGGTCCTTGGCCCGGATGTCCCCCAGCCGGATCATCCACGGCGCCAGGATGAAGAAGTTGATCACCATCCCCACCAGCATGCTCGTCGAGGTCCGCACGCCCATCAGCCCGCCCGTCCCGATCATCGCCAGGTCCAGGCTGGGCCGCAGCGCCAGCTCGCGGATGTCGATCCCGCCCAGCCGCGGGATCATCTCCGGGTGCTTCTCCGCGATCTTGTAGTACCAGGTGTCCAGCCGCTCGTTGAAGTGCCAGAACGTCTCCCGCCCCAGCAGCTTCACCTGCAGCAGCTTCATGTAGGCCTCGCCCGCCATGATCTGCACCAGCGATGTCAGCCCCGCCGCCGCCAGCAGCGCCTTGGCCTGGATCATCCCGATCCTGCCCCCGCCCGTGTACAGCGTGTCCAGCACCACGCCGCAGGCCCGCCCCTCCGGGAACGGCTGCTGCTCATCGTTGATGAACCGCCGCTTCATCGGGAACGCCACCAGCACGCCCATCACCGCCGTCACGATGTTGAACGCGAAGATCTGGTACCACGGCAGCACCACGTTGGCCTTCCAGAAGTACGCCGTGAAGCTCGACATCAGCGGCACCGTCATGTACCCGGCGCTCGTCGCGATCGACTGCATCGCGTTGTTCTCGAGGATCGTGAAGTCCTTCGCCAGCCGGGCCGCCGACAGCGCCTTGAACATCGCGTACGCCAGGATCACGCTCGTCAGCCCCACCCCCAGCGTGATCCCCGTCTTGGCGCTCACGTACAGGTTCGTCGCGCTCAGAATCCCCCCCAGCACGAACCCCGTCACCGCCGACCGGACCGTCAGCTGCGCCATGTCCCCGCGGTACACGTTCTCCAGCCACCAACGGTCCTTCTGCTCACGCGTCCACGTGTGAACCTGCTCGTCAGTCAGATGGGGAATCGCCATCGGGTCCGGCCTCCGGGTACACAGACTGCCCCCCGGAGAAGCCGGGCCGGGCCAAAGAGCGGGCACGATACCCGACATCCACCCGCCCGCCAAGTCCCTTTACCACAAGCCTTTCCGAAACCCGCCGCCCGGCTCAACAAGCCGCCGCCGACCCCCAGCCCGACGCGCCCCGGACCCTCACGCCAGCGCGATGCACTCGATCTCCACCCGCGCATCCCGCGGCAGCCGCGCCGCCTCGATCGTCGTCCGCGCGGGCGGCGCTGCCGATCCCGCCGCGAAGCACACCCCGTACGCCTCGTTCATCGCCTCAAAGTCGTTCAGGTCCTTCAGGTACACCGTCGTCTTCACCACCCGGTCCAGGTCGCTCCCCGCGGCCCGCAGCACCGCCCGCAGGTTCTCGATCGCCCGCCGCGTCTGCACCCCGACATCTCCATCAACCAGTCGCCCCGTTTCTGGGTCGATCGGTGTCTGCCCGGAACAGAAGATGAAGCCGCCCGCGCGGATCCCCGGTGAGTACGGGCCGATCGGCGCGGGGGCCTGCGCCGGCGCTACCGCGACCCGATCGCCCACCTCGCGCCCTCCACGCCCGGGTGTCTGCATCGCTTCTCCCGTCACTGCTTCGCCGCCTCCTTCGCCCACGCATCCTTCAGCGTGACGGTGCGGTTGAACACCAGGGCGCCGGGCCTCGACTCCGAATCCACACAGAAATACCCCAGCCGCTCGAACTGGTACCGGCGGATCCCATCCGCCCACTCGGGCTCGCCATCGCCCGGCTCCGCCAGCGCGGGCTCGATGTACGCGCTCACCACCTCGAGCGATCTGGGGTTCAGGTCCGTCGTGTAGTCGCCGCTCGCCTTGCCCGGTTCCTCAGCGTTGAACAACCGGTCGAAGAGCCGCACCTCGGCCCGGGCCGCGTGCGAAGCGCTCACCCAGTGGATCGTCCCCTTCACCTTGCGGCTCTTGCCATCCGGGCCCGGCGGCGGGTCGTTGCCGCCCCGCGTCCGCGGGTCGTACGTGCAGTGAATCTCGGCGATCTCCCCCGCCGCATCCTTCACGATCCCCGTGCACGTCACCCAGTACGCGTACCGCAGCCGCACCTCGGCCCCCGGCGCCAGCCGGAAGAACTTCTTCGGCGGCGCTTCCATGAAGTCATCCCGCTCGATGAACAGCTCCTTGGTGAACGGGACCCGGCGCGATCCCGCCGCCGCATCCTCCGGGTTGTTCACCGCGTCCATCCACTCGACCCGGGCCTCATCGCCGCCATCCTTCCAGTTGGTGATCACCACCTTGACGGGCCGCAGCACCGCCATCCGCCGCGGCGCAGCCTTGTTCAGGTGCTCCCGCGCCGCGTTCTCGAGCCGCCCGATGTCGATGATGCTCTCGGCCCGGGTGACGCCGACATCATCGCAGAAGGCCCGGATGCTCTCGGGCGTGAACCCGCGCCGCCGCAGCGCGCTGATCGTCGGCATCCGCGGATCATCCCAGCCCTTCACGATCCCCGACTCGACCATCTTCAGCAGGTTGCGCTTGCTGAGCACCGTGTACGTGGGCCGCAGCTTGGCGAACTCGATCTGCTGCGGGTGGTGGATCCTCGGCCCCCACGCCGAGCCCTCCCCGCGTCCCTCGTTGATCGCGTCGATGAACCAGTCGTACAGCGGCCGGTGGTTCTCGAACTCCAGCGTGCACACCGAATGGGTGATCCCCTCGAGCGAATCCTCCAGCCCGTGGGCCCAGTCGTACATCGGGTACATGCTCCACGCATCGCCCGTGTTGTGGTGCGGCTCGTGGACGATGCGGTACATCACGGGGTCGCGGAGGTTGAAGTTCGGCGAGGCCAGGTCGATCTTCGCACGCACCGTCATCGCGCCGTTGGGGTGCTTCCCGGCCCGCATCCCGGCGAGCAGCTTCAGGCTCTCCTCGACGGGGCGGTCGCGGAACGGACTGGTCGCGGGCGTCTGCGGCGTGCCGCGCCGCTTGCTGACCTCATCCGCCGAGAGCTCGCAGACGTAGGCCCGGCCCTTCTTCACCAGCTCCTCGGCGTAGGCGTACATCTGCCCGAAGTAGTTGCTGGCGAAGAACAGCCCGCCGCCGCACGCCCCCTTCGCCGGGTCGAACTCCGCGCCCAGCCACTTCACATCGCGGATGATCGCGTCGACGTACTCCTGCTCTTCCTTGGTCGGGTTGGTGTCGTCGAAGCGCAGGTTGAACTTGCCGCCGCTGCGCTCGGCCAGCCCGAAGTTCAGGCAGATGCTCTTGGCGTGCCCGATGTGCAGGTACCCGTTGGGCTCGGGCGGGAACCGCGTGTGCACCCGCGGCTTGCCGGCGCGCGCGCCCTCCTGCGCGGGCCAGACGCCCCACTTCCCGCTGGCCGCATCCGCCTCGACGATCTGATCGATGAAATGACTGGCCCGTTCCGCCGGCTCGCTCATGAGTTGCTCCCGAAGGAGCCAATCCTAGAAGCCGCGACCGGGCCGCGACGCCGACGCCGCCGGGCCGCCCGCGCAGGAAAACGCCGCGGACTTCCGCCCGCGGCGCTGCGACGATCAGACCGGATTCACCGCAGACTCTGCGGTGAACGTCCCCTTACTTCTTCTTCTTGATCGCGTCGTTGCCGTGGGGCTTTACGGTTGTGTCCGTCGCCGGGGCGGGCGCGTTGCCGGCGGGGGCGCCGACGAGCCTGGTGACCTCGGCATCGAACTGCTCATCCAGCGGGTTGCCGATCCACGCGATCTTCCCCTCGCCGTTGACCAGGAACGCGGTGGGGATGGTGTTCACGCCCGCGGCGGCCATCCACTCCTTGCCCATCTCGCGGTCGCCATCGAACGCGACCGTGTACGCCATCTCATCGCCCTTTTCCTTCACGAACTGCTCGAGCTTCTCGAGCCGCTTGTCGCCATCCTTGCCGGGGCGCTCGCTGGAGGCGACGCCGATCACCGTCAGGCCCTTGTGCGAGGCGGCGACCTGCGACAGGTGCGGGATGCTCTCGCGGCAGGGCGGGCACCATGTGGCCCAGAACTCGACGATGTACGGCTTGCCCTTCTCAAAGCCCTTGACCTCAGTGCCCTTCACCCACTTATCGACCTTGATCGACGGGGCCTGGCCCCCGACCTTCAGCGTGATCTCCGGCTTGGGCTTCTGCTGCCCATCGGGAGCGGGCTGCCCGTTCGTGGCCGGAGTCGCCTCCTTCTTGTTGTCCCTGGCGAGGGCATTGCCGGGCTGCGCGGCGGCGAGCCCCGCGAGGGAAGCGACGACCACGCACGACATCATCAACCGGGTTTTCATCGGGACCTCTCTGTTGGAGTGGGAACCATCAGTGAACGCGGCAGCTCCAAGATGGTACGCCCGGGCCGCGGCCGGGTTCCCGCCTTCGCTGCGCGCGAACGGACTCCGTTCGGTGTCCCGGGCCCGCGCCGCTCAGGCCCGCGCGATCACCAGCACGATCCAGTCCTCGCCCAGCTCGGCGGGGTCGGTGACCGGCGCGGGCCGCTGCCCCGGCGCGATGTTGATGTCCTTGTGAAACTCGACCGCGCTGAAGCCGGCCTCGAGGAGACTGTCGCGCAGCTCGGGGAGCGACCACAGCCGCCAGCGGTACTCGAAGGCCCGCGGGATCTGGTGCACGATCTCGCCGCCGGTCTCGACGCGGAACGAGATGGAGTTGGTGACGTGGCCCGTCATCGGGTTGGCCTGCTCGTGGGCCCACGTGTAGTGGATCGTCTCGCCGGCCCGGCCGGGGTGGCGGCGGGTGAAGCCGCCGAGCCTGAACGCGCTCGCGCCGCCGTAGGTGTCGCAGGCGAGGATGCCGCCGCCCCATCCCGCGCCCCCGCGGGCCAGCCGCTCGCGGCACCGGCGGAGATACTGCTGCAGCACGGGCCGGCCGTGGATGTACCCGATCGAGAAGTTGCCGATGAAAATGACATCGGCGGCGTCGATGTCCCGGGCGCCCACGGACCGCATGCGCGATTCATCACCCGCGTGCTCCAGCGCATCCCCCTCGGCCAGCACGATGCGGTCCCCGACGCCATCCGCGTCCGCCAGCGCGCGGGCCTTGGCGACGGTGGCGGGGTCGAGGTCGATCGCGAAGGCGCGGGCCGAATCGCCTCGCTTCTTCCCATCCCAGGCCCAGCGCCGCGCAACGGCGGCGGTGCCGCAGAAATCCTCGCGGAGCAGCAGGGGCCCGCCGCCGTGGGCCTCGCGCAGGAAGCTCACGATGTGGCGCGGGGACTGGACACACAACTCGTAGCAGTCGTATCGGTCGAGCATGGTTCTTTCACTCGGCGCTCAGGGCCTCATCGACACGCCGGCCGGGCCGGCCGCGATCAGCATCACCATCAGCCTTACCGGCCAACGGTGGAGAGGCATCGCTCGATCCTTTTCAGAGTGCTTGCCCGGCCCAGCACGGCGAGGGTCTCGGCCATGCCCGGGCTGACGCTGGTGCCGGTGAGGGCGACGCGGAGGGGCTGGGCCACGGGCCCGGCGTTGGGCATGCCCTTCTCCTTCGCGAAAGTCTCGATGGTGGTGTTGATGGATTCGGGGGTCCAGCCAGCATCGGCGATGGCTTCGAGGCGGGGCTTGAACTCGGCGAGGAGCTTCAGGCCCGCGCGCTCGTTGGCGCTGAGGTTCTTCTCGACGGCCGCGGGTTCGAAGGCGAAGTCATCATCGCCGGTAAGGGCGAAGGCGGCGGGGCGGAGGGCATCGCGGAGCGTCTTGGCCCGCGGCTTGAGGGCCCTGGCGAGGGTCAGGAGCTGCGCGGGCGCGAGGCGGCTGATTGTGCTGTGGGCCTCGGGCTCGTACTGGCGCATCCAGTCCATCCAGCTCGAGGCGAACTGCTCATCGCTGAGCGCGGCGATGGCGTCGGCGTTGAAGCTGAGGAGCTTGTTTCGGTCGAACTTGGCGTTGGTCTTGCCAATGCGGTCGATGGCGAAGTGCGCGGCGAGGAACGCGTTGTCGAACTTCTCGAGGTCCTTGCCATCCTCGGTCTTCAGGCCCGGATTCCAACCCAGCAGGCTGAGGAAGTTGGTGATGGCGTGCGGGAGGTAGCCGTTCTGGCGGTAATCCCAGACCTCGACCTCGGGGAGCGTGACCTTGAAGTGCTTCGCGAGCCGGGCCGCGACATCGAGGCTGTCGTTCTCGGCGGCCAGGAAATCGGCGATGAGCTTCTCATCGAGGCCCGTCGCGGCGGCGAGCGTGGCCGCGGTGATCGACCTGTCCTTCGCGATCGCATCCTTCGCGGCCTTGCGGGCCGCCTTGGCCTTGTCGCGCTTGCTCATCTTCGTGGCATCCATGTTGAAGATGAGGGGCATGTGCCCGTAGATCGGCGTGCGGAAGGGCGAGCCGGCCGGGCGGCCCGGCGCGGCGTCATCGGGGTGGATGACCAGCGCCTTCTGGAGGGCGACGTGGCGCGGGGTGTTGTTGAGGTGCTCCTGGGCCCGGAGGATGTGGGTGACGCCCATGAGCTCATCATCGATGACGACGGCGAAGTGGTAGGTCGGGAAGCCATCGGCCTTGCGGATGACGAAGTCATCCATCTCGCCGGCGGCGTACTTCACATCGCCGAGGACCTGGTCGTGGACGATGATCTCCTCGTGGGGGGCGAAGAAGCGGATGACGTAGGGCCTGCCCTCGCGGTCGGCCTTGTCCATGGCGGCGAGGCGGTCGATGGGCGTGGTGATGGCCTTCCACGAGGCGCGGTCGTAGCGGTAAGTCTGCTTGGCGGCGACGGCGGCTTTGCGCTGGGCTTCAAGGACTTCGGAGGTCTCGAAGGCGGGGTAGGCCCGGCCGTGCTGGACGAGCTGGCGGAGGTAGCGGGTATAGATCGGGACGCGCCGGGCCTGGAAGTACGGGCCGACGGGGCGGGCGTCGGCGCCGATGACCCGCGCGCCACGTTTCTCCGAAGCGTCCGCCGCTCCGGGCCGGGACGCCTCGGAGAGGCTTCCCACCTCGAGCGTCGGCCCGTCATCCCACTCGATGCCGAGCCACGCGAGGTCTTCGAGGATGCCGCGGGCGGATTCCTCGCTGGACCGGGCCTGGTCGGTGTCCTCGATGCGGATCATGAAGCGTCCGCCGCTGCGGCGCGCGAAGGCCCAGCAGAAGAGCGCGGTGCGGGCGCCGCCGATGTGGAGGTGCCCCGTCGGGGACGGGGCGAAGCGGGTGATGACCTGCGACATGGGGCAAGCGTAGGGGCGGGCCGGATCTCCTGTTCGGACCACCGGCTGGAAGCCGGTGCCACTGTTCATTCCTTCCCGGCCACCGGCCGGGCCGAAGCGGCGATGATGAGCACCTCACCCTCCTTGAAGCCCGGGACCACGCCGATGACGCGCGGCTGGGCGCCGATGCGGCTGTCGGCGTTGATGGAGCGGAGGTTGGTGGTGGGGAGCTGGATGGGCAGCCCGCCCTTGCCCTCGCCCATGAGGGGGACGCTGAACTCGCGGAGCTGGACATCGCTGATCTCGCCGCGGACGCGCATGTCGATGCTGCCGTCGGGGGCATCGGGCCCGGCGCCGACGAGGATGGTCACCATGAGCCCGGCGGAGGCCCGCTCGGTCTGGGCGTCGTAGCCGACGGAGTTGTCGGCGACGACGGGCTGCCACTTGGCGATGTAGAGGATGGTGCGGCTGGCCTCGACGCGGCATTCCTGGCGGCGGCTGACCGCCTGGCGGACGCGGATGGAGGCGGAGTCGATCTTGGCCGGCGAGCCGATCTCGGCGGGGCTGGTGGCGGCGTAGCAGGCGAGCTCGACCTCGTACTGGCCGCGGTAGAGGTCGCGGACCTGCTCGAGCAGCGCGATGAAGCGGGACTGCGGCTCCTCCTCGCCCGTCACCGCGAAGACACCATCCGCCAGGGGCTCGGTGCGCAGCTCCAGCGACCGGCCCATGCCCATGACCAGGTCCATCACGGGCGCCATGGGATTGCCCCCGCGCGCGGGCGGCAGCACCGACACCAGGTCGCGGGCATCGATGAGCTTCACGGTGGGCTCGCGGCGCTCATCCGCGGCAAGGTGCATCGGCGCGGAAGCGGAGAGCGAGATGAGCGAAGCGGTGAGGATCGAGGTCAGCATGGGGTTCCTTTCGGGAAGAGCCATTGGGGGCTGAGGGCTGGTCATCAGCAGGAGAGCGTTACGACTTCTCCAGCGTCCACGGCACGTAGCTCATGACCCAGGTGCGGAGATTGGGGTCATCGGCGAGCAGCTCGCGGACAGCGATGCGGATCGGTTCTTCGAGTTCGGGTCGGCGGGAGAGCATCTTCAGCCGGGCCATCGCGAATGGCCGCTGCTGGCCCGCCGCGATCCACTGCTTGCACGCCGCGACCTGCTCTTGGGGTTCGAGCGAATCCAGCGCGGCCATCGCGGTATCGGAAGAACGCAGAGCGCCGCCGAAGCGGCGGTAGGCTTCTTCCTTGTCGCCAGGCCCGGCGTTCTTGACGAGTTTGATCGCTTCCTCGACGCGGCCCGCGGCGAGGGCCTCATCGAGCTGCGCGATGAACTCCGGTGCGGGCTGATCGGGCGGTGCGGCGATGGGAGCGGGCGGCCGGGGCTGGATGGGCCCGGCCTTGCCGATGGGCAGCGAGAAGACGACGCGCACCGCGCGGTAGGGCTCGGGGACGGGCGTGGGGGTGGGCGCGGGCTCGTGCCGGGCCAGTTGCTCGCCCGGCGCGAGGGGCTGGGCGCTGCGCGAAGCGATCCACCACACGCGAGCGAGCCCGGCCAGCCCGGCGAGAAGGAGCAGCGCTGCGGCAGCGCGGAGCCAGGGACGCGTGAAGGGATGTGTGGAAGCGGCGGCGCTCCGTGCGGGCTCGAGCGCGAGGGCCCGGGTGTACAGGCCATCCGCGCGGGCGATGGAAGCAGCGCGGGCCCGGAGCTCCGGGCTGGTGCGGAGGGCCGCGGAGAGCTCATCACCGCGCGATCCCCGCAGTTCGCCATCGTGGAAGAGCTCCAGTTCGGCATCGGTCCAGTCGTGTTCGCGGGTGTTCATGCATCTTCTCCCAGGGTGGCGCGGAGCCGGGCCCGGGCCAGGTGCAGGTTGGCCCGGACTGTTCCGACATCGCACACCATGGCCTCGGCGATCTGCTCGTACGTGAGTCCTTCAATGAGGCGGAGGGTGAGGGCGAGGCGCTGCCGCGTCGGCAGGCGCTCGATCTCGTCGCGAATCTGGCCCAGCCGCTCACCGTGTTCCTCGGTCGGGGCGTCGGTGTGCCACGCGGGTCGGAGACGGGCCCAGGCGGCGGCGCGGGCGAGTCGGCGTCGCATCGACCGCTCGCGGTCGAGCCAGGCCCGGATGAGCGTGGTGCGGATGTAGCCCTCGTGCCGGGCCATGTCGGGGCGGCGGGCCAGGACGGAAGCGATGGCCTGCTGCGTGAGGTCTTCGGCGTCGTCGGCCCGGCCCGTGAGGGCGCGGGCCACCCGCAGGAGCCGCCGGCTGATGGCCGACCAGTCGGCATCGGCGGGCGGGGAGTGCGGGGATCGGCTGGTCATCGCGAGCGCCATATCTACTTCCGTTCCGCACTTCATGACGCCGCCGCGGGCCCGGCATCAAGCGGGCGGGTGGAAAATGGGATGGGGTCGGGGCCAGATCCCGACCAGAGCCCCAACGCGGCCGTGGCGCGTTCCTGGCAGGTCGGGACCGATAGCTGCGATGATCCCCGGCACGGGCGGCGGAGCAGACCCACCTGTTGGAGGGTTCGGCCCGCGCGGGGCGAATGGACCTTCAGTGGAGGCCCGGGCCCGTCGATGTCGGTGGGCAGTGATCAGCATCGCCAGCAACATCACGGCCCTGCGGAGTGTGAACACGCTGAACTCCAGCACGCGGGCGCTGTACGCGACGTTCGAGAAGCTGGCGACGGGCCGGCGCATCAACCGCGCCAGCGATGACCCTTCGGGGTTGATGGCGTCCGATCACCTGCGGGCCCGGCAGGCGCAGATCGAGCAGCAGATCAAGGCGATGGAGATTGAATCGACGCGGCTGACCGCGCGGGATGGCGCGTACGACGCGGTCGGCGAGATGATGCTCGATCTCGAGGGCCTGGTCGTGTCGGCGGCGAGCACCGCGACGATGACCGATGGCGAGCGCGAGGCGATGCAGATAGAGATCGATTCGATCGTCAAGGGCGTCGATTACGCGGCCGCGACGACGCGGTTCGGCGGCGACCTGGTGCTGGAGGGCGTCTCGAGCCGCACGCTGGGCGAGATCACCCTGCTGGTTGATGACGGGCAGGGCGGGCAGGTATCGAGGTCGTTCTCGCTGGCCGACCTGGCGACGGGCGGCGAGCTGGCCCTGAAGTCGGGTGACATGACGTTCGCGCAGAGCGTCGCGAAGGCGGCGACGGGTGAGGTCGCGTCGATGCGCGGCGCGATCGGCAACCGCATGAAGGACCTCGACAGCCAGGCCCGGACGCTGACGAGCGAGCTGGAGGGCGTGGTCAAGGCGCGGTCGCAGATCCTGGATGCGGATTTCGCGGCCGAGACCGCGAACCTGGTGCGCAACCAGGTGCTGCAGCAGGCGGCGCTCTACACGACGCAGATGGCCCTGACGCAGAACGCCGGCATCGCCATGTCGCTGCTGAGCGGCGCGAAGAACGGCTAGGTCGTGCTTGATGGATCGATTCCAGGGTGCCACGGTTCTCCGAACCGTGCATTTCCGTCTGTGTTTCTTCGCCCGGCTCGGAGAGCCCGGGCCACCTAGAGGCGCCCGGCTCGGAGAGCCGGGCCACCGAAAGGCATCCGTCAAACAGAGCTTGGGCGGGCCGGGGCTGATCTAGTCCACGGTCGCCATCACCACGAGCAGGCCCGAGATGCTGATCACGATCCACAGGGTGATGCCCTGCGCCATGGCCCGCCACCCGACCGCGCGGATCGCCTTCATGGAGAGCCCCGCGCCGATGAGAAAGAGCGCGAGCTGGAAGCCGTAACCGGCGATGGTCTTGATGGTGTCGGCCCACGGGCGGATCTCGGGGATGACCGAGCGCAGCAGGCTGGCGATGAGGAAGAGGGCGATGAACCACGGGATCGGGATGCTCAGCCCGCGACGGGCGGGGGCCGGGGCTGCCTCAACCGGCGCCGTTTCGGGGCGTTCCTTCACCATCCACCGGGCGTAGAAGACCAGCGGGATGATCCACAGCACGCGGGAGAGCTTCACGACGTTGGCGACATCGAGGGCGGTGGCGCCGGTCTCGCCAGCAACGTGGTAGCTCTTGGCGGCGCCCACGACCGATGACACATCGTGGATGGCGACGCCGGCCCACGTGCCGAACTGCTCGGGGGAGAGGTGCAGGGCGTGGCCGATCACGGGGAACAGGTAGAGCGCAATGGCGTTGAGGATGAAGACCGTGCCGGTGGCGACGGCCATGGCGGTGCCATCGGCGGCGATCGCCGAGCCGACGGCGGCGATCGCCGAGCCGCCGCAGACGGCGGTGCCGGAGGAGATGAGCAGCGAGATCTCCCGGCCCGTCCTGAGGAACTTGCCGACGATGTACCCCAGGGCCATCGTGCCGATGATCGTCCCCGCGGCGAAGAGCAGGCCATCTTTGGCGGTGCCCATGAGCTGCGCGAAATCCATGCGGAAGCCCAGCAGCACGACGCAGACTTGGATGAGGAATCGCGAGACCTTCTTGCCGGGCCCGGGCCAGGCGGTGAGGCCCGCGAGCGCGAGGACCACCCCAAGTCCCAGCGCGGTGGCGGGCGAGGCCCACGGCGTGAGGCAGAACGCCAGGCCCAGCACGAACGCGACCGGCGCGATCATTTCGCGTCCGCCCGGCTTCCCGATTTGCGCCGTCGCCTGATCCAACGTCCCCCGCTCCTTCCGATCCGTTCCTGTCCGCGCTGATCCGCGGCCCGGTTCTCTGGTGGACCGCTACTGTAACGCCCGTGAGCGCCACCATCCCCTCCCCATCCCCGCTGGCCCGTCATTGGGCATTGGACCCTGAAATCATCTATCTGAATCACGGCTCGTTCGGGGCGTGCCCACGGGAGGTGCTGGCGGCCCAGCAGCGCTACCGAGACCGCATGGAGGGGGAGGCGATCCGCTTCTTCGTGCAGGAGCTGGATGGGCTGATGGATGCCAGCCGGGCCCGGCTCGCGGCGTTCCTGAACGCGGATGTCGAGGACCTGGTCTTCATCCCCAACGCGACGACGGCGGTGGCGACGGTGCTGGCCAATATCCAGCTCAGGCCCGGCGATGAGATCATCGCCAACACGCACGAGTACCCGGCGTGCATGAACAACCTGCGACGGGCCGCGGCCCGGAGCGGCGCGCAGATCGTGAACGCGGCGATCCCGTTCCCGATCCGGTCATCGCGGGAAGCGTTCGATGCGATCATGTCGAGAGTGACGACCAAGACGCGGCTGGTCCTGCTCTCGCACGTCACGAGCCCCAGCGGGCTGATCCTGCCGGTGCAGGAACTGGTTGAAGCGCTGAGCGCCAAGGGGATCGACACGCTGGTGGATGGGGCGCACGCGCCGGGGTTCTGCGAGGTTGACCTGAAGAAGCTCAGCCCGGCGTACTACACCGCCAACTGCCACAAGTGGATCTGCTCACCCAAAGGCTCGGCGTTCCTGTTCATCCGGCGCGACCGGCAGCAGAACTTCCGCCCGCTGGTGCTCTCCAACTTCGCCGAAAAACCCAAGCCGGGCCGGCCGTTCCTGCACACCGAGTTCGACTACATCGGCACCGACGACTACTCCGCTTGCCTGGCGATCGGCGATGCGGTGGAGTTCATGCCGACGCTCGTTGAAGGCGGTTGGCCCGCGATCAGGAAGCACAACCGCGAGCTGGTGCTGAAGGGTCGCGACATCCTGTGCCGGGGCTTGGCGATCGAGCCGCCCGCGCCGGACTCGATGATCGGCTGCCTGACGACGCTAATCTTGCCGCAGCACACGCCGGAGCTTCGCGAGAAGCTGGCGAAGCGGCCCAGCAAGCACCACGATGCGCTGCAGGATGCGATCATCGATCGGCACCGGATCCAGGTGCCGATCTGGTCGGTGGCGGGCGGGCCGAGGACGATCCGGCTCTCCGCGCAGCTCTACAACACGGTGGGGCAGTACGAGTACCTGGCGGGGGCGCTGAGGGAAGAGCTGGCGCGGGAGCAGAAGCTCGGGTAGCAACCCGCAAACGTAATACTTCGTTTCAGCGGTTGACGGCGGGCACGCTCGTTTGGTATCCTTTCGGCATGACGATTGATCAACTTCGTCAGCACCACCGGGCTGCGCCGTTCCGACCGTTCATTCTGCACCTGACGGACGGGCGGAGCTTTCGGGTGGATCACCCCGAGTTCCTGTCGATCACTGGCGGAGGCAGAACCGTCATCGTTGGCTATTCTGACCGCGACGCCATCGAAATCCTCGACCTGCTGCTGGTCACCTCGATCGAAGTGCTGGATTCGCGCTCCGACAACGGCGCGGGCCGGGCCGCCTGACCTCACGTGCCTCCCACTTCTTTTCCGGTTTGCCCTTTGCCGTTTGCGACTTCCCGCACCACTCCCTCCAGCCCCTCCACCACCCGCGCCATCCGCTCGTAATTCAGCTTGTCGGGCGTATCTGTGGGCTTGTGGTAGTGCGGATACCTGTACGGCGCGGTGTCGGTGACCATCAGCGCCGGGTACCCCATCTTCCAGAACGACCAGTGGTCGCTGGAGGCGACGCGGGGCACCAGCGCGGTGAGGGCAGCGCCCTGCGAGGGGAACGGGGCCGATTCGCGGAAGGCGCCCACGCAGCGTTCGACGAGGTCGCGCGATTCGTACAGGCCCACGAACGCGATGAAGTCACCCTGCGAGGGATAAAACGCGCCGACGACGGGCGGATAGTCCTGCGAGCCGCGTTCATCGCTGAAGTAGCCGATCGTCTCGATACTGAGCATCGCGGCGATCTTCTCACCCCGGTCCTTGCAGGCCCGGGCGTAAACGAGGCTGCCCATCTCATCGGTCCAGAAGAACGGGGGCTCTTCATTCACGAAGAACACGAACCGGATCGTCCGGGCCGGGCCGACTTGCGTTCCGGGCCGCGGGGCGAATCGGCGGGCCAGCGCCAGCACCGCGGCCGTGCCGCTGCCGTTGTCATTGGCGGCCGGGCAACCGCGGACAGCGTCGTAGTGCGCCCCGATGATCACGATGTCCGGGCCCGCGCCATCCGCCGCAGGGATCTCGGCCTCGATGTTGGCGCACGCCACCCCGCGCACGGTGAAGACCTGTTTCTTCACGGTGTAGCCGGCCCGCGCGAGCTCGGCGGTGAGGTACGCCTCGGCGGCGGCCAGCTTCTCGGGGTGGAAGACGTTTCGTTCGCCGATCGCCCCCGCGAGCATCTCGACATCGGCCCGGAGCTCATCGGCGAGGGAAAGTTGCATGGCGCTCATGGCGGGGAGCGGGCCGGCGAAGGAGCGGCCCGGCATGCGGATGGCGCAGCTGGCGGCGATGCCGCCGATGAGTCCGAGCACCAGCGCCAAGCCGCCCCACCACAAGGCCCGTCGAACGCGGCTGCGCATCGGCAAGGGTCGCGGCTTCACGGTTGACCTCCGGGCGGGCCCGGTCGCGGGCCCAAGAGCTAGTGCATACTAACAGATTTTCCCCACCCACCGCAAGCCCGGTTTCGCTCTTTTCCATCAACAAAAACCCGGGCCGGGCCGGGGGATATCGATGGCCTTGGGATTCAGAACGCCCTCGCTCACGCTCGGGCTGCTTCTCACCTTGTCACTCCGTCAGTCCATCACTTCTTCTGGATCTTCGACAGCAGGCGGAGGATCTCGATGTACAGCCACACCAGCGTGACCATCAGGCCGAACGCGCCGTACCACTCGAGGTACTTGGGGGCGCCGCGCTGGGCGTTCTCTTCGATGAAGTCGAAATCCAGCACGAGGTTGAAGGCCGCCAGCCCGACGACCACGAGGCTGAACCCGATGCCGATCGCGCCCGAGCCGTGGATGTAGGGGATCTGGATGCCGAAGAAGCCCAGCAGGATCGTGGCCAGGTACGTCAGGCCCACTCCCGCCGTGCCGATGAGGACCACCTTGGTGAAGAGCGGTGTGGCCCGGAGGATGCGGGTCGCGTAGAGGATCAGCATCCCCGCGAAGACGCCGAACGTGAGGATGATGGCCTGGAAGATGATCCCGCCGGCGAGGGCGGTCTTGACGGCGTTGCCGCCCGCGCCCTGGCCGATGCGCTGCGCGACGACCAGCGACAGCACCCCCAGGAACAGGCCTTCGCACAGGGCGTAGGGGATCGAGAGGTACGGCGCGGTCTTTGGCGCGAAGGTGATGATCAGGGCCAGCACCAGGCCGCCGAAGACGCCGCCGAGCATCATAGGCATGGCGTAGCCAGCGCCCGCGGCGGCGGCGTTGTAGGACCAGACAGCCGTCGCCGCGCAGAACGCCAGCATCAGCCCGGCCTTGGCGGCGGTGCCCGGGATGCTCATCGTCGTGCTGCGCCGGGCCGGGGCATCGAGGGATTCCCAGCCGGGGACGGGCGTAAAGGCCCGCGAGTTCAGTGCAGGGTTGCCGGATCGCATGTTCGGTCGCCTCCTGGTTGCGGCCCGTCACGGGCGCGGATGGACAACCCACCGGCGTGTGACACCCGAGAGTGTATTGGGATTCGCCGGGCCCGGCGTGCGGAAACCGAACGCAGAGGGATCAGAGAAGACCAGAGGACCACAGAGCTAGACCTGTGCCGATGGCCCCGCAGCCTGGATCCTCTCTGAGTCTCTCTGGTTGCCTCTGATCCCTCTGCGTTCGTTTTCCCGGCTACGGCGTGATCACCGGGCCCGTGTCCACGCACTCGAAATCTGACCCCTTGATGCCGCGGATCCGCGAGAGCTGGTCATCATCCCAGCGCGGGTCGGGGGCGCCCGAGACATACCAGTCGCTGCCGTTGTCGGCGAGGATCATGCCGTATTTCTTCATCGCCGCCAGGATCGGCCGCACCTGCGGCGGGTAGCCGGAGATGTCCACACCCGCCTTCAGCCGCACGCGCAGGCCCATCGGCGGGTGGGTGGGGTCCAGCGATGAGCTGGCCCAGTGCGTCGCGGGCAGGATGCACGCTTTCTGCGTCGGCCCGGTCGTGAAGCGCAGGGCGTGGCGGATCTCGCCTTTGAGCACCGCCTCGTCGTACCGGGCCAGCCCCGGGAATATCGCCAGCCCGGCCGCATCAGCGCTGGTCCAGCCGAAGGGGCGCAGCTCGTTGCTGGTGAGGTCCCAGACCGCGCCGCTGTCGGCCCGCCACCGGGCCCCGCCATCGATGGGGAAGGCCCGGTAGAGCTCGTAGAGCATCCGCCGCGACCAGTCGACCACCAGCACGTGGCGGTCGCCCGTGCCGCCGGGCCCGCCCTCGATCGGCGCGCCGGGCGGCACCGGGTACGGGCCCGGATCGCTCTGGCTGCCGTAGAGCACGAAGTCGATGGGGACCATCGGCTGTGTTGGCGGCACCACCACGAAGGGGATGCCGTTGGGCGCCCCATCCCACACCGTACCGAAATCGGGGTGCAGGCCCGTGCCCGCGCCCATCGTCGCGATCCACACCGTCGACATCGGGTGCACCGGAAGCCCCGATACATCCTGGTTCCAGGCGTTGTCAGCGGGAAACACCTGCAGCCTCGACAGCACATCGCCGGGTTTGTCAGCGCCCCCCGCGTGCGCGGGCACAACGGGCTGCGGCTGCCCGCCCGGCACGGTGTGGGCGGGCTGGGCCATCTCCACGAGCAGGCTTACGCACGGAACCACAGCCGGGCCGATCAACGCGCCTGCGAGCGTCAACATCTTCCTGGTGGCCGCCATTGGGGTGTCGCTTCCTTTCCTGCTCAAGGCCCGGATGGTCCGAACGGGACTCCCCGGAAGCAACACGGGCCAGCCTACCCGGGGCGGGGTCCTCGCGCCAAGCGTGCCGGGCCCGATGCGTATGAAACCAGCTTCATCCCCAGGCCCGCGCCGCTCTCATCGGGTTGCTGCATCTCTTGATGAGCGACCGAGTGCGTTCCGCCTTCATCTCTCACTCTCTCACTCTCTCAACTCGGGCCCGGGCCGGCGCCCGCGAGCGCCGGCCCGGGGTTGCAAGGAGCCGCGATGCAGCGTCGAGACCTTCACGTGCCGGGCCGCAACGCCGCGCTCGCCGAACCGCGCGATCACGCCGAGCGGATGCGGCCATCCGCGCCGGGCCGGCGCGCGGACCCCCCGGCCCGCGCCCGCGGCAAACCGCAGCGCCGGCCCGCAGCGCCGCGCTGAGCGAGCGCCAACATCTACGGTTTCGCGGTGGCCCGTCCCCACCCGCATTCCGTGCACCCGCCCGCATGATCACCGCGGAGGTCGTAGGCGCAGGATGGGCAGAGGCCGCGGCGGAGGCGAGATCGCTCGCACGCCACGCGACTCATCCGTTTCAACCCCCACCACACACCGGCGTAGACCGGAACATTGGCGGCCAGGCCCCGGGCCGGATGAAGTGGCATCGCCCGCGGCACGTTGAGCCAGCCACCGAGCGCAAGTTCTGGCCAGAATGCGAACGGCGGTCGCAAAGATGGCGGATCCAGCACATCAATCCGCACTCCCAGCGGCGGATCTTTGCGGAACCCCGACCAGACCAGCGCGGACCAGGGCCAACCGGCCCCGACCCGATACTCAAGCTGCGCCTCGCCTGCATCGGCCAGCGCACGCTGCACCACCGCGTCCAGTCCGCCGCCGCTCGCCTCAGCCCGCAATGTGGGGCGGGCTGCGAAACCTGGCGTCACATTGCGCATCCAGCTGAGCCCGGCGATCGGCTCCACGGAGTCCGAGTTCGGCGTTGGCGAGTACCACCTCGGTGGCCCGACGTCGCCAAGCAACGCGAACCCCCACGCCACGAGCACGTTCACGACAGCGCCGATCAGCCCGTACGTGATGACTCGGCGGATGATGCGACCTGCGCGGGCCACGGCGGGGCTCCTGTCCGGGGCTTGGACCCCTGCGGGGTCCGGAAGGTCATGCGCCGCTCCCCGGGGGCGGCGCTCGCCGCGGCGAGCTTGCCCCCGGCCACTTCCTGTCACGCCTGCGGCGTGAAGCAAGCCCTCGCTCACGCTCGGGCTGCGTGCTCTGCGTGCTCTGCGTTCCTTCCTACTTCTCCCGCGCCTGCTCCACCATGTAGTTGGGGCTCTCCTTCGTGATCTTGATGTCGTGCGGGTGGTTCTCGACCACCGTCGCCCCGCTCACCCGGCAGAAGCGGGCATTGGCCCGGAGCTCCTCGATCGTCCGGCACCCGCAGTAGCCCATCGCGCTGCGCAGCCCCCCCACGAGCTGGTAGACGAACTCGGCCAGGCTCCCGCGGTAGGCGACCAGCCCCTCGACCCCCTCGGGGACGAACTTCTGCGTCTGCTTGCCGCTGCTGTCGAGCTTGTCGGACTGGCGATACCGGTCGGCGCTCCCCGCGTTCATCGCGCCCTCGCTGCCCATGCCGCGGTAGGTCTTGTACCGGCGCCCGCCGCTGATCACCAGCTCGCCCGGCGATTCATCCAGGCCCGCGAAGAGGCTGCCCATCATCACGCTGTGCGCACCGGCCGCGATCGCCTTGGGGATGTCGCCCGAGTGCCGCACCCCGCCATCGGCGATCACCGGCACGCTGGGGTCGACCTCCATCGCGCCGCGGACGGCGTTGAGGATGGCGGTGATCTGCGGCACGCCCACGCCCGTGACGACGCGGGTCGTGCAGATCGAGCCGGGCCCGATGCCCACCTTGATCGCATCCGCCCCCGCCTCGATCAGGTCCCGCGCCGCCTCGGTCGTCGCGATGTTGCCCGCGATCACCTGCACCCCCGCCTTCTTCACCGCGGGCATGTCCTTGATGGCCCGGACGGTGCGGAGGACGTTCTCGCTGTGGCCGTGAGCGGTGTCGACCACCAGCACATCGGCCTCGGCGGCGAGCAGGGCTTCCACCCGCGAGTACTGCTCGACGCCCACCGCCGCCCCGCACCGCAGCCGCCCGCGCTCATCGCGGCAGGCGCGGGGAAACTGGCTGAGGCGCTCGATGTCCCGCATCGTGATCAGCCCGGCCAGGTGGAAGTTCCCATCCACCAGGATCAGCTTCTCGACCTTGTTCTGGTTCAGGATCACCTCGGCCTGCTCCAGCGTCGTGCCGGGCGGGGCCGTGATCAGCCCCTTGTCGGTCATCACGCTGGCGACGGGCGTCTTGATGTCCTCCACGAACTTCAGGTCGCGGCGCGTGATGATCCCCAGCACCTTGCCGCCGCCGCGCCGCCCGTCGGCCCGGAGCGTCGCGCTGCCATCCTCGGTCACCGGGAATCCGGAGACGTTGTGCTGACGCATCAGCTCCTTGGCCCGGCCGACCGTGTCGGTCGGGCCCAGCGTGATCGGGTCCACGATGATGCCGTTGGCGGAACGCTTCACCTTGGCGACCTCGCGGGCCTGGGCCTCCACGCTGAGGTTCTTGTGGATGATGCCGATGCCGCCCTCCTGGGCCAGCCCGATCGCCAGGGCCGACTCGGTGACGGTGTCCATGGGCGCGGAGATGAGCGGGATGTTGATGCGGATCGAGCGGGTCAGGCGCGTCGAGGTGTCGGCATCGGCGGGCATGACGCCGCTGCGCCGCGGCAGCAGCAGCACATCATCGAAGGTAATGCCGTCGAAGGCGATTTTGGTGGAGGGGTCGAAACTGGCGGCCTGCGCCGCCGGCGAACCGACCGCCGCCCCGGAGGACGGCCCGGCGGACCCTGCACCCACAGCCCCGCTCGCAGGAACAGAACCCTGCGGCCCGCGCGTCGAAATCGCTGAAGTCGCCATGGATGAGCGTTGCACCCCACCGCCCCGGGGTCAAGTCGGACCCGGCCCCGGGGCGGCGTCTCCGGCCGCCGATGTGCACGAAATGGCCAAACCGGGCGAGCCTCGCCCCGTGCCCGCCCCCTCGCTCACGGCAGGAACGTCGGATCACCCAGCGGGTTGTAATCGAAGAAGTTGTGCGGGCCGAGGTTGAACCCCGACCAGTGCACCAGCGTCACGCCCGTCGAGGTTGCGCCCGAATCGGTCGAGTGGCGATCCTCATCGGTGGGTGTGTGCAGGGCTCCGGCCACGCACCACACCACCACATCCTCGCCGCAGACGCCCTCCTGGTCCGCCAGAAACTTGCTGATCAGGTAGTTGTCGGGGTTGATCGACCGCAGCTGCCAGTCATCCGGGCTCGTGTAGCCCGTTTCGGCGGGCTTGTACTTCGTGACATAGAAGTTGTGCAGCGTCCACTGCTCATCGGGCCCGGTATGCCGCGGCTGACCGCCCTCGAAGAAAGGCACGAACTCGAACCCCACGGGGTTACCGTGCCTGTTGACCACCACGGTGTCCTCAATGTGCACCGAGGTGAACTTCTGCAGGTCAAAGTCCAGCGCGCCCTCGACGCCGCCGTTGTAGAGCTGCTCGACCTCGCGGGAGACGTACGGCGACCCTGGGCACGCGGAGACCGTCGCGGGGTCCTCGCGGAAGCTCTCCATCGCGCAGTCATCGGCCGGGCCCGCGACATCGATGTCCACGTGCCAGAGCCCCGTGTGCATGTGCGGTGTGAAATCCGTGCAACCATTGAACCCCGTCGCCCCGTAGCGGAACTCGATCCCGCCATCCTCGCGGAAGGTGTACTGGATGATCGCGTCATAGTTCCCCGAGTCCGACACACCCCACACCACGACCTCCTGGGCCCGGTAGCGCCGGTCCACGCCGACCGGGGGCCGCTTGCACAGCCACGCCACACCGCGATCGCGGCACTCCACGCCGATCATCCGCTTGGTCTCGTTACGCGGCGCGAGCGTGAACCCACCGCGGCCCACATCGGCGCTCACCAGTTCATCCATCGAGGCGAACGGGTTCAAATCGTAGAGCCGGGCCGGATTGCAGGGGTCGGTCCCGCAGGTCGGATCGTTCTCGTCGTAGCGGACATAGATGTCGACCATCCCGGCTTCCTTGATCACCCGCGTCCAGTTCGCCTCGCCCGGGCGGCGGAAGTCGACCTGCCGCAGCCACAGTCCCTTCACCGGCTTGATCTCCAGGCAGATGCGCCACGCCGTGTGCCGGAACTGGATCATCAGGCACGCGGTCTTCAGCGATGGGTCGACGCCGAACGTCGTGACCGGATCGCACACCGACACTCCGCACGGCGAGTTCGCCATCGCGGTCACCGTCCCGCCCGCGTCGGCCGCGATCTGTCCGAAGCACATCGCGCTGCACGACGCCACCACCGCGCTCACCACGTGACACCCGGTCAGCCTCTTCATGAGCTTGCTCCAATTGGTTCTGCTCAAAGTTTGGCGCACGCACGACCGAACCGCGCCGGCCGGACATTGCGAATCTAGCCAGTCGCTTCCACCACCGCCATCACAACGTTCACTTTCCCCGCCCGCGCTCAAAGTTCCACAACATTGTGGAATTCAGGCGTCTCCCTGACGCAGGCGCCGCCCGTTCCACAATCGCTCCTCACCACTTGGACCACCGAAGGGATGAGCCCCTGTCTGTAACCTCTTCGTGGCCCGCATCATCACAATTGCGTGCCCACATCCCCCCCCGAACGCGCCACCCGCCCCCAGAGCGCCAATCCTTCCGGACCGGACTTCACTTCCTTCCGGCCGAGCTCCAGCGCCCCCAATCCCCCCGTGAACCGCTCCCCCCTCCCCAACCCCCCGCCCTCCTCGCGCCCGATCTCTCTCGGCGAGGTCTCCCTCGAAGCCTCGGAGTGGCTCCTGGCCAGCGGCCTGGGCGGCTTCGCCATGGGCACAGCCCTGGCTGTCCCCACCCGCCGCTACCACGCCTGGCTCATCGCCGCGCTCACCCCGCCCGTCGGCCGCATCGTCGCCCTTCACTCCGTCGTCGATGCCCTCATCCTCGAGGCCGATGGCGTTCACCCCGAGCAGCGCCTCGACCTCTCGACCTTCAACTTCCAGGGGGCCCGGCACCACCCGCCGGGCCACCAGCTCCTGGTCTCCTTCGAGAAGGACCTCACCATCCGCTGGAAGTTCCGCTGGGGCCCGGTCACCATCACGCGCGAACTCGCCCTCCTGCGCGATCAGAACGCCGCCGTCATCCGCTACCGCATCAACGCCGAGGGGCGCCGGGCCCGGCTCGAGCTCCGCCCGCTCACGCCGCTCCGCGACTTTCACGCCCTGCTGCGCCACGATGAGGCGCCGGCCTTCCGCATCACCGCCGGGCCCGGCACGCTGCACATCCACCGCGACACGCTCGATTCCCCCTCGATCACGCTGGGCCTTTCCTGCCCGGCAGCGCGCGAAGTCGCCGACCCGCAGTGGTGGCGCAACTTCGAGTACGACCAGGACCGCCTCCGCGGCCAGGATTTCCTCGAAGACCTCTTCTCGCCGGGCCTGTTCACCCACGCCATCCCGCCCCGACGCGGTGAGCACACCGTCGAGCTGCTCGCGTGGGTCGATGGCAACGGCGAGACGGGCCGCCCGCGCGGCGACCTCGATGCCGACCTCCGCGATGAAGCCTGGCGCCTCCAGGACCTGACCGAAGCTACGGCCCGTCGCTGCCGGATGGATGACAAACACCCGGACCGCGAGCCGCTCTCGACGCTCGTCCGGGCCGCCGATCAGTTCGTTGTGGGCCGCGAGCCGCCCCCCACAGCACCCGGCGCCGCGGCCATCTCCGAAAGCACAGGCCCGCGCGGGCCCGCGCCCCTCGACACCTCCATCATCGCCGGCTACCCCTGGTTCAGCGACTGGGGCCGCGATGCGATGATCTCGCTGCCGGGCCTGCTGCTCTCCACCGGCCGCTTCTACGAGGCCCAGCGCCTCCTCAAGACCTTCGCCCGCCACGCCCGCGCGGGACTCATCCCCAACTGCTTCGACGACCTCACGGGCCGGGCCGAGTACAACACCGCCGACGCCTCCCTCTGGTTCATCCACGCCGCCTGCCGCACGCTCGCCGAGTCCGGCGACCGCCGGGCCTTCGACGGGCCCGTCCGCCAGGCCTGCCTCCAGGTCATCGAGGCCTACCGCGCCGGCACCGAGTTCAACATCCGCATGGACCGGGCCGATGGACTCATCGCCGCCGGCGACGCCACCACGCAGCTCACCTGGATGGATGCACGCCGCGATGGCGTCACCTTCACCCCGCGCCACGGCAAGCCCGTCGAGGTCAACGCCCTCTGGTTCAACGCGCTGCTCTCCCTCGCCGATGCGATCGAGCCCGATCAGCCCCGCACCGCCCGCGAGTTCCGCCAGCTCGCCGAGCAGACCGCCCGGTCGTTCCGCGAGCGGTTTGTCCGGGCCGACGGGCTGGGCCTGCACGACTGCCTGACCCCCGATGCGACGCACGCGACCGGCTGGCGCCCGGATGACCGCATCCGCCCCAACCAGATCCTCGCCGTCAGCCTCCCCCACTCCGCGCTGACGCCCGAGCAGCAGCAGCGCGTCATCGCGGTGGTCCGCGCCCGCCTGCTCACTCCGCACGGGCTGCGCACGCTCGACCCCGGCGATCCGGGCTACAAGCCCCGCTACGAGGGTTCGCTGTTTGATCGCGATGGCGCGTACCACAACGGCACGGTGTGGCCCTGGCTCATCGGCCCGTACGCCGAAGCCATCCTCCGCACCGGCAAGTTCTCCGCGGCGGCGCGCACTCAGGCCCGGGCCGCGCTGCAGGGTCTCCTGAACGAGTTGGACTCACGCTCGATCGCGACGCTGCCGGAGATCTACGACGCCGAGGATGGCCCCGATGGCCCGCGCGGGCCGCAGGGGTGCATCGCCCAGGCGTGGTCGGTCGCGGAGGTGCTGCGGGCCCTGGTACTCTGCCACGCGCCGGCGTGACCGCCGCTCAGGCCGTCGCCCGCTTTGACCTGGCGAGCTTGATCGCGTCCTCGGTCGACATTCCCTCGAGCACCAGGTCAACCATCTGCTTCCACGAATCCTCGTCGATCCCCTCGCGCGCCTCGACCAGCTGGCTCGCATCCTCCTTGTCCACCGAGCCCCACGCCACCGCCTGCGCGAGCCTGATGCTCGGGTCATTGGCCGCCTTGCCCTCCGGGCCGATCGCCAGCAGCGCCGCCGCCTGCTCCGCCGAGATCGACCCTTCGGCGACGTACGCCGCGATCTCGCGGCGCGACTTCTCGAAGGCCCGGGCCCGGGCCGTCCTGGTGAACTCGGACACGATCGCCATGATCGCGATCAGCGAGCCGACCACCATGATGATCGGGAGCCACGCGTTGTCCTTCATGAGATCCGCGATCCACGCCATGCCCGGCGCCTCCTTCCCCGAACCCTGTTCAGGAAATCCGGCTGGCCACCGCATCGCGGACCTTGTCGGCCAGCGAACCGCCCGCCTCCAAGAGCCGGCGGCCCTCATCGGGCGGGATCGACCCCTCGGCGATGTACGCCGCGATCTCCCGCCGCGATTCCTCCTTGGCCCGCGCGATCTTGATCTTCTCGATCGAGCTCGTGATGATCGCCACAATCGCGATGATGCCGCCGATCGTCGCCATCACCACCACCACGACCTCGCCATCCGCCGCCAGCGTCGTCAGCATCGCCGTCCTCCCTCGTCACGCCCCGCAGCCCGGCTGCCCAGCCTCCCGGCCCGCCTTCATCAGCCGCTCGCCCTGCTCGGGGGTCATCGACCCCTCGGCGATGAACGCCGCGATCTCCCGCCGCGTCCGCTCCCGCGAAACCGACCGGATCACCCCCGCGATCGTCTTGAACAGCACCACCAGCACGATGCTCCCGCCGATCACCAGCGGCACGAGCACATCCTTCTCCAGCAGACGCTCCGATACTTCAGCAAGAATCAGCATCGACCCACCTCCCCTCCCGGGCCGGCACCGCCCCCCGGGGACCTTTGGTCGGAATCCCCCTAACGATATTTCATCAGCATCCCACAACCTACCCCATTCCACCCCCATTCCACCCCCATTCCACCCCCATTCCATCACCCGCTGCCTCAATCCACTCCCCCAACCCACCCCCCAGCCGCTCCCCTTGTCCGCCCCCCACACCTCCATCCTCATCGAATCCTTCCTCGCCGCCTACCGCGAGGGCTGGTTCCCCATGGGTGACCCCCGCACGGGCCGGGTCGAATGGGTCCAGCCTCGCCGCCGGGCCATCATCCCGCTCGACCCCGCCCCCCGCTTTTCCCGGTCCCTCCGTGCCAAGGCTCGGCGCAACCACTTCCTGATCACCACCGACACCGCCTTCGAACACGTCATCCGGGCCTGCGCTGCACCCTCCCCCCTCCCGGGCCGCGACTTCACCTGGATCGACCCCTCCATCCTCGATGCCTTCCTCCGCCTCCACCGCGCGGGCCACGCCCACTCCATCGAAGTCTGGCTCGCTTCAGCTCCGGGTGGCACAGGCGTCCCGCCTGTGCCCGACGTCGCGCCACCCATCACAGCGGCGCCATCCCCAGCGCCGGGCCAGAGCGAGCCGCGCCTCGGAGCAGGCAAAGCCTCGGATTCCAGTCCCCGACTCTCCACCTCACCCGCTCACCCTCCCACCCTGCTCGGCGGCCTGTACGGCCTCGCCATCGGCCGGGCCTTCATGGGTGAATCCATGTTCTGCCGCCCCGATCTCGGCGGCACCGACGCCAGCAAGCTCGCCCTCCTCCACCTCGCTCACCACCTCCGCCGCCGCGGCTTCACCCTGCTGGATTCCCAGATCCAGAACCCGCACATGAAGTCCCTCGGCGCCCTCGAGATCCCCCGCGCGACCTACCTGAAGCGCGTCGCCATCGCGACCGGCGAACCCCCGCCCGGCTGGCTCCCCTTCGAGCCGACACTCACCGCGGCCTCGCTGGGCCAACCGTGATAGCGACCAGCGCAGGCTCTTCCGGCACGATTCGCCACTCCCCGTTCTCCATTCGCACCCCCCCTCGTTACACCCCCGTGACGTACAAAAGCCGATCCTGGGAGTACACCTACAGGCGGGACATCGTGCCCCTCACGGTCCCCCGGACCCCCAGCGGAGCTTTCCCATGCGATCCACCTTTCTGGCCGCCGCGCTCGCCACCTTCTCGCTCCTGTCGCCGGCCCTCGCCCAACCCCCAAGCCCGCCACAACCTTCCTACGACAGCCGGGCCGAGAACATCATCATCCCCCAGCTCCGCGCGGTGCCCCTCATCCGGCACAGCCAGCCCGTCATCCTTTCGGCGGTCAACGCCGACATCGTGTTCGCCGATCAGCTCGCCACCACGACGCTGACGATGACGCTCACGAACCCCTCCTCCCAGCCGCAGGAGACCGAGGTCATCCTCCCCGTCCCCGATGGCGCCACCGTCCGCTCGTTCGTGCTTGACGGGCTCGCGAGCGAGGGCCAGGCCCGGCTCCTGCCGCGCGAGGAGGCCCGCCGGATCTACGAGTCGATCGTTCGGGCCGCCCGTGATCCGGCGCTCGTGGAGTTCGTCGGCTACAACCTCGTCCGCTCCTCGGTCTTCCCCGTCCCGGCCAACGGCGCGCAGACGATCCGCCTGACCTACGAGCAGCTCCTCACCGCCGATGGCCCGCGCCTGGACTACGTCCTGCCGCGCTCCGATTCCCTCGCGCGCCTCGGCGTCAACTGGTCGTACACCATCGCCATCAACGCCCAGCGCCCCATCTCCACCGTCTACTCGCCCTCGCACGAGCTCATCACCACCCGCACCGGGCCCGGCGCTTTCACCGTGAAGGTCGGCGGCCCGGCCAACACCCCCGGCTCGCTCCGCCTTTCCTGCCTGATGGACACCAAGGGCCAGGATGGCCTGACCTCCACGGTCCTCACCTACCCCGACCCCACGGCCGGGCCCGGCGGCGGCGGCTACTTCCTCGTCCTCGCCGCCCTGCCCCCCGACACCAAGGCCAAGGAAGCCCCCTCCATCAAGCGCGAGGTCACGCTCGTCATCGACCGCTCCGGCTCCATGCGCGGCGAGAAGATCGAGCAGGCCCGGGCCGCGGCGCTCCAGGTCGTTGAAGGCCTGAACGACGGCGAGTTCTTCAACATCGTCGACTACTCCGACCAGGTCGCCTCCTTCGCGCCAAAGCCGGTGGTCAAGAACGCCGACTCGATCAGGCAGGCCCGGGCCTACATCAGCGCCCTCCAGGCCGTCGGCGGCACCAACCTGCACGATGCGCTGATGGAAGCCCTCCGGCCCGCGCCCTGCGAGGGCTGCCTGCCGCTGGTGCTGTTCCTCACCGACGGCCTCCCCACGGTGGGCCAGACGCGCGAGATCGACATCCGCGAGAACGCCGCCAAGGTCAACACCCACAACCGGCGCATCTTCTCCTTCGGCGTCGGCTACGACGTCAACGCCCCCCTGCTCACCGCCCTCTCCACCGGCTCCCGCGGCGCCCCCACCTTCGTCCTGCCCAGCGAGGATGTCGAGGTCAAGGTCGGGCAGGTCTTCCGCCGCCTCGCCGGGCCCGTCCTCGCCTCGCCCGCGCTCACCGAGTTCTCCGACCAGCCGGGCCTGCAGCAGCGCCTCACCCGCGAGCTCTACCCCAGCCAGCTCCCCGATGTCTTCGAGGGCGACCAGATCATCGTGCTGGGCCAGTACACCGGCGATGGCCCGCGCCGCCTGCGCCTCACCGGCACAACGGGCCGGGGCCAGGAGCAGGCCTACGACATCAAGTTCGACGCCTCGCAGGCGAGCATCCGCAACGCCTTCGTCCCCCGCCTGTGGGCCACCCGCAAGATCGCCTTCCTGATCGACGAGATCCGCAAGCTCGGCGCTGCGCAGGTCGGCGTCCCCGTGCTCAAGGATGTGCCGATCGTCGATGCCAACGACGCCCGGATCAAGGAGCTGCGCGATGAGATCGTCCGCCTCTCCACCACCTTCGGCATCCTGACCGAGTACACCGCGTTCCTCGCCACCGATGAGGTGGACATGGCCCGGCGCGATGAGGTCCTGCGAGCCTCCATCGGCGGCTTCGAATCCACGCGCGCCCGCGCCGGCGCCGGCGGCGTCAGCCAGGAGCTCAACACGATCGATTACCGCGCGGCCCAAACCGCCAGCCCCACCCAGTCCTACAAGGTCGCCGGCAAGGAAGGCAAGATGGAAGTCGTCGAGGTCCAGGGCTGCCAGCAGGTCGGCGACCAGGCTCTCTTCCGCCGTGGAACCCGCTGGATCGATGCGCGTCTCATGGCCAAGGCCCTCGCGACGGGCCAGAACGCCGAGCCCGACCGCACCGTCGAGTTCGGCTCCACGGAGTACTTCAGCGTGTGCAACCAGCTCGCCACCGAGGGCCGCCAGGGCCTCCTCGCCCAGACGGGCGAAGTCCTGCTGCTTCTCAACAACGAGAACGTCCTCGTCAAGGCGCCTTGAGCTCCCGACCTCCGTCCGAGTTTGCTGTTCGCCCGTTGCCAACTGCCATCTGGAACCTTCCCCTTGCCCTCCTCCACCATCCTCGTCGTCGAAGATGACACCGCCATCCGCCGCGGCCTCGCGGATGCCCTCAAGTTCGCCGGCTACAGGGTCCTCGAGGCCGCCGATGGGCAGCAGGGCCTCGACGCCGCCCTCGAAGGCTCGATCGACCTCATCCTCCTCGACATCCTCATGCCGCGCCTCGACGGCATGGGGGTGTTGCGCGAACTCCGCAAATCCCGCTCCGGCACCCCCGTCATCTTCCTCACCGCCAAGGGTGAGGAAGAAGACCGCGTCCGCGGCCTCCGCGCGGGCGCCGATGACTACGTCGTCAAGCCCTTCAGCGCCACCGAGGTCCTCGCCCGCGTCGAGGCTGTCCTCCGCCGCGCCCCCGAGCGCCCCGCCCCCATCAAGGGCCTCATGATCGCGGGCCGCACCGTCAACTTCGAACGCCGCGAAGTCACCTTCACCGACAACTCCCGCGAGCTCCTCCCCGAGCTCGAGGCCAATGTCCTCTCCTACCTCGCCGCCAGCCCGGGCCGGGCCGTCAGCCGCGAAGAGCTCCTCCTCCGCGTCTGGGGCGTCGACCCCCGCGGCATGCAGACCCGCACCGTCGACATGACCATCGCCCGCCTCCGCGAACACCTCCGCGATTCCCTCGATGATCCCAAGGTCATCCTCACCGTCCGCGGCAAGGGCTATATGCTCGCGCAGCAGCCCCAAGCCCCCAGTGCCTAGTGCCCAGTGCCCAGTGCCTGATGCCTCTCCTCCATGACCTCCTCCCGCCGGATGTTCCTTGCCTTCGCCGCCGCCCTCGCCGGCATCGCCCTCGCCATGGGCTGGGTCACCTGGCAGGCCATCGAGCTCGAACGCCGCGAACGCGAGGCCCGGGCCGAATCCCAGCAGCAGGAATCCATCCGCCTCTCCCTCTGGCGCATGGATTCCCTCCTCACCGCCATCCTCGCCCGCGAATCGGCCCGGCCCTACTTCGAGTTCCAGCCCTTCTACCCCGCCCAGCGGGCCTACACCCGCATGTTCGAGCCCGTCCAGCCCGGCGAGGTCCTCGTCCCCTCCCCGCTCCTCGCCGGCGGCGATGACCTCGTCCGCCTCTACTTCCAGCTCAACCCCGACGGCCGCCTCACCAGCCCCCAGAGCCCCGCCGGCAACATGCGCGACCTCGCCGAGTCCGCCTACGTCGAGCCCGACTCCATCATCCGGGCCGAGGCCCACCTCGAGGCCCTCTCCTCCCTGGGCATCTCCGCCCACCTCGAACAGCCCGCCCCGTCGAGCGCGGGCCGCGGCCACGCCTTCAACCGCCGCGAGCTCGAAAGCGAGCACCGCGACCAGTCCCTGGCATCCACACCCCAGTACGCCCAGTCCCCGCAGGTCCAGCAGTCTCAGTCCCTTGAATCGCAGACCGCGCAGACCACCGAGGAGTACGCGGCCCGGCAACGCCAGGCTGAACTCTCCAACCGCCCGCAATCCCGCATCTCGCCGCCAGCGCAGATCGTCCGCGCCCCGGGCTCGCCTCCCAGGCCCGCCGCCGACAGCGCCGCCGACGACCGGCAAGCCGCGGAAAAATCCGCCGAACGCATCGCCGGCAAACCCGCCGAGCCGCCCGAGGAAAAGGTCATCGACAAGCTCGCTTTCGATCAATCGGGCCGGTTCGCCGCGGCCCGCAAGGACACCTTGAAGGAAGCGGGCCAGCAGATCGGCGCCCTGCAGGCCCCCATCGCCCTCGGCCAGCCGCTCGACACGCTCGCCTCAGCGCCGGGCGGCGACCTTGAGCAGGGCCCGTTCCACGCCGTCTGGGTCCGTCCGCCGGGCCAGACCGCTCCCCCGCGGTCCGATCTCGAACTCCTGCTCATCCGCCGCGTCGAGCTGCAGTCGCAGGAGCTCCACCAGGGCCTGTGGCTCGACTGGCCCGCCGTCCGTGAGCGACTGCTCGCCTCCGTGTCCGACCTGCTCCCCCAGGCCCGTCTCGAACCCATCCCCGAGACCCGCCCGGCTTCTCCCGATGAAGTCGGCCGCCTGCTGGCAACCATCCCCGTCCGCCTCGTGCCGGGCCCGCCGCCGCGCCTCCCGGTCTCCTGGTGGACACCGCGCCGGGCCACGCTCCTGCTGAGCTGGATCGCCATGATCGGCGCCGGGCTCACGGTCTTCAGCGTCCTGCGGGCCTCGATCGCGCTCTCCGAGCGCCGCGGCCGATTCGTCTCCGCCGTCACCCACGAGCTGCGCACACCCCTCACCACCTTCTGCCTGTATTCGCAAATGCTCGCCGACGGCATGGTCACCGATGAGGAGGCCCGGCGCCAGTACCTCACCACGCTCAAGTCCGAATCGCGCCGCCTCGCCCGCGTCGTCGAGGATGTCCTCGACTACGCCCGCCTCTCGCGCCCCAAGCCCCGCCGGCGCCCCGACCCCATCCCCGCCGCCGACCTGCTCGCCCAGTGCCTTCCCGAGCTGCGCCGCCGGGCCCAGCGCGCTTCGCTCGACCTGGTCGAAGAGACCGCCGACCTCGGCCCGTCGGGCGGCCCGCGCCTCACCGCCGATGCACGCTCCGTCGAGCGCATCCTCCTCAACCTCGTTGACAACGCCTGCAAGTACGCCGATGGCCCCGACCGCCGCCTGCACCTGCGCACCCGCATCGAGCCGGGCCGGGTCATCTTCCAGGTCGCCGACCACGGGCCCGGCATCCCCGATGGCGATGCGGCCCGCATCTTCCACCCCTTCGAACGCGGGCGCTCCGCGGAGCACCAGTCGGAGCCCGGGCTGGGGCTGGGGCTGGCCCTCTCCCGGGGGCTCGCGGCCGAGCTGGGCGGGGAACTCCGGCTCATCCGCGCGGAAGGTTTCGGCGCGATCTTTGAGCTGTCCCTCCCGGGTCGGTGAACGACAACCAAGTAACGAGTATCACAACGACCGCGTTCATCTCGCCCGAGCGATCACTCCGGGCATCACCCACGCGTCACGCCGGCCGCCGCGCGGGCCAGCCGGGCCGGGCCCGCCAGACCCGCCCGATCTGATGGCTTCACGAGCAATCACCCCGTCCGCTGCAAGGCGGGCCGGCCATCGCGGACATCAAGTTTGGCCGGGCCCGGCCCGACCTCGCCCAGCGCCGCCGGGCCCGCCCGCTTGAACGTCCTGCCTTGCACCCCCACACGCGGCCTGACCGGACTCGGCAACGACGCGCTCACGCCGCGCAGCTCTGCTTCTTCTCTCCCGTCGCGCGGGCCCGTATGTCCGTCCGCGCGACGGTTTCCTTGATCATGCAAAGCACGCATCCAGCAAAGAGCGCGGGCCGCGCGGATCAGTGCCTGACCAGCGGCGGGTTCAGCGCGGCCGGGCCCAGCGTCTGGATCGTCAGCGATCCCATCCGCCGCCGCGCCAGGTACGCGTTCACCTGCTCGAGCGTCACCGCATCGATCTTCCGCGACAGCTCATCGAGGCTGCGCGGGCGGCCGAACTTGTGCATGTCCGCCGCCAGCGCCGCGGCCCGCGCCCCGGTCGACTCGCCGCTGAAGATCAGCCGGCTCTTCATCCCCACGACCGCGCGGCGGAACTCATCCTCGGTCACCCGCCCGCCCGGCGTGTGCAGGCGCACCAGCTCCGAGATCAGCACATCGAGCGACTCCTGGGCCCGCTCGGGCGTCGTGCCCACGTACGCGCTGACCGCGCCGTAGTCGCGGTCGCCCCGGTACCCCGCGCTCACCGAATAGCACAGCCCGCGCTTCTCGCGCACCTCCGTGAACAGCCGCCCCGACATCCCCCCCGACAGCACCGACACCACCACCTTCTCCAGCAGGCTGTCCTCCGACGGCTCCGGCGGCCCGTCATGCACCACCACCACCTGCACCTGGTTCGACTCATCCGCCTCGTGCGCGTACCCGCGCGGCGCCGCCGGGCCCATCGCGGGCTCCGCCACCGTCCCCGTCCACCCCTTGAGCATCCCCTCCAGCGCCGCCGCCAGCGGGCCCGGCTCGACCGCGCCCGCCGCCGCGATGATCGATCGCCCCGGCACCGCGGCCCGCGCCCACCCCGAGACCAGGTCCGCCCGCGTCACCGCAGCCAGGCCCTCGGGTGTCCCCAGCCCCGAACGGTTGATCGGCGCCTGGTGGTGACGGGCCCGCGCGGCCAGCATGGCCCGCTGCTGGGGGTCATCCTTCAGCGATTCGATGGCCTGCAGGGCCAGGTCCCGGGCCGGTTCGACCGCGTTTTCCTCCATCCGGGGCCGGCGGATCATGTCGACCAGCAGCGGGAAGGTCTCGATCAGCCGGTCGCCCAGCGTCGTCGCCCCCAGCCTCAGGTAGAAGGTGCCGACATCGGTCGATCGCCCCGCGCCCAGCCGGTCGAGCGCATCGGCGTGGGCCCGCGAATCCAGGTCCCCCGCCCCGCGGCAGATCAGCTCGGCCCACATCGCCGAGATCCCTTCGAGGTGCGGCGGATCCGCCGCGCAACCCGCCGGGACCAGCCAGGTCATCGCCGCCGACCGCACGCCGGGGATCGTCTCCACCACCAGCGGTGTTCCGCAGCTCAGAGTCGTCGTCGTGATGCGCATGATGATGGGTTCCTCATCCACGGCAGGGCTCCCGCGCGAGCCCCGACCATGCGACGAGTCTACGTGGTCGCGCCCTCACGGACTCGGTGGACATCCGCCCGCTTGACAAAGCACCACGACCTTGTGGTAGCATGAGGCACGCGCGCAATGGAGCGCGCTTCATGGAGGACCGTGACGAACGATTTTGCGCGTTCGCTCAAGGCACGCTATGCACGATTCCGATAATCTGTTTCGGTCGGAGTCCAAGTGTGTCGCTTTGTCGTGACGCCACGCCTCCGCACCCTTTGATCTGAGGAGATCATCACATGGCGAAGAAAGCGAAGAAGAAGGGCAAGAAGAAGGCCGCGAAGAAGAAGGCCAGCCGCAAGTAACGCGGCCGCCCACGAGCGGCCCGGCACGACGGGTGGGATGTCACCGCCCTCTCCGCTCGACGCGGACTGACGCGCAGCGGGTCAACGACCAGGGCCGCAACAATCGACTACCCCGAGACCGACGGCTTTCGGTCTCGGGGTTTTTCCCTTTTTGGCATCCGCCCCCCACGACCCCTTTTTCCCCCGAATTCAGGGCCAAAACAGGCCCGCCGGGTGTTTGCACGCCACAATCTCGTCCATGACATCCCCGCCCCCCCCGCCCCCCGCACCCACCCCACCCCCCTCCGACCCCCACGGCGATGATGACTCGCTCGATGCCGCCGGCGCCCGCCGCCACCTCCGCTCCACCACCGAAGCGCTGCTCCGCTTCGATGACCTCACCCTCCACCTCCGCTTCATCCTCGACCCCGCCACCGGCGACCCCGTCAGTCCCATCCCCCCCGCCGTCCTCACCGCCGCCGAGCTCATCCTCTTCATCCCCGATGAGGTCGAGGATGCCCTCCAGCTCCTGGTCCACCCCGTCGAGATCAACCCCGACCGCGAAGCCGCCGCCGACCGCTGGCTCATCTACCACGGCGCCTCCCGCGAATCGCGCTGGGCCCGGCTCGAGATCCAGTCCGCCCGCCGCGGCCGGGATGTCTTCGATGGGCCCGACCTGCGCGGGCCCGCCCATCTCCTCAAGGATGAACCCCGCCTGCTCGCGCTGCTCAACGCCGATGCGCCGGGCCTGGCCCGGCTCTGCCGCAGCGCCACCGGCACCGCGCCCGCCGACCCCCGCGCGGTGGGCATCGACCCCGATGGGCTCGACATCCGGGCCCGCTTCGGCATCATCCGCATCCCCTTCGACCGCCCCGCCGACTCCCCCGCCGCCGCCGAGTCGCTGATCCGCGGTCTCATCTCCGGAGCCGGCGCATGACCCCCATGCGGCCGCGCTCACTCCGCGAGGCCCATGCCCATCTCCCCTGGCACGGGCTGGCCCTCTCGATGATGCCGCTGGCCGAGTGCAAGACCCGCGAGGAGTGCCTGCAGCGCATCTCCGAAGAGTCCGCTCGCCTCGATCGGGAGGGCATTTCGGGCTGGATTCTGGCTTCCGGCGCCCGAATCGCCGCATGGCCCGACCCCCGCTGGCCCACCCGCGAAGAGCTCGACCGCCTCTCACCGCGCCCCTGCGCCCTCATGTCCTTCGACCACCACTCGCTGGCCGCCAGCTCCGCCGCCATCGCCGCGGCGGGCCTGCGCGATGATTCACCCGACCCGCCGGGCGGGGTCATCGTCCGCGATCCCATCACGCATCGGCCCACCGGAGTCTTCCTCGAAGCCGCAGCGCAGCTCATCTGGAGCGCCATCCCCGAACCCCCACCCGAGATCCAGCAGGCCCGGCTCCGCGCCGCCATTGCCGATCTCGCCCGCCACGGCTTCACGCAGGTCCACGACCTGCTCGCCCCCGACTGGCTGGGCCCGGCGCTGGCGGAACTCTCCGATGCGGGCCAACTCCCCCTGTCGGTTGCGCTCTTCGCGCCCCTCGACCGCCTCGATCACCAGGCCCGCGCTGCGGCCGGGCCCGGCGGGTGGTCACGCCCTGATGTCACCCTCGCCGGGGGCAAGCTCTTCGCCGATGGCACCCTCAACTCCCGCACCGCGGCGATGCTCCACCCCTACCGCGATCCGCTGCCGGGCCTGCCCCGCGGTAAACCCCTCCTCACCCGCGAGGACATCGCCGCCGGGCTGGCGCGATGCGCTGACCTCAACCTCACCCTCGCCGTCCACGCCATCGGCGATGCCGCCGTCCGCACCACCCTGGATGCCTTCGACCTCTTCACTTCGTCCCTCCGTCCCTCCGTGCCTTCGTGCGTGCTCCGCATCGAACACGCCGAGCTCATCGATGAGGCCGACATCCCCCGCTTCCACCGGCCCGGCCTGATCGCCAGTCTTCAGCCCTGCCACCTCCTCGCCGACATCGAGGCCCTGGAATGCTCCCTCCCCCACCGCCTCGACCGCGTTCTGCCCATCCGAGACCTCATCAACGCGGGCCTGGAGCCGGGCCGCACCCTCCTCTTCGGCTCCGATGTCCCGGTCGTCCGCCCGGACCCCATCGACAGCATCACCGCGGCGACCATCCGCCGCCGCCCGGACATCCCCCTATCACGGGCCATCGCGCCCGATCAGGCGATCGATGAGGCCACGGCGTGGCAGTGCTTCCGGCCCGGCTGAAGAGAACGCGGATGGCGCGGAGCGGGCGGAGTGACGCGGAGGAGAAGAAACCCGGGGGGGGGAGAGGGGGAGCGGGCGTCCCGCCCGCCATCAACACCCTGGTCACACCGTAAACGAGCGGATCGGGTTTCGATCATTATGATGCATTTATGGGATTGGATGCATGCGTGTTTCTTCGACGGGAGTCGCTGCCAGAGCGGCTTCAACGGCTGATTCTTCAACACGATCCCGAAACCGGTGAATGGTTCCCGCCGGATTCTGCTCGGTCCTCCCTCGAGGAGCGGTGCGCCGTCAGCGAGCGGATCGGCAACATCGCCTTGCTCGGGGAGCTTCGCTCGGCCCTTCAGCAATGGCCAAACAAGACCATACACCTTCAGCGGTTCCTTTCCAGCGGGTCTGGCACCGGCTTCGGCACCGAGGAGGTCGCCGCGATGACTGATGAAGCAACCACGGTCCGCGACCTAGCCCAAGGCGATCGGTACCTGACCGACTTTGCGGACCAAGTCCACAGACTCGCGGCCGCTTCCCGCCGCGAAGGTAACCCGATTGTTCTGATTTAGCGACTCTACACCCCGCTGACATGCCGGCCCGGCAGCCGCAACGAAATGCCGGTCAGCATCAACCCCCCTTCGGGCTCTTCTTCTCCGCGCCGCTCCGCCCGCTCCGCGACCTCCGCGTTCTCTTACTTCTTCTCCTCCGCCGGCTTGGGCGAGATACCCAGCTTGAGGACCTCGACCTGCCCCTGCCGGGCGTAGTCGATCGACTCGCCCAGGATGCGGACGGCCTCCGCGGGCGCGTGGAAACCCATGGAGTTCTCGGCGTTGATGAAGTCGCAGCGCCACTGGGCCCGGCGTTGCAGGTCGCGGGCTCCCTTGAGCTGCTCATCGGTCGCGCCCGCGGCCTTGGCGGCCGCGATCGCCTTGATGAGGTCGACCACCGCATCCTCGGCCCGGTCCATGTGGGCCTTGGTGCGGTCCTGGATCGTCGCCACCCGGGCCTGGATCTCCGATTCGGGGTAGTTGTGGCAGACCTGGCACGACCGGGCCACGTTCAGCATCGGGCTGCGGACCTGGTGGTCGCTGACCTTGATCGCCCCCTCGCGCTTGTAGGGCATGTGGCAGTCGGCGCAGGCCACCCCGCTGCGGGCGTGGATGCCCTGGCTCCACATCTCGAACTCGGGGTGCTGGGCCTTGATGACGTTCGCCCCCGACTCCTTGTGCGTCCAGTCGTTCCAGCCGACCTCGTCGTAGTACGATTCGATCTGCTCGACCTTCAGGCCCTTGAACCACGGGAAGGTGAGGATCTTGCCCTCACCCTTGAAGTAGTACTCGACGTGGCACTGGGCGCAGGCCAGCGACCGCAGCTCCTGCCGGCTCGCCAGGGCGTTGACGTCGTAGGCCTTGCCCTTGCCGCCCTTGCGCCACTGCTCGACGCTGGGCAGGTGCGGCACCGGCTCCTTGGACTCGGCCAGGGCCTGAATGCCCTTGATGAAGGCCGGCTTGGTCACCCGCAGCGCCATGGTCGCCGGGTCGTGGCAATCGATGCACGCCACCGGGTGGCTCACGATCTGCGTCGCCTCGTTGTAGGGCATCGGGCAGATCGCCTCGAAGCCCTTGAACAGCTGGGCCTGGCCGTTCTCCGACAGCAGCGGCTCCTCCAGCGTCCCGGGCGCCCCCTTCTCGATCCCCGTCTTGCGGAAGGCCACCACGCTCGAGGCGTGGCAGTTCAGGCACGCGCCGGGCTGGGGCTTGAGCTTCACGCGGTCGGTTTCGCGCTGGTCGTGCAGCATGAACGCGTGCCCGCGCCGCTCGCGGTAATCGATCGCGAAGGCGTAGCCGTTGAAGATCGTCTTCAGCCGCGGGTCGATCTCGATCTTCGAGCCCGGCTTGGGGGGCCGCCCGTCCCCCTCGCTGAGGGCCTCGCTGCCGCCGTACCGGGTCCGCTCGTTGTCGGCGGTGCGGATGTACCCGTCGTACTGCCGCGGGTAGTTCTTCCCCCACTCGACCGGGTCCACCGTGGTCTCGGTCAGCTGCGCGATCTGGAAGACCGTCTGCTTGGCCTCCTGCTTGCGCTGCGAGATGTTCTGCAGCAGCAGGAGCACGACCACGGTCGCCGCGGCGGCCACGATGGCCACGGCCCAGTAGGCGGCCCAGTGGCCCGTCCGGTGACCCTTGGATGCGCGGGATGACATGACGGCGTCTCCTCTGTGAAGCGGTTCTAGCGCCTGGGCCCGTGCCCGACCGAGGCGTGGCACTTGACGCACGAGACCGTCTCACCGACGGTCGCGGCGTGTCCGACGATGTCGCCGACCACACCCTCGTGGCAGCGAACGCAGTTGTTCTCGACGATCGTGAGGTCGCGGGGTGTGATGCGGATGGGCTCGTGGAAATCCTGCAGCGTGAACGCCTTGGAGTGGCGGTAGCCGTGGTCCACCTTGGCCATGTACTTGCCCACAAAGTCGTGCGGCACGTGGCAGTCGTTGCAGGTCGCCACCGCGTGGTGGGCCGACTTCTGCCACCCGTCGTACTGCTCGCGCATGATGTGGCAGTTCACGCAGGCCCGGGGGTCGTTGGAGAGATAGCTCGTCCCCTCGGCGTAGTTGAAGGTGTAGCCGCTCAGGCCCACCAGCACACCGATCAGCCCCGACAGGCCCAGCCCGGCGAGCGAGATCTTGGCCTTGCGTTTCACCCGCGATCTCCTCCCCGCACCCCAACCCTCGACCCCCGGCCCGGCCCGGACCGCCGCAATCCCGATATCATGATTTGCAAATCGTATATCGGCTTTCCCGTTCGTCCACCGGGCCGAATCCCCGTCCTGTCCGCCATCCCCCGGTTCCGGGCCCGGCTTAACGGAAGAGCGAGACGATCACCACGATCAGCACGATGATGCTCCCGATGATCGAGAGCATCCAGTTGGCCTTGAAGTGGCCGATCGCGATGCGCTCGGAGAACGACTTGTCCGCCTGGGCCCGCACCTGCTGCTTCTTGGCGCTGGACTTGGCGAGCGCTTCCCCCAGCCGCTTGTAGGGATCGCCCGAGCGCCCGCTGTATTTCTCGTACATCTTCGGATCGATCGCCATGGCCCGCGCCCCTGCTCCTGCCCGAACGGCCGCCAGCCTACCGGGCCGCGCCGGGGGCAACAAGGGGCCGCGCCCGCCATCCTGCATCCATATAGTCTCGCGCCACCCCCACACCCGACCCAGCAAACCCGCCCCCAAACCCGCCGATCTCAGGAGCCGCACGATGCGCGCTGACATCCGGTACAACAACATCATCGATTCCGAGGAAGCCCGGGCCGCGCAGGCCGCCGCCGATGCCGCGCCGGGCCTGCCCGCCGGCCAGATCAACGCCGACCGCTTCTACATCACCCAGCAGTACCACCGCTACACCCCCGAGAACCACGATGTGTGGCGCGACCTCTTCGACCGCCGCTGGGAGGTCCTCGAGCGCCAGGTCTCGCGCACCTTCATCGATGGCCTCAAGATCCTCAAGCTCTCCCGCGACCGCCTCCCCCTGCTCGATGACCTGATCCTCGACCGCGACCTCACCGTCGCCGGCGGCCAGGTCCTCCCCAAGGGGTCAACGCTCGAGGGCATCAACCGCTACCTCCACCAGGTCAGCAGCTGGGCCAGCTACGGCGTGCCCGGGTACCTGCCCGCCAAGGCCTTCTTCGCCTGCCTCGCGCAGCGCGAGTTCCCCACCACCGTCCTCATCCGCCCGCGCGAGGTCATGGACTACCTTCCCGAGCCGGACATCTTCCACGATGTCTTCGGCCACGTCCCGCTCCATGCCAACCGCGTCTTCGCCGATTTCCTCCAGACCTACGGCCGGGCCGCCCTCCTCTGCGAGGATGAGCACCACATCAAGCGCCTGGGCCGGCTCTTCTGGTTCACCGTCGAGTTCGGCCTCATCCGCGAGGATGGCCGGCTCAAGATCTACGGCTCGGGCCTGGTCTCCAGCCACGGCGAGGCCGAGTACTCCCTCACCAGCGACAAGCCGCAGCGCCGCCCCTTCGACCTCGACCAGGTCTGCGAGACCGACTTCGAGATCGACCACTTCCAGCCCATCTACTACGTCCTCGAGAGCTTCGAGCAGCTCCGCGACGCCATGAACGAGTACGCAACCAAGGTCCTCGGCAAGAGCGCACTCGCCGGCGTGGCGTGAAGTTGCCTACGGCGCCACCAGGTACTTCCTGAACACCGCGGTGTACCCGATCGACCACACCCGCCCGCCGTCGACCACCGGCTCTTCGCGGTACTCGACAAAGGACATGCCCGCCCAGGACCGCCCCGTGGTGTCCACCAGCGTCCCCGGGGTCGGCGGGTGGATCAGCTCCGCCGCCACCGCATCGCGCAGCGTCCGCAGCGAGCTCTCGGTCGCCGCCACCAATCGGCCCGTGATCGTGATATCGAGCTCGACCAGCCCCAGCGGCACCGTGCCGGGGTCGTAGATGTCGAACCTCGTGTTGGGCCAGGAGAGCTGCCCGCGCGGGCCCACCGCCGTGCGGTGCGGGCCGGAGCCGAACAGGTCGATCGATTTGAAGCTGCTCATGAGTTGCCTCCCGAAGAACGAACTCAGAGGAACCAGAGGGAATCAGAGAGACTCAGAGCGGAACTCCTGGCACGACGCCGACCGATCCTTCTCTGGGTTCCTCTGGTTCACTCTGGTCCCTCTGGGTTCGTTTTCATTCACGCCGCCGCGCCCGCATCGCTGATGGTCACCGGATCACCGGCCCCGGTGGCCGACACCGCCACCAGCTCGATCATCCTGACCGCGCCCTTCTTCAGCGACAGCTCGTGGCTGACCTGCACCACCACCGCCTGCAGGCTGACCTTCCGCCGCCCGGCTTCACTGCTGGTGGGGCTGGTGTAGAGCACGAGCTCGGCCTGCTGGCCCGGGATGGGCCCGGCCAGGTCCTCGCGGGTGAGCTCCTGCGTGATGCGGACCTCGATCCGCTGCTCGGGGATGTCGGCGAAAGTCGCGTGCGGCCCGGCGTCGGTCCACCCGATGGTCTTCCTGTTCGCCAGCCGGTCGATCGCGACCGACAGCACCCCATCCCACACCACCGACCCGAACTTCACCACCCTCGGATTCAGCACCAGCATCGCGAGCTCCCCATTCACGCCGTCGCCTCGTCAGCCCGTCATTTCGTCACTTCGTCACGCCGTCACGCCGTCACTTCTTCCTACCCCCTCACCATCCGCGTCGATCCCAGGTGCCGGGCCGCATCCACCTGCCCATCGCCATCCAGGTCCAGCCGCACGCCGACCGACTCGCGCTCCCGCGCGAACCTGGCCCGGTACCACTCGGCCCGCTCCGCCGCGGGTGAGCCCTGGCCCTGCAGCGCGGCCGCAGCCCCCCACACCATCGCCAGCGTCCCCAGCACCTCCAGGCGCCGGAGCGCGCCGGGGTTGGTGATCGCGGCCTCATCCGGGCCGCCCGCCTCCGCCCCGATCCCCAGCCGGGCCAGGATCTCGGCGTGCACCGCCGCGATCTGCGGCGCGAAGGTGATCACCCACGTGTCCTTCCCGGTCACCGCGGTCGGCGGCAGGATGGGGTCCAGCGTCGAGGCCCGCGGTCGCGAGATCGTCGCCTGCATCGCGCTCAGCCGGTCGATCACCTCGTACGCCACGCCATCCACGGTCACGATCGAGCCGGGCCCGACCCCCGCGGTGTCGAAGGCGCCATCGGCGGCCGAGATCGTCAGCGTCGTGCCGGCGATCGCGCCGCTGGCCCGCAGCACCCGCTGCGACAGCCACGCGATATCACGGAACAGGTTCGGCTCCACTACCAAGAGATCCCGGTCGCTTGCAAACATGAGTCCCTCCACTTCTGGCAACGCCTACCCAACGCGTACACTTCGCAGAGTCAACCGATGGCCAGGTCGCGGCGACAAGAGCTCGTCAGGACGATCCTGAAGGACCGGGATGTGCCCTGTCCCGGATGCGGGTACAACCTCCGAGGCTCCGCCGGCAGAAGATGTCCCGAGTGCTCGCGGCACATCCGGCTGGTGGATGTTCGTGAAGGCGATCGCCCGGCCGACACCCGCTCGCTCCGGCGCGTGCTGACCATGATCGGCCTGACGGCATCGCTCTGGATCTTGGTCATCGTGGCGATCGACACATCCAACAGTGTCGATGGGCAGGTGGCCTTCGGCATCTTCGGCCCCTGCGCGGTGACCCCGATCAGTGCCGGTCTTATCCTCGCCGAGATCATCATCACGGCCCGCCTCCGCGCCCGAAAGGCGGTGCACGATGGCGATGTGGGCCTCGCCTCGTGGATCTGGTCTTCGCTGCTGTTCATCGCGTGCGTTCTCACACTCTGGGCGATTGTGACTGGCACAGGCTTCTGACTTTCGACACAATCCCGCCGGCGCCCTCGCGGAGCGCCGGCGGTTCCCCCCGACCCCGAAACCCGACCCCGAACCCCGGAACCCCACCCCCGGAGCTCTTCCGCCCGATCACGTCGACGCCAGGCCGCGCACCAGCCCGTGGGCGTTCTCGTTGCGGAACTCGACGGTGTACTCGCCCACCACCAGCCCGCTGGAGGAATCACCCGTCGGCGCCAGGGGCTTGAAGTGGAAGCTCCGGCCCTGCAGCGGCAGCACCTCGATGCGGGAGCTGTCGAGGAAAAGGACCGTGTCGGTCGGCACCCACCGCGAGAGGATGACGCGGCAGACGCCGAAGTCGCTCTCGTAGACGCTGATCATCTCGCGGAAGCGGGCATCCTCGGGGGCGTAGGCCCGCGCGGTGCTGGAGATGAACTGGTTGATGCGCCGCTTCTGGACGCCGTTGACGACGATGGTGTCGATCTTGCCGCTGGACTGCTCCCAGATGGCCCGCAGCCCGGCGTTGAGTACGGTCTCGGTCAGCTCGTTGCTGCCGCCGCCGCCGCCGGCGGGGAAGCCGCCCTGGCCCGGCTGGAACTGGTTGGTGGCGATGAGCTTGATGAGGCCGTTCATGGAGCGGCGGATGGTCGATGAGCCCTGCGGGCTCGCCGAGGGCGCGGTGCCGTTGATGACGCAGTTCTCCAGGTCGCGGAGCAGCTCGCGCATCCGCTCCTGCTTCTGGTAGTCCACCTCATCGGCGATCCCGTGCTGCCGGGCCGCGTGCATCGAGCCCGTCACATCCACCGTCGAGGCGAAGATCTGGGTGTAGTTCTGCTTCCGCACCCGGTTGGTGAACCGCGCGGGCGGGGCGTCCGCGCCCTCGAGCGCGGCGTTGCCCAGGATGGTCAGCTTGAGCCCGTTGGACAGGGCCGAAGCGGGCGTGCCGCCGTAGCGGCGGACGACGGTGATGGTGCCGCCGGCGACGGCGGTGACCTGGATGACCTCGGTGGCCAGGCCCGGCTTCACGAGGTCGCCGACCTGGAACCGCGTCGCGTTGTTGACGGTGATCGCGGTGGCGTCGGTGGGGTTGGGCGTGAAGGTGGTCTGGTTGATGGTGTCGGTGTTGGGCAGGAGGGTGTCCTCGAGCCACTCGTGCACGGTGCTCATGGCGGGGCGCTTGGGATCGCCCAGCCAGTCGAGCAGAGGCGTCTCGTAGGGGCTCACGATCCC
>JADLFW010000037.1 GCA_020849615.1 Phycisphaerales bacterium
ATTTCCAAGCGGTAAGAAGGTCTAGGCCAGCGAACGCCGTCAATGCTTCTCCACTCGCTACACTGGGCAACTGCATTATGCCAGATTCCGCTCGCCATCCGAATCCGTTCATTCCCGATACCACTCCCGTGGGCTTGTCCCCAAGCTACCGCATGGCGGCTCCCGATGTGCCCATTGAACTGCATACAGGGCCTGTTGAGGTAGAGGAGCAAAGCCAGTTCGTCACGAGGCCTTGCCGAATCCAGCTGGTATGGCTTCCCAGGCCGCAGGTCGTCATCCACATCGATGGTTTCGAGCCGGATGAATCGCTCGCATTCAACAAGTTCAAGGTCCGACTGCCCGGACAAAGCGAGACGCTCACTGTCGTGCCCACGAAAAGGAGCATCGCCAGCGGTGTCGGCGCCGAGAAGCCCTTCGTGCACGGTCTTATCGAACCAGTCGAACTGGAACAGTGCGCGCGCTGCGCGACCGTCACCTTCCACTTGGTGAACTTCCTCGACTTCATCGGCTCCTCCATCCGTGATGAAGCCGCGACGTGCACTGCCGCCGGCCGAGCGATGGTCGAGGTCGATGGCTGGCGAATCACGCTCGATCGCGTAGTTCCAGGGGGAGATGGCCAGAGACGCAAGCACCCCGAAGGGACCTATCTGATTACCCATGTCGGCCAGATCGGTCGCGTCGATGGGGCCGATTTCTGCGGGGAGCAACTGAAGCAGATTCACGTCGCCCTATTGCGATTTCTTTCCTTCTGCCGCGGTGCGTGGACGACTCCAATGCTCCTCATCGGGCACGATGCCCGCCAGCAGCCGCTGTGGTATTCATGGAGTACAGGCCGCATCGACGCGCGAGATGGTGCGGGATCGTGGTTCAACCGGTTTTCCACCAAGGGCTTCGAGGCCTTTGCGGGCTTCTTCAAGCTGTACACCGCTGAACTGTGGAGCGAGCCCATAGGCCTTGCGATCCATTGGTATGTGGAGTGCAACACCAACCGCGACAATGTCGAGGGCGCGATCGTCCTTCAGCAGGCTGCCTTCGAGTTACTGGCGTGGACGCTGCTTGTCGAGGAACGAGGTGTTCTCAGCAAGGACGGCATTCAGAAACTTCCTGCCGCCGATCAACTTAGGCTCTTGCTTTCCACATGCGGCATTCCGCTGGCAGTACCTCCAGGTTTTGACGATCTCCAAGCGCTCTCGAAGGCGTACCAGTGGCCGGATGGGCCTGCCGCCGTCACGGAGATTCGCAACGCCTTGGTCCATGCGAACCCCGCCAAAAGACGGCGCATTCTCGACAAAGGCTTCGGCGTTAGATACGACGCTTGGCAGCTTGGCCAGTGGTACCTGGAGCTCGTGATTCTGCGGATTTTCGATTACCGCGGTCACTACTCGAACCGGCTGCGGAGAAACGCTTGGCGCGGAGAGGAAGTCGAGCAAGTGCCCTGGGCCTCGTAGCGATGCAGCCTTTTCGATGGCAACACGGGGTCACTCCAGCCTGATCCGCGCTGGGCCTTTCGCGGCAAAGGGCCGTGTACGCACTATTCGACGGCCGATCTCGGCGATCCCCGACCACGCCATCTTTGAGACCAAGTGCGGTCAGGATCTCCATCGATGAACAAGTGAAAACGCCCCAGACCGCATTGGCGGGCCAGGACGCCGGAGATGCAGCTACGGCCGCTGCACAAAGAGCCACGAGTGAGCCCGGACGAGCACCTTGGCGACCAGGAGAAGGTCGTCGCGGCCGAAGCTGTCGGTGGAGCGGCGGCCATCGTCGGCCTCGAAGAACCGCTGCACGGTGGCCGGATTCGCTGATCAGCTGCCTTAGCCGGCGGACGAGACCTGCCCACTCCCGTACAATGCCCAGTGGCCGCTCCAGAGCTGTCCGCTACCGGGTGCGCGTGTGCTTCACCCCGGACAGGTGATCGAAAGCCAGAGGGCGTTCGGGAAAATGGCTCGTTCAGACCTACTCATCTCACTGGTGAAGAGCGGCCGTCAGAGCCCCGACCCGCGGTTTCGGAGCACGGTCGAGGCGATCATCGCGGAGGAACGGTCAAAGCACCACTCAGTGCTCGCCGATCAGCTGTCCGCGGCGTTGCTCAACGGAGTCAACGGGCAGTTGCACCCGCAACCTGCGCCCTCTTCAACCGTGGTCGGCGATCTCCTGTATGAACTGAGTTCCGAAAGGTCCTTGGCGAACCTGGTGCTGCCAAAGTTGGTTCGAGAGGAGTGCCAACGGCTCATCGAAGAGCACCAGCGGGCTGAGCTACTGCGGTCGTACGGGCTCAATCCTCGACACCGGGTGCTCCTAGTAGGGCCTCCGGGGAATGGCAAGACGAGCGTGGCTCATGGATTGGCGCACGATCTGATGATCCCGCTGCTGTCCGTTCGGTACGAGGGGCTCATTGGGAGCTACCTCGGAGAAACGGCCTCGCGGCTCCGAAAGGTGTTCGATTACGCCCGGCAGCGGCCCTGCGTGTTGTTCCTGGATGAGTTCGACACCGTCGGCAAGGAACGCGGCGACGTTCACGAGACGGGCGAAATCAAGCGGGTGGTCAGCACGCTCCTGTTGCAGATGGATCAACTGCCGTCGCACGTCGTGATCGTGACCGCGACGAACCACGCCGAGCTATTGGACCGGGCGGTGTGGAGGCGTTTCGAGCTCCGACTTCGCCTACCTCCTCCCACGCCGGCCCAGGTGGATGAGTTCGTCGGCCGTTTGTTCGCTGCCTTTCGCCTCAATGGCAACTTCAGACCCACGGGGCTGACTCAAGCCCTTCGGGGCGCCACGTATTCTGAAATCGAGGATCTCTTCCTCGATATATCACGCCGTGCTGTGCTGGCAAGTCCTGAGCCTGACCTGCCTCGGATTGTGCGTGAACGCGTTGCCGCGTGGAAGCAGCGCGTGAAGGCGGCTCCGGCGGAGCGTCGGCGCGGTTGATCGGAGTCGCCTCGATGGCGGACAAGCCCATTCTCATCTTCCCGGCGGCCACTGTCGCCGCGCGGGCCAAGTTACCGCAGAGCTTCGGTCCGCCGGGCCCGCGGCCGACCCACGCCGAGCAGAAGAAGCGTCTCGCCGGCCGCTTCCAGGCGATGACCCAGCAGTTCGGCACAGTCCAGAGCGACACCGGCGGCGTGGACCCCGAGCAAGTCGTGGTTTTTGAGACGGTCGGCTCGGTCGGCGACTTTCAGAGGGTGGTGAAAAAGATACCGGGCATGGAATGGCTCGGAGACTTTGATGCGGATATCGCGGACCCCGACCCGGGATTCCTAGCCGACGGCACGGAGCCGGCCCAACTTGCGGGGCGGCTGTTCGTTCTGATGAGCAATCGAACCGCGTACGCGGAGTTGTTGAGGCTCTGGAACGCCTGGACAAGGGCGAGGGACGAGAAGCTGCCGTACGGATTCGGCGCGCTTGCCGACGTCTTCAAGCACCTCCAGGACGTGCGTCCTTGGGGGCCGCGGGACCGCGTTGATGCGACCGGCATTGTCGCGTGGTGGCAGAAAGGCCTCGCCTCGAATGAACCGAAGATGCGATTTGAAGCGGAGCTTTGGTGCCGGCTCGACGCGACCTCTCGCGCTTCGGCGTACGAGCATGTCCAGAGCGTGGTGATTGAGGCGGGCGGTCAGTGCATCACGCAAGCGACGATTACGGAGATCGATTACCACGGTGTGCTGGTTGAGTTGCCCGCGGCCGCCGTGCGTGCGGCGGTAGACGCGATCGCGGGCGGCACCGATACCAAGCTGCTGCGGCTGACTGACGTGAAGTATTTCGCGCCGATGGGAGAGGCTGCAGTGAGCCGGGCTCCCGACGGTGCGGCGGTAGCGGCTGCGGCAAAGCCAAAGCCCACAGGCGAACCCGTCGCCGCGCTCTTGGATGGAGTTCCACTGTCGAACCATCTGGTGCTGCAAGACCGGCTCGTGATCGATGATCCCGATGGTCTCAGCGGCCAATACCAGTCTGGCGAGCATCGTCACGGGACCGCGATGGCCTCCCTGATCGTACACGGTGAGTTGGATGCGGCCGAAGCCGCCCTGGCGTCGCGCCTGTACGTGCGGCCCGTGATGCGTCCGGGTCGGCCGGATGCGAACAACAAGCGATGGGAGGTGTTCCCGCCCGATCAGCTTCCAGTGGACGTAATCCACCGCGCCGTGAAGCGGATTGCTGAGGGCGACGTCGGGCAGGCGGCTCAAGGTCCTCGGGTTCGGGTGGTGAACCTGAGCGTCGGTGATGCGGCGCAGCTGTTTGACCGGCAACTCTCGCCTTGGGCTCGGCTTCTGGACTGGCTCGCCTGGCAGTACAGGCTCTTGTTCGTTGTTGCGGCGGGCAACTACCTCGGAGATTTCTCTCTTCCCGTCCCGCCTGCAAGTGTCGCGGCGATGTCGGACGAGGATGTGCGCACGTTGACGCTGCGTGCGATGGCTCATCAGAAAGTGCATCGGCGACTGCTAGCGCCCGCGGAGTCGGTGAATGCGCTCACGGTCGGCGCGTTGCACGGTCAGATTGCTGCGGATGGGGCGGTTGGACGTTTGGTGGACCTCTTGCGGGGAGCGCAGCTTCCGAGCCCCGTGAGTCCCGTGGCCAGCGGATTCCGGCGTGCGATCAAACCGGAGATTCTCGTCCCCGGAGGGCGGGTCCACTACGACCCGAAGCTCGCCATTGGCGGTGCAACTACGGCAGACTTCGCGATCACGCCGATCGCCAGTCAACCCGGACAGCAGGTAGCTGCCCCCGGCGGAACTGCCGTGCCCCCGAGCCACGCCGTGCGTATCTCCGGCACAAGCAACGCCGCGGCGCTCACTACGCGAAAGGCGGTTCAGCTCGTTGAGCGCATCGAACTGCTTCGCCGTGAAGCGGGGGGCGATGTCCTCGCGGACGGCCGCACGGCGGTCCTGCTCAAGGCGATGCTCGTGCATGGGGCCTCGTGGAACGGTATCGAACAGCTTTTCGATACTGTGTTCGACGGCCCGGACAACGGCGCGGAGCGCTGGTGGCGCATCAAGCGGGCCTGTGCCCAGTTCCTCGGATATGGCGCGGCAGACTTTGATCGCGGCACGGTCTGCACAGACCAGCGAGTCATCGTACTAGGATGCGGCGAGTTGAAGGCGGGAGACGGGCATCTGTACCGGGTCCCACTGCCCCCGGCCCTGAACGCACGGAAGGTCGGACGCAGGCTCACGATCACCCTGGCGTGGATTACACCCACCAATCCCCGGCACCGGAACTACTGCGGGGCCGATCTCTGGTTCGACGCCCCGAGCTCCCAGTTGCAAGTGAAGCGGTGGGAAGCCAACGACAAGATGGTGAAGCAGGGAACCGTACAGCATGAAGTGCTAGAAGGGGACGCGGCCGTACCCGTCACGAACGGCGACACGATCCCGGTGCAGGTCAACTGCCGCTCCGATGCCGGAATGTCGCTCTCGGCTCTCGTGCCGTACGCACTGATGGTGTCGCTTGAGACCGCTGAGCCATTGGGCGTAAGCGTGTACGATCAGGTCAAGGTCGCCCTGGATCGGCTGAGGGCGCCGGTTGCGGTGCGTGCTGGGACCACCAGACCTCGGTGGCGTTGAAACTGCAACTGACCTTGCCCACGGATAGGGGGCACAACCGATAAGGGATACTACTCCCCGGTCCGAAGGTCCACGATGGCCAAGAAAACGTACAGCGTTGGGTTCCGCGAGTCAGCGGTGAAGATCAGAAGCGGACGGTGGCGGAGGTTGCCAAGAACCCGGGCGCGCTGCCGACCACGCTGCGGTACTGGACCAAGGCAGAGCTGGGCGTGCCGAGATCGGGAAGCCCCGCGTGATGCCCGGCGATGATGAACGCGAGCACCCCGGCACTATCCGTCGTCGCCTGCCTACGGGCCATGAGTGTACCCGCCTTGGAATAGTCAACTGAGCCGCGCGTGGCTCGCCCAACGGCGGCCTCTTGCAGATACTGCCGGAACTGGGGAGCGTACTTGCCGAGGTCGTGCCACATCCCGGCAACGCGTCCGAGGTTCGCGTCGCCAAAGACGGACGCGAACCCGGCTGCTCCGCCGAATGTGTCGTCACCTTCTGCGACCATCCGCAGGTGTCCAGCCACCGCGGGAATCCAGTCACCGACCCATCAGGGGCCAAGGCCACGGATACCGACCCGCACAGTGCAATGCCCGGAGAGCGAGCCGCCTTGCTAGGGTGGGGCTTTGAACCGTTCTGACCTACTCCTTGGCACGGCTACTGACGCCCGCAGTTGGGGGAGTAGACGCCACAGATTTGTGTCCGGCGGACTCAGTCGGCGACACCCGCGGGGTCCTCGGACGGGGTCTGACCCTGTGAAAGCAGCTTGGACACCATCCGGACCTGGGTGAGCAACTCATCTCGCAGGGATTGCAAGGCTTCGAGCGACGCGGTAGGCGGTCTAAAGACGGCAGGCTGGGGAGCCTGGTGTGACGAGTGGACAAATGGGCCGTCCTGAGGCGACTGGATGCCTCCAGCAGGCCTCAGATCACGCATCCGCTGCTTCGGGGCGTCACGATCCAGCGCGAGGAAGTTGATGTATGCGTCGAGGGCCGATGAACGCGGGGTGTGACCCAACCGCGCGTTCACCTCGTCGCGGGTCCAGCCGCATCGGAGCAGGTGGCAGGCCATGCCCGACCGCAGGTCCTTCCAACGAATCCGTTCACGGAGTGGCTCGGAGGTCGCTCCGCCCCGCTTGGCGGCGTCGTGAAGGACTTTGACCGCCTGCCGATAGCCAAAGGCGAAGAGTGGCTCGTCGTCCCGGGCTTGGTCCAAGATAATGTCGGCGTATCGAGCCGTTTCGCGATACACCGTGACCTCACTGCGCGGTCGCCGACTGCGCTTCAGTTTGTTCTCCGCCAAGTGGACGAGGTACTCGGGCTCTCCGGTGTGCCGGTTGGTTTGCCGCGTGAATTCCCTCTTAGTGAGCTGTAGAAGGGTGTGGATGTTCTCACCAATGTCCCACGCGAGCCACAGGAGCAGCAGATGCCGGGGCTTGGCGATCACGCTGACTAATCGCCGGAAGTGCTCCTCGGCGACGTACCGCACCACCCGCTTCGGCGCCGTCGAGAACTCGATGACTTCCTTCGTCAGCTCCGACTTGCCGGCCAGCCGGAACGGTTTGCTCTTGAGGACTTTGTTGTAGTAACTGGCTCGGTCACGGAACGGCTCGCCTTTGCGTGTCCGGATCGTGCCGTCCTCGAGGGCGTCGTACACCCGCTGGATGTCCTCTCTGGTCAAGTCCTTCCAGGGCTTGTTGCCGAACCACGAGTTGACGTTGCGGAGCTTCTGCGTGTAACCATACAGCGTCTTGCAACAGCCCTCGTCGAGATCCTGCAGACCGTTCTGTCGCTTGAGCTTGCGCTCCTCGTATCTGAAGAACTCGGCGAACAACGAGCGGTTGGCCTCGCACACGCTCGCGTCAGCCAAGAGTCGCTCCCGAACCTGTTCGTATCGTCGTTTCCACGTCATGCCATTCGATGGCATCCGGAGTACATAACCGATCGCCCGAAGTGCGCCCGGGGCGCAGATCCGAAACCCTCTGGACCCCCGCAGGGCCCAGATCCGATCTCCTCGTCCTCAGGGGAGCAGAACCCCGCGGTGCGCCTCCCGAAACGGTCGTGCTCCCGTTGGGAGTAGAACAGAAGTGTTCAACGCCCGCTGCGGCCCTAGAGCGCTTCTGATCGGCTTCATGGGGCCTCGCATTTTCTGCGCCCCCACTGCCGAACCAAAAGGTTCCGCGCCCGCACCGGGACAACACCCATTCTGTTCGATCCCTTGGGCCTACTTACCGGCCAGTATTGGCGATCAGTATGTCTTCCAACATGCCATCGCTTCAAAGCGGTCCGCGTATTTAAGCTTTACGGTTCGTAGCGGGATAGTCGTCATCCTACGACATCCCGTATTTCCTCATGCAGGGCCAGTGCCAGGCCACTTCGGTCGAGCGCGTTGAGCGCCGGCTCATCGCTGTTGAAGTAGGTGGTAATTTCCTCCTCGCGCGCGACTTGCACAGACTTGAACGGCTCTACGGGCGATCGCAGTAGCTTGATCAGTCGACGGTGGTAGATGCAGAGCCGGCTCAGCCGGGTGTACCCCGGCAGCGGCGGACGACCCGGCCTTGACAAGGAGATCTCAGCACGTACTTCGCCTCCGAGCTCGGGTCGGCCTTGGTAAACGTCTAGCCAATCGGACTTGTCGGCGGACCAAGCCACGGAATACCCAGCATCGAGGAAGGCGTGAGCTGCCTCGCGTTTGAACTCAATGAATGGATCTACTGGGGGTGGCCCACCGGCGTCAGATGACATGGCGGTACGGGTGCCCCAGCCCTTCGATGAACGTCCTCACAGCGTCGGGCCCGCTTCGGTACGCCTGCAGACCCTCCTCCAGCACCAAGACCCCGGCACGAAGTGCCTCCGTCGAAGGCCGGCGATCGACACGCGGACTTCCTGGGCTCGCCTGCAGAGCGGCTACCACCCTCTCCCAGGCAGCCAATCCACCTTGGGCATCTCGCCACCGCGGCTCTCGGTGTATGAGTACACGATAATGGCTTGTACTTGGCTCCCCCGCAAACCACTCGCGAAGCCTGCTGCCGCTATTTCCGGGCGGGCCGAGGATGAACGTCTCCCATCCGGCGCCGGCCACCTGGTGAGCGTACCCCGGCTGAACGACGTCGAGGATGGCCGACAACACGCTTTCAGTTTCTTTGCCGCGGTCGTGGCCGCCAGCTCCAGGCGTTTGATCGCCGTCAACCTTGTCGAATGTCAACGCGATGGAGAACCGCTCCGGTACATAAAAGCCCGCCATATGGAGGTGATTCAGGTCGTCGTAAACGTGCAGGTTGGTGAGCTGAGAACTCATGCGAAGACGAGGGGAAGCAAGTACTTAAGCGTTGTGCCCGGACCCATCTCGGCTGAACGTTTAAATGAGGACGACGCGTCCCGGGCCGATGGAAGGACGTCCGCGCATCGGCTCAATCATCGCAGGCACCGTGAGGGCGAAAGAGCTGATCCCCGCGTTCGCCGAGGTTCTGGTCCAGCTCGACACGGAGCGCCGTTACAGGGCTCTGACCCGTCGGGCCCGGGCTACCACGGCGGGCAAGGCTGAGCACCTCGAGGCCCTCGTCGAGGCTCTGGGGGAGTTCGCCCCGCCCTACTCCTACTTCGGGGCCCACTGGGGGGACGGTGCGGACTGGGGCTACTGGCCCGACTGGGAGGCCATCGGGGAGGACCGCCGGGCCGGTGAACTGGCGAGCGGGGACGAGCTCCCGGCCGACGGCTCTCGCACCGGCTTGTATTTGCACATCTCGGATCACGGCAACGCGGAGCTGTACGCCTGGAACCCGGAGCAGCGGGCCTGGCGGTCCGTTTGGGCGATCGTGTGAGTCAGCATCGGATCCGTGGTCAGGCGTCACTCCGCTGAACGGGCGGCGGCTCGAATCACAAGTCATAAATACCCGTGTGTCTTTGAATGGTCATGACAGGCGACACGCCGGAGCGCGGATTCACCGAAGACGGCGTCTACTGGGAAGGAACGCGAGAAGAGCTTGAGGCATGGAAGCGGTACAAGCAGCAGAAGGCGCTGGCCTTCGTCGGGCGCGGCTATTCAGTATCCTGGTACCCCGACGGGGATGCATGGATCGAGGTGTACCTGCCGGAGCGGCATCACGCCAATACCCCGGAGATCGCCGCGGAGATCAAGTTCTTCAAGGAGCCATCGCAGTTCGGGATCGACGGGGGCCGGGTGTCCAAGCTCGCCATCACGCGCCGGCGCACCGACGTGGTGAAGCAGGCGATGGGCCGACCCTATGAGCGTGTCGAGGTTCTCTTCAACTATGACCGCGGCCCCGACACCGACCGCCTGCGCAAGTCCGTTGAGGCCCGGAAGCTGTACCAGATCGTCCTCCGCGAGCTGAACTGACCGTGATCGAGCCGCGGGTCCGTCCGTGCCTGACTGTTCATTCTCTTTCGCCCCGACGCGGTGATGTGGACGTGGCGGACCAGACTCCGTTACTCGTAAACCCGCGCCCGTGTGTCGATCTTGATGACGCCGAGGCGGCGGGTGGCGTGGTCCACCTCGTACAGAACCCTGGCCCCGCCGACGCGGACCCGAAGAAGACGGTTGCCCTGGAGCCGCTTCACGTCCTGCGGGAACGGGTTGGTCTGGAGGGCATCGATTTTGTCCAGGATCCGACGTGCGAACGGACGCTCTCGACCGGCCACGTGGGCCGGTCGCAGGTTGATTCAATAGCGGGGGCACGCTTTGCTACCAACCTACGACCGCGGGGACGGGTGTTGTACGCCTTCCGGCGGGGCTACCGGGAGCAAAGGCCGGTGTCCAAATACCCCATCGCTGTCCGTGGACGAACGCCGAGCGCGGAGAATACCGCATGCACCACCGGTTCCGGAGGTTGATGGCGGTGCTGACCGGGTCGACCAGGAATGATCTCCGCCGGCAGGTGCAGTTCCTCAAGGCGGAGAACGAGGTGCTGCGGGCCCGGATCAAGGGCCGCGTCCGGACAACCCCGGCGGAGCGAGCCCGGTTGGTGAAGCTGGGGAAG
>JADLFW010000038.1 GCA_020849615.1 Phycisphaerales bacterium
CAACACCCTCCTCGGACTCCTCTTCACCCCCGTCCTCTACGTCGTCATCCAGCACTCCACCGAAAAAATCCTCGGCCCCAAACCCCACCCCAACCCCCACCCCACACCCACACCCACCCACTGAAACGCACACACACCCCTGAAAACACGCCGAAAGCGGAAATCACCCCGAGCGTACTTCCACGGATGTTCCGGTAGACTGACTCAAGAACAAGCACGATCGTCCCCAGCGGACCCATCAACACGCAGGAGATCAACCATGGCCGAACCGACCACCCTCGCACAACGGATCAAGGCGGAGTTTGATGCGCTCGCCGAACGCAAGAAGTCGGCCGAGCAGCACCGTGCGAAGGAAGCCGAGAGCCGCGAGAAAGGCCTCGCGGAGTTCGGCAGGATCTGCGATGAGCTCAAATCCGTCTGGCGTCCCCGCATCGAGGAGTTCGCCAAGCAGTTCGGCGAAAAGCTCAAGCTCACCCCCTCGGCGACCCCTTCACTCCGGGAGGCAAAGGCCGTCTTCCTGACCGACATGGCCACCATGAACCTGACGCTTTCCGCGGCCCCGAGCCTGGATGCGACCAAGCTCGTGCTGGACTACGACCTGCTCATCGTCCCGATCTTCTTCGATTACGAGCGCCACGCCCGGCTCGAGGTGCCCCTCGACAAGGTCGACAAGGCCGCGATCGGCAAGTGGATGGACGATCAGCTCGTCTCGTGCGCCAAGGCGTACCTCTCGATGCAGGAGAACCAGATCTACATCCAGCGGGCGATGGTCGAGGACCCGGTCACGAAGGTGAAGCTGCTCCGCGAGGAAGCCAAAGGCAAGCTCGAGCACGGCGGGCAGACGTACTACTTCAGTTCCGAAGACTCGCTGCGGGAGTACAAGAAGAAACTCCAGATCGAGCCCGCTCCCGCCGCCATTGCACCGGCGGCGCCGACCGCCCCGGCGAGCGGCCCGGCCAAGGACCGAAAGTAGAAGCCGGGCCGGGTTTCAGGGATTGATCGAGAATCGCCGGCCCGCGCCCCGCCGGCGACAGCTTCAATGTCGGGTGCGCCGGTTGCGTTGACGAGCATCCCCGACACCACGTCCACCAGAAGGCCGCGGGCATCACGGAGACCATCGCAAGTCTGCGGGTCGCGCGGCCCGGGCTTCCTTCGAGGTCGCCCGCGACCACCGGAGCGAGCATCAACGGCAGCGCGACTCACTGGGAGTGGCTCAGGGAAAGCAGGCAGGCCAGGGGTTCCGAAAGAGCGGGCGAGGGGATTCGAACCCCCGACGTACAGCTTGGAAGGCTGTCACTCTACCACTGAGTTACGCCCGCGCGATCATCGCGTCCATGATAGCGGGGTGAACCCCCGGATCTGAAGCGCCCGGCGCCGCCGGGCCCGCGCCGGGTCTTGTTTCGTCGGGCGGTCCGTGATACCTGTATTCAACGGGCCGCCGGGCCCGGGCCTCGCGTGGGACAGGAGCGAGCGGGATGATGCGTCGAACGACCGTTGCGTACCGGGCCGGGATCGGCGTGATCGCGGCCGCGCCGCTGTGCGCCTGGGCTTATCCTCCCTACCTCACTCTCTGGCAGCAGCGATACCCGACCTCTACGCTGCCCGCCGACATGGCCGCGCTCACCGGCACTTCGTGCAACGTCTGTCATCACCCGCCGGACCGCTACTACGCGGGCACCTGCTACCGCGAGGCCATCCGCACCATCCTCGACTCGGGGCTCGAGATCGAGGATGCCCTCCCGATGGTCGAGGACCTCGACTCCGACGGCGACGGCATCTCCAACATCGACGAGATCCTCATGCCCCGCCTCGATACCCCGGGCCAAGTCGGCTACCACCCGGGCCTGGTCGGGCCGCTGGGCACCGACCCCTGCTCCGACTTCCCTGATGACATCATCACCGGGCGCATCGAGACCCCGCCCGGCGTGTGCCCGGCCGACCTCAACGGTGACGGCCTCGTTGACTTTTCCGATTACCTCGAGTTCCTCAACCGCTACGAGGTCGAAGACCCGAGCGTCGACTTCAACCGCGATGGCTTTGTCGACTTTCTGGATTACCTCGAGTTCCTGAACCATTACGACGCCGCCTGCTGAACGGCCGTCCCGGCAGGGTCGGTCGCCGCGGCCGGCTCGTGCTCCGACTTCAGCAGCGCATCGACGTGCTCCAGCGTGAGCGCATCGCAGTCCGCCAGCGCCTTGATCCGGGCGGTGATCGCCTTGAGCTGCTCGTCGGTGAAGCTCAGCCCCAGCTGCTCGGCCCGGTGCTTGACGGCGTTCCAGCCCGTGAGCCGGTGGGCGATGTGCACGTACCGCTTGAGGCCGAAGTCCTCGGGCCGCAGGGCCTCGTAGGTTGTCGGGTCGTTCAGCACCGCCTTGGCGTGGATCCCCGCCTTGTGCGTGAAGGCCGAGAAGCCGGTGATGCACGTGTTGAACGGCACCTCGACGCCGACCAGGGCGGCGACGTGCTGGTCGATCTCGCGCAGCAGCGGAAGCCGGTACTTGCGGACGCTGCCCGGGTCGACCGCCGCGAGCCGGGCGATCAGCCCGCCGAGCGAGGTGATACCGTTGCGTTCGCCGATCCCCAGCACGGTCGTGTCGATGTGCGTGGCGCCGGCCTCCAGGGCGCAGTACGCGTTGGCGATAGCGCACCCCGAGTCGTTGTGCCCGTGGAACTCGATGTCGGCCCGGACGCGGCGGCGGAGCTCGGCGACCAGCTCGTAGATCTGCCGCGGGGTGCCGATACCCACCGTGTCGGCAACGCCCACGCGGTCCACGCCCATCGCATCCACCGCCTCGTACACGCGGAAGAGGTCCTCGGGGTCCGAGCGCAGACTGTCCTCGGTGCTGAAGCGCACCTCCACGCCCGAGTCCTTGAGCATCGGGATCACCTCCCGCGCGACCGCGATGATCTCGTCGATCGTGCGCCCGTGGCTGAATCGCCGCAGGTGCGATGAAGTGCCGATCACGACATCAACGCCGTCCACGCCGGTCTCGACCGCCACCCGCGCATCATCCGGGTGGCACCGGGTGTGAGTCAGGACCTTGGCCCGCAGCCCCAGCCCGGCGATCACCGCGCAGTCCTCGCGGCTCTGCGGCGAGGCCATCGGGCTGGTCAGCTCGAGGTACTCGACCCCGAACTCATCCAGCAGCTTCGCCAGCGCCACCTTCTGATCCGTGCTGAAGAACGCGTTGACGAACTGCTCACCCTCGCGGAGGGTCGATTCGATGATCGAGAAGGGGCGAACACGCGGCGGCGACAGGTCCATGGCGAAACTCCTGATTCGGTTCGGATGTGGGGTCGATCCGGGCGACGATGGCGGTGGGGGTGGTTGGGGGGAGGGGGCAAAAACGACAGCGGGCCCGCTGGGAACAACCCGGCGAGCCCGTCAACGGCGTTCGGACATTACGTCCGGCCGCCAGCGGTGATCACCGGGCCGTCACGGGCCTTTGGCTTTGCTGAGTTTGCTCTCGGCAGCGGCCGCGCGCCGATCCGCCGCGCCGGTCAACGGCGTCGGGGCGGTCTGGAGAGTGCAGCGCGGGCTCATCATCGGTTGAACTCGGTCAGGAACGAGGCGGACATTAGAGGTCCAGGACCCCCGGGTCAAACCGGCGCCGATCCGGGTGGAGGCTCTCGCACACCCGATATCGGTGCCGCTCCGCCCGTCTTGATCGCCCGCCACCCCAGGAACATGGGAATCTCCTTGCGGGCCCGGTTCTCCTCGCGGGCGTGCGGGCCCGCCTGGCTCTGGCGGAGGCTGGGCCATTCCTCGATCGACTCGATCATGAACCCGGCCGCCGCGAGCGCCTTCACGTAGGTCTGGATCGGACGGTGGAACGTCCACGTGGAGACCCGCTCCCCGCCGTGGGCGGCCCGCCCAGGGTTCATGGTGATCTCGGTCTGTCCCAAAGACAGGTATCCATCCACTCGCCGGAACTGCTTCCCCCGCTGGCCCGGCTTCTCCCAGTTCCACGCCGTCTGCCCGGGCGCCCGAAACGCCGGGTGCAGGATCACCGCCACGAAGGCGCCGCCGGGCCGCAGCACCGACGCCACCCCGCGCAGCACCGGTTCCAGCGGTTCGATGTTCATCAGCGCCATCACGCAGGTCGCAGCGTCGAACGTGCCGAGGTTCAGCTCCTCCGCTACCTCGCCGATCTTCCTCGCATCGCCGACCTCGAACCGCGAATCCACTGCTCCGTGCGGGCCGCGGCGCAGCGCCCGTCGCGCTGCTTCCACGAGCCGGGCCGAGGCATCCACCCCCACGATGCCGACCCCCAGCTCGCTCAACCGGCGCCCCAGCACGCCCTCGCCGCACGCGACATCCAGCAGCCGCATGCCCCGTTCGGGCCGCACCAGCCGCATCGTTCCGGGGATGATCACGTTCTCGTGGTGATCGCTCTTGCCCTCGCCCACGAGCTTGTCGTACCACGCGGCGACGTGGTCCCACGATGTGTCCGGCAGGCGCGACAGTTCTCCGGCCCGGCGCCGCTCCTCATCCGCCGACAACGGCGGCGGCGCGGGCTCGACCGACTTGTCAATGCTCCCCGCGCGGGCCGCCAGCCGCACAGGCCCGGTGGGCTCCTTCGGCGCTTCCGCAGGTTTCGGGGCGGCTTCGACGGAAGGCGCGGGCCACGGCGCGGGGTCGGCCATCGCCGCACTCGCCGGCGCGGGCAGGCCCACCGCCTTGTAGAAACTCGCCGGAACCGGGCTCATGAACCGCACGGTTTGCCCCGTCTTGGGGTGTGTGAAACCCAGCTCGCTGGCGTGCAGCGCCATCCGTCCGATCGGGTTGGTCGCGGCGCCGTATCGCTCATCGCCGATGATCGGGTGCGCCATCTCCTTCATGTGCACGCGGATCTGGTTCTTCCGCCCGGTCTCCAGCCGCAGCTGGATCAGCGACCGCCCCTCCCCGGAGGCGATCACCCGGTAGTGTGTCACCGCCAGCTTCGGCCCGTCGCCCGGCTCCACGTTGCGACGCGCGGGCCCGCGCCGCAGCCGGTCCTGCACCGAGCGCATCACCCCGTACTGATCTTCCTCGAGAAAGCTCTGCACGGTCCCCGACGCCGGCTTCCCCGCGACCGGCGGAATTTCGCCCTCGACGACGGCGTTGTAGATCCGGTGCACCCGCTTGGCCCGGAAGTCTTCCTTAAGCCACTCGAATGCCTTCATCGTCTTGGCGAAGATCATCAGGCCCGACGCCTCGCGGTCGAGCCGGTGAATGATCCAGGCCCGCGCATCCCGGCGGCGCCGCTCACGGACGTAGCGCTTCACCAGGCCGAAGACGCTCCGGTCTTCGCGCGGGCCCGGGCCGGAGTCCGCCTCGTCGCGCGGCGCGGGTGCACTCACCACGCCGGGGGGCTTGTCGATCACCAGCACATCGTGGTCCTCGTGCACGATCCGGATGCCCAAACCCAGCGAGGAAGCCTCGACCGTGGCGCCCGCCAAAGGGTTCTCCGCCCGCGCGGGCCCGGCGCTCACGGATGAAGGATGTCGGGCCGAGGATGGTTGAGGGCGGCCCCCGCCCGGCTTGCGCCGGGGCCCACCGTGCGGACCGCCCCGCCGCGGCGCCGGGCCATTCGGGCGTCGGGGTGCGCTCACGCCCGGCCCGCCCGGCTCTCGATGAGCGCCATCAGCCAGCCCGCGAACTCCGCCTTCGGGATCGCGCCGCCCGTCCGCGTTTCCGTCCCATCACGCCCCAGCGCGATTGCTTCGATCGCCGGGCTGTCCATCGTCTCCAGCGGGTTGGCGATCACCAGGTCCACCCCCTTGCGCTCCAGCTTGGCCCGGGCCGACGCCAGAAGCTCCTCCCGGGGTTCCAGCGCGAACCCCACCAGATACTGTCCGGGCGTGCTCCGGGCCGAGACCTCCGCCAGCAGGTCGGGCGTCGGCTCCAGCTCAAGGGTCAGATTGGTGCTCAGGCGGCGGAACTTGCCCCCGAAGAACTGCGGATCCACCTTCGGCCGGTAGTCGGCCACCGCCGCCGCCATGATCAGCACCGACATCCCCGGGGTATGCCTTGCCAGCAGGGCCTGCAAGTCCGTGCACGTCCGGAACCGCTCGGTCCGCACACGCGGATCGATCGGTGCAACGCTGACCGGGCCTAATAGGAGGGTGACGGCCCACCCCCGCCGGGCCGCCTCGTCGGCCAAGGCCACCCCCAGGCGCCCGGATGAGCGGTTCCCCACGAACCGGACCGCGTCGATCGGCTCGTGCGTCGGGCCGGCCGTGATGAGCATCGAGCCAGTCGGCCCGCCCGCGCCCTTTAATGATGATTGCCCCAACAACGTCCGCCTTTCTGCAGCCGCTTCGGTCGGGCCCGTTCCCGGGCCCGCGCGCCGAACGGCCATGCCAAGAGGTTAGGCCGCCGGGCCTCGGCCCGGGCCTGATGACTTGGATGCGACGGTGCCCGAAGAGGCCGTTTGATCCCCCGCGCGGGCGGACAATAATTCGTGCTCGCGGGGCGACAGGGGAAGTGGCGGGCCGGATCGGAACGACGCCCGGAGAGGGCGCGCTTCCGATGGTTGCGTGTTGGCCGAATTGCGGGGACGCCCCGCCGGCTGGTAAGTTGCGTGTTGCTCGGGACGGGGCGCGGGGACACCGCTCCCCGAGCCCGTCGTGCCGATCGATCGTGTCCGAAAGGTGAGCATGGCCAGATCCCGCAAGAAACTCGGTGAGATCCTCGTCGGCTGGGGCGTCATCACCGCCGAACAGGCCGAGAAGGCCGCCGGCATCGCCAAGGGTTCCGGAAAGCGGATGGGCGATGCCCTCGTCGAGGCCGGGTTCGCCAAGGAAGACGCCGTCGCCAAGGCCCTCGCCAACCAGTTCGGGATGGAGTACGTCGACCTCTCCGCCAACGGGCTGGCCAACCAGATCGACCTCAAGCTCATCCCCGAGGACCTCGTCAAGAAGTACCAGATCCTGCCCCTGTCCAAGGCCAACGGGCGCCTGCAGCTCATCCTGCACGACCCCATGGACCTCGAACTGCTCGACATGCTCCGCTTCCGGCTGGGCGTTGAGGTCGATCCCAGGCTGGCGGCGCGGTCGCAGATCCGCAAGTACCTGGAGGCCTCCGCCGCCGGCACCGCCAAGACCCTGGCGCCCGACCAGTCCCTCGTCACCGAATCGATCGACCGCTCGGTCGACAAGTCCGTCGACCGCTCGATGGACAAGTCGATCGACGTCACGGTCGATGACGCCCCGATCGTCCGCCTCTGCAACCGCCTCCTCACGGAGGCCGTGAAGATGCGGGCCTCCGATATCCACATCGAGCCGATGGCCGACCGCGTCCGGCTCCGCTACCGCATCGACGGTGTCTGCCTCGAGCGCGACAACCTCCCGAAACGCATGCAGAACTCGATGCTCTCCCGCGTCAAGCTCATGAGCGGCATGAACATCGCCGAGAAGCGCATGCCCCAGGACGGCCGCATCAAGCTGCCGGTCGATGACGCCGTGATCGACTTCCGCGTCTCGGCCTGCCCGGCCTACCACGGCGAATCGGTCGTCTGCCGTATTCTCCGACCCGATTCGGTCCGCATCGGCCTTGTCAACCTCGGGTTCGAGCCCGACAACCTGGCGATCTTCAACAAGATCATCCGCCGGCCCAACGGCATCTTCCTGGTCACCGGGCCGACCGGCTCGGGCAAGACCACCACGCTGTACTCGGCGCTGGATGTGCTCAACCGGCCCGACAAGAAGATCATCACCGCCGAGGACCCCGTCGAATACGCCTTCGAGGGAATCAACCAGTGCCAGGTCCGCGAGGGCATCGGCCTGGGATTCCCGGCGATCCTCCGGTCCATGCTCCGCCAGGCCCCCAACATCATCCTGGTGGGCGAAATCCGCGACAAGGAAGTGGCCGAGATCGCGATCCAGGCCGCGCTGACGGGCCACCTGGTCTTCTCCACCCTGCACACCAACGACGCGCCATCGGCCATCACCCGACTCATCGACATGGGTGTGAAGCCCTTCCTGGTGGCCTCGTCCATCCAGGCGGTCATGGCCCAGCGCCTCATCCGCGTCCTGTGCAAGGAATGCAAGGCCGTCGACCCGTCCCCCGACCCCAAGTACCTGAACCTGACGGGCATCACCGCCGAGGAGGCCAAGGGCAAGGTGCTCAAGGCCGTGGGGTGCCAGAACTGCGTGAACACCGGCTACCGCGGCCGCAAGGGCATCTTCGAGATGATGGTGATGAACACCACCATCCGCGAGCTGGCCTTCAAGCTGGCGCCCATCTCCGACATCCGCAAGGCCGCGATCCACGCCGGGATGCGGCCGCTGGTGGAGGACGGAAAGATCAAGATCCTCAACGGCACGACCAGCCCGGATGAGATCGCCCGCAACACCCAGGTCGAAATGGAAGACAAGAAGTAAGGACGGGCCGCCCGTCGGATTCACGATCGCCAGTCGCCAGCAACCGGCCGCAGGGCCGTGATTTTTCGGAAAGGGCCGCTGTCATGTCCACGATGCAGATCGACCGTCTCCTCGACACGGTCGTCAAGTTCGGAGCCAGCGACCTCCACCTCACCGTGGGCCGGCCGCCCACCATCCGCCTCCACGGCCACATCAAGAACCTGCAAACCAAGGTGCTGGAATCGGATGACATGGTCTCGCTCATGAAGGCCATCACCCCCGAGCGCAACCAGCAGGAACTCCAGGAGGAGGGCGGCACCGACTTCGGCTTCGCCTACGGCGATGCGGCCCGGTTCCGTACCTCGGTCTTCCGGCAGCGCGGCGACCTGGCCATGGTCCTCCGGCGAATCCCGAACAAACTGCTGACGTTCGAGCAGATCGGTCTGCCCGAGATCTGCCGCGACCTGATCCGCCGTCCCCGCGGCCTGTTCCTGGTGACGGGCCCGACCGGCTCGGGCAAGACCACCTCGCTGGCCACGATGATCGACTACGTCAACGCCACCCTCGACCGCCACATCGTCACGATGGAAGACCCCATCGAGTACTACCACCACCACAAGAAATCCATTGTGAACCAGCGCGAAGTCGGCAACGATGTGCCCAGCTTCGCCGAGGCCCTCCGCCGCGTGCTCCGCCAAGACCCCGATGTGATCCTGGTGGGCGAAATGCGCGACCTCGAGACCATCGAAGCCGCCGTCCGGGCCGCCGAAACGGGCCACCTCGTGTTCGCGACCCTGCACACCACCGGCGCCGCCAAGACCATCGACCGTATCGTCGATGCCTTCCCGGTCTCCCAGCAGAACCAGATCCGGGTGCAGCTCTCGACGGCCCTGCTGTGCGTCCTGAGCCAGGTGCTGCTGACGCGGATCGATGTTCCGGGCATGGTCGCCGGCTATGAGTTCCTGGTGGTTACACCGGCTATCGCCAACCTCGTCCGCGAAGGCAAGACGTTCCGCATCGACTCCTCCATCCAGACCGGCAAGAAGTTCGGCATGCAGCTGCTCGACGATCACCTCTGGTCGCTGTACAGCAAGGGCATGATCTCAGCAGAGGAGATGATTGATAAGAGCAAAAATCCAGCTGACCTGACTGACAAGGTGCACCGCTTGGGCCGCACTGTCGGTCGTGTCGAGTGGGATGAAGAGAGCGAGCCGTCGAAGGAGTGATCGGCATTGGCGGCTAGGGAAGGTTTTTAAGCGCATTAACACAAGTGTCGTATCTGGCGAGCCGGTAAAAAACGACTGGACGGCGTGAACCGGCGTGGTAAGCTGGCCGAATCGGTGGGGGAGCCGGACCGAACACCGTCCGTAGGTGCCGATTGACCTGCGGATCGGGAAACGGTCGGTCGGGTAGGGTGCGGGCGACGGGTGATAATCCGGTCGGCCGCCCGGTCCGGGAGCAGCGGGTATCCGACGGGCGTCGGCTTATCCAGGGTGCTTCCGGCGTCTACCCGGCGAGGGAATTAGGCCGGCCGAGACCGTCCGAAAGCAGGGAATACGGATGGCGATTGACCCCGCAGAACTCAAGGGCCGCAAGCTTGGCCGTGTGCTCACCAAAATGGGCAAGGTGACCCGTGAGCAGGTCCACGAGGCGCTGGCGATCCAGAAGACCCGCAAGGTGCCGATCGGGCAGCTGCTGGTCGAGCTGAACTACTGCAACATGCGCGATGTGGCGGCGGCCCTGGCCGGGCAGGCGGGGCTGGAGTTTGTCGACCTGAGCAAGTTCGAGCTGACCCCCGAGCTGCGTGATCTGATCCCGGCCGAGAACGCCCAGTCGTACCAGGTGATTCCCATTGCCTTCAACCCGGTGAGCAAGCGGCTGCGGATCGCGATGAAGAGCGCGGACAACTTCCGGGCCGTCGACGACCTGCGCCTGCTGATGGGGTACAACGTCGAGGCGGTGGTGGCGGATGAGCTGGTGATCGAATCGATCATCAAGAAGCACTACGCCAAGCAGGAGTCGGTGGTCGACGTCGTGACCGCCCTGGCCAAGGACGAGAAGTTCAAGGCCCTGGAGAACCGGGGCGACTCGATCGACCTGGATGCGGTGCTGGAGGCCGCGGAGGACAACCAGGTCATCAAGCTGCTGAACCTGGTGCTTCTGCAGGCGATCAAGGACAAGGCGTCGGACATCCACTTCGAGCCGTTCGAGCACGAGTTCAAGATGCGGTACCGCATCGACGGCGTGCTGTACGAGATGGTGCCGCCGCCCAAGCACCTGGGCCCGGCGATCACGAGCCGAATCAAGGTCATGGCGAACCTGGACATCGCCGAGCGGCGGCTGCCGCAGGACGGCCGCATCGAGCTGCAGGTGGGCGGGCACCCGGTCGACCTGCGTGTGGCGGTGCTGCCGACGATGCACGGCGAGTCGGTCGTGATGCGTCTGCTGGACCGCTCCAACGTCGAGCTGTCGGTCGACCGTCTGGGCATGCGGGAGGACGACATGGTCACGTTCCGCCGGCTGATCAACCGGCCCAACGGGATCGTGATCGTGACGGGCCCGACCGGCTCGGGCAAGACGACGACGCTGTACGCGGCGCTGGCCGAGCTGAACGACATCGAGACCAAGATCCTCACGGCCGAGGACCCGGTCGAGTACGACATCGACGGGCTGTGCCAGTGCCAGGTGAACGTCGAGGCCGGCTCCACGTTCGCCAAGCTGCTGCGGTCCTTCCTGCGTCAGGACCCCGACATCATCCTGGTGGGCGAGATCCGCGACCTGGAGACCGCGCAGATCGCGGTGCAGGCGTCGCTGACGGGCCACCTGGTGCTCAGCACGCTGCACACCAACGACGCCCCCAGCTCGGTCGTCCGCCTGCTCGACCTGGGCATGGAGGCGTTCCTTCTCACCGCGACGATCGAGGGCATCGTGGCCCAGCGCCTGGTGCGGCAGATCTGCGTCAAGTGCAAGGAGAGCTACACCCCCACCGAGGAGGAGCTGATGGAGCTCAACCTCACGCCCGACGATGTGCGCGGGCGGCGCTTCATGCGGGGCCGCGGGTGCGAGAACTGCAATAAGTCGGGGTACAAGGGCCGCATGGCGCTCTTCGAGCTCATGACGATGGACGACGAGATGCGCGAGCTGATCATGAACGAGGCCAGCACGGGCACGCTGCGCGAGCACGCCCGCAAGCGCGGCATGCGCACGCTGCGCGAGTCGGGCCTGCTGGCGATCTACGAGGGCCAGACGACCATCGACGAGGTGGTGCGTGAGACCCTGGCGGAGGATTGATCCGGCGGCCCCGCGGTCGGCGGATGAGGCGTTGAACAGGACCGGTGCGGGCCCGGCGGGCCCGGTTGAAGGCTGGAGCGACCCATGGCGACATTCACGTACGAGGCCCTGAACGCCGCGGGCAAGCCGCAGAAGGGCACGATCGAGGCGGCCTCCACCGAGGAGGCGATCCAGCGCATCAAGAGCCAGCAGCTCTTTCCGACATCGGTGCGCGAGCAGAAGGTGAAGAAGTCCGCCGTCGCCGAGGGCGCCGCGGCCCCCGCCAAGAAGAAGAAGAAGGGCGGCGGAGGCTTCTCGATCGGGCGCGTCAACACCAAGATGATGACGACGTTCACGCGCCAGCTCTCGACGCTCCAGGACGCGGGCCTGCCGCTGCTGCGCTCGCTGCAGATCCTGGAGAGCCAGCAGAAGCCGGGCCTGATGAAGAACGTGCTCCTGGGCGTCTGCGAGGAGGTCGAGGGCGGCTCGAGCCTCTCGGAGGCGATGGCCAAGTTCCCGCGGGCCTTCAACCGGCTCTACGTGAAGATGGTCAACGCCGGCGAGATCGGCGGCGTGCTCGACATCATCCTCCAGCGCCTCGCCGAGTTCATGGAGAAGAGCCAGAAGCTCAAGCGCAAGATCCGCGGCGCCATGGTGTACCCGGCGGTGGTCATCAGCATCGCCGTGCTCATCCTGACCGGCATCATGATCATCATCATCCCGCGGTTCGAGGAGATCTTCGCCGACTTCGGCGTCGCCCTCCCCGCCCTCACCCGCTGGCTGATCAACACCTCGCGCTGGGTCGCCGGCAAGAACCCGGGCCAGCAGATCCCCGGCGCGGTCTTCATCCTCTTCTCCCCGTTCATCTTCTACGCCCTCTTCAAGCTCATCCGCAAGGCCGGGCCCGGCCGGGCCGCGACCGACACGCTCATCCTCTGGGCCCCCATCTTCGGCAAGCTGGTCCGCAAGACCGCGGTCGCCCGCTTCACCCGCACGCTGGGCACCCTGATCTCCGCCGGCGTGCCGATCCTCGAGGCGATCAACATCACCAAGGAGACATCGGGCAACTACGTCTACGAGAAGGCCCTGGGCAAGGTGCACGACTCGATCCGCGAGGGTGAGAGCTTCGCGGGCCCGCTCCGCGAGTCCAAGACCTGCGATGCGATCGTGGTGAACATGATCGACGTGGGCGAGGAGACGGGCGAGATGGACGCGATGCTCCTGAAGATCGCGGACAACTACGACGAAGAGGTCGACGTGGCCGTCGCTTCGCTGGTCAGTCTCCTCGAGCCGCTGATGGTCGTGGTGCTGGGCGGCATGGTCGGCACCATCGTCGTCGCCATGTTCCTCCCCCTGGTCGCGATGATCAACTCGCTGCAGGGCGGCAACAGCGGCAACTCGGGCGGTCTGTGAGATTCCCGCCGGGCCCGGAGCACGGGCCCGCCGGATCGGAGGCGCGCATGCTCAGGGTCGGCGGACATCAGGGGGCGCCGGGGGCGCGGCGGAGAGGCTTCACGCTGGTGGAGCTGCTCGTCGGCATCGTCGTCATCGGCATCATCCTCTCGCTGCTGCTGGTCGCCCTGCGCGGGGCCCGCCGCGCGGGGCTGGCGGCCGGCGAGCGCCAGAGCGTCGTCGCGGTCAAGCTGGCGGTCGTCACCTTCAAGGACCGCTTCGGGTTCCTGCCCCCGCTGATCAAGGACCAGAAGACCGGCACGGGCGGCGGCCCGATCGTGACCTATCCCGACCCCGCCAGCGGCCAGACCGAGCGCAAGTTCAACATCTACGACGTCACCAAGGACCTCGACCTCAAGGCACTCCGGGCCGAGGGCGACCAGCCCAGCGATGAGGACAAGCGGTTCAGCGAGGTCGCCCTGCCGTACTACCTCGCGGGCGCCTGCGATGTCCGCGTGCTGGCCGACGCGGGCGCGGGCCCGATCGACGGCGTGGCCGGGCCCGGCTTCATGCCCCCTAACCCCGACGGCACCTACAAGCTCACGCCCGCGCTCAAGAAGCCGGATGCGAGCAAGCCGCAGAGCCTGGCGGGGCGGACCGACCCGCTCGTCGAGGTCGGCAAGCCATCCCTGAAGATGTACAAGGATCCGCGCACGCCCGACCCGGCGGTGGGAGAGCCCGCGCTGGTGCAGCTGCTCAACCGCGATGGGAAGGTCTACCGCTACTACCGCTGGCTGCCCGATGCCAAGCTCAAGACCGCCAGCGCCTCGGGCGTCGCCTCCGACGCCGCGTACGAGGACTATTACAACATCCCGATCGCGGTCGCCGACTGGAGCGCGTGGAAGGACAATCCGCAGCTGCGCGATGCCCGCTACGCGGTCGTGCTGCCCGGCGCCGACGGGCTGTACGGGGATGAGGACATCGCGGCCATCGCCGCCAAGCTGAGCGTCCCCGTGCCGGGGGGCGCCGATGCGATCAAGGCCCTGCGGGCCCGGGCCCGGACCGACAACATCGTGGAGTTCGGATCATGAAGCGCCACCGCCGCCCACCGCTGAGTTCCGCGCCGGCCCGGGCGTTCACGATCACCGAGCTGCTGGTGGTGATCTCGCTCTTTGCGATCCTGCTGGCGGTGGCGGTGCCCTCGTTTTCGGCGATGCTGCAGTCATCCGAGGAGTCGCTGGCCGACGGGCAGCTGCGGACCGGGCTGGCGGCGGGGCGTGATGCGGCCGTCCGTTCCGATTCGGGCGATGGCGCCGCGGTCTTCTTCTACGAGCCGGGCGGGCGCACGCGGATCGTGGCCTGCGTTCACGTCGCCACCATCACCGATGTGCGCGACGGGCGGAGCCCGACCAGCAGCAACCCCGATGACTTCATCACCCGCGAGGTCTTCGCGCCGCTGCCGGCCGTGAAGCCCGTCGAACTGCCCCGCGGCTGGATGGTCCGCGGGCTGGTCTCGCCGGGCCGACTGCAGGCGGCGGTCACCTCATCCACCGCGACGACCGACCTGACCACCGGGTGGTACGAGCCCAACCCCGGCAAGCGCGAGTTTGAGGACCCCGACTCCCGGCCCAACTGGGTTTTCCCGGAGACCGGGTTCTACGACTACACCAAGGGCGACACGGGCCGCACCCGCCAGACCTTCATGGTGCGCTACGCCCGCGGCACCGGCGCGGTGATGCTCTCGGACCAGAAGCCGGTCATCGTGCTTGATCCGGTCCCCGCGCAGAACTTCCGCAAGGCGGGTGTGTGGCAGCAGTTCCCGATCGAAAAGGCCCCGGACCTGGCGACGTACGCCCGGCGGCTCACCGGCGCATGGTCGGGCAGCAGCCCGCTGGGCAGCACGCTGCTCCAGCAGGACCAGCGGCGGCGGCAGCTCATCGGCGACACCGCGACCGACACGGTGCTGGCCGGGCCCGTCACGGCGGTGGCGCTCTACCAGGAGAAGCGTCTGGCGGCCGGGCTGAAGGTGACGGGGTTGAACAAGGCGACGGGGTCGCTGTACGGCAGCCGGGACCTGGGCAAGGGGACCGACATCGTGCCGCGGGAGCCGATGTTCGACCCCAAGTACTTCAAGAGCGAGGGCGGCGCGGGCGCCAAGAAGATCAACGACTGGATCCAGGGCCGCGATCCGTACAAGTCCGAGGCCCGGCTGTACACGCTGAACCGGTACCTGGGCTCGGCGAGGGAGATCACGCCGTGAGAGCGAATCCAATCGGCATTCGGGATTCGGCATTCGGCGCCCGGGCTGGGCGTCGCGGCTTCACCCTGATCGAGATCCTGATCGCGGTGCTGGTGCTGGCGCTGGGGCTGCTGGGCCTGGGCGCGGTCTTCCCGGTGGTGGTGCGCCAGCAGCGGATGGCGAGCGACACCGTGCAGGGGATCACCGCGCTGCGCTCGGCCGAAGCGTTCATCCAGTCGCACGGGCGGGGGATCATCCGTGAGGGAACGGCGAGCTCGGGGGACCTGGGCTGGCTGAACGAATCGAGCCTGACGCCCGCGCCGTGGACGATCTCGCAGCAGACGGCCTCGCTGAACGCCGCGCGGGGATGGGACCTGTGGCTGGTTGACTACCGGCGCGGGCCGATCACCGACCCGACTGGGGGCGGCAGCTCTCCGGAGCTGGGGCGGCAAGGGTGGTCGCTGCCCACGCTGAAGTGGGAAGCGCCGGTGTACATCGTGGACGCCGGCAAGAAGGATGCGATGCTCGCCATCGAGCCGGTCGAGCTCACGATCAGCCCCCTTGTGCGCGTCGAGATCCCGGTGCGCCAGCGGCTCTTCCCCAACCCGGACACCTCGGGCCAGCAGCCGCAGTACGTGTGGGATTTCGTGGGACGCCGCGTGGTGAACGGGGCGTGGGCTTCGCAGTCGGTGCAGCTGGCGATCTTCGTGCGGCGGATCGACACGGGGATCCAGGTGCCCAGCGGCAAGACGCTGAGCGATATGCTGCTGCGGCGGCGGCTGCAGCCCGGCGACAAGCGGCTGTGGCCCGTCGGGGCGCAGCCCGCCACCGCCGGCAAGCTGGCCGGGGCGCCGACGCTCAACGGGACCGGCGATTACTCGACGATTCTCACGCAGAACTTCATCTTCTCGGAAGCCAACCGGATCACGATCCCCGACCTGAAGGGTCAGTCGAGCGAGGCGGCGGTGCGGCAGGCGTTCCGCCAGGTCGGTCAGAAGCTGGTCGACAGCCGCGGCAACGTGTACACCGTCACCCGCATCGATGAGCGGCGCGGGCTGACCGACTGGAACGACTCGGTCTTCATCGACAAGTCGGTCTCGACCGCGGAGGTCGCGCAGTCCCAGAAACAGGTCGGCAGCGAGAAGTACCCGTTCAACATCGCGTTCACGCCGCAGGTGCCCGCGGCGGTGTCGGTCCTGACCATCAAGCGCTGAGGCGCCTTACCCGGGCGGAGCCATCATGCCGAAGCAGCTTCAGACAACCCGGCGCACGAAGAATCGCGCGGCCCGCGCGTTCACGCTGATCGAGGTGCTGGTCTCCGTCGGCGCTGCGGCGCTGGTGGCGGTCGGCATCGCCGCGATCTTCGAGTCGGTGGGCAAGACGGTGACGGGCGGCAAGCGCATCAGCCAGTTCAACTCGTACGCGGCGCTGCTCGAGCAGCAGCTGCGGCAGGACTTCTCGCAGATGACCCGCGAGGGCTTCCTGCTGATCCGCCAGCAGTACGCCGGGCTGACCCCCGGCTCGACCCCGCCCGCCACGCCCCCCAATGTCGCGCTGACCGCCGATGACATCGCGCCCCGCCCGCGCCGCGTCGATGAGATCATGTTCTTCACGACCGGGGAGTACGCCACGGCCCGGGAGCCGATGCACCCGTACTACATCGCGCGGGCCAACGCGGCCCGGATCTACTACGGCCACGGCGCCAAGATGAGCCCGGCCAATCCCGCCTACACCCGGCCCGAGATGTACACCAAGCCCAACACCGGCGACCGCACCTGGGTGCTGGGCCAGGACGGGCCGAACAAGTACGCCTCCGACTGGACGCTGCTGCGCCATGTCACGCTGCTCGCGCCGCCGCGGTCGGCGACCTCCTACCCCGCGCTGCCCGCGCCGGGCCAGCTCTTCGGGCGCATCCCCGTCGGCGGGGGCCGGGCCTCGGACCAAGCGACGCAGATCGCCCTCCAGCCCGCCGCGCCCAGCCTCTTCCGCCAGCTCAACTCCCGCGTTTTCCCGCTGCCCCTGCCGGGCGGGCCCGCGACGACCACCGTCCGCACGGTCCGCGGCGACTTTGCCGCCTATTCGCAGAACCCCAACTTCATGTCGGGCCTGGTCGATATCTGCTCGACCAGCCTCAGCGATGTGCGCTCGCTGGTCACCACGCTCCCGAAGCCCCCGGCGTACTACACGGGCGGCGCGAAGTGGGATGCCGCCGGGAAGCCCGCCGAGGGCATGATCTACGAGGCATCACCGAGCGTCGATGGCACGCTGGACCGGCAGCAGCAGTGGATGGACCAGGCCTGGCCCGCGCAGTCGGACCCGACCTTCGCGGCGACGCCGCAGGTGGACCCGGTGCCCGGGGCGCGGATGCGGCACGAGCTCGCGCCGCCCGACTACCTGGGCGTGCTGAGCCAGACCTACACGCGCGAGGAGGAGGAGCAGTACCGCCGCATCGACCAGACGATGCTGACGGCCTCGAACCTGCTGCCGCGCTGCACCGAGTTCATCGTGGAGTGGTCGTTCGGCCAGGTGGATGATGTGCCCACCAGCCCGACGTACGGGCAGGTCATCTGGTACGGGCTGGACCGCCGCGTCGACCTGGATGCGGACGGCGTGACGACGGGCGCGCGGGATGGATACGCGGCCCGGCCGTACCCCTACAAGGCGACCGTGGCGGGCACGCTGACCGCGCCGCTGCGGATGCCGTACACCCGGGCCGACGGCAAGATCGCCGATGGCCAGCCCGGCAATCCGCAGCCGATCGCGGTCGATCAGCAGCTGATCAACGGCTACGGCATCACGGGGCTGCCGTCGCCGACCTACCCGCTGACCAACTACTTCGGGTACATCGATCCGATGTTCAACCCCGCGGGCCCGGACGGCACCGCCGGCAACGGCGACGACCCGGCCGTGCCGAGGCCGTGGGCCTGGCCGCGGATGATCCGCGTGACGGTGACGATCGCCGATCAGCAGGACCCCAAGATCGAGGAATCGTTCCAGTTCGTGATCGAGACGCCGGGGACGCCGGCGTCGTGAACAAGGCCGCCGCCGGGGAGCCCCGGCGGGCGGCGGTCAGCTCCAGCGGCGTGCCGGCGCCGACAGCAACCCGGCGGAGTGGGTGGGGGAGCCGCGCGAGCGGCAAGGAGTCGTTTCATGCTGACCCTCAGGACTGAAAGCTCGGACAGCACCGCCGCGGGCCTCCCGGCCCGGCGGCGTGATGGACGCGGCCTGACCGCCGTGCTGCGGGCCGTCTGCGGCGCGCCCGCGGGCTGGCGCGAGCAGCGCCGCGGGTCGTTCCTGGTGCTGGTCGTGGGCACGCTGGCGCTGATGGCGCTGATCACCGTGGTGTACGTGAGCGTCGGCAGCGCCGACCGCCGGACCAGCGCTGCGCTCGCCAAGCTCGACAAGGCCGAGGATGTGCCCGACCAGGTCGCGGCCTATATCAGCTCGATCATCGCGGATGATGTGCTCGACAGCTTCGCCGATTCGGGCAAGACCCGCCGCGAGGCGTGGGATTACCCCGCGACCGACTGGTCGGCCAGCTCGACGCAGCCCAAGACCGACACCGACACCTCGCGGAACCCCGCGCTGGGCCGGTACTTCACGCCCATCGGCGGCCACGGCGACGATCCGTGGCTGGCTTCAACCGAGCCGACATGGCTGGGCTGGGGGCTCGACACCCCCGACCTGACCTCGATCACGCCGAACGAGCTGTACCTCTACCAGCGCGACTGGGCCCAGATCTCCAACATCTCCCCCGATGGGCGCTTCATCAACCTGCTCAACCTGCGCAACAACTTCGCGGCGGAGTCGGGCTTTGGCAATGATGCGAAGAACAAGCCGCGCCTCAGCGAGGATCTGCACCTCGTCGGCCTGCCCCCCAACCCCGAGGACCCGCCGCGCTACGGCGAGCCGCCGCCCACCCGCACCGATTTCGGCCTCTCGCTCAGCAGCAACAAGCAGTACCCGGCGGTGTGGGGGCAGCGCCAGGTCGGCATGTTCCGCCAGGTCTTCAAGGGCGGGCTGGGGCCGCGGCCCGACAGCGAGTTCTACCCCGACAACCTCTTCGCCGATGCGGATGGGGATGGGTTCTACGACTCGCGCTGGAGCGATCTGACCGACGCCCGGGACCGCGATGGCGATTCCAAGCCCGACGCCCGGCCCGCGATCGCGACCGAGGGCCGTTTCCGCTACGTCTACGGCGTCCGCATCGTCGACCTGTCGGGCCTGGTGAACGTCAACACCGCGACCGACTTCCGGGCCCGGCCCGTCGAGAAGGCGCCGGTGGGTCTGTACCCCTCCGATGTTGACCTGCGCCGATTGCTGACGCTGCGCGATTTCTACGACCTGTACTCGCCGGGCGGCCCGTCTTCGGCCGAGCCGCAGACCGTCGGGTTCAACCTGCTGAAGCAGCCGCTCGAGGATGTGCCGGCCAACTACACGTTCTACACCCGCGACCCGGCGATGCTGGCGGGCGGGCCCGGCTACGACGCTCTGCGGCTGTCGATCTTCGCGGGGCTGGTGCCGCCGGCGACCACAACGCTCGACAAGTTCGCCTCGGCGTACAAGATTGGCGACAAAGACTGGAAGTTCGATTCCACGACGAGCGGCGCGGAGTGGCGGTCGGCGTACTACACCGGCCGCGGCGGCCGCGCGGACGGCATCGCCGCCGGGCAGGTGACGGGCCAGGCCGGCTATTCCGTCGCCGGCGTCTTCAACACCACCGACCTGCTCGACCTGCTCACCTACCGCGGCGTGAACAACCCCGCGCTGCTCTCGCGGCTGGAGCAGGCGGTGGGCGGCCGTGACCTCGCGACCCCGGGCGGCGCCAACCGCCGCAACAGCCCGCTCCGCGACAACCGCGGCCTGGACCTCGAGCGCGAAGTCATCGACCCCACCGATGTGAACGATGATCGGCAGGCGATGCTCCGCAGCGCGGTCGATCCCCGGCAGCGGCTGACCACCATCAGCGGGGCGCGGCCCATCTACTCGACGCTCATCAGCTCGGCCGATCAGCTCGCCGCGACCGAGGTGCGGTCCGACCTGGTGTCGCTCGTGAAGAACAAGCAGGTCACCCAGCTGACGCAGACCATCGCCAATGCGCTGATGCCCGACGGCATCGACCCGGATGCCTGGGGCGACCCGGCGGGCACGGAGTTCCGCCAGCGGCAGACGCAGTTCTACGGCGCAAAGGGCCCGGAGCTGGCGCTGCGGATCTCGGCCCACATGGCCGTGAACCTGCTGGATTCCTACGACAAGACCGACCCCGCGGTCGGTGGGGATGCGACCTCGGCGTACACGCTGCTGCTCGACCGGAACCAGAAGTCCAGGCTCAGCGATACGACGCTGTACCCGTGGTGGAACGACGACAAGAAAATCGACCTTTCCAAGACGGGCCTGGGCTCGACCGACATCCTCGGCGGGCTGAGCGTTCGGCCCGTCGGCATCCCGGCGGCGGTCAACATCTTCGGCGTCGAGGCCCAGCCGTTCCTGACAGAGATCGCCAGCTTCACGGTCTACACCGACTCCCCGAACCACACCAATGAGCCCGAGCCGCCGATCGGCACCGACCCCGACACCGGCGACCCGATCTACGGGCCGATCACCATCGACGGCGCGGTCGCCGATGCGAACGAGGACTTCCTCTTCCGGGCCGTGGCGTTCCAGATTCACAACCCCTTCAGCGAAAGCATCACCCTGACGCCCGCCTCGATGCTGGGCGCTTCCGCCGACCTGAGCAACAGCGCGCCGTTCAACTACATCCAGTTCGGCGGCAAGACGTACCTGCTGGCGAAGCTGAACGACGGCGCCGCGGGCGGCGCTGCGCTGGAGGAGCTGAGGATCGATGCGGGCGAGACAATCATCTGCTACGCCCTCAGCCAGTCCCGCACCGACATCAACAGCCGCTTCCGCAGCCAGCTGAGCACACCCCCGCCGGTCCCCCCCGACTACGTCCAGGAGTGGATCGACGGGCAGCTGCTGGGCCCGGGCATCACCCGCGCGGTCCGGATCCCGTGGATCAGCGCCACCGGGGCCGTGCAGACCTCGTTCAACAACCTCGCGGCCGCGGGCGATGCTGCGACGGGCCCGATCACCGATGCGACCATCAGCATCCGCCGGGCCCTGCGCAGCACCATCGACCAGGGCCAGCCCAACAACCCCGCCAACGACCTGCTGGTGGACCGGATCACGCTGCCGGACATTCGCTCGATCGACCGGACGCGGGCTTCGGGTGAGCAGGAGGTCCAGGGCACGCTGTCGGGCCCGGCCGACACAGAGGACAACACCGGGTTCACCATCACGCTCTTCGGCTCGGTGCAGCGGCCGACATCGGGCAACAAGCTCGGCGGGTTCCCGTCCTGGTGCCTGCAGCCGCGCGGCAAGACCGATTGGAACGCCCTGGAGGTCAACGGGGCCCCCAACGGCATCAGCAAGGGCGACTTCAGCGCCGATCCGACCGGGACCGAGGGCGGCACAACCTTCGCGATCTGGGTTGACAAGTCCAAGGCCAGCGCGGTCTGCCCGTCGGCCTGCACGGAGCCGGCCCAGAAGACCGAGCACCCGGTTCCGCCCAACGCCGACGGCGTGGACTACGCGACGCTGATGCCCGAAATCACCGTCAACAACAACGAGTTCAAGTCGGGCTCGACCAACCCCGTCTCCACCCTCCGGGCCGCGGATGTCATGCTGACCTGGGGTGTCGGGCCGTGGCAGGACCCCAGCCAGCCCGCCGCGACCCAGTGGACGACGCTGGGCGAGGCGATGGCCCTGGCCCTGAACTACATCGACACCGCCGCGCCGCCCGCCGCAGGCACCTTCGAATCCAGGCTCGCGGGCGCCCTGGACCGCGGCTGCCTCAAGCTCGATGCGTACGTGCCGTTCTTCGACCGCGATGGGGACGGGCTCTTCACGCCCGATCCGATCACCACGCCAGCGCCCCGCGAGGAGCGCCGCGGTCTGGGCATCCCGATCGCCATGAACCTGCTGGATGCCCTCCGCGGCATGCCCGAGACGGCGGTCAGCGATGAGTTCGGCGGGCTGACCCGGCTGACGCCGGGCCTCATCAACATCAACACCGCGCCGCTGGCGGTTCTCAGGCTTCTGCCGCTGCTGGCGCCGACCTCCGACGCGGCGGCGTGGTGGTGGGCCAGCGCCATCGATGGCGAGACCCCGCTGGCCCAGGATGCCGACATCGCGGCGACCGTGATGGCCTACCGGGACAAAATCCCGGTGCTGACGCGGCCCGACTCCGGCGGCGCGTTCGAGGTGGTTGATTTCCGCGACCGCGGTTCGGGCGGCTACGCAGACCCGGAGATCGAGGACCCCACCAAGCTCAACGGCCGCTCGGGACGCCCCGTCGGCGCCACGAGCCCCATCGGCGTGGGAACCGGCATCGATGTGATCCGCGAAGATCCGGGGTTCCGTTCGCTGGGCGAGGTGCTCGCGGCCCGGTTCGTGAATCCCACCGATCAGACCACGTTCCGCGACCGCAACAACATCGACCACCTGGCCTACGACTCGGTGCGCAACACGGTGAAGGGTGTGACCAGCACGCTGCACAAGGACCCGGTTGACGGCGTGCTGAAGGCGACGCGGGTCGATGATCCGTACGCCGAGAAGCTCGCGGTGGCGTCGGGGCTGCTGAACACGATCAGCGTGCGGTCGGATGTCTACGCCGTGTGGTTCGTCGTCCGCGGGTATCAGCAGTCGGATGTCGAGGGCCTGAAGCAGGATGACCCGATGCGGCCCAGCATTGAGAGGCGCTACGTCATGGTGGTCGACCGCTCGAACGTGATGCGCCGCGGCGACAAGCCGAGGGTGCTGCTGTTCAAGGAAGTGCCGCTGTGAGTCTTCACTGACACGAACCCGCCCCCGCGAGGGGGGCGTGGAGAGCTTGGAGCGCCGACCCGTTCGGGGAAACCCGGCGGGTCGGTTTGTTGACGGGCCGGCCCGGCCTGCGGGCATAGGATCCGGGGTCCAGGGTGTAGCTCAGTTTGGTAGAGCGTGTGGTTTGGGTCCACAAGGTCGCAGGTTCAAATCCTGTCACCCTGATTCGGTTTTCGGCGGGCATCGGGGCGTCCGGGACCGCCCCTTACCAGAATCGCCACCACGGACGAGCCTGGGAATGGATCTGGCCTTCGAGCCAGTCGCCGCTTTTCCAATCTCTGGCGATAACTCGACCGTTAGAAGTTGCCACGCAGGTGAGCGGCTGCTGCCCGAGTGCAACGTTGCGTTCGATGGTGCCGGAAACCGGATCGATCATGGCGACGTCGCCAGAGAATGGCCGCGGCACAATTGCTCGCCTTCCGTGTTTCCAAACTGACACGTCGCCCGCGAACTGCCGCATGGGGCCCGTGCCGGGTTGAACTAGTATCGCGCACGCGGGCTGGCGAGAATCGAGCGGGACTCGAACGAACGTGTCATAGTCAACCGTCCAAAGCTCGTTCCCGACAATGCGCAGCATCGGATTCCCGCCGCGATCCGCAAGATTGATCCGGCCGATCGCAGTCTCCGATTGCACATCGTGCACGATCAATGTCGAGGAGCGTTGTACGCTCACGAGCACCTGTCCTGAACTCGGCATGGCTATCACATCAGTAAGCCCCTGATAGCCAAGGTCGTACTCGTCTCCGTTATACCAAGGCAGATTGCCCAGGATCATCCTCTTTGCGTCCTCCGATACTTCAAGCAGAAAGCTCGTCCAGCGGCCCTCATTCTTGAACGTCACGAGGTGATGACGAGGCATCCCGTTTGTCGCTGACGATGTTCCAGCAAATTCGTGATCGTGTGGAGTGCATCTCAGGGACCATTCCACGATGTTCGGTGCCGCAAAACGTCGAACCGACAACACGATCTCGTCATGCTCCACCCGGTGGGCTGCCGCGAGAAAGCGATCACCATCGATCGGAAAAAGCCGTAGATATCCACCATCGCAGACAGGATGATGGGTCACTCGGTTTGTCGCCAGATTGCGCACGCTCAATGCACCGCCTTCGACCCAACCAATCGATGACGCGACGAGCTGCTCTGTGCGGTCCAGAATCACCACGGCATTCTACCTACCCTCCGTCACACGAGCAGATGCCGAACCCAAGTCGGCACGGTCGCAACGGCCGCCATAAAAGTCAACTGGCGTACTGTCACCCTGATTGTCGCTCAGCTGATTTGCGCTCAGGCGCAGCCGCAGGTCAGGCCGGGCGACGGCGCCGAGCTTTCCTGGCCGATGTTGTTCGAATGATCACCGACCCGCGGCCGGCGGGCGCGAACGGCACGCGATTGCGGGCGATGGCCTCGTCGATCAGGCCCGTGACCGCCGGATGAGCGAGTGTGGATGCGCTCTCCAGGAGAATCCAGCGCGCCTGGCTGCCGGACCCCTTCAACAACTTCTCAGGATCCGGCAACCCCTTGCCGCGATTGAAGTAGAGCCGAACGCCGTCCGCGCTCCCGCGGATGGCGAGAACACCCTCGTACCCCCGATCTCTGGGTGAAAAACTGATGACGAAGCAGTCGCGGTATTCATACACCACCTCGTGGGCGGTGGGCAGATGCTTTCGCAGCCGCCGCCGCGTTGCGCCCACGAGCCGTATGTGCGCGGGCGCGAACTTGGCGATACTTGCGCGCACCTGGGCTTCCGCCGATCGTCGCTCCGCCGCGGACTGGGTGCTTACCTCTGAAGTGCTCATGCCTGGAAGCTCCGTTAAACGACCGAGGATGACCTCGAAAATGCATCCGACCGGCCCACGCCCTCCCGCGGCTGCGGAAGTTCCCCCATGTTAGTTCGCATCCGCCGCCGCCGTCGTGGCGATCGTGCTGCTCACGCGAGACTCCCGAGCACCACCGCGAGAGCACGGCGGCCGTGCACGCCGCGCGCCACCCGGCTTCCGCCCGCGCGGGCCTCGACGCCCACCGCCAGCGCGCCCGGCTGGGCGGGTCCATCGCCTATCCTTCGAACATGTCGAGCGCGTTCTGGGATCAACGCTACACCGGGGATGCTCTCGCCTATGGCGAGACTGCCAATGAGTTTCTCACGCGAATGGCCGATCGGCTCCCGAGGAGCGGGCGTGCGCTCGACATCGGCGCGGGGGAGGGCCGAAACGCCCTGTTCCTGGCCTCCCGCGGGCTGGATGTCCTCGCGGTTGATCAGAGCGAGGTCGGGATGCAGAAGGCGCAGCGACTCGCCCGCCAGCGGGGCCTGACTCTACGCACATTGGCCGCCGACCTGCAGGAGTTCGATGCCGAGGATGACTCGCTGGACGTCGTCACCTCCATCTTTGTTCACCTTCCAGCGTCGCTCCGCGCGGCGGTGCACGCGCGCATCCGTGCGTGGCTGAAGCCGGGCGGGGTGTTCCTGCTCGAGGCGTACGCCCCCGATCAGATCGAGCGCAACACCGGCGGCCCGAAGGACCCATCACGCCTCGCGCCCTTGGAGGTGATCGTGGGCGAACTGGATGGGCTGGCGATCGAACACCGGGCCGCTCTGGTGCGAGATGTATCCGAAGGCCAGTTCCATACCGGGGAAGCGTCCGTCGTGCAGGTCGTGGCACGCAAGCAGTGATCATCGCCGGGCCTGAACGATGAGGGCGTGCCGGGATGCGGCGGGCCGCAGCGTGTCGCGGAACGGGAGCGTTGAATGCCGACAAAGCGGCCGGAACCGCCGGTCAGAGCCGACGCCAAGACCATTCTCGCCTCGCTGGAACGCCGTGGCAACCCCAAGGTCCGCGAGCAGATGTGCAGGCAGTTCGGGATCACCGGCCCGTCGGCATCCACATCGTTCGGAATCAAGGTTGGAGAGCTCCGCGCGGTCGCGAAGGAGCTCCGCAGGCGTGGGAAGTCGGAGGAGGACGCGGCGCGGAATCACCGGCTGGCGATCGAGCTCTGGGATACGGGTCAGTACGAGGCCCGCCTGCTCGCCGCGTTCGTCGATGAGCCCGCGCTCGTGACCGTGGCGCAGATGAACCGATGGGCGAAGGATTTCGACAACTGGGCGGTTTGCGACACCGCCTGCTTCTGCCTCTTCGATCGTGCCCCGAGCGGCATGACCTTCGGGCGAGTCCTCGCGTGGTCGAAGGCGAAGGATGAGTTTGTCAAGCGCGGCGCGTTCGCGCTCCTCGCATCGCTCGCGCTCCACGACCGGGCCTCGCCGGATTCGGCCTTCCTGCGCTGCCTCCCGCTCATCGAGCGCGGCGCTCGCGATGAACGCAACCTTGTCAAGAAGGGCGTGAGCTGGGCCCTGCGCGGTATGGGCCGGCGCCCAACGCTCCGGGCCCGCGCCATCGAGCTCGCCACGCGTTTGGCTGATTCCGATGACCCCGCCGCACGCTGGGTGGGCAAGGATGCGCTGCGGGACCTGCGCCGTCGTTGATCCGCGACACCGGGATCGGATCAGTCCGGTGGAGCTCGCTCGCGGCGGGGCCGCACCCGGGGGATGCCTTGCGCATCCCGACCTGTGATTCCCCAGATCAAGAACAGGGTCACTTTCCCGCGTTGCCCGGTTGATGGCCGGGGACGCGAGGCAATCGCCGAGGCGAGTGTTTCAGTAAGCCCTTTGTGAAGAAGAGTTTCCGATCGTGCAGCCCAAGCGGGAGTGCTGCCCCGATCGCGACCGAGTTGGAGCACACGCGATCCTGAAGCGCGCCGGGGATTTCCGGTGCATATCGAGCGAGCCGCGAATTCTATCCAAAACGGCGAAAATTCCTTAGAAGGCACCTGTGGACCCTGTAGTCTGTAATGTGGAACCCGCCCCGTCCGGGCGGAGTTGTGAACAGCTCCGTTCTTCCCGGCGCGAGGGGGTCGAAGGAGAGATAGACCATGAAAATTCGAGGCGTCCTATTCGCCATCGCGGCGGCGGGCATGGTTCCCGTCGCGGCCATGGCCCAATGGTCGGACAACTTTGACAGCTACTCCCCGGGCACCATCAACGGACAGGGAGGCTGGCAGGGCTGGGATGGCAACCCGGCCTTTGCGGGAACAGTAACGAGCGCCCTCGCGCTGAGCGCGCCCAACTCCCAGCAGATCAACTCCGCCTCCGACTCGGTCCATCTCTACTCCGGCGTCAGCACCGGCATGTGGACCTACACGGCCAAGCAGTACATCCCGTCGAGCTTCACCGGGTCGACGTACTTCATTCTTCTCAACACCTACAACGACGGCGGCCCGTACGACTGGAGCGTCGAGCTGCAGTTCCTGGGCGGCACGGGCCAGATCGTCGATGACCTCCGGGCCAGCAACCCGGTGACCTTCGTCCGCGATGCCTGGGCCGAGATCCGCATTGACTTCGACCTCACGGCCAACACCATCAGCCAGTTCTACAACGGCTCGCTCATCGCCTCGGGCACCTGGACCACCGGGACGCCTTCGGTGCTCAACCTCGCCGCGGTCGACCTCTTCGGCGGGACCGGCACCGACGTCTATTACGATGACATGCGCCTCATCCCCGCGCCCGCCAGCGCCGCCCTGATGGGCCTGGCCGGCCTGCTGTCCGCCCGTCGCCGTCGCAACTGACGCTCCGGGCCAACATCCAGATTCCACCGACCCGCGGCCCGCGCCGCGGGTCTTTTCGTTAGGCACGCGAGATCGTGCCCGGGCCGGGCCCGCTATTTGGCTTCCGCGGGCTTCGCATCAGCCGGTGTGGAGGCGGGGGCGGTCGCGGGCGCCGTTTCGCCCTTGACTTTCCATTCCGCGGCCTTGGCCTCGTAGCCCCGGCCCGGCTCGGCGGTGTCCCACGCCGTGTAGACCTCGACGAGAACCTTGGTGACGCCGACGGCCCGCTCGTGCGCCGGGCCGAACGTCTTGACCATGATGGGGTAGGCCTCCAGGCCTTCCTGCTCGGCTTCGCGGTAGCGGTTCAGCTTGACGAGCGTGCGGGAGTGCTGGCTGAGGAAGATGGCGGTGAGCCAGTGGTCCGCCGGCAGGTTCCTGCGTGCGCCGCCGATCGCCTTCGCGCCCAGCGCATCGGCCTCCTCGAGCTGGCCCAGATCGCGGAGGGTTGAGCCGAGGTTGTTGAGCGCGGCCAGCGTGTCCTGGTGGTCGTTGCCGAACGTGCGGCGCCGGGTCTCCAGCGCGCTGCGCAGGTAGGGCTCGGCGTCGGCCGCCTTCCCCTGCATCAGCAGCGTCGAGCCAAGGTTACTGATCAGCTGCACTGTCGTCGGGTGGTCATCTCCCAGCACGCGGCGGCTCTTCTCCAGGCTCTCGCGGAAGTAGGCCTCGGCCTCGGGCTTGCGGTTCTGGGCGATCCGCAGCGTGCCCATGTTGTTGATGGCCGCGATGGTGTCGGGGTGGTCTTCACCCATGACCCGGCGGCGCTTCTCCAACGCCTCGATCCAGTACGGCTCGGCCTCGGCGATCTTCCCCTGCGTCCACAGGATCGTCCCGAGATTGTTGATGAGGGTCAGCGTCGTCTGGTCCTCCTCGCCGATCACCCGCCGGGCCCCGTCCGTCGCCTCCCGGTAGCACTGCTCGGCCTCGGCGAGCTTGCCCTGCATCTGCAGCGTCATCCCCAGGTTGTTGAGCGAGGTGAGCGTGTTTTCATTCTCCGGGCCCAGGACGCTCCGGCGCGTCCCCAGCGACTTGCGGAGCGTCTGCTCGGCCTCGTCGAGCCGGCCCGCCGCCTGGAGCACGATCCCGAGGTTGTCGGTGGATTCGAGCGTGTCGGGGTGCTCCGCGCCCCGGACGCGGGCCCGCTTCTCCATCGCCTCACGGAAGATCGACTCGGCCTCGGCCAGCTTGCCCTGGGAATGCCGGAGAATCCCCAGCGCGTTGAGCGAGACGAGCGTGTCCGGATGCAGCTCTCCGAGCACGCGCCGGCGGGTCTCGAGGGCCTGAATCTGCAGGGGTTCCGAATCGTCGTTTCGGCCCAGCTTCAGGTAGAGCGTCGCCAGCGTCTGGCGGAGCGACGCGTCCACCGCGGGCTGGTCCCGGAACTGATCGCCGATCGCGGTGATCGCCGGCTTCAGGATCGTCCGGTCGATCATCGCCGCCGCGGCGTCGGTCGCGTTCACCCGGGCCAGGTCGCGCCCGAATACCTCGGCCCGCGCGGCGAGATCGGCGTCGGGCGTGCCGCCCTTCTGCAGGTCGGCGGCGAACTTCGAGCGGATATCGGCCATCAGCGCCACGCCCGCGCCGGCGGCGTCGATCTGGCTGAGCATGTTGGCCTGGAACTCCGAAACCTCGGCGAGTTCATCGGCCCGGCTCTTGGCTTCGGTCTCGGCCGCGACCGCGCGGTCGCGCTGCGCAGCGGCCTCGGCGCGCTGGGTCTCCGCGATGCGCCGCTGGTCGGCCTCGGCCCGCTGGGACAGCACCGCCACATCGCGCTGGTCGCGGGCGATCTTGGCCTGCCAGGCGAAGGCGATGACGCCGACCAGCAGCGCCGCGGCCACCGCGGCCCCGGCGCTCACCGTGACCCGGTGCCGGCCGATGAACTTGCTGAGCCGGTAACCCGTGCTGGGCGGCGCCGCCAGCACCGGCTCGCCCGCGAGGTACCGGCGGATGTCCATCGCCAGCCCGTTGGCGGTCTCGTACCGGCGGGCCCGGTCCTTCTCCAGCGCCTTCATCACGATCCAGTCCAGCTCGCCGCGGATCATCGTCCCGAGGCGACGCGGCTCGGTCCGCCTGCGGGCGGCCACGGCCGCGAGCGCGCCGGCGTCCTGGGTGAGCCTGGTGCTGGGCCGCGGCGGGTCCACCTCCCGGATGATCCGCTGGATGTCGGCGTAGGCCGCCGACCGCAGCTCCCTGCCGCTGAACGGTGTGCTCCCCGTCAGCAGCTCGTAGAGCAGCACGCCGAGCGAGTACACATCGGTCCGCGTATCGATATCGAGGCTGCCCTCGGCCTGCTCCGGGCTCATGTACTCCGGCGTGCCGATGAGCTGGCGGTGCTCGGTGAACAGCGTCCGCTCCGTCAGCTTGCTCGCCGTGGCCTTGGCGATGCCAAAGTCGATCACCTTGGCGGCGGGCAGGCCGTCCTGCGTGGAGACCAGGATGTTCGTCGGCTTGATGTCCCGGTGGATGATGCCCTTGGAGTGCGCGTGCTGCACGGCGTTGCAGACCTGGGACAGCAGCTCCAGCCGCTCCTCGATGTTCAGGTTGTTCGTGTCGCAGTATTCGACGATCGGCACGCCCGAGCACAGCTCCATCACGAAGAAGGGCCGGCCCGTCTCCGTGGCGCCGGCGTCGAGCACCTTGGCGATGTTGGGGTGGTCCATCATCGCCAGCGCCTGGCGCTCCTGCTCGAACCGCGCCACCACCTGCCCGGTGTCCATCCCCAGCTTGATGATCTTGAGCGCCACCCGGCGCTGCACCGGCTTCTCCTGCTCGGCCATGAACACCGCGCCGAACCCGCCCTCGCCGATCTGCTTCAGGAGCGTGTAAGGGCCGATTTTCGTCCCCGGCCCCTCGCGCAGCTCGGCCGTGCGCCTGGGCGCGGGTGGACGCGGCCCGCCCCCGTCCAGTGTCGCCTCGGTGTCCGTGGAGGGGGATGGCGACAGGTTCGCCGTCGCGCCGGCAAAGTCCCCTTCACTCTCGGTCACGGTGATCATCGCCTCCAGGCGCCGCCTCAGCCCGGCATCGCCGCCGCATTCGCGGTCCAGCACCGCTCCCCGCTGGTCGGCGGGCGCCGCCATCGCGAGCTCGAATATCCGCCGCCAGTTGGTGTCTTCCGGCATCATCGACCCCCGGAGTCGTTCTGGTCCCGGGCGGCAGTCTACAGGGGCGGCGACCGGGCGGGATCAGGCGCAACAGCCTTCTCTTCATGCTGCTCCGGGCCGCGCCCGCCCGGTAGACTGCCGCCGTGCGAACCCGACTGGCCTGCTCGCTCGACCGTGAACCTCCGGTCGCGCCCACGGACCCGCTGGCCCGGGTGATCGGGCCGCGAGATGGCCCGGCGCTGGCGGAGCTGATGCTCGCCGCGTACCGCGGCACCATCGATGATGCGGGAGAAGGCCCGGCCGAAGCGATGGCTGAGGTCGAGCGATTCCTGTCCGGCGCTTATGGCCCGGCGAACCTGACCGCATCGGACGTCACCGAGCGCCAGGGCCGCCTCGTCTCCGCCACGCTCGTGACGATGATGGAGGGGCTTCCTCTCATCGCGTTCTCCATGACCGCGCCCGAGTGGAAACGACGCGGGCTGGCCCGGGCCGGCCTGCTGCGAGCCATGCATCGCCTCCGCGATTGTGGCCATCCGAGCGTCCGCCTCGTCGTGACCCGTGGCAACACGCCCGCGGAAGCCCTGTACGCGCAGCTGGGATTCGCTCCCGATCCGGTCTGACGGGCGGCGCGCCATCGAGCATGAGTCTCGTTCTCGGCAAAACGGGGTGAAATCCGCTGGAACGCAGGCGTCATGCGGCGAAATCAATCCGAGATAATCCTGAAGGAGTTGGCAAGTAACCCAAGGAGCCCGGCATGTTGCAGGACCTGATGCAGACGCTCAACGACCCCCACGCCCGCCACGCCATGATGGTCCACCTTCCGATCGCGGGCGCCTTTCTGGCGATGTTCATCTCGCTCATCTGGGCCCTCACCCGCTTCCGCTCCACGGGCCTCGGCGCTTCGGCCGCGGTGCTCTTCCTGACCGCCTCCCTCGGCGCTGCCCTGGCCGCGAACGCCGGCGAGGCTGCCGCCGAGAGCGTCGAGGGCTCCCCGATGACCCCGACGGAAAAAGCCGCCCTCGAGCAGCACGAGGAACTCGGCGAGAACGGCTGGATCTGGCCGCTCATCCCCGCAGCGCTCATCGGCCTCGCCGCGTTCTCCCGTTCGCCTGCCCCCGGCAAGATCACCCGCATCCGCGTGGTGACGGGCCTGCTGGCCCTCGCCGGCAGCGTCGGCGTCTCGGTGTGGGTCGCCAACACCGCCCACACTGGCGGGGCCTTGGTCTACACCCACGGCCTGGGTGTCCCGGCCCGAGGGGCCGCGCCGGCCCGTCCATCCGGCGATTCCGCAACGCCCGCCCGGCACGATGAGGACGATGACTGACTCCGGGCCGGGCCCGGCGCGGGTATCTTCACCGGCGTGACCGAGGCCCGCCCATCCCGGATCTCCCACCTGCTCCGCGCCAGCCGGCCCGCCTTGGCGGGCCTGGCGTTTCTTCTCCTCATCTCGATCGCCTGCATCGTCACACTCCCGTGGACCACGGGCCGGGCCGCCACCGCATCCGGAGAGCCGGGCCTGCCGCGCTACAACCAGGGCCGGCCCGATGCAGGCCGTCTCCCACCCTCCTGGTGGCCCGCCACCGACAGCCAGCAAGCCCGGGCCAACTCCCTCGTTCCTACCGAAGCACTCGCCGACATCGCCCGCGCTTCTGGGCGAACCCGGCAACAGGTTCTCGAAGCCCCGACCGCCGCTGAACAGCGACAGCTCCGCCAACACTGGCCCGCCTACTGGCTCGGCAGTGACAACCTGGGCCGGAGTCTGTTCCTGCGCTGCCTGACGGGCGGAGGGATCTCGCTGGGAGTCGGGTTCTCGGCGGCCCTCCTCAGTGTCATCATCGGCACGCTCTACGGGGCGATCGCGGGCTACGCCGGCGGCCGCATAGACGCCATCCTCATGCGCATCGTCGATGTCCTGTACGCGCTTCCTTACGTCCTTCTCGTTGTGCTGATCGCCGTCGCCGCCGATGCCGTCGCCGATCGAATCGTCATGGCCCGGGCCGCCCGCCGCGAGGCTTTCGTTCAGCAGCAGGTCCAGTCATGGCCCGAGCCCGAGCGCGCCGACCCGGCCCGGATCGAAGAAGCCCGCCGGGCCGCGACCGAGCGGTTCGGCAGCGGCGAGATCCCGCAGTCCACCCGCACCACGATCAACATCACCGCGCTGCTCATCGCGATCGGCGGGGTCAGTTGGCTCACCCTGGCCCGAGTCATCCGCGGGCAGGTGCTCAGCCTCAAGAACCAGCCCTTCATCGAAGCGGCCCGGGCCATCGGCGCCACCCGCGGGCGCATCTTCCTTCGCCACCTCCTCCCCAACCTCATCGGCCCGATCGTCGTCTACACCACCCTCACCGTCCCGCAGGCCATCCTCCAGGAATCGTTCCTGAGCTTCCTGGGTATCGGCATCAAGCCGCCCCTGCCGAGTTGGGGCAACCTCGCCGCCGAGGGGCTGGGCGAACTCAACCCCTACCAGTCCAACTGGTGGCTCCTGCTCTTCCCCTGCCTGCTGCTGGGCCTGACGCTCCTGGCCCTCAACTTCGTCGGCGAGGCCCTCCGCGAAGGGCTCGATCCCAAGCGAGCGCAGGGGTGACCGCCTGATGAACGACGGGATGCATCATCCTCTTCTGGCCATCCGCGACCTCACCGTCTCGTTCCCCGGCCCGACGGGCCAGCCCCGCCCGCGCGCGGCCGATGGCGTCTCGCTCACTGTCTATCCCCGCCAGACCGTCGCGGTGGTGGGGGAGTCGGGTTCCGGAAAGTCCATCACGGCCCTTTCGATCCTCCAGATCCTTCCTCCCGCCGCGCAGGTCGAGCGAGGACGCATCCTCTTTCACCCCGAAGATAACCCCGCGCCGACCGACCTCCTGACGCTCGACGGGCCCGGCATCCGCAAGATCCGAGGCGGCCGCATCGCCATGATCTTCCAGGAGCCGATGTCGAGCCTGAACCCGGTCTTCTCGATCGGCGACCAGATCACCGAGGCCATCCGCCTGCACCAGCCGGTCGGCCGCCGCGAGGCCGAGCGGATCGCCGCGCAGGCGCTCGCCGAGGTCGGCATCACCGAGCCCGATCGCCGGCTCCGCCAGTTCCCCCACGAGTTCTCCGGCGGCATGCGCCAGCGCGTCATGATCGCCATGGCCCTGGCCTGCCAGCCCGCGCTGCTTCTCGCCGATGAGCCCACCACCGCCCTCGATGTGACGATCCAGGCCCAGATCCTCGAGCTCCTCGCCGGGCTGAAGGGCTCACGCGGGCTGGGGATCCTGCTCATCACCCACGACCTCGGCATCGTGGCCCGGCACGCCGATGTGGTCTGCGTCATGCACGGCGGCAGGGTGCTCGAGTACGCGCCCGTGGATGAACTCTTCGCCCGCCCGCTCCACCCTTATACGCGCGGGCTGCTCGCCTGCATCCCGCGCCTCGGGCATCACCGCGACCGCCTCGTCACCGTACGCGAGATCGTGGAGGACCCCGCCCAGTTCCAGCGCTGGCCCGGCGGCCTCGGCGCCGGGCTGCGCGCCTGGTGGCCCGACTTTGCCGAAGGCGCCCCTCCCGAGCTCGCGATGATCGCGCGGGGTCACTGGGTGGCTGTGTGCAGAACGCCGGGCTTGATTGGCGATAACAACGGTGTGGACGCGGTCGCCGAGGGCGCGGGCCCGGATCTGGCCTATCGTCGGTCGTCCGGGGCGCGGGCCCAGCCCGCGTGATTCCGCTCTGAAACGGCCCCGACCATGCGCGTCCTGATCCTCGCCGATGAAGTCTTCGCCTCCCGCGAGCGGGCCCTGGTGACCCGCCTCGAGGTCGGCTTCGCCGATGAGGGCGTCCGCGTCCTCCACGCCGTCCCCGAACGGGCCGCCGCCACCATGCCGAGCGAGGTGCATTCGCAGGCCCTCACCTACGCCGAGGGCGGCCTGCTCATCTCCCGCGCGGTCCGCGTGCGGAAGCTCATCCAGGAAATCAACACCCTCCGCTCTTCCGAGGAGGAACGGGCTGTTGACATCGTCCATGTATTCGGCGGCGCGGCCTGGTCGCTGGGCATCGAGGTGGCCCGGCAGATCGGCGCCGGGCTGGCCCTCGACGTCTGGCGCGCGGGCCTGGTCTCCCGGGCCCGGACGCTCCGCGTCACCGGCCAGCTCCCCCCCGTCTTCTTCTCGCCCGATCCCGCCATCGAACGTCTGCTCCTGGCCGAGGACCCAGGCATCGCCGTGCGCTCCACGCCATGGGGGGTCCACACACCCGATGAGGCCCGGCCGATCCTCCGCGCGGGCCGGGCCCCGACAGCGATGGTCGTCGGCGGGGGGCGCGACCTGCAGGCCTTCGGTGCTGCCCTCCGCGGGCTCGCGGTCGCCGCCAAGGCCCACCCCGACCTCATGATCTTCATGGACCCGCTCCCCTCGCGGGCCACACCCATCGCCCGCCTCGCCCGCGATCTGGGCCTGCGTCGGCACCTCTCCATGATCGAGGGGCTCGAGAACCGCCGCGACCTGCTCCTCCAAGGCGACCTGCTCATCCAGCCCGAATCAGGCGGTGAGCAGCGCAGCATCGTTCTGGATGCCATGGCCTCCGGGCTCGTCGTCGTCGCCGCGCAGGATCCGCTCATCAGCACGCTCATCGACGGTGTTACCGCTTACCTCGTCAAGCGGGCCGACGCCGGCGCGTGGGGCGCCGCCCTCCGCGGGGTCCTGGAACGCCCCGAACTGGCCCGCTCGCTCGTTACTTCCGCTCGCCAGTGGGTCCGTCAGCACCGCCGGGCCAGCGACCACGTCCGCACCGTGCTCGAGGCCTACGCCTGGATGACCTCCAAGGCGTCCATCCCGTTCCCGGCGCAGGCCGTCTGAGAACCGCGGAGTTCCGCGGGCCACGTCCGATAGTGCTGGCATTCTGGGTTATTCCGCGGCCGCCGCTGACTGTAAGACCAGTGTTTGCAGCACTTTGTGTTGATTCACTCAAGGTCCTGAGGCATGCTGAGACCAGAGGGAATCCGTCCCCGCCCGGCTGGAGCCGGGCCGGGCCACGGCGTGCATCGAAAGAGAGGGTCTGAGCATGAGCGGCAGGAAGCTCGCGGTGATTATGTGGGCCATTTCAGCGGTGGCGGCGTCGGTCTCGGTGGCGGGAGCGGAAGAGCAGATCATCGGCGGCAGCCTGCTGGCGACGCGGCCTCCGTATCCGCTCAATCGTGCGGATGATGTGCACCGCCCCGGGTTCAACGGCCGTGAGTGGATCGGCCGGCCCGTGATCGGCGGCGTCGACACCGGCTACCCGATTGGCTGGCGCGATCCGGGCCCGGCGGGCTACGGCGCCGATGAGCACGACAGCCCGCGCGTCTGGATCAAGGTCGGCACCGAGACCATCAGCATCAACCCGTGGGAGGAGATCAGCACGGGCGGGCTGAGCCGGCTCGAGAACGCCCGCAACGAATGGCTCGCCCAGCACGGCTACGTCGGCGGCGTGCGGACGTTCGTGAACGACTCGCTCCGCTATGGCGGGATGAGCACCGCCTCGGCGGACATTCAGCCCCGGGCCAGCTTCGAGTGGCCCATCGATCAGCCCCGCTTCAAGCACCGTCAGCAGGTCCACAACGAGCAGGGGGCAGCGCCCGCTGTGGTGTTGCGGGCCGGCGACCGGGTCTCGTGGCCGATGTCTGCGCCCGCCGATATCGTCGCACGCGCAGCGGTGAAGACCGCCCAGAGCACGATCGTCCGCGCCAACTGACACGGCATTCCCCTCGCAGCGACCTGGGTGATGGGGTCACGGCCCGCGCACCGCGCGGGCCGCGGCTTTTTTGGCGTTCCCGCCGCGCGACGCTACGCTCTGCCGCGTGGAGCGCCCCCTCTTCGACCCCGCGAAGATGAAGCAGAAGCAGGCTGTCGAGGCCGCCGGGACCTCCGCGCCGCCGCCCGTGCTGACCGTCTCGCAGCTCGCGGGCCGGATCGATGTGGCTCTCCGCGCCGCCCTCCCCGCCGGGCTGAGGGTCATCGGCGAGGTCAGCGGCTTCCGCGACCGCACGCACTGGTACTTCGACCTCAAGGATGCCGACAGCGTCGTCTCCTGCGTCATGTTCCAGGGCGCGGCCCGAAAGTCGGGCCTGGCCCTCGAGAACGGCCTCGAGGTGGTGCTGACGGGCCGCATCGACTTCTACGCCAAGCAGGGCAAGGTCTCCTTCATCGTGGACCGGGCCGAGCCCGTCGGCGCCGGCGCGCTCGACCTGGCCTTCAAGAAGCTCTGCGAGGAACTCCGCGCCCTGGGCTGGTTTTCCCCCGAGCGCAAGCGGCCGCTACCGGTCTTTCCACGCCGCATCGCCGTCATCACCAGCCGAAGCGCCGCGGCCCTCCAGGATGTCCTGGTCACGATGCGGAAACGCTGCCCGGCGGTCGAAGTCCTCCTCGTCGATGTCCGCGTTCAGGGCGAGGGCGCCGCCGCCGAGGTCGCCGGCGCGATCCGCGAGCTCTCCCGCCGGGCCGCTGATCTGCGGGTGGATGCCGTGCTCGTGACCCGCGGCGGGGGTTCGAAGGAGGACCTCTGGACCTTCAACGAACGCATCGTCGCGGAGGCCATCGTGAACTGCGCGGTCCCTGTGGTCGCCGCGATCGGTCACGAGACCGACACCACGATCGCCGAACTCGTCGCCGATGAACGCTGCGCAACGCCGACCCAGGCGGCAATGCGATTGACCCCGGACGGGGCAGCGCTGGCCCGGCAACTCGAGGCGCTGCGCGGGCAGCTGGCGCACGCCCTCCGCCGCGGGCTGCGCGAGCAGAAGGAAGGACTGGCGCAGGCCCGTCGGCACTTCATGCAGGCGATCCAGATCCGGCGCCAGCGGGCGGCCTCGGCGATTGACCGTCTCGCGGCCCGGCTCGAGCGGCACAGGCCCGCGGCGATCCAGGCCCGCCGGGCGGAACGACTGGAAGCGGTGATGCAGCGGCTTGAGACGGCGATGGCCCGGCGGCTCGGGGCCGTTGACCTGGATGCCGAGGCCTCGGCGATGGAACGTGCGATGGCCCGCGCGGTCGAGGCTGCGCGGCTGCGGATCGATGGGCTGGAGCGGCAGTTGCAAGCCGTCGGCCCGGCGTCGGTGCTGGAGCGAGGGTTCAGCTACACGACGAGAGAGGATGGCCGGCTGATCCGTTCCACGGGCGAGGTTAGTATCGGTGACCGGATTGTCACGCGGCTCTCGGACGGTCAGTTCCGGTCGGTGGTCGGTGATGGAGAGCCGAGCCCGACGATGCCCGCGGAGCAGCCCAAGGCGGTCCAGGGTCCGGCCAGCCCGACCAAAGCCCGGCCCAAGCGCCGATCGAAGCTGGAGGATGGGCCGGGCCTGTTCTGAGTGTGCGCGCGGCCCGGCCGCGATTGGAAGAAGCCCCGCGGGCGGTGTACCGTGGCGGCGTGGCGAATCCCGCACCGACCTCAGCGCAGCCCGGCGGACGCGAGCCCGAATCCTTCGAGCGGTCGCTCGAGCAGATCGAGCAGATCATCAACCGCATCGAGAGCGGCGAGGTGGGGCTGGAGCGGGCGATCTCCGAATACGAGCGGGGGGTGTCGCTGATCAGGCGGTGCAGGGAGATCCTCGACAAGGCCGAGCAGAAGGTCGAAGAACTGACCCGGCAGATGGTCCCCCCGGAATCGCGCCCCGAAACGCCCGTGCGGCCTCCCGATGATGATGGCCCGGAAGGTGACGATGCCGCTCCATTCTGAATGAAACGGGCGGGAGTCGCCGCCCGCCGGTGTTCCCGCCCGCATCGCCCATCCGATAGGGGAACTTCCGCTCTTCCCTCCGGACTTGAGGAGCCCGATGCCCCGGTACCAAGCGATGCTCCTGGCCCTGGATGTCGTGAAGCTGCTCTTTGTGACGGCGGTAGGCGCCTGCGTGGGGTCGCTCATCAACGTGCTGGTCTACCGGCTGCCGCTGGGGCTGAGCGTGGTGACCCCGCCTTCGCGGTGCCCCTCTTGCCAGACGCAGCTGACCTGGCGGGAAAACATCCCCGTATTCGGGTGGATCCTGCTCCGCGGCCGGTGCCGGTTCTGCAAGGTCAGGATCTCGCCGGAGTACCCGATTGTCGAGGCGATCGTGGCGGGCCTGTTTGCGCTGTTCTTCGCCCTGTGGTACCTGGTCCCGACGCCGGCCGTGTGGCTGGGAATCGACTGGGGCGCGGTGAAGCCCGAATGGGCCCAGAACGGCGAGGGGCAGACTTGGCCCGTCTTCGTGGTTCTGATGTTCCTGGTCGGATCGCTGGTGGCGATGACGATCGTGGATGCCAAGACGACGACGATCCCCCTGGTTCTGGCGTGGGTGCCGGCGATCGTGGCGGTGGTGGTGCTGCCCGCGCACGCGCTGTGGTTCCAGCTCAAGTACCACCGGGGCCTGTACCACCTCGCCGATGGCGCGGTCTGGACGCTGCCGGCGCCGGGCCCGTTCGAGTGGGGGGTGATCGGGGCGTGCATCGGCGGGGTGCTGGGGCTGGGGATCGGGAACCTTCTGCTGTCGGCCGGGCTGATCCGCCGGAGCTTCGCGGACTACGAGGAATGGGAGAAGTCGGTGACCGGGCCGGGGGTGGGAGCGCTTCCGGATGGCGGGGTGGGCCCGTCGGCCACTCCTGGGCCGCACGGCCATCCGATCCTGGCTGCGGATGTAGTCCTCGCGCCCGAGGCGCCCGCGCCGGTCGCAACAGGCGCGCAACCGACAGCCGGGCCGGAGAACGTCGCGCAGCGACCGGAGGAACTCTGGATCCAGTACCCGCACGCCCGGCGGGAGATGTTCAAGGAGATCATCTTCCTGGCTCCCTGCCTGGGGCTGGGGATGGCGGGGATGCTGCTGGCGCGGCACCTGACGGGGCAGCAGGCGACGTGGACGCCTCAGGGCCCGGTGGCGGTCGCGCAGGCGGCTGCGCCGCTCTGGCTGCAGGTGCTGGGGGGGGTGCTGCTGGGGTATCTGGCGGGCGGGGGGATCGTGTGGGGGACTCGGATTCTGGGGTCGCTGGCGGCGGGCCGGGAGGCGATGGGGCTGGGGGATGTGCACCTGATGGCGGCGGTGGGGGCGTGCCTGGGGTGGATCGATGCGGTGCTGGCGTTCTTCGGGGCGGCGTTCGTGGGGCTGGCGTGGCAGCTCATGGGGAAGATCTTCAGCGGGGTCTTCCGGAGGGCGATGCCGTACGGCCCGTGCCTGGCGGTGGCGACGCTGCTGGTGCTGCTGCTGAAGCCCCTGATCGAGGTCGGGCTGTCGAGGCTGCTGCACCGGCCCGTCGATCTGCCGTAAGTTCGGCGGGGAGCCGGGCGGGTCGGTTCGCATCCCCGGCTGCCGGGGGCCTGAATCGGTGCCCGCCTTTGGCAGAAAACGGCCCGGGATGCCGATAAGCTAACGGCCCTCTCACGGCGCGCGGGTGCGCGGGCGGAGCCGAGCGGGAACAAGCCCAACTGACGGAGCAGCGAACATGCGGACCGGAATGGCGAGGACGATGGCGGGACGGATTCTGGGGGTGGCGGCGACGCTCGTGCTGGCCGCGGCGTTGGGGGGGTGCAGCTCGGTCTCCAAGAAGGACCACGAGCTGGTAATGCAGGAGAACCAGGAGCTGCGCGACCGGATGGCGGCCCTTGAAACCGAGAGCCGTTCCAAGGACAGCAAGATCGCGGAGCTCGAGGCTGCCAAGGCCCAGGCGGCCCAGCCCCCGGCCGTCGATGACTTTGGCACGAGCCCCGGCGGCCGTCAGGGCAGCCCCGGGACGGTGGTCCGTGAGTTCGACGTCGTGGGCGATGTGCTCTTCGACTCTGGCCAGGCGACGGTCAAGGCGGGCGCCAAGCCGCAGCTGGACCGGATCGCCTCCACGATCAAGTCGCGGTACTCGGGGTACCAAGTGCGGGTCGAGGGTCACACGGACTCGGATCCGATCCGCAAGAGCAAGTGGAAGACCAACGATGCGCTGAGCGAGGCCCGGGCCGAGGCGGTGAAGAAGTACCTCGCCTCCAAGGGCATCAGCTCATCCAAGATCGAGGCGGTCGGGATGGGCTCCTCCGAGCCCAAGGGCTCCAAGAAGGAGAGCCGCCGGGTCGAGATCAAGGTCCTTAACTAACACCGGTATCAGGAATCGAATCCCAGAACACCGCCCTCCGGGCGGTGTTTTTTCGTTATGTGGATGACCGAATCCGGCGTGCCCGCGGCGGCGAAAGCTGGTTGAGCCCCCGCCGGGCGGCCCCGGCTCGTGCCGGGAGCGGTCGGGGGGCATGGTCCATACAAGGCAGCTAACAGGAGCGATTCACGATGAATCTCAGGGTGTCACTCGGACTTGCGGCGGTGGCTGGGTTGACGGCGGGCCAGGCGTTGGGCCAGTGCGAATCGCAGAAACCGGCCTGCAGCGCCCCGAAGGAGTGCCCGGTGCAGGCGGCGGCGATGTCGGTGATGGGCCCGGCGGACATCGTGGACACCGCCGTCAGCGCGGGGAAGTTCAACACGCTGGCGGCGGCGCTGAAGGCGGCCGGGCTGCTGGAGACGCTGAAGGGCAAGGGCCCGTTCACGGTGTTCGCCCCGACCGACGATGCGTTCGCCAAGCTCCCCAAGGGCACGGTCGAGACGCTGCTGAAGCCGGAGAACAAGGACAAGCTGACGGCGATCCTGACCTACCATGTCGTGGCCGGCTCGGTCATGGCGGCGGATGTGGTCAAGCTCGCCGGGGCCACGACGGTGAACGGCCAGCGGATCGACATCAAGACCTCGAACGGGGCCGTGATGGTCGACGGGGCGAAGGTCATCCAGACGGATATCGCGGCGAGCAACGGCGTGATCCACGTGATCGACACGGTGATGCTGCCGGCCGACAAGAACATCGTGGAGACCGCGGTGGCCGCCGGGCAGTTCACGACGCTGGCGACGGCGATCAAGGCCGCGGGGCTGGATGCGGCGCTGAGCGGCAAGGGCCCGTTCACGGTCTTCGCCCCGACCGATGAGGCGTTCGCGAAGCTGCCGAAGGAGACGCTGGCGGCGCTGCTGACGCCGCAGGGCAAGGACAAGCTGACGGCGATCCTGAAGTACCACGTGGTTGAGGGCCGGGTGTACTCGACCGATGCGGTGAAGGCGGGCACCGCCAAGACGCTGCAGGGCGGGGCCGTGACGATCTCCTCGCACGACGGGGTGACGATCGACAACGCCAAGGTCATCGCGGCGGACATCGACGCCAGCAACGGGGTCATCCACGTGATCGACACGGTGCTGCTGCCCAAGAACTGAGTCGGCTTTGTTTCCGCCGGACCCGGAGGGGAAACGGCGGTTCGCGGCCGGGCGCGAGAGCGCCGGGCCTGCGATTGGGGTCGACTCGGAGGAGCGGCCCGGCACGAGGTGCATGATGCTGGCGGCCCGGGCGGGTGTGTTGTTCGCGGGGGGAAGCGGGGGGCGGGCCTCCGCCATCGCGTCGCCGGGGCTTGCCGCGGGCGGGCGAGAAGGGGCAGCGGCGGGCGCGGACGGCTATCATCGCCGCGCCGGGGGTCGGCGTCCCGCGTGCGGCGCGCGGGATGATGAGATGAGCGCGGGCCCGGCCCGCGGACAGCGAGCGGAGTTCGAAGCGGGCTTGCAGCAGTCGTTGCTCCAGCGTGTGGCGGCGGGTGACCGGGCGGCGGTGCGCGAGTGCATCGACCGTTTCGGCGGTCTAGTGTGGTCGCTCGCGCGGCGCGGTGGGTTCAGCGACGCCGAGGCCGAGGATGCGGTGCAGGAGATCTTCGTCGAGCTGTGGCGCTTCGCGGACCGGTACGACCCGGCGGTGGCGTCGGAGGCGGCGTTTGTCGCGATGATCTCGCGGCGGCGGCTGATCGACCGTCGTCGACGGCTCTCGCGCCGGCCCGACCAGCAGGCCCTGCCCGAGTCCGGGCCCGGCGCGGCGGATGCGGGCTTCGAGGGCGCACAGACCAGCGAGGAGGCGAGGCGGGCGGCGCGGGCCATGGAGCAACTGGCCCCGGATCAGCAGCGGGTGCTGCGGCTGTCGATCATGCACGGGCTATCGCACGAGAAGATCGCGACCGCGCTCAACATGCCGCTGGGGACGGTGAAGACGCACGCGCGGCGCGGGCTGTCGCGGGTGCGCGAGATGCTGGGAGCGGTGGCCCGGCCCGCGGGGGGGACCAACCCATGACGGGCCATGCTTCTCCGGATGACCGGGTGCTGGAGTTGATCACGGAGCGGGCGATCTTCGGGCTGTCCGAGGAGCAGCAGCGCGAGCTTCAGGGGCTCATGGCCGGGGTTGGGGCGCCCTCCGAGGCCGAGGCATTCGAGCTGGCGGCCGCGGCGGCGCAGCTGGCGATGACCGCGACCATGCCGATGCCCGCGACACTGCGGCGGCGGCTCGAGGCGGCGGCGGATGAGTTCATCGCGGCGCGGGCGGATGCGGCGCTGCCGGGCCCGGCCGTAGCGGGGATGATCCGGCCCGGCGGGATGGGCGCTGCGCGAACGCCCGGATCGGGCTGGATGGCGTGGTTGGCGGCGGCGGCGTGCCTGGTGCTGGCGGTGGCGGCGTGGTGGCCCAGCGTGGCGCCGAGGGCATCCCTGGCGGCGCAGCGGGAAGCGCTGGTGACGTCGGCGCCGGACCTGCTGCGGCTGAGCTGGGGCGATTTCAACTCGCTGGATGACAAGAAGGAGCCGCCGGAGCTGAAGGGCATCACGGGAGAGGTGGTGTGGAGCGACGCCCGGCAGGCGGGGTTTCTGACCTTCAAGAACCTCCCGATGAACGACCCGAGCAGGGAGCAGTACCAGCTCTGGATCGTGGATGCCCAGCGCGGGCTGGGGCAGCGGGTGGATGGCGGGGTGTTCGATGTTTCGACGCCGGGCGAGTGCACCATCGCGATCAACGGGAAGCTGCGGGTGACCAAGGCGATCGGGTTCGCGGTGACGATCGAGAAGCCCGAGGGGGTCGTGGTGAGCGACATGTCGCGGCGGGTGGTGCTGGCGCTCAAGAGCTGACCGGGGGGCTTGTCCCCGGCCCGGGTGAGGGTGGCTATACTGGTCCCGCAGCGGGCGACTGGCGCAGTTGGCTAGCGCGCCACAATGACACTGTGGAGGTCACTGGTTCGAGTCCAGTGTCGCCCATTGATGACGGGGGCCGCCGAGGAGCGGCCCCCGTTCAGTTGCGGTAGGTCCGACCGGCGCATGACGAGACGGCACGCCTGGACGGCGCCGCGAGGCGACAAAAGCCGGTCCCGGCTACTCTGGGTCGGGTGTCCGAGTACCAAGAGATCTTGTCGTACGTCGAAATGGTCCAGCGAGAGCGTGTGGCGCTCCAGAAGGGCATGAACTTTCGGGTTCGTGGAGGGGTTGCTGGTTACTCCATAATACTGATGTCGGTCCGTCCCAATGCGCCTTACCAAGACCGGTGGCACAACAGTGGATCTCACGCTGGATTGCTGGAGTACGAAGGGCATGACGTTCCACGCCTTCGCGGGAGTTCGGTTGACCCAAAGTCAGTCGACCAGTTGCTGGCCTTGCCGAGTGGCAAGCCAACGGACAATGGAAAGTTCTTCCAAGCCGCGAGCGACTACAGGGCTGGTCGTTCGCCGCCGGAAGTTGTTCAGGTCTACGAGAAGGTCTCCGATGGGATCTGGTGTGATCGTGGTCGATACGAGCTTGTCGATGCGACGATGACATCCGTTCCCGTCGAGCGGTCAACCACGGCGACGACAATGAGTCGCCGAGTTTGCAGGTTTTTTCTGCGACCCACGACCACACCGTCCGCGACGACGCAAGATGGGCAACGAGAGCTCGCGAGCTCGCGCCAGATTCCAACCTGGGTCAAGGTTGAGGTGTGGAAGCGGGACCAGGGGCGCTGCGTCGAATGTCAGTCAAAGGACAACTTGCACTTTGATCACGATGTCCCGTTCAGCAAGGGCGGGAGCAGCATCACTCCCGAGAACGTCAGGTTGTTGTGCGCGCGTCACAACCTCGTAAAGTCCAACAAAATCGTCTAGCTTGGCTGAATAGGGGCGCGCTTCAAGTCTCCCCAGCCCGGCGGGCCCATTCGAACTCCAGGGGCTCGAGCTCATCGGCCAGCTTGCGGCGTTCATCGCTGAGCCGGGCGGCCCGGGCGTGGTCGCGCCAGGTGTCGGGGTCGGCGAGGTCGGCGTCGATCTGCTTGATCCGGGCCTCGAGCTTCTCGATCTTGCCCTCGAGCTGCTCGGTCTTGAGCCGGGCCAGGCTGCTCGTGGTCGGGCCCTTGCGGGCCGTGGCCTCCTCGCGGCGCCGGTTTTCCTCGGCCGCGGCGCGTTTCTTCTCGGAATCCTCGCGGCGGCGCTTGGCCTCGGCCGCTTCCCGCTCGCGCTCGGCCCGGCGGGCCTGGTCTTTCTCGTGCCATTCGGTGTAGTTGCCGTGGAAGACCTCGACATGGCCCGCCCCGTCGAGGACGAGCAGGTGCTCGCAGGTGGCGTCGATGAGAGCGCGGTCGTGGGAGATGAGGATGAGGGTGCCCTCGAAGCCGCCCTCGGGCGAGAGGGCATCTTCCAGGCGCTCGGCGCTGGAGATATCGAGGTGGTTGGTGGGTTCGTCGAGGACGAGCACGTTCTTGGCGCTGGCCATCAGCCCGGCGAGAACCGCGCGGGATCGCTCGCCGCCGGAGAGAGAGTCGAGCGTGCGCTCCTGCTCATCGCCGGAGAAGAGGAACGCGCCGGCGAGGTTCCGGGCCTGCTGCTCGGAGAACTGGGCGCCCGGGACCTCCTTCATGATGACCTTCTGGAGGTACCGGTAGACGGAGAGGTCGGCCTGGACGTGCTCGTGGGTCTGGCGGTAGTAACCGACGTTGAGATTGGAGCCGAGCTTGACCCAGCCCGAGTCGGGCTCGAGGTCGCCGAGGAGAACGCGGACAAGTGTGGTCTTGCCGGCCCCGTTGGGCCCGATGATGCCCCAGCGTTCGCCGCGGGAGATGGAGATATCGAGGTCCTGGAAGAGGATCTTCTCGCCGACAGCGCCCTCGCGCGGGTCGGTCTGCGTGTACTTCTTCGAGAGGCCGCGGGCGGAGAGGACGATGTCGCCGGTGCGTGCGGCCTTCGGGAGGTCCAGGCTGAAGGTCGCGAGCTCCATGGGGCGTTCGAGGGTCGAGCCGGATTTCTCGCGGGCGAGGCGGGTCTCGCGTCCGCGGGCCTGCTTGGCCCGCTGGCCCGCCTTGTAGCGGCGGATGAAGGCTTCTTCCTTCTTGAACTTGTCCTGCTGGTTCTCGTAGGCCCGGTGCATGGCGAGGCGGCGCTCGGCCCGGAGCTCGACAAAGTCGGCGTAGTTGCCGGGGTAGTCGATGAGGCGGCCCTGCTCGACCTCGGCGATGTGGGTGACGACGTTGTCGAGGAGGTAGCGGTCGTGGGAGATCATCACGACCGCGCCGCGGAAGGTGTTCTTGAGGAAGTCTTCGAGCCACAGGCGGCCGTCGATGTCGAGGTGGTTGGTCGGCTCGTCCAGGAGCAGGACATCGGGGGCCTCCAGGAGCAGCTTGCCCAGCGCGAGCCGCCCGCGCTGTCCGCCCGAGAGCGAACCCACGCGGATCGAGAACTGGGCATCGCTGAAGCCCAGCCCGTGCAGCACCGAGTCGATCTTGTGGTCGATCGCGTAGCCGCCCGCGGCCTCGATCTGGGTCTCCAGCCGGGCCTGCTGCTTCATCAGGCGGTCGATGGCGGCCTGGTCGCCGATCTTCTGGGCCGCGGCCATGTCGTCGAAGACCTGGTGCTGCTCCTCGTGGAGCCGGTGGAGCTCATCAAAGGCCCGTTCCGCGGCGTCGCGGAGGGTGTCGCTGGTGTCGAGGTTGGGGTCCTGGTGGAGGTAGCCGACCCGGCAGCCGCGCTGGATGTTGATCGAGCCGGTGTCGGGCTTCAGAATGCCGCAGATGGCCTTGAGGAGCGTGCTCTTGCCGGTGCCGTTGCGGCCCACGATGCCGATGCGCTCGCCCTGCTCGACGGAAAGCGAGCAGCCATCGAGGATGATGGTGTTGCCGAAGGCGTGCTTCAGGTTGACGGCCGCGACCAGTGGCATGGGCCCGATCGTATGAGGCCGGTCTCAGCCGGACGCGGCCGCCAGCTCGGATGCCAGGCGGCGGGCCAGTTGCTCGGTTTCGCCGCGGAGCTCGGGGACGGCGGTGTTTTCCCAGAGCGAGCCCTTGCGGAACGGGCCGACGATCGACAACCAGGGGACGGGCCGGCCCGCGCGGTCGATGGCGAGACCCTCGGGAGTGGTCTGAATGCCCAGGGCGAGCGGGTCGGCGGTGATGTGGCCGGAGGTGACGAGGGAGCGGATGAGCGGGTTGTCGGCGAGCCGGGGATCTGACTCCGGCCCGGTGCAGTTGATGATGCGCTGGGCGTCGATGTGGCGGACGGGCCCGGCGCCGCGCGGCTGAAAAGTGACACGGGCGGCGGTTCCGGTGTCCTCGATATTGATGACGCGGCCCGCGTGGATGTGGAGCTGGCCCGAGGAACGGAGGCGCTGGATGGTCGCCGCGGCCTCGGGGGCGGCGCGGTGGCGGTGGGTTTCCCAGAAGGCCCGGAGGTGCCGGAGGAACTGCTCGCGGGAGCGGCGGTCCCAGCGTTGCCAGAGGGCGGGGGTGTCGGCCCGGATGGCGGTGACAACTTCGCGCCAGTCCACCCTCTCGCCGGCGGCCTTGCGGACCAGCGCGCGCAGGGCCTTGAACGTGCCCAGCGCGGTGGCGGGCCAGGTGTCGATGTCGGCGGGCCTGGGATAGCCGTGCGGGGCGTGCGCGGATGTGCGGTGGGCCTGGGGGGTGAACCCGCGGCGGGAGATCGCGTGGATCGGCCCGGCGTGGCCCGCCTGCGAGAGCAGGATCGCGATGTCGTACATGGTCAGCCCGGTGCCGATGAGCATGATGGGCTGGGCGGGGTCGAGGTTCTCGACGATCGACGGGTGCCACGGGTCGCGGCGGTAGCGAGGCCGCGAATAGAAGGATGGATCGGCGATGGGGGGGTCGCGGGGTGGGCAGTTTCCGACAGCCAGGACCACGGCGCGGGCCTCGAGCGAGCGGCCGTCGGACAAACGGATGGTTGCCGGGCCGGTGGCGGGCGGGACATCGATGTGCTGGACTTCTCCGGTGATGCGGTCGAGTTGGTGGCCCGGCGCGGCGTGGGCAACGGCGTCCTCGAGGAGGTCGCGGAGGTAGTTGCCGTAGAGCGCCCGGGGCAGGAAGCTGCCGCCCTTGAAGGAGGGGTGAACGAGCTGGGCCCAGCGCAGGAAGTGATCGGGATCGTGGGTGTAGGCGCTCATCCGCCCGGCGGGGACATTGAGGATGTGCTGGCGGCAGGTGGTGCCGTAGGCGACGCCGCCCGCCTGGCGGGCGAGTCGTTCAATGAGGACGATACGGAGAGGCTGCGGCGTGGGGAGGCGCAAGAGCCAGGCGGCGGTCAGGATTCCCGTGAAACCGGCCCCGATAACAGCAACGACTTGCATGCGGCCTGTGCTCTCCACCCCCCCCGGGGAAGATCGATCGGCAGCGGCCCGCCCAATCTGAAGCGGCCCGCGCGAATGCGACAGTTGCGAGATGGGAGTTTATCAGAAGGGGTGGGGTTCGGCCCGTCGAGCGGCGCGGGGGAGCGTCCTATTGTCAGGGGAGCGCCGCCATAGCTCAGCGGTAGAGCATCGCTTTTGTAAAGCGAGGGTCGTGGGTTCAAATCCCTCTGGCGGCTTGACGGGCCGTGCCAAGATGCGGGGCCAGCCCCGGATCCGGGGCAATGCCGGGGCGGGCGTGGAGCCGGGCCCGACGTTTCGGGA
>JADLFW010000039.1 GCA_020849615.1 Phycisphaerales bacterium
ACATTAGGGGCCAAGGCCCCGACGGCCTCATGGCTTCGGCCACACCGGAAGGAGGCTTCGTCAACGCGCCCGATAAGAGTCTCGCCACCGACGGTCCCGATGAGTACAAGATGCCCGAGCTCCTACCACCATCTCGACTGCATCAACATTAGGGGCCGAGGCCCCGAAGGCCCACTTCGTCGACGCACTGGTGCGACTTCAGCAGTCAGGGTCCCGATGCCAACGACCTCAATTTCGCGGCTCTCCACCGCATCAACATTAGGGGCCAGGCCCCGACCGAAGGCCCACTTCGCCGACGCACTCGGTGCGACTTTAGGGGCCAAGGCCCCGAAGGCCCACTTCGTCGACGCACTCGGTGCGACTTTAGGGGCCAAGGCCCCGAAGGCCCACTTCGTCGACGCACTCGGTGCGACTTTAGGGGCCAAGGCCCCGATGCCAACACCCCCAACCTCGCGGCTCTCCACCGCTTCGACATTAGGGGCCAAGGCCCCGAAGGCCCACTTCGCCGACGCACTCGGTGCGACTTTAGGGGCCAAGGCCCCGATGCCAACACCCCCCAACCGCGCGGCTCTCCACCACTTCGGCATTAGGGGGCCAAGGCCCCGATGACCTCCCGATGCCAACACCCATCCCGGCCGCCGAAGCGGCGCTGCGCGCCGCTCCATCGACCTCGCTTCGCCAGCGATTCACGCGCCAGCGAACAAGCGTATCGACCTGACAACCGCTAAACGCGGGCCTGCGGCCCGCGTTTGATCGCGGTTGCAGGTCATACGCCAGACCGTTCTCGGGCCTGCTTTGGCAACGGTGCCCGTGTGTCGCTTCGGCCGATGCCGCCGCCTCTGGCGTCGGCATCGACCGGCTCACGATCCGCAACATTCCCTCGCACGTTCGCGCGCACGTCATCGCATCAGCTTGCCCGGCGCATGAAGCCCGGGGCCACGACGTAGTGTCGGCTCGGGGCTCAGGGAGCTTCGCCGGACGTGGGAAGCGGCTCGAGCTCGTGTGCTTGCAAGTTACGCAAACGCTGCCGGATCTCGACCTCTTGCGTGCGCGGCGCCGCGCGGGGCTGCGAGCTGTCCGGCACAAGGGACTCGTCGTCGCTCGGGCCGATGCCGCTCCGGCACATGTGAGCGTCGGGGCCAGGCGACGGACGCACGACGACCCGATCGGGCTCCGCCACACGTTGGACCGTCGCGATCACCCGCGCGACCTCGGGCGCCTGACCAACCGCCGCTTCCAGCTCAGCGAAGTCGCGGTAGACGATCGGCGGCTCGGGCGCCGGAGCCGGAGCTTCGTTCTCCGGTTCCGCGTCGTCTGCGGCTTCCAGCGGGGCCAGAAGGGGCACCGGAGTGTCGAGGTTCCGGTCATCGACGCAACCGCATGTCAAGGCCACGAGGAGGAGTACCGTACACCGCGAACGCCTTTTCATGGGCTCTTCTCCTTCCGACTTGCTGCAGGGGTCTCGTCGCGCCTCACGGGCCCCCCATGTAACAGTGTTCGTACACTTCGTATCCCTCGCACGGAGGGCCGCTGATGCATCCGCAATCGTAGAAGTTGCTCCACCGGTACTCATACTCCTCCGCGGTAATGAAGACTACGGTGCACACCAGACCGTATCCGACGCCCAGGCAGCACGCCTCCGCAACCGGAGACCATTCGCACGGGCACCCATCTGAGGGGTGATCGGGACAGGGCGCTCCGTCCAGGTTCGTGGCGTCGCGAATGTCGAGAGCCGACGGTGGAGCCGACTGATCGCATCCCAGCTCTAGGGCCGCAAGCATGAGAGGGACTATTCGCAGGAGAGGTGCCATGAGTGGCCTCACTAGGACATGAGCCTGTCAGTCGGTGATTTCGAACTCGCCACAGTCGCTCCCTGGAGATCGTTTCTCCATCAGCCATTGGCAGATGCCGTCCTCCATCACGCGGAAGTCGGACTGCACGGTGAGCACACGGTTCGGGGCGGCGTCGGCGTGGGGCAGGAACTTGACCCCGCTTCCCGAGGCCGGCCAGAGGCCGAAGACGTTATCGATCGTGGCGTCCGAGTACAGGCCCGCGCTCGTCTCCGCCGACTGATTAAACGCCCATTGGTTCATCAGGTGGTCGTAGACGTTGAACGGAAACGCGAGGCCGACGAGGTCCACCGAGGCCGTCTTGTCGACGTAGCGGCTGAGCCGCACGTAATTCATGAACCCCGATCCCTCCGCGACGGTCCAGCCGAGCATGAAGTGGCCGCCGTATGTATCCTCCATTGCTCCGTTCGACCGTCGTTTGATGCGATATTCCAGGAACGGCTTGGACAGGACCTGGGGGTTGAAGCCCTGCTCGAATCCTAGGTTCTTCTCCTCCCAACGTCCCGCCGCATTCAGCACGGACACCCGTAGGTTGCCGGCCTCGGAAGGGAGGACCGCGACGGTCCTCCGGTCGGCTTGGGTCCAGCCGCCGGAAGCCCCCCCGAACGACGGATCGGGCCACGGCTTGGCGACCGGTGGCTGGGCGCCGGTGATCGCCACGAGGTTCGTATCGATCAGGGCGACATCGCTGCTCCAGATCCCTGTGGGTCCCAGGATGCGGCGACGGAACGTATTGCTCTCCGCCAGATAGAGCACCGCGAGCTCACCGCCCGTGCCGAGCTCGTGCCACAGCGTGAGCTCGGGGGTACCGCGCACGCGACGGTCGGCCGTGCTCGTCGAAAAGTTGTTGCTGGCGGAGAGGGTCAAGCTCCCGCCCGGCTCGACCACGAACTTCCGGACGCGCAGCTGGCCGCCGGGGCTCGGAGGTGCGACCGCATTGGTATTGTAGGCGAGATACAGATGACTGCCGAAGAAATACGCGGTGACACCGACGACGCTCGTCTCGCTCACGGCGGTCGCCGGGGCGCTCCACGTCAGGCAGTGGCCCGTCATGGGGTTCGATGGGCCGGTGCACGACTTCTGCCCAACGCTCCCGAGCGTCGCGTAGACGTACTTGATCGCCGTGCCCGTCGACCAGAAGAGGTAGAGCCGTGAGTACGCGCGGGTGAGATCGGGCGCTCCGCGCAGACCCGTGTCGGGTGCGATGTTCTGGATGCCGTCCGTAAACGCCTTGCAGCTCCCCAGTTGTAAGGAGAGCGCAATGCTACGCCACGTCTCGCCCGCGGCTGAGATGGCTCCGTCGCGGTTCCAGTCGATCGCCGTCGTGGTCGAAGGTGGAGCGGGGTAGAAGTAGGGCGACGGGTGGAAGATATTGTGGTTGAAGGTTGCTCCGAAGGTCGTGGCCTCCTGCACGGACGCGGGATTCAGTGTAAGGGTCCCGTCGATGTTCTCGAAGCGGTACGGCCCGAATCCGTAGCGCATGAGGCTCTGGTAGTGCGGCAGACACTCCGTGCTCGCCTCGTACTGGCCGGTGCTGTGATTCCCGAGCGCGTCGTGAACCCAGTGCTGGAGTGTGAGCGTGTGCCCCAGCTCGTGTATGAAGGCGCCATGCTGAAGTCCGGCCACATATCTGACGCCGCCCGCTTGGCCTCCGGTGCCCCACGACGTGACGATTCCATATCGCAGGCGCCCACGTCGTACGATGTCGACCTGTCCCGGGTCCAGGTCGTAGTGAAGCCTGAGGGAATCGTCACCTTCGGACTCTTTATCGACAACGGCCCAGAAGCTACTGTGCGGCAGACCAATGTCCCACTCGAAGTGGACGCCCTCCTGCGCCGCTTCCATGATGAGCGTCGTGGTGCCCGACGATTCGACCGTCAAGCTCTTGAAGGCGACCTGCGGAAATTCCGCGAGCATCAGGTAGGCCATGGTGTAACAGATGTAGAACGGGCTCAGACCGGTCGCGTTGAAGATGATCGACTCGCCGTCGACCCAGACCGTGATATTGCCATTGACCGGCCCACTTACGACCACGATCATATCAGGCACGATCGCGCGGGCTGCGCCGGTCGACCAGCTCCCGAACTTGTTCTCATCGGTCGGAGTCACGGGTGGGACGCCCAGATCGAGGTGGAGCTCGACACCGCCGCCGACGCTCGCCGGCGCTTTGAGATGGGCTGCCGGCCCCGCGAGGAATGGTTCTCGCGCGGTCTCGACCCACTGCTCGAGAGTCCCTGGCAACCCCGGCTCTGGCCATCCCCCGTCCGCGAATTCCTCAAAATCACGAATGTACTGGAACGGATTGTCCCCGGGCTCCATCGTCGCCGTGTGGTCCATCGTGGTGAGGTAGTCGACCTCGAGGAAAATGTCTTTCTTGCCAGGGTTGGCCCCCCAACGCTGGAAGGGCATGTCGTCGACTCCGTTGGCGAGCGTGCCCGCGACACCGAACACTTCCTCCCCGTCGAAGAGGCCGTCCCGATCCGTGTCCTTGCCGTGGTAGGTGTTCGGGCAGCCGCTCACGGTCGGACAAAGCTGGAGCTCGAGCTCGAGCGCCATCCCGATGCCGTCGCCGTCCGCGTCGTTGGTGTGGTCATTCGTATAGACCCGGAGCGCACCGCTGCGAGCGGGCGTAAACCCGGCTTCGTCGCGGATGTGGGGGGTCCCGACGAGGAATACGAACTCCGTCGCGGCTACCGTTGTCAGCGCCGAGGCGGCCGTGGAGTTGCCGAGTTTAAGATCGACGAGCGTCGTCGCACTCGACGAGTTGAACCTGCCGACCGCGTGCACGAGGCTCCCGCCGGGCACGTGCGCGGTCCGAAGCTGATTGCCACTTGAGTGTTGAAGGGCCGATGCCGCAAATGTCACATTCCCGGCGGGCGCTGCGCTGTGGTGGAGCGCGCCCCACTTCTTGATATGGCAGCTCCCGTTCACCGTCTTAGACCGCATGACCAGGATGAAGAGGTCGTCCGAACTCGAGCTCGTAAAGAGGATACGGGGATGTACGCCCGAGTAGTCGTCACTGAACGCGACCTGCGTCACGCCGCTCGCGGTCTGGCGCAGCAGATGAAAGACCGGATCGACCCCAGACGAGCACGTGTCGGTCCTGAATTCGACTGTCGTGCCTACTGCGAGTTCGAAGAACTCAACGTAGAAGGCAGGGGGTGCGGCTCCTTTAGAACGACGTCTCATCCGATGGATCTCACGACGGTTTTCCTCCCGTCGGCCCGGAAGGCACCGACGCCAACCTCGCCTCCTTTGGGGGGCCGGTGGCGATGGCCGCGGGAC
>JADLFW010000040.1 GCA_020849615.1 Phycisphaerales bacterium
CCTTCCTGCTGGGCCTCATCACCGGGGGCGCCGTGATCTACTGGTTCACCGGCGCCTCGATGCAGGCCGTGACCACGGGCGCCTACCGCGCCGTGGAGTTCATCAAGGCGAACATCAAGCTCGAGGGTGCGACAAAGGCGTCGGTCGAGGACAGCAAGAAGGTGGTGGAAATCTGCACGCTCTACGCACAGAAGGGGATGTTCAACATCTTCCTCGGGGTGTTCTTCTCGACCCTCGCCTTCGCGTTCGTCGAGCCCTTCTTCTTCATCGGCTACCTCATTTCGATCGCGCTGTTCGGCCTGTTCCAGGCCATCTTCATGGCCAACGCGGGTGGCGCGTGGGACAACGCCAAGAAGATCGTCGAGACCGACCCTTCCTTCAAGAAGCGCGGGCTCGGCAAGGGCAGCGACCTCCACGCCGCCACCGTCGTCGGCGACACCGTCGGCGATCCCTTCAAGGACACCAGCTCGGTCGCCATGAACCCCGTCATCAAGTTCTCCACCCTCTTCGGTCTCCTGGCCGTCGAGCTCGCCATCAGCGTGGCCGCCGAGAAGGGCACCGGGGTCACCCACACCCTCTCCGCCATCTTCCTCGCCATCTCGATGTTCTTCGTCTGGCGTTCCTTCTACGGCATGCAGATCAGCCGGCGCGCCGCGTCGGCCCACTGAGCCCGGCGGAGCGGCCAAGCAGCACAGCACCACCAGGCCCCGGGCGGACCGCCCGGGGCCTTTTTTCATTCGGTCGTCGCTCGTTCTTCGCTCAAGCCCCGGGGCTGTAGATCACGACTCCCACATCCTCGACGGTCACCAGGCCGCCCGTCACCATCTTCGCCAGGTGCGGCCTCAACTCCGCGATCTTCGCCGGAGTGTCCACGATCTCGACCACCATCGGCAGGTCCTCCGACAGCCGCAGGATCTTGGAGGTGTGGATCCGCGAGTGCGCCCCGAACCCCATCGGCCCGCGCAGCACCGTCGCCCCCGCCAGGTGCAGCTCCCGCGCCCTCACCACGATCGCCTCGTACAGCGGCCGACCCTCCCACCGGTCCGACTCGCCGATGTAGATCCGCAGCCGCTGCGCGGGCTGCGGCGGTTCGCTCACCGCGTGCCGCAGTGATTCGCTCATGATGGCATCCCCCTTCCGGGCAGCAGCCCGGCTAGCGCCGCCCCTCCCCATACCGCCGCCAGCCCCAGCCCGTTGCTCAGCACCACGTTCAGGCCGGCCCGGGCCCACTCCCCCTCGCGCAGCAGGTTGATCGTCTCATTGCCGAAGCTCGAGAACGTCGTGTACCCGCCCAGCACCCCGATGAGGATCGCCAGCCGCCACTCCTCGCGGATCAGCGCCGGGCCGTCAAAGAGCGCCGCCAGGAACCCGATCGCCAGGCACCCGCTGATGTTCACCACCAGCGTCCCCAGCGGGAAGCCGGGCCCGGCCCACCCCTGCACCCAGCCGCCCAGCAGGTACCGCCCCGCGCCGCCCGCGCCGGCGCCGAGAAAGATCATCAGCAGCTTCAGACCCATGCACGATCTTTGGCGTGCCGCGCGGGCCGCGCACAACAAGCGGCCGGCACGGGCCCGGCCGCTCGAGAAAGAGGCCCCGGATCACCCCCCGGTCATTCGCGGCTTTTCCTCGCCAGCAGCGGCACGCCCGCCAGCGCCAGCAGCAGCACCGCGCCCGGCGCGGGGATCTCCTCGAAGGCCTGGCCCTCGTTGCTGAGATCGAAGGTCATGTCGTAGCCCGCCGCGCTGGTGGAGCCCAGGTCGAAGTCGAGGTCAAAGGCGCCCTCGGCATCACCGAGGTTCAGGCGGATGCCGGTCGATGGCGAGCCCACCGCGGGCAGCAGCCCATCCCAGATCCCGTCATCGATCACCGAGGTGATGATCCCGCCGGCGAAGGTCATGCGCATCATTCCGCGCGGCGAGAGCAGAAACGGACTGTCCATCGTGATGTAGAACTCCCCGTCGGGGGCGTCGAGCTGCAGGAGCCCGTCCTCCCACAGCGATGTGCCCGGGCCGTCGATCGTGATCATCGAATCCCACAGGGTGGTCTCTTCCAGCAGTCCCGTATCAAGGTCCAGCGCGGAGACCAAGATGGGGTCGTGGCTCTGCCTGCTCCGGGTGTCCCCGCTCACGATGCCGGCCAGGCGCCAGCCCGGTTTCCAGCGGACCTGGCCCTTGGCGTTGACCGTGCCGGTCTGCACGGCCAAACCCGATGTCGACTTCGCATACGCCCGCTGCACCGGTGGGAGCGGCGGCTTCACGTCGGCGTTCCCCCACACAGCCACATGGCCTGTGGGATGGCCCATCGCGTCGAGCCCCAGCGAGAACTGGGTGTTTGCCTGGGCGTCGGGGGTGCACACCAGTTTCCTGGTCGTGATCGTCTGGCCCCCGGCCCCTGCCGGCAGCAGCACGATGTCCGACAACGTCTGTTCATCCGTGCATGTGGGCGGCGCGTGGAACTCATCGGCGTGCGCGTAGTAGTTCCACGATCCGCGGTACGTCTGCCCGGGCCTGACCGTGATCCCCTTCAGCGTGAAGTCGTGAAACTCGAAGTACTCTCCGGCCCGCGCGGTTCCCGCGCACGCGAACAGCACAGCGCATGCGGTGATGCAGCATGTCTTCATCGGGCACCTCCCCAGGATGTGGCGGCGAGCCTCCGGGGACGCGGCCCGGGGCTCGTCCGAACCCGCACGCTACCCCTCCGCCGCGACAGTTCCAATGAGCAATCCGCCCCGTCCGGCGACAACGGGTTGCGATGCTCCGTGCTCTCCCTTTGCTCCCCCCCAAGCGGGCGCCGTCCTTATACTCACCCACCTTGGTCCGCGCCAACAAGAAACTCAAGCTCGATGTGCAGGCCCAGCCCGACGACACCACGTGCGGGCCGACGTGCCTCCACGCCGTGTACCGCTTCTACGGCGACCCCATCCCCCTCGAACAGGTCATCGATGAGTGCGAGCCGCTCGAGACGGGCGGCACCCTCGCCGTCTGCCTCGCCTGCCACGCCCTCCGCCGGGGCTTCGATGCCAAGATCTACACCTACACCCTGGAGGTCTTCGATCCCACCTGGTTCGGCGAGGATGGGCGGGTCCGCAAGGACATCGACCTCCCCGCCAAGCTCGCGGCCCGGCTGGATGCCAAGCGCGAATCCCGCCAGGAGGTCCGCCTCCGGGCCGACATCCGCAACTTCCTCGACTTCCTCGAGCTTGGCGGCCGCGTCGCCTTCGAGGACCTCACCCCCGCCCTCATCCGCCACCAGCTGAGCAAGGGGCGCCCCCTGCTGACGGGCCTGAGCGCCACGTTCCTCTACCGCTCCATGCGGCAGTGGGGGCCCAAGGATGTCGACGATGACATCCACGGCGACCCGGCGGGCCATTTCGTCGTCCTGTGCGGCTACTACCCCCGCCGCCGCGAGGTCCTGGTCGCCGACCCCCTCGAGGACAACCCCCCCTTCCTGAGCCGCAAATACACGGTGGGAATCGATCGCCTGGTCGGGGCGATCCTGCTGGGGGTGCTTACCTACGATGCGAACCTCCTGGTGATCGAGCCCAGGGAGAAACGGGCGAAGAAGTAGCCCGGGGCCGGGCACCGCGGGATCAGCGAGCCGCCGGCGGCACCAACCGCGGCGGACCCAGATGTCCATCGTCATCGTGCTGGACAATCCAAAGGACTGGCCGCTGCGCATCGAAGGGGCCGAGGTCGTCTCCGCCAAGAGCTACCTCATCGAGCCCCGCTTCAGCGAGCGCCGCCAGGCCAAGGTCTTCAACCTCTGCCGCTCCTACCGCTACCAGAGCATGGGCTACTACGTCTCCCTGCTCGCCGCCGCCCGCGGCCACAAGCCCCTCCCCGCCATCTCCACCATCCAGGACCTCAAGCTCTCCGAGATGATCCGCATCGCGGATGACCACCTCGAGGAGCTCATCGAGTCCAGCCTGGCGGGCCTGCGCTCCGGCACGTTCGTCCTCAGCATCTACTTCGGCCGCAACCTCGCCCGCAAGTACGACAAGCTCGCCCTGGCCCTCTTCAACCAGTTCCCCGCCCCCTTCCTCCGGGCCGAGTTCCGCCACGAGGGCGGCAAGTCCGAATCCGACAAGGCCGACGACGCCAAGTGGGAACTCACCAGCCTCCGACCCATCGCCGTCGCCGACATCCCCGAGGAGCACCACCCCTTCGTCCTCGAGATGATGAAGGAGTACTTCGACCGCCCCCGCCGCGTCTCCCGCCCGGCCGAGCCGCGCTACGACCTCGCCATTCTCTGCAGCGCCGATGACCCCAACCCCCCTTCCAACGAGAAGGCCATCAAGCGGTTCATCCGCGCCGCCGAATCCATGGGGATCGACGCCGACATCATCACCAAGGACGACTACGGCCGCCTCGCCGAGTTCGACGCCCTCTTCGTCCGCACCACCACCGCCGTCAACCACTACACGTTCCGCTTCTCCCGCCGCGCCGCCGCCGAGGGCCTCGTCGTCATGGACGACCCCGAGTCCATCATCAAGTGCGCCAACAAGGTCTACCTCGCCGAGCTCCTGCAGCGCCACCGCATCCCGGGCCCGCGCACCGTCATCATCCACCGCGGCAACGCCGCCGCCGCCATCGACATCCTCGGCCTGCCCTGCGTCCTCAAGCAGCCCGACTCCAGCTTCTCGCTCGGCGTCGTCAAGGCCTCCGACCGCGCCGAGTTCGAACTCCAGACCGAGCGCCTCTTCGAGCTCTCCGACCTGCTCATCGCCCAGGAATGGCTCCCTACCGCCTTCGACTGGCGCGTCGGCGTCATCGACCGCGAGCCCATCTTCGTCTGCAAGTACCACATGGCCAAGGACCACTGGCAGATCATCGACCGCGGCGACAAGGGCGAGACCACCTACGGCCGCTTCGAGAACTACCCCATCGAGGCCGCCCCCTCCGACGTCGTCAAGACCGCCGTCCGGGCCGCCAACCTCATCGGCGAGGGCCTCTACGGCGTTGACATCAAGGATGTCGGCGACCGCCCCCTCGTCATGGAGATCAACGACAACCCCAACATCGACTCCGGCGTCGAGGATGAGGTCCTCCAGGATGAACTCTACCTCAAGATCATGCGCGTCTTCCTGAAACGCCTCGAATCACGCGGCCGCTAGCGAGGAGTCCTTTCCGTGGGGTTGCACCTGTTCCAGGCCTTCGGCGTCGAGCTGGAGTACATGATCGTCGACCGGGCCTCGCTCGACGTCCGCCCCGTCGCCGACAAGGCCCTCAAGTACGCCGCCACCCTCCCCGGCGCCGCCGTCCTCGAGGAAGCCGGCGCCTGGCCCTCCGAGGTCCGCCTCGGCCCCGTCGCCCTCTCCAACGAGCTCGCCGCCCACGTCCTGGAGTTCAAGGTCGCCGAGCCCGTTTCCGCCCTGCCGGGCCTCGAAGCCCACTTCCAGGAAGCCGTCCGCACCGCCCACCGCCTTCTCGCCGGGCTCAACGCCTGCCTCCTCCCCTCCGGCATGCACCCGTGGATGGACCCCACCCGCGAGATGACGCTCTGGCCCCACGGCCACGGCGACTACTACGCCACCTTCAACCGCATCTTCGACTGCCGCGGCCACGGCTGGGCCAACCTCCAGGCCGTCCACCTCAACCTCCCCTTCCACGGCGATGAGGAGTTCGGCCGCCTCCACGCCGCGATCCGCGCCCTTCTCCCCATCCTGCCCGCCCTCACCGCCAGCTCCCCCATCATGGACGGCCGGGCCACCGGCCTCCTCGACAACCGCGTCGAGGTCTACCGCCACAACTGCCGCCGCGTCCCCTCCGTCACGGGCCGCGTCATCCCCGAGCCCGTCTACACCCACGATGCCTACCAGCGCGACATCCTCAACCGCATCTACGCCGACATGCAGCCCCTCGACCCCGAGGGCCTGCTCGCCGAGGAATGGATCAACGCCCGCGGCTGCATCGCCCGCTTCGAGCGCAGCGCCATCGAGATCCGCATCATGGATGTCCAGGAATGCCCCGCCGCCGATATCGCCATCTGCGGCGTCGCCTCCTCCGTCCTCCGCGCCCTGGCCCTCCGCTCCCCCGCCGACCTCCGCGCCCTGGCCTCCCTCGACACCGCCGCTCTCGAAGCCATCCTCCTCGCCGTCATCCGCGATGGCGACCGGGCCGTCATCCACGACCGCGACTACCTCCGCATCCTCGGCTGGCGCGGCGCCTCCTGCACCGCCGCCGACCTCTGGCGCGACCTCATTAGCGCCTCCGCCCGCGGTGTGCCGGGCTGGGAATCCTGGCGCCCCTGGATCGAGGCCATCCTCTCCCAAGGCTGCCTCGCCCGCCGCATCACCCACGCCCTCAACGGCGACACCTCACGCTCCGCCCTCGCCGCCGTCTACACCCGCCTCCAGCACTGCCTCGAGCACGGCAGCGCCTTCAGCGTCCCCCGGGGAACCGCCACACCCACGGCAGGGACCATCCCCGCCGCAGGAGGGACCATCAAGGGGTGAACGCCGTCGGGGGGCGATCCAGGTTTGAACGCGGCCGCCGCCTCCGCTGCGTCCTGCGCACGTCCATCCTCGACGGCGCCGTTTTCAGCATCATGGTCGGCCTGGGCGAAACCTACTTCCCCGCCCTCGTCGCCAAGCTGGGCCACGGCCAGGTCGCCGTCGGCCTTGTCGCCACCGTGCCCATGGTCGCCGGAGCCCTCCTTCAACTCTTCACGCCGCCCCTCGTCCACCGGGCCGGCTCCAACCGCCGCTGGGTCACCCTCTCCACCAGCGCCCAATCCCTCAGCCTCCTTGTCATGGCGGCCGGTGTCTACCTCGGCCCGCCCCCGCTCTGGTTCATCTTCGCAGCCGCGACCCTCTACTGGGCCGCGGGCCTGGCCTCCGGCCCGGCGTGGACCGACTGGATGGGCCGCGAGATCCCCCCGCCGGTCCGCGGCCGCTACCACGCCCGCCGCAGCCGCTGGTGCCAGGCCGGCGTCCTCATCGGTCTCCTCGCCGGAGGATTCACACTCGAACGCTTCGCCGGCGGCGTCATCGGCGATGGCCCGGGCGCCCGGCCCGAAGGCCTCCTCGCCTTCGCCGCACTCTTCCTCGCCGCCTCCCTGTGCCGCGCTGTCTCCACCGGGCTCCTGCTCACCCAGCCCGAGCACGCGCCGGGCCTGCGCGCGCAGACCTCCATCCTCAACCGCGCTGAACTCGCCCACCGCCTCCGCCACGGCCCGGAGGGCCGACTGCTGCTCTACCTCTTCAGCCTCCAGGCCGCCGCCAACATGGCCCAGCCCTTCTTCAACCCGTACATGCTCGCCCAGGCCCGGGTCGACTACGCCCGCTACACCATCCTCCTTTCCGCCGCCTTCGCCGCCAAGGTGGCGGTTTTTCCATTGCTGGGCCGGTTCGTTGCGGGCGCCGGCGCGGCCCGGCTCCTGGCGATCGCCGGCATCGGCCTCGTGCCCCTCCCGCTCATCTGGCTCTGGTCCGATGGCTTCTGGACCCTGCTCGCGGCCCAGCTCATCTCCGGCTGCGTCTGGGGCGCCTACGAGCTCGCCTCGTTCCTCATGTTCTACCGGGCCATCCGCGAGGATGAGCGCACCAGCGTTCTGTCCGTTTACACCTTCGGCAATGCATTCTCCATCGCCGGCGGCTCCATCTTCGGAGGCTGGATCCTCGCCCTCCCCGCGACAAGTCCGGGGGCCGGCGCTTACACGCCCGTCTTCCTCGCCTCAACCCTCGCCCGCGCCGCCTCCCTCGCGCTTCTCTACCGCTTCATCTCCCGGCCGCACGGCGCTGATGATGAACGACGGGCCTGGCCCGCTATCGCGCTCGAGCCCGTCGCCGTCCGCCCGGCCGCCGGCTCCGTCGATCAGGCCGACCTCCATGTCCCGCGGTAAGGCCCGGTTCGACGCCTCGAGCTTGTCCCCATTCCTCCCGGGATTTGATGGGATAGACTCGGATAGGTATCCTTTCGGGATCGGGGTGAAAGGGATCGGTTCAAAGACTGAACCGGGGATGGGCTTCCGCCCGTCCGGAATCGCTGGATGGATCCCAGACAGCCTCCAACTCCTGACAACACCTCACCCGCGGACCTTGCGGTGGGCGTATTGAGCGATGCCGCCCGCGGCGCCAGCATCGAGAGCGAACGTCTCGCCCTCGTCGCCACCTATACCACCAACGCGGTCGTCATCGCCGACCCGTCGGGCCGCATCGAGTGGGTCAACCCGGCCTTCACCCGGTTCACCGGGTACGAACTCGCCGAGGTGCTGGGCCAGCGGCCCCGCGACCTCCTCCGCCACCCCGAGATGGACCCGGCCCTCCAGGCCGAGATCAACGCCAAGGCCGACCGCGGCGAGGGCTTCCGGGCCGAGTGCCCCGTCCTTCACAAGTCCGGCGCGCTCCTCTGGGCCGAGGTCGACATCCGCCCCGTCCGCGATGCCCGGGGCGTCGTCACCCAGTCCGTCGGCGTCTACACCGATGTCACCAAGCGGAAGCTCGCCGAGCAGCAGCGCGACGGCTCCGAACGTGCGCTCCGCCGCAGCGAGGAGCGCTACCGCAGCCTCTTCGAGAGCAGCCCGGTCCCCATGTGGGTCTACGACCGCGAGTCTCTGCGCTTCCTCGCCGTCAACGACGCCGCGATCGAGAAATACGGCTTCTCCCGCGATGAGTTCCTCCGGATGACCATCCACGGCATCCGCACCCCCGAGGAGGCCAGCCGCCTCACCGCCGAGCTGCGCACCACCGCTTCCGGCCCGCGCCGGGCCGGCGTCTGGCGTCACCGCACCAAGGCCGGCGATGAAGTCCTCGCCGACATCGCCTCCCACGGCGTCACCTTCGAAGGCCGTGAGGCCCGTCTCGTCATCGCCATGGATGTCACCGCCCGCGAACGGGCCCAGGAGGAAATCCTCCAGTGGCGCCTCCGCTACGAGGCCGCCGTCTGGTCCAGCGGACAGGTCCTCTACGACTGGGACCTCCTCTCCGACCGCGTCGTCTGGGCCGGCGATTCGGGCGCCATCCTCGGCTACCGGGCCGAGGACCTCGGCACCTCTGTCCCCTGGCACACTCTTGTCCACCCCGATGACCTGCCCGCCGTCGAAGGCGAGCTCCAGCGCACCGCCGCCCACGGCTCCCCCTTCGTCATGCAGTACCGCGTCCGCCGCCGCGACGGCGCGTACATGCACGTCTCCGACACGGGCCACTACATCAAGGACGACACGGGCCGCCCCGTCCGGCTCATCGGCTTCATCGCCGATGTCACCGAGCGTCACCTCGCCGAGGCCACCCGCCGCCGCCTCGAGCAGGAGCGTGAGGCCCTCGTCGCCCGCCTGAAGATGCAGCTCGAGCGCATGCCGATTGCCTGCATCGTCTTTGACAAGGACCTCCGCTTCCTCGACATCAACCCCGCAGCCGAGTCGATCTTCGGCTATCGCCGCGATGAGGCTGTCGGCCGCTCGGCGATGGACCTCATCGTCCCGCCCTCGGCGCACTCCTACGTCGAGATGCTCATCTCCCGCCTGGCCGCCGGCGACATGAAGGCCAACGGCCACAACCAGAACTGCACCAGGGACGGCAGGCTCATCGAGTGCGAGTGGACCAACACGCCCCTCACCGACGAGACGGGCCGGTTTGTCGGCGTCCTGTCCATGGTCCAGGATGTCACCGAGCGCCAGCGCCTCGAGAACCAGCTCCGACACTCGCAGAAGCTCGAGGCTGTGGGCCAGCTCGCCAGCGGCGTCGCTCACGACTTCAATAACCTCCTCACCGCCATCTTCGGGTACCTCAGCCTCGCCAAACTCACCATCGAGGCCGACCACCCCGCCATCAAGGCCCTCGCCCAGGTCGAGGAGGCCGCCAAGCAGGCCGCCGGCGTCACCGGCGGGCTGCTCACCTTCAGCCGCAAGGCCGCCGCCGACAAGGCGCCCCTCAAGCTCGCCATCGTGGTGAACGACGCGGTCAAGCTCCTCCGCCGCACCCTCCCCGCCTCCATCCGCCTCTCCGTCGACACCGCCGCCGCGAGCGAGGCCACCATCCTCGCCGACGCCACCCAGATCCAGCAGATCATCACCAACCTCGCCATCAACTCGCGCGATGCCATGCCCGACGGCGGCGAACTCCGCATCGCCCTCACCGCTCCCGCCCCCGTCTCCTCCCTCCCGGTCTCCTCCGCCGGCGACTGGGTCCAGCTCACCGTCGCCGACACCGGCACGGGGATGACCCCCGATGTCCGGGCCCGCATCTTCGAACCCTTCTTCACCACCAAGGAGCGCGGCCACGGTACCGGCCTGGGCCTCTCCATCCTCCACGGCATCGTCGAGGAGCACGGCGGACACATCCAGGTCGAATCCGCGCCGGGCCAGGGCACCACGTTCTCGATCGCCTTCCCCGCCGTCGGCCCCGGAACCTCGCTCGTCGCCGCCACCGCCGTCAACGACACCCCGGCGGGCCACGGCGAGACCATCCTCGTCGGCGAGGATCACCAGCTCGTCCGCGAGATCATCTGCGCCGCCCTCCGCTCCGTCGGCTACGAGGTCGTCGCCGTCGGAGACGGGCCGGCCGTCCTCCGCTCCATGCAGGAGCTCCAGAACCAGGTCAAGCTCCTGGTCCTCGACATCGACCTGCCCGGCATGAACGGGCTCGACTGTCTCCGCGAACTCAAGACCATGAACCTGCGCAGGCCCACCGTCGTCATCACCGGGCGGACGACCGGGCTCGAAGATGTTGAACTCGACGAAACCACCGTGCTGCTCCGCAAACCTTTCCAGGTCGGGCAGCTCGCCGAACTTGTGGGCAACGTGATCGCCGGGGCCCGAGGAGGACGTGCATGAGCCGCCCGATTACCGTGCTCCTGGTGGATGACCACGCCCTGGTCCGCAACACGCTCTCCGCGTGGCTCCGCCAGACCGGACGCTTCGAAATCGTCGGCGCCGCCGCCGATGCCGACACCGCCGTCACCGAGGCCATCCGCCTCCAGCCCGATGTCGTCGTCATGGACATCGACATGCCCGGGCTGCTCGCCTTCGACGCCGCACGCGTTATCCGCTCCCGCTCCCCGGGCACCCGCATCCTCTTCCTCAGCGCCTACTTCCACGACCGCTACATCGAGGAAGCCCTCAACGTCGAGGCCTCCGGCTACATCGGCAAAGGCCAGCCCCCCGAACGCGTCGCCGAGGCCATCGCCACCGTCGCCTCCGGCGGCGTCAGCTTCGCCCCCGAGGTCCAGTCCCGCATCGTCATCGACCAGACGGGCCTGCACCTCGCCGGCTCGGGCCGCACCCGCACCTCCACCCTCACCCCGCGCGAACTCGAAGTCCTCCGCTACGTCGCCCGCGGCATGGCCAAGAAGGACATCGCCAAAACCATGCACCTCAGCGTCAAGACCGTCGACAACCACTGCACCAGCCTCATGACCAAGCTCGACATCCACGACCGCGTCGACCTCGCCCGCTTCGCCATCCGCGAAGGCCTCGCCGAGCCCTGATCACGCCGCCAAACCCGGCCCTTTTGCGCTCACCCGGCGCCGGCGCACTCCCACGCGTTGGGAAAATGGGGGGTTTCCCTCATAGCGAAACGCATCGCCGAGTGGTTATTGTCATGCCCGCGTTGATGGTCACCTGACGGTGCCCTCCTCGCCGGGCCTCGATGACATCCACCGCCGCCTCGCGCATGAACGCGGCCGCGGCGAACAAACTCCTCTCTCCTCCTCGTGACGGCCGGGCGACCTCGAAAGATCGTCCGGCCGATTCCTTTTTTGCCCGCCCGCACCCCCGCACCCCCGCGGCCCGGCGCAACCGACAGGTCTCGCACAACGGCCGGGCCTCCGCTAGCATCCGCCCCCAGACCGCCGATGGAACGCCAGACCAGACAACGCGAATCGATCCGCCGGGCCATCCAGGATGCCGACCGCCCGCTCAGCATCTCCGAGATCCTCGCCGCCGCCAAAGGCCGCGTCAGCGGCCTCGGCGTCGCCACCGTCTACCGCACCCTCAAGTCGCTCGTGCGGGATGGCCTCATCGTCCAGGTCGAGATGCCGGGCGAGCCACCCCGCTACGAGGTCGCCGGCAAGGACCATCATCATCACTTCTACTGCCGCGGCTGCGACCGCGTCTACGAAGTCGAGGGCTGCACCGGCGACTTTTCCTGGATGACCCCCCGGGGCTTCAGCCTGGAAGGCCACGATGTCATGCTCTTCGGCCGCTGCTCCGACTGCGCGGGCCGCCGCCCCGCCGCGCGGGCCTCAGGCCCATCGCGCTCCCGCGCATCCAAAACCTCCCGCCCCCGCGCGGGCCGCTGATCGCTCCCGGTCCCCGCGCCGAACTTGACAGCGCCGACCCGTCGACGACAATGAAAGCGATTTCAGCGATCCCCCTCCGCCCCGGAGCCCCGCATGCACCGGTTCCTCGCCCCCCTCATCCTCATTCTCCTGACCTCCCCGCTCATCCGCGCCCAACCCGTCACCATCGACGACTTCCACGACCTCCAGGCCTGGGCGGTCATCGCTTCCGATGGCGTCGCCGCCACCATCTCCCCCGACGCCGGGCCGACCGGCTCTCCGGGCGGCGCGCTGCGCCTCGATTACGACTTCCGCTCAGGCGCCGGCTTCTGCGTCGTCCGCCGGGCCATGCCGATCGAGTTGCCGATCAACTACCGCCTCTGCTTCCGCGCGAAAGGCGCGGGCCCGGCCAACAACTTCGAGTGCAAGCTCGTCGACCCCTCCGGCGACAACGTCTGGTGGGTCAACCGCCGGGCCTACGAGTTCCCGGCCGATTGGACCAAGATCACCTACCGGGCCCGGCACTTCTCTTTCGCCTGGGGCCCGCGCGGGCCCATCCCCCTCGACAAGGTCGGGTTCCTCGAGTTCGCCATCGCCGCCTCCAGCGGTGGCAAGGGCTCGGTGTGGCTCGACTCGCTCACGTTTGAACCGCTCCCGCCGACCGCGCCGCCCGCCGGCGAGCCCGCGCTCTCCGGTGATGGCCCGTTCACGATCGACCTCAAGGGCTCGCGCGAGTTCGGCGGGCTCATCCTCGATTGGGATGGCGCCTTCGCCGCCGACTACGACATCCGCGCCTCTTCCGCCGCCTCCGGCGATGACTGGGAGACAATCCGCTCCGTCCGCGGCGGCAACGGCGGGCGCGATGATGTGCGGATCCCCGATGGCGAGGCCCGTCGCCTGCAGGTCCTTCCGACCGGGCCGGGCCCGGCGCGGCTGCGTAGCGTCCGCATCATGGACCCCGCCACCGGCGCCACCGCCAGCGCGATGTACGAGACGATCGCCGCGGAATCCCCGCGAGGCCGCTTCCCCCGGTACTGCTCGAAAGAGCAGTCGTACTGGACCGTCATCGGCGCGATGGGCGACGCCAAGGAAGGCCTGCTCAGCGCCGATGGCGCGCTCGAGGTCGATTTTCAGGGCTTCACCGTCGAGCCGTTCCTGATCGTCGATGCGCCGGGCCCGGCGAGGCTCATCACGTGGGCCGATACCACGATCTCCCACTCGCTCGATGGCGGCGACCTGCCCATCCCCACGGTGACGTGGGCCGCCGATGGCATCAAGCTCGAGATCACCGCGCTGGCCGACGGGCCCGCGGGCGAATCGGTCCTGGCGGCGCGCTACCGCATCACCAACACCGGGCCCGCGACCATCAAGGCCCGGCTCGCCCTGGCCGTCCGGCCGTTCCAGGTCCTCCCGCCCTGGCAGGACCTGCGGATCTCGGGCGGCACATCACCCATCCGCACCATCGCCTACGAACGCGGCTCAGTGCTCATCAACAGCGCGAAGCGCATCACGCCATCGCCCGCGCCCAGCGGCTTCGGCGCAGCGCCCTTCGCCGGCGGGGATATCACCGAATACCTCGCCCAGTGGCGCGTGCCCCCGGCGATGCTCGCGGAAGACCCCGATGCCCTCGCCTCCGCCGCCATGCTCTTCGACCTCGACCTTCAGCCGGGCCGGGCCTCGAGCATCGATATCGAGATCCCGCTGCACAAGCAAAGCTCGCCGGCCACCTTTGATGAACGCCTCGCCCACGTGCGGGAAGCCTGGACCCGCGAGCTCGGGCACATCGGCCTCTCTCTTCCCGCGAGCGCGGGCCGGCTGCCGCTGACCTTCCGCACCGCCCAAGCTCACATCCTGATCAACGCCGATGGCCCGGCCATCCAGCCCGGTTCCCGCACCTACGAACGCAGCTGGATCCGCGATGGCAGCCTGACGGGCTCAGCGCTGCTCTTCACGGGCCACGGTGAGCAGTTCCGCGCCTTCCTCGACTGGTACGCGGGCTACCAGTATGAATCCGGCAAGATCCCCTGCGTCGTGGACACGCGCGGGCCCGACCCCGTCCCCGAGCACGACAGCACCGGGCAGTACCTCTACGCCGTCGACATCTACCACCGGGCCAGCGCCGATGAAGCCTTCGCGCGCCGGCACTTCGAGCACGTCCGCCGCGGCGTCGAGTACATCAAGTGGCTGCGGGCGCTGCGGATGACCGACGAGTACCGCGCGGGCCCGGCCGAGAAGCGGGCCATGTACGGGCTGGTTCCCGAGTCGATCAGCCACGAGGGGTACTCCGCCAAGCCCATGCACTCGTACTGGGATGATTTCTTCACGCTGCGCGGGCTGCAGGGCGCTGCTCGGCTGGCCCAATCGCTGGGCGAGACGGAACTGGCGAAGGAGTGGGGGGCGCTGCGCGATGACTTCGAGAAATGCCTCGATGACTCGATCGCGGCGGCGACGAAGCTCAAGGGCATCGACTACATCCCCGGCTGCGTCGAGCTCGGCGACTTCGATGCCCCTTCAACCGCGATCGCGGTGTACCCGTGCGGGCGGCTGGGCCCGGAGCCATACCTCACCAACACCTTCGAACGCTGGTACACGTTCTTCAAGGGGCGCATTGATGGGACCGTGCCCTACAAGGAGTACTCCCCCTACGAGACGCGGCTGATGGGGACCTTCGTGCGGCTGGGCTGGCGCGACCGGGCCCAGGAGCTGCTGGCCTTCTACCTGAACGACCAGCGCCCGCGGGAATGGAACCAGTGGGGCGAGATCGTCTGGCGCGACCCCGCGACGCCGCGCTTCATCGGCGACATGCCGCACACGTGGGTGGCCAGCGACTTCGTCAGCGCGGTGCGTTCCATGTTCGTCTACGAGCGCGACCGCGATGGCACCCTGGTCATCGGCGCGGGCATCCCCAAGGCCTGGCTCGAGGGTGAGGGTGTGAAGGTCGAGCGATTCCCCACGGCGTACGGGCCAGTGAGCTTCCGCCTCTTCCGCGATGGGCCTGAGACGATCCTCGAGTTCAGCGGCGTCGAGCGACACCCGCCGGGCGGCGTCGTGATCGACCTGCCGGTGACGGGCCGCGCGCGGGTTGATGGCGCCCAGCGCCCGGCCGGGCCGGTGATCATCCCGGGCGGGCCCGCGCGGATGGAGATCGAATAGAAGAGAACGCGGAGGACGCAGAGGGAGCGGAGGAACGCGGAGAAGAACAAGCAGCCCGAGCGTGAGCGAGGGCGTTCTGGTCTTTCCGAACCGCGAGCGTGAGCGAGCGGGCCATCACCGCGGTCGCACTTTCGCGGCCGTCAGGGAGCGCGCTCATCGGCGCCGTTCACGCTCTTGCGGAGTATCTCCTCGACGCGCGGCTGTCCGCACCCTGCCTTTGCGACACAAGCGATAGTGGAGATCGTCCGAACTCATCCAACAGCCGAGGATCCGCGCCGGCGCCGAGCAGCAGTCCGACGGCCTCGGGTTTGCGGTAGTACGCCGCCCAATGCAGAGCCGTGCCACCCGGCATCGGCCATTGATCGATCCGCATGTTGGGGTTAAGCCCGGCTTCGAGAAACACCGCGACCATGGCCGGGCCCTGCTCGACCGCGGCGGGTAACACACGGCTCTCGATCGGTGCGCCACGAGCAAGCAGGAGTCGCACCGCCTCTCGCTCCCGTCCCAGCACGGCCAAGGAAAGAGGCGTCTCCACCGAGAACATATTCCCGGCGGCGAAATCGTAAGTCGGCACGTTAATCGCTTGGGCGGCAGAGTCTCCGGCGTCCAGCCGATCGCGCAGACTATCCAAATCACCTGAATATGCAGCGCGGGCAATCGTCGGTGCGTCGCCCCAACCCCGCCCGTACGGGCCCGAGCATCCGCCAAGTGTCGAAGCAACCAAGATAATCGTCGAATACCACCGACGTCGCGTCATGGCAGTCTCCGCGATGCTCGGGTGAACCCGGCGACCCCCGCGTGAAGATACGCCTCAGCGTGAAGACACCGCTCATCGCCGCCGTGGTGACCCTGCCTGCCTCCGCGTTCTCTGCGTCCTCTGCGTTCGACCTTTTTCTTACCCCCCGCTCTCCCGGTTGATCAGCGTCGTCTTCAGCCGGATCCGTTGCGGCTCGGCATCCGGTGTCTCCACGCGGCGGATCAGGGCCGACACCGCCGCCGCGCCGATGTCCTGCAGCGGCACGCGCACGGTAGAGAGCGTCGGGCGGACCAGCGAGCACAGCCGCGTGTCATCGAACCCGATGATCTTCACATCGCCCGGCACGCTCAGCCCGGCGTCGAGCGCCGCGTGCATGATGCCGTAGGCGATCTCATCGTTGCCCGCCAGCACCCCCGCGCCCTCCAGCCGGCCGCACGCGATGCAGTCCCGGGCCCAGATCCCGCCCCAGTTCACCGAGTAGTCGCCGTAGACGATCTGGTCCGGGCCCAGCACGGTCGTGTCGCCCGCCCTGGGGGGCGTCCGGGCCGCGATGTGCATCCGCACCGCATCCGCAAAGGCCTTGGCCCGCCGGGCCGTGTCGAAGTTCTCGCGCGGGCCGCCCACGAAGAAGCACCGCGACGGCTCGACCGTCTTGAGCAGGTGCTGCGCTGCCTCGGCGGCGCCCGCCTCGTGGTCCACCAGGATCGTGTCCCTCACCGCGCCGTTGACCTCGGCATCCAGCAGAACGATCGGCAGGTCCGAGCGGCGCGTCACCTCGAGCAGTTTCTCGTTGGGCTCGGTGATCATCAGGGCCACGCCGTCCACCAGGCCCAGCATCGCGCCCATGTGGCCATCGGAGGATTTGCCGCCCACGCCGGAGGTGACGAGCAGGTGGTAGCCGCGCCGCCGGGCCTCATCATCCGCGCCGCGGAGCAGCGCGGAGTAGAACTCGCCGTGCAGATCCGGGACGCCGACGCCGAGGATGCGGCTGCGGCGGGTCATGAGACCCTGGGCGAAGCGGTTGGGGCGGAAGTTGAGCTGGTCGATGGCCCGGCGGACGCGCTCGGCCGTGTCGGCGGCGACGAGATCGGGGGTGTTGAGGACGCGGGAGACCGTCGCGATCGAGACGTTGGCGGACGCGGCGACATCCTGGATGGAGGCGTTGCGGCCTGGGCCCGGCGCTGCGCGGGCGGTGCGACGCTTGGCGTGCTTCAATCGCATCTCCACGGCCCGTGTGCGGGGGGCGGGGCCCGGGCCCGGTCTTGGCGCGTCGAGGCCTACACTGCTCGAACACCCCGAGGGAGAAGATACACCGGCGGGCCGGGAATGGGAAGGCGGGGTCGTTTCGAAACCTGATCGGAAGCGCTTTCATGACTGGCATTTACGGTCGTCGCGCGGCGGTGGTGGGCGTGTCCGGGGTGTCCGGGGTGTCCGGGGTTTCGGGGCTCGCCGTGGTGGTGGTGGTGTGGCTGGGGCTTGCGCTGGGCATGGGCGGCGCTGCGGGCTGCACGCAGGAGCAGCCGGTCCCCGAGAAGCCGATCACGGAAACGGGAACGACGGCGCACTCGAGTTCGGCGGCGAAGCCGGGCCCGGCCCTGCCCGTTGTTGAGTCGGCGCCGGGCCGCGCCCGGCCGCCGTTCGCGTTCAGCGCGGAGGATGAGCGGCTGCTGGAGGAAGTGCAGCGCGGGGCGTTCAACTTTCTGTGGAGCGAGGTGCACCCGCAGACCGGGCTGCTGAAGGACCGCGCCAGCAAGCCGATCGTGAGCGTGGCGGGTGTGGGGTTCCAGCTCTCGGGGTTGTGCGTGGGTGTGGAGCGCGGGTGGATCACGCGCGAGCAGGGCTACGAGCGGGCCGTGCTGGTGCTGCGGGCGCTCGAGACGCACCCGGACAACCGCAAGGCCGGGCTGTTCTACCACTTCCTGCTGGGGCAGAGCGCCAACCCCGACATGGGCCCGTTCGAGCACGTGGTGAGCACGATCGACTCGGCGATCCTGTTCAGCGGGATGCTGACCGCGTCGAGCTACTTCAAGGGCGAGGTCACCGAGCGCGCGGACCGGATGTTCGCCGCCGCCGACTGGCGGTTCTTCCAGATGGGGGACCGGGCCAAGCCGTGGGAGCGGGGGTTCATCTCGCTGGGATGGAAACCCAAGGATGATGCCAGGCCCAGCGGGGATGGCACGCTGCTGCCGTACGGATGGCTGGATGGCGGGTGCGAGCACCGATTGGTGACGTTCCTGGGTGTGTGCGCGCCGGAGGAGGCCAACCGCCTCGACCCCGCGCTGTACTACCGGCTTCGGCGGCAGCTTGGCGGCTACGGGGACTCCGGCGGCGAAGAGACGGGCCCGATGGTCTACTTCCCGTGGTCGGGCGCGCTGTTCACCAACATCTTCTCGCACTGCTGGATCGACTACGCCGGCATGGGCCCGGATGACCCGGCGGCGTTCGGCGCGGAGCGGCGGCCGCGGGTGGACTGGTGGGAGAACAGCCGCCGCGCCGTGCAGCTCCACCGGATGAAGGCGGTCGAGAACCCGCTGAAGCTGCCGACGCTGGGCCGGAACGCCTGGGGGCTGACCGCATCGGATGTCGCGACGGGGTACGGCGTGCCGGGGGTCTTCCCGCGCGCGATGGTGTTCGCCGGGCTGCGCCCCGAGTTCGATGTGCCGACCTACAAGCCGAAGGACTCCTGGGGGGATGGGACGATCGCGCCCTACGGCGCGGGGTGCGCGGTGATATTCGAGCCGGAGGCGGCGGTGGCAGCGCTGCGGCACTACCGGGAGGTCGCCGGGCGGCTCCGGGGCGGCAACGCCCTGTGGAAGGACCCCGCCGCGGGCGGGTACGGTTTTGCGGATGCCTACAACGAGGGCACAGGTTGGGTGGCGCCCGACTACGTGGCGATCGACCAGGGGCCGCTGCTGCTGGCGATCGAGAACGCGCGGACGGGGCTGATCTGGCGGCTCTTCCACGACCACCCGGCGGTGCGGGGCGGGGTGGAGCGGCTGGGGATGCGGCTATCGCCCCGGGGAGAGCCCGGGCGCACCTCGAAATAGGGGATGATTCCGGCTGGTAACGCCCCAATTTGATCTTGACCGGGGGAGGGCCTTCCGGGATAGTTGTAATCGCTTACAGCCCTGATCGAGACAGCAGGGCGTGCCGGGGCCGGCGAACGTACGCCGGGCCGATGCACCTTCGGGATGAGAGAAAGATGGAGACTCCTATGTCCAACCGGTTTGCAATCGCCGCGTTCGTCGTTGTCGGGGTAGCGGCTTCCGCCTTCGCCGACGACATTTCCGCCTCCAACGGCCTCTTCGTGCGGGCCCGCGTGTTCAACGACTTCCCGACGTCGACCCTGACGATCGACGGTGTGTCGCAGCCCGTGCCGCTGGACTACGCCCGCCCGGGGATGGGGACGTTCCACATCAACGAACAGTTCCCCATGGGCACGCTGGGCAGCTTCGCCAACAAGCACATGGGCTACCTGTCGGGCGATGCCGGCGCCAGCCCGCTGAACCTGCACATCGGGCAGAGCTGGTCCCTCGATGTCGATGTCAAGATCTCCGCCCCCTCCGGCGCGCCCCGCAAGGAAGGCGCGATCCAGATCGAGAACCCCCGCCCGTCGCTGGGCTTCGTCGATGAGGGCCACATCCTGGTCGCCTCCGACGGCGAGGTCGCGGTGTTCGGCGGCGCGATGCCTTTCACGGGCTTCGGCAACTCGTACACGCTGGGCCAGACGGCCCACCTGACGTTCCGCTACTTCGCCCCGGGCGAGATGGACCCGACGCTGGGCGCGTACCAGCTGATCTTCAGCGACCCGGTGCTGGGCGTGAAGGATTCGGGCGTGAAGATCTGGGGCGCGGGCGAGCCCGACGGGATCAAGGGCTTCAACGACGGCACGCACCTGGCGTTCGTCGCGCAGAACCAGCGCAACCCGGTGATCGATGACTCCTCCGACTTCATCTACAGCAACATCACCATCGTGCCGGCCCCCGGCGCGCTGGCGCTGCTGGGCGTGGGCGGGCTGGTCGCGGCCCGTCGCCGCCGCTGAACAGACTCCCGGACCTGGTCTTCGTCTTGAGGTTCGGACAACTCTCTGTGAACCGGACCGGGCGGGGTGATATCCGCCCGGTCTTTTTTCTGGATGTGCTTCGGACCCGGCCCGGCGACTTGACAGCGGGGCCGGTCTGGAGGATGATGTAAGCGTTTACGGTCCCGCGCCGCGGGGCCCGCCCGGCAGGTTCTCCTCCGGCTCACGATCGGCCTACCCGCATGCTCGCCAACCGATACGGACATTTCGACAACTCCGGCCGCGCCTTCCGAATCACCGACCCCCAGACGCCCGCGCCGTGGACCAACGTGGTCTGCAACGGCCGCTACGGGTTCGTGGTCAGCCAGAGCGGCGGCGGCTTCTCGTGGTACGACGATGCCCAGCACAACGTCCTGACGCGCTGGGAGATGGACCTCGTCCGCGACTGCCACGGCAAGTTCCTCTACCTTCGCGACCTCGAGAGCGGCGAGCTGTGGACCGCCGCGCCCGCCCCGCTGCGGCCGTCGTATACCTCCTACTCCTGCGTGCACGAGCCGGGCGTGACGACCTTCCGCACGACCTACGCCGGGATCGCGGCGACCTGGACAATGACGGTTGCGCCCGATGATGCGGCCGAGATCTGGACCGTCGAGCTGCGCAACGAAGGCCCGCGCCCCCGCCCCCGGAAGCTGCGCATCGCCGCCGTCTTCGACTGGTGCTGCGGCGTGGCCCCCGATGTCAAGCGCGAGTTCCACAAGCTCTTCCTGCAGACCGAGCACGACGCCGGACGCCGCGCCATCATCGCGACCAAGAACATGTGGGATATCCCGCCCAAGAGCGAGCGGGATCACTGGAACCAGCCCTGGCCCTACACCGCGGCGCTGGCCGTCGGCGGGATCGCCTTCGAGCGCGACCTCGCCATCGGCGACCGCACGGCGTGGCTGGGGCGTTACGGATCAACCTCAGCGCCGGCGGCGCTGACCGCCGATAAGCCCGCGGTCACGGGCTTCGGGCGCTTCGGCGATGGCGCGGCCGGGCTGGGCGGGGACCTCACGATCCCGGCGGGCGGCTCGGTGACGCTGCACTACGTGCTGGCGATCGCCGCCGACCGGGCCCGGCTCAACACGCTCCTGGACCGCTACCAGTCGCCCGCGGAGGCGAAGGGCGCGGTGGAGGCGGCCCGTCGGCGGTGGGATTCGCTGCTGTCGCCCACCAGGGTGACCTCCTCGCTGCCCGACTTTGACCTCCTCAACAACACGTGGCTGGCGTACCAGGCGATCAGCGGGCGGCTGTGGGGGCGCACGGGGTACTACCAGCAGTCGGGCGGGATCGGCTTCCGCGACCAGCTGCAGGATTCGCAGGTGTGGCTGACGCTGGAGCCCGCGCGCTGCCGCGACCAGATCCTGCTGCACGCGACGCGGCAGTTCAGCGATGGCAGCGTGAACCACTGGTGGCACGCGCTGGCCGATTTCGGCAACCGCACCGCCTGCTCCGACGACTACCTCTGGCTGCCGTTCATCACCGCGCAGTACATCAAGGAAACGGGCGATGAGGCCATTCTCGATCGCAAGGTGGCGTTCAAGGATGGCGGAGATGGGACCATCCTCGATCACTGCCGGCGGTCGATGAAGAGGGCCTTCGGGCGCTTCAGCCCGCGAGGGCTGCCGCTCATCGGCTCGTGCGACTGGAACGATGGCCTCTCCGCGCTGGGCATCGGCGAGAAGGGCGAGAGCGTCTGGCTCGGCTTCTTCCTGTGCATGATCCTGGAGGACTGGCGGGTGCTGCTGACGAAGCTGGGTGATGAGCCCGGCGCGGCCGACTGCCAGCGGCGACGGGCCGGGCTGGTCGCGGCGATCAACCAGCACGCCTGGGATGGCGAGTACTTCCGCTACGGCACCAAGGACAGCGGGGAGTGGATCGGGGCCTCGGCGTGCGCGGAGGGGAAAATCCACCTCAACGCCCAGACCTGGTCCATCCTCTCCGAAGCCACGACGCCCGAGCGGCAGCTCTCGGCGTGGAAACAGGTCAAGGACAAGCTCATCATGCCGTACGGGCCGCTGCTGCTGGCCCCCGCCTACAGCATCCCGGACCCCGACATCGGGTACATCACGAGGTACTCGCCCGGCAGCCGCGAGAATGGTGGGGTCTACATGCACGCCGCGACCTGGGCCCTGATGGCCGCGTGCAAGGTCAAGGACATCGAGACCGTCCGCCGGATCTGGAAGTCGGTCTCCCCGCCCGTGCGCGGGCAGGATGCCGACAGCTACCGGGCCGAGCCGTACGTCACGCCCGGCAACGTCGATGGCCCGCTCTCGGAGACGCCGGGCCGGGCCGGCTGGACGTGGTACACGGGCTCGGCGGGGTGGCTGCGGAAGGTGAGTCTGGACTGGGTGCTGGGCGTCCGGGCCGGTTGGGATGGGCTGACAATCGACCCCGCGCCACCGGCCGAGCTGGGCGAGGTCGAGGTCGTGCGGCCGTGGCGGGATGTGCGCGTGCGGGTGATGTTCGATGCCCGGGAGTACAGGCCCGGCGTCCGGGCCCGGCTGATCGTGAACGGCACGGCGGTCGAGGGGAACGTGTTGAAGGCTTCAACCCTGGAGCCGGGCGAGGTTGTGCACGTACAGGTCAGGTGGGATGATGATTCCAAGGCCGGGCCACCGCGTTCTGCGGAGCCGGCGGCGATCGCCAGACGGGAGTAGCCCATGAACGCGAAGACAGCGGCGGGGATGGACGGGTGTGCGGGCCAAGGCCAACGCCGGGCGTTCACGCTGATCGAGCTGCTGGTGGTGATCTCCATCATCGCGCTACTGATCAGCTTGTTGCTGCCCTCGCTCTCGGGAGCCCGGCGGGCGGCCTGGGATGTGCTCTGCAAGAACAATCTGCGCCAGATCGGCGTCGCGCTGCGGATGTATATTGACGGCGATAAGCAGAACCGGTTTGTGACGGTGCGGTGGCCCTACCGGGATGACACCAAGCCACCGGATGACCCGGCGAACCAGATGTGGGAAAAGGCCAAGATCCTGTACTACGTCGGCGTGGTAGAGCAGCTCCAGCCGTGGCTGAGCGACGCAGGTTCCAAGCCGTTCAATTGCGCTGCGGCGCGCGGCAAGCTGAGCGTCCGGGACCCGTGGTCGATGTCGCGGCTGCGGGGGGCGGGACGGATCTATACCACACCTTTCCCGCCTACTGCCGGGGATCCCAACAAGGTCGATATGTTTACGGAGTACTACTTCAACGACTCGGTCGATTCGGGCGACAGGGAGGGGATTCGGAACTTGGGCGTTTCGCGGCGTCCGGAGCGGTTGATCAGAAACCCGGGGGAGGTCGTGTGGGCCACTGATGCGCTGGACGAGTTCCCGCGGCACACGGGCAAGAACGTCGGCCCGTCCGGGGCGGACCCCTCGAGCGACTTCGGCAAGAACAACTTCCTGTTCGGGGACAACTCGATCAAGACCCTGGACATCCGCGACTACTGGTTCTACGAGTCATCGGACAAGTACGGGGCGCCGGGCCCGTTCTACAACTGGGGCCACTATTACCCGAGGTGACGCGGCCCGCCGCAGGAGCAGCGCATGAACAAGATCCGGGAACTGCTCGAGAAGTCGCCGTGGCTCGGCTGGGCCGTGGCGGGGGTGATCCTCGCGGCGGCGATCGTGCTCTACGTGATGCGATCGGGGAGTTCGGAGCCCTACAGCCCAGACCGGCTGACGCAGACCGTCAGCATCCGCTTCGCGGACACCGGAGAGGTGATCGAGATGCCCCGGGGGGAGATGGAACGCGACCTGCGCAGCCGGGCCGGACGGCTGGACGCCGGCGCGGGGATCATCAACCCCAAGACGGGCCAAGCGACCGGCTTTCCCTACAGCAAGACCGACTGGGAGCGGACGATCGAGCGGCTGAACTCCGAGAAGGAGACCGTCGCCAAGAAGCGGGGCAAGGCGCTGGGCGAGCCGACGGTGAAGGCGCCGCCGCCCTCCGTGATGCAGCCGGGCGAGGGCGCGCCCGCGCCCAAGTGAGAACGGGCGGCCGGGGCGATCAACGCTTGCCGGACCGGCCGGGGCTTGTCACCATGGGCGCGCGTGATGAGTGAGGGCAGCAATCCGGGCCTGGGCAGGCGAGCCGCGATCGGCGCGATCGCGGCGGCCGGCGCGGGGTTCGCGCTGTTCGGCCCGCGCGGGGCCAAGGAGGCCTCCGGCGGGCGGATCGTGCTGGATTACTGGGAGAAGTGGACGGGCCACGAGGGCCGGGCGATGCAGCGCATCGTCGATGAGTTCAACAGCAGCCAGTCGCGGATCTTCGTCCGCTACCTCGTGACCTCGGGCCTGGACCAGAAGACGCTGATCGCGGTGGCGGGCGGGGATCCGCCCGACATCGTCGGGCTGTGGAACTACAACATCCCGCTCTACGCCGAGACCGAGGCGATCATCCCGCTCGATGAGTTCGACTCATCCTACGGCGTGAGGATCGAGAACTACGCGCCGGCCGTGCGGCAGCTGCTGACCCACCCCGACCGCACCGGGAAGCAGCGCCTGTGGGCGACCGTGAACACCTGCGGCACGATCGCGATGTACTACAACCGGTCGGTGTTCCGGGATGCCGGGCTGGATCCCGACCGCCCGCCGCGGACGATCGAGGAGTTGGATGCGTACGCGAAGAGCATTGAGCGGGTGAGCGCGGATGGGGGGATCGAGCGGGTCGGGTTCCTGCACGCCGAGCCGGGGTGGTGGAGCTGGATCTGGGGGTACCACTTCGGCGGGACACTGTACGACCCCGAAACGGACCGGGCCCGCGCGGATTCGGCGGAGAACATCGCGGCGTTCGAGTGGCTGCAGTCGTACCCCAGGCGGCTGGGGGCTGATGCGCTCAAGAAGTTCAGGTCGGGGTTCGGGACGGCGTACAGCTCACCGCAGAACGCGCTCTTGACGGGGCAGGTGGCGATGGTGCCGCAGGGTCCGTGGCTGGCGAACGTGATCCAGACGTTCAGCCCGGGCCTGGATTACGGGGTGGCGCCTTTCCCGGTGGCGGAGGCGGTGTACCGCGAGGATGAGCCGGTGGGGCTGATCGACAGCGACATCCTCGTGATCCCGCGCGGGGTGAAGCACCCCGAGGCGTCGATGGAGTTCATCGCGTACACGCAGCGGCCCGAGGTGGTGGAGTACCTGAGCACCGCGCACTTCAAGAACTCGCCGCTGGCCAGCCCGAGCCGCGAGTTCATCGAGCGTCATCCCAACCGCGGCGTGCGGGTGCACAACGCCATCGCGGCGAGCCCGCGGGGGTTTGTGTGCCCCAGGACGCGGGTGTGGCCGCAGTTGAAGGATGAGTTTGATGCCTCCATGCAGCGGATGTGGGGATTGGCGAGGCCCGCGCGGGAGGAGCTGGCGGCGATCCAGCAGCGGGCCCAGCAGTACCTGGATGAGGCGGCGGAGCAGCGGAGGCGGAGGGGGTACGGGTAGCAAATGGCCAAATAGCAAATTGCCAAATTGCCACATTTGACGCGATCCCCAGTGCCCGATGCCCAGTCCCCAGTGCCTTCTCTTCCATGACCGACCGGCGCGAGAACATTTCCGGGTGGATCTGGATCAGCCCGTGGCTGGTGGGGTTCCTCGCGTTCATGCTGGCGCCGGCGGCGCTGAGCCTGTACTACTCGTTCACGGAGTACCCGCTGCTGGAGGCCCCGGTGTGGGTGGGGATGGAGAACTACGGGCGGATGCTGCGGGATGAGGTCTTCCTGACGGCGCTGCGCAAGACGTTCATCTACGGGGCGATCTCGATCCCGCTCTCGACCGCGCTGGCGCTGGTGATCGCGGCGCTGCTGAGCGCGAAGATCCGCGGCGGGCGGTTCTACCAGGCGGCGGTCTTCCTGCCGACGCTGGTGCCGATGGCGGCGAGCGCGATGGTGTGGCTGTGGCTCTTCAACGGCGAGTACGGGCTGATCAACCGCGGGCTGGAGCTCATCGGCATCGACGGGCCCAACTGGCTGACCAGCACGCGGTGGGTGATGACGGCGATCGTGATCGTCAGCCTGTGGGGGGTCGGGCAGGCGGTGGTCGTGTACTACGCGGCGATGAAGGAAGTGCCGGACCACCTGTACGAGGCGGCGTCGATGGACGGGATGGGCCCGGCGCGGCGGTTCTGGAACGTGACGCTGCCGATGCTCTCGCCGGTGGTGCTGTTCAACGTGGTGACGCTGATCATCGGGGCGATGCAGGTCTTCGTGATCCCCTACATCATCACCAAGGCGACGCCGGGCGGGGACCCCCGGGCCATGTACTTCTACACGATGTACATGTACGACAACGCGTTCGTGTACGGCAAGATGGGCTACGCCAGCGCCATGGCGTGGGTGCAGCTGCTGGTGACGCTGGTGCTGACGGCGATGACCTTCGCCGTGAGCCGCAAGGCGGTGTATTACAGAGGGGGATAGGCACGAAGGCACGAAGGCACATAGGGACAGAGGGACAGCGTTGAACGGTCGGGCGCGGACAAGCTGGGGTCGATTCGGGGTGCACGCCGTGCTGATCCTCACGGCGGCGGCGTTTCTGCTGCCGCTGGTGTGGATGGCGCTGACCTCGACCAAGACCGGCTCGCAGGCGGCCTCCGGCGCGCTGCAGATCCTTCCCAGCCCCCTCTCGGATGCCCCCGCGCAGACGGTCGAGAACTACCGGGCCGTGTGGACCGACCCCAGCGTCAGCTTCCCGCTCTACCTGCGCAACACGCTGATCGTGGCCCTGCTGTCGGTGGCGGGGATGGTGCTGTCGAGCGCGGTGGTCGCCTACGGCTTTGCGCGGATCCGCTGGCGCGGGCGGGGGGTGATGTTCGCGATCGTGCTGGCGACGATGATGATCCCGTTCCCGGTGATCATGGGCCCGCTCTACATCATCTTCAGCAAGCTGGGGTGGATCGGGTCGCTCAAGCCCCTGTGGGTGCCGGCGTGGTTCGGGGGGGCGTTCAACATCTTCCTGCTGCGGCAGTTCTACATGGGGATCCCGCGGGAGCTGGATGAGGCCGCGCGGATCGACGGGTGTTCGCACTGGGGAACGTTCTGGCGGGTGATCGTGCCGCTGTCCCGGCCCGCGCTGGCGGTGGTGGCGCTTTTCCACTTCATCTATGTGTGGAACGATTTCCTGGCGCCGCTGATCTTCCTGACGCACCGGGACCAGTTCACGCTGGCGCTGGGGCTGCAGCTGTACCAGAGCAAGGCGGGGAACACGCCGTGGAACCTGCTGATGGCCGCCTCGACGATGGTGATCGCGCCGGTGTTCCTGCTCTTCCTGCTGGCCCAGCGGACGTTCATCGGCGGGGTGGCTTCGGAGGGGGTCAAAGGCTAGCCCGGGCCGGGCCGCCGGGGTCCCGTCCGCGGGGGCGGATATCGGCGGTGGCGCCGGCGGGGTTTGGCCCTGATTCGGGCTTGTGACGCCGTGAATTGCCTTGACGCGGCGCGTGATTTTGGGTCAAATGTAAAGGTTTACAGCGACGGCCCGTCCGGGCGAGCCGGCCGGAGCGTTGTTCGATTTCGAACCGATCAATCGGAGGGACATTCCATGAAGCGTGCATTCCTGCTGATGGCGGCGGCGTCGATCTTGGCGCCGGCGGCTCTGGCCCAGACCCCGCTGCCGCTGACCAATCGCAGTTTCGAGGACATCGACCCGTTCAACCCCGTCGAGCCGACGGGCTGGCACAACATCTCGAACCCGGTGGGCGCGCTGCACCGGTTCGCGGGTGACGGGCTGACCCCGGCGGTGACGCCGCGCACGGGCAACGCCTGCATCGAGCTCAAGGCCCTTCGGCCCGGCGCTCCGGGGATGGGCGGCTTCATCGGGTTCACGACCGACAAGCTGAACTTCTTCCTGCCCGGGCTGCCGTACTACGACCCCGAGTTCGTGTGGCAGGGCGGCGATGTGGTGGTCTCCGGCTACTACATGATCCCCACCTCCGAGCCGATCACGGGCGATGTGGTGGCGTTCAAGCTGAGCTGCAAGCTGCCGGGCCCGCAGGACGCGGCGGTGTACGACACGTTCGCGCTGGGTCCGACCATCTCGGGCACCACCAACGGCGAATGGCGGTACTACGAGGTCCGGTGGACCGATGCGCAGATCACCGCCGCCGTGCTGGACGGGCAGGCCCAGGGCTACTTCACGATGCCGCCCTACCCCAACCACCTGAAGATCGTCATCGGCCGCTACGCGCCCGACGGCACGCCGACCAGCGGCACCATCTTCTGGGATGATGTGGACTTCGCCCAGGTCCCGGCGGGCTGCGCGGCCGACCTGAACGGCGATGGCATCGTCGATTTCGCCGACTACCTCGAGTTCCTGAACTTCTACGACGCCCAGGACCCCCGGGCCGACTTCAACATGGATGGCATCGTTGACTTCGCCGACTACCTCGAGTTCCTGAATCACTACGATGCGGGGTGCTGAAGAAGAGGCATAAGGCACCGGGCATCGGGCATCAGTGAAGACACAAGCCCCCGGCGAACCAGCCGGGGGTTTTTCATTGAAACGGTTTGGCGGTGAGACGGCGGAGAGACTACGACGCTGCAAGCGATGCCCCGTTACTCTCGATCACCCCCGCGTACCACCCCGCCGAGTCCTTCAGCGTGCGCTTCTGCGTCTGGAAATCGACGTGGATCAGCCCGAAGCGCTCCTTGTAGCCCTCGGCCCACTCGAAGTTGTCCAGGATCGACCAGTGGAAGTAGCCGCGGATGTCGGCGCCATCCCTGATCGCCCGGTTGAGCTGCAGCAGGTACCGCCGCGTGTAGTCGATGCGCTGCGGGTCATGCACCTGCCCATCCATCGAGACCCAGTCGGTGCTCGAGAGCCCGTTCTCGGTGATGTAGACCGGGACCTTGTAGTTCTCGTACAGGAACTTCGGTCCCCAGTAGAGCGCCTCGGGCACGATGTTCCAGCGGATGGCCGTCTGCGGATGGCCCGGCGGAAACGCGCCGAGCTCCGGCCTGCCGCCGGTCCCCGCGCGGTAGGGCTCGGCGTCGTAGATGTTCATGCCGTAGAAGTCGATCGGCTGGTTGATGGTGCGCAGGTCGCTGTCGGGGAACTTCGGCACATCCGGGCCGAAGAGCTCGAGCCCATCCGCGGGGTAGCGGCCCTTGCAGATTGGGTCGGCGAACCAGGTGTTGTTCCAGAAGTCCTTATGCAGAACCGAGAGCGTGGCCCGGCGGGCCGCATCGAGATCGGCCGCCGAATCGGTCGCGGGGAAGCGCACGCGGCCGATGGGCGCCCAGCCGATGCGCAGGTTCTGTTCGAGTGATGTGCGGGCGGGCCGGGCCGCGTGGGCCCGGATCGCCTGCACACCCTTGCCGTGCGCCAGCAGACAGTGATGGGCCGCCAGCAACTGGTCGGCCATCGAGAGCCTTAACCCCGGCCCGATCGCGCCCGTGCCGTGGCCGATGCCGATAAAGATCTGCGGCTCGTTGAGGGTCATCCAGTGGCGGACGCGGTCGGAAAGGCGATGGGCCAGGATGGCGGCGTACTCGGCGAACCAGTCCGCCGAGTCGCGGTTCAGCCAGCCGCCCTTCTCGAAGAGCGCCTGCGGGAAATCCCAGTGGAAGACGGTGAGCCACGGCTGGATGCCGGCCTCGAGGAGACCATCGACGAGGCGGTCGTAGAAGGCCAGCCCGGCCTCGTTGATTCGACCGACTCCATCGGGCAGCACCCGGGCCCAGCTCACGCTGAAGCGGTAGGCCCGGAGGTTGATTAATTTCATCAGGGCGATGTCATCGCGGAAGCGGTGGTAGTGATCGCAGGCGACCTCGCCGGTATGGCCGCCGTAGACCGCCCCCGGACGCCGGGCCATGGTGTCGCAGACGGAGAGGCCCTTGCCATCCTCGAAGGCGGCGCCCTCGATCTGGTAGGCGGAAGAGGCTGCGCCCCAGAGGAAGTTGGTCGGGAAGGTCATGCGCGATCCTGAAAGCAGTGGAGGGCGGAAGCGCCTCCCTCACGGTCGGCGATCGGAAGGCCATGGTGCGGGCCCGCTCGCTCACGCTCGCGGTTCGGTTCCCTCTCTGACTCCGTCTCTCCGTCTCTTGTCTCTTTGTCTCTTCCGGTCCTCAACACCCCGCATCGTAGTAGTTCAGGAACTCGAGGTAGTCGGCGAAGTCGACCTGGCCATCCTGGTTGAAGTCGACGGCGGGGTCACCGGCATCGTACAGGTTGAGGAACTCGAGGTAATCGGCGAAGTCGACCTGGCCATCGCCGTTGAGGTCGGCCCGGCATGGATTGCAGGAGGGATAGCCGCCCGTCAGCACCGCCGAGACCGAGCCGGGTTCAAGCAGCTCGGCCAGGCCCAGCGCGCCCAGCGCGACATCGGGCAGGCCCGCCGAGTCGGGCTGGTAAGCCCAGTCGGCATCGGAGCGGCGGTACAGAATCGAAGCGCCGGACAGGAAGGTCTGCCGGGCCCCGCGGCGGTAGGCCTGATAGGCGCCGACAGCCTCGGGAGTGCGCGCGCCCGAGCCGCCATCGCCGGCGACCATCGCGAGCAGGGAGGTGAAGGTGGTCACATCGCCGGGGTGGCTGCTGAGGCTGTCGGCGTGATAGCCGCCCCATTCGCCCTTGGTCGTCCCCGCGGAGAAGACGGTGTTGAAGCGCGGCGCGTTGTCATCGGTCCACGCGGCGTGCGAGGCCCGGAGGTTGGCGATGTTGGTCTGCCACACCGGTGTCGCCCGGAAGTCTTCGATCGTGAGGAGCGGGTAGAGCGTGACGAAGGCGGGGAGGAACTGGCCGAAGGTCTGGCTGGTGACGGGCCGGCCCGTCAGGGAGATGCCGACGGGCCAGTTGCCACGGTTGAGCCAGTACGCGCGGGCCGCCTCTCCGCCGGAATCGCCGAGCAGCCCGGCCTGATCGGCGAAGAGGATCCCCTCGTGGAAGCCGGGCCCGGCCGAGGAAAGCAGCGGCCCGCCGCCGGGATTGCCCAGCAGGTACATAGCCTTGTCGGAGGCGCGGAAGTAGGCATCCCAGTCGGAGACGCCGCAGATGATCGCATCGGCGGCCGCGCGGATCGCCGCATCATCCGGGTAGAACGCCCGCGCGCGGGCCGCGGCGAGGACGATCTTCATCGTGCTCATCGTCGCGTAGCCATCGCCCCAGCCCGAATCGCCGCCGGTGAGGGGGTCGATCCAGTGCCAGAAGATGCCATCGGCCGAGCGCAGCGGCCTGATGCCATCGGGCGCGAGGCCCGCGTAGCGGGTCAGGATCGTGCGGACCTGCGACTGCGCCAGCGGATCGCCGTTGATGTGATCGTTCATCAGCAGCAACAGGATGGTCCAGCAGGCGCCATCGGGGCTCGCGGGGTGGAAGCGTGTCCAGCCCTGCTGGACATCGGCATCGATCACCCAGCCCGCCGGGCCGCCGCCCGGGCCCGGCCCGGTGGTGATGAGCGAACGGGCGAAGGTGACGACCTGCGTGAACTCATCCTCGGTCCAGGCGTCGAATGAAAGCCGTGCATCGGTGGAATCGCGGAGGGTGACGGCATCCTCATCGGCGCCGAGCAGGAGCGAGCCGTCGGCGGTGGCGATGCAGTCGTGCCAGGTGTCGCTCGCGGAGGTGTAGAGCACCGGCGAGAAGGGCTGTGTGCCCTGGGCCTGCGCGGGCGGGATGAACCAGAGGCGCGAGGACTCGGGGACGATCGCGGTGTCGAGGATGTACAGCCCCGGGTTGGCCGGGCCGCCGTAGTGATCGCCGTAGGCGAGGCTGGTGATCGCCGCCGGCGCGCTGCCGATGGTGGTGAAAGTGAGCGAGCCTGCGGTGATCGGGGCGCGGGCCAGGGTGTTGCCCCACGCGGCGTAGAGCAAGTCGCGGTCGCGGTCAATCGCGAGGCCGCGGACCCGGACCCCCGCGAGCCCAGCGGCGAAGAACTGGAACGTGCCGGTAATGTCGTTGGCGGCGGCTCGGTAGACGCGGATGCCGCCCAGGACGCCAACGTAGAGCGTGCCCTTGTAGTGGGAGAGGGCGCCCCAGGTCCACGGCCCGTCGGTGCCGGAGAGGTCAACGCGGGCGAACACGCTCAGTGCATCGGAGTCGATGTCGTAGCGGAGGATGGCATCGGAGGGCTGGCCATCGGGGGCGGGGTTGGCATCGTGGATGGCGATGAAGAGGAGCCGGCCCGAATCGGAGAGGGCCAGCGCGCCGGGCCCATCTTCGGAGCCGTTGAGGTCCATCCAGGGGAGGAGGCTGGTCAGGCGGGCGCGGCTGAGAGTGCGGATGAGGCGGCCATCGCTCCAGCGGATCTCGACGGAGTCTTCGAAGCTGTCGGCGGCGGCGGTCCAGCCGGAGAGGGCAGCGGCGGCGACGGCGGCGGTGTCATCGGGGCCATCAACGGGCCAGGGAGTCGAAACAGGCCCGGCGAGGGCGATGGGGGTCCCGAAGAGGGATGTAAAGAGGGCTGGGATGAGGAGTTGGCGCATGGGGTGCTGATTGTAGGTTAGCGTTGGAATCGCTTTCAGTGCCAGCGGAGTTGCGCATGGCCGCCGAACCAAGAGAAGGGCTGGGTGCCGGCCGAGGATGGAATCCGATTACCGGTCCGCGGAGGGGCTGGCCGGGGCGGCGGATGCCGTTCCGGGGGCGGGGGCGGGGGTGGGGCCGGGGGTGGGGGAGGCGAGGAGAGTGTCGAGGCGCCGGCCCGCCTGCCGGGCCCAGTCGTCGATGGTGTTCTTGACATCGGCGACGGTCGAGAAGGCGGTGAGGTCGAACTGGCTTGCGGGGGAGGCGATGACGGCGGCGGCGAGCTGCCGGCCCGTCTGCGAGTCGACGACCTCGCCTTCCATGGCGGCGCCGCCCGTGCCGGCGCCGGCGATGCGGGCGCCGGGGTGGACTTTCATCCACCAGGTGGATTCGGCGATGTCGGTGATGGCGATGCGGACCCGGCCCGCGCGGGCAGCCGGGGCATCGGTGATCGCGAAACCGCGGGTTTCGAGGATCTCGAGGATGCGGGTGTGGAGGTGCCGGGCCAGGTCGGCCCGGTCGGTTTCGCTGAGCTTGCCGGGCGGGGTGAGGAAGCGGGGCTCCTCGACGATGAAGGCGGTGTAGTCGCGGAGGTCGGGGGACAGGTATCCCATGCGCTGGGGCGCGGTCTTCTCGAGGTGCTGGTAATCGGAGAGGAATCCGGTCTGCCGGGCCTCGGGCGCAGAGGAGCAGCCTCCCAGGAGGGCGGTGAGGAACAGCGCGAAGAACGTGAAGTGTGGGGAGGACATCGGTGGCTCGGAGCGATTCGAGGCAGCGCAGCGCCAACAGCCGCGGCCCCCGCCTGTTACGGACTCCCCGAACCTCCTCGGCCCGCCTGCCGGGAACGAGTGTTCACCCACGGAACAGACCCGCGGGATACTGACAAAGCGGAGAGGGGGGGATTCGAACCCCCGATACAGGGTGATACCCCGTATAACGGTTTAGCAAACCGTCGCCTTCAGCCTCTCGGCCACCTCTCCGTACATCGGCACCGACTCCGCATACCGCGGGCTTTTCCCGCGAGAGGGCAAGGATAGCCGACCGTCCGGGCTTGAACAAACCCCCGGCGCCCCGCGAGTGCCAGAACGGCACTCCCGCGGGGTGGTCGGCGGCGGTCCGGGGCGCGAGCGGCCGCCGGGCCTGTGGGGATCGGGTTCTTGAAAGGGCATCCACCCCGCGTCAAGAGTGGAAGCCCGAGCTGCTGCATGCTGTCCCGGCCCGGCCGCGAGTCCGGGAGCGGGTCTTTCGAAAGAGCGGCCATCCCGCGTCAAGGATGGGCGCCCGAGCTGCTGCATGGGAATCGGTGAGGAGGGCCGGGCCTCCGGCGGGTGCGGAGTTCAGGCGACATCATCGCGGCGCTGATCGCCGCCGGACTGGTTGTCGATGAGCTTGCGGAGGTACTCGTTCTCGCGCCGCGTGGCTTCCAGATCGAAGACCAGGTACTTGATGCTCAGGCGCAGGTAATCCAGGGATTCCTGGAGATCGTTGATGGTCTTTTTCATCGAGCTGTGGCGATCCTTTGTCTCATCCGCGAGCTGCTCGAGCTTGGCCCGGTCAGACTCCGGGAGGTCGCCGATCTGCTTGATGAGGTCGCCGAGCTTCTGCTGGAACTCCTGCTCGTTCATGATCTGGTCTCTCCTGCGCTGGTCTGTTGTTGTCTGCCTTGGCCTCGGCCGGGCCCCACGGTCCCGGCCGCTCTCTTCTCTCCGGGCGGCGTCGGCGAGTGACAGAGGAACAACAGCCGGGCCAATCGCGGCGGGCCCGGCGTGCCAGACGCGGCCCGTCCCAGAAAACGGGCTTTCCGGCCCGAGGAGGCGGATTACGGCGCAGCCGCGGCGTTACGGGCCTGCCGGGGCGCGGGCCGTCTGGGTGAGATGTTGCAAGAACTCAACGGGCGGCGTCCGCCCGCCTCAACGCCTGTTTCGCGGCGGGTGAGGCGGAGGCGGCGAGGGCGGTCAGGGTGGCGGGGTCGGCCTTCTTCAAATCCCGGACGAGCTTCTTCAGGTGGGCATCCAGATTGAACTGGAACTTCTGGAAGAGTCCCTCGAGCTCGTGGCGGCTGAATCGGGCCAAGGGGTCCTTGAGCCCGGTCTGCGCGGCGGCCCAGTCGAGCAGGGAACCGCCACGATCCGAGAACCGGTAGAGGTTCAGGGTGGCTTCGAGGCGCTTGCGCGGAGTGGAGAACGGGTCGGTGGCGGATTCGGGGACGCGTGAGAGGAGCTCCTGGACGGCCGGCCCGTCGGCGAGGAGCGGGTCGGTCGGCGCTTCGGAGCTGACGAGGGTCTCGGCCGGGCGGAGATCGGCGAACGCGGTGGAGAGGGTCTTGAGGCCGACGCGGTCGAAGCGGACGGTGACGCGCTGGCAGGCCCGGCCGTCCTGGATGACGGATTCGGCGGCGGTGATCTGGCCGTTGCCCCACTCGGGTCTGCCGGCGTGGCGGACGTGGTCACCCATCTTCCACTCTGGACCGATCAAGCGGCACCTCGCCAAGCAGTCCGCCGGGCCTTGGCGGCCCGCGAAGCCCTGCGGCCCGGCAGGCCGGGCCACCCGTACACAGGTCGAAGCTGTTCCACGCCCCGCGCGGGCCGCGGCCCGCCGAAAGTATCGCCGCTTGGTCCGCCACGCGAGGGTGACCTAGTATACCAGTGAAGTTGCAGAACGGGCCGGGACCCAGGCGAATCGACCGGCGGAACGGTGTGTGCCGTACCGCGGCCGCCGGAGGTGCTCGGTACTGCCCTCTGGATGCGAGCATGATTGAAGCCCTGAAGAGCGACCGTATCGTGGAGAAGGCCGGCGGGCGGTTCAAGCTGACCACGCTGATCCAGCGCCGGCTGGTGCAGTTGATGGAGGGGGCGCGTCCCCTGGTCGACCGCAACGGCCGGTCGGACCTCGAGGTCGCGATCGAGGAAGTCATGAGCGACCGCATCACGCTCGAGTTCGACCCCGGCAAGCTGGTCGCCTCCAAGACCCGGGCTTCCGAGTTGTCTTCCGACTGATCCGCCGGCATTCTCGGCGTTGTCTGCACCGTCATGGCGGCAGTCCCCAACGAACCTCAACGCGGAGCGGCGGGCCCGTCCGGGCCCGCGGCGGCGGTGGCCGCTGAGAGTCTGGCCCGCGCGGTCAAGGGCAAGACGATCGTCGTGGGAGTGACGGGCGGGATCGCGGCGTACAAGACCGCGACGGTGGTGAGCCGCCTGGCGCAGGCGGGTGCGAAGGTGACGGTGGCGATGACGGATGCGGCGGTGAAGTTCATCACGCCGCTGACGTTCCAGGCGCTGTCGGCCCGGCCCGTGTACACGAGCCAGTGGGAGCACATCGAGTCGCAGGACCCGCAGCACATCTCGCTGGCATCGGCGGCGGACCTGGCGGTGGTGGCGCCGTGCACGATGGACTGCCTGGCGAAGCTGGCGACGGGCCGGACGGATGATGTGGTGTCGCTGATCCTCAGCGCGATCGACCGGGAGAAGACGCCGGTGCTGCTGGCGCCCTCCATGAACACCGTGATGTGGGCCCAGCCCAGCACGCAGCGGAACCTGGCGACCCTGAGAGCGGATGGGTTCGGGTTCATCGGCCCGGATGAGGGTTGGCAGGCGTGCCGGGCCGTGGGCGCCGGGCGCATGAGCGAGCCCGAAGCGATCGTGGCCGAGATCGCGCGGGTGCTGTCCGCCCGCGGCTGAGGCCGCGCTTGACAATGCGGGTATCCTGTGCCGCCGCCGGGCGGTTCGCGTGCGGGTCTGTTCAGGCCCGCCGGGCCCGGCTACCGGCTTTTCCTGCACCAGGAGCTTCCCGATGGCGACGACGCCCGCGGCATCATCCGAGAGTAACGGCGGCGTGCTGGGGCTGATCGAGTGGCTGGGCAACAAGCTGCCCGACCCGGTGTTCCTGTTCCTGGGCGCGACGCTGATCGTGATGGTGCTGTCGGCGGCGGGGTCGGCGATGGGGTGGTCGGTGCAGCCGCACCGGCCGCAGGTGATGCTGGAGATCTACACGGACGAATCTGGGAGCCAGGCCCGGCGGCCCGTGAAGGACAAGTCGGGAAGGCCCAAGGTGGAGCTGGTGGCGGAGGGGCGGCCGATCTCGCCGACGAACCTGCTGAGCCGGGATGGGCTGTACTGGCTGGTGGCGAACATGATCCGCAACTTCATCAACTTTGCGCCGCTGGGTGTGGTGCTGGTGGGGATGCTGGGGATCGGGGTGGCGGAGAAGGTGGGGCTGTTCGGGGCGGCGATGAAGTGGCTGGCGCTGCTGGTGCCCTCGAGCCTGCTGACGCCCACGGTGGTCTTCCTGGGCGTGATGTCGAACATGGCGAGCGATGCGGGGTACATCATCCTGCCGCCGCTGGCGGCGGCGCTGTACGTGGTGTACGGGCGGCCGCCGCTGGCGGGGATCGCCGCGGCGTTCGCGGGCGTGTCGGCGGGGTTCTCGGCGAACCTGGTGATCGCGGCGACCGATGCGCTGGTGGCCGGGCTGACGCAGACGGGCGCGCGGATCATCGAGCCGTCGTACAACGTCATCGCCACGTGCAACTGGTTCTTCATGGCGGCCTCGACGTTCCTGCTGACGTTCATCGGCTGGGCCGTGACGGCGTGGATCGTCGAGCCGCGGCTTATCAAGACGGGCCAGGGCGCCATCGAGGTCGCGGCCAGCGAGACCGACCGACGGCTGGCGCCGGAGGAAGTGCGCGGGCTGCGGGCGGCGCTGCTGGGCCTGGTCGCGATCCTGGCGGTGGTGGGCGGTCTGCTGTTCATCCCTGGCGCTCCGCTGCACGGGCCGATGCCGGCGCCGGCGCCCAACTACGGCACGATCCCCGTGACGCCTCCGGCGGCGCCGGGCAGGTTCACCGCCGCCGAGGGGGGAGCGCCGGAGGGCGGGCCGATCACGGGGATTGTCGAGGTGCCGGCGGGGTACACGCTGGAGAGCGCGGGGCAGGACAGCGCGGGTCGGCCGGTGCGGGGTGCCGCCCGGCTGACGGGCCCGGTGACGGGCGAGGCGCGGCTGGCCCGGCCCGCCGACCCGCAGCCGCGCTGGACGGTGGCGATCGTGCCGATCATCTTCGCGGTGTTCTTCGTGCCGGGGCTGGCGTACGGGCTGGTGACGGGGTCGATCCGGTCGCAGGGGGATGTGACCAAGGCGTTCGTGTACGCGATGTCGAGCATGGCGCCGGTGATCGCGATGGCGTTCTTCGCGGCGCAGTTCATCGAGTGCTTCCGCTTCAGCCGGCTGGATGCGATGCTGGCAAACGCGGGGGGGCAGACGCTGGTGTCGCTGGGGCTGCCGCCGCTGCTGCTGCTGGTGGCGGTGGTGGTGCTGACGATGTTCATCAACATCATGATGTCGTCGATGAGCGCGAAGTGGACAGCGCTGGCGCCGATCCTGGTGCCGATGATGATGATGGTGGGGATCAGCCCGGAGCTGACGCAGTGCGCCTACCGGGTGGGGGACAGCGTCACCAATATCATCACGCCGCTGAACTCGTACGTGATCGTGGTGCTGGTGGCGGTGCAGCGGTACTCCAAATCGGCGGGGATCGGGAATCTGATCGCCCTGATGCTGCCGTACTCGGTGGTGTTCTTCATCGTGTGGATGGCGTTCCTGCTGCTGTGGGTGGGGGCCGGGGTGCCGATCGGCCCGGATGCGCCCCTGTGGTACGCCCCGGCCCACGACTGAGGTATTTGCCGCCCCGGCCCGGCGGGCGGGGCGGGGGAGAGTTGATCGGCCGGGGGGCGGGCCCAATGATGAGGCCGTGCCGGCCCTGGAGAGGTGCCAGAGCGGTTGAATGGACCGGTTTCGAAAACCGGCAGGGCTCTTTTGGGTCCTCGGGAGTTCGAATCTCCCCCTCTCCGTTTGTTCGTGTCCGATGGATTCGTTCACGGGCGCTGAGAACGCCGCGCCTTGCGCGGCGATCAGGCGCCGAGCCCTTTTCAATATCAAAGCCGGCGGAGGCTGAGGATCAGCTCGATCTCGCCTTTCGGTGCGCCCAGCCGCTTGGCGATCTCGCCGGGCGGGAGGCCCTGGTCCGCGAGGTCGTAGACGTCGTTGTGCGCGGCCTCGAGCGGATCATGCGATGCTGCGCGGGCCGCGGGCTTGGGCTCGAGCTGCGGCTGGGCCGCGGCCGGGCGGGACGCTGTGGGGTGACGCTGCGCGTTCGGCGCGGCGGCCGGCTGCGGCGGGGCCGCGGCGGCGCGGGCCTGCGCTTCTGACAGCCGGCGTTCGGCGGCGCTCGCCTGGTGGATGAGCGCCTCCAGGCGCTGGGCCTGGCTGTCGGCCCGGGCCGCGAGGCGGTCGATGAGCTCCTCGGCATCGCGGATGACATCGCGGAGCGGCCCGGCCTGAGGCGTGGAGGTGCCGGGCTGGGCGGCGGGCTGTGCGTGGGCGGCCCGGCCCGCGCGCCGGCGGTCGGAGCGGATCTGGATGATGATGATCGTGATGCCCAGCAGAATGCCGGCGGTGGCCAGGACGGGGGCGAGCCAGGTCGGCAGGTTGAAGGAGCCGGGCCAGTTGGTGGGTGCGGCGGCGAGAGTGACGATGGCATCGGCGGGGTTCATGCTTGCGGCGGCGATGATACCGGGATGGCGCGGGGCGCGTGAGGGCGGATTCCTACGCTTCCCGGTGCACGATGCGGCATCCAAGCCCGGAGGCCCGGCCCGTCACGCGGTGGCGGCGCGGATTGTGCGGTCGTGGCGAGAGCTGACGGGCCGGACGGGGCGTGGGAAGGTGGGCCCGGCGGGTTCGACGCTGCTGGCGTGCTCGGGCGGGGCGGATTCATCGGCGCTGGTGCTGGCGATGGCCGGGCTGGGCCCGGCGATGGTGGTGGCGCACGTGGTGCACGACCTTCGGCCCGCGGCGGCGGCGAGGGCGGACCGGGATGCGGTGGCGGAGCTGGCGGCGCGGTCGGGGCTGAGGATGGTGGAGGCGCGGGTGCGGGTGCGCGGGCGGGGCGGGAATGCGGAGGGGGTGGCGCGGCGGCTGCGGTACGCAGCGCTGGCCCGGCTGGCGGTGAAGGAGGGGTGTGTGTTTGTGGCGACGGCGCATCACGCGGATGACCAGCTGGAAACGGTGCTGATGCGGCTGATGCGGGGCGCGGGCCCGGCGGGGCTGGGGGGGATCGCGCCGCGGCGGCGGCTGGCGCCTGGGGTGGAGCTGGTGCGGCCGATGCTGGGGGTGACGCGGGAGGAGGCGGAGGGGTTGTGCCGGGCGCGGGGGTGGGAATGGCGCGAAGATGCGACGAACCAGGATGAATCGCGGGTGCGGGCGAAGCTGCGGAAGCGGGTGCTGCCGGTGCTGCGGGAAATCCGGCCCGATGCGGCGGCGCGGGCCGCGCGGAGCGTGGAGCTGATGCGGGCGGCAGCGAGGGTGGTGGAGGCGCGGGCCGCGGAGCTGCTGCGCAGCGCAGCGCAAGATGAAGAGGGGCGCCTGCTGTGGGCGCGGGATGCTTTGAGGAAAGAGCCGGAAGTGGTGGTGGGGGCGGTGCTGCGGGCCGCAGCGCGGCGGCTGGGGCGGGGTGTCGGGATGGACCGCGCGGGGCGGGGGGTGGTGGAGCGTGCAGCGCGGGCGGTACGGGATGGTGTGGGAGGGCGGCGAGAGCTGCGGATCGGACGGGCGCGGGTGTGGGTGAAATCGGGCGAGGTGATCGCGGAGAAGGTGGAGGACGAATGAGCAAGCGGATCGTGCTGGTGGGTCACTGCGGGCCGGATGTGTCGATGCTGAGGTCGGCGCTGCGGTCGATGCTGCCGGAAGCGAGGATCGAGGTCGCGGATTCGGATGAGGCGCTGGCCCGGCTGGCGCCGGGGAGTGACCTCCTGCTGGTCAATCGCGTGCTGGATGGGGAGTTCAGCGTGGCGGAGGGGCTGGAGTTGCTCCCGCGATATGGGGGAGTGGCGGCGTTCATGCTGGTGAGTGACCTGCCGGAGGCGCAGGCGCGGGCCGAGCGTGAGGGGGCCACGCCCGGCTTCGGGAAGCGGCAGGTGCGGGGCGAGGTGATGCGATCGCGGGTGATGTCGGCGCTGGGGCAGAGGGCGGAGTGACCGGTAGCGCTTTCGGTCGCGCAACATACCCGGAATGAGTGCCAGTCAGTGATGGACCGCGGGGCGAGTGAGCAACGCAAGGCCCGGTAAACACCCCCGTTTGACCCCGCGGGGGGTCATTTGGGCTTGCGTCGGAAAAAGCCGATAAATACAAGTGTTCTGGTAGTGGTGGCTTTCCGGGATGGCCGCGGGTTGTGAGCGTGCCGGTTCCGGGGGTGGGGTCTTCCCACCCGTCGAGATCGCCCGTCAGGGCGCAGCGCGGAGCAGAGGCCGGTGGGGTCGCTGCCCGCGTGGATGAGAGGTGGGGTTCGTCGCGATCAGCGGCGGGCCGGTGGAAAAGGGAGGCCTTACATGCCCGTCGATGCCCGCGGTGCGTTGGTCCTGCGCCTCTTCGAGGAGTTCTACGAGCGGGTCTACTTCTTCGCCAGGCGCTCGGTGGACCAGGCGACCGCGGAGGATGTGGCCCAGGAAGTGTTCGTGCGGCTGCTGGACAAGGATGACCTTGAATCCCGGCCGATGAGCGTGAGCTACCTGATCAAGATCGCGGACAACCTGATCAAGCGTCGGCACCGCCGGCTCAAGAAGCTGGAGGAGTTCATCAGCGGCGAGCTGCAACGGTTCGAGCATCGCGAGTGCGGGGCGCCGGATCAGGGGGACTCCGAGACGGCGGGCCTGCTGGGCCAGCTTCCAGCGGAGGAGCAGGACGCGGTGGGCATGATCGTGTGCCGCGACCTGAGCTACGAGGCGACAGCGCTGGCGCTGGATGTGAAGATCTCGACGGTGAACAACTGGAAGTACCGCGGGATCCAGCGGTTGAAGCAGTCGCAGCAGCCCGGGCCGGCGCCGCGTGAGAAGCAGGCGGTCTGATCCGCGAAAACGGGATAAGCGAAGCGGGCATGGATAATGCGCTGGCCCGGCGGGTCGCCCGGTGCGCCGGGATCAGATCACCGCGCGGATGAGCGCCTCGCCGACCATCGCGACCAGCAGCAGCGGCAGGTGGATGATCGAGGCGAAGAAGACGCGGCGTGCCGCGGGACGTGTGCGGTGGATGACGAGCCGGGCCGCCAGCCACGCGAACGCAACCCCTGAGACACCTGCGATGGTGAGGTAGGCCCAGCCGAGGCGGTCGGGCATGAACCAGGCCGGCGCGAGGGTGGCGGGGACCAGCAGCAGCGTCCACAGGGCGACGGTGCGGGCGGTTCTAGGCCCGCCGTTGGGGAGCAGGGGCAGGACGCGGAAGCCGCCTTTGGCGTAGTCATCCTGATACATCCAGGCGATGGCCAGGAAGTGCGGGATCTGCCAGATGAACATGATGGCGAAGAGGGAGAGGCCGGCCGGCTCGAGGAGCGGGGCGAAGCCCGGGGCGGCGGAGGCTGCGCTCCAGCCGATCAGCGGGGGGAGCGCGCCCGGGATCGCGCCGACGAAGGTGGCGATGGGGGAGATCGGCTTGAGCGGCGTGTAGGCGAGCACGTAGACGAGGATGCACGCGAGGGAGACCAGGGCGGGGACGGGGCCGCAGAACGCGAGCAGGAGAGATACGCCGGCGATGCCGAGGCCGATGCCGGTAGCGAGGACCGCGGCGGGGGCGACGTTGCCGCGCGGGAGCGGCCGGCCCGCCGTGCGGCGCATGAGCGCATCGCGGCGGCGCTCCATCCATTGATTGAGGGCGTTGGCGCCGGCGGCGGAGAGCGCGGTGCCGGCGATCGCAGCGACGGCGAGGGTCGCGAGGGATTCGAAGGTCCAGGTGCGGGCGATGGCGGCCATCACGAACCCGACGATCGAGGTGATGGTGACCAGGCGCGTGATGCGGGGCTTGGTGGTCTCGACCAGGGCGCGGAAGAGCCCCGTCTGCGCGGGCGCGATGAGTTCCGCGGGGAGGGTCACGCACGTGGGCTGCGCGGCGATGGCCACCGAATCCGTGAGGGGCAGCCCGGCGGAATCGAGGATGACGTTAGCTGTGGCTGAGGGCCGGACTGGCGTGGAATGCACCCGGGCGAGCTCCTGCGTAATTGCCGCCAGATCGGACGGCTTGCTGTCGGACAGCAATGGTACTCAAGAGGGGTGGGGTTCGCAGGGAAATGAACGCGAATCAGGGGGTTCGGGAGGTCCGGCCCGGGGTAGCTCCGGGGGGCCGCGAGACACAGTGTCGGATTGTCAGTCCTTCATCATGGGGGGGAAGAAGACCTCAGCCCAGACGGGGAAGTGGTCGCTGGGCCAGTCGGGGGTGTCGGGCGGGGGTCGCCAGACGCCGCCCGCCGTGATCTCGAGGTTGCGGGAGGGGAGGATGTAGTCCACGCGGAGCTTGAAGAGGGCGGTGTCATCGGCGTCGAGGCCCGGCCACGGGACATCGGAGGTGGGGGTGAACTCGAAGCTGATGCGTTCGCAGCCGCGGAGGGCGGTGGTGATGGGCTGCTTGAAGCCATCGCCCTCATCGGGATCGGCGTTGAGGTCGCCGAGGATGATGAAGGAGGCGCGGCGGTCGAGGCCGCCCTGGCGGTCCTTGTCATCGACGAGGTAGGTGGCGCTCGTGATGTAGTCGGCCCAGAAGCGGATCTCATCGTGGTTGCGTCGGGCGTTGCGTTTGTCCGGCCCGTCGAAGGCGGGCGGGGTGGGGTGGCTGCAGAGGAAGTGGACGGTGCGGCCATCGGGGAACTGGATGGGGATATCCCAGTGGCTCTTGGAGCTGAGGCGGGCGACGGCTTTCTCCGCATCGTCGTACCAGGGTCGGCCATCCGGCGACTGGGGAAGAAAGGCGCCCGGCATGTAGTCCCAGGGCAGGAGGCGGAAGGTGCGGATCTCATCGGCGAGGATGGTGAGGCGTTCATCGACGAGGAGGGCCATGCCGTACTGGCCGGGGAAGGTGCCGAAGCCCCAGCAGTCCTCGGCGTACGCGCGGGCCTCGGCGTCGGGGGGTGATGTGGAGATGGCGGGGGGCGTGGTGATGATGCGGCCATCGTTGTTGAGGTCGAGGCCGCTGGGGACGCCGGTGTTGACGGGGGCCATGAAGGCCTTGTAGCGGAGGGCGGGGAGGCCGGGGATCTGGGGGACGGCGAGGAAGGCATCGGCGAAGCGCTGGCCGTTGAGGCCCGGCCCGGCGGCGGGGTCGAAGCCGGGGGAGTCGGGCCCGTCGTAGGCGATCTCGTTGAGGAGGATGATGTTGGGGGCGAGGCGCTGGATGACCTCGGCGAGGCGCTTGGCGCGGGGGGAGCTGGGATTCTGGAGGTCTTCAGTGCGGAGGTCCTCGACGTTGAAGGTGGCGATGCGGGCGGTGGTCTGGGCCGGGGCCGGCGCGGCGAGGCTGGCGAGGGCGGCGAGAACGAGGATCGGGGGGCTGCGCATGGGCGGCATTGTTGGCGGGCGGGTGGTTCATAGACTTGGGAGATTCGGTCGGTGCAGGTCCCGGTAGCTCAGCTGGACAGAGCAGCGGTCTTCTAAGGGCTGATCGCGGCCTGTAGCCGTTGCCCCAGGTGTTGTAAACGCCGTGTTCCATAGGGATTTCTGAACGGTCCGTCTGTAGCCGTCACGCACGGGTATGGAGGGACCGACCTTACCAAGGCCCTTGGTAAGGAATCGGAGGTCCGATATGGAGCGTCGCGTTTACCTGACGAATGACGGGGTGGCGGAGTGTCGGTCCCAGGCGGCCCAGGCAGGGGAACCCCTCGTCTTCACCGACGACCGGCTGAAGGGGTTCCTGTTGAAGGTGTCCGGCGATACGGCCACCTTCTACGTCCAACGCGAAGTCGGCGGGAAGACGGTCCGCGTGGCCCTGGGGCGAGCCGGCGGGAAGCGGACGGCCTCCGACTTCCGCGACTTGGCGGAAAAGGTCCGGGGCGAACTGGGGGACGCGAACACGGCCGCCAAGGCCGGGGACGCGGCGGAGGTCGGCCGGATCGTCGCCCGCGTCCGGGATCGGCTGGAGCGGGACGGAGCGCCCCAGCGCCGGTCGGAACAGTTCGACCCGTCCCCGGTCGCCCAGGTGAACGGGGACGCGGCCCAGGTCATGGACCCGGCCGCCCAGGCGATGACGGATGAAGCGAAGTGGCGGGCGCTGACGCTCGCCCAGGCGATGGAGGAACACTTCGCCAAGATGCGCCGGCGCGATCGCGCCCGCTCGGTGGGGTCGATGGGCGATGAGATGACCCGCTACCTGGGCGAGTGGATGGAGCGGCCCATCGCCGGCATCACGCGGACGGAGTGTGTGGACCGCCACGGCGCGGTTTGCGATGACCACGGCGGGACGGTAGCCAACAAGGCGTTCCGCAACCTCCGCGCGGTCTGGAACACGGCCGCGAGCAAGCGGGAGGCCGATGAGAATTACGGGGCAGTGAACCCCGTTCGTCGGTTCGGTGACGTGTGGCATGAGGAAGCGAAGGGGAAGCCCATCGAATGGGAGGCGCTCCCCGAGTGGGCCGCCCAGGTGAACGCGATTCGGAACTCCGTCCGTTGCGATTGGTACTGGTTTGTGGCGCTCAGTGCGTTACGGAGCCTTGACGCCCGGACGCTCCGCTGGGATCAGGTGAACCTCACCGACAAACAGGCGTGGTACGTCAACGCGGCGGGGGAGCGGGTGTCCCTGCCGGCGAAGTCGATGCACCGGCCATGCCCGAAGGGCGGGGAGCGCAAGGCGTTCACCGTTCCCCTGTCCGCGCCGGCCGTCGAAATCCTGAAGCGCCGCAAGGCGGAGAACGCGGCGCTGTTCGGCGACGATGACGGGTGGGTGTTCCCGGCGCGCGACAAGTCCGGGGGCGTGATTCACCTGTCGGAGCCGAAGCAACAGGACTACCGGCGGGACGCCGAAGGGCGAATCCTCCGCTTCAAGCGGAACAAGGCCGGCGAGTGGGTGCCTGATCCGAAGGGCCAGCCCCGGAAGTTCACGGCGCTCGCCAACCCGCACCGGCTCCGCCACACGTTCGCCAGTACGGGCGATGAGGAAGGGGTCAACGTGTCGGAGCGGGTGATGAAGGGTCTGATGAACCACACGCCCGACAGTACGAACATGAACCACAGGTACAACCGGCCCAGCATGGACGCGATGCGGGCCGCGACGGAGAAGGTGTCCGCGTTCCTGATCCGCAAGGCCGGGACGGTGCCGGCCGCCGCGAACCCGGCGGCCCTGATCGTCCCGGAGGACCGGAAGGCGAAGCGGGCCAGCGCGTAGAATCGTCCGTAACGCTTGCCCCCGTGGCGCAATCGGATAGCGCTCCGGTCTTCTAAATCGGTGGTTGCTGGTTCGAGTCCAGCCGGGGGCGTTCAGGAACCTTCGCGGTATTGTTCAAGCCATGTTGCAGCGGGCGCGAAGGTCGGCTCAATCGTTTCTTCGTCGAGTTCCTCCGCGAGCGTGGCCTGTTTCCGGGCGGCCTCCGTCAGCCATCGCTCGGCTCGCGCCGCACGTTGTTCCGGCGTCCGCCGTGAGTAGTGGGTTCCCTCCGCGATCATGCGGGCGATGAAGTGCTTCGTCGCGGCGGCCAAGTTGTTCTTGCTTTCAAGCCATGCCCTCACGTTCGCCGCAGAGCCGGTGCGCTCCAGCGCGCTGAACAGGTCGCCACTGTGAACTGTTTGGTCCTTCACGTGCGCCAGAAGGTCGTTCTCCGCGAGGACAGACAAATCGCGCTCCGGCAGGAACTCCCCGACGACGGGATGCGAGTAGAGATGGGGCAGGGCAATGCCGCCCCCTTCGTCTTGGAACCCGGCGAGAGAGAGTCGGCGCAGGCTCTGACTGGGGCCGGTAGCAAACCCTGCGGCTCCCAGTCCAACGCACGCCACGCCGAAGGCATCGGCGAAGTTCACGAACACAAAGTCGTATCCACACTTCACGAACGCCCGAGTCAGGTGCGCGTATGCGCGAGAAACAGATTCCGGCGGCTGAAGTGGGTGGTGCGATTGCAGTTGTGCAACCACGATGTATGCGCCGCTCACGCCGTCACGGGAGGACACCTGATCCACGATAGTGTCCAGGAATCCGCCCGCGTTGAATGCCGCATCGTTCAGCACACCCTCAGAGAGGGCCACCGTGGCAACGATTGGTTGCCCAACGTCGATATCCTGGGCCGCCTCCAGCCCCGCGTCGATCCACTCGCCCTGCGCTTGTGCTTCGTCCTCTCGCTCGTCGATCAATGGCGTTGGAAGGATGATGTGGGTACAGCCCCTGTCAGCCTGAAACTCGACGGCGGAGCGCGCTGCGGGCGCAATGTCGTCGCCAGTCGGTGCCGCGCCCGGCCAGCGGCGAGCGATCATCCCCTGAATGCGCGCCTGCCACTTGGGAAGGGACGTATTGCCGCTATCGAAGTCGGGCAGATCGGTCACGCCGAACCAGGGGTAGGTTGCCAGTCGCGCGCAAACCTTGGTGCGCCGGCTCGCTTCCAGGCCGGCAAGGTACAACTGTGGGTCGAACAACTGCCACGCGAAGTCGCTCAGCACGCTTCGCCGCATGCGCTCAGCGTGGTTCCCGGCAGCCAGGTAGACCGCGCCGTGCAGCGAGTCGGCGAAGTGAGAAGACTTCCACTGGTACCCCTCGTTGAGTGCGAACATCACGGGCCTCCCAATGCCGCGAATCGTGCCGCCGCGTCGGTAGGCCGATTCGCCGGTGTGAAATCCAGCATCTGTTCCACGATCTTTACGAACCCCGCCGGGAGGTCGCCCCGCGCGGTGAGTGGAGCGGTATTGACGGGTGCGGGCGTCGTCAAATCGCGCCCGCCGAACGGGTGCACCTTCGCCGCGAGCATGTAGAGAGTGATGCCGAGAGAGAACACGTCGGAGTGGATCGTCAACGCCTTCCGGCCCCGCGCTTGTTCGGGCGACCGGAATCCCTGGGTGCCCGGCGACCCGCCGATGGTCAAGTCGGAGCGGTCCAGGTGACGGGCGAAGCCAACGTCCACCAACACGTAGTGCCCGTCTGCCGCCCTGACGATATTGGCCGGCTTGATGTCTCGGTGAACGATGCGCTTGGACCAGAGCGTGTTGATTGCCGTCGATACCTCCGTGCCGATCTTGATAAGTTCAGCGGGAGAGACGGCCGCAGCCCCTGCGCGTAGATGCTGGGTTAGGTCGCCGCCGTCGTGCAGTTCGTACGCCAGAATCCGAACGGGATCGTTGTCGAGCGTCGCGGAGAAGTGGCGTAGGAGCCGCACGACATGCGGACAGGTCAGTTGGGACAACAGGTCGATCTCTCGATCAACCCGCCGAGTATCCGCGTTGGTCTTGAACACCTTGACGGCGGCATTCGCCGCATCACACGTACCGCGAAACACCGTCCCCTGTCCTCCGCCGCCCAAAGGTGCGGCGACGGTGATACCAGCGGGCAGCACAGAGCGCAAGCGATCAAGGGCAGGGTCTGGCATGAAGTGCCCCGGACGAGGGCACCTTCTCTCAGACGCGCGAGAGGGCGTATTCGCGGTGCCACGAATGAAGTCTAGCCTTCCGACTGGCGATCATGCACGCGACCCCCTGGGCGTCGTATGCCATGAGGCCGACACCGGCCGCGCGGAAGGCGGACTCGTGTTGGATGGCTAAGTCCGCGCTGGGTTTGGGAAGCAGCACGAACGCCCGATCGGCATACCGCCGGTATGCCGTCGCCTGCGCGAGGGCATCGCGCCAGCGGGTCAACTTCGCCTCTACCGCGATCACTTCCGCCGCCTGAACCCAGGATGCCCGCACCTCAACGATGCCGCGCTCGCGCGACTTGACCAGTCGCCATTCCGACAATCGTCCCTCTAGCAGGTCGCGTACTTCATCGGCCGACATGAAGACGTGACGGCCGATCGTCTCCGGCCGAGCCGATCCAAGGCGACGGAGCGTTGACAGCACGATGCACTCGGCGACGGTAAGCGGCGCTTCCGGTCGCACGAGGTCCGCGCGAGACCGCAGAATCACTACGTCGGCGATCGACGGACCGATGGGTAACTCGTGCGTTACGCGCACCTGATCGGGACAGAGGCAAAGGGCCGCTAGGACGAACGGAGTCGCCCGTCGAACCATGCCACGCTCTGTAATCCGCCTAGTACTCGCCACTGGACACATGGTATCGGTTTCGCCCCCGGCTGGCGCTCCAGTTGTTCCGGCTGTTTCCGTCCCGGCTCAATCCGCCGGATACCTCCCGTGGAAGAAATCCCGGAGGGCGAGTACGTCCGAACCCGGGAACGCCTCCGACGCCTCCGCCATTTCCTCCAGCCCAGGGCGAGTCACCGGGCCAGCTCCGTCGGTCTGTTGCTGACAGGCGAGCCGGACGATTGCGCCGATGGTGGCATCGTTGATCGGGCCGCGATGCCGGGTGAATCGCGTAACCAACGGGGTCAGGAACGCGGCCCATTCCGCATTGGTCCTCATCGCCGGCCTTCCCCGGCGAGCGTCACGCCGAACTGCCGGGCCGCCTGACGGGCGCGGTCCATGCCGAAGCGCCGTTCGTACAGCGCCTGACCCGTGATGGAGTAGCGGGGCGAAGCGGGGTCGAACACCGACACGTCACCGGATGGACCGCCCCGGCCGCTCCCCCCGGACGCGCCACCCCCAACCGACTTCGGGAACCAATGGCCCCGAAGCGCCGTCAGGCGCGACGCGACGAACTGCGCCGGCGTCATGCCGGCCGCTTCGCCCGTGTCCCCGCCCTTGGTGACGACGGCCCCGGCCGAATCGAGGTGGAACAGACCGCGCATCATGGCCGTGGCATCGGGGGCGTTGTCTTTGATGAGGGCGGACGCGCCAAGGGCCGCGCCGATCGCGCCCTCAACCTTCTCCGCCGCACGCTCGGCCCTGATCGCGTCCCGCTCCGCTACGGCCTTGTCCCGCTCGGTCGTGGCGGCCGACAGCGCGGCGTCAGACTCCGCCTTGGCGGGCGCGAGCCGCGCGGCAACGATCTTCTCTACGGCCTCATCGTCGGCCGCGCTCAGGCCGACCTTCGCGCGCGTCGCCGTGTGGTCGGTGCGTTCGGCGTCCAGCGCCTTCCGCAACTTGGCGATTGCCTCATTCGCTTCCTCCAGGGTGGCCGGAGCCTTGTCGGTGTTGGTGTCCGCCATTAGGCCGCGCCCCCTTCCAGGGCCGCGAGCGCCCTCTCCGCGCGAGCGCCGGCCGTGTCACCGACGCCGGCGAGTGCGCCGAAGCGGTCGATGAACGCCCCGCCGGCCGTGCGCAACCGCTTCGCCAGTACGTCAATCTCCGCGCGGCGCTTGAACGCCTCCGGCGCGAACGTCGATTCCGCGTCGGCCCGAAGTTGCGCGGCCTCATCGGCCGTCAGGCCGGCGAGCCGGGGCATCGCCAGAATCCCGGCGATGAACTCTCGGTCGCCCTCCCGGATCGCGTCCTGAATCGCGCTCATCCGCTTCATCCTGTCCAGTGAGCGGATGAACTCCCGCACCTCTGCGCCGCGGGCGTTGTCCGTCACGCTCACTCTGGCGGCATCGACCCCGACGGCCTGGGCGACTTCGGCATTCGCCTTGGTGCGATGCTCGCCCAGGGCGGACAGGGAGTCCTCAAGCGCCTTGGTCGCGCCGGCTAGCGACTTCTGCGCTCCGCGCCGGAGCCGGTCCGACGCGGCCTGATCCCGGCCGGCGTTGCGGCTCGCGGACTCCGCCTCCAGCAACTTGCCGGTAGCGTCCTCCATCGCACCCATGCCGGCAAGGGCGGACGTGAACTCCGCGCTGTAGACGGGTTGGCCGGCGTTCTCGCCGATGACGTGCGCCGCTTGGCGGTCGGTGATGTTCGCCCGCCCGATGCTCGGGGACGGAAGGTCGGTTACGTTTCTGTCGGCCATTGCTCGCTTCTCCATGCGGTCCACTTCGCCCGGCAACACACACGGGCCGTCGAAACCTCCGCCGACGCTTTCGCGCCGTGACGAACGGAGGCCGGTACGCCAAACCCCGACGGCCCACGCCAATGAGCGCCGGGGCAAACTGGAAACCCGGTTCGTTCACCCGATGGGCGAGCGCCGGGGAATCTGCCCGTGTGCTGACTCACGGGCGTTCGTTCAAACCGGCGGACGGCCTGTCGGTCCGCCGCGCCGGGGAGCAAAGGGCCAGTTCAACCGGCGGCGCGCATCGGCAAGGCCACCGAGCAACGCACCGCGTCACCGATCAGCGCGAACACCAACAGACAAGCGCGAGACTCCAGGTCCCCGGCGTCCCCGCAAGGCGGGAGCGCATCATCGGGGCCGGGATCGTCGGACGTGGCATCGACCCACCGGCCGTCGTGAATGTCGCGGAGCCACCCGAGCGCGGCGGCCGTCGGCCCGATGCGGGCGCGACACTCGCGGCAAGCGCGGCGTATGTGGTCAGGCATCGCGCGGGCCGCGCCTTCATCGTCGGCGAGTCGGATAGCGCGGAGGACGGCGCGGGCGGTCGTGTCCTTGATGACGAATGACGCGATGATCTGATCGGCGAGCGTCGCGGCGTCGGTGGACGTGGCAATCGTGGTGCCTTCCTTGCTCATTGCACCACAATCGTACAAGTTAGATTACATAGTGGCAATGCAAGTCATTACATAGCAATGGTTACGGCTACAACGAATCGAGCGCGGAGCGGTTCTCCGCCTGACGCTTCGCGTTCTCCGCGTTGCGGCGCTTGGCGTAGGCGTCCCATTGCTCGCGCGTCATGGGGCCATTGAGGGGAACGGTCGTGAACACGTTACCCCCACCTTGTACCCAGAGGTATCCGCGCTCCAGGTCCCGCGCCTCATCGGGCGTCAAGGTCTGGCCCGCCTGTCGCTTCATCTGCAACAGGCGAATCCGGTTGTTGTGGCGCAGGCAGGACGCGGACTCGTTCTCGTTCGTAGCCATTCGGGTTCTCCGTTCGTAACTGCTCAACTTCGGTCAACAGTTCCAACAGCAACGCGGCCCGCTCGGGCGGGAGCCGTTGGACTTCCTCGGGGCGGACAAGGAATCCGCCGACATTGATACTGTGGGCGTGGTCGTGCCGGACTTCGCCGGCCACGTCAACGCGCCGATGATCGCCGTAACGCTCGCGGTCGTTCGCCTTCAACAGTTGCAGAATGGCGAACAGTTTGTTCCGCTTGTCGAACCGCTCGCGCGTGATGCGGCCGTCTTTGCCGAAGTCGCGGGCCACGTCACCCGGTCCGAGCGCGATCCGCTCAATCTCCGTCTCCAGGTCGGTGAGCAACCGATCGCGCTTGACGTTCGCGGCGTCCTCCAGCAACGCGCGAAGGTCGGGGCGCTTGTCGCGGAGGAACTCGGCGAGCGTCGATTTGCGCGCGGGCCGGTTGTACCCGGTCGTTTCAAGGATCGTCTGATCCTCCGCCCAGGTGCGCCACACGGCGGGCCACCCGCCTTCGCGCGCGGCCGTGAGCAACCGCGCGAACGTCGCGGCGCTGATTGGTTGACCGCGCGTCGGCGCATCGGGGAGCGCCCAGGTCGGGTCGATGGGATCGGGGGTGGCGGGGTTGGGGGTCGTCATGGGGCGTTGGTTCCTAGTCGAACAAAGACCTAAAATCGGCTCCAGGCATCGGAGCCGTACACGGTGAGCGGAGGGGACCCATGTGTTATGGGTCCGCGCTTTTTCGGTCCTACCCCCTCCCGGTCGTGGTTCTCGGTCCTGCGCCGGCGGTCCGGGAACCTCCGGTCGGAGCGGCCCCTAGACCGGATGGGTGGGAGGGATAGCGGTTCTTGGGTCGTGGCGGCCGGTATTAGGCGGACCGGGGGCCTTGGCAAGGCGGGGCGGGTGCGTTGGTAAGGCCGGTGGGGCCGTCGCCCTGGGATCGAGGCCCCATAACGCGCGTGGAGTTCTGGGACACGGGGGACGCCGGAGCGGGTGCTAGCGCCCAGGCGGAGCCTCCCCCGTCCATGCCTGTCCATCCTCCGTCCACTGCCTGGGGTGGACAGGAAATCGCGGCTCCCAGGGCGTCCGGGGCCATTCTCTCTACTGTCCACTCTGTCCACCCCTATTCCTTCAGAGTGGTAGAGAGGAAGGGCGTCCGCCCAAGGATGGAGTACCGCTCCTGACCCCTGTAGGGAAGTGGGGTGTCCAGGGACGGACGGGGTGGACAAGCGCCGAAATCGGCGTTGCCGAAGTCCCAGGGGCGATTTCGCGTCCACCCCAGGGCGTCCATGCGTTGCGGGGCCGTGGACGCTAGAACGCATCGGTGGCCCCCTCCCCGTTGGTGCGGGTCCGCCACTCGCCCCCGTCCAGGTTGAGGACCACGGGGCGCATGCGCTCCTCCTGCGTTCCCTTGACGTAGCAGCATCGGCGCTCACCGTCGAAGCGGAGCCGCGTCCGCTCCCACCCGAGTAGGCGCATCGCGTCGCCAAGCCGGTTCATGTCCTCCTGGGTCCGCGTCCCTACGTCCGGCTTGCCCACCAACACCCAGGCGTCATGCGCGGTCAGGCGGCCCACCAAGCCGGACAGCGCCGGCTCCAGCGCCTCCAAGAATGGGTCCTCCTGCCGGCGGGCGTCCTGTTGCTCCGCCGCGTGCGGGTAGAGGGACGGGTCAAGCCGGATCGGCTCGCCGGCGGCCTCCAGCGCCGCGGCCTCCGCCCACAGTTGGTCGCGCACCTGGGCGAGCGCGGCCACCTTCAGCGCGCCGCACCGGACCGGCCAGTACCGACGATTGCCCGTCGTGTCCTTCAGGTACCGCTCACTGTTGGTCGTGCCGAAGATGACGCATTGGCGCGGAAGCTCCACCGGCTCGCGGCCGTAGGCCATGCGGGCGCGGTCCACCTGACGGGACAGGGCGGCCTTCAGCGCGTCGGCCTCCGCGCGCCTCATCCCCTTCAGTTCGCCGGCCTCAACGATCCATTTCCCCTTGACGGCCTCAATGAACCGCTTCGCCTCCCCGTCCAACGGAAGGTCGTCGGTGAACCACGATTCATCGGGGCAGAGGGCGCGCAACAGGGAGGACTTCCCGCCACCTTGCGGCCCCTCCAGTACCGGCATCTCATCGAACTTCGCGCCGGGGTTGCGGATGCGGCGGACGGCCGCGATGAGCGGGAGCCGGCCGACGGCGCGAGCATACGGAGTGTCCGCGACGCCGGCGTAGTCGATGAGCCACCGATCAACGCGCGCGGTCCCGTCCCAGGTCAGGGAATCGAGGTACTCGCGCACCGGGTGCCGGCGATTCGACGCCGCGTAGTCCGACACCACGTCATGGAAGTAGTCTTTGCCGACGCGCAGTTGGTGGCGCTCCTGCGCGCCGATCCACAAGCGGACTACGGCCCGGTCGTCAAGGTGCGGGCCGAACCCGTCGAATCCGTCGATGAACTTCCGGTCGGCGAACTCATCCCACCACAACCGCGCCCCTTGCTTCAGGACGGATACCCGGATGTTGTGCGGCGTCGGAAACGGGTTCCCCTTCTCATCGGTCTGGAACTCCGCGTCGGCCTCCGCCACGGCCGCGCGGGCGCGTTCCACCTGACGGGCCGCGTAACGCACGGCGTCGCTTCCCTTCTCGCGGACGGACTCGCCAATCTTCCAGGTCGGATGACGGAGGACGCCCAGGATGGAGGGATCGTCAACGCCGGCGCGGACCAGTTCGCAACAGACCCAGTACACGGCCTCACTCCGCGACGGGAAGTGGCCGGGGTTCTGTGGGTCCTCTCCGTTGACGATGACCACTTTGCACAGGTCGGACACGGCCGGCCCCAGTTCGTCCACTTCGGCGAACGTGCGCACCTTGGCCGCGTCCACCTTCGGCGCTGTCGCCTGGGCGGACGGAGCCGGACCCGGCGCGGCCTTGGTGAACGTGGCGAGCGGGTAGACCCGCTCCGGGTGCCATTCGACCACTTCGGCGAGCGCCGGCGTGCGGCCTTTCTTCACCTTGCGGGCGTCGGGAAGGTTGACCGTGTACGGGATGCGCATGATCCGCGACACGTCATGGCAGTTGTCGCCACCCAACGCGCGCTCAATCGCCAAGTTCCAGAGTTTGGCATCCTCCGCCGCGTCAAGGCTCCCATTCGTAACGATCGGTTCGGCGAGCGCCCAGTACGCTTGGAATCCGCCACCGGAGAAGACGATACCCGTAGGCGCGGGGAGTCCCGGCGGGTTGCGCAACAGCGCGAGGATTCGCGCCTGTTCCTGGGCGATGTCCTCCCCGGCTCGCGGGTCAAGGTCAACGTGCAGGAAGTGGACGGCGCGGACTTCGGCTCGCTCCATCTTCTGCGTCATTGCGCCGGTCGGTTCCGCGACGGAGAAGTAGAGATTGGCCGGCATCGCGGCGCACGCTCGCGCCCAGGCGATGAACCGCTCCCGCTCCGTCGGTTGGAACGTGTCGGTGGGAATCTGTTTCTTGTCGAGGGTGATTCCCGTGATGACTCGCGGCCGGCCGGGGTGGAAGTGGTCGAGGAACGCCCAGGCGCGCGCGTAGTCCGGTCCCTTTGCTCCGGTGTCCATTCAGCGCCCGCCCCCTTCCCGGCGGTCGCCCATGAACTTGTCCAGGTCGGCGCGACGGTAACGAACGGCTCCGCCGCGCTTGTCGGACACCTTGGAGTAGGGCGGGCCGAACCCTTCGCACCGGCCCTTGGCGAACCAATCGACGGACATACCCGTGTACAGGCTCGCCTGCGCGGTGTCCATGTACTCGGGGACGATGACGCCGCGCCGGGAAATCTCACCGATGACGGCTTGGGCCACGGCGCGGGCGAACTCGGGAAGCATGGCCGGGGCGGGTTGCGCCGCGGCCGTTTGATTCGATGACGACATATGGACCGCTCCCGGTGGCGCGGGTCGTCAACGCATCTACGGCCGTCGTTACGATGGACGGTGGAACCGCGAGCGGACGAATGCGCCTGGGTTGGGGGCAGTTCGCCGGTTCAACAGTTCGTCGGTTCGTCGCTTCTACAAGTCGTCAGGCCGTCGCTTCAACAGTGCAATCCCCGGCCCGGTTTCCGCCCGAAGGCGGGTGACGGCTCAACAAGGGGGCATGTACTTTATGCGCGCTTACACCCACCCTGCCATAGCGCGCGGCGCACGGCGCGGACTCAAAGAGCCGGCGCGCCCAAGGCGCGGCCCCCGCGTGTTCTCGGCCTCTTTGACTCCCGCGTGTCCCACCTGGGCGGAGTGAGCCTTACCAATATCCTTGCCAAGCGGCCCCCGAGCGGAGAAACGATGGAAAGTGGCCGATTTACCGTGTATTCTGAAGATGTCCCTATGGCCTTCTAAATCGCAGGTCGGGCGTTCGAGTCGCCCCCGGGACGTTGGGCGGGAGCGGGAGTCGGGATTGGGGGGTCGGGGTTTGGGGCGGGGACGAGATTGATGAGCGAAGGAGTCGGCAAGGTCGCGGGCCCGGCGCCGGGGACGGGGGCGCGGGAGGCGGTGGCCCGGCTGGTGGATCAGCACGGGCCGCGGCTGTACGGGCTGGCCTCGCGGCTGTGCGGGAACGCGGCGGATGCGCAGGACATGGTGCAGGAGGTGTTCCTGCAGGCGCTGCGCAAGTGGAGCACATTCAGGGGCGCGGCGGATGCCGGGACGTGGTTGTACGCGATCGCGGCCCGGTCGTGCAAGGCGCGGCTGCGGCGGAGGGGCGGGGTGGACCGGCGGATGCCGGCGGTGTCGCAGCTGATGCCGTTCGGGGATTCGCGGGTGGTGGCGATGCCGGCCCGCGGTGGAGAGGACGGGCCGGAAGCGGAGGCGATGGAGCGGGAGTCGGCGCGGGTGGTGCAGGCGGCGATCCTGACGCTGCCGGAGCATTTCCGGGTGCCGCTGGTGCTGAAGGAGATGCTGGAGCTGCCGATCGACGAGGTGGCGGCCGCGCTGAACATCAAGCCGGAGACGGTGAAGACGCGGGTGCACCGGGCGCGGCTGCTGTTGCGGAAGGCGATCGTGGGGGCGGCAAAGGTGCGCAAAGGCCCGGCTCCGGAGCCGACCTATGAGCGGCGGGTGTGCCTGGACCTGCTGAAGGCGAAGATGGAGGCGATGGACCGGGGGCGGGGGTTCCCGATCGGGCAGGAAGTGGTGTGCGAGCGGTGCCGGGCGGTGTTTGCGGAGCTGGACCTGGCGCAGAGCGCGTGCGGCCGGCTGGCGGAGGGGCGGATGCCGGAGCGGATGCGGGCGGCGATTATGAGGGCGCTGCGGGAGGATGAGGGGAGGGGGGGCGGGTTTGGCGGTGGTCAGGCGGGGCGGGGGCGGGCGGAGCGCTCGATCGCGATGAAGAGAACCACGGAGAAGAGGGAGAGCCCGGCGATGAACATCCACGGCGAGGTGTGGGCGAGCTCGGGCCAGGTGATCTTGCCGTACCTGGCGAAGGGTTCGACGGTGCGGGAGAGGAAGGGGTAGGCCTCGGCGTAGGCGGCGGCGCCGGCGAGGGCGCCGAGCATGCCGATGATGGCATCGCGCGACCCCTGGCCGATGGCGGCCAGCGCGGTGCCGGGGCAGTAGCCCAGCAGGACCATGCCGACGCCGAAGATGAGGCCGCCGCCGATGTTCATGGCGAGCTCGGCGGGCTTGACGCTCAGGCCCGGGATGAGCCCGGCCTGGAGCATGGTGTAGATGCCGATTGAGCCGACGACGATGGCGGTGAGCATCGTCTTGAGGACGGTGAAATCGCGGAAGCGGAACTGGTTGACGATCGTGTTGTAGCGGGTGACGCCGCCTTTTTGCAGCAGGAAGCCGAAGATCAGGCCCGTCAGTGCGCCCAGGAGGAGGGTCCCGGGGTCGGCGAAGAAGTGTTCAAACATGGGGCACCTCCATCGAGGGACGCGTGCGCGGGCCGAAGCCGAAGAGCAGGGCGGCGGTGGCGACGCCGCTGATGAACATGCTGATGAAGAAGGTCCAGCTGGAGACGGCGAGCTGGAGGCTGCCGGAGATGCCGTGGCCGCTGGTGCAGCCGCCGGCCATGCGGGCGCCGAAGAGGAGGATGAATCCGCCGATGAAGGCGGCGGCGTACCGCTTCGCGACGGAGGCGCCGAAGCGCTCGGCCCAGAGGGTGGGGATGCGTTCGGCCTTGAGGGTGCCGCCGAGGCGGGCGGCGAGGAAGGCGCCGGCGATGAGGGCGATGTCGAGGGCCATCTGCCAGTCGAAGATGGGCTTGAAGCCGCCGGCCTTGGCGCCGTATTCCTTGAGGTAATACGAGTTCTGGGCGACGTGGTCGGGGTCGATGGCGCAGAGGGCCGAGCCCGCAGCGCCGACGAACGAGGTGCTGGTGCCGAGGGCTTTGCCCATGAAGTAGAAGGTGGCCCAGCTGAGTATGCCGATCCCGGCGCCGACGGCGTAGGGGGACCAGCGCGGCGAGCGGAGGATGTTGCGCATGGATGAGCTCCCCGGGCGGCCCGGCCTGATGAAAGGGCGCCCGTGGGATTGGAGGCGCGCCGGGCCCGGGTGGTTCCCGCCGCCGGGCCGGAACGCGTGAATGAGCTTCGGAATCATCGCAGTGCCGGGAGTTGTGACGGCGCCCGGGGCGGGAATCCGCCCCGAAAGAGGCGAGGGGGGCAGCGCGGCGGGGACGGCGACGTTCAGCCTGTTACGACGGCGGCCCGGCGCGGATCGGACGTGGAAGTTCGCGGGCGCGGGGCGTGTGGGTCATCAGGGAGAACGATCATGAAACGTGCCTACGCGATCGGTGCGGTGATAGCGGCGGGGTCGGTGGCGGTGCTGGGAGGGATGTCGGCGTCGGTGGTTCCGCCGCGGGCGTGCGGAGTGTGCTGCCCGTGCGTGATGTGCCCGGCGCAGTCGGGAGCGGGCGGGGCTGTCGATGCGCGGACGGCCGAGGCGCTGCGGACGACGCTGATGGATGAGCGGCGTGTCGGCGCGTTCTATGAGGGCGTGCTGGCCCGGCACGGGCAGGTGAGGCCGTTTGCCAACATCGTGCGGGCGGAGGCGAGGCACGCGGCGGCGATCGAGGCGGCGATGGAGCGGCACGGTCTGGCGGTGCCGACGGACAGGCCCGGCGATGTGCCCGAGGTTCCGGGGACGATCGCCGAGTGCCGGTTGCTGGCGGCGCGGGCGGAGCGGGAGAACATCGCGATGTACGACCTGTTCCTGGAGGATGTGACGGAGCCGGATATCCGGCTGGTGTTCGAAAACCTGCGTGAGGCATCGCGTCGCGGCCACCTGGCGGCGTTCGAGCGCGGGCCCGGCAGTCGCGCGGGTGCATCGCCGATGGCGGGCCGGGGCGGGCGCGAGGGGCGGCGGACCGGGAGGGATCGGCCCGGGCGCGGCACGTGCATTTGGCCGTGATGCGGCGCTGATTGCGCTGCGTGTGTAAGCGGAGGCGGAGTTGGTGACCGCGGGGGGGCGGCGTCAGAACAGGAAGCTGATGCCCAAGCCGGCGAAGAAGTTGTCGGCCTCCTGGTTGAGGCCGACGCCGATACGGCCGTCGAGCTGGATGCGGGTGTGGATGAGCCAGGTGGCGCCGAAGTCGGTGTAGTGGGCGGCGTCGTTGTCCTTGGTGTTGGGCCCGAGGATGTAGTACTCGGCGAAGCCCGTCCAGCGGTCGGCGATGGGGAAGGAGAGATAAAGGGAGGCCTGGCCCTGGGTGAAGCGGTCACCGTCGGTTGTCGGGAAGGCGAGGTTGAAGTTGCCGCCGAGGGTGAAACCCTTCCAGGGGTCGCCGATAGCCTGGCCGAGATCGGAAGCCCAGATGAGCTTGAAAGTGGGCTCGGCGATCTGGGTGCTGATGGAGTCGGAACCACCGCCGAGCGTGGACTGGGCGCCGAGCGCGAGGCGCGGGCGCCAGCCCTTCTGGTCGAGGAGCTTGAGCTTGAAGCCCAGCGCGACATCGCTCCATCCGTCGGTGGAGTCAGATGCGGAGCCATCGTCGGTGGTTGACCAGGTGAAGCCGGAAGTGATGAAGCGGAGCTCGAAGCGGTCGTCGATGATGCCGAGGCGGGCGAGCACCTCGGGGGCGTTGTGGCGGCGGGTTTCGACATCATCACGGTCGCGGTAGGTGAACGTATAACCGGTTTCGAGGTTGAAGCGTCCCCTGGGCTGGATGCCGGCGCCATCGCTGAACGACGGGCGGTCGGTGGAGATAGTCAGGGTGTCGGCGGGCTTGATGTCCTGGGATTCCTGGGCAAGCGCCGCGGCGGGGGCTGCGCACACTGCGGCGGAGGCAACCCAGAGGCGGGGGTCGGGAATGCGGTGAGTTGTCGGGCGGCGCGGCGAGCGGGGTTTGCGGCCGGCCGCGCGGGATTCTTCGCGCCAATCGGCGATGAACGTGCGGAGCAGGTTCAGTTCGGCGGCGACGCCGGCGGCGGCGAGGAGAAGAGGCAGCGTACGGGCGAGAACATCTCTCATGGATGGGCTCCGGGTTGGGCGTCGGTCTTCACACGAACGCTGCAAGTGTCGACGGCCCGGCGGTCGGCGTCGATCAGGGCGTCATCAAGAGATCGGGCGGCAGCGCAAGGGGGTTATCAAGAAGGCCGGCGCGGGCCGCGGCGTTTATGGCTTCTTTACGGGCCCGCGCGGTTTGCTTATGCGCGGTTGAGCGACCGGCGGGCGGCGCGGGTGAATGCTGATGGCGTCGGGAGGCTGACCATGAAGGACCTCGTGTATCTCATCGTGTCCGGGGCGTGCCTGGCGGGAACGCTGGTGCTGCTGCGAGTGTGCGCTGCGCTGATGCCATCGGCTGGGCCGGGCGGGAAGGGGGGGCAGGCGTGACCGTGATTTACGTGATCGGCGCGATCGTGGCGGCGGGGTTGCTGATCTACCTGCTGGCGGCGCTACTGAAGCCGGAGTGGTTCCAATGACTGTGAATGCGGTGGTGCAGTTGGCGCTGTTTCTCGGGGTGCTGCTGGCGGCGGTGAAGCCGCTGGGGTGGTACATGGCGCGCGTGCTGGAGGGCGGGCCCGGCGCGGCGCCGCTGGGGCTCGGGCGCGTGCTGGGCCCGGCGGAGCCGGTGATCTACCGGCTGTGCGGGGTGAGGCCCGGCGGAGACGGCAAACCGGAGGAGATGGGGTGGAAGGCGTACGCGGTGGGGATCCTGCTGTTCAACGCGGCGGGGTTCATCGCGGTGTACGGGTTGCAGCGGCTGCAGCATGTGCTTCCGGGGAATCCGGCGGGGCTGGGCCCGGTGGAGGCGGGGTCGGCGTTCAACACGGCGGTGTCGTTCGTGTCGAACACGAACTGGCAGGGGTACGGCGGCGAGGTGACGATGTCGTACCTGACGCAGATGATGGGGCTGGGGGTGCAGAACTTCGTGAGCGCGGCGACGGGGATCGCGGTGCTGGCGGCGCTGGTGCGCGGGCTGGGGAGGCGTGAAGCGCACGGGATCGGCAACTGCTGGGCGGACCTGACACGGGTGACGCTGTACATCCTGGTGCCGTTGTCGGCGGTGCTGGCGGTGGGTCTGGTGAGCCAGGGGGTCGTGCAGACGATGCGAGGCCCGGCCGAGGCGGTGTTGACGGCGCCGCTGGCGGGCGCGGATGGGAAGGCGGTGGCGGCGCAGGTGATCCCGCTGGGCCCGGCGGCCTCGCAGATCGCGATCAAGCAGCTGGGGACGAACGGGGGCGGGTTCTTCAACGTGAACTCGGCGCACCCGCTGGAGAATCCGACGGCGATCTCGAACTTCCTGGAGGTGCTGGCGATCCTGTTGATTCCGGCCGGGCTGTGCTGGACGTTCGGGGAGATGGTGAAGGACAGGAGGCAGGGGTGGGCGGTGCTGGCGGCGATGGTGGTGATCTTCGTGCCGCTGCTGGCGGCGACGGTGGGGCTGGAGCAGGCGGGCAATCCCGGGGTGGGGGCGCTGGGGGTGGATCTGGCGGCATCCGCCGCGCAGCCCGGCGGGAACATGGAAGGCAAGGAGGCCCGGTTCGGCGTGGTGAACTCGGCGCTGTGGGCGACGGCGACGACGGCGGCGAGCAACGGCAGCGTCAACTCGATGCACGACTCGTTCACGCCGCTGGGCGGGCTGATCCCGATGTGGCTGATGCAGCTGGGGGAGGTGGTGTTCGGGGGGGTAGGGAGCGGGCTGTACGGGATGCTGATGTTCGTGATCGTGGCGGTGTTCATCGCCGGGTTGATGGTGGGGCGGACGCCGGAGTACCTGGGGAAGAAGATCGAGCCGTTCGAGATGAAGATGGCGGCGATCGCGGTGCTGGTGCCGTGCGCGGTGGTGCTGACGGGGACGGCGATCGCGGTGCTGACGCCCGCGGCCCGGGCGACCGTGAGCAACCCGGGCCCGCACGGGTTCAGCCAGGTGCTGTACGCCTTCAGCAGCGCGGGGAACAACAACGGATCGGCGTTCGCGGGGCTCGGGGCGAACACACCGTTCTACAACGTGGCGCTGGGGCTGGCGATGTGGTTGTCGCGGTTCTGGATCATCGTGCCGGTGCTGGCGGCGGCGGGGTCGCTGGCGGTGAAGAAATCGGCGCCGGTGACGAGCGGGACGCTGCCGACGCACGGGCCGGTGTTCGTGGGGATGCTGGTGGCGGTGGTGATCGTGGTCGGGGCCCTGACATTCGTGCCGGCGCTGGCGCTGGGCCCGGTGGTGGAGCATCTGCAGTTGATGGGGAGGTGAGGGGGGTGATATGGTGACGGCGATTCGTGGCCCGGTGAAGGGGTGTTCGCCATGCGACCAGGACGCTGCTGTGCCGTTGCGCTCGTGCTGATCGCGGGAGCGATGGGCGGGTGTTCAACTTCGGACGAGGCGCGCGGGCCTGGCGGCGCGGCGGCGCAGGCCCGGCCTGCAGTCGAGGCACCCACGATGGCGGATGCAGCGCCTCGGGACTATCCGGGGATCCACAACGCGGTGGCGTACCACGAGGGGTTCCTGTCCGGCAGCGTGCCGGAGGGGGATGCGGGGTTTGACACGCTGGCGGCGATGGGGGTGAGGACGATCATCAGCGTGGATGGGGCGGAGCCTGAGGTGGGGCGGGCGCGGGCCCGGGGGATGCGGTACATCCATCTGCCGATCGGATACAACGGGATTGACGAGCAGCGGAAACTGGAGCTGGTGCGGGCCACGCGGGATGCGATGCGGGATGGCCCGGTGTATATCCACTGCCACCACGGGAAGCACCGCAGCGCGGGGGCGGCCGCGGCGGTGGCGGCGAGCCTTGGCTGGGATACTCCCGAGGGGGCCGTGGCGCGGATGAAGGTGTCGGGGACAGCGCCCAACTACACGGGGCTGTACGCGTGCGCGGCGAGCGCGCGGGTGCTGGCTGCCAGCGCGATCGACGCGGTTGCGGCGGAGTTCCCGGAAGTCTCGCGGCCATCGGGGTTCGTGAAGGGGATGGTCGAGGCCGATGAGATCATGGAGCACCTGAAGGCGATCGAGAGGGCGGGCTGGAGGGCGCCGGCGGACCATCCGGACCTGGTGCCGGTTGCGGAGGCCGCGCGGCTGGCGGACCTGCTGCGCGTGCTGGCGGAGGGTGACCGGGCCCGGGGCGAGCCGGCGGAGTTCGCGGCCCTGATGCGGGAGAGTGGCGAGCGGGCCGCGGCACTTGAAGAGGGGCTCGCGGTCGAGGGAGTGCCGGACGGGGCGGAGCTGACGCGGCGGTTCAAGGTGGTGGCGGCGTCGTGCAAAGACTGCCACTCGAAGCACCGCGACTGAGGCGGGGCGGTGTAATACTCGCCGGGGCCGGGAAGGCGGCCGTGCCGAGTTATACACTCCGCAATGACGAGCTTTCCGAGCTTCATGCTGCTCGCCGCCGGTGTGCACGAGCTTCCGCTGCTGACCACGATCGCGGCCGCGTTTGCGGCGGCGTGGGTGCTGGGCCTGGTGACGCACCGGCTGGGGTTGTCGCCGATCGTGGGCTACCTGCTGGCGGGGGTGGTGATCGGCCCGTACACGCCGGGGTTTACCGGTGATGTGAAGCTGGCGCAGCAGTTGGCCGAGGTCGGGGTGATCCTGCTGATGTTCGGGGTGGGGCTGCATTTCCACCTGGCTGACCTGCTGAAGGTGAAGGGTGTGGCGGTGCCGGGGGCGGTGGGGCAGAGCCTGGTGGCGACGGTGGCGACGGTCGCGGTCTTCTGGCTGCTGGGCTGGCCCGTGCGGTCCGGGGTGGTGCTGGGGATGGCGATGGCGGTGGCGAGCACGGTGGTGCTGCTGCGGGTGCTGATGGACCGGGGGATGCTGAACACGAGCCACGGGCACGTGGCGGTGGGCTGGCTGATCGTGGAGGACATCTTCACGGTGCTGGCGCTGGTGCTGGTGCCGATCTTCGCGGTGGAGGCGCCGGGGGCGGGCGGGGCGGCGGCGGGATCGGGCGGGCTGTCGGGGCTGGCGACGGTGGGGTGGGCGGTGCTGAAGCTGGTGGCGCTGGTGGCGATCGTGCTGCTGGCGGGGTCGAAGGTGGTGCCGTGGGTGCTGACGCAGGTGGCGAAGCTGCGGTCGAGCGAGTTGTTCACGCTGACGGTGCTGGTGCTGTCGGTGACGATCGCGGTGGGGTCGGCGACGATCTTCGGGGCGTCGGTGGCGCTGGGGGCGTTCCTGGCGGGGATGGTGGTGGCGCAGTCTCCGGTGAGCCACCAGGCGGCGGCGGATGCGCTGCCGATGCGGGACGCGTTCGCGGTGCTGTTCTTCGTGTCGGTGGGGATGCTGTTTGATCCGTCGTTCCTGGTTGCGCACCCGATGCTGGTGGTGGCGGGGCTGGCGGTGGTGCTGGTGTTCAAGCCGCTGGCGGCGCTGGTGATCGTGGCGGCGCTGGGGTACCCGGCGCGGACGGCGCTGGTGGTGGCCATCGGGCTGGCGCAGATCGGGGAGTTCTCGTTCATCCTGGGGCAGGTGGCGCGGGAGCACGGGCTGCTGCCGGAGGAGGGGATGCAGGTGCTGGTGGCGACGGCGATGATCTCGATCACGCTGAACCCGCTGCTGTTCAGGTCGCTGGAGCGGATCGAGGGCTGGGCCCAGCGGTGGCCGTGGCTGTGGCGCGTGCTGAACGCCCGGCACGGGCGGCGCGGCGCGGGGATCAACGCGGTGGCGCAGCGGGCGGTCGCGGCGGATGAGCGGCCGCTGGCGGTGATCGTGGGGTACGGGCCGGTAGGGCGGGTGGTGGATGCGCTGCTGCGGGATGCGGGCATTCTGACGGCGGTGATCGACTCGAACATCGACACGATCACCACGCTCACGAAGGCGGGCCGGCCCGCGATCTACGGGGATGCGGCGCGGCGGGAGGTGCTGGAGCAGGCGGGGATCCGCCGGGCCGCGTACCTGATCGTGACGCTGCCGCATTCGGAGGGGCGCGGGCCGCTGATCCTGCTGGCGCGGGAGTTGAACCCGGCGATCGAGGTGACGGCGCGGGCCCGGTACCTGGGTGAGCGCGACGGGTTGATGGGGGCGGGCGCGAACCGGGTGGTGTTCGAGGAGGGCGAGGCGGGGGTGGCGCTGGCGCGGCACGTGCTGGAGCGGCGGGGGGTGGATGAGGCGACGGTGGCCCGGCTGCTGGTGGCGATCCGGAAGCTCTGGAAGATGCAGGACTGACGGGCCCGGCTTGGGTGGTGATCCGGCCCGTCTTTATGGCGTCCTTATCCGGGGGGCGGGATTCCTTACGCGCGTCTGATCGACGGCCCCGGCCGGGCCGCGATGCTGTTGGGCGCATGAGCATCGCCGCCACCGGAAAGTCGCCGTTCGCCGTCCCGAATCCGAGTTCGCCCGCATCGTCGCCGCGTCCGCGCGGGCCCGGGCGAAGGGGTGTGTTTGATGCGGCGATCGTCCGCCCGGCGGTGGTGTCGGCGCTGATGAAGCTGCATCCGCGGGTGCAGGCCCGCAATCCGGTGATGTTCGTGGTGTGGGTGGTGAGCGTGCTGACGACGGGGCTGGCGGCGGCGGGGTTGGCGGGGCGGGGGGAGGTGGGGGGATACTCGCCGGGGCTGGTGCTGGTGATCGCGTTGTGGCTGTGGTTCACGGTGCTATTTGCGAACTTCGCGGAGGCGATGGCGGAGGGGCGGGGCAAGGCGCAGGCGGCGAGCCTGCGGAGGAGCAAGCGGGAGGTGGTGGCCAAGCGGGTGGAGGCCCGGCCGGGCCCGGCGGGCGCGACGGATGTGAAGTCGCTGCGGCCCGCGCGGGTGTCGGCGTCGGAGTTGCGCCGGGGCGATGTGGTGCTGGTGGAGGCTGGGGACATCATCCCGGGGGACGGGGAGGTGGTGGAGGGGATCGCGAGCGTGAATGAATCGGCGGTGACGGGGGAGTCGGCGCCGGTGATCCGCGAATCGGGCGGGGACCGTTCGAGCGTGACGGGCGGGACGCAGGTGCTGAGCGACTGGATCCTGGTGCGGATCGGGTCGAACCCGGGCGAGACGTTTCTGGACCGCATGATCGCGATGGTGGAGGGGGCCAAGCGGCAGAAGACGCCCAACGAGATCGCGCTGGACATCCTTCTGGCGAAGCTGACGATCATCTTCCTGCTGGCGTGCGCGACGCTGCTGCCGTACTCGATCTACGCGGTGGGGTCGGCGGGGGCGGGCGGGGGCGGCGCAGCCCCGATCACGGTGACGGTGCTGGCGGCGCTGCTGGTGTGCCTGATCCCGACGACGATCGGCGGGCTGCTGAGCGCGATCCGCATCGCGGGGATGGACCGGCTGGTGCAGGCCAACGTGATCGCGACCAGCGGCCGGGCGGTGGAGGCGGCGGGGGATGTCGATGTGCTGCTGCTCGACAAGACGGGCACGATCACGCTGGGCAACCGGCAGGCGGCGCGGTTCATCCCGGTGGACGGGGCGACGGTGGAGGAGCTGGCCGATGCGGCGCAGCTGGCGTCCCTGGCGGATGAGACGCCGGAGGGGCGGAGCATCGTCGTGCTCGCCAAGCGGCACGGCCTGCGCGAGCGGGACATGCACGCGCTGGGATTCGACGGCCGGCCCGCCTCGTTCATTCCGTTCTCGGCGAACACACGGATGAGCGGCGTCGACCTGCCGGACGCGCCAGCGCACCCGGGGGGGCGGCAGATCCGCAAGGGCTCGGCGGATGCGGTGGAGGCGTACGTTGCGCGGATGGGCGGGAGGGCGAGCGAGCAGGCCCGGGCCGTGGTGGCGGACGTGTCGACGCGGGGGAGCACGCCGCTGGTGGTGGCGGACGGGAAGGGGCGGACGCTGGGGGTGATCGAGCTGAAGGACATCGTCAAGGGGGGGATCGCGGAGCGGTTCGCGGAGCTGCGGCGGATGGGCATCCGCACGGTGATGATTACGGGGGACAACCCGGTGACGGCGGCGGCGATCGCGGCGGAGGCGGGTGTTGATGATTTCCTGGCGCAGGCGACGCCGGAGAAGAAGCTGGAGCTGATCCGGCAGCACCAGCGGGGCGGGCGGCTGGTGGCGATGACGGGGGACGGCACGAACGACGCTCCGGCGCTGGCGCAGGCGGACGTGGCGGTGGCGATGAACTCGGGGACGCAGGCGGCGAAGGAAGCCGGCAACATGGTGGACCTCGACAGCAACCCCACGAAGCTGATCGAGATCGTGCGGATCGGCAAGCAGCTGCTGATAACGAGGGGATCGCTGACGACGTTCTCGATCGCCAACGATGTGGCGAAGTACTTCGCGATCATCCCGGCGGCGTTCGCGGCGACCTACCCGGCGCTGGATGCGCTGAACATCATGCGGCTGAACCCGTCGACGGCGATCCTGTCGAGCGTGATCTTCAACGCGCTGATCATCGTGGCGCTGATCCCGCTGGCGCTGCGCGGCGTGGCGTACAGGCCCGTGGAGGCGTCGAAGCTGCTGCTGCACAACCTGGTGGTGTACGGCGCGGGCGGGCTGATCGTGCCGTTCATCGGGATCAAGGCGATCGACATGGTGATCAACGGCCTGAGGCTGGTGTAAGGAGGGTCCTGTGCGCCGCATGTTCCGCCCGGCAATCGTCCTGTTCATCGTGCTGTCGATCATCACGGGGGTGGTGTACCCCCTGGCGATCACCGGAGTGGCGCAGCTGGTGTTCCCGCACCGGGCCGGCGGGTCGCTGATCCGGGCCGCGGATGGCCGGGTGGTGGGCTCGGCGCTGATCGGGCAGGAGTTCAGCGCCGGGGATGCGAAGGAGGCGGCTCGTTGGTTCTGGGGACGGCCCAGCGCGACCGGGCCCGTGCCGTACACCGCGTTGAACACGGCGACCGCGACGGGATCGACGGGGAGCAACCTCGGGCCGACAAACCCGGCGCTGCTGGAGAATGTGAAGGTGAGGCTCGCGGCGCTGGCGGCGGCGGATGCGGCGGTGGGGTACGCGCGGGCCGCGGGCGAGCGCGCGCCGGTGGACCTGGTGACGGCGTCGGCGAGCGGGCTGGACCCGCACATTTCGCCGGCGGCGGCCGAGTACCAGGCAGGGCGAGTGGCCCGGGCGCGGGGGTTGAGCGAGGAGGCGGTGCGGGAACTTGTGAGACATCACACGACCGGGCGGGGGCTGGGCGTGCTGGGCGAGCCGGTGGTGAATGTTCTGGAGCTGAATCTGGACCTGAGCGGGCGGGGCGGGTGATCACAGGCCGGAGCCCTTACGATCGACCAGATGAGCGACGACCGTCCGGATCCATCCGAACTTCTTGCGCGAGTGCAGCGCGAGGAGCTGCGCGCGGGGGCGGACGGGGCGCCGCGCGGGCGGCTGACGATCTTCTTCGGGATGGCGCCGGGGGTCGGCAAGACGTACGCGATGCTCGCGGCGGCGCAGCGGATGGCCGGGCAGGGTGTGGATGTGGTGGTCGGCGTGGCGGAGACGCACGGCCGGGCCGAGACGGAGCAGCTGCTGCTGGGGCTGGACATTTTGCCGCGGAAGCGAGTGGAGTACAAGGGACGGGAGGGCGCGGGCCCGGCGGTGGTGCTGGAGGAGTTCGACGCCGATGCGGCGATCGCGCGCCGGCCCGACATCCTGGTGGTCGATGAACTGGCGCACACCAACGCGCCGGGGAGCGGGCGTGAGAAGCGTTGGCAGGATGTGCGGGAGTGCCTGAAGGCGGGGGTCAGCGTCTATACGACGCTGAACGTGCAGCACATCGAATCGCTGAATGATGTGGTGGCGCAGATCACGGGCGTGGCGGTGCGGGAGACGGTGCCCGACCAGATCGTGGATGAGGCGGATGAGATCGAGCTGGTGGATGTGCCGGTTGAGGTGCTGCACGAGCGGCTGCGGGCGGGGAAGGTGTACCAGGGGGAGAACGCGGCCCGCGCGGTGGATCCCGGAGACGGATTCTTCCGTCGGGGCAATCTGACAGCGCTGCGTGAGCTGGCGCTGCGGCGGACGGCGGCGTGGGTGGATTCGGAGATGCGGCGGTACAAGGCCGACCGCGGGATCCGCGCCGTCTGGCCCGCCGGCGAGCGGGTGCTGGTGGCGGTGAGCCCGAGTCCGATGTCGGGAAAGCTGGTTCGGGCGGCGAAGCGGATGGCGGCGGGGCTGCACGCGGACCTGCTGGCGGTGTACGTGGAGACGCCGCGGACGGCGGAACTGGGGCACGCGGACCGCGAGCGGCTGATGCGGACGCTGCGGCTGGCGGAGAGCCTGGGCGCATCGACCACGACGCTGAGCGGAGCGAACGCGGCGCACGAGCTGATCGCGTTTGCGCGGTCGAGGAACGTGGCGCGGATCGTGGTCGGCAAGACCGAGCGGTCGCGGCTGCGCGAGGCCGTGATGGGCTCGTTCGTGAACAACCTGATCCGCGAGAGCGGGGATATCGACATTTATGTGATTCGCGGGGATTCCGCCGATGCGGGTGAGGGCGACGGGAACGGCGGCCCGCGGGCGGAAGTCGATGGCGAAGCGGGGTCTGGCGAGGGGCTGACGCTGCTGGCCCGCGCTGCGGTGGCGCTGGGGATCGTGGCGGTGTCGGTGCTGGTGGCCCGGCTGTTCCACGACGGGCCGGACCTGTCGGAAGAGTCGATGGTGCTGCTGGCGGGGGTGATCGTGGCGGCGCTGACGCTTGGGCGGTGGCCCGCGGTGCTGGCCACGGTGCTGTCGATCGCGGCGTTCAACTTCTTCTTCGTGGAGCCGCTGTACACGTTCGCGGTGAGTGATTCGAGGTCGTACGTGGCGTTCGGCGTGATGCTCGCGGCGGGGACGATCATCGGGACGCTGGCGGCCCGTTCGAGGGAGCAGGCCAGGTCCGCGAGAGACCGCGAGCGGCGGACGGCGTCGCTGTACGCGATGACGCGGGAACTGGCGGCGGCCCGGGATGCGCGGGAAGTGGCGGCGGTGGGAACCCGGCATCTGTACGACACGTTCGCGAGCGATGTGGCGATATCAGTGCCGGGCCCGGCTGCCGGGCGGGGAGGGGATGCGGGGAAGTCGGCGGGGCTGGATGTGCTGGGATCGGCGGGGGCGCCCGACTGGTTCGATGAGCGGGAGCGGAGCGTGGCGCGATGGGTGCTGGATCACGGCCACCCGGCCGGGCTGGGGACGCGGACGCTTCCGGCGGCGGCCGGGCGGCACGTTCCGCTGGTGGGGTCGGGGGGAGGGCTCGGGGTTCTTTCGCTCCGTCCGGGCCGGGCCGTGGGGCTGCTGGGCACGGCGAACCTCCTGCTTCTCGAGACGCTGGCGAACCAGGTGGCGACAGCGCTGGAACGGGTGGCGCTGATCGAGAGCCGGCAAGCGGCGAGGCTGGAGGCGGAGCGAGAGCGGCTGCGGAGCGCGCTGCTGAGCTCGGTGTCGCACGACCTGAGGACTCCGCTGGCGAGCATTACGGGCGCGGCGAGCGCGCTGGAGCAGGGGGGGGGTGTGATCGATGCGCCGGCCCGGGCCGGGCTGCTGGCGACGATCGTGGATGAATCGGCGCGGCTGAGCGACCTGATCTCGAACCTGGTGTTCGCGACGCGGCTCGAGGCGGGGGGGGTCGCGCTGGCGCGGGAGTGGACGACGGTCGAGGAGGTGGTGGGGGTGGGGCTGGCCCGGCACCGGCAGGCGCTGGCCTCGAGGCCGTTCCGCGTTCACTTGCCGGCCGAACTGCCGATGATCAACGTGGACAACGCCATGCTGCCGCAGGTGGTGCACAACCTGGTCGAGAACGCGCTGCGGTACACGCCGGCGGGGACGCCGATCAGCATCAGCGCGTGGAGCACGCCGACGCACGTGATCGTGAAGGTCGCCGATGAAGGTCCGGGCCTGGCGGAGGATGAGTCGGCGCGGGTGTTCCAGAGGTTCTATCGCGGGCGGGCGGCGCGCGGCGGCGAGATCGGCCACGCGGAGGCCCGCGGGGGTATGGGGCTGGGGCTGACGATCTGCGAGGGGATCATCCGCGCGCACGGCGGGCGGATCTGGGCCGAGCCGGGGGTTCCGAATGGTGTTGCATTCCTGTTCTCGTTACCGATCGAGCGGCCGCCGCCCGCGCCGCCGGCGGATGCGGAGGAGCTGTCGGGCAGCGCCGGGGGGGTGCGATCGTGACCGGGCCGGCCAGCGCAGCGCCGATCCCTCCGCCGATGGGTCACAGCGCCCTGGTGCTGATGATCGAGGATGAGGAGCCGATCCGGCGATTCCTGCGGGCCACGCTGGAGTCGCAGGGGTTCCGAGTGAGGGAGTCGGGCACCGCGAAGGACGGCGTGCTGCAGGCGGTGATGCACCGGCCCGACCTGATTCTGCTGGACCTTGGGCTGCCGGACGGCGACGGGCTGGCGGTGACGAAGACGATCAGGAAGGAGCTGGCGTCGCCGATCGTGGTGCTGTCGGCGCGTGGGCAGGAGAGCGACAAGGTGGCGGCGCTGGATGCCGGGGCGGATGACTACCTGACCAAGCCGTTCGGCGTGGGGGAGCTGCTGGCCCGGATCCGCGTGGCGCTGCGGCATTCGGCGCTGGCGGGGTCGGGCCGGAGCGGCGAGACGAGCGTGTATGAGGCGGAAGCCGGGGGGCGCGGGCTGCGGATCGATCCGCTCGCCCGGCTGGTGCAGGTGAGCGAGGGCGGAGCGGCGCGGGAGGTACGCCTGACGCCGACGGAGTTCAAGCTGCTGGCGTTCCTGGCCCGGCACGCGGGCAAGGTGCTGACGCACCAGATGATTCTCAAGGAAGTATGGGGCCCGCAGCACCAAAGGGATGTGCAGTATCTACGCGTGTACGCGGGGGAGCTGCGCAAGAAGCTGGAGGCCGATCCGGCGCAGCCGCGGTTCCTGGTTACAGAACCGGGGGTGGGCTACCGGTTGTGCGAGCCATCATCGCCGGCGTCGTGATTGCGGCGGGCGGAAAGAGGCGTCGCCCCAGCCAGAGTGAAACCGTCACCAGGCCGATCAGGACGGGCACCTCGACGAGCGGCCCGATGACGGTGGCGAAGGCGGTGCCCGAGGTAATGCCGAAGACCGAAATGGCGACGGCGATGGCCAGCTCGAAGTTGTTTCCGCTGGCGGTGAACGCGAGGGTGGCGGCCCGCGGGTAGTCGGCGCCGACGCGCCGGGCCAGGAAGAACGAGGTGAAGAACATGATGATGAAGTAGAGGACCAGCGGGATGGCGATCCGCAGGATGTCCACGGGCATGGCCACGATCCGGTCGCCCTTGAGGCTGAACATGATGATGATGGTGAAAAGCAGCGCGGCAAGCGTCACCGGCGCGATGCGGGGGATGAAGACGCGGGAGTACCACGCCTCGCCCATGAGGGGGCGGAGGATGAGGCGGGTGAGCAGCCCCGCCACGAAGGGGATACCCAGGTAGATCAGGACGCTGCGGAAGATGTCGGCCATGCGGACATCGACCGCCACGCCCTCGAGACCGACGAGCGGAGGGAGCCAGGTCATGAAGAGCCAGGCGTAGGCGCCGAAGAACAGGACCTGGAAGATGCTGTTGAAGGCGACCAGCCCGGCGGCGTACTCGGGGCTGCCGCCGGCGAGGTCGTTCCACACGAGGACCATGGCGATGCACCGGGCCAGGCCCACCATGATGAGGCCCAGCATGTACTCGGGTCGGTCACGCAGAAAGATCGCCGCCAGGGCGAACATGAGCACGGGACCGACGAGCCAGTTCTGAGCGAGCGAAAGCGTGAGGACTTTCCAGTCGCGAAAAACGCGAGGGAGCTCCTCATAGCGGACCTTCGCCAGCGGCGGGTACATCATGAGGATGAGGCCGGCGGCGATGGGAAGGTTGGTCGTGCCGATGGTCACACGGTCGATCGCATCGCGCACGCCCGGGATCAGCCGACCGAGGGCGACGCCTGCGGCCATAGCGAGGAAGATCCACAGCGTGAGGTAGCGGTCGAGGAAGGAGAGCCGCCGCGGGGCTGCGCCGGCGGCGGCGGGGTCGCGCGCGGCGGGCGGGGCCGGGGTGTTCATGGCGGGTGGTCCTGAGACGCGGGTTCACACGGGCTTGCGGGCCGAGATGTCGAGGCTGGTGATGAAGTCGCCGGGCCCGGTGCCGGCAGGGAGAGATTGCACGATGCGGCGGTAGAGAGGATCCTGCCAGTCGTTCATCGCCTCGATGTAGCGGGGCTTGGGGGTGAGGGTGATGTCGGTGAGCCCGGCGGCGGCGGCTTGGGCGCGCGTCTCTTCGACAAGCACCGCGCCGGCGACGCATCCGATGAGGGCCTCGACATCCTGCCTGACGGACTCGGGGAGCGGGCGGAGGAGGGCGAGGTCGGAGACGGCGATGCGCCCGCCCGGCTTCAGGACGCGGGCGATCTCGCGCCAGACCTGCGGTTTGTCGGGGGAGAGGTTGAGGACGCAGTTGGAGATGACGACATCGACGCTGGCGTCGGGGATGGGGAGGTGCTCGATCTCGCCGAGGCGGAACTCGACGTTGGCGAGCCCTGTCTGGGCGGTGTAGGCGTCGATGTTGCGGCGGGCCTTGGTGAGCATGTCGGGCGTCATGTCGACGCCGATGACGCGGCCCGAGGGCCCGACCTTGGGCCCGGCGATGAAGCAGTCGAAACCGCCGCCGGCGCCGAGGTCGAGCACGACCTCGCCGGGCCTGAGGGAGGCGATGGCAGTCGGGTTGCCGCAGGAGAGGCCCATGTTGGCTTCGGCCGGGGCGCCGGCGAGTTCGCCCTGCGAGTAGCCGATCGCGGCGGCCAGCTGGTCGGGAGTGAACGTGGCGGGTCCGCAGCAGCCTCCGCCGACGGGGGATGAACTGCAGCCGCAACCCGCCGCAGAGGGAGCGGCAGCGTGGCTTGTGGCGGGTGACCACGCGCCCGCGCGGGCGATGGCGGCGTAGCCCTCGCGGACCTTCTCGCGGACGACGTCGGGCGGTGTGGCGGAAGTGGCGCGCAGGCCGCCGCAGCAGTCGGTGGAGCAGCAGGGTTCGGGCTTGGCGGTGGTCATTGGAAACCCTTTCGGAGAAGTTGCACTGCCCACCGCGGTGGCGGGCGTGATGGGTCAGCGGGGTGTGCAGCAGCCGCCGGAGCAGGGGGTGGCCTGGTCGGCGGGGCAATAGTGCGCGATGGCATCGGCGAGCGAGCGGAGGGTCTGGCACAGCGGCCCGTACTTGACGGCGTAGCGCACGGTGCGGCCCTGCTTGGCGGAGGTCAGGATGCCGGCCCGTTCGAGGAGCTGGAGATGGCGGGAGACGACGGAGAAGTCGACAGAGCAGCACTCGGAGACTTCGCTGACGGAGCAGGCCCGGCCGCACTTGATGAGGCAGCCCACGAGCCGGGCCCGGGTGGCGTCGCAGAGGGCCTTGAAGAGCTCTGGGTCGAGGAGATCATCGATGGGGCCGCAGCAGGAGGCGGCCTGGAGGGGGGACATGGGGGAAGGTTTGTTTGTTTGCGTCATCATGCAAGTGTATTAATGAAGCGGCTGCCGGTCAACACCGAGTGTGTTCAAGTCGCGCACGAGGCGCCGACCGGTGTGGATGTCTTCGGTCCGCGTGGATCGGCGCGGGTGGATGGGGCGCAGGGGATGAGAGAGCGCAGGCAGCCCTCCATCAGCGATCTAGGAGCGATGTGCCTGCGACTCAGATGTGGGTTGTTCGACGGTCGAATGGGCAGGCCCGCGCGTGGCGCCGGGCCGCAACCGTCAAGTGCCCCCCGAAGGACTCGAACCTTCGACCCGCTGATTAAGAGTCGCCGCATGGGGTACCCGAACCAACCCTCGCCGGACGCTGCAAGTGTTGATGAGCAAGATGGTTGCGATACTGAAGTCGAAGTGGTTCTGAAGTGGTTTCAGGACTGAATCCTGACTCGAACTGGCACAAAACTGGCACAAGCCGCGTCGCTGTTAGGGCATGCTCGACCACCGGATCGACAGGCATTGGAACGAGTCCGAAGCCCCACTCGTGGGGCTCTTAAAGCCGCGTTCCTGCACCTCCAGCGGGAAATTTTGTTAACCAGTTGGCGAACAGTACCCCCTCAGTTCAGTCCCAGTTGGCGCGCATTCCGAAAGCGACCCGCTGTGAGCCAATCTCCGACCGGTGTCACTCTCGCCTATTGACTGAGGGGCTCAGGCTCTTGCGGCCAATGCGGCTTGCGACGAACGGTGCTTCGCGGGAATCAATGACTCGCCGCGCAGTGCAGCCACGCTGCCCAGGGTGTAGGCCCCCAGCGCCATCGCCAGGTCTCTGACGGCGATGTCGTAGTAGCCTGCCAGTGTTACGGCGCCGGCAATGAGCACCAGCCACAGGGCCACGACATAGGCCCCCAGTCGTGGAAGGACCGTCAGCACGGCCAGCCCGGCGATGATCTCGATCACGCCCACGACCATCATGAATGTGTGGGGGCTCACCGGGACCACGTTGGTCATGAACTCCGGCAGATACTTCGACCAGTCGGTCAAGAGGTTGGTGAACTTGTCGGCACCCGCAATGACGGGGATGAGCCCGTAGCAGAGCCGGAGGGGCACGTAGATGTGATTGCGCGCTCGTGATTCCATTTCATTGGCTCCTGTGTGGTTGTCGGACAGTTTGTGGACCCCGTGCGGGCCATCGGTGACACGCGCTACATCATCCACCGGCCCGCGAGCTGTTCTTGAGGGCTGGACTCACTCGTCTCCGCTGGGCCTCGTGCCCTTCGGCCCACTGGCTTGGACCTGCTTGATCACGAGCGCAGAACAGGGGAGCTCCGCGAGCACACGCTCCGCCGTGCTGCCCACCAATGCGTAGTGCAGATTGGCCCGGCCTTGGTTGCCCAGTACGAGCAAGTCTGCGCCATGCTCGCGCGCGTATGCGGCGATGCCCTTGCCGTAGTGCCCATGCTCCGAGATTTCCAGCTTGAACTCGATCGTGGACAGCTCTGCGGAGAGTGGCTTGACGAAATCGACAAGCCTCGGACCCAGCGAAGCGCGGTATGCGTTCCAGGACTCCATGAACTGGATCGGTTGGCTTGGCCACAGGCCAAGCGGATCGCCGGAATAGTCCAAGTCTGGACTCGGCGGCGTTGCGATGTGCACGACGCGCAGGGCTGCATCATCAAACCGAGCGACGCGGACAGCCATCTCAACTGCCCTGAACGAGGTCTCAGAAAAATCCGTGCAGGCTACGACGGAGCTGTACGCGCCCACGTGGTCCTCGCGCGCGAGAAGCACGTTGGTGGGTACATGCCGAAGGCATGCCGTCGCCACCGGCCCCGGGCCGCGCCCGGTGCGCTGAGGGCTGCTCACACCAAGGACGAGCAGATCTGCCTGGTGCGCATCCACCGCGCGTGTCAGAACATCCAGCGGAGCGCCCACCTCGACATCAACTTGTCCACAAGCGGCCGTTGCTAGTGCGGCGCTCCTTCCCGCGTCCTCCCCGCCGATCTCTTCCGCCGCCCGTTGTGCGATTTCCCGGGCGCGGCTCCTCATGGCAACCCACGATTGTTCGCGGCCGAGCCCGACGAAAGCCAGCACCTCGTCCACGACCGAGGGCTCGATCGCGTGGATGGCGTGTAGGACCGCGTCATTACGGGCCGCGATCCGCGACGCTTGTCCGAGCGCCCCACGTGAGGACGTGGTGAGATCAAGGCCGACCACGATGTTGCTGAGGGGGTTCATGGGTTCTTGCTTTCCGCGTTCTGGTGGCCTGGCGGAGCAGGACGCTGACGAGAGCATGGTGTCGTGCGCCCCGCACCCGATCTATGCGGGAACTTCCCCAATCGGTCTGCCCAGTCCGCGAGTGCTGGGGCTGCTGCTCCCGATTGGGAGCGAGGCGATCGTGTCGGCCACGCGGTGGCGCACCCTCCGCGGGCGGGCGAGCGTCGACGGCGACGGCTCGCGGTACGATCGGGTGATGGGCCAACGAACCTTGTTCACTATCGGTCATTCCACGCGCGGGTGGCCGGAGTTCGTGCTGCTGCTGAAGGTCTGGGAGATCGAGGAACTGGTGGACGTGCGGGCGGTGCCGCGGTCGCGCTCGTTTCTCTGGTTCGGCGAGCAGCGGATGGAAAGGGCGCTGCGAAAGTCGGCGATCTCGTACGTTCATATCGCCGCGCTCGGCGGGTTCCGGCACCCGCAAAGGGACTCGGTTAACACCGGCTGGCAGAACGTCCGCTTCCGTGCGTACGCGGATTACATGCAGACGGTGGAGTTCGAAGACGGGTTGCGGGAGTTGAACGAGCGGAGGAAGAAGCGGCGTGTGTGCATGATGTGCTCGGAGGCCGTGTGGTGGCGCTGTCATCGCCGTATGATCGCCGACGCGGAGGTGGCGCGCGGCATCCCGGTGAAGCACGTGATGAGTGCTACGGTTGCGACGCGGCACGAATTGACCGGGTTCGCGGTCGTGACGAAGGCGAAGAAGGGGGGAGAAGTGGCGCCGATGATCACTTATCCCGGGCTCACAGAAGCGGTCGCGATTCGACGGATGATCAGGAGATGAAGGGTCCACGCATGGAAGAGCCGAACACCGAGCGGTCGAGAGAAGTTCCCCAATCGGAACGGTTGCGTCAGCACCCCGCTGAGCGGTTCGCGGCGTCGCAGCATCGGTACGACCTGAACGAAGTGGCGACGAGGCTTGGGGGAGAGCTCGAGGCGGGGCAGGCTGGGCACCGCCAGGAAACGCTCTACAAGCGCGGCCCCACAACCATGGCCCTGTTTCTCTTTGGTCATCTCACACGCCTCCCGCCACACCGCACGAAGGGCGTTGTGGTCATTCAGGTGCTCGAAGGTCACATCCAGGTGACGGCCGACGGCCAGGCGCACGACCTTCACGCCGGCCACCTGCTGGTGCTGGCCCCCGAGGTTGAGCACGATGTGCTCGCGAGAGTGGTGAGCCGGATGCTCTTGACCGTGCACTTGGATGCCAGCGCCGCCAATCGATCGGAATGACAGGCTGTCCAGCGGAAGAAGGTCGGCCTGGGGTAGGGCTCAAGCCTCCGCAAACCCTTCGCGGATCGCTAGGCGGATCAGTTCCGCGCGGTTGGACACTCCAAGTTTCTTCATCATGCGATCTTGATGCCGGTCGATGGTCTTGGCGCTGCGGCTGAGTTCCGTTGCGATTTGCACACGGGTGAGTCCCTTGCCGATAAGCCGGAGTACCTCGATTTCGCGCGACGAGAGAGAAGCGAGTGGCGTTGCGGGCCCGGCACCAAGATCCGCGGCCTCAGCCCGGCGGCGCAGGCCACCCGCGGCGCGCATCGTTGCCGGCCGACAGTGGGCCCGCACCTTCGGTCCCATGACGAACGTGCCGCCGCTGCTGCTGGCAACTTCTCGGAGCCCCGCCACGATGTCATCGAGTTGGTCGCCCTTGGCAAAGTACCCCCAGGCGCCGCACTTGTAGGCGGCCGCTAGGTAACCGCCGCGGATGTGGGCGCTTAGGAAGACGAACCGGAGCTTTGGGTGAGCGCGGCGGAGTCTGTCCGCAACCTCGAAGATGTCGGGGCCCGGCATCTCGATGTCCAACAGAACAATGTCGGGTTGGAGCCGAGCGGTCTCCTCAAGCAGCCGCTCTGCGGTCGCGAGACTCCCGACAACGCGGATCCGGCCATCGACGGCGAACTTGGCCTTGAGCCCTTCCACCAGCACGGCGTGGTCGTCTACGCACAGCACGCGTATGCCGACGTCGCGGCCAGACGGGACGGTCGGGGCGAGGTCCGGGACCACGCGTTGCGCCGGCCCCTTCGCACTGGCGCGCGTCGCCTTTGCCGAATCAGCGCTGTGCCTGGGTGTGCGGGCGACACGTTGGGGCACGGTGAGCAGCCTCCTCATTCATAGGCCGGACATTGCGCGGCCCAGCACCTCACCGATGGCCTCCAGGTCATCGCGGTCCTCGATTGTATCGGGGTGCAGCGAGCGCCACGCTTGCGCCGATCTTGAGTCGGCCTTGCCAAACAGGATCAGCCCCACATGCGGATGCCGCGCGCGCCAGGCCTTGGCGACGGCAACGGCCGCATTCGTGGGTTCCAAAATCCAGATGTCCGCACCCGCCGGGTCACTGCCGGACGCTACTCGGACGCCGGCCGCTTCGAGCAAGTTCTGAATCAAAGCCGCGGCGCGTCCATCCGTCAGCGTGACCACGGCACGCAGCGCCTTCGAGGGTCGGGCCGCCGGACCCTCCCCGCGGGCGACTGGAAGCAGAATCGCCACGGTCGTGCCTCGACCGGGCTTGGATTCAATCTGGATTGACCCGCCGGCACGGCTGACAACCCTGGCGACAAGTGGAAGACCAAGTCCGGTGCCCAGCCCGCGGGGCTTGGTTGTGTAGAACATGTCCAAGGCATTCCGCTGAACCGCGGCCGACATGCCAAGCCCGTTGTCGGTAACACCAAGTTTGACCTGCGTGCCCCTCTTGGTGGCCTTCGCCCAGACTCGCACATGCCCCTTGCGACGGTTCCAGTCGGCCGGGATCGCCTCACCCGCGTTCACAATGAGGTTTAGGACCGCCTGTGTCAAGCCATGGGCTGAGACACTAACCTCCGGTAATCCGGCTGGCAGGGACACGTTGACCTGTACGTGCTTGGGCACGGCCTTCGTGAGCAGTGGTCCGACGTGCACCCACCACGAGGCCAAATCGGTGGCGAAACGCTCAGGATCTTCACCATCCGCGTCGATCGCCAGAAAATGCAGGCCATCCGCGAGCTGCTGGAGGTAGGTCGCACTCCGATGGACGGCGTCGATGTGGTCGCGCACTCCTGATTTCCTAGTCATCGCGCGGGCGGCCTCAAGGTGAGCTCGCACTGGCAGGAGCACATTGTGCATGTCATGGCCCAAGCCGGCGGCCAAGGCGCCGATCGACGCCAAGCGATCCGCCATGCGCAGCCGAAGGTGCGCCGACTGGAGAGCGGAGGTCTGCTCGGCAAGGAGGTCGTGAAGCCGCGAGGTGTCTGCAGACTTTGCAACTGAATCGTCCGACTTCACGCCGTCCTCTCGGTTGCTCTTGTCCGCCACACCTGCTTCGGAGTGCTGGCTGAGGTCCCGAATAATGCCAACGAACAACGGCGCCGTCTCACCCGGGACGTCGACTCGCGAGACGGAGAGTTCTATCGGGAAGAACGTCCGGTCCTTGCGGACGGCCTCGAATCGCCGGATACGGTTCAGGTGTTCGGTCCGTCCCGTTTGATGATACTTGGCGAGGTATCCGTCGTGAGCTGAACGGTGCGGCTCGGGCATGAGAATGCTGACATTCTGTCCGACGAGTTCAATCGGCGTCCAGCCGAATACTCGCAGCACCGAGTCGCTGGCCGACTGGATGACCCCTGCGCTATTGATGGTGACGATCGGGTCAAGTGTGGCGGCAAGGACCGCCTTGTAGGGGACGACGCTGGAGCCGCCGAGATTCGTGGCAGGCGGCCGTCTCTTGCGCTCTGTGCGATTGCCGGGCATCGGACGAGAGTGTACGCGGATCGGCGGTGTGCAAGGCTCGCTTCAGTTGAGTCGCTGCACCGCTGCCAGCACGCGCCCACCCTTGTTTTCCCACCTCGCGAGCGCCTTGGCTGTGGTCCCCATGTCTTGAGTGCCTGCCGATGGGTCTTGCAGAGACTCGGCAATGGTCGGCGTCGGCATGCAGCCAGCACTGCCCGAACTTCGAGGCGCCGATGGTAGCGCAGTGCTGGGCCGACTCGCTCCGCCGGAATCTCGCCGTCCGCGCTTCGTTTCGCTGCTCATTCGGACTCCTTGTTGATGCGCCCGTTTGCGAATGCGCTCGACATCCGTCGTGATGTCAAACACACGACTTAAGGGTATCACCTGATCGCATCCGTACGGCGACGCGGAAACTTCCCCAACCGCCGGAGACTTGCGGTGCAAGCCCGCTCGCCAATCCGCGGCGGCGCGCAGCGACGGGTTCAACGGACCGCCTGGCTGCCGAGGAGTTGGGAGTCCCTGCCGTCGCGTTCGAACGAGATGACCCTGCTCCGATGCGATTGGGGAATCTTTCGCGCCGCCATGCGACGTGGTGGAGACGAAGATGATGGCGTCAGTGTAAGAAAGGCACCCACTCATGAAACTCGTCATCCGGCCAGTACAGGACGCGCACCGAGAACTCGATGTCACTCACAGTCTCGTGTCGGCGATCGCCGAAGAGCTGTGGCGCCGCTATGGCGGCAACGAGCAGTTGAACTGGATCGAGGCGGAGCGGCATCTGCAGCGGATTGTCGGCGAGGCCGGGGGGCGCGCCCAGGCCGGGGTCGGCGGCGCAAAGGCGAGTGCGTGATGCCACATGGGGCCTTACAACAAACTGTCCTGCTGATCGCGGGAATGCGAGGCAATGGCTGCAGGGAAAGGATCGCCGCCGCACTGCAGGCCGTCCCCGGAGTACGGAGTGTTGATGTGAGTCTCTATCGAGCCCGAGCCACGATTGTGCACGACCGGAGGTGCGACGTCTCTGAGCTTTTCCGCGCAACACTCAACACCGGCTACAACGCGTCCCTTCCGCCAGGTGCGGAGCAAGGTCGCGGTAGCTACCCGCAGGAAAGCCGCGAGCCGTCCGAGAGATCGACGCACTCGAGGGGCAGGGCATGAACCAAGTGCATACTGCTCACAGCGTACGCGGCGTGATGCTTCCCTTACCGCCGTGCGTCGCGCCCTCTGTCACATTGCGTCAGTTGATTGACGTGTTCCGGCAGGGTTCCGTTTCTCATGCCCTGGTCGTGAACCGGCACGCCGCCCTTCTCGGGTCAATAGCAGCCCGTGACGTGTTGACCGCTGCTCGCGACTTGCCGGCACAGTGGGCAGGAGAGCGTGAAACCGTCATGTGCAAGGTCGCTGACGCGTTGTTCTGCGCCGCAGACTTTCTGAAGCCGTGCCCAGTAATCGTGTCGGCCGGCACGCCGCTTGACCAAGCGGCGGAATTCCTGCGCGAGAGAGGCGGCGATCCCGCCATCGTGGTTGACGCGCACGGGGCTCCCATCGGTCTGGTTACCGAGTTGGAGCTGACAGGCATTTCCCCAGCGTACCGGCCGGCCGAAGCCGTGCTGGTGTGATTCACATCCCTCTAGTCCCTAACCCATGGAGATTCGCCAATGAGCACAATGAATACCCGCACCAAGAAGCCCGCCTCGATGGCACGTCAGCCGGTCAACGGTGCGACCACCACCGCGGAACTCAAGCCCGACGCCATCCGGTGTCGCGCGTACGAGATCTACCTCGGCCGCAACGGCGGCCCCGGTGATCACGTGTCCGACTGGATTCAGGCGGAGCGTGAGCTCCGGACGAATTGCAACGGGCATGACGGCGACCGAAACGGCGTCAACGCCATTGCCGGCGGCGCCAAGCCCACTATCGGTGGCGAAACGCGCCTGCACGGGTACGGCGCGGCGCCGGACCGCAGGGCCAAACGAGGTGAACTGGGACGTCCATGATCCTTCCTTCACGTGCTAGCGCCCCCCTCCCGGAGCATCCAGATGACGATTGCAATCTCGCCACTCACACGGGCGGCGCCTGAACTACCCGGTGAGGGGAATGGCCGCCTTCAAGCCGTGCGGCCATTGCCTGCGGGACGGTCCGATGTGGATCTCCCGCGCATTGAGCGGGCGGTGCGCGAGATCCTGATCGCGATCGGCGAGGACCCGGACCGGGAAGGTCTCCGCAATACGCCAAAGCGTGTGGCGCGGGCCTACGCCGAGCAGACGGCGGGGCTTCGCGCCGACCCGCAAAGTCTCCTCCGGACCGTGTTTGTGGCCAAGTACAACCAGGTGGTCCTTGTGCGGAACATCCCCTTCCATTCGATGTGCGAGCACCACCTGATGCCGTTCAGCGGGCACGCACACGTGGCCTATCTCCCCGATGGGAAGGTGCTGGGCCTGAGCAAGATCGCCCGACTGGTGGACGCGTTCGCGCTGCGGCCACAGCTACAGGAACGGCTGACCGATCAGATCGCTGACGCGCTCATGGATGGGTTGCAACCGCGTGGTGCCGTGTGCGTCGTCGAGGCCACGCACCAATGCATGAGTAGCCGGGGGGTCAAGAAAGAGGGCAGCACGATGGTCACGCGCGCGATCCGAGGCGTCTTTCAGGCCGACTCGGCTAGCCGCGGCGAGGTCCTCGCGCTGATCGCCGGCGCATCGAAGCTGATGTGACAGTCGTACAAGGAGCACAGTGATGCGCGATCATTCCTACCCCTACGTCGTTCTGGGCGCCGGGCTCGCGGCCGCGTCGGCTGTGGAAGGTATTCGGCTTCACGACTCGAGCGGGTCGATCGTGCTCATCGGCGCAGAGCAGGCGCCGCCCTATGACCGCCCGCCGCTCTCCAAACAGCTTTGGTCCGGCGCAAAGACGATGGAGGAGATCTTCCTCCACCCGGGCACCTTCTATGCCGAGCAGGGTGTAGAACTGCAACTCGGGACGAGTATCTTGGCCCTCGACCCGGCCTCCCACACGCTCAGGGATGCCGACAGCGCGATCTACCGCTACAGGAAGCTGCTCCTTGCCACGGGCGGCACGCCGCGCCGCTTGAGCATTCCAGGAGGCGACCTGGATGGTGTGTCCTACTTCCGAATGGTGCAAGACTACAAGTACCTGCGACGGGCAGCGGACGCAGCGCAGTCCGCGCTCGTCGTCGGCGGGGGCTTCATCGGGTCGGAGATCGCAGCCGCCCTTTCCCAGCGGGGGCTGCGCGTGACCATGGTCTTTCCGGGGCAGCATTTGGGATCGCGCGTCTTCCCCGAATCGCTCGGGCGGGCTATCACAGCGGAATACCGCGCCAAAGGCGTCGAGGTTGTCGCGGGCGACAGGCCGCTCGCGATCGCACGCCACAAAGAGGCGTACCGCACGACCACCCAAGGGGGCCGCGACATCGTTTCGGACCTGGTCGTTGTCGGCATAGGCATTGAGCCAAACATCCAGCTGGCCCAGGCCGCGGGATTAAGAACCGGCAACGGTGTTGTGGTGGACCAGTTCCTGCGCACCTCTGATCCGGACATCTACGCAGCTGGCGACGTGGCGTACTTTCCAGACCCGGTCCTGGGGCCCAGGCGTGTCGAACATTGGGACAACGCCTTGAGCCAGGGAAAGCACGCGGGTGCGAACATGGCCGGTGCCGGTACGCCCTTCGGGTACATCCCATTCTTCTTCTCCGATCTCTTTGAGTTTGGGTACGAGGCGGTTGGAGATACTGACGCTCGGCTGGAGACATTCGCCGACTGGCAGGAGGAGAACAAGACCGGCGTGGTCTACTACCTACGGGACGGGCTCGTGCGCGGCGCGATGATGTGCAACCTGTTCGAGCGGGTCGATGCGGCCCGTGCGCTCATCCAGCGGGGCGAGCGGGTCAAGCCGAACGACCTACGCGGTGCGATCCGGTGAGAACTGCGACCGCCAAGTGCGGGCAACCGACGGGAGCCGACAATGTCTATGGCATCCTTGATCGCGACGGGCACCAAGGTCTGGCTGGACGGCGTGGCGCCAGGCGACGTGGAACGCGTCAGGGCATGGGGAGTGAGCGGCGCCACCTCAAATCCGACGATTGTCGCCCAGATCATCGAGAAGGGATCGCTGGACGGTCGCATCCTGCAACTCATCAGGGAAGGAGGCTCCGATGACCAGATTGCGTGGTCTCTGGACGATGAGCTGGTCACCCGGGCTCAGGAGGCCTTCCTCCCGGTGTGGGAACGCACCGAGGGCGACGATGGGTTCGTGAGTTTCGAGCTGGACCCGCTGATCGAAGAGCCGAGCCGCCTCAGCCACGCGGAGCGGGTGCAGCAGTACATCGATCTCGGCAATCGGTGGTCGGCGGGGCAAAGAAACCGGATGATCAAGGTGCCAGCCACCCAAGCCGGGATCGATGCCCTTGAGACGCTCGCAGCCGCAGGCGTGACGATCAACGTCACCTTGATGTTCACGCAGCGCCAGTACCGCCTCGCCAGGGATGCGATCTGGCGTGGAGCACAGCGCCGCGACAACGGTCTGGACGGCTTCAAGAGCGTCTACAGCATCTTTGTGTCTCGCGTGGACGCCTATACCGCTGCCAATGTCCCCGCACTGAGCAGAGCCGCGCAGGGGACGGTCGGCCTTGTCAACGCCAAGCGTACCTGGCGTGACAACGAGGACTTCTGGAAGGACAAGGGCCTGCGGTTGCGACAGGAGATTGTCTTCGCCAGTACCGGAGTCAAGAACGCTTCCGACCCGCCGGACAAGTACGTGAGGGAGTGTGCGGGTGGCGGCATTGAGACCAACCCTCTGGCAACAAACGAGGCCGTTGAAGCGTCCACGCGGCCCTACACGAGGGAGGTAGACCGGATGCCGGTGGCCCCGGTCCTTGCAGAGATCGATGACAAGGTCAACATGATGGCGTTAGAGAACCACCTCATGGCCGAGGGCACCCGGAAGTTCGCTGATGCGCAGCGTCGGACGCACTCGCTCATCGCGCAGAAGCGACTCCACACGCCGGGCACCGAGTATCACCCGTCATCTGCCGAGCAATAAGCGGATCAACAAGGAGGCTTCATCATGCCGGAGCACAATCAGATGTACCCGCCGGCAACCAGAGAGGTTGCCGAGCAACGACGGGCCCTGGCGCCAAAGCCAGCCGAGGCCTTCAAGGCGTTCAGCCAGAGCGTCTTCGCCGACGGGGCGCTCCCAGGTAAGACCAAACACCTCATCGCCGTGGCGGTCGCCCACGTCACGCAGTGCCCGTACTGCATCCGGGGACACACCAAGGCCGCGTTGGGCCAGGGGGCCACGGGCCAGGAGATCATGGAAGCCATCTGGGTCGCCTCGGAGATGCGTGCGGGCGCTGCCTACGCACACGCGGCTCTGGCGCTGGACACGATCGCGCATCACGATCGGCGTGAGAGCGCAGCGCCGACAGGAGGCAAGGATTGAGCACCAAGCAGAACGGAGGCATGAACATGCAACACGAGTGTGACACGCATCCGACACATCAACCAAGAAGGCGAATCTTCGTGAGGCATTGCATGACCGCGGCACTCCTGCTGTGGGCAGCGGGCTGCGCGAGTACGCGGGAGGCGGGCCGTCAAGAGCATGATCACCCGGCGTCTCACCCGCCCAGCCCACCGACGCACTCCGGCCTGGTGGTGCCGCAGGCGATCAAGGTCGAACACACGCACTTGCACCACCAGTTGGAGGCAGCAATTGCGTCGGGGGGAAAGACCGGCCTGCGAGCGAACGAGGTCGCCGCGATCCTGCACCGGCACTTCGAGGCGGAGGAGGCCTACGCCATGCCACCGCTGGGTTTGCTGGAGCCGCTGGCCCGCAACGAGCCCTTGGAGGATGCGCAGGTGGCAGAAGCGATTCGGATGGCCGATCATCTTCGACGCGGATACAACAACATGCTCGGGGAACACGAAGTGCTCACCGACGCGCTGCACAAACTGGCGTCAGCGGCCAACGAGGAAGGCAAGCCCAATCATGCCGCCTTCGCAGACGCCCTGATCATGCATGCGCAGCATGAGGAGCAGGTTCTGTATCCCGCAACGCTTGTGCTCGGCGAGTACCTCAAACTCCAGCAGGCTGCCCGCCGCTCAAAGTGATCACCGGAGGCGACCCAGTCATGATCCAGTTGAAACGTGCGTACGACAAGCCTTCCCGCAAGGACGGCTCGCGGATCCTCGTGGAGCGTCTCTGGCCGCGCGGAGTGACGAAGGAGGGGGCGGCGCTGGACTTGTGGCTGAAGGACGTTGCACCCAGTCCGGCGCTCCGCAAGTGGTTCGCTCACGATCCGGACAAATGGGAGCGGTTTGTAGAGCGATACTGGAAAGAACTGCAGGGCCGCGGGGAGGCCGTGGCACTGCTCCGTGGCTGGATCCGGAAGGGCCCGGTCACCTTCGTGTATGCCGCGCGCGATGAGGAGCACAACGGCGCTGTGGCATTGAGGGCGTTTCTCGAACAACGGAAGGGCTGAATCACTCCCGGCCCGTGTAGGAATACTCGCATTGTGATGGACATGCACCGCGCCGTTCCACCGAACGTGCATGTGGCGCGTTAGCGTCCATACCAAGTCGAGGGTCCCGCCCCGGCTCACTCTTGATCGGAAGAAGTGGCGTCGCCAAACACCCCAGCAACGTGGCGCGATCAGCGTCGGCGTACCCCTCCAGGCGGAACCGGATCCCGGCCGGGTCGCCGCAGAGCCTGAACGTGCCGAAGACCCGGTCCCAGAGTGAAAAAAGGGGCGAGTAGTTCGAGTTGGTCTCGGCGATCCAGCGTGAATGGTGAACCCAGTGCATCCGTGGTGTGACGATCAGCCAGCTCAGGACACGATCAACACGTCCAGGCAGGCGGATGTTGCCGTGGTGAAAGATCGAGAGCGGTATCAGCAACAACTCGTAGAACAGAACGTGCTCGACTCGCAGACCCAGTACGCCCACGACCGCAAGCGTCACAAACGACCCGAACATCACGTCGCCGAAGTGAAATCGGAACGCGGTGGTGGAGTCTACGGCGTCGTCGTGATGGTGCACCGCGTGGAATCGCCAAAGCAACGGCCACTGGTGCGAGGCCACGTGCCACGCGTATCCAGCCAGGTCCAGCAGGACGATGCCCATGACCCACTCCACCCGCGGGGGCAGCGGAACCATCCGCAGAAGGCCCGCGTCGAAGCGCATGGTCGTCGTCGCCACCATGACCAGTGCCGCTGGGAAGAACAGCGCTCGGGCGCCTCCGTTGATGAGCCCGAGCACCACGTTCCGCATCCCGTGTGCCCGTCTGCAACGGCCGTGCGCGAAGACCGGATACAGACCCTCCGCCAGCCAGAGCACCGCCAGGGCCGCGGCGGCCGCCAATGCGGAGAGGTGCATGGCAATCCAGTTTGTCATAGGCTGGGAACCTGGCCCGGTAACGCGGCTCCGGAACGGCGCCGACGCCGACAACGGGAGGATTGCCGGCGCATCAGCCTGCTGCGCGGCGGAGACTTCCCCAATCTCTTTGGAGCTCGACATGCGGGCGGCCAGGCTCGTTGAGCAGGACGGTGGGCCGAATACCATTCCGTTGATGGCGAGGCAGTCGCGGCGTGTGACTACAAGCACACGAGTGCCGAGGCCAATGAGCACGTGGCTCTGCCGATACCCCGATCCGCTTCAAGTGGTGCCCAATGATTCAGCCCCCTCGATCATTTCAGGAACTCCCGCTCGCCAGCCAACCGGCTGACGCCGAGCCGCCGCATCAGGCTCGGGAAGCCGAGATCGCCCGGTTGGTCGAACACTTCTACGCGCTTGGCCGCGAGGATCCAGTGCTCGGACCCGTCTTCGAGAGCAGGGTGTCGGACTGGACCAAGCACCTGGAAGCGATGAGAGACTTCTGGAGTTCGGCGATCTACCGCACCGGTCGGTACCACGGACGCCCTCTCGAGGTCCATAGGCGCATCGCGGACATCCGCGTCGAGCACTTTGCGAGGTGGCTCCAGCTGTGGGAACTGGCCGTCGGAGAAACCGTGCGTTCCGAAGCACGAATGCCTCTGATCGCTATGGCCCGCCGGATGGCGGACACGATGGCGCCGAAGATGTTTGGGCCATTACGCTGATGATGCGCCAACGTGCCACCTCATTGCCGCTCCTGCGCGAGGTCCGGCGCTGCCGCGTGTGCGAGCAAGATCTGCCCAACGAGCCCAGGCCGTTGGTAGCCGCATCGGCTATGTCGCGCATGCTCATCATCGGGCAGGCCCCGGGTCGGATCGCGCACGAGACCGGCGTGCCGTGGAACGACAAGAGCGGCGAGCGCCTCCGAGAGTGGCTTGGCGTGACCGTTGCTCAGTTCTACGACGAGTCCCTCTTTGCTATCGTGCCGATGGGGTTGTGCTACCCTGGCCGGGGCCACGGAGGCGACAATCCTCCGCGCCCGGAGTGCGCGACGATCTGGCATCCCAGGATCCTGCCCAAGCTCACGCGGATCGAGTTGACGATCTACATCGGCCGCTACGCCTACGAACGGTCCCTCCAAGACAAGGCCGAGAACTTGACCGAGGGTGTGCGAGCGGCTCGTAGGCTGCTACCCGAGAGTATCCTGCTCCCTCACCCTTCCCCACGGAACCGGCTTTGGATCAGGCGCAACCCGTGGTTTGAGGAAGAAGTTGTGCCTGCGTTGCGCAAGCGAGTGGGAGCTGTCATCGGATCGGGTCACATCTGACCCGGGACCGCTCACGTCACGCGACGTCAACGATCGTGGTGCCCTTCACGCTCGAGCTGATACTCGATGCTATCGAAAACAGCTCGGCGCTCGCCTTCGTGGGTGTGCCACGCGATGCGTTCTCCGACGTATCGGCCAAACAGCGCCGCTGCAAACGGCGCAGTGATACTTCCGCCCAACGGCCGCCGTTCGGCATCGAACGGATAGACAAGGTCGTAGGTGTCGACCTGCCCGGTGTCGAGATCGCGAACGCAGACCAAAGAGTTCATCGTCACAAGATTCGGAGGGATCATCTCGGGCGGAAGCGGCGTCGCCACGGCGAGCAAACGAAAGACTTCGCTCGCGTGGTCCGTCATGGGGATTGAGAAGGGCATCTCGTCGTACAGCCGGTCGCGATCCAGCCTGTTCACGATGCGTCCCTGGCTCCAGGCGCCACCGCGCAAACAGGGCCACTCACAGCTCCGGTGCGCGCGGCCCCGCCGGGGCCTTGTACGTGCGGACCGAACGTGTACCGGTGTGCTAGCTCTCATATCTGGTCAGCTCCTTCACAGGCGCGCCGGTGCGGGTGGCGGACGACTGGTGGCCGCGATACCGGCCTCCGCGACTTGCTGCGACACCTTGCGGGCCATCGACTTCGCAGTTGCGATCTCCTCGACGGTGATCGTGTTCGCACCCGCAGTCAACGCGCCGATGCCCTGACTGAGGAACGTGATGCGTGCCGCGATATGCACCTCGGGTGCCAGGGTTCGTGCCGCGGCGCACGCGCGCACGGCCTCGTCGCCGTCTGGTATGGTGACAGCGAACGCTGCTGCGGTTTCGATGCCCGCAGCGCGGAGCACTTCCGGGTCGGTAGCGTCGCCGCACAGGACAGACACCCCCAGGGTTTCCTGCGTGCGGACCGTGGCAGGGTTGGTATCGACGACGGTAAAGGGAACGGCGAGCTTGCGAAGCTCTTCGGCCAGGGCACGCCCCACTGGACCGTAGCCGGCGATGATCACCTTCTTGCGGCGGTCACTTTGGGGCTCGTCCGCCAGCGGACCATCCGAAGTAACGGGTGCATGCCCCTGGACGCCTGTCGCGGCGCTACGTGCCGGAGCGTCATCCCTGCCGCGTTCCTGCCGGAAACGCCTGCGCGCACGAGTGTGGCGTCGCTCAACTGCTTTGCTGATCGCCGCGTCGAGCTTGCGCGCCGCCGCATCGATCGCCGCGTAGAGGTCGCTGGCGCCGGCCCTGACCGCGATCGGTATGCGCCCGTTGACGCGGGCCTCCATCACACAGCGAGTGTTTTCTCCGCCATGCTTCTGGCCGTTCACGTCCTCAAAGTGCACCTCGACCGCCGTCATCTTCGCGCCGTAACGGCGGAAGGCGCCAGCGAGCTTCCGGTGAACCCGCGCCTCGATCGCCGAGCTGGTCTGAAGGTTGCCGGGTCGAATGTAGATGGGCAGGTTTGGCGCGGTCGTCGCCATGTCGTACCTCCTAGGGTGTTGGAAGCTACTCCTATCGATCGAAATGACGCTCACGCTCGGGCTGATACTCGATCCGCTCGACGGTCACATGTCGAGAGACGCGGCTGCCCGCGCACGCGACGCTCTGGCCTTCCCGAGCGCCGAGCAACGCCGCCCCGAGTGGTGAGAGCACGGAAAGGCCGTCTGAGTCCGGGAAGGCGAGGTCGAAGGCTTCCGCCTCATCTTCGCCCGGATAGCGCACCCGCACCCGTGAGTTCATCGTGACCACGTCTGGCGGCACCCGGGCCGGGGCGACCTTTTTCGCGTGATCAAGGAGGGAGCGTAGGCGCAGCACGGGCGCATCGATTGTGGAACTCGAGAGCAAGGGCTCGAGACGATGGCTGTCGAAGGTACTGACGATGGGTCGAGAGGTCATATCGCACTCCTTTGCGCGTGGACACGCACGAAGTAGAAGGAACTGACAGGAATCAGGCAAACGGGACTTATCAGAGGTGCAGGTCACCAGCCGCCTCCGGCTGGTACAGCACGCTCGGGATGTCGCACGAGCGCTCTGCGCCGCCCGGGACCCGGAACGTAACGCGCTGGCCGACGCGGCAACCCAGCAGCGCCGCGCCCAATGGCGCAAGCACCGAGATGCAATCTTCCTCCGGGTCGGCGTGGTCCGGAAGCACCAGCGACATGATCCAGGTCCGCCGGCCGTCCCGGAGCCGGACGCGTGAGTTCATCGTGACGACGTCTGGCGGCATCTCGTCGACGCCGAGCACCATGGCGCGATCGAGCTCCGCCGCGGTGTCGCCAGGTACGGCCGATCACGGTCGTCGCCGCGGGACACGCCATTGGAGGACGCGATCACGGTGCGCAGGCGATCCATATCGTGCTGCGTGACGTGGATGGTGCGGTCAATCGTGGTGTGGTCGTTCATGGTGGTCTCCGGCTCGGAGTCGGCACTGGCTCCGCTTCATCCTGGCTCAGGGGAAAATGCCGCGCTCGGCGTATACCTGCTCGATCCGCCGCAGGGCGGCGGCATACGCCGCGCTGCGCCAATCCAGCGATTTCTCCGCTGCCATCTCCTTCACTCGCGCGTAGGCATGCTCAAGGATCTGTCTCAGGCGTTGATCCACCTCGTCGGCGTTCCAAGCCGTGCCGCCCCGGTTCTGGAGCCACTCGAAATAACTCACGATCACCCCGCCAGCGTTGCAGAGCACGTCGGGTATCACAGCGATGCCGCGCTCGTGAAGCACCGCGTCGCCCTCGGAGGTCGTCGGGCCATTGGCGCCCTCGGCGACGAGCCGGACCTTCAGCATCGCGGCCGTCTCCGCAGTGACCTGGTTTTCGAGGGCAGCGGGAACGAACACGTCCGCCTCCGTGCCGAAGAAAACCTCCTCCGAGATCGACTCGGCACCCGGGAAACCCGCGACGCCGCCGGTCTTCTTCACGTGCTCGGCAAGGGCGTCCGCGTCCAAGCCCTCGGACGCTTGTGACCGGATCGCGCCGGTCACGTCCTGCACCGCGAGTAGCTTCGCGCCCTTGTCCTTCAGGATGCGGGCCGCCCAGGACCCGACCTTGCCGAAGCCTTGTACCGTGTAGGAGAGATCGGCGACCTTGCTGCGTTGATCCGCGGCCCACATTTCGATGAAGTCAACGACTCCCTGCCCGGTTGCCTTGTCGCGTCCCACAGAGCCGCCGGCGCTCACCGGCTTGCCCGTAACTACGGCCAGCGCCCGGTAGCGCTCCTGGGGCGGCAGCGTCGCCGCGTAGGTGTCCACGATCCACGCCATCGTGCGGGCGTCGGTGTTGACGTCCGGCGCGGGCACGTCATATCCCGGGCCGATGTTGGCGCCCAGGGCGTACACGAACCGCCGGGTCAATCGTTCGACCTCACGCCGACTGAGCGTGGCGGGGTCGACCTGCACACCCCCCTTGGCGCCACCAAACGGGATGTCCACCAGGGCGCACTTGATCGTCATCCAAGCCGCCAGGGCGCGGACCTCGTCCAGGCTCACGTCGGGGTGGTAGCGGATGCCGCCCTTGAACGGCCCCAGCACGTTGTTGTGCTGCACGCGGTACCCGGAGAACATCTTGACCCGTCCGTCATCCATCCGGACCGGGAACGTGACGCTCACCTCGCACATGGGGCGAGCCAGGATTTGTCGGACATCGCGCGAGAGACCGATGGCCTCCGCCGCCCGCTCGAACTGGTCCTGGACTCGACGGAACAGCGAAGGAGCGCTTTCGTTGACATGCGGGCGCTTCAGGGAGCGCGGCGCCGTTGTCGTCGCAAGGCGTGAGTTCATGGTGGCTGTGCCATTCTCGGTTGCCATAGTGCCTCCCATCTGCTCGTGGGTTTGCTGCGGGGTCTCAATGGATGGATAATGGCCCTGCGGCCACCGGGCTTCCGTTCGCAAACTTCCCCAATCGGAGGTCGCGGACCTAAAGGGCGGGGGCTCGCCCGCGAGACCACGGGGCTTAGCGCGATGTTGCTCTACCTGCTCGATCTGTTTGGCGTCGCCGTATTCGCCGTCAGCGGCGCGATAGTGGCCGCACGGAAGCGGTTCGACCTGTTGGGAATCGCTGTCATTGCCACCGTTACGGCCATCGGAGGAGGCACGATTCGGGACGTTCTTCTCAACCGGCATCCGGTCTTCTGGATCAAGGACCCCGCCTATCTCGCGGTCATTCTCGGAGCAGCCACACTGACGGTCGTTTACATGGTCTTCCGCAAGCCGCCCCAGGTCTGGCTACTTATCGCCGATGCCCTTGGGCTTGCCCTCTTCACGATCAGCGGCGCCCAGGTCGCGGAGGATCAACACCTGCCTGGCGTCATCGTGGTGGTCATGGGGACTATCACCGGGTCTGCGGGCGGTTTGTTGCGCGACGTGCTGGGAGCCGAGGTCCCGCTGGTCCTCCGCCAAACGGACCTGTACGCGACAGCGGCGATTGCGGGCGCCACAACGTACCTCGTGTTGCAGGCGGTCGGGGTGGACCGCACACCGGCCGCGCTCACGGGCATGGTCACAGTCGTGGGATTGCGCCTAGCGGCAATCTTTTGGAAGCTCCGATTGCCAGTCGTTTTCGCTCCCGACGACGAAGTGAGGAAGCCAGACCCGCCCTCGTGATCGGGATAGCCGACGCCGTCCTGGCCGATGGGCCGGAATGGCCAGCGGGTCCATCGTACTATTCGGGGGTGTTCGTTCCGCTGTGAGGGACCACAATGAAGCTGCTCATCGCCTTTGACGACTCCCCCAACAGCGACTCCGCGATAGCCGACATCCAGCTGGCCGGTCTTCCCTCCGACACCGAAGCGCGAGATCGGCAATTCGCGGTAGCGGAACAGGGAGCTGTCCTTGCCCGCCGGCTTTTTCCGAGTTGGAGGGTGACATCCGAGGTCAGCGTTGGAGCCCCGCCCTGGAAATCATCCAGCCTGCCAAAGGGGTGACCGTCGGGCTGCGAACACGACCATCTGGGCCGCCACCTGTGGCGCGCTGGTCAGAAGGAATGCCATGAGACTGCTCATAGCCTACGACGGATCAGACGGAGCAAAGGCTGCCATCGATGACCTTCCGTTCGCCGGTTTGCCGGAGAATTCGGAAGTCAACGTGCTTGCCGTCATTGATGGCCGAACGCTGGCCAAGGCCGAAGCCAAGCAGGTCGCGGCCGGGCAGATGGACCCAGCGACCCCGGGAACGATGGAAGTGTGCAATGCTGTCGCGGAAGAGGGCGCGGAACGGGTGCGCGGGCACTTCCCGACGTGGACCGTGACGGCCGAGGTGTGCGTCGGAGCCCCGGCCTGGAAAATCATCGAGCGTGCCGAAACCGGTGGCGGCGTGGACCTCATCGTCTTGGGCTCACGCGGCTTTGGAGAACTCAAAAGACTCCTCTTTGGGAGCGTGGCGCACCACGTCGTAACGCAGGCAAAATGCCCGGTGCGTGTTGGTCGCCCGCGACGGGGGCCCGGTCGGGGAGCGGACCATCCACTTCGGATCGTTCTCGGGGACGACGGATCTCCCGACGCCCGGGCTGCGCTCCAATCGGTGGCGGGCCGGCGATGGCCCCTCGGAACTCGGATGCTCGTCGCCACATTTGAGACCGGAGTGCAGACACGGCTCTCCAACTGGACGCCCAACACAGTTTGGGGCGGCGACCCGGTACTGGACTCCGATGCCGCGGAGCGTCCGGCGATCCGGGTGGCAGCACAAGCGGCCGAGCTCCTCAAGGCGATGTGCCGTGGGGCATCGGTAACCACGCTCGTTCGCCCTCATGATCCCAAGTACGGGCTGCTGGACATGGCCGAGACTTGGGATGGCGTGGGAGCCGACTGCGTCTTTGTCGGGGCGACCGGAGTCCGTGGCATCGAACGCTTCCTGGTGGGAAGTGTGTCAACGACCGTGGGGCTCAATGCTCCTTGTTCTGTCGAGATCGTCCACCGGAGGGGAACTGGCCCACAACGATGAGGTTGAGGGAACGGCAATGAACAGCCACGTACCGTGGAGGCCATCAGATGGACAGTCTGAAGTCGATCCTTGTTGCTGTGGATTTCTCCCCGTGTTCGGCCTCGGCACTCAAAGCGGCGGCGCGCATTGCGGACTGCAACCGGGCGACCCTGCGAGCCGTGCACGTCGTGGCGCTACCGACGTTCGAACCGGCGCCTCACCCGCTCTTCCCGTTCCCCCTCCCGACCCAGACCAATTTCGTCTCAGACGCGCAGGAATCGTGGGCCCGCCTCCTGACGGACTCGGGCCTGCGGTCTGAGGTGACCTGTGCCATCGAACTCGGTCATCCCCGCGATGTCATCCTCGAAGTGGCCGCTCGTATTGGTGCGGACCTGCTTGTGCTGGGAGCCCACGGCACGCATGATGCACACAAGGGCGTCGGTCCCATCGCTGCGGCCTGCGCACAGCGCGCCAAGGCGAGGGTTTTGCTCATCCGCGAGGACCACTCCGGTCCGTTCCGGAGTGCAGTCGCCTGCGTGGACTTTACGGACACCTCCAAGCTCGCCTTGCAAGAGGTGATCCGAGCCGCGGCGCAAGACGGGGCCGCGCTCTGTGCCCTGCATGTGTACGACGACCCGTGGCACGGCATGAAGCCACCAGTGGAGGTTAGCTTGAACATGCCCGATTTCAAGAACGAGTATCGTCGACGAATCGAGGATCGACTGCGCGAGTTCTGTGCCCCGTTCGCACACGAACTCAATGCACTGAAATCGACATACCACTGCGTGGAGTCGCAGTGGCGAGGTGGCGGGTACGGCCACGCGATCGTGCGATTCGTCAGGGAGCAGAGGTGCGACCTGGCGATATTGGGCACGCGGGACCGCTGGAACATCAGGGACATGGTGTTCGGATCGACGGCCGAACGGGTCGTGCGCGAGGCGCCTTGCTCAGTACTGGCTGTGAAGCCCGATCTTGGCGCGTGACTCGGCCTATGCAGGTCGCTAACTGGGGTGCGCCATGATCGGGGACATCGCCCTCGGATGCATCGTCATTGCCTTGGCACGCGTCGGTGACGTTTCTCAAGGGACGATACGCACCGGGGCCGTCTTTCATGGTTGTTCGGGCTTCTTGAAGCGACCATCTGTGTGCCCATCGTGGCGGGGGTGCAACTTCGGCCAGTCGCGTCCGGTCATCGCGGCATCCAGGTCCTGATTTGCACTCGCTCCGCGCGGAGCTGCAAGGTCGAAGTCGACACCTCCTCGAAGGCCACACAAGGTCGCGCGTCGTCGTGGCACGGCCGAGGCAAGTCGATCGCGATCGGCGTCGCAGGTCTTGCGATAGGCACCTTCACGCCGGCGCCGTCTGCGGATGAGGTCGGGCCAGTAGAAGTCGCAGCCCGTTCAACGCTACCAGAAGCGTGCTACCCTCGTGCCCAACCACCGCGAGCGTGAGTGGCATGCCGATGGTGAACGTCACAACGACCAGCAGGAGCATCCAGCCCACGCTGAAGTGAGTGTTCTGGCGAACGATGCGTCGCGCCCGCTTGCCCAGATGGATGACGTAGTCCACCTTCTCGACATCATCGCTCATCAGCACGACATCGGCCGTTTCGATCGCGACGTCGGTGCCGGCCGCGCCCATGGCGATGCCGAGCGTCGCCGTCGCCATTGCGGGGGCGTCATTGACGCCGTCGCCGACCATCGCCACGCCGCGCGACCGCGCGGCGAGGGCACGCACGGCCTCGACCTTTTCATCGGGGAGCAAACCGGCCCGCACCTCGTCGGCTCCCACTTCCGCTGCGATGGCGCGCACGGCATCAGGATGATCGCCCGAAAGAATGGTGATCCACCGGATTCCTTCGTACTTGAGGTGGCGAACGGCCGCGGCGGCGTTGGGTTTGAGCGTGTCCCCGAACGCCATCGCACCCAGCGTCTCATCGTCGGTTCCGACGTATACGACCGATCGGCCGTGAGCCGTGTGCTCCGCCGTCCAGCCCGGCAGTTGCAGGCCCAACTCGGCCCCCATCCGCTGAGCCATTTTCTGGTTGCCCACCCACGCCCGTTTTCCCTCCACAAGCCCGCTCACACCTTCGCCCGGGATGGCCGTGAAGTCCTCGGCGGGCGGCAGGTCCTGTCCTCGCGCTGCGTCGAGGACTGCCCGTGCGAGATGGTGCTCGGCCGTGCGCTCCACCGCGGCGGCGATCCGCAGGACCGCCCGAGCGTCGGAACTTGGCGCGGGATTGTCCGGCTTGCCCCCTAACGCCGTTTTCCCCCGCAGTTCCTGCCGGCCGACCACCTCCACCAGCCGCGGCCGACCGAGAGTGAGCGTTCCGGTCTTATCGAACGCGATGGTGTCGATGCTGCCCGCCAGATCGAGATAGGCGCCACCTTTGAAGAGGATGCCATGCCGGGCCCCATTGGCGATGCCCGAGAGGATGGCCGAGGGAGTCGCGATCACCAAAGCGCAGGGACTGGCGACCACCAGCAGTGTCATTGCGCGATAAAGTGCATCCCCCCACGCCACATCGAAGAGGACCGGAGGAATTACCGCCGTCAGGACGGTGGCCACGACGACAGCGATGGTGTACGGGTGCGCGAAGCGGTCGATGAAATGCTGGGCCGGAGCGCGTCCCTCCTGAGCCTGTTCAACCAACCGCACGATCTTAGCGAGCAGGGTTTCATTGGCGCGGCGGGTCACTTCGACCACCAGCGAGCCGCCTTGTGCGATCGTCCCGGCAAAGACTTGGTCGCCCGGGGCTTTCCGCACCGGGACGGATTCGCCGGTGATGGCCGCCTGGTCCACCTCGCTTCCGCCGGAACGAACCACGCCGTCGGCGCTGATCCGCTCGCCCGGCCGGACCAGGATGGCCTGGCCGGGCTCGAGCTGCTCCACTGAAACGCGCCCGGTCTCTCGCCCGTCAACATCCACGAGCGTCGCCAGCTTCGGGCGCAGATCCATGAGCTTGGCGACGGCGCTCCGTGTGCGTGCCATCGCGTAATGCTCGAGTGTCTTGGAAAGGCTGAACAAGAAGATGAGGATTCCGCCCTCGAACGGGTTCCCGATGGCGGCCGTGCCGGCCGCCGCCGCCGCCATGAGAAAGTCGATCGACAGCCTGCGGTGGTCCCGCAGTTCGCGCCAGCCATCAATCACGATGCGATGGCCACCCGCCAAGTAGACCAGCGCGAGCGGCAGCCTGCGCCACGGCGAAGGCCCCAGTGGCGGCCAGTGCAACAGACCGCCGGCGATCATGCCCGCCGTCACGATCAGCGTGATGCGCAGGTAGTAGCGGGATTCCGCGTCCTGCCTCAGGGCGGCGTTTGCAGACCTTGTCATGGCGGCCAATGGTAAACTCCGCCGGCTCCGGGTTCTCATTGCCATGCCAGCGGAGGTGGTGAAGCAACCAGTGACAACCGGGTCGTCGCTCACACGGCCGCGCAGTTAGGGGGCGATGGCGGCGCCACCCGTAACGGAATCGCCGCAGCCCATAAGGCCGAAGGGCGAATACGATCGCGTTGGACCACATCTCAAGGAAGACACGCATGGGCATCAACGACAAAGTCGCACTCGTCACGGGTGCCGGCCAGGGAATCGGCCGCGCCATCGCGCTTCGGCTCGCCGCTGACGAGGCGAGCATTGCCATTGTTGGCGTGAAGGAAGACGCTTCAAGCCGTGCGCCGGGCGGGATGCCGCGGCAGGCCGCGGAAAGTTCGATATTCGTGGTCGCTGCGGGCAACACCGCGAGGACAAGCCACTAGGAAAGTGAATATGTCCACGATTACCCAGGCGGGCCAGCATCGGTTGTCTTGGTTTGTCTTTGGACTGATGGCCAGCGTGACCTTTGTCGGCATTCTGTCCGAGCTGGTACCGTCGGGCGTTTTGCCGCAGATGACCGAGGGACTGGGAATCTCCGAAGCCCGGGTCGGCTCACTGGTCGGCGTCTATGCGATGGCTTCCGCTGTGTGCGCCATTCCGCTGGTCAGCGCGACCCTTGCGGTCAATCGCAAACGCCTGCTGATGCTGCTGCTGATCGGCTTCGCGGCCTCAAACATTGTCGTCGCGGTCTCCACATCCTATTCAGTCATCATCGCCTGCCGCGTCCTCGGCGGTATCGGCGCGGGCGTGATGTGGCCCATGATCGCCGCCTACGGCACTCGACTGGTCCCCGAGCACCTGCATGGCAAGGCCATCACCTTCATCATGTCCGGGAACACCTTGGGCATCGCTATCGGCATGCCCGCATTTACAACCATCGGCACCACGCTCGGCTGGCGGACCGAGTTCATGGTCCTGGGGATTCTCGTCGTCGTCATCGCCGTGCTGTCGCACTTCCTCCTGCCCTCCGTAGAAGGCGAGAAACTCAGCAAAAGCAACTCGCCCCTTGCCCTGCTGAAAATACCGTCGATATGGATCGTCCTGCTGCTCACCTTTCTGGGCGTCACGGCCCACTACGGCGCCTACACCTACATCTCTCTCATCGTCGAGTTGATCCAGTTCGCAGGCGGCATTGGCCTGGCGCTGCTGATCTTCGGCGTCGGCTCGGTCATCTCCGTCTTTGTGTCCGCGAAGTTCATCGACGCTCATCTGCGCCCTCTGATTGTCGTCATGCTCGTCATCGGCGGCGTCGCCATGGCCATGCTCCTTGCATTCCGCGGAACCCTTGGCCTCTCGCACGTCACGTTCTTCCTTTGGGGCCTGGCATTCGGCCCGCTGGTGACGATGTTCCAGACCGCCGTCAGCAAGCAGGTTCAGGAAGCCAAGGGCGTGGCCACGTCGGTGCAGTCCAGCGTCTTCAACCTCTCGATCATGATCGCCACCGGGCTGGGTGGGCTGCTGCTGACCAACTTCCCGGGAAGGCCCGGTGCCAGGAGCATCGTCTACCTGTCGCTGGTCTGCTTTATCGCTTCCGCCATCGTCGCGTTCCTATCTAAGCGCACACTGCGCTCTTCACGAGCGTCAGTGCCGCACCATGAAGGAGATAGCCATGAAGAAGTTCACCAACGCCCGGATTTACCGCCAGCACGATGAACTCGCCGAGATACTGGTTGACAAGGGCGTGATCAAGCAGATCGGCAAGGGCCTGCCCAAAGCGGACACTGAGATCGACCTGGGCGGCCGTCTGGTGGTGCCGCCCTACGTCGATCCCCACCTGCACCTGGACTACGTCTACACGGGCGGCGGGAAGGCCGCCAAGAACACCACCGGCACGCTGTTCGAGGGCATCGAACGCTGGCACGAGGTCAAGAAGACCCAGACGCCCGAGGATGCCCGGGAGCGAGCACTCAAGGGCATCGCGGAGGAGGTGTCAAAGGGTGTCCAGTTCATCCGCACCCACATTGACGTGGACGATCCCAAGTTGATCGGCCTGAAGGTGATGCTCGAACTCCGCGAGCAGCTCAAGGACAACGTCACCATCCAGATCGTCGCGTTCCCGCAGGAAGGCATGTACGCCTACAAGGGCGGTGACGAGATGATCGAGGAGGCGCTGAAGATGGGCGCCGACTGCGTCGGCGGCATCCCGCACTTCGAGTGGGCGCGAGAGTTCGGCGAGAAGTCCGTCCATCGCACCGTCGAGCTGGCGGCCAAGTACGGGAAACTGGTCGACGTGCACTGCGACGAGACCGACGACGTCATGAGCCGCCACGTCGAGTTGCTCAACGCCCTGGTGATGATGCAAGACATCGGCGTCCGTTCGACCGCCAGCCACACCTGCTCCTTCGGCTCGGCGAATGACTCCTGGGCCTTCCGCATGCTCGGGCTTTTCAAGAAGTCGGGAATGAACTTCATCGCCAATCCAACGGAGAACGCCTACCTGCAGGGCCGACAGGACACTTACCCGAAGCGTCGCGGTCTCACCCGCGTGAAGGAGATGTGGGAGAGCGGCATCAACGTCTGCTTCGGCCAGGACTCCATCAACGACCCGTGGTACCCTGTCGGCAACGGCAACATGATGAACATCCTCGACAACGGCATCCACCTGGCGCACACGATGTCCTTCGACCAGCTGGACCGGTGCCTGGACCTGATCACCTCCAACGGCGCCAAGACGCTGCACCTGGAGGATCAGTACGGCATCGAAGCGGGCAAGCCGGCCAACTTCCTCGTGCTGAACGCCGAGACGCCGTTCGAGGCCGTGCGCCAGCGTGCCGACGTGCTGGCCTCGATCCGCAACGGCGAGTACCTTTTCAAACGCCCCGAGCCGACTTACGACATCAAGCTGGACCTCTTCCGGAAGACCAAGTAGAGCGTCGGCCAAGGGCGATTTAGCTCGCGCATCAACAGTTCGAACTAGGAGACGCACATGAGTATCAACGGCAAGGTCGCACTCGTCACGGGCGCCGGCCAGGGCATCGGCCGCGCCATCGCGCTCCGGCTCTCCGCGGACGGGGCCAACATCGCCATCGTGGACATGAAGGAAGACAAGATGAAGGCCGTCGCGGACGAGGTGCGGAAGGTCGGGGGGGCAGGCCGCAAGGCGACGACCTTCAAGGCCGACGTGACCAAGCGCGACGATGTGTTCGCCGCCGTGGACCACGCCGAGAAGGAGCACGGCGGCTTCGACATCATGGTCAACAACGCCGGTATCGCCTCGATCCAGCCAATCTCCGAGGTGACGTCCGAAGAACTCGACAAGATCCTGAAGGTCAACGTCGCGGGCGTGCTCTGGGGCATCCAGGCCGCGGCCAAGAAGTTCAAGGACCGCAAGCAGAAGGGCAAGATCATCAGCGCCTCGTCCATCGCGGGCCATGAGGGCTTCCCGCTGCTGGGCGTCTACTCGGCGACCAAGTTCGCGGTCCGCGCCCTGACGCAGGCCGCGGCCAAGGAGTTCGCCTCCGCGGGCATCACGGTGAACGCCTATTGCCCCGGGGTGGTCGGCACCGACATGTGGGTCGAGATCGACAGGCGCATGGCCGAGATCACGGGCGCGAAGATCGGCGAGAACTACGACAAGTTTGTCGGCGGCATCGCGCTCGGCCGGGCGCAGACGCCCGAAGATGTCGCGGCGTTTGTCTCCTACCTCGCCGGACCCGATTCGGACTACATGACCGGGCAGGCGCCCATGATCGACGGCGGCCTCGTCTATCGGTGATGGGCATCAGGTGTGGGGCGGTCGTGCGTGGGGATCTGGACACGCGCACACGCTCCCTCTATCAAGGAGGGCCGAATGAAACGAGCTTCTTACCTATTGGCTTTCGCAGGCATGACAATGGTCTTGCTTCCCGTGGCGGCCTATGGGCAGAGCGACGCTCCGAGACTTGAAACGGAGGTCCGCAAGCACAGCACCGCCGTCGAGCAGAAGCTGATCGCCTGGCGCCGGGACATTCATCAGCACCCGGAGCTCGGCGACCAGGAGGTCCGCACCTCCGGCATCGTTGCGGAACATCTGCGCGGCCTAGGCCTGGAAGTCCGGACCGACGTCGCCCGCACGGGCGTTGTCGGAATTCTGCGGGGTGCAAAGCCCGGTCGCACGGTGGCCCTGCGCGCCGACATGGATGCGCTCCCGGTCCAGGAACCCGAGGGATTGCCCTTCGCGTCGAAGGTGACGGCGGATTACTTCGGGCAAAGACTTCCCGTCATGCACGCGTGTGGACACGACGCACACACCGCCATGCTCATGGCCTGCGCGGAAGTGCTCGCCGGGCTGAAGGACGAGCTTTCGGGCACCGTGATGTTCATCTTCCAACCCGCCGAGGAGGGTTCGAGCGTGGTAGCGCCCGCCGACGTCAAGAGCTGGGGGGCCAAGCTGATGCTCGAGGAGGGAATCTTCAAAGACATCAAGCCCGACGCCGTTTTCGGGCTTCACGTCATGCCCGGCCCATCCGGTTCGATCTCGTATCGCAAAGGAGCGACAACGGCGAGCAGCGACACGCTTGAGATCACCATCACCGGGAAGCAGGGCCACGGCGGTATGCCGTGGAATATAGTGGACCCCATTACTACGTCGGCCCTGGTGATCTCGGGCCTGCAAACGGTGGTGAGCCGGCGCGCCAACCTGCCCGAGTCGCCGCTTCGCCGCGAACGTCCCCTTCGACGACCGCGTCTGTCAGCAGGCGGACGTTGACGACCTCAAGCTCCCGCTCGTCCGCTCGTACCTCAAGGAGATCGGGAGCGCCCTGTACGAGCCGTCGGCACGAATGGAGCTGAGTGAACTCGGCAGACGCATGGCGATTGTCGATGGGGCCGATGAGTACATCAAGCCACGCAACGTGGGCCTCATGTTCTTCCACGATTCGCCCGAGTCGTGGTTTCCCGGCACCCAGATCGATATCGCGGAGTTCCCCACCGGTCCTGCGGGCAAGACCATCCAGGAGAAGGTCTTCCGTGGCCCTCTCCAACGGCAGCTCCGCGACGCGCTCGCGTATCTCAAGAACTCCGTCATTGAAGAGCGCGTGACCAAGGTGCGCGGCGTCGCCGAGGCCCAGCGGGTTTTTAACTATCCCTACGAGGCTGTCGAGGAGGCCCTTGTCAACGCGGTCTATCACCGCAGCTACGAGGAGCGGAATCCGGTCGAGGTCCAGATCCACCCGGACAAGATCGCGATTCTGAGCTATCCCGGCCCGGATGCATCGATCCGACCCGCCGACCTGAACGCGGGTCAGATTGTACCGAGGAGGTACCGGAACCGACGCATCGGCGAGTTCCTGAAGGAGCTCAAGCTCACCGAAGGACGAGGGACGGGGATCCCCGCCATACGCGGCGTGATGAAGCAGAACGGCAATCCCAAGCCGACTTTCAAGACTGACTCGAAGAGGACGTACTTTCTCACAGAGCTGCCTATCAGAGCGGACTTCGCCAAGAGAGAGGCCAAAGACAGGGCCCAAGTCGAGGCCCAAGTGAAGGCCCAAGTGGGGGCCCAAGACCTCTCGCAGACCGAGTTCCGTATCCTCGATGCCCTCAAGCCGGGCCCCAAGAGCGTCTCCGAGCTCTCCTCCGCCCTCGGCTACAAGTCGCTCGTCGGAGGCTTCAAACAAGCCCTCCGCAAACTCGAAGCTCTGAAAGCGATCGCTCTGACCATCCCGGACAAGCCCAGGAGTCAGCACCAGAAGCGAGTTCTCACTGAAACTGGCAAACGATTGCACAAACAGGGGCGCCGTCGCCAATGAGGGAGATGGCCAAGTGCTCATGACCTTGCTCCCTCCTCTTGGATGCCACAGCCAGGCGCCTCCTGAAGACCGAGATCACGCTCCTCGCCACCGGATTCTGCTCCGAACGGCCGGACGACCTCGCGACGCAGCCCAAGAGCCTCATAGGTGAGCTTGTCGAATCCCGCGGTTCTTCGGACGCGGTTCATGGCCCTCAGAATGTTGAGCAGTTGCCTTCGCACCGGGGCGTAGGGTTCGAAGGGGAGGTTCCAGAGCTCCTTCGCGAGTACGCCACGTTGGCGGTGTGTGGCGAGTTCGACGAACTGGGCCTTGAGTTCGAGGTATCGTCGCTGATCGATCCGGACATGGGGATGGCCCCCTCGAAAGCTCATCGAGTATCCGGCGTATCTGACCGGCACCCGCCGGGCATCGCGGAGCTGGTTCTTCTCGCGCTCGAAGAACTCGTGCGTGCCGTGCGTGGCCAGGAGCACGAAGAATCGCTCGTGCCGGAGGTACTGGAGGTTCGCGAGCCCCGCCCGCTTGCGGCGGGCCCGCGCCCACTTGGAAATGTCGATGCCGTAGCGGGCGATGAGCTTGCGGTCGACCGCGGACGGTTCCTTCCCGTCCGGGATTCTCCCGGTGACGTAGAACCAGTAGCCGTGCCCCAGATACGAGACGGCAAGCTGCTGCACGAACCCCGAGAGGCTCGTCGCGACGCACCTGTACTCCCCCATGGTCCGCGTTATGCCGCATGACCGCTCCGCCGTCACGCCAAAGACGTCGGTTGTTTGGGGCACAACCGACAAAGCCGCGAACCGTCTAGGAATCCTCGCGACGAGCGGTAGCTCGCGACGTTCGAACACCGTCGCGGAGCCCGCCAATCTGCGGCCGTTGCCGCGAAACCTGCGCGTTCACCTTCGCTGCACGCACCTCCTTCGCGGCACTACCGCGGGACGGCCGCTGGTTTCCCAGATCGGCCGTCCCCAATCCATAGCGGTAGCGCCGCTGATAACCTGCCGATGCACGGCGGTGTACCCAGGGCACACCTCGCCCGTGCATCGTCGTTCCGCCGCCACACCTGCCCCGCTCTCCCGAGCGGGACCGTTCTGGCCGCAGCACTTTCTTCCCAAGAGCCGGGAGGGGCGGGGGACCACGAGTCCCCCGCCCCTTGCATCCCGGCAAGCAGTTCCGAACACGAATCACCCGTCGGCCCTTTCGTCGTCCCCGGACCGCTCACGCGGTCCACGCCCGGCACCACCCGTCAGCGTGTGGGGAACGGGTCGCGACTGCCTTGCCGCGAACACCGCCCGGCTCCCGCCGGCTTTCTACTCGGGCCACACTCCCTCTCTGCGGGGTTTGAAGCACCCGGATGTCGCCATCCGGGCACCGGGTACCACCCCGGCGCCCGCAGAGATTCCCGCGTTAGTGAGACTCGTCGCGCGTTCGGTCACGTCGGTAGAGGGTGATACCCCTCGGGCCGGCTGTCGCCTCCACGGGTCTCCCGACCCGTGCGTGTTTGCGGCCGCTCGCGAGCGGCCGATTTCCGGGGACAGAAACCAGAAGCTTCCCCGTACCCGTCGACAGCGGTCTTTCCCGGTTCGGTACCGTCTCCGAACGCGCTTACCGGCAAGGGCTCGTCGCCCCTTTCATGGTTGAGCTTTTCATCGTCGGGCGTTTCGCCCGATCGCCGAGCCTGATGAGGGCCCGGTCGTCGCTGTCGCCAGCGACGAACTCCCCACGCCGGACAGGTTGAAGTGGCCGCTCCCTTCCGGGAGTATTGGCCCGTCATCCCCCTGTGCGGGATTTTCACCCGCTTCGAGCATCACGGCCTCAGAAAGTTCTGAGGTTTTTCCGCGTCGCCCGGTCTCGACCGCGGCGACGCATCGGATAGAACACACGGATTACCGCCACGACATCCTGTCGCGGGTTTACTCGTGTGAGCCTCCGTCGAGCTGGACGAGCCACTCTCATGGCAATCCAGCTCTACGGGTGCGGGGCGTGTCGGTTGGTATCTCCGACCCCTTAGCCTGGTTGGTGGCCAGGTTTACCGGGTGCCCCGCCGCCGTTCGGACCGCCTCAAGCACGCGTTGAACGTGAATCGACGACCATGGGACTGCTCCCATGCGCCGCGTTATGCCACATCGGTGCCAGGGCTCAATGGAAATCCCTTTCGCGGGGCGTCGCGAATGGGAGGCTGGGGATTTCTTCCCCTCAGGCTCAGAACCGATCCGGCACCGGGGGGGCCGGCCAGCTTGGGCTGCCGGCTTCTGGCCGCCGCATCGGGGCCACTCTGGGGTGAGCCCCGACGACGACGTCCGAATCCGGCACGCGACCTTCGCGCGTATGCTCGGCTTTCGCTGACGAGCGACGCGCCAGACTCCCGAACGTCTACGACTGGTTTGGTTCTCGCCGCTGACCGCGAACGCGTTGGACGTTCAGCATCACCCGGAAGAGCACCTCGCACCAACCAGCTCTTCGACCTCAAGAACCCGCCCGCCATCCGCGGTCCACTGTTGCACGCCCACGTGATACTCGAATATGTGCACCTGTCGCTTGTCGTCGTCGAGTGCATCGGTCACTACGCACAAACGGTATTGGTCCCGCGTGGCACGGGCTGTCATGCATGCTCTCTCGCTCGGAGTCAGTTCGCACACGATTCCTGAGCTCGAACAGCCCTTCACTTCCAGGAGCAGTTCCTCCCCACTCCGGGCAGCTCGTGGTTTGGCTAGGAAGTCATACCCCAAGCCCATCTTGCGTGACCTGTCCTCCAGTTCCCAGTCGGCCTCGAAGCGACGCCGGATTGCGCTCATCGCGGCATGCTCGACCTCGATTCGTTTCGCCGGGTCTGGCTGTCGTCCGGGCTTGTCGCTACCAGTGCGGCGCCCTTGTTTTGGTGCCGGACCATCAGACTTCGCGCCCAATCGTGTCTCGACTTCTCGGAGAAACGGCAGTCCTCGATCGTCCATGAAGCGGACGTTCGACTGTCCCATGCCCCAAGGAACTTCGGGCTTACGACAGTCTGGGACCGGGTAGAGCCGTCGGTTATCGAGCGGAATCAGGTGAGCATTCTTCGCGTCCACGACGATGTTGTAGTTGTTCCTCGATTCCAGATCGGGGCTGGGGTGCCGCCTGCCTTCCATGCTTCGGTAGATAGTGGCATCGTCATACCACCCCACGATGAACCGCCCGCCCTTCGGATGTGTTGCGGTCCAGAACACACGTACTCCCTTCACCGACTCTGCCCCGCTGGGTGCCCCGAGTTTCTCGATCGCGATCGTGAAGTGCGGCGCATTCGCGACGTACCCGTAGATGCGTCCTCGGTACGGCAGGAAGTTGTGGATCTCAAAGCCAGTGCCGTGCTGTGCTATCCAGCTTCCGCCGTTGAATGGCGGATCCGCTTTGACGTTGCCCCGGTATTCCCTCATCCACGCCGTGTTGCAGAACAGAACCGCCGGAGCTTGTTTCGACATTTCGACTTCCTTCGGCCCGGGCTCGCGCGGCAATGGCCGGTCCCATTCCGTGCCCCCCGTGTACGAGCACTCGACCGTCAGGCCCCTGGTGGCGCTGGACCTCTTCGGGGGCATCAATCTGGAGCGATCCGCTTTGATCAAGCTCGACCGGGAGGACAGTAGGAATGACCGTGCCACCCCCCGTTCGTGTCACGATAATTTCGGACCCTCGGCCTTGACGTGTCAGCAAACGTGTTTACACTTTGGGGAAGGAGCCCGTCGATGGCGAAGAAGTCAGGGACCAGACCGAAGTCGATCGGAGAGCTGCTCCGCACCCAGCGTGTGGAGGTTCTGGGCGTGGGGCTCCGCGAGATCGCCAAGTCCCTGAAGGTCTCCCCCGCGTACATCACCGACATCGAGTACGGCCGCCGCATTCCGTCGCAGGACCTGCTCCCGCTGATGGCCAAGGCGTACTCGCTCCCCGAGGCCGAGCTGCGTGCCGGCTTCAACCGTCCCTCCGAGGAGGTCGTGGAGCTCGCGAGCGCCAACCCCACCGCCGCGGAGAAGACGCCGGAGTTCCTCCGCAACGCCAAGAATCTCTCGCCCGCGCAGTGGGACTCGCTCATCAAGCAGGCCAAGAAACTCGCCGGCGAGTCCGGGGGGGGCGCTGCGTGAGCGAACGGCTCCCCCAGCTCTGGCCGATGATGCGACGCGTCGAGCGGTCGGCGCTCACGACGCTGTCGCAGTGCCTGAAGCTCCTCGGGCTCACGGAGCTGCCGCTCCCCGTGCCCGTTGAGGCGTGGGTCGAGTCGCCGCTGGGGCTCCGTTTCGGCGTGTGCGACCTCTCGCACCTCGGCCCCACCGTGCTCGGGGTGGCCCGCCCCAAGGAGCGGGAGATCCTCGTCAGCGAGACCATCGCCGGGCAGGAGAGTCGTTTCCGCTTCACCATCGCCCACGAACTCGGGCACATCGTGCTGCACGCGAAGATCCAGCCCGAGTTCCGCGAGCTCGCGGAGGGCGACTACCTCGCCGAACGCTTCGAGCGCGAGGCGGACCGGTTCGCGGCGAGTCTGCTCATGCCGCTAGACGCCTTCGGCCGTGAGTTCACGGCCTCGTGCTCCGACCTGGGGCTCCAGGCCAACACGGTCCTTCACGCCATACAGAACGGCGACGAGACGGGGCTGCGGCTCTTCCGCTCCAGGATCGTTCAGAGGCTGTCCCGCCGCTTTGGGGTCTCCCTCTCGGCGGCGACCTACCGCTTCGCCGACATCCAGCTCGACAACGGGCTCCCCGCCCTCACCGTCCGCCAGGCCCGGTCGCTCATCACTCCCTCGCCGTCCACGCCGGACTCCCGGCAGCCCCGCTGAGTTTTTTTCGACCGAGTGTACGCACGTCCGCTGACACGTCAGGATGCACATGACCGAGAACCACGACAACAAGACCGGCGGCGAACCCTCGCCTCCCCCCGCCCCGCCCACGGATGACCGGGATGACCCCAAGCCGACCGTGCCGCGGTGCTACCGCTGCGGGAGCCCCTTCCCGCACGGCCCCGCGTGCCCGGTGTGCCGGGCTCCCCGCTGCACGTCCTGCAGCGAGTGATCGACCACCAGCAGAAGCACAACACGCCCCCGCAGTCCCGCTCGCTCCCATGACCACGGCCCCCTCCATCACGACGTTCTCCGGCATCGAGGTCGCCTCGATGCTCGACGCGACGCCGAGCGCGTGGTGGCGTGCCTTCATTCAGCTGGGCGTCTCGACGGGTCTCCGCGTGACGGAGGAACTCTGGCTCAGCTGGAACGATGTAGACTTCACGGCCAAGGCGATTGTTGTTGCGGGTTCTCCCGTCGCCGACCCTGAATCGTCGTGGGAAATTCCAAGGCCTCGGATTTCGATTCATCGCGAGCGGGTTGTGCCGCTCACGAGTGAGGCGTCGGCCGCGCTCCTGCTGCTTCGAGAGCACGCTGATGTCGGTGCGCTCGTGTTCGTTCCTGACTGGAGGGTCGAGGAGATCTGGCCGGACATCTCTTCATCGTTGCGAGTTTCGTCTTCACGTCTCGTACCCGACATTGAGCAGCATTTCAGATGGGTCCAGCGTCTCGCTCCGTTGGGCCTCGCCCGGCGTCTCGATGTGGAACTTGACGCCATCCGATGGGCCGCCCGCCCGCTCTCTGCTCTGCGGGCCACGTACGCCGCCAAAGCAGCCCGATCGGTGCCCCCGCGAGAACTCGCCGAGCGTCTCGGCTACGCCTGCATCCAGCCCGTTCTTCGCTTCTACGACACCGCCACGGCGACCGGGAGGGACGCGTGAACGACCGTTTCGTCATCCCCGGCATCCTGCCGCCGCTGTACCGGCGAGAGCCCGACGGCCGGCTTGTCGAAGTTGCGCCCGCAATGCCCTGTCCTGACCTGCTCACCGAGGAGGAGGCCATCCGCTACCTCCGGCTCGACCTCATCGATGTGGAGAGCCCCGAGGACACGCTCCGCCGCTACCGCAGGCAGGGGCTCGTCCGCGGCACCCAAGTCGGCAGGTGTGTTCGGTACAGAAGATCGGAGCTGGAGCGATTCCTCGAACGGATCACGGAGAACAATCCCAGGTAGAGAAGGGATGGTGGACCTTGGCGAAGAATCATTCCGTAACGCTTGCGAGCAACGGGAAGTACTGGCTCGCCCGATACTACGACAGCCTCGGCCGTCGCAGGGGGAAGCTGCTTGGTCCGAAGGCGGAGCTCGGAAAACGCCAGGCGATGGTCCTCTGCGAGCGGTTCGCGGTCGAGCTGCACAACAACCCGGGCCGGGCCGATGTCTCAAAGGCCCCAACCCTCTCGCAGTGGAGCGAATCATTCTTCGCGCTCAAGCCCGACCTCGGTCCCAAGGGCCGTCGGGCGTACCGGATTGCCGCGGACAAGTTTATCGCGTACGCGGGTGAGCACACGCGGATTGACCGAATCACGCCAGCAACCGCCGCCGATTGGGTCGCGAAGCTCACCGCCTCCAAGGTGCCTTCGTCTGAACCAGGATCAGACGACGCGGAGCCGAAGACACTCTCGCCCGCGACCGTTGCCCACTACTGCCGGCACATCCGCTGCCTCCTCAACGAGGCCGTGCACCAGGGGATTCTCGTCAGCAACCCCTTCGCCCGCATCCGCACCCAGCCCCGGAAGATCGAGCGTAGTTGGCACTACGTGCCCCGCGAGCTCTTCACCCGCCTCCTTGATGCGTGTCCGAACCAGGGATGGCGGTGCTTCCTCGCCCTCCAGCGCATCGGCGGGCTCCGCAAGGGCGAGTCGCTTGCGACTACATGGGAGATGATCGATTTCACCCGCCGGGTGCTGACCCTGCCCGAGGCGATCACCAAGACCGGCCAGGAGCGGCTGGTTCCACTCGACCCGGAACTCTTCGACCTGCTCAAGGCGGCCAAGGGAGCGCGCGGGAACCTCATCGTGCCGGTGTCCGAGGTTGACCGTGACAGCGACAGCAACCAGCATCACCGCTTCACGACGATCCTCAAGCGGGCGAAGGTCGCCGCGTGGGAGGACCTCTTCCAGACCCTCCGTCGCAACGCGGTGCAGGACCTCCGCGAGATGCTGAAGGACCCGTGGGCGGTGACCGCTATCGCCGGTCACTCGGAAGAAGTCGAGCGGAAGTACTACCTGGGCCGGATCCGCCAGGGCGACCTCGACCGCATCACCCGGATCGGTGGCGACACGCAGACGGCTGAGCTCATGGAGCTCTGGGCGAAGCTCACGCCCGAACAGCGGTCGAAGCTGCTCGCACTTCTCCGCGCCGCGACGGTTAGGGCTCAAACTGGCACAAAAACTGGCACAAAGTCGCTTCCCATGATTGTGGACACCGACGCCCAAAAACGAAAAGAGACGGTATTTACCGTCTCAAATCGAAGTGCCCCCCGAAGGACTCGAACCTTCGACCCGCTGATTAAGAGTCAGCTGCTCTACCAACTGAGCTAGGGAGGCGTGGCCTACCGGCGCGTGGGGCGTCGGGAGGTCGATTCGGGGTAGTTTATCCGGGCCCGGCCCGGCGTCCACCGCGGGCCGGTCATGGTTTGACCGGGTGTGGGGTGGGGTCTAACCTCTTAGCCCTACCCGAAGTGCGTGCGAAGTCGTTTGTCCGGGCGTTGGCCGGGCTCGCGGCGGGTGGATCAACAAGCTCGAGCGTCATCGAGGCGCGGGAGCGGTTTTCGGAGGCCCGGCATGCTTCCCCCACAGAGAGTCAGCTACGGCCGCATGAAGCGGCGTCGTTCGCATCAGGCGCTGGCCGCGGTCATTCCCGGCGTTGACCCCCTGAGCCGCACACCCAAGCTGCACCACCGGGTGTGCAGGGAGTCGGGGTACGTGCGGCCCGGGCTGCGGATCACCGTTCCCAAGCTCGGGATCGGCACGACCAAGTGAATCGGGCGGGTGCGGTGACTCACTGGTGCCGGCGCGGGCCCGCGCGTGACCGCGCGGAAGGCCCCGAAACTCGTTGGGGGTGTCGCTGATGCGATTGGCCGTGGACGTCATGGGCGGCGACCACGCGCCCGACGCCATTCTGAAGGGCTGCATATCCGCGCTCGAAGACCTCCGGCCCGATGACGAGCTGGTGCTGGTGGGCGACCGGGCCGTGATTGAGGATGTGCTCGCCGAGCGGGGCGTGCGTGACCCGCGGCTGGTCATCGAGCATTCAACGCAGGTGATCGGGATGGGGGAGTCGGCCGCGAAGGCGGTGCGGGCCAAGCCCGAATCCTCGATCGTGAAGATGGCGCTGCTGGGTTCGGAGAAGCACCCCAACCCGGTCGATGCGGTGCTGTCGGCGGGCAACACGGGGGCGTGCGTGTCGGCGGCGATCATGCACATGAAGCGACTGCCGTTCGTCCATCGGCCCGGCATCGCGGTGACGATCCCGGCGTTCCACGGCCCGGTGGTGCTGATCGACGCGGGCGCGAACCCGGAGCCCAAGCCCTCGCACCTGTGGCAGTACGGGCTGATGGCGGAGACCTTCGCGAAGGTGGTGCTGGGGATCAGGGAGCCCCGCATCGCGCAGATGAACATCGGGTCGGAGGAGGCCAAGGGCACGGGCTTGACCCGGGAGACCCGCGACCTGCTCAAGAACACGCCTGGCCTCAACTACATCGGGTACATCGAGGGCCGAGAGTTCTTCGACGGCGCTGCGGATGTCGTCGTGACCGACGGCTTCGTGGGCAACACGCTCCTGAAGATGGCCGAGGGCCTGGCCAAGAGCCTGTTCAACGCCATCGCGCACTCGATCATGGAGATCGATCCCGAGCTGGCGCTGCAGCTCGAGCCGGTGGTGAAGCAGATCTACAAGAAGAACGACTACCACGAGTACGGCGGCGCCCCCCTGCTGGGGGTCCGCGGCGGCTGCGTGATCGCCCACGGGTCGAGCGAGCCAAGGACTATCCGGGCCGCGATCCGGAACTGCCGGACCTACGTGAGCACGGGCGTGAACAAGGCTATCGTGCACCGCCTGGCCGAGGTCTCTCCCGCGGTGGGGGAGACCGAATCGGTGTCAGAGCGGGGGACGGCATGAAGCCCACCGGTCCGCACGGCGCCCGCCCCAATCACGCGCATCTTCCTCAGCGGATGGGCGTGCGCGTCGCCGGGAGCGGTTCCTCGCTGCCCGCGCGGCGGGTCACCAACGCCGACCTTGAGAAGGTGATGGAGACCTCGGATGAGTGGATCGTCCAGCGGACGGGGATCCGGGAGCGGCGGATTCACGACCACGCCGCGGGCGAATCGGCCTCACTGCTGGCGACCGAGTCGGTCCGGGAGGCCCTGGCCGACGCCCGCCTGGCGCCGACGGATCTTGACCTCATCGTCGTCGCGACGATGACCGCCGACTCGCCAACGCCGTCGGTGTCGTGCGTCGTGGCCCACCGCCTGGGGTGCGGGCCGGTCGGCGCGATCGACCTCAACGCCGCGTGCTCGGGGTTCGTGTGCAGCATGAATGTTGTGCACGGGCTGCTGATGAGCGGGGCCTATCGCAACGCGGCGGTGGTGGGGGCCGACTGCATCACGCGGTACATGGATTTTTCGACCTACGGCCGCGGGACCTCCGTGCTGTTCGGCGATGCGGCGTCGGCGGTGATCCTGCGGGTGACCGACGATGCGAGCAAGGGCCTGCTGGCGCAGGCGATGCACTCCGACGGCGGCGGGTCGAGGCACCTGTTCATCCCGAGCCGGGCCGAGCATTTCCCGCCCGGCGCCGAGTTCGAGGAGCGCAAGCTCAACAAGGTGCAGATGAACGGGCAGGCGGTCTTCAAGTTCGCCGTCTCGACGTTCCCCAAGCTGATCGAGGAGACGCTGGACAAGGCCGGGCTGACGCCCGAGCAGGTGGACCACTACGTCTGCCACCAGTCGAACATGCGGATCCTGGATGCGGCCCGGGAGCGCTTCGGGCTGTCGCCCGAGAAGCTGCACGTGAACATCGACCGCTACGGGAACACGGTGGCGGCGTCGGTGCCGCTGATCTTCGATGAGCTGCGCCGGGCCGGGCGGGTCCACGATGGCCACAAGGTCATGTTCCTGGCGTTCGGCGCGGGCCTGACGTGGGCCAGCAGCCTGTGGCAGGTGTGAGCCGGGCGGCGGTTTAGCCGCGGCCCGCAACGGCCGATATCCGGGCTGCGTGGTGGCCGGTCCTTCTATTCTCAGGTTTTCCGGCGGTGATGTCGTCGCGGCGACGGCGCTGCTGGCAGGCGCGCTGGCGGCGAGCGTGTTCGGGCGTATCGGGCTGACGGATGCGCGGGCCGCGAACGCGGTGTGGATCAGCGCGGGGTCGCTGCACGTGTTCCACCGCGTCGGCGCTGGCGACCCGTTGAACAACGGCCCGGTGCGGGTCGAGGCGCAGCGTCAACCGGCGGCGTGGCGGCTGGAAGGCCCGTCGTGGTGGGTGGAGGAGGTTTCGCCGCGCGTGCTGGCAAGCGCCCCGGGCGGCGGGAATGAGGTGATCCGGCTGCACCGGGGGACATTGCCGCTGTGGATGCCGCTAGCGGCGGTGATGCTGCCGCGTGCGACGCGGCCGCCGTACCGGGCGCGGGCGTCGCGTGCCGCGTGTAAGCCCGCGGAATTCGTCGGGAGTTAATGTCCGGCCCATCTCGGTGAGCGTTGCGGTCGTGCCGCGCCGAAGTTACACTCGCCCCGTAATTCACTAATTTCCGAGGAAGCAATATGGGTTGGTTCTCGAAGAAGAAAGAAGCGGCGTCGCCCGTGCAGGCTGCGCCGGGCCCGGACTTCGCGGCGCTCGCCGCCGCGGCGGCCGCCGATGCCAAGGCGATGGGGGCGCTCTGGCGAGCGGTCTATCAACTCGAGCAGTGGCATTTCGTGGCGCGAGGTTCGATGCCGGAACCGCGGCCGCATGCGGTAGACCTGGACGGGAAGGGATTCCTGGCGGCGTTCACCGATGGTGCGAGCGCTCACCGCTGGGCGGTCAGCCAAAAGGCTTGCATGGATGATGGTTCGTTTGCGGTGCTCTCGATGCCGACCGAGAATGCCGCTGCATACGCGGCGGGCTATGTGCGATCGGGCATCTTCGGCCTGGTCTTTGATCTCGATCGGAGCGGGTTCTTCGCGCCGCTGACCAACCTCCTTCCGATGCACTTGTGGGAGCTCGGCCGGCTGCCGGGCGGAGTAAGCCCGGCGGTCCTCGGCAGCGCGTTCGACTTCGACCGGGCGGTCCGGGCCGCGCGGGCCACGTCGGACAATGCCCGGGCCGCGAGTCTGCTTCGGGCGATCTTCGAGCTCGACCGCTGGGTCCTGCTCAGCACCACCGACAACCCGATGACCCCCTGCCCGTGGCCGATGGGCGAGCAGATGTGTCTCGTCGTGTTCACCGACTTGCTGCAGGGCGAGCGCATGCTGAAAGTCGCCGAGAAGGCGGGCCTGTCGAGCGCCCCGCAACTGATGGAGGCGGCGCCCGCGGCGCTCATCGACGTGCTGGAGCGGCTTCCCGCGGCTGGCGTCAAGCAGGTGGTCTTCAACCCGTGCGGCGAGTTCATCTCCATGCCCATCGAGAAGGTCATCGCGGGCCTGCGGCCGGCGTCCGCCTCCGCACCCAAGGCAGGGGCCGGGCCGGCTTGACGGGTGAGCCCTCCGCGGCGAGCGCGATATGATGCGGCCATGAGTTCTCCCGTCATCGTTCTCTGCCCGGGCCAGGGCGCCCAGGCGGTCGGCATGGCCAAGGCATGGGCCGGGGCTTCGCCCGAGGCCCGGCGGGTCTTCGATGAGGCCGACCGCATTTTGGGCTCGCGGCTCGGCGCCCCGCTGTCCCAGCTGTGCTTCGATGGCCCGGCCGAACGGCTGAACCAGACCGATGTGAGCCAGCCCGCCATCTACACGGCCTCGGTCGCGGCGTGGCGGGGCATGCTGGCGAAGTGGTCGTTCGGCAACGGCGAGATCCCGCTCGCGGCGGCCGCCGGGCTCAGCCTGGGTGAATACACAGCGCTGCACGTGGCCGGCGCGATCACCTTTGAAGATGGGCTTGAGCTGGTCACGCTCCGCGGCCGGGCCATGCAGGATGCCTCCGAGGCCCAGCAGGGCGGGATGGTGGCGTTGGTGGGGGCCGATGAGGCGCAGGCGGTGCAGGTCTGCGAGCAGGCCCGGGGCGCGGAAGTCCTGGTCTGCGCGAACTTCAACGCCCCCGGGCAGATCGTCCTGAGCGGGCACAAGACCGCGTGCGAACGGGCCGCCAAGGTCGCGGCCGAGATGGGCCTGCGGCCCACGCTCCTGACTGTGGCCGGCGCTTTCCATTCTCCGCTGATGCAGCCCGCCGCCGATCGCCTCCGCGCTGCCCTTGAGAAGACGCCGATCCGCGAGCCGCGCTGCCCTGTCGTCGCGAACGTGACGGCATTGCCGCACACGCCCGCCGGGAGCGACTGGAGCGGGCCTGTCCGCAAGCTTCTGGTGGAGCAGCTCCTGAGCCCGGTGCGGTGGTCGGAATCGTGCCGCTGGCTCGCGGGGAACGCCAAGGGCGACTACCACGAACTGGCGCCCGGGCGTACGCTCGCCGGGCTGATGCGGCGGATCGACAAGGCGATCAAGGTGGCCACGCACGAGGAGCCGGAAGCATGATGAGGTTGAACGAGGTCAATCGCGGCCCGGCGCGGGGAAGAATCGGGACGGTGACCGCCGCGATCCTGGCGGGGACGCTGCTGGTGTCGGGCGTGGCGATCTCCGGTTGCAAGAAGAAGGAGCCGCCGCCGCCCCCGCCGAAGGAAGCACCCCCGCCGCCGCCGCCCCAGCCCGTTGAGATTGATGCGGTCATGCAGGCGATGAAGGCCGATGCGCGGGTGCAGTTCCCGCAGGCCAAGGCGCCGACCGATGAGAACCTGGCCCGGGCCGTGGTGGAGTTCGCCAGCGCGCTGGCCAAGGGCGATGCGGGCCAGGTCCAGAGCATGCTGGATGCCTCTGCAAAGACCGTACTGGAGCAGCTCCGGGCCTCGGGCGGGTGGGAAGAGGCGGTCGCCAAGATCCAGGCGGTCCGGGTGGTCCAGCTCGCGGGATCCGAGGCGGGCGGCATGCTGTCGCTCGCGGTGCAGGAACCGGGCAGCGCGTACGTGCTGAACTGGATGATCACCGGCGCCGATGGCAAGTTCATCTTCGGCGGAATGCCGGCCTCATCGCAGGTGCTGGCCCGGGCCTCCGACTGGGATTCCGCCAACGTCATGCCGTCGGCAGGCCCGGCGGGCCTGCCCAAGATCGATCCGGCCGCGCTCATCCCGGGAGAGGAGGCTCCTCCGCCGGAGGGTGAAGCCCCCGCGGAAGATGAACGCAACCCGCGCCGCCGCAACACGCCGGGCGGGCCGGTCGATGTTCCCGGCGCGCCGCCGTCGACCCCGCCGGAATGATGATCCGAGGCGACGCCTCCGAACGCAGCAGCAACTTCCTTTGAGGGGAGGCCGTGGTGACTCAGGCAAGCGAGAAGCGGGTGGCGGTGGTGACGGGCGCGAGCCGCGGCATCGGCCGGGCGATCGCCCTGCGACTCGCGCGGGATGGCCGGCACGTGGTGCTGGTCAGCCGCAGCGCCGGGCCGCTGAGTGACCTGGCCCAGCAGATCGAGGCCCAGCACGGGCCCGGCTCGGCGAGCTTCAAGGCGGTTGATGTCGGCGACCCCAAGGAGTTCGGCGAGGCGATCGAGCAGGTGATCGCGGAGCGCGGGCGGCTCGACATCCTCATCAACAACGCGGGGATCACCAAGGATGGACTGGTCCTCCGCATGAGCGATGAGGACTGGAACGCCGTGCTTTCGACCAACCTGACCTCGGCGTTTGTCGGCATCCGGGCCGCGGCCCGGGCCATGATGAAGGGCCGCTTCGGCCGCATCGTCAACATCAGTTCGACCTCGGGCGTCGTCGGCAACGCCGGGCAGGCCAACTACGCCGCGGCCAAGGCCGGGCTGGCGGGCCTCTCCAAGACCATCGCCCGCGAGCTGGGCTCCAAGGGCATCACCTGCAACGTCATCGCGCCGGGGTTCATCGAGACCGACATGACCGCCAATCTCCCGCCGCAGGTGAAGGAGGGCGTGCTCAACCTCATGGCGGTGAAGCGGCTCGGCACCGGCGATGACATCGCCGCGGCGGTTTCATACGTCACGAGCGACGATGCCGGGTTCCTGACGGGCCAGGTCATCTGCGTCGATGGCGGCATGACGATGTGCTGAGGGGAAGGCACCGAGGCACGAAGGCACAAAGGCACGAAGTCACGGAAGCGAGATTCGAACTCGCCTCGGAGGTGCCTCTTCGCCCGAAGGGCGCACGAGCGTTGCCAGGGGCTTGAGCCCCTGGAGCACGGTCCCTCTAACTTGATGTCCGCCCGGAGGGCGGACGAATCAGTTGTGGGTAGGGCTCCGCACCTCCATCGCGAGGTCTACTTCGCCGAGTTGATCTTTCGCTCCATCATCACGATCCGCTCATCACGCACCGCGACATCTCGCTTGGCGCTCCCGTACCTCGGCAACTCGAACGGGTAAAACGGATCATCGGCGTGCCGTCCGGCGAGGCGGAACCGGGCCTCGACAAAGTCGAAGCCGCTGTCGGTGCTGAACTCGTTGATGTAAGAGCCGCCCGGCATGAGGTCGGCGCGGGTGTGACCGACCAGCCCGCGCTCGATGCGTATGAGGTCCATGGTGATGGGTTGCTCGGAAATGTTGTGGATGTCGAGGGTGTAGTGAGTCTCGCCCGGCGTCACAACGCAGCCGGAGAGGAGACCAATAACCACAGGCAAGGCCATCATCGGGTGTCTCATCTGCATCTCCTCGGCCCGTCAGCGCAGCAAGGACTGGGCTCGCTTGGTCAGATCGTCCGAAACGACGGGCCTCGCGGCCTCTTCTAGTTCGGGCCGGATCACATAGGGCACGGCCACATCATTGAAATCGAATCGACCATCGCGATTTGTGTCGGTCGCGATCATCGCGAACACGGATGCGGTCGGTGCGTCGTAAGAAACCTCCCACACTTGGGCATCCCGCGGGGACACGACCCGTGGATTCCTTCCTGACGCGTCGGCGATGATCAAGGCGCGAGCATCACGATCATCGAGCGATCCGTCCTGGTTTGTGTCGGCGATCACCGCGACAAACGCCAATCCGGCGGTGACAAACTGCTTCTCAGCATCCGACCAGAATCCCAGAAGCTGAAATCGTCCGATGACGCCCCGGGTATTCAGGATCATCCATTCCTCCCCGGAGTCGAGATCGCGGGCAAGTACGTTGTGCCAGCGAACATTCTGTTGCACCAAAACGCCGCCTGCCCGCGAGGATGCCGCATACCCATTGGTGTCGTACAGCACACCACCCCGAGTGTACGGGTCACTGTCCTCAAAGAGGCCCTTTCGTGATGCGATCGCGAACGGGACGAGGACCACGCGCTGGCCCGGGATAGCAATCGGGGACGTGAGCGTCGATCGGCCCGTCACCTCTCCCGACGACTTGGTTGTCGCGATCGTTCGTTCATCGCGAGTGGCCGACGAGGAGCTGCTGCACGAGGTCTGCACACTCAGCGGCGAAAGACTCAGGCATGCGAGGGTAACGATACGGAATCGCATGGGTCCTGTTGGAGCCGACATTCAGAATCCTCCCGGCCGGTCCACGGTCCGGCCTTCCTGCACCGTCGTGTCGTACTTCACGCCTTCCGGCACCGGCACGGGCACGCTCACCGTCGTCCCGAAGTCGCCGGCGGTCCGCGAGGCGCTGTCCACCGCGATGAACGCGGTGTACGACGACATCAGCGAGTAGTCGAGCGCGAGCTGGCGGATGCCGCCGGTCGTGTCGCCCCGGCCCGCGATCTGCTGACGGGCCAGGTCCGCGATCTTCATCCGGGCCCAGACCTGCGGCAATGTCCGCGCCGCCGCTACGGATGTCGAGCCGCCGACCGGCACCGTGAACTCGCGGGGCTTGCCCCCGGCCCGCCCGCGCACCGTGATGGGACGAGAGAACTCGCCCTCAAACCGCCCCGTGATCAGCACGGGCCGGCCCACGAACAGGTCGGGCGGGCGGCTGGGGTAGATCTCGGTCACATTCGCCGCGCCCCAGTCCACCTCCAGGTTCGTCAGCGCCGCCTTCGAGACTGCATCGAAGAACGAATCCATGACCTCGTCGGTCTTGTCGCCGGGCCCGGCGTAGCTCACCGCGCCCCGGCCCATCCGCGACATCTCATCCATGAGATACCGGTTGGGTGAGGAGCCGATGCCCAGGCCGAAGATGCGGGAATCGCCGAGCCCCTGGTCCAGTTCGCGGAGGATCTCGCCCTCGTTGCCGATGAAGCCATCGGTGAGGAACGCCACGAACCGCAGACGCTCGCCATCCTTGGGGAAACCCAGCGCAGCGCGCATCCCGTTGATCATGTACGTCCCGCCGCCGGCGTTGAGGCTGCGGACATACGAGCGCCCCTGGCGGATGTTGGCCGATGTCGCCGCCATCGGGTAGCGGCCCAGCCCCGAGACCGACTCCGCGAAATCCAGGATTTGGAACGTGTCCTCATCGCGGAGTTTCGACAACCCCGCCTCGACGGCGGCCCGGGCCTGCTCGATCGGTCGTCCCTGCATGCTGCCCGAGCAATCAACGACAAAGACCATCTCGACGGGCCCGCGCTCCAGGCGCGAGAGGTCCTTCGGCGGCACCAGCATGAGCGTGAAGTACCCGCCGCGGGAATCGCGGTGGGTGACCAGCGCGGTCTCGACCGCCTCGCCCGCCACCGTGTACCGCAGAATGAAGTCCTTGTTGGGGATCGAATCGCTCCGCGCCAGCCGCACCCGGGCCTGCGAACTGCTCCCGCCGGGCCGGTCGATCTCCACGCGGTGCGTCGGGCTCTCGATCGAACGGATCCGCACCCCCGCATCGATATCCAGCGCCAGCGAGATGTCCGAACCGCTCCGCTCGCCGGGCCTGAGGTACTGGACTTCCGTTGATTGGCCCGAAGCGCCGCCCGCGCCGCGGCCCACCGCGCCGATGCCATCCGTCGTTCCGGGGGTGCCGGGCGGGTTGAAGCGCGGGCCGATCACCATCGGGAAGACCCACTCGTACCCGCCATCGCGGTAGGTGAGCGTCGAGTAATACGTCATCGACACATCGATGGCCCGGCCCGGCTCGATGTTGGCAACCCGCTGCGTGAAGATGTTGGGCCGCTCCTGTGTCAGCAGGCTGGCGACATGCCCCTGGGCCCGGGCCGCGTTGTAGATCTGCTGGGCTTCCTGGCGCTCGCGGATGATCCCGCGGATCTTCCGCTCCCCGATCGTCATGACAAAGTCGCTTACGGCCGCATTCTCCGGAAGCGGGAAGGCGTAGACCGCCTCGATCTTGGAGTCGTAGGGATTGGTGAAGGTCTGCGTGACCGTGACGCTGGAGATGTACCCAGCGATCGACCCCGAAACGTCGGTGTGCCTCAGCGGCACCGCGACCTGCTTGCCCCATTCGGTGGGTTGGCCCGCGGGCCAGCAGACCAGAGATCCGGAGCCGGGGACATCATCCTCAGGGCGGGCCCGCGTGGTGGTGCGGCGCTCGATGATCCAGAGTTCTTCGGTGGAGGACGAGACATAAGGCCCATCTCCGGCGCGGACCGGGGGACGGTCTGCATCGCCTCCGATCCCAAGCCGGCGACGCTTGATCGCTTCGGAGTACCGGGCCAGGTCTTCCTCCGTCAGAACACGCATCTTCGCCGAGGGAGACGCTAATCCTCCGCTTGGATTAGCGGGCGGCGTCTCCGCGTGCACTCCGCTCACCCTGCCACTCATGTAAAGGTCGAACTCAGCGTTGCCGGCCATCGCCTCGGCCGCCGCGGCCCGCTCCTGTTCCAGACGTGCGTCGCCCATTGTCGTGGCGCGGTTGGTGTCGTAGAGCTTGCCGTATTCCGAGTTGCCCACGCTGCACGCCACCAGCGCAGCCATGAGCGCGGTGAACGACACAACCCCCAGCACAATTCTCGCTCGTCTCATTGCGGGTCTCCACCATCCGCCGCTGCGCGGATGGGCTCGAAGGTCAGGTTGGCTTCGATTGTCCGGGCTTCAGGCCCGGCCGTGGTCTGGAGCCGGGCCTCGTACTCGGGCGCGGGCCCGGCCTCGATCATGACATGCACGCGGGCAACCCTGACCCGCGCGGCCGGCAGCTCGCCCGCGGGCTTCGTCGAGAGCGCGCCGATGATGACGCGGTCCTGCTGCATGGCGGCCGGGTCGTAGTACGGCGGCTGGGTGTACGCGGGGTGATCGCCGCCCTCGATGCCGACGATCTTGACCTGGCCCGCGCGGGCACGGAACTCGAGCTGGTACGCCGCGAGCGGGCCCGTGGGTGTGATGAACAGGTCGATCGCCTCGAACCGCGGCCCGGCCTGTGAGACTTCATCGCCCATCGCGCCCCGGCGGCCCGCCCGGCCCGGGACCAACCCCATCGCCGCGGCGAGCAGCACCAGCAGCAGGGCGGCAAGGAGGCCCGGCCGGTGGCGGTTCACAGGCCACCTCCGGACAGTCGAACCGCGCCCAGCGCGAGCCGATCGACATCGGCCCGGTCGACCGCGCCATCGCCGGTGAAATCCCACGAACGCTGAGCCTTGGACTCATCCACAGCGCGGGCCAGCACCAGCGCATCGACCATGTCGACCGCGCCATCGCCGTTCAGGTCGCCGCGTGCGCCCCGCTCGCGCCACGGGCCGATGATCACCGCCAGCGCCAGCCCGGCCGCCGCGGCAAGGGATGCGCCCCGGATGAGCATCCGCCGCCGCCGGGCCGCCGCGAGCCGCGCTGTCGCCAGCCCCCGGGCATCAAATCCGGGCCATACGGCCACCGGGCCATCCAAGCGCCGCAGCGCCGGCTTCAGCCCGTCAGGGATGTCCGAATCTGGCCGGTCCACGTTCGTTCAGTGCGCGGGCCGCCCGCCGGGTTCACGGATTCGGGCATCCATCATCCAAAATTCTCGAAGTACCGCCGGGCCCGGGCATCGGACCGCAGCGTCTGCAACGCGAGATGAAGGCGTGACTTCACAGTTCCAAGGGGGATCGCCAGCGCCAGCGCGATCTCTTCGAGCGTCATCTCATCAACCGCCCGCATCAGCAGGACCTCGCGCTGTCCGGGCGGCAGGGTGTCGACCGCGGCCGCGAGTTCCGGCGATGGGCCGTCCATTCCCGGCCCCGATACCGCCCCGGCCCGGCCCGTCAAGGGTGTGAGCCGGGCCTCGACTTGCCTGGCCCGGGCCCGCGCAAGGGCGGTGTGCCGAGCGATCGGGAACAGGTAGGTGGTCAGCCGGGCCGTCAGCCGAAAGCCGGGGAACTTGCGCAGCAGGGTCAGGAAGACCTCGTGGGTGATGTCGGCGGGGTCTTCGCCCGGCGGCGCATACCGCCGGGCCACGCGGAAGACCCAGTCCCGATGCCGCAGGTACAGCGCCTCGAACGCGGAAGGCTCGCCCGCGTTGAGCGCTGCCACCAGCTCCGCATCGGTGCGTGGGTCTTGGCCCGGCATGCCGGGCAGCGTAGCCGATGGGCCCGTGATATCGTGCGGGCCAGACCTAGCAAGGAGCGGGTATGTCCCTATTCGCGCATCGGTTGATCGCGGCGGCGGTGCTGGCGGCCTCGGTTCAATTCACGCTTCCGGGCCGGGCCATCGGCCAGGAAACTCTGGAGTTCCGGGAGGGGCTGGCGATCGAGGGGGTCGTCTCGGCCCGGCGCTACCCGCTGCGGATCGATGCCGTCGAGCGTCAGATCGTGGCGGGCACGTTCACGGTGCCGAGCGAGGACGACCGTGTGCCGCTGCCCGATGGCAAGGCCAAGGCGTGGACCAAGGTCACCGCGGGCGAGGATGGCGCCATTCCGGGTGACAAGTTCCGCAGCGGGTACGCGTGCTGGCGGGTCACCGTGCCCGATCGCCGCATCATGATGCTGGAAGCGACGGGCCACGGGATGGTCTATGTCAACGGTGAGCCGCGAGCGGGCGATCCATACGGCAACGGCATCATGGGCCTGCCTGTGCTGCTGAACGGGGGCGAGAACACGCTGCTCTTCGCGTACGGGCGCGGGCCCGTCCGGGCCAAGCTGGCCAAGCCCAAAGCGGAGGTCTTCATCGACACGCGCGATGCCACGCTGCCGGATCTGCCCGCTGATGTCAACCCAGATAGCCAGCCCGGCGCGGTGCTGGTGGTGAACGCCACACAGAAGACACTCACGGGCTGGCGCATCTTCGCGCGTGATGATCCCAAGACGGGGACGACGATCCCGTGTGCAATCCCGGCCATACCACCACTGAGCGTCAGGAAGGTGATGTTCTGGAGCCCCGCGACGCAATTGGTCGCGGAGGCCCCGAGTGAGTCGATCTGCCCCACCGAGCTCCGTGGACCTGCCGGGGAAGGCTACAGCGCTGACGGGCCCACCGTGACGTTCCGCCGCCGGATGCCGGGCCAGACCTCCAAGCGCACTTTCATCAGCGACATCGACGGCAGCGTGCAGTACTACGCCGTCGTCCCCGCGTCCCCCGGGTCGGCGACCGATCGCACCGCCATGGTCCTCTCGCTCCACGGCGCGAGCGTAGAAGCGACGGGCCAGGCCGATTCCTATTTCCCGAAGCCCTGGGCCACGATCATCTGCCCGACCAACCGCCGCCCGTTCGGCTTCGACTGGGAAGACTGGGGCCGGCTCGACGCCCTCGAGGTCCTGGCCGATGCGAGCAAGCACATCGCGCACGATGCATCCCGCACCTACCTGACGGGCCATTCGATGGGCGGGCACGGCACGTGGCAGCTCGGCGCACTCTTCCCGGATCGGTTCGCCGCGATCGGGCCCAGCGCGGGCTGGAGCTCCTTCCAGTCCTACACCGGCACCGGCGCGGTCAAGGACCCCGACCCGGTGATCGAGCTCCTGCAGCGCGCCGCGGCCTCATCCGAGACCATGGAGTACATCCGCAACTACGAGACGCAGGGGGTGTACATCCTCCACGGCGATGCGGATGACAATGTCCCGGTGAAGCAGGCCCGGGACATGCGCGAGGCGCTGTCGAAGTTCCACACCGATCTCACCTGGTTCGAGCAGCCCGGCGCGGGCCACTGGTGGGAGAACTCCGATGAGCCCGGGGCTGAGTGCCTCGACTGGCCCGCCATGTTCGACCTCTTCGCCCGCCGGCGGCTGGCGTCCGATGCCGAGACCCGCGAGGTCCGCTTCGCCACGCCCAGCCCGGCCATCTCCTCCAGCTTCCGCTGGGCCGCGATCGAGGCCCAGATCAAGCCTCTGAAACCCTCCTCGATCGATCTCCGCTTCGACCCCGGCAAGCGCCGCTTCACCGGCACCACCGACAACGTCGAGCGGCTGTCGCTGAGCCTGGCGCACATCGCGGACGAGCCCGTCGCGGTCGAACTCGACGGCACCAAGTTCGCCGACCTCGCCCACCCGGGCGGCGAGTCGCCGCGGCTGTGGCTGGCCCGCGCTGCCGATGGCGCCTGGTCGGTGATGGATCATCCCTCGCCCGATCTGAAGGGCCCGCACCGCGGCGGGCTCTTCAAGGATGCCTTCCGAAACCGCGTGCAGCTCATCTACGGCACCAAGGGCACGCCCGGAGAGAACGCCTGGGCATTCGCCAAGGCGCGGTACGACGCCGAGACGTTCTGGTACCGCGGCAACGGCTCGCTCGAGGTCATTGCGGACACCGACTTCAACGCCGCGGACGAGCCCGACCGCAACATCGTGCTCTACGGCAACGCCCGCACGAACGCGGCGTGGCCCGCGCTGCTGTCGGGGAGCCCCGTGCAGGTCGAGGATGGGAAGGTGCGCCTCGGCCCGCGCGAGGCCACGGGAGATGACCTGGCGTGCCTTTTCATCCGCCCGCGCCCGGGCAGCGGCACGGCGTCGGTGGGTGTGGTTTCGGGCACGGGCCCGGCAGGGATGCGCCTCACGGACCGTCTGCCGTATTTCCTGTCGGGTGTGGGGTATCCCGATGTGACGATCCTGGGCCCGGAGATGCTCGAGCAGGGCGGGCCCGGCGTCCGGGCCACGGGCTACTTCGGCAATGACTGGAGCGTCGAGCGCGGCGAGTGGGCGTGGAGGGAGTAGGCGTCAGGCGTAAAGCAGTCCCCAGTCGCGCCAGAACGTCGGGTACGTCTTGGCGACGCACCCCGGATTCCGGATGAACGTGTTGGGCCGGCGCAGGCCGATGATCGCCAGCGACATCGCCATGCGGTGATCATCGTACGTGTCGAACTCAACCCGCGGCGCGGTGGCCGAACAGTCGAGCCCACCCGGCGGCGGCGTGATCGACATCGCATCGGGATCTTCGGCGACGGGGCATTCCACTTTGATTCCGATCTTGGTGAGCTCGTTGCGGACGGCGGCGATCCGGTCGGTCTCCTTCACCCGCAGCGTCCGCAGCCCGCGCAGGACGGTCGGTCCCTCGGCGAAGCACGCCACGGCCGCCAGCGTCATCGCCGCATCGGGCATGTCGATCATGTCGGCATCGATGCCGCGGAGCGACTGGGGCCCGCGGACCTGGATGGAGGGCTCGAATGACATGCCGCGGATCAGCCCGGCGCCCATCCGTTCGAGCAGCTCGGGGAACCTCGCATCGCCCTGGAGTGAGCCGGTGCCCAGGCCCGGGATGTGGCAACCAGCGCCCGGCACCACGGCCGCAGCGCCCCAGAAGTACGTGGCTCCGCTGGCATCGGGCTCGACGTTGTACTCGAAGCCGGGCAGGCCGCGGGGGTGGCCATCGGGCGCCTCATCGCCCTCGGCCCGGGCGGGGGGCGCCACGCGCAGCACGCGCAGGTTGTGGCTCATCTTCACGGTAGCGCCAAGGCGGCTGAGCAGGCCGAGCGTCATCTCGACATACGAAGCGCTGGTGACGGGCCCGGTCATGCGCAAGGTGATCCCGCCCGGCAGCCACGGCCCGATCATCAGCAGCGCGGAAATGAACTGTCCCGATTGGGTGGTGCCCAGCTGCGCTGTGAACCCGTGCGGGCCCGGCGCGGCCAGCCCCGGCGGCGGGTGGATGCGGACGGGCGGAAACCCCGGGCGGATCGTGAACTCGCACCGCGCGTGGAGCTGCTCGAGCGCCTCGGTCAGCTCCCCGATCGGGCGATCGCGCATGCGGGCGTTCCCGTCGATCGTGACCGGGCCCGGCGCCAGCAGGGCCGCCGCGGCCAGGAAGCGCGTCGCGGTCCCGGCGTTGTTCAGGTTGACCTCGACGCCGGCCGGGCCCGTCTTCCAGCGTCCATCGACGCCCGAAACCTCCAGGTCCCCACCGGGTGTGCGGAGAACACCCGCGCCCAGCTGCCGCAGCGCGGCGATCATGCGCTCGGCATCGTCGGCATCGAGCAGGGGGCGGCGGATGGTGGAATGGCCCGACGAAAGCGCTGCCAGCAGCAGGGCGCGGTTGGTCAGGCTCTTGGAGCCGGGCGGACGGATGCAGGTGTCGAAGGGGCGCGCGGCGTGCAGCGGCTCCAGCGGCAGCGGGTCGGGCAGGTCGGCCGGTCGCTCGGTGAACTTGACCATCACGCTCCGCCAGCGCCGGGCCCGGCTCAGCGGCCCTCTTCCTCGGGCGATTCTTTCCTGAATACGGCGACGATGTCCTCGATCGGCACCACGAACAGCCGGTTGTCGCCCTCGAAATCGACGGGGATCGCGTGCTTCGGATTGAACAGCACCCGGTCGTACCGCTTGATCGGGTAGTCATCATCCCGGTCCACCAGCGCCGAGATCGCCACCACCCGCCCGGTCAGCGTGGGGATCTCGATCTTGTCCGGCAGGTGGATGCCCGTCTTGGTCTGCTTGCGGTCCTCATCCTTGCGGATCAGGACCCGCTTGCCGACCGGCTCGACGACCTCCAGGCCCGAAGCGGCCCGGGGCTGGCGCGATGGATTGGAAGAAGCCATGGGTGCAACTGTACGCCCGGGCGGGCCCGGCCCCAACTCTCATCCGCGGCCCGGCTACCGGCGGTATGCTCCGGGCCGAGGAACCCCGCATGGTTGAACTCACCGCGTTGATCCGAGATGTCCGTGATTTCCCGAAGCCGGGGATCGTCTTCAAGGATTTCACCCCGCTCCTGGCCGACCCGCGCGGGCTGGCTCTCGCCGTCGAGCTCATGGCCAACCCCTTCCGCGGTACGCGCATCGATCTGGTGGTCGGCGCTGAATCCCGCGGGTTCATCTTCGGCATCGCCGTCGCCCAGGCCCTCTCCGCCGGGTTCGTCCCCATCCGCAAGCCCGGCAAGCTCCCCCGCTCCGTCAACGGCGTCGACTACGCCCTCGAGTACGGCAAGGACCGCCTCGAGATCCACTCCGATGCCCTCGGCCCGGGCCAGCGCGTGCTGCTCGTCGATGACCTCCTCGCCACCGGCGGCACGCTCAACGCCTGCTGCCAGCTCATCAAGGCGGGCGGCGCCCACATCGCCGGCATCACCGTCCTCATCGAGCTCCTGTCCCTCAACGGCCGCGAGCTGGTCCGCGAGTACGGCTCCGTCCACTCGGTCATCCAGTGCTGAGCCCGGCCGGGCTCGGGCCGTACAGTTGCCCCATGCGAATCCGCGCCGACCTCCGACGCTCCGCCCGCACCCCAGCGATGATCCTGGCCCTGCTCGCCGGGCCGCTCGCCCTCGCGCAGGACGGGCCCGCCGCCCCGCCTCCGACGCAGCCCCAGGCCACTCCACCCCCGGCAGTTGAACCGCCGGCCCCCAGTCTGACCCTCCGCCGGATCGGCTCCGTGGCGCAGCCCAGCGCGGAGATCGCGGGCTACGACCCGTTGGGCCGCCGGGCCTATATCGCGGGCGGCGCCTTTGTCGCCGAGATCGATCTGCGCCGCCCCGGCTATCCCGGCTGGGTCCGCCAGTTCGACCTCTCCGAGGCCGCGGGATTCCCTTCCGTCGAGGTTGACCGCGAGCATGCCGCGGAGGTCACGCATGTTGCGGTTGACCCTTCGGGCCGCAACTTCGCGGTCGCGAGCGTGTGCCCCCGCGACTTCGCGGCCCGCGAAGGCGCTGTGGTCTTCTTTCACATGCCCACCGGCGTGATGCTCAAGTCGCTCAAGGTCGGGTTCAACCCCGACAGCCTGGCGTTCACTCCCGATGGGTCCACGCTCATCGTGGCCAACGAGGGCCGGCCCGCGCTGCGCCCGGATGGCGGAGTCGTCGATCCGCCCGGTGGCCTCTCGATCATTGAACTCTCCGGTCTCCCCGATGTGGAAACCCTCGTCCGCCAGCTCGGCGCCGACCGCGTGATGACCATTGATCTGGACGGGCCCGTGGTCGAGCAGGCCCTCGCCGCCGGCGCCGCCGGCCCGCGCATCCACCCCGCGGCGAAGGACAATCCCGCGCTCGATCTCGAGCCCGAATCGCTGGCCATCAACGGCGATCGCGTCTATGTGACACTGCAGGAGAACAACGCCATCGCGGTGTTCGACCTGCCATCCAGGAAGTGGGTGCGCATCGCCGGGCTGGGCTCCATCGAGCAGACGATCGACGCCTCCGACTTCGATGGCGGCATCAAGATTGCCCAGAAGGTCCGCGGCCTCCCCATGCCCGACCAGATCGCGGCCTTCACCGCCGCCGGCCGCACCTACCTCGTCACCGCCGACGAGGGCGATGACCGCGGCGATTCCAACGACCGCTCCGCCCCCCGCGGAGACCGGGCCCGCGTCCGCGACCTGGCCCGCTGGAACAAGATGTCGCCGAAGCTGATGTCCACCGCCGATCTCTCCGACCCCGTGATCGGCCGCCTCCAGGTTTCGGTCTTTGATGGCGACACCGATGGCGATGGGCTGATCGATGTGCCGACGATGTTCGGCACGCGCAGCCTGTCCGTCTGGGATGCCGAGACTCTCCAGCGCGTCGGCGACACCGGCTCGGCCTTCGAGCAGATGATGGCCGACCGGGACAAGGAACACTTCAACGCGGAACGCGTCGGCTCCGAGGAGCCGCCCGTCTTCCAGTTTGATGCCCGCTCGCCCGAGCGCGGGCCGGAGCCCGAGGGCATCGCGATCGGCCAGGTCGCCGGGAGGACGTTCGCCTTCGTCTCGCTCGAGCGCCCGGGCGCGATCGTCGCGGTCGACCTCACCGACCCCGCCAACCCGCGGCCGATCGAACTCGCCGCGGCGGCCGCTTCCGGCGATGTCGGGCCCGAGGGCATCCTCTTCGTCCCCGCCGAGCAGAGCGCGGCCTCGGAAGCCATGCTCCTGGTGTGCAGCGAAAACACCGGCACGCTCTCGGTCTACCGCATCATCACCCGCTGACCACGTTCACACCGCCGGGCCCGAATTCACCGCCATGATCTCCTCCAGCGGCCTGCGCCGGATGTCCGGCACGGTGCACCCTTCCGCCGCGTAGCCCACCGGGATCAGCAGGTACGGCCGCTCATGCGCGGGCCGGTTGAGGATCCGGGCCAGGAACGCCATCGGGCTGGGTGTGTGCGTCAGCGTCGCCAGCCCGGCGTGATGCAGCGCAGCCAGCAGGAACCCCACGGCGATGCCGACCGATTCGTTTACGTAGTACACCTGCCCGCCATCATCTGTCTGCATCAACTTGAAGACGACGATCAGCCATGGCGCCGCCTCCAGGAACTCCTTGTGCTCATCGGTCCCCAGCGGGGCCAGGTCGTCGAGCCAGGCCCGGGTCGCCCGGCGGCGGTAGAACTCCCGTTCCTCCGCCTCTGCCCCGGCGCGGATCTCCCGCTTGAGGGCGGGGTCGCTGACCGCGATGAACCGCCACGGCTGCTTGTTGGCCCCGGAGGGCGCCGTCCCGGCGGCCCGGATCGCCCATTCGATCGACTCCCTCGGCACGGCCCGGTCGGAGAACATCCGCACGCTGCGACGACGGTTCATGCGGTCGAAGAACCGCCGGGCCTCTACCCCGGGCCCGTCTGCGGGCCGGTAGGGCTCGTACGGTACAACAGGGAACTTTTCGCGTGTCGGCTCGTTCATGGCGGCCCGATGGTACCGCCGGGGCTGTTATGCCGATAGAACTCCTGCGCCGCCACCGCCGCCACCCCGCACCGGTACAACGCAGAACTCCGGTACTCCACCGGTTTTCCAGATTGGAACCCCTCCATGCGGACCACTCTCCATGCCATCGCCGTGTGCATTCTGCTGGCTGCCGGCGGTTCTGCGACCGCTGTCTTCTCCGCCGAGCCGCCTCCCGCGACGACACCCGAATCGCGTTCGGACCGGGAGGTCAATCTACGCCCCAAGTTCCGGAAGGGCGACCAGACGCGTTTCATCATGACTATCGACAGCACGGGCCAGACCCGGTCCGCCGATGCCGCCGCGCCGGCCTCCAAAGACCGCTCCCGCCCTGATTCAAAGAAGCCGGCAAAGCAAGCGGCCGCGGATGACAAGGCCGAGGAGCAGACGATGAAGCAGGAGCTGGGCCTGCTGCTGCGCGTCAAGGAGGCCGACCCGGAGAAGGGCGCCACCATCGAGCTCGTGTACGAGTCGCTCAAGGTTGACCTGCGATCGCCCGGCATGGATGTCACCTTCGACAGCACGAAGAAGGCTGCAAAGCCTGCATCCAAGACCGGCTCCGACCCCTCCGCATCCATGCCGACCGAGCAGGACATGATCGAGGCGATGCTGCGGCCGATGGTCGGGACCACCATCACCATGCAGGTCGACGCCGATGGCAACATCACAAGTTCCTCGGGCGGATCGGCGCTCTCCATGGCCGGGATGCTCACGGCGGTCAACGGGCTCACCGGCTCATCCCTGCCCGGCGCGGGCGCCGGGGGCGATGCCCTCGGCTCGCTCTTCACCGTCGCCAAGGGCCGCGGTTCCGCGGCGGTGGGCGAAAGCTGGACCACCAGCGACACCCTCGACAACTCTCTCATCGGCACCTTCCGCATCACCAACAAGACCACCCTTAAGTCGCACGCCCGCGGGCTGGCCCAGCTCGCGTTCGCGGGCCACCTCGAACCGGGCACGCAGGGATCGCCGGGCCTGCTCAGCAGCACGGCCCAGGTGAAAGAATCCGATTTCACCGGTGATGCCGCCTGGGACACCGAGCGCGGCATGCTCAAGACCATGACCAGCGATCAGCGCATCGTGATGGATGCCACGGTGCCCGACATGGATGCGGGCCAGCGGAGCGTGACCATGACCAGCCGCACCCGCGTCACCGTCAAGCGCATTGATTGACCGCCGGGCCGCGCTCAGCCGCGTGAGCAGCGGATCAGCTGATCGAGCGTCGCGGATGCCCGGCCCGTCTCGATCGCATCCCGCGCGGCCCGCACCGCATCGGGCCACGCGGCTGCTGCGCCCGCCACCAGGATCGCCCCGGCGGCGTTCAGCACCGCGATGTCGCTGCGCGGGCCCGGCTCCCCCGCCAGCACCTCGCGCACGGCCCGGGCCGAGGCCTCCACGTCAGCGATCACGAGGTCCGCGATGGTCGCCGGCGCGATCCCCAGTCCGCGAGGAATCAGCTCGAAGAACTCCACCACGCCGCCCTCGACCGCGGCGATCCGCGTCGGCGCGGTCGTCGTGATCTCATCGAGACCATCCAGCCCGTGCACCACCATCGCGCGCTGCGCCCCCAGCCGGGCCAGCGTCCTCGCCACCGGCTCGATCAGCTCCGCCGCGTATACCCCGATGAGTTGCCTCTGAGCCCCCGCGGGATTGGTCAGCGGGCCCAGCAGGTTGAAGATGGTCGGAAACCCCAGCGCTCGCCGGGCCCCGGCCGCGTGCCGCATCGCGGGGTGGTGGTGAATCGCGAAGCAGAAGCACACCCCCGCCTCGGCCAGGCACACGGCCTGCACATCGGGGGGGGCATCCACGGTCACTCCCAGCGCCGCCAGCACCTCGGCCGACCCACGGCCGGTCCGCGAGCGGTTCCCGTGCTTGGCGACGCACACCCGCACGGGCCCGCCCGTGTGGTGGGGGGATGCCGCCGCCGCGATGATCGCCGCCGCCGTCGAGATATTGAAGGTCTTTGGCGCCCCGCCCGTCCCGCATGTGTCGACGATGCTGACGCGCTGGCCCGGCGGCGGCGAGAACGGCACCGCCGTGACGTGCCGGCGCATCACCCGGGCTGCTCCGAGCAGCTCATCCACCGTTACACCCCGGCTCTGCATCAGCGACAGCACCGCGCCGATCTGCGCTTCGCTCAACCGCCCGCTCAGAAGCTCCTCGAACAGCCACTCGCTCTCCTCGGTCGAGAGAGCTCCGGCATGGAGCAGGCGGGCCAGGATCGGGGTGATCTCCATTCGTCGGCCCTCAGGGTACTCCCATGGGCCCGGAGATGCGTGCGGATGCCCTCAAACCCCGCGACCGCGCCCTCGTACTATCCCATATGGCCACCGTCGCGGTCAGGATGACAGCACGCGCAGCGGCCCGCCGGGCCTTGGTCCGTTCATGGCTGAACGGCGCTGCGTGGTGGCTCCTCGGCGCCGGTCTGGTCTCACTGATCCTGGTGCTCATCGGCAAGCGGGACATTCCGGTGCCCGGCTGGCCCGCCCTGCTGGCCGCCAGCCTGGCCGTGAGCGTGGCCGGGGGATTGCTTTCTGCTTGGCAGCGCCGTCTTTCCCAGGCGCGGGCCGCTCACCGGCTCGATGCCCAACTCGGCCTCAAGGATCGACTCGGGTCCGCGCTCGCGTTCGAGAACGCCACTCCCGCCGGGCCGTTCCAGATCCTCGCTGTCGCCGAGGGTGAAAGGCTCGCCCCATCGGTCCATATCGGGGAGGCCATACGCATCCGCCCGCACTGGACCTGGTACGCCGGGCCCGGCCTTCTTGCATGCACGGTGCTGACAGCAATCTACATCCCCGCGGTGGTCAACCGCCCCGCACAGCCCGACCTCCGGGCCCAGCGCCGCGAGGCCGCCGAGAGCATCAAGTCGGCCTCCGAGGCTGTTCTCACCCTCGCCGGGCCCGACACCGAAGATCCGGTGGTGGCCCGCGAAATCGAATCGGTCCGCCAGATCGAGGAAGAGCTGAACTCCGGGGCTTCCCGGCCCACCGAGGCCCGGGCCGATGGCGCCCGCTCGCTCGAGCGCATCGCCGAACGATTCGAGCAGCGCGCGGGCTACGCCGAGGAGCTTTCGCAGGCCCTGCGCGATGCGCTGAGCCGGGCAGCGCGGCGACCGGATGATGCCGGACCTCTCCGGCCCGGAGCACCCGAATCCCAGCAGTTCAACGAACTGGCGGATGCCCTGAAGCGGGGAGACTTGGCGGCCGCGCAGTCCGCTGCTGCGGAAACTGCCCGAAGGCTCGAGCAGATGGCTCCGGCGGAGCGCGAAGCGCTGGCGACCGAGCTTCGCACGTTGGCCCGGGCGATCGAGGAGGCCGAGGCGGCTGCGGCGGGCGGCGAGCCAGCACCGTCGGATTCCGTACCGAGCGAACTTAACCAACGTCCGGGCCAGGCCGAGCCGCCGGCGGGAATGCCACCGCCGCCCGACGGTCCTTCCACGCCGCCTCCGCCGGAAGCGCCGAAGCCTCCGGAAACGCCTATCGCGGACCCGCAGTCGGCTTCGCCCCGGCCATCGGATCCGTCCAGCGCCCAAGATCAGAAGCGACGGCAGCTACAGGACTTGCGCCGCGATCTCGAGAACGCAGCGCGCGAGGCGGAGTCCCGAGACAGCCAGCGTGACCAACCCGGACAACCATCCGGCGGCCAGCCCCAACCCCAGGACGGCGAACAGCGGACGCAGCCGGGCCAGGCCGACAAGCCTGATTCATCCAGTCGCCCGGGCACAGGCGCGGAGCCCAAGCCTGGAGATCAACCCGAGCGTCCATCCGGCGGCCCCAAGAGCGATCGCCCATCGCCGCAGGATCAACCGCAATCCGGAACGCCATCTCCCCGCCCCGCGCCGGAACCATCTCAACGGCAAAGTCCCTCATCAGCATCGGAACCGCGGCCGGGGACTCAGCCGGGCTCCCAAGGCTCGCCGCCGGCACAGTCAGATCCGGGCCGGCCCGCGGATGGGTCGCGGCGGCCGCAGCAGTCCCCGAACACGCCCGGCACTCCGCAGCCCACTCCCCAGCCGAGTCCCGGTACTTCCGGTCAGCCTGCTCCCCAGCCCGGGCCCGATCAGCAGCCGGGCCAGCGTCAGCAGCCGGGCCAGGACAGGAGACCCGCGCCGGCCAACGCCGATCAACCTGAAGAGGGGGCACCTCTTGACACGCCCGATGGAACGCCCCCCGCAACTTCGCCACCAGGCACATCCGAGCCGAAGACCGGGCCTGGGTCGGGCTCGGCGATGGAGCAGTTGGCCCGGCGGCTGGGTGAAGCCGGCCGGCTCGCCGAGCAGGCCCGGCGGGATGAGCGCACCGCTCAGGAGATGCGGCGCCAAGCCGAGGAGCTCTTGAATCGGTCCACCCCGGAAGAGCGCCGTCGGCTCGAAGAACTGGCCCGGCAGCTTGGTGGGGATCATGGCAAGCCGGCGCAGCGCGATGGCGGTCCGGGGGAGCCGGGCGATGGCCCGGGGCAGGATGGTCGGACCCGGGCCGGCGGAGAGCCGAGTCAGCCGCTCCCATGGACAGGGGAGCAGACGATTGATGCCCGCCCCAAGATCAGCCCGAATGAACTCGCAAGCACGCCGCAGCGGGAGGCGGCCCGGTGGTCGGGCGATGCTCCGGCCCGGGAGGAGGCTGCGATGATCCGCGGATCCGCGGGCGAGCGGGCGCGGCAGGCGGCCCGGGGCCTGGAGCGGGCCATCGAGCAGCAGAGCGTGCCGGGCCCGTACACCGACATCGTCCGGCGGGTGCAGCGCCGCTACGCCCAGCGGGCCGCGGCGGGGCCGAACCCGAGCGCAACTCCTTCGACCGTTCCCGATGCCCCCGATGTGGGCGCCCGGCCCAGGTAGCCCCCGTTGACTCTCCACTTTGAAGATCCATCCCGGCTCTGGCTCATCGTTCTGGCCATCCCCATGGCGTGGCTCGGGCTGCGCTGGTTCTCGGCGATGTCCGGGCTGCGGAGGGGGACGGCGATCGCGGCGCGTGTCGTGCTGGTCGCCCTGCTGGCCGCCCTGCTCGCCGGCGCCAGCGCGGTCAGGACCAGCGACAAGCTCGCCGTGGTCGGGCTGGTCGATGCCTCCGGGTCTGTGACCCGGTTCGGCGCGGGCGGGCCCGCGGATGGATCAGCATCTCAGGCCCGGCCAGATCTCGCGTGGTTGTTCCTCGCGTCGGTTTCGCGACAGCGCGGGCCCGATGACCTGCTCGGCGCGGTGGTCTTCGATGGCGCTGCGGCCGGCGTGGCGACGCCATCCCGGGCCCGATTGCCCGAGTCGCCGCCCGAGCCGCCGATGCAGCCCGGCACCGACATCGCCCGGGCGATCCGCCTCGGGGCCTCCATGATCCCCGATGATGCGGCCGGGCGGCTGATTCTCTTCAGCGATGGCAACCAGACCAGCGGGGATGCGCTGGAGGCGGCCCGTGAACTGGCCCGTCGGGGCGCTGCCGGACGATCCGGCGGAGTGCGGATCGATGTTGTTCCGATGCGGTACTCCGCCGGGTCCGAAGTCGCGGTCGAGAGCGTCGATGCCCCGCCCACCGCGGCCGCGGAGTCAGTGGTCAACATTCGGGTTACGCTCTCCTCTTCCTCAGACGCTTCCGGCACGCTGCGGCTGCTGCGCGAAGGGGATGCGGTGGACCTCAACGGCGATGAGCCCGGCACGGGCCGGGCCGTCAGGCTCACGCCGGGCCGCAACGCCTTCGTCCTGCCCGTCGAGCTCGAGCCGGGGCGGATCCACCGATTCCACGCGGTTTTCGAACCCCAGGGCGCGACCGACCGCATCACCGAGAACAACGAGGGCGAAACTTTCACGATCACGCCCGGCAAGGGGAGTGTGCTGCTGGTCGATGGGGTAAGCGCGGGCGACCCGGGCGGCGCGGGATCGACCCTGGCCCGGGCCCTGCGCGAGAGCGCCATCGATGTCACCGTCATCGCCCCCGGGGCGTTCCCCGCGGACCTGGTCGGGCTGCAGGCGTACGACATGGTGATCCTCGAAAACGTGCCGGCGGATGCGATCGAGATCGCCAGTCACGATCACCTGGCCTCGTTCGTCCGCGACCTGGGCGGCGGGCTGATCATGATCGGCGGGCCCGACTCCTTCGGCGCGGGCGGATGGCGCGGCACTCCCGTCGAGGCGATCCTCCCGGTGAAGCTGGAGCTGCCGGAGCGGATGGTCATCCCCGAGATGGCCATTGTCTTTGTGCTCGACAGTTCCGGGTCTATGCGGCGCGGGGTCTCGGGGTCGGGCCGGTCGCAGATGGAGATCGCCAACGAGTCGACCATCGCCGCGATCCGCGCCCTCGACGCCCGTGATCTCGTCGGCGTCGTCGCCTTCAGCCGCGATCCCGAGGTCGTCGTCGAGCTCGGCCCCAACTCCGACCCGGCCCGGACGATTGGCCTGGTCCGCGGCATCACGCCCGACGGCGGCACGGCCATCGGGCCCGCGCTCGCGGAGGCATCGCGGATGCTCGCCTCGAGCGACGCCAAGCTCAAGCACATCGTGCTGCTGTCGGATGGGCGGTCCATGGGGGAGGAGACGCTGCCGGACCAGGCGGCCGCCATCGCGGCCCAGGGAATCCGGATCTCCTCCATCGCGATGGGCAACGACGCCAGCGTCGGCACCATGGAGCTGATCGCGCAGCACGGCGGCGGGACGTTCTACAACGTCATCAACCCTTCCTCGCTGCCCCGCGCCTTCCTGAAGATCGTGCGGATCGTGCGCTCGCCGCTCATCCGCGAGGTGCCGTTCGATCCCGTGATCCCACCGACCGGTTCGCCGCTGCTCCTCGGGATCGACCAGCCGCCGGCGCTGGGCGGGCTGACCCTCACGCAGGCCCGCGATGAGCCCACCGTCATCAACGCGATGCTCACCCCCGAGGGCGAACCGGTGCTGGCTCACTGGACGGCCGAACTGGGGCAGGTCGCGGCGTTTACTTCCGATGCGCACCGCTGGGCCCGGCTGTGGCTTGACTGGCCCGGATACCGGTCGTTCTGGTCGCAGGCGGTGCGGACGCTCTCCCGAGCGGGCGGCGGCCGCCTGTTGCAGGCCGAGACGCGGGCCGCCGGCGGCGAGCTTCGCCTGCGCCTTGATGCCGCTGACGACGCCGGCCGGCCGATGGACCAGCTGGATGTGCCGGCGACGGTCTACACCCCCTCGGGCGCGAAGCGCGAACTGCGGTTCTCGCAGACGGGCCCCGGGCTCTACGAAGCGGTGGTCTCCGCCGATGAGCCCGGCAGCTATGTCTCGGTCATCAAGCCCCGGTCGGCCTCCAAGAGGCTCAACCCCGTCATCACCGGCGCCTCGGTCTCCGCGGGCGCCGAGTTCCAGCAGCTCCACTCCAACGTTGCGCTACTCGAGGAGATCGCCCGCATCACCGGCGGGCGCATCCTTGATCTCAACCGTCCGCAGGATGCCGCGGTATTCGACCGCGCGGGCGTCACCCCCAGCCGGGCCCTGGCGCCCCTCTGGCGGCCGCTGCTCCTCTGGACGCTGATCGTCCTCCTTGTCGATATCGGCACCCGCCGCATCGCCTGGGACCGCTGGATCAGCCGCGAGCTCGGGGCCGACCTCCGCCGCGCCGCCCAGGATGCCGTGCGCGAACGCGGCGCTGAGGCCCAGCGCACGCTCGCGGGCCTGCGCGGTCGGCGCACCGCGCCCTCCTCGCCCGAGACCGTCACCGATTCGCTCAGCCTCGGCGAGGATGATGCCCGAAAACTGGCCCGCGCAGCGGCCGACCGCCGCCGGGCCCAGCGTCTGGCCGAGATCCGCGCCGCGACCGAGCACCCGGACGCTCCTCTCGCGGATGCCCCGCCCGAGCCGATCGATCCCGCCGACGAGACCGCGCTGCGGGCTGCGAAGCGCCGGGCCCGCGAGCGGTTCGATGAGTAGGGAAATTCGCTCCGTGGTGGACCGGGATCCGCGGGCGTACCGTGGGTTATGGTCACCCCGCCGGCGACTCCGCTGCACGATCTCAACCCCACGGGCCGGTTCTCCGACCGCGCGCAGGATTACGCCCGCTACCGCCCGTCGTATCCGGGCGAGGCCATCGATGCGCTGCTCGATGGGCTCGGCAAGACCGCGGGCCTGACGGTCGTGGATGTCGGCGCGGGCACCGGCATTTCGGCCCGGCAGCTCGCCGACCGCGGCCCGTCCGTGATCGCGCTGGAGCCCAACGAGTCGATGCGCCGGGCGGCCCAGGCGCACCCGCGCGTCCGGTTCCTGGATGGGACAGCTGAATCGACCGGGCTCTCCGACCGCAGCGTCGATCTGGTGCTGGCGGCGCAGGCGTTCCACTGGTTCCGCCAGCGGCAGGCCCTCGCCGAGTTCCATCGTGTGCTGCGCCCCGCGGCCCGGCTGGGCCTGATGTGGAATCTCCGCGATGAGGACCACCCCTTCACCCGCGGCTACACCGAGATCATCCGCGACAAGACCGGCTCCGAGCCCGCCGAGATGCGGCCGTTCGATCCCGACGTCATCACCGCCGATGGCCTCTTCCGCGATGTGCGCCTCTCCGAGTTCATCTTCGAGCAGCCGCTCGACGAGGCCGCCCTCGTTGGCCGGGCCGCCAGCGCCTCGTACATCCCCAAGGCCGGGCCCGGATGGGACGCGATCGCCGCGAGCCTTCGCGAACTCGCCCGCCGGCACGCCGGGCGCGACGGCCTGACCACCATGCGCTACGTCACCCGCGTCTACACCGCCGCGGCCGTGTAGGCCGGATCGGCCGGCGATCCGTGCAGCGCCAGCCCGCTGGCCGAGTCGATCCGCACGGGGACGACGCGCCCGATGAGCAGCGCCGCCGCCACCGCGGGTGCATCGAAGAAGACGATCAGGTCGCCATCGGTCCGGGCCGAGAGCTGCACCGTGCCCGGCGGGCCGGATGGCAACTCGGCCTCCGTTTCCTCGGCGTCGATGGCGCACGCCGAACCGCCGTGGTCGGAAAGCCCCTTGCCGTTCAGCGTCAGCGATGTCGTGCCGGGCCCGCCCGCTCCCCCGGCGCCGCACGCGCCGCCCGGCTTTGCAGCCCGCTTCTGCTCGCGGCGCGACAGGCCCTCCACCAGCACATCCAGCGTCTTGCCGACCTGCGCCTGGCTCAGCCCATCGCTGATGCGGCCCTGGATCGCCAGAAGATCGTTGTTGCGGCGGCGCTTCACCGACTCGGGCACATCATCGGCGAGCTTGTCGAACGCGATCGTGCCGGGCCGGGGCGAGTACTTGAAGATGAAGCAGTTCTTGTACCGTGCCCGCTCCACCAGCGCCACCGTCGCCGCGTAGTCGTCATCGGTCTCGGTCGGGAAGCCGACGATGATGTCCCCCGACACCGTGAGCGGCCGGTTGATCTCGGGCTGGTCGAGGAACGACCGCGCCCGGTCGAGGAACTCGAGGTACTCGGCCACCTCATACCCGCGGTTCATCAGCTTCAGGATGCGGTCCGAGCCCGACTGCGCGGGGACGTGCAGGTAGCGGCAGATTCGGGGGTGGTCGCGGATGACCTCGAGCACATCATCGCCGAAGTCGCGCGGGTAGCTGGTGACGAAGCGCAGCCTCCGGATCGCCGGGACTTCATCGTGGATGCGGCGGAGCAGGTCGGCGAACGTCGTCACGCCCGTGCCGGCGAAGGGGTCGCGGCGATGGCCGCCGGCGTACGAGCGGCCCTTCTGCGGCTGGGTGACGCCATCGACCACCACCGCGGCGCCGTGCTCGAATCGGTAGTGGTTGACGGTCTGGCCCAGCAGCGTGATCTCGATCACGCCGGAGTCCGCGAGCCGTTTGCACTCTTCGACGATGTGATCGGGCGGGCGGTGCACCTCCGCGCCGCGGGTGAACGGCACGACGCAGTACGTGCAGAACTTGTTGCACCCACGGGTGATGCGGACGTAGGCCGAAGCGCGCGGCGTACCGGGCTCGGGGTCGGCGTCGATGGGCGAGATCGCGCGCGAGAGGTCGAGCATCTCCAGCGAATCGGCCGCGGCGGCGAGCGTGGAGCTGCGGCGCGAGGAGCTGCCCTGCAGCGCCACCTGCCCGGCCGATCGCTCCGCGGCCAGTTCGGCATCGAGTCCGTCTTCGAGCGAGATGCGGGTGCGGACGGCGTTGTCGAGGAGCCCGGGGAGCTTGTCGAGCTCGCCGGGCCCGCACAGGATGTCTACGACCGGCATCCGCCGGATCAGGTCCTTGCCATCCCGCTCGGCCATGCAGCCCAGGACACCGACAACCAGCCCGGGCTGGTCCACCTTGCGCCGGGCCAGCTCGCCCAGCCGCGACCAGACCTTCTGCTCGGCGTGCTCGCGGACCGAGCAGGTGTTGTAGAGGATGATCCCCGCGGCCTCGGGGTCGGGGGTGAGGCGGTAGCCCAGGGCGCGGAGCTGGCCCGTCACCAGCTCCGAGTCCAGCTCGTTCATCTGGCAGCCGAAGGTCTCGATGTAGACATCCCGGCGGGGCATGCGGAGCGAAGTCTACGCCCGGGCCCGGGGATGATCCGCGGCCCGCGCCGCCCGGGCCCGTACACTCATCCCGCATGCGCCGCGGGATTTCCCTCGCCAACAAGTGTCTGCTGCTCTTCGGCGGCGCGATCGTGCTGATCATCGTCGCGTCGTCGTCGGGGCCGTTTCTGCGGATGAACGCGCTGGTGGATGATGGGCAGCTGGAGCTGTCGCGGGAGATGGTGGGGATGTGGGAGCGGCTGGACCGCGAGTCCAGGGGGGCGGTGATCGCCCCCAGGCCCGACGGCTCGGTCGAGCACGCCGGCATCACGGCCCGGCGCGTGGAGGCGGCGGACCTCGAAGTGGCCGCCGCCTCCGATCCGTTCCTGGCCCGGGCCGTGGAGAAGTTCCGGGATGACCCGCAGCTGGTCGATTACCAGTCGGCGCGGTGGAAGGGCACGACGAGGGACTACCGCTACGCCAAGGCGATCCGCTCGCCGCAGTCGCGGGCGATCACCTCGGTCCTGCTGCTCGACCGCCAGCCGTTCGCCGCGACCCGGCTGCTGATGATCAACGCGTTCTACCTGCTGGCCGCGGGCATGGTGGTGCTGGCGCTGGCCGTGCTGGTGTTCTACGAGATCACCCACCGGCTGATCCTCAGCCCGGTGCGGCAGCTGCGCCGCACGGCCGAGCGGGTGCGCGAGGGCGACCTGGCCATCCGCTCCGACATCTCGACGGGTGATGAGTTCCAGGAGCTGGCCGAGACCTTCAACAGCATGCTCACCGACCTGCAGTCCTCGCAGGAGCAGCTCCGCGGCATCAACACCGCCCTGGACCTCAAGCTCAACGAGCTGGCCCAGACCAACGTGGCGCTGTTCGAGGCCGCCAAACTCAAGGGCGACTTCCTGGCCAGCGTCAGCCACGAGCTGCGGACTCCCTTGAACTCGATCATCGGCTTCGCCGAGCTGCTGCTGGAGATCGCCCGGGGCGAGGCCCAGTCGGCCGAGCCGCCCGCCGCCGTCGCCAAGCGCATCCGCTACAACGAGAACATCGTCAACGCGGGCCGCAACCTGCTGGAAATGATCAACTCGCTGCTCGAGATGGCCAAGATCGAGGCGGGCAAGACCGAAGTCCACGTCGCGCGCATGGTCGGCCGCGAGGCCTGCGACGGCCTCGCGGGTCTCATCCACCCCCTCGCCGAGCGCAAGGGCATCGCCGTCAAGCTCGAGATCGGCGATGATGTTCCGGTCGTCGCGACTGACATCAAGAAGTTCCGCCAGATCGTCTTCAACTTCCTCTCCAACGCCGTCAAGTTCACCGAGCCCCTGGAGAAGACGGGCCGGCCGGGCCAGGTGATCCTCCGCGCCGAGCGCCTGCTGGGCGGCGCCGATACCGTCGACGAGCGCGTCCGCGTCAGCGTCATCGACAACGGTCCCGGCATCCCCCCCGAGCAGCAGCGCATCGTCTTCGAGAAGTTCCGCCAGCTCGACACGGGCCACACCCGCGAGCACACCGGCACCGGGCTGGGCCTGGCCATCTGCAAGGAGCTCGCCAACATCCTCCAGGCCGAGATCCAGCTCGTCAGCGACCTCGGCCGCGGCTCGATGTTCAGCCTCATCCTGCCCCTCCGGCTCGACCCCACCGCCACCGCCGAGTCCCAGCTCGAAGCCCGCTTCAAGGGCGCGCTCGCGGGCCGGGCCTCGTGGGCCTCTTGAGTTCAGGTTGCCCGGATCGGCGCCACCGATTCGTGGTGCCGCACAACCGCGACCCGGCCGCCGGCCAGCCATTCCACCGCCACCGCGTCGATCCGCATCGGCCGCCCCTCCCAGCCGTTGGCCCGGGCCAGCCACCGGCCGATCGCGGCCAGCTTGCGGCGCTTGTCGGCGGTGATCGAATCCTCCGGGCGGTAGTGGGGGACCGTGCCATCCGCGGGCAGGACGCGCGATTTGACCTCGACAAGGACGACCGTGGCCCGGTCGGGCGCCAGACATACCAGGTCGGCCTCGCCGATCGCGAGGCGGACGTTGCGCTGGATGATGCGGAATCCCTGCTTCTTCAAATACGAGGCCGCGGCCCGCTCGCCTCTGAGCCCCAGGTCGCGCCGCCCGGCATCCCCGCCCGGCATGGCCCGTCCCAGGCCCAGCGCAGCGCGCAGCCGGGCCTTGAGACTGCGCCAGCGGCCGCTCATTTCAGGCGTGACCTGGGCGTTTGCGCGGCCGTTTCTGCGGGTGCCGTCGTCCCCGCCGTGACGGGGGGAACCCCGCCCGGCAGGTACCGCTCCGCCGCGATCGCCAGCAGCCGCTGCGTCATCTCATCCACATCCGTGATGCTGGCCTGCGCCTTCATGCGCGCGACGTACTTCTTTCGCTTGTAATCGGACTTTCCCTCGCGGATCGCCCGCTCGATCATCAGCTGGGCCTGGAAGAGGCTCATGCTCTCGCTGTCAACCTTCTCCAGGTAGATCCACGCGCTCGTCGAGCCCCACGGCAGCGGGCCCGCCCACTGGCCCGGCTTCAGGGTCCTTGCGGCCTCGTTCAGCTTCTCCGGGCCGAAGAACTCGCCCTTGGCGAAGTCGCCCTTGACATCGCGTACCTCGATCCCCGCATCGGCCCGTTTCCACTCGTTCTCGGGCGATGCCGCCAGGGTGAGGAAATCAGCCCCCCCGGCGAGCGAGGATTTGACGGCCTCGATCGTCTCGGTCTTGCTGTTGCTGATGCGGATGATGTGGAAGTAGGCCTTGGGCGGCGGGTTCCACTTGTCGTAGTTCCGCTCGTAGGACTGGCGGATCTCGCGCCAGCTCACCACCGTCTTGCTGTTGATCTGCTCGTTGAGTTGGTGGCGGATGAGGGCTTCCTGCTCGCGGGTGCGGAGCCACTGTTCCTCGTTGACACCCTCCGATTCGTACAGCTTCTTGTTGGCGGCGGCCCGGCTGCCGCGGTTCTCGCTGTAGAGGTTGGCCCGCACATCCTCGAGGAACGCGAAGAAGCCCTGGCGCTGCTCGGGGGTCAGCGATTCCCGGGCCTCGGCCATCAGCAGTTCGTTCTCGATCTGGGTCTCGAGCTCGCGGCGGATCTCCTTTTCCGCGAACTCCATCCACGCGGCGGGCTTCAGCTTCTTGCCCTCGGCCGTGAAGCGGTCGGCCATCGGCGCCAGGAAGTCCATCGCGTAGACGGGCCGGCCGTTGATATCCCCGACCTTGGCCTGCACCAGCCTGGGCGATTCGACGGGCCCGGCATCCGAGGCCGACATCTCCGGCGGCCCGATCTTCGCCGAAACATCGATGATCCCGTCCGACGCCGCCACCGGGCCCGTGCGGTCCACCGCGGGCGCGGGCCTGGACTGCGCGGATGGAGCCTGAGGCTGCGCAGACTCTGGGGGCATCACCCCCGCCGCGACCGGAGCTTCCCCGGACACGAAGTCGCCCGGCTTCACCGCCGTCGCCTTGCGGGATGAACCACCCCCGCAGCCCATCCCCGCCAGCCCGACGGCCACACCCGCCGCCATCGCCAGCGCGACAGTCCGGGCCCGGGATCCGCCGACTGGCCGCACCCGCCGATGATCCTTCATCACGCGCTTCTCCCCGCCCCGGGCAGCGCCCGGCCGACGGCTAGAATCCACCACGTCCGATCCTTCGCCCGGGCCGCCTACCCAGGAACTCGCATGGCCGACGCCGAACAACCCAAGATTATCATCGATACCGACTGGAAGTCGCAGGCCCAGGCCGAGAAGGAACGCCTCGCCTCCGCCGCCAAGCCCGCCGCCCCGGCTTCCGCCGGGCCTGCCGCCGGGCACGACAGCATCCCCGGCGCCCCGGGCCAGCGGGCTCCCGGCGAGGGCGTCCGCTTCGAGGACCTCGTCGGGCTCCTCACGACCCAGGCCCTGTCCTTCATGGGAGCCTACCCCGACCCCCGCACGGGCCAGGCCGTCGTATCCCTCGAACTCGCCAAGCTCCACATCGATCTGCTCGGCGTGCTCGAGCAGAAAACCAAGGGCAACCTCGCCGAGGCCGAGCAGAAGATGCTCACCCAGACCGTCCACGAGCTGCGTCTCGAGTTCGTCGACCTGACCAAGGCCATCTCGGCGGCCATCCAGCAGGGCAAGATCTCCCCGGCCCAGGCCGGCGCCATGGGGGCCGGTTCCCTCGCCGGGCCCGGCATCGCCGTCCCGCCCCCGCCCGCCGGGCCCGCCGCGGGCTGAAACGGGCCGGGCCTGAGACCGGGTCGCACGCCATCGCCGCTCGCGTTTGCCCCGCCGAACTTCCGCCCGCATCGCCGATCCCTCCCGCGGCGAATACCATTGGGCCCATCGGGTGTTCCTGTCGCCCGCCGAAAGGTGTGTCCACGTGGGAAAGACCATCGGATTTCTCGAACGGAACCACTTCCTCCTCCGCCGCCTCCATTCGCTCACGGGCATCATCCCGATCGGCGCGTTCCTGATCGTCCACCTGACGACCAACTCGTCGATCGTGTGGGGCGCCATCAACGCCCAGAAGGGTGACACGCCGCTGGCCCGGGGCGTGAACACCTTCCAGCACGAAGTGGCGTTCATCCACTCGCTGCCGTTCCTCATCCTGATCGAGGTCTTCGGCCTGTGGCTGCCGATCGCGTTCCACGCGGTGCTGGGTGTGTACTACGCCCGGACCGGCAGTATGAACACGGCCCGGTATCCCTATCAGGGCAACCGACGCTATGCGCTGCAGCGGCTCAGCGGGTACGCCGGCATTCTCTTCATCTTCTATCACGTCGCCACGCTCCGCTGGGGCTGGACCTGGCTGCCCTACAGCAGCATCTTCAACGCCCGCAACGCCGCATCGACGACCGCGCTGGCCCTCCAGGGCGGCACGGAAGGGCTGCAGTTCGACGGGGTGGTCGTGTCGCTGTCCTACATGATCGGCGTCAGCCTCCTGGTCTTCCACTTCGCCAACGGACTATGGACCGCCGCCATCACCTGGGGCCTCACCGTCTCCGCCGCGGCCCAGCGTCGCTGGGGATACATCTGCGCCACCCTGGGAGTGGTGCTCATGGCGATGGCCTGGATGAGCGTGATCGGCTTCGCCACCCTCAACGCCGCGGACGCCACCCGCATCGAGATCGGGACGCCATCCACGCACGCCGGTCGCGGCGCTGAACTCGCCCCTGAACTGACCAGCACCCAGCCCGGGCCCGACGCCCGGACCCCCAAGGCGGAGTGATATGAGCCAGCATCGCGTCATCGTCGTCGGAGGTGGGCTGGCCGGTCTGGCCGCCGCGGCCCGGGTCGCCGAGGCCGGGCTGCCCGTCGATCTCTTCTCCCTGGTCCCCGTGAAGCGGTCGCACTCGGTGTGCGCCCAGGGCGGGATCAACGCCTGCAACGAGGTGGCCCGGCAGCAGGGCTACAGCGAGTACGAGCACTTCGACGAGACCATCTACGGCGGCGACTTCCTCGCCGACCAGCACCCGGTGCTGGAGATGGCCAACATGGCCCCGCGCATCATCGACCTGCTCGACCGCATGGGGGTGCCCTTCAACCGCACCTCCGAGGGCCAGCGCGACCTGCGGCTCTTCGGCGGCTCGCTCTTCAAGCGCACGCACTTCGCCGGCGCGACCACGGGCCAGCAGCTGCTCTACGCCCTCGATGAGCAGGTCCGCCGCGGCGAGAGCGAGGGCAAGATCACCAAGTACGAGTTCTGGGAGTTCCTGTGGCCCGTGCAGCACGACGGCCGCTGCGTCGGCATCGTCGCCCAGGACATGCGGACGATGCAGATCCGCGCCTTCCGCGCCGATGCGGTGGTGATGGCCACCGGCGGCTGCGGGCTGGTCTTCGGCAAGAGCACCAACTCGATCATCTGCACCGGCGCCGCCGCGGCCCGGTGCTACCAGGCCGGCGTGTGGTACGCCAACCCGGAGATGATCCAGGTCCACCCGACGGCGATCCCCGGCGCCGACAAGCTCCGCCTGATGTCCGAGTCCGCCCGCGGCGAGGGCGGGCGCGTGTGGGTGCCGCGGAAGAAGGGCGACAGCCGCCCGCCGCACGACATCCCCGAGCCCGAGCGCTGGTATTTCCTCGAGGAGAAGTACCCCGCCTACGGGAACATCGTGCCCCGCGACATCGCCACCCGCGAGATCTTCGATGTCTGTGTCAACCAGGGCATGGGAGTCGACGGCAAGAACCAGGTCTACCTCGACCTGTCCCACATGGACGCCGACTACCTCACCCGCAAGCTGGGAGGCATCCTGGAAATTTATGAGAAGTTCGTGGGTGAGGACCCCCGCCACGTCCCCATGAAGATCTTCCCCGCCGTGCACTACAGCATGGGCGGTCTGTGGACGCAGTACGTCAAGGGCAGCTACGCGCCCGCCGCGCCCCTCCCCAAGCACAAGTCGGGCGCGCGCCCGCCGCTGGGCGCCGAGCCGGGCCAGGGCATGCAGCCCGGCGCGCCCACCAACATGATGACCAACATGCCCGGGCTCTACGCCTTCGGCGAGGTCAACTTCGCCTACCACGGCGCTAACCGCCTGGGCGCCAACGCCCTCCTCTCCTGCATCTTCGACGGCGTCTTCTGCGGCCAGTCCGTCGTCAACTTCGTCCGCGACGGCGCCCCGGGCAAGGCGCCCGCCGCCGGGCTGCCCGCCGGGCCTTACGACCAGGTCGTCCAGGGTGAAAGCGACAAGGTCGCCCGCCTGCTCTCCAGCGTTTCGAAGGGCGCCGCCGATCCGGCCACCAACCCCTACATCATCGGCATGGAGCTCGGCGAGGAGATGACCGCGGCCTGCACCGTGGTGCGGACGGGCCCGCGCCTCGAGCAGTGCCTCCGCAAGATCGCCGACTTCCGCCAGCGCTACGCCGCCGCGGTGCTCGCCGACGATGCCGCGTGGTCGAACCAGGCGCTGGGCTACGCCCGGGCCGTCGGCGACATGATCGCCCTCGCGGAGGCCATCGCCAAGGGCGCGCTGACGCGGTGCGAGAGCCGCGGCGCTCACTACCGCACCGATTTCCCCGAGCGCGATGACGCCCGCTTCATGAAGACCACCGTGGCCCGCTGCGACGCCGCCGGCGGCTCGTCGCTCACCCTCGAACCCATCGACGCCTCGCTCATCGCCCCGACTGCCCGGACCTACGGCAAGAAGGACGACGCCCACGGCAAGAAGGATGCTCCCAAGGCCGCCATGGCCGGCGTCTCCTGAACCTCCCACCGCCCGCGTCAGAACCCCACGAACGCTCGGAAGCGACCCGATGACCAGCCCCACCGACAACGCTCCCCATGCCCCCCGCCGCGCCGCCACGCCGGGCCGCAGCGTGATCTTCCGCATCCTCCGCGCGGACGGGCCGGGCGGGGCCCAGCGCTGGGAAGAGTTCAAGGTCCCCATCCCCGCCGGCGCCAACGTCATCTCCTGCCTCCAGTGGATCGCCGCCAACCCGGTGACCACCAGCGGCCAGCGCACCACCCCCGTCGCGTGGGATTCGGGCTGCCTCGAGGAAGTCTGCGGCGCCTGCACCATGGTCATCAACGGCAAGGTCCGCCAGTCCTGCTCCTGCCTCATCGATGAGTACGCCCCGGGCGAGGGCGATGTCATCACCCTCGAGCCAATGTCCAAGTTCCCGGTCGTGCGCGATCTGTGGGTCGACCGGTCCCGCATGTTCCACACCCTGCAGCGCATCAAGGCGTGGGTGCCCATCGACGGTACCTACGACCTGGGCCCGGGCCCGGCCGAGCGGCCCGCCGACCAGGAGACCCGCTACGTCCTCTCGACGTGCATGACGTGCGGTTGCTGCCTGGAGGCGTGCCCGCAGTACAAACTCGAGCGCGACCCCGAGAACTTCGACACCGCGTTCGTCGGCGCTGCAGCCCTGAGCCAGGCCCGGCTCTTCAACGCTCACAAGACGGGCCGGGACCTCAAGCCCGATCGTCTCGAAGCCCTGATGGGCCCGGGAGGCGTGAACGACTGCGGCAACGCCCAGAACTGCGTGCAGGTGTGCCCCAAGCACATCCCGCTCACCGAGTCGATCGCCGCTATCGGCCGCGCGGTGACCATCCACGCCTTCGCCCGGTTCTTCCGCGGCTGATCGAGTTTCCGGGCGGGCGGGCCGTGGCGCTCGATGGAAAATCCGGCCCGGCCCGCAAGCGCGGCCGGGTCCACCGCGCCCCTTGCCCGCCCCGCGCCGCACGCTCGATCACCCTCGCCGACGGGCCGATCCACTCCGGCGATGAACGCGCCCACCAACCCGTCCGATAGCGCCCCTGCCTTCATTCCTGGATTCTCGGGCCACCGCGTGGTCGCCCCGACCCTCGGGTGGTGCGCACTCACCGCGACCGCGCACTCCTTGGGCGCATCCTGGCTCGCTTCGCCGGTGATGGGCATGCCCGCCGGCGTCTGGCTCATTGGGCTGGGCCTGGGCTCGCCCCACGCACTGCGAGCCGCGGCCGCCGCGGCCCGCCGACGGGCCCGCGCCCGCGAGCTGCACGCCCCGCCCGCGTGGATCCCCACCAGTCGGCGCTGGCCCGTTTCCGCGCCGGGCCGCGCGGTTGCCGATGCGATCACCTCCGGCCTCTCCCGCGCCGCCGACCTGGCTGTACGCCGCCGGGCCCCGGGCCTGCCCACCCTTGCCGCCCTGCACGACCGCCTGCCCTGGCCCGCCCGCCCGGTCCGCATCGCCCTGGCCCTCGATGAAGCGCGGGCCGCCGCAATCATCAGCGCGCCCGGCGTCATCGAGTGCGAACTCATCCGCCAACCCTCCGCCGCCGCCGAGGACACCGAGGCCCGCGAACTGCACCGCTTCGACGCCATCGTGCAGGACGGGCCTGCCGGCCTCGTGGTCCTCACCCCGGAAGCGCCGGGCCACGAAGCCTCGTGGTACGACTGGAGCGATCAACGCCCGCTCGCCTACGCCGGCGTCTTTCCGATGCGGGTCGACTGCGGGCGGCTGTCGCTTTCGGGCCTGTCGATGCGTTCCGACCGCGATGCGGCGCTCGCCCGCGCGCTCATTGAGGCCGCGGCGATCCTGTCCCGGTCCGGCCACCGCCTCACGCTGGCCGACCGCATCCTGGGCCGGCGACCGGTCAACGAGCTCCGGTGCGACGGCGCTCCCGACGCACGCCCGGTGCTGGCCCGCGATCCCGCCGAGGCGTGCCTGAAGGACCTGATGTTCCGCGTCCAGTCGTTCGACCTGACGACCGCGCCGACCACAGCGCAGCGCGCGGCCGCGCGGCTGGTGAGCGCGTGGCTCTCAACCCGACCCCTCGGCCCGGACTTCGATGCCGATATGGCGGCCCGGCGCCGCGGCATCGAAGCGGCGGCCCAGGTCGCCGGGGATGAGCCGGAGGTCATGCTGCGGCTGGCGGCAGTGCGCTTTGCGGCCATGGATGATGACGGCGGCTACGACGCCCTGTGGCGGGCCGACCGCATCCTCCGCGACCGCCAGACCCTCCCGGGCAGCGACCAGTTTCTGTTCCTGCAGGCCGAGCTCGACATGGGCCCGTACGGGCCGATGACGCTGGGGCGCGCGGCGGCGGGCATCTGCCTGCTCTGCGCCACCACTCCCGTCGAACGCATCCCCTACGTCCGCGATGACCTCATCGATGACATGCGCTACAGCGGCTGGCTCGTGGGCCGCGACCAGGACCGGGCCATGCTGCTGGAGGTCTTCCGCCGCATCGAGCGCATCCGCCGCTCGGAGCGCATGGGCCTCCCGTCCGCGGCCGCGGCCTGACGCCGCGCACCTGCCACGCAACTCAGGGATCAGCCGTTGAGGTCGATATGCCGCTCGGGCGGCGGCGCCGCGGCGCCGTGGGCCGAGTACGCGCCGGGTGGCGCCGGGGGAGAAGTGATTGGAGCCACCGCCACCTCGGGCTGGCCTTGCGGATTCTCTCCGGTCAACTCGACCTCATCCTGCTCATGGTGCGGCTTGCGGCGTTTCGACTGCTCCCGCTTCTCGCCGTGGTCGCGAGGCGCCAGGGCATGCGATGCCCCAAGCTGAACCGGAGGGACGTAGCTGGACCCCGCGACGGACACGGAAGATCTATCGGCCCGCCCCGGAAGATCCTTGAGGCTTTGCGGTCGATGTTTGTACGTCACCAAAACAGGGCGATGAGTCGATTCACACCCCGATCAGGTTGACGCCACAATCGACATAAATGGTTTCACCGGTCACGCCGGAGGATAAGTCGCTCGCGAGGTAGACCGCCGTTTTACCCACATCGCCGCCCTCGACTCCCCGTTTGAGGGGAGACTTCTCGGCCGACCGGTCGCCCATCGTGTCCGTGCCGCCAACCGCCGATGACGCCAGCGTCCGCAGGTAGCCGCCGGAGATTACGTTGACGCGGGTGCCCTGGGAACCCAGCTCGGCCGCCAGGTAGCGGGAAGTGGCTTCCAGGGCCGCCTTGGCGACCCCCATGACGTTGTACCCCGGCACAACCTTCTCTGCCCCGTAATAGCTCATGGACATGATCGAACCGCCGCCGGCCCGGGCCAGCAGCCCCTTGGCCCGCTGAGCCATCGCCAGCAGCGTGTAGGCCGAGATATCAATGGCCGACAGATACGCGGCCCGGGGCGTCTCGACGAACTTGCCGATCTGAAGCCACTCGCGGTCGGCGAACGCAATGGAGTGGACCAGGAAGTGCATGGCGTCGAACCGCTCGGCATAGTTGCTGAAGGTCTTATCCAGTTCCGCATCGCTGCCGGCATCCAGGGGGAACATCCAGGGGTCCTTGATTCCCAGTTCTTCGATCGCCTTTCGGGTGCGGCGCTCGTTCTTCTCTCCCGGCAGATGGGTGAAGGCGCAGCGGCCGCCATTTTCCTGGATCGCCTTGGCGATGTGCCAGGCGTACGAGCGGTCGTTCGCGATGCCCACCACCAGCCCCGTCTTCCCGTCGAGCAGACCCATGCCGAAATACCTCCTCTGGGCGGATTCAGAACGGACGCAGTGTACGCCGGGCCGGGTCCGTACCATCGAAGCCCATGGATGACCCCAATGCGCTCAACCTGCCTCAGCTCTACGCACACCTGGCCCGGGGAGGGCTGGTGCGGAGGCTGCTGGAACTGGCCCGGGATGAAGATCTCGGCAGCGCGGGCGACCGGACCGGCGCGGCGTGCATCCCCGTGGGAGCCCGGGCCGAGGCCCGGCTGGTCTTCCGTTCGGGGGGCATCGTCGCCGGGCTTGCGGCCGGGCCCGACCTGATCGATGTCTTTGCGCCGGGGCGCGATGTCCATCTCGATGTCAAACTGGAAGACGGCGGTCGGGCGGCGGCGAACTCGACGATCGCCGTGCTGTCGGGCCCGCTCCGTGATGTGCTGGCGATCGAGCGGACACTTCTGAACCTGGTCGGGCGGCTCAGCGGCATCGCCACGCGCACGGCGAAGTTTGTCGAGCGGATCGGCCCGGGCATGCGGGCCCGGCTGTACGACACGCGCAAGACGACGCCGGGCCTGAGGTTACTGGAGAAGTACGCCGTCCGGTGCGGGGGCGGGCACACGCACCGCGTGGGCCTTTACGATGCGGTGCTGATCAAGGACAACCATCTCGCGGGGGTTGCTCCCGATCAGCTGGCCGACTTTGTGGCCCGGGCTGCGGCGCGAGCCCGGGCGGCGGCCGGCCCGGGTGGGCTGCAGTTCGTCCAAGTCGAAGTTGAGAGCCTGGCGATGCTCGAGCGGGTGCTCGGACTCCCCGGCGGGGTTGTTGACATCGTGTTACTTGATAACATGCCCGCCGACGAGATGAGTGAGAGCGTGCGGTTGCGGGACCGTCTCGCGCCGCGGGTGGAGTTGGAAGCCTCGGGGGGTATCACGCTCGAGACGATCCGCAAGGTCGCCGAGTCGGGCGTGGACCGGATCAGCGTTGGATCACTGACGCACGGCGCTGCATCCATCGACGTAGCGCTGGACATCGATTCCTGAGGGGCACCGACGCGTGGAGACCTACGAACTCACGAACTGGGCCGAGCGGATCGAAACCCTCCTCGGGCGGGCCCGGAGTCCCTGGATGGACCGGGTGTCCGTCCTGGCCGTTACGGCGTCGACGCAGGATGCGGCCCTGCAGATGGCGGCGGGCCGTCCGGGGCTGCTGGTCCTCTCGGGCCGGCAGACGGCGGGCCGGGGGCGGCTGGGCCGCGTCTGGAGCCACATCGCCGACCTGGGCATCGCCGCGACCTTCGCGATCGACGGCGGCAAGCTGTCGCCCGAGCGGGCGGCGCTGTCGGCCGGGCTGGCGGTGGCCCGCGCGGTCGAGGCCCTGCTCCCCGACGGTGATGGTGTCGGCATCCGGTGGCCCAACGATGTCGTCGAACGCACGCCTGCAGGCCCGGGCCGCAAGCTGAGCGGCGTGCTGATCGAAGCGCGGGACGGCCTGCTGCTGATCGGGATCGGCATCAACGTCGGTCAGCGGGAGGGCGACTGGCCCAACGAGCTCAGGGGTCGTGCGGTGTCGCTTCGGCAACTGGGCTCGAACGCCGCCCGCATCGACGTCATCGAGCGCCTGGTGACCGAGCTGGATCGCACGCTGAGCATGCCGGAGCAGGAGGTGGTCGACGCCTGGAAGGCGCGAGACCTGCTCCGCGGCCGCCGGTGCACATTCCTCCACGACACGAAAGAGATCCACGGCGTTGTCGAGTCGATGGAGCCGAGCCTCGAGATCATCATCCGCGGCGATGGCGGCGGATTGACGCGGTTGCCGGCGGCGAGCACATCCCTGGTTCTGGATTCGATCCGATAAGCACCCGTCACGACGTTGCGAGGGCCGCGGCGATGCGGTGGGCGAGTTCGGTCCCCTGGCGTGGATCGAGCTTGCCGGGCTTCCAGGCCAGGTGCAGGCCCGACTCCATCGTCTGGTCAAACCGCGGGATGATGTGGAAGTGCACGTGCATCACGGCCTGGTGGGCGAGTGCGCCGTTGTTCTGCAGGATGTTGTATGCGGTGCAGTGGGTGGCCTGCATGATGGCCCGGCAGAGCCGCGGGAGGACCCTGCCCACGGCCGCCGCGGCGGCGTCGGAGAGCTGGTCGAGCTGCACCGCGGGCTCCTTGGGCACCACCAGCGTGTGCCCCTTGCTGAGCGGGCCGATGTCGAGGAACGCAAAGACGTGCTCATCCTCGTACACCTTGTGGGAGGGGATCTCCCCGCGGATGATCCTGGTGAAGATGGTGTCGCTCATGACCGCAGTCTACCCGGGGCGGGCTCGGCGCCGCACCGGGATTCGGCCGTGAAGGCGTCGCCGGGCCCGGCGGCTCGTACAATCGCCGCGTGCCGGAAACGACGGTCAACAGCACGCAAACCAGCCCCGGGCCCGCGCGGATCCGGGCGATGTCGACGCTGCTGGCGGGGCAGATCGCCGCCGGTGAAGTGGTGGAGCGACCTGCGTCGGTGGTGAAGGAACTGGTGGAGAACGCCCTCGACGCCGGCGCCCGGCGCATCACGGTGGACCTCGAGCAGGGCGGGATCGAACTCGTGCGGGTCAGCGATGATGGGGGCGGCATTCATCCGGAGGACCTGCCGCTGGCGCTGGCCCCGCACGCGACCAGCAAGATCGCCCGGGCCGAGGACCTCGACCACATCGCGACGCTGGGGTTCCGCGGCGAGGCGCTGGCCTCGATCGCGTCGGTGGCGCGGGTGACGATCCGCTCGCGGACCATCGACCAGACCGGGGCGAGCGAGATCGGCGCCGAGGGGAGCGTGGTCTCCGCGCTGCGGCCGGCGGCGGGCCCGGTCGGCACGACGGTGACCGTGCGCAACCTGTTCTTCAACACGCCGGCCCGGCGCAAGTTCCTGCGGACCGTGCAGACCGAGCAGGCCCGGTGCCTGGATGCGCTGCGGGACCTGGCGATGGGCCATCCGGCGGTCGGGTTCGCGGCGACGGTGGAGGGGCGCAAGGTGCTGGACCTGCCGCCGGGCCAGGACCCGCGGGAGCGGGCGCTGGCCCTGCTTGGGCCCGAACTGGACCGCGAAGTCCTCGAGGTGCACGCCGATGAAATGGATGATGCCCGCGGCGTCACGCTGTGGGGGCTGGTGGGCCGCCCGTCGATCGCGCGGGCCAGCAACAAGGCCCAGCATCTCCTGCTGAATGGGCGGGCCATCCGCGACCGGACGATCCAGCACGCGCTCTCGGAGGCCTTCCGCGGCCTGATCGAGCCGTCTCGGTACCCGACCGCGGTGCTGATGCTCGACATGAGCCCCGAGGGTGTGGATGTGAACGTCCACCCGGCGAAGGCGGAGGTGCGGTTCCGGGATGGCTCGCTGGTGCACTCGGTGGTGCTCAACGCGGTGCGGCGGGCGCTGCGGGCGGCCGATCTGACGCCGAGCCTGGGCGCGGCGATGGGAACCCAGCCGCGGCCCGCCGATCCCACGGCCGTGCTGCCGTCATCTCCGGTGCCGGCGGTCATCCCGACGGACCGGTTCATCGAGTATTTCCGTCGCGAGGTGCCGGCGCAGGCGGGCCCGGCGTTCTCGTACGAATCGATCCGCCAGGCGATGGAGGCGCCGATCCCCGGCGCGACGGAGCCCGCGTCGGCGCAGGTGGACGTGGCCGCGGCGGCCGCCCCGGCGGCGGATGAGGGCGTCATCGCGGTGCCCCGGCCCGCGCCGGGAATTCTGCAGGTCCACAACAGCTACGTGGTGACGCAGGATGAGTCTGGGGTGCTGATCATCGACCAGCACGCGCTGCACGAGCGGGTGATGTTCGAGCAGCTGCTGGACCGGGTGATGCGGGGTTCGCTCGAGAGCCAGCGCCTGCTGACGCCGGTCGTGCTGGATGTGTCACCCCAGCAGGCCGACCGGCTGGGCGAGCTGAAGCCTCTCTTCGACCGGATCGGGGTGCAGGCCGACCCCCTGGGCCCGCGCCAGGTCGGGGTGCACGCGTTCCCGACGTTCCTGTTCGACCGCGGCGTGGACCCCGAGCCGTTCATGCGAGACCTGTTTGAACGGGCCGATGATGAGGACTTCGCGCCCGGCAGCGAGCAGGCGATGCGCGATGTGCTGGACATGATGGCCTGCAAGGCCGCGGTGAAAGCGGGAGACCGCATGAGCCCGCAGGAGCTGGCCGAACTGCTTAAGCTCCGCGAGCAGGTCGAGCGGTCGAGCAACTGCCCACACGGACGACCCACGACGCTGCGGCTGAGCATCGGCGATCTCGAGAGGCTGTTCGGGCGGACCTGAGCGGATCAATCGGAGGCCGGGCCCGCGCCGGCCCGGATCCGGAGGGCCATCACGGGCGTGCGCCCGTTGTCGATGGTGAAGGCGGGCATTTCGATCGGCTCCCACATCAGCCCGGCGTCGGAGAGGCACTCGACCGCCGGCTTGGGATCCATTCCGCCGGGCTGCGAGGTCCTGACGAGCAGGATGCACGAGCCGCCGGAGGCTTGCAGATCGCGGCGGAGATCGGCGATGGTGCGCGGGCCGACCATCCGCAGGTTCCTGCGCGGTGTCACATCGTGGAACGACTCGATCTCGCGGCGGGCGTAGAAATCGAGCGCGGGCGTCGAGAACTCGAAGGTGGCGATGGGCTCCCGGCCGTTCTGGTCGAGCGCGGGCAGCAGCGAGGCGATGAACGCGCGGGGTGAGCGGTCCGCGTACGCGAGTTCGCGCCCGGCCGCGTACCACCAGCCCTGCGCCAGACCCAGCGTAAGGGCGCTGATGAGCGTCGCGCGGGCCAGGATTCGGCCGCGGCTGAAATCGCGGATGGCGGAGGCCATCCACAGTCCGCCCAGCATCGCGATGCCGGGCCAGAGGGGGGTGAGATATCGCGGGACACCCTTGCCCAGCGTGCTGAAGGCGATGAGCCCCAGGCCGCACCACGCGAGGATGGTGTACCAGCCGGGCCGCAGCGCGGGTCGGTCTTTCAGGAGCCAGATTACGGCGATGATCGCCGCGAATGAGCCCAGGCCCACGCCGTACGAGGCGGCTTCGAGGTTGTTCACGGGCGATTCGGCGACCAGCAACCGCAAGTTGTCGGCGGCCTCCTCCGCGGCCGCGGCCCGGACCGTGCCGGATCCGACGAGGCTGGCCACCAGTCTTCCCCAGCCCCAAAAGCCCAGCGCGGCCAGGCCCAGAACGCCGATGGGGTGCGTGTGCTTGAGCGCGGTCCAGAGGGCGAAGAGGCGGGCTCGGTCGGCGAGACGGGTGAGGAGCCACAGCAGGCCGAGGCCCATCACGGCGAGGCAGAAGATGCCGAGCGTTTCCTCGAAGTTCCAGCGCCGACCGGCGCCGGCCCAGATGATCGCGATGCCGGTGATCGCTCCGCCCGCGCGGAGCGTCCACGAGGGAAGGAGAGATCGCGATGGCCCGGAGGGATCGCTGAGGCGCGGGCCGGCGCGGGCCTCGGCGTCGAGCGCCGCCCAGAGCAGGATACCGCCGTAGCCCGCGAGCCCGATCGCCAGGAGGGCGGGCGGGCCTTTGGTGAGCGTCGCCAGCGCGGCGAACAGCGTGGCGAGCCCGAGGGCGGGCCAGTCGACGCGGGCTCGCTCGCGGGATGTGCGCCAGGCCCGGTGGATGGCCCACACCGCGCCGATGGAGGTGGGGACCAGGAGGATGTCGAGCTCGCCGATGCGGCTGGAGCGGACGTGGAGGATGCCGGTGGCGAGGAAGAGCGATGACCACCAGGCGACGTGATCGGGCCAGGGGCGGTCCGCGGTGCTGTCATCCGAGGCCGGGCGGAGCATCGACCTGGCCGCGAGGTACGTGAGGATGACGCCCAGCCAGCCGGCGATGGCGACGGTGAGGCGGAGGTGGAGTTCGCCGGGCGGCCCGCCCGTGATCCTGGCGAGCAGGAGCTGGCACCAGTAGATGAGCGGAGGTTTGGCGAGGTAGGGCTGGTCCCAGACGGTGGGGACGAGCCAGGCCCAGCGCTGGCCCGATTCGAGGCGTGAGTGCATCTCGCGGGCGACGAGGGCCCGCATGGCCTCCTGCCAGTTGGTGAGGCCGTGGGAGGTGGGCGCGGTGAAATACATCAGTCCGCAGAGGGCGGAGAGGAGAAGGAGGTCAAGCCAGGCTCGGCGGGGGCGCAGGGGCAACGCGGACAGAATACGTCGGGCCGATCTGGAGCGCCGGATTCAGGCCTCGTCGAGCACACCCACGCTCTCGAAGGCCTTGCCCTCGAGCATCTCGAGGCTGGCGCCACCGCCCGTCGAGACGTGGGACATCTTGTCCGACAGTCCGAACTGCTCGACCGCGGCGGCCGAATCGCCGCCGCCGACGATGCTGGTCGCGCCGGCCGCGGTGGCTTCGGCGATCGCCTTGGCGACCTGGTGCGTGCCGATGCGGAACGGCATCCATTCAAAGACGCCCATCGGTCCGTTCCAGACGATGGTCTTGGCCTTACGGAGGACGCTGGCGAACGTGGTCTGCGTGGCGGGCCCGATGTCGAGGCCCATGTAGCCGGGTTTGATGGCGTCCTTGAAGACCTGGATGTCGCCGGCATCTTCCGAGAAGGTGGTGGAGCAGACGTGGTCGGAGGGGAGGTGCAGGTCGGCCTTGAGCTTGGCGGCCAGGTCGAGGGCGCGGCGGGCGTCGGCGAGGCGGTCGGTTTCGACCTTGCTGTCACCGACCTCGCGGCCCAGCGCCTTGAGGAAGGTGTAGGCCATGGCGCCGCCGACGATCACGGCGTCGGCCTTGGGGAGGAGGTGCTCGATGGCGGCCATCTTGTCGGAGACCTTGGCCCCGCCCAGCACGACGACGAAGGGCTTGGCCGGCGAGCGGAGGGCCTCGCTGAGGTACTTGATCTCCTTCTCGACCAGGAAGCCAGCGACCTTGGGCTTGCCGGCCATCGCCTTGGGCACCGCGACCATGGAGGCGTCGGGCCGGTGGCAGGTGCCGAAGGCGTCGTTGACGTAGACATCGCCGTAGGCGGCGAGCTTGGCGGCGAAGGATGCATCGCCCTTCTTCTCGGCCTTGTGGAAGCGGAGGTTCTCCAGCAGCAGCACCTCGCCATCCTTCATCGCGGCGACGGCGGCCGCCGCCGCGCCATCCACGCAGTCCTGCGAGGGGAAGGCGACGGGCCTGCCGAGCAGTTCGCTCAGCCGTTTGGCGCACGGGGCGAGTGAATCCTCGGCCTGGTAGCCGGTGCCCTCGGGGCGGCCCAGGTGCGAGCACAGGATGGCCCGGCCGCCGCGGTCGATGACGCTCTTGATCGTGGGGAGCGCCGCGCGGATGCGGCGGTCATCGGAGATGTGGCCATCCTGGATCGGGACGTTGAAGTCCACGCGGATCAGGACTCTCTTCCCGGCGACCTGGACGGCGGCGATGTTCTTCTTGGCCATGGCTCGATCCTGTCTCCCGCGGTTGGCAGGGCGGGGTGTGAAGGCTTGGGCCAGAAGAATAGCGGGCGGATTCCGAAGATTCCGCCCGGCCGCGGTTCCGGCTGCGGTGACACGGCGGTGCGGCGCGGAGAAATCAGGGCGGCGCTCCCGGGGAAGGCCGCCTGTGCTACGGGTGCTCGCCGAGGATGCCCGGGATGCGCGACCGGAGACGGGCCGCGCCCTCGTTGGCGAGCTGGTCGCGGAGCTTGCGGAGCTTCGTGGCGACCGAGGCGTCGATCAGCTGGTCGCCGATGCGGATCTTCACGCCGCCGATCATGGCGCCGTCGGTGTACGGGTGCACCACGACTTCCTTGTTCAGCACGCGGGCCAGCCGCTCGCGCACGCCGCCGAGCTCATCGGGCGAGAGCGGGGCGGCCGTGAAGACATCGACCTCGACGCGGCCGAAAGCCTTCTGCGCGATCGCGTCGTACGCCGCGACGATCGCGGGCAGGTGGGAGAGGCGGCCCTTGCTCTGCAGGACCATCAGGAATCGCAGCGTCAGGTCGCCGATGCGGCCCTTGAAGATCGCCAGCAGCGAAGCGGTCCGCTCCTTGTTGCCCAGGGAACGGGAGGCGAGGAACTCGCTGAACCTGCGGTCCTGCCGCGCCAGCTCGAGGATCTCCTCCAGCTCGGCCTGGATCTCCTCGATCAGCGGACGCTCGCCCCTGGACCGGGCCAGCTCGAAGAGGCTGCGGGCGTACATGTTGGCGAGGGCGTCGGGTTGGGCTTCGGTCAGGGGCATGAAACTCTCCGGCTGGGCGGGCGCATCGATCCGGTCTGGAAGCGCGGAAGCCCGCTCAGCTCACCGTCTGCAGCTTGGCGAGGGACTCTTCAACGAGGGCCTGCTGGTCGGAGGGGCGGATCTCGCGGCGGAGAATCTTGCCCGCCACGAGCGACGCCATGTTCGCGGCGTCGCTGTAGATCTCGGAGATCGCGGCCCGCTTCGCCGACTCGATGTCCCGCATCGCCCGCTCACGCATCTCCGACAGCTCGGCGTCCGCCTTGGACTTGAGCTCGGCCGCGAGGGCCGTCTGCTGGATCTTGGTCTGCTCGAGCATCTTCTGGGCCTCGGCGCGGGCCTGGGCCAGGCTCTGCTGGTACTGGTCCAGGGCATCCTTGGCCTGCTTGCGGGCCATCTCGGCCGACTCGATTTCTTCGCGGATCTTGGAGGCCCGCTCGTCGAGGGCCTTGGTGATCGTCGGCCAGACCTTCACGGCCAGGACGGCGAAGACCAGCAGGAAGACGACGATAGCGGTGACGCCGGTGACGATGCCCTGCGCGGGGGTCGGGAGGGCCTCGACGACCTCGTGGCCCGCGGCGGCGGCGTGTGTGTCGGCGGCGTGCGGCGGGTCCTCGGCGAGGACGGCGGCGATGGGGGAAGCGACCGCCACGAAGGCGGTCCAGAGGGCGGCGGAGGGGAAGTGGCGATTCATGCAGGACTCCGGGGTGGCCCGGCCGCTCCTGGCGCGGGCCGGCGCGGTCGGGCGTTTTCGAAGCCGGCCGGCGGTCGGCAGACCGCCGGCGGGTGTCTGGCTTACTTGGCGAGGAAGCCCACGGCGACGGCGAACAGCGTCGCACCTTCGATGAGCGCCGCGGCGAGGATCATGTTGATCTGGATCTTGCCGGCGGCCTCGGGCTGGCGGGCGATCGACTCGACCGCGCCCTTGCCGACCAGGCCGATGCCCAGGCCGCCGCCCACGAGGGCCAGGCCCGCGCCGACGACCGCCAGGCCCTTGCCGACGGTGGAGCCGGCGCCTTCCTGGGCGAGCGCGGCGGTGGGGAGGACGGCCATCGCCGCGGCGGCGATCATCATCGACTTCGTCATCAGCTTGCTGAACATTCCCAATCCCTTTCGATCACTGTGCGAGGGGGTGAGCCCGCCGGCGCCCGTGGGGCTCCCGGCGGCGTCGGCCCGTTGTTCACGCATGTGCGACCTGCGCGTGCTCGTGGCCGTGGGCATGGTCGTGCCCTTGCTCATGACCATGCTCGTCGTGGTGGTCCATCAGCGAGATGAACACCGTTGTCAGGAACATGAAGACAAACGCCTGCAGGAAGGCGACAAACAGCTCGAGGAACATGACCGCCATGCCGCCGGCGACCGAGATCAGCGTGACCGGGCCCTGGATGAACAGCCCCTTGCCCCACACCTGCCCGGCGAACATGAAGAGCGTCGCCAGCAGGATGTGCCCCGCCGTCATGTTCGCAAAGAGACGAACGGCCAGCGCGACCGGCTTGATCACCACCTGGCCCAGGAACTCGATCGGCACGATCAGCGGCCAGACGAAGAACGGCGCATCGGCCGTCAGGTGCTTCACGTACCCGCCGACGCCCAGCCGGGCGAACGCCGCCCCGTTGAAGACCAGGGCCGCCGTCAGGGCCAGCACACCCGTCACCCAGATGTTCTGCGTCGCGGTCCCGCCGATGGGGGTGCGGTGCTCGGCTTTCCACGCCGGCACCAGCAGGTGCAGCAGGTCCATGATCGGCACCAGCCCCAGCAGGTTGTTGACGAGGATGAAGAAGAAGATCGACCACAGGAACGGCATCAGCTTGTCGGTGCGGTCGTGCAGCAGCGGCCGGGCGACCTCGTCGCGGAGGTACACGCACATGACCTCGATCATGTGGGCGAAGCGGTTCGTGGTCACGTACCGGTTGGCGCCCATCGACGCCGGGCCCGTCCTGATCTTGCTCGACACCCACAGCAGCCCGACGATCAGGATGATCGCGCTGAGGATGAGGTTCCCCTGGTTGCCCGACCAGAGCCAGAAGCCCTCGGCGTTCTTCGTGAACACGTGGTTGTAGACGTGGTCGGCCGGGCTGCCCTCGGCCAGCACCAGCGACATCATCGCGCCCTGAATCCCGTTGGTCCCGTAGGTCATGCCTGAACCTGCTCCCTGCCCGCGCCGCTCGCGGCGGGCGAAGACCGCTTCTCTCGTTCCAGTTTCTGCAGCGTGGAGACGGTCAGCCCCGTCTCGGCGACCAGCACCACCACCGCGCCCGCGACCAGGCCCATCCAGAAGGCCCGGCGGCCTCCATCGGGATCGGCCGCGAAGCCGACCGCGAGCACCAGAAGCATCCGGGCCATCGAGGCCCCCAGCACGGCCAGGCCCCAGTTCTCGGCTTTCAGATGCAGCAGGCCCGGCAGCAGCGAGACCAGGCTCGCCGCGGCGACGATGCCCGCCGCCAGCCCGGCGATCCGGGCCGGCCCGCCGAGAGAGACCGCGATGCCGAATGCCGCGGCCGTGCCAAGACCGATCACCGCCAGCATGATGGCGGTGTGGGTGAGGCGACAGACGGGCGATGCTGCGGTTCGCGTCACACGGGCTCCGGCGCGGGTTCCCCATCGCATAGAACGTGATGGGGAAGTAACTGGGGCTTCCCGGGGCCCCCAGCGGCTCCGTGAAGGGTGAAAGGATAGCCGCTCAGCCCACAAACGGCGAGCCTACGGGCGGCCTTTCCGGCGCTCCTCCGCGGCCGCCCGCTCGAGCCGTTCCTGGCGCTGCGTGGCGCGGATGATCCGCACCAGCGCGGCGGCGAATCCGATGCTCAATCCTCCCAGCACCCACCCCGGAATGTGACCCTGCCAGCGCCCGATCACCCACCCAAGCCCGGCTCCGGCCAGGATCGTGAAGATGAAGTCCATCGCGATGCCCCACGCCCGGCCCACCCCGGAGAGGCTGGATGACGATGAGGGCTGGTCGTGCGTGCGGCCCGCGCCGGGCCGCTCCTTGAGCACATCGGGGATGTCGGGCGGTGGGGGCGGCTCGTGCCAGGTCTGCGCGAACGACTTCTCGGGGTCGAGCTCATCGCCGCCGGGCCCGTCCAATCCGTCGTCATCCCGCGGCGCATCGGCCATGGCCCGCCTCGCTACTTCAGCACGCGGTGCGCGGCCGTCCGGGCCGCGGCGATCGCATCCTTGATCTTCGACACATCGGTGCCTCCGCCCTGCGCCGAGTCGGGCCGGCCGCCGCCCTTGCCGCCGACGACCGCGGCCGCGTCGCGCACCCAGTCGCCCGCCTTCAGCCCCTTCTGCACGATCGCCTCGGGCACGGCGGCGGCGATGGCCACCTTGCCGCCCTCGCGGTCGACGCTCAGAAGCATCACCGCCGACTTGGGGCACTTGTCGCGCACGGTCTGCACCGCGGCCTGCAGGGCCTGGCGGTCATCGCCGCACTCGATCGTGGCGATCACCACCTGGTCCATGGCCATCGCCGCAGATTCGGCGATCTGCCGGGCGTGAATGACGGCCTGGTCGCGGACCGCCGTCGCGGCGTGCTTCTGCGCCGCCTTCACCTTCTCCTGCAGCCCGCCCAGCATCGCGCGCAGCCGCGCCTTGCGCGACACCGGCAGGGTCTCCTCGTCGATCTCCTTGGCGATCTCCGCGACCTCGGCGACCAGCGTCGGGCCCGTCATGGTCTCAGCCTGCGCCAGGCGCTGGGCGAGCGATTCCGCCGAGAGGATCGCGGCCCGCGCGGGCACGCCGGTCACGCCCACCACGCGTCGGATGCCCTTGGCGACGGCCTCCTCCGTGACGATGGCGAACTCGCCGATCTCGCCGGTGGTGCCGACGTGGGTGCCGCCGCAGAACTCGACCGAAAGCTCGTTCCACGCGGGGTTGGTCGGCTGGCCCAGCAGGTCCTGCACCGGCTGGCCGATCGACACCACGCGGACGGGGTCGGGGTATTTCTCTCCGAAGACGGCCCGCAGCCCGCTGATCGACCTCGCCAGGAACAGGGGCGCGGACTCGGCGTACACCGTGAGGTTGCGGGCCACCTGCTCCGAGACCGCCTGCTCGACCTGCGCCAGCTGTTCGGGCGAGACCGGCTGGTTGTGCGAGAAATCGAAGCGCAGGCGATCGGCGGCGACCAGCGAGCCCTTCTGCTCGATGTGCGGGCCCAGCGCGCTCCGCAGCCCGTAGTTGAGCAGGTGGGTCGCGGTGTGGTTCGCCTGCACGGGCAGGCGGTGGCTCTTCTCCACGTGCATGACGACCGAATCGCCGACGCGGATCTCGCCGCGGGTCATGTGGCCGATGTGCAGCACGTAGCCGCCGAAGAGGTGCGTCGACTCGACCTTGAAGTCCCCGCCCTCGGTGCGCTCGCGGGCTCCCGCCCGCGACTCGGCGAGCACCGTGATCCGCCCGGCATCGCCCACCTGGCCGCCCATCTCGGCGTAGAAGCTGGTCTGGTCGGTCACGATGCCGACGCGGGCCTTGCCGATGTCGACCTTGGCGTGCTCGTCGAAGTTGTGGCCGTTCCAGATCGCCTTGATCCGGGCCCGGGTGTCCTTGACGGCGAACTTGTGGCTGTCGTCGGTGGGGTCGATGCCCAGGCGCTGCAGGCGGGCGACCTCATCGCCGCTGAGCATGAGCCGGTGGTCCTCGTTCTTGCCGCCGCCGGAGCGGGAGAGCTCCTCGGCCTTGCGGCGGTTTTCCTCGTAGCCCGCCATGTCGACCTTCAGCCCGCGCTCCTCGGCCATCAGGGCGGTAAGGTCGATCGGGAAGCCGAAGGTGTCGTAGAGCTTGAAGGCGTCATCGCCGGAGATCGATCCGCCCTTGGCGCCGGCGGCGACTTCGGTGAAGAGCTTGATCCCGCGGTCGAGCGTGCGGCCGAAGCTCTCCTCCTCCTCGCGGATGATGTCGATGACCCGCTGCGGGTCGCGCTTGAGCTCGGGGAACGCATCGCCCATGTGCGAGACGATGGTCGGCACGAGCTGGCAGAAGAACCCGGACTTGGCGCCCAGCATCTGGCGGCCGTAACGCACGGCCCGGCGGAGGATGCGCCGCAGCACGTACCCGCGGCCCACGTTGCTGGGCGTGGCGCCGTCGGTCAGCGCGAACGTCAGCGTGCGGATGTGGTCGGCGATCACGCGGTAGGCGGTGTCGATGTTCCCCTCATCCGCCGGGCCCAGGCGCCCGCGGTAGCCCTGCTTGGCCCCGGTCACCTTCTCGATCGCCGCGAAGATCGGCATGAACACGTCGGTGTCGTAGTTGGACCGCTTGTCCTGCAGCACCGAGACCAGGCGCTCGAGCCCCATGCCGGTGTCCACGTGCCTGGCCGGCAGCGGCTTGAGCGGGCCCGGCTTCGTGCCGTCCCCCGCCTCGCGGTTGTACTGGATGAACACCAGGTTCCAGATCTCCAGGACATCCGGGTCGCCGGTGTTCACGAGCCTGGCCGCATCGCGCCCGCCGATGCGGTCGACGTGGATCTCCGAGCACGGGCCGCACGGGCCCGTGTCCCCCATCTCCCAGAAGTTGTCCTTCATGTTCCCCGGGATGATCCGGTTGCGCGGCAAAAACCGGGCCCACAGGTCGCGGGCCTCCTCATCGGGGCCCAGCCCCTGCGAGGCCTCGCCGCGGAAGAACGTCACATACAGGCGGTCCTCGGGGATCTCGTAGACCTTCGTCAGCAGCTCCCACGCCCACTCGATCGACTCGGTCTTGAAGTAATCGCCGAAGGACCAGTTGCCGAGCATCTCGAAGAAGGTGTGGTGGTAGGTGTCCTTGCCTACATCGTCGAGATCGTTGTGCTTGCCGCCCGCGCGGATGCACTTCTGGCTGTTCACCACCCGCTTCAGCCGGCCCATCTCCGAGGCCGGGTCGGCCTGCCCAAGGAAGATCGGCTTGAACTGGTTCATGCCCGCGTTGGTGAACAGCAGCGTCGGGTCCTCCAGCGGGACCACGGGCGAGGAGGGCACGAAGCGATGGCCCGCATCCGCAGCGCCCGCGGCGCCGCCCTTGCACTTGAAGAAGTCGATGAACGTCGAACGCACCCGGCTGGCCGACATGGCCGCGCCGGAGGCCGGGCCGGTGGTCGGGGCGCCGAACAGGTCGCTGGTCTCTTCGGGTGACGGAACGGGCATGCCGGGCGAAGCTCCCTCGGGTGGGGGGTCGTCTGTACGCAGGGGCGGCGTAGCGCCGCAACGGTGTGGGGCGGGCCCGGCAGTCCTTACGGCCGGTCCCGGGCGTGAACGGGCCAATGGTAGCGGCGTCATCGATGCGCCGTGGTCGGTGCACGTTCGGGCCCCGCCGCTCCGATAAACTCCCCTGCCGGCGGGCGCTTCACGCCCGGCGACCACCAAGGGGACGGGATGCGACAGTTTGATCTCTGTGTCATCGGTTCGGGCCCGGCGGGCCAGAAGGCCGCGATCCAGGCCGCCAAGCTCGGCAAGCGCGTTTGCGTGATCGAGCAGCGCGAGGAGGTGGGAGGGGCCACCATCAACACCGGCACCATCCCCTCCAAGGCCCTCCGCGAGGCCATCCTGCGCACGCTCGACCGCGCCTCGGCCATGCCCACCGCGGCCCTCTTCACCGCCGCCCGCGAGTTCACCTTCGACAAGCTCATGGACTCCTGCCGACAGGTCATGAACGCCGAGATCGAGATCGTCCGGCGCCATTTCGTCAGCAACCGGATCGAGCTGGTCACGGGCCGGGCCCGGTTCACCGACCCCGCCACCATTGAGGTCAATAGCGCTCACGGCCAGGAGACGATCCGCGCCGAGCGGTTCATCATCGCGGTCGGCACCACCCCGACCAAGCCCGACGACATCCCGTTCGATCCCACCAACATCGTCACCTCTGATGAGCTGCTCAAGCTCCCCACGCTCCCGCACTCGCTCATGGTCGTCGGCGGCGGCGTCATCGGCACCGAGTACGCCTCCATGCTCGCCGCCCTGGGCGTGAAGGTCACCCTCATCGAGGGCCGGGCCCGGCTGCTCGACTTCATCGATGCCGAGATCGCCGAAGCCCTCCAGTACCACCTCCGCCAGGCGGGCGTCACCCTGCGCCTGGGTGAAAAGGTCGTGTCGATCCGCGCCGTCGAGGCGGCGCCCGGGGCCCGGGCCAAGGACAACATGATGGCCGAGGCCACGCTTGAGAGCGGTAAAACGCTCCGTGCCGACTGCCTGCTCTACGCCATCGGCCGCCACGGCGCCACCGAGAACCTCAATCTCGCGGCGGCCGGTCTCACTGCCGACAACCGCGGCCGCATCAAGGTCGATGAGACCTTCCGCACCTCCGTCGAGTCCATCTACGCCTGCGGCGATGTCATCGGCTTCCCAGCCCTGGCCTCGACCAGCATGGAGCAGGGCCGCATTGCCGCGTGCCGGGCCTTCGGCCAGCGCTGCGAGAGCGTCGAGGAGCTCCTCCCCTACGGCATCTACGCCATCCCGGAGATCTCGATGGTCGGCTGGACCGAAGAACGACTGACCCAGGAGAACATCCCCTACGAGTCCGGCGTCGCCCAGTACAAGGAGATCGCCCGCGGCCAGCTGCTCGGCGATGAGATCGGCATGCTCAAGCTGCTGATCCACCAGGAGAGCCACGCCATCCTCGGTGTGCACATCATCGGCACCGGCGCCACCGAGCTCGTCCACATCGGACAGTGCGCCATGGCCTTCAAGGCCACCGTCGAGTACTTTGTCAACGCCGTCTTCAACTACCCCACGCTGGCCGAGTGCTACAAGGTGGCCGCGCTCAACGGGCTCAACAAACTCAAGGGCGTGTGATGTCCGCCGTTCATCGCCCGGGTCTCGAGCGCGCGATGTCGAGCAGCCCGAGCAGGCGCGTGGAGGTCAGAATCACCTCGGCCCATTTCTCAAAAGTCACGGGGAGCTCCTTCAGCGTGTAGCGGTACAGCGACAGGTCCAAGACCGCGCCGCTTTGGCCCCGCTTCATCACCGCGAACTGCACGTTCTGCGCCTCCGAAACGCCGAAGATGGACCGGCTGATGAGCCCACCGGGCTCTACCGTCGTGCGCGGCTCGCTCAGCATCAGCGAGCCGTTGCACGCCTCGCGGATCGCGGTGAGCTGCGTCCGCTCCACCTCGGCGATCATCAGCGTCATGTCGGTGCCCATCGCCAACAGCCGCCGGATGATGAGTTGGTCGGGCAGTTCCTCGCACCTCAGCTCGATGCCCGACGGGATGGGTTCTTCCCGCCACCGCATCGGCAGGTATAGCTCGAACTCCGGCCACCAGGCGTGGGTGATCTTCCCTGATTCATCCAGGGTCAGCCGGCCACGAATCGCCGGAGTGATTTTGGCCGCGTCATCCACGGGCTTGCTCCTCTCTCGCCTCGAGTTGCGCCGTTACACTACCGCGCCGTGGCCAAACGCTCCCGTGCCTCATCCAAGCCCGCCCCCGAAGTCGCCATCCCCGCGCCCGAGCTGCCGCCGCACCCCAGGCCGGTGCCGCTGAGTTCCATCCAGGGCCAGGACCGCGCCCTGGCGACGCTGGATGCCGCGCTGCGATCCGGACGCCTGCACCACGCCTGGATCTTTCACGGCCCGTCCGGCGTCGGGAAGTTCACGACGGCCCTCGCCTTCGCGGCGGTGCTGTTGGACCCCACCAGCACCGAGTCGCTCTCGGGGGGGATCCAGCCCGATCCCGACAGCCCGGTGCAGCGATTGCTCGCGTCGGGCACGCACCCCGACCTCCACATCATCACCAAGGAGCTCTCGATCTTCAGCGAGGATGCCGATGTCCGCAAGAGCAAGCAGATCACCATCCCCAAGAATGTGATCGACACGCACCTGCTGGGCCCGGCCGCCCTTTCGCCGACGCTCCGGCACACGCCGGCGCCCCGGGCCTCCAAGGTCTTCATTGTCGATGAAGCCGAGCTCCTCGACCGCTCGCCCAACAATGCGCCCACGCAGAACGCGATCCTCAAGACCCTCGAAGAGCCCCCGCCCGGCACGGTCATCATCCTTGTCACCAGCAGCGAGGACCGCCTGCTGCCGACCATCCGCTCGCGCTGCCAGCGTGTGGGGTTCGGCCCGCTCGAGCCCGCCGCGATGCGCAAGTGGATGGCCGGGCGCGGGCTGGAGGTCGAGGCCCGGCTGCGCGACTGGCTCATCGGTTTCAGCGAGGGCTCGCCGGGCGTGCTGCTCGCGGCGATCGAGGGGGGCTTCTACGCCTGGTTCCAGGCCCTCGAACCCATGCTCGACACGACGCAGCGGGGCGGCTACGACCCCGACCTCGGCCCGACCATGGCCCGGCTCGCCGATGACTGGGCCAAGGCGTGGGTCGAGGCCAACGAGCTGGCGAGCAAGGAATCGGCGAACCGCGCGGGCGCGCGCTGGATCCTCCGGCTGCTGAGCGCCTGGCTCCGCGGCGGTCTGCGCCGCGCCGAGTCGGCCTCGCGCCACGCCGAGGCGATCGACCTGGTCCGCCAGGCCGAGCGGCGGCTTGATTCGAGCGTCCAGCTCGCGTTCGTAATGGAGAGTCTGTCCGCGGAGCTTGCCGGGCTGTTCGCGGCGGAACGGGCCGCGGCCCGGGCCGGGTGACCGCGGCTCAGCCCTGAACGCTCAGCGTGCGGCGCGGCGCATCCGGGCCCGGCGCGGGCCCGGCGTCGGTCGCGGGCCGGGCCGGGGCCTGTGCCGTGCGGCGCTCCTCGGCGAGTTTCTGCATCAGCATCGCCCAGGTCTCGCGCTCGAACTCGAGGAGTTCGATCGCCTTGTCCACCTTGGCGACATCCTTCTCGAAGCTACCCTCGACGAGCAGCGTGTAGATGAACGTGTAGACGCCGCGGACCTTGGCCGCGAGCTCGGGGTCGATCTCGTCGCGGACCGTCGTGATGAGCTCCATCACGATGTCGCGCGACTGCGAGAGCCCGGTGTAGCTTGCTTCGTAGTCCTTGCGCGTGATGCCGTCGCGGCCCTGCCGCGCGAACTTGATGCCCCCGTCGAGCAGCATGAGGCGCAGCTCCTCCGGCGTGGCCGTGAGGACCTTGGTCTTCAGGTAGGCGTTGGCGTTCTGGGTTCCGGCGGTCATGCGTGCGTTCTATCGGCCCCGGGGGCGTCCATCTTCACTCCGCGGTTGCGCCGGCCCGTCACCCGACCCGCGAGATCCCCGACAGCGCGCTCTGCTGCGACTGCAGCTGCCCGATCGCCTGCTCCATGGCGATGAACTGCCGCTGCAGGACCTGCCGGCGCACCTCCAGCCGGGCGTCCATGGCCTCGATGCGCTTGTTCTGCGAGCTGATCTGGTTGTCCAGCGTCTTGCCGCGCCGCGTCAGCACGCCGTCGACGCTGTCGAGGTACTTCTTGCCCAGCTCCTCGATCTGGCCCACCACCCCCAGCGCGGTGAACGTCTCCTTCCCCGTGGGGTCGCTCGCCGTGATGCCCCCGCCCAGGTCCTTGGTTGTGGAGGTCGTGGAGGTGCGGGCCGCGAAGAGGGCCTCTACGCTCGCCGGGTCCTGCTCCATGGCGGCCCGGAACTTGGCGGTGTCGAGCTCGAGCTTGCCCCCCGAGCCGATCTTGAGGCCGATGTCGGTCAGGCGGCTGTAGGTGCCGCTGGCGCCGATGGCCTTGCCCTGGATCACGCGGTACAGCTCGTTGCGCAGCTGCAGCGCCGTCGAGTCCCCGATCAGCGGGCCCGACCGCTTGGTCGTGTCGTCGTAGCGCGTCTGGAAGTCCACGCGCCCGATCACATCGTTGAACGCCGAGATGAACGAGTTGACCTTGCCCTCGATCGCCGACGTGTCCTTGGACACCGTCAGCGTCACCGGCTCCGCGGAGACCGACTTCAGGTCGATCTTCACCCCCTGGATCACCCCGTCGAGCGTGTTGGATGAACGCGTCAGCGCGATCGCCCGGGCCGGGTCGGAGGAGCCGAAGAACACCCGGGCGTCCTCGCCGGCGTCGAGCGTCCGCATCCCCAGGTCCAGCCCGCCCGAGTCCAGCAGGAACCGCCCCGACCGCCCCGTCGCCTCGCTCACGAAGTTCAGCCGGAACGGCGTGCTGCCCGAGCCGTCGCGGATGATCGACACCGCGACGCCGGGCCTGGCGGCGTTGATCTTGTCCGCCACCTGCTGCAGCGTGTCCGTCGCCGCGAACGTCACCGTCCGCTCGTACGACCCGTTGATCTTGTTCTGGACGCCCGTCCCCGCGGCCTCGCCCGCCAGGTTCAGCGCCTTGGCGACCCCGCCGTTGACATCCTCGATCTTGATCTTGCTCGCCCCCGTCGCGCCCCCGGCCAGGCTCTCGATGATCTCGACGCCATCGCCCCCCGCGTTGATCCGGGCCGTGATCCCCAGCCCGCGCGAGTTGAGCAGGTCGATCAGGTCGCCCACCGTCTTCTGGTTGTCGCTGACATCGATGTTCTGCACGACGCCCGCCGAGTCGGTGATGCGGATCCGCCCCGTCCCGATCCCCTTGCCGTTGTTCAGCGAGGAGAGCAGCGTCGTGCGGCCCACGTACTGCCGCTGCAGGTTGGCGCCGGTCACCGATGACGCCGCCACCCCCGTCGCGCCCGTCGAGATCCCCAGCGAGGCCGCCGTGTCGCTCCCGCCCGTGCCCGTGATCGTCAGATTGCTCGTGCCGCCGGTCGTGTCGGTGATCACCAGGCCGGTGCCCTTGCTGTTGATCGCGACCTCGAGCCGGGCCCGGCCCGACACCGTCCCCGAGGCCGCCGAGATCGCCGCGGCGATCTGCTCCAGCGTGCTGTCCGTGGAGATGGTCAATGTCCCGGTGAAGCCGTCCCGGGCCGTGAAGTTCAGGACCCCATCTCCCGTCACGCCGCTGCCGCCGTTGATCCCGCGCGTGAGGGTCGAGGTCAGCCCGGCCAGCACCCGGCTTCCGTTCAGCGTGCCGGTGGCCGTCGAGCCCAGCAGCCCCAGGTCCCTCGCCGTGCTCTCGCTGTTCTCCTCGACCGTGATGCTGGTGGTCGCGCTGGCGCTGTCGGCGATTTTCAGCCGCGTGCCATCGGCGGAGATCGAGGCCCGCACCGTCGTGAACCCCGCGGCCTGGAGGGCATCGTTGATGCGCGTGAGCACGCCGCCCACCGTCGACACCGCGCCCTCCACCTTCTTCTCGGAGGAGTCGTACTTGTCGCCGATGTTGACCTTCACCAGCGTCGGGCCCGAGCCCGTGTCCACCTTGATCTTGAAGTCGAACGCGGCCGAGCCGACCTGGTTGTCGGCGTAGACGCCGTTGCCGTCGTTGAGGATCGACAGCGCCGTGCCGCTCGCCATGAAGTAGACCTGCGATCCCGTCAGCGTCCCCGCCGCCGTCCCCGCGATCCCCAGGCTCGCCGCCGTCGTCGATCCCAGCCCGTTGGCGATCGTCACGTTCCCGCCCGCGGCGTCCTTGATCACGAACTTGCCGTCGTTCACGCTCGCCGTCACCGCCGCGGTGCCGTTGCTGTTGATCGCGTCCAGCACATCGGCGACCGTGATCGCCTTCGACAGGTCCACCGTCGCCGACTTGCCCGTCGAGTCGGTCACCAGGATCTTGCCGCGCTCCACCCCCGCCCCGCCGTTCAGGTCGGCCAGCGAGGTGTCGCGGTCGAGCCGCGCCAGCGCAGACTCGAATGTGAACGAGGTGGCGCCCATCGCCACCGAGTCCTTGTCGCCGAACCCCTGCGACAGCATCTGCTGCGAAGTCACCAGCCGGTCGACCAGGAACGAGTAGCTCCCCTGCCCCGCGCCCACGCTGGCGATCGCCGTCAGCACCTTCTCGTCCGAGCTGGCCGCCGCCGTGGTCTGGAAGGTCTTCTCCTGGCGGAACAGGGCCGCCGCCGTCTTCAGCGCGCTCAGCTTGCTGTTGATGTCCAGGAAGCTGCTCTGCTGCAGTTGCAGCTGCGCCATCCGCTGCTGGGCCAGGATCTTCGGCCGCGACTCGATGGCCAGCAGCTGGTTGATCAGCGAACCGGAATCGATCCCGCTGAACGGGCCCACGCTCGACGAAATTCCGCTCATGCATCCATCCCGATCCGGCGCCGCCGGCTCTTCCCGCCGTCACTCCCGGCCTCCGCCCGCCCCGCCGCGCGACGGCGGCCGCCCGGCACATCGAGCCCGCGGCGGCGCAGCTCCATCATGTCGGTCGCCCAGCGGGTCACCACCCGGCCGTACAGGTGTCGGATACGCATCTCATCCAATCGGCAGATCTCGGCATCCCGGGTCACAAGCAGGCTCCTTCCCGCTGTGGGAGTCGGGCCGCCGCATCCCGGGCCGCCGGCGATGCTCGGGCCCGACCGGCCCGCATCCTCCATCGGCGCTTCCGGGCCGCCGCTTCGGGCGGCGTGCTCCCCGCCTCGGGATAACAGGTGACCTTCCCGGGCGGGTGATCCCCCCGCAACCCGGGGTCGCCTAGCCTTGTTTTCGTGGTCCGGCCCGCACCGTCCGCGAATTCCGGGCGTACGACAGTCAACGCCATTCCGCGCCGGACCGATGACCCGCTTCCGATCCCGAGGAGCTTCCATGCTTCCCCTGCCGCCCAGGCCCGTACGGATGCTGACCGCCGCCATCTGCGCCATCGTGCTGCTCAGCGCGCTCGCCACGGCCGTACTCGCAATCGTCGTGCCGCCCAAACCAGCCTGGACCTTCGTCACCTTCGAACTCGTCATCGCGGTCTGCTGCGCCCTCGCCCTGCCCTTCGGGCGCGGGGCCTATCGCGATGGGCCTGGCCTGGCCCTCATCTGCTTTGCGGGCGCGATTTTCGCCGGTTCGGTTTTGGGATATCTCAGTGTCCACGGAGTCTTGGGAACAACCTCCCTCAAACTGTGGGTGTTGGTGAGAGTTGCGCTCGCCGGCGTCATCGGCGCTGCCGCCGTAGGAATCGTGCTGATACGCAACCCCAGATCATGGGGGGTGCTCGCGAAGGGCCTGGCCCTGCTTTCTCCGCTCCTGGTCATCGCCGCGGTCGTCGGGGCCCGGAAGCTGGGTGTGCCCGCGATCACCCGCGCCGCCGACAAGCTCATTGGGCTCACGGCTCCGCTCACTCAGCCGGGCCAGGGCCTCGGCGAAGCCATCCGCCTGGGCGCGATCATCATCCTCGGGGTCATCGCCGGCGGGCTCTTCTGCGCGGGCCTGCACTTCATCATCCGCGCGTTCGAGATCTGCCGCGAGCCCGAGGCGCAGCAGTCCGCCGCTCAGCCGGCGTGACCCGACCCGGGGTCACACCGCCGACGGGTGCCACACCGTCTTCATTTCGACGAAGGGCTCGATCCGCCACGGGGATTGGCACGAGGCGGCGTCGAACCAGTCGGGGTTGTCCCACACCCGCACACGCTTCAGGTTCTCGGCAACGCCGCCGCGGATGAGCATCCTTTCCTCGCCGCTCAACCCCGCCGCGTGGATGCCGTCAATATCGCGGTGGCCCGCGATGTGCGGCAGCAGTTCCGCGCGGTCGCCGGTGAGGATGTTGAGCACACCCGCGGGAACATCGCTGGTCGCCGATACCTCGCCGAGGATCGCCGCGGGAATCGGGTTGGTGCTGCTGCCCAGCGCCACCACGGTGTTGCCCGCGCACAGCACCGGCGCGATCAGCGAGATCAGGCCCAGCAGCGGCGCATCGTCGGGGGCCACGGCCACGACCACGCCCGTGGGCTCGGGGATCGTGAAGTTGTAGAACGGGCCCGACACCGGGTTGTTGCACCCCAGCACCTGCGCGTACTTGTCGGCCCAGCCCGCGTAACTGACGAGCCGGTCGATCGCGGTCAGCACCTCCAGCTCCGCGGTCGGCTTCGTCGCCGCCTTTTTTCCCTTCGTGCCTTTGTGCCTCCGTGCCTTTGTGCCTTCTTCCGTTCCGATCGCCTCCACGAACTCCCGCTTCCTGCCTTCGAGCATCTCCGCCATGCGGTACAGCACCTGGCCGCGGTTGTACGCCGTGGCCGCGGCCCAGCCGGGCTGGGCCTTGCGGGCCGCCTCGACCGCATCCCGCAGGTCCTTCCGCGAGGCCCGGCAGAGATGCACGGGCCCGGCCGCCGTGGCGATGATCATCGAGCGGCCCGATTCCGAGCGCGGGAACTTGCCATCGATGAACAGCTTGTACGTCTTCAGCACATCGAGGCGTTCGGTGGGTTGCTTCGCGGTTCGCTCTGCCATGGGGTCGCTCCGTGCCTGTAGGATACGGGGCCCGCTCGTGATCGGAGGTCCTCTTGCCCCGTAGGTCCAAGGCCGGCCCGTACTCCGTCCACCCCGGCGTCGCCATGGTGCGGGAGTGGATCGGGACCCTTCGCGTCAAAACCGGCCGGTCGCTCGAGGAGTGGATGGCCCACATCCGCAAGGCCGGTCCCAAGGATGAGAAGTTGGCCCGGCAGTGGCTGAAGGATGAGCACGCCTTGAGCGCCAACTCCGCCTGGTGGCTGGCGGAACGGGCCTGCGCCAGGCCCGGCGCCACATGGGATGATGACCCGGACCAGTACCTGCTGATGGCGCACGAGTACGTCGAGGCCATGTTCGCCGGGCCCAAGGCGGGCCTGCGCCCGATCTACGACCGCCTGCTCACGCTCGGCCTGTCGATCGGCAAGGATGTCAAGGCCTGCCCCTGCAAGACCATCGTCCCGCTCTACCGTAACCACGTGTTCGCGCAGTTGAAGCCCTCCACGCGCGCGCGGCTGGACCTGGGCCTGGCGCTGGCCAGGCACAAGGGCAAGCTTCCGGCCCGGCTGATCGATACCGGCGGGCTGGCCAAGAAGGACCGCATCACGCACCGGATCGAGATCTCGTCGGTGGATGTCATCGATAGCGGCGTCGAGAAGTGGTTGAAGATCGCGTACGACCTCGACGCCTGACTCACCCGGGCATCACGCGCAGGCCGTCGCGGGAGCGCTGGTGGTACCAGTGGCGGGCCAGCACGGGCTCGCCGGGCCAGGCCTTGCCGCCGATTCCTTCCAGCATGGACATCTGGCCATCCACGATGTGCAGGATGAAGCCGGCGCCCTCCACGCGCGGGCCGGCCCCGTTCGGGCCTTCGACCACGCCGCCGAGGATGGCGACACGGGCATCGCGGGACGCGAACCGCGGCGCCTCTTCGGGCAGCACGAAATCAGCGCCGTAGCCAGGCCCGGCCGAGCGCGACACCACGCGCGCCGCCGCCGCCTGCGCCCGCAGCACGCGGGCATCGTCGGTGTCGCCGTGCGCGATCAAGTCGAGCACACGCCGTTCAAACGCGTTGAGCCGCGAGTCCATGCGCCGAGCCTACTCGAGCCACAACTCCAGCTCCAGCTCATCCCGGATCTCGATGCCGTGATGGCCCCAGAGCGGAATGCCGGTCTTGCGTTTCCGCGCCTCTTCCACGTTGCCCTTGTGGAGCGCTGCAAGTTTCCAGCCGCGGGTCTGGTAGAAACCGATCGCCTTGGTGTTGTCGTTGGTCGTGGTCAGGAACATCCGCGTGCAGCCGGCCCGCCGGGCCTCGAACTCCACGGCTTCAAGCAGCCGCGTCGCCACACCCGCGTTCTCGATCGTACTGCTCACGGTGACGACCTCGCACTGGTAGGCCCCGTGGTTGAGGTCGTAGGTCAGGAGCCCGGCCCGCCGGCCCGCGTGCTCGGCGATGAACGCGGGGAGCAGGTCCGCCTCGAAGGCCCGCCCGATCGACCAGATGCGCGTCGAGCCCCAGTGCTTGGTCAGTTCGCCGCGGATGTACTCGGCATCGCCGGGCCCGGCCCGGCGGATGGTGATCGCGGCCCGCCTCCGCAGCCAGTCCAGCACGGTTTGCGCGTTGCGGTCGGGCGGGAAGACGGGGTACCATACCTTGACGATGCGGAGCCGGCCCGTGTGATCGGGCTCGCAGTACCAGGCCATGCGCTTGAGAAGCGTCGTCGGCCCGCCGCTCTCGATGGGAAACTCGAAGGTCGGCAGGTTCAGCGCCCGCGTCAGCCGGAGGTCGGCATCGCTCAGCAGATCGAACGGGATGTGCTGCCGGGCCCGGAACTCTTGCTGGTGCTCCACGGTGCTGGTGCTGAGCCCGAAGACCGCTGCTCCCAGCTCGCGGAACGCACCGATCAGGTCGCGGAATCCGCAGTTCTGCGGAGTGCAGCCCCTGGCGCCTGGGATCGAGTCCCAGTCCTCTCCATGGAACCCACTTGAGGGGGGCTGGCCCGGCACCCCGGTTCGAGGGAAGCAGAACAGCACAACCGGCATGGCCGCGGGGCCGGGAAGGCGCGAGAGGTCGACCAGGCGGCCGGGCGCGACGGGCAGAGCCAGAGCCGGCAGCAGCGCCGCGCGGAGGTGGCGGACGGCACCATCGTTAGTGGGAGCCGGGAGGTTTGTAGGGAGAATGTTTGGATTGTGGGTCACGAGGAAGGTGTAAGGTCCCAAAATAGTGACGGATACGAGGTCCGAACAGGGGCCGGAAATAGCGGATCAGGATATCCGATCTGGGATGGCGGTCGACACGGCTGAATCAGGGGATTCGCGTGCGAAGCCGGCTGCGTGGGGTACTCTCGAGTTGCGTGAGCAGGATGGGCCTTCCCGGGTTGGCCCAAATCGTTCTGCGAGCTCGGTTTATCGTCCAATAATCGACGGAGCCGGTCACGGATAAATGACAGGGTACCCCGGGATTTTGCCTGGTACTCCTCTTTTTGGGGAGACAATAGTTGATTCGGGTGGTCCTTATCGGTTAATGTGGGCGTGTCTGAGGGGAGCATCACCCTCCCAGTTTCTGTGTCCTGTGTGGGACACTGGCGAGGGTGGTCTACAGAAGATCGATGTCGTGCGACGATGGCGTTGACGACGACGACCTGGAGGAGAGGGGATTTTCGCATGAAGACGAAGTTGGCATTCGGCGCCGGCCTCGCGATTGCTGCCTTGGCCGCTACGGCTCAGGCCGGAATCACGGATCCGGTTCTCGACATCACGGCCACGAGCTCGCTGGGCTCGGCCACGTTCCGCATTCAGGAGCACATGGGCTCTTGGAGCGGAGATACTTGGACGCTGCTCGCCGGCGAGGCGATCGAGCTCGTTGACCCGACCACGGGCCAGCGCGTCGGCACCGTCCGCGACCTGTACGTTGAGTTCGTTGAGGATCCGCAGGTGACCGTGAACTTCACGGCCGTCTCGGGTCCCGTCCCGACGAACTTCTCGTTCAGCTCGGGCGTCCTGAGCTTCTCGAACATCGACAACTCGCTCGCCCTGGCCACGGCGGGCGTGACCGTCACGGACAATGACTCCGATGGCGCGACGTTCACCGGCCTGTACGGCGGTGATGGCTACCAGGCCATGTACAACGACAGCGTGATCTTCGACACGCTGCTCGGCTCGTACAGCGTCCCGGCCGACGATTCGTCGACCAAGAACGAGCGGAGCCCCGGCTCCGGCTCGACCCTGATCGGCACGACCTTCAACATGAAGGCCGACTGGAACTTCACGCTGAGCGCCAATGACCAGGTCGGCGGCACCAGCCTCTTCAAGATCGTGCCGGCCCCCGGCTCGATCGCCCTCTTCGGGATCGCGGGCCTCGTCGCCCGTCGCCGCCGCTAAGCGGTTTCCCGGACAGAGCCTCAGTTGATCAGCGACGCCGGCCCCGAGGCCGGCGTCGTTCTTTTTGGTATCGGCGTGGGGTATGTTCGGGTTACGGTTCAGCCGGACCGAACATTTTTGATCCGACCCTGAATGTCCGGTCAATTCCCGCTTGAACGGGCCTGCCCCCGGATATAGGTTCGACAGTCATGAGAGGCGCCGTTCTGGCGCAAGAGGCAGGAAGATCCGAGGGAGACCGACATGAGGATGAGAGCACAAAACGTAATGGCGCTCTGCGCGATCGGGCTGGCCGCGGGCGTCATGGGCACAGCCCAAGCCGGTATCACCGACCCCGCGATCACGATCACGGCGACCAACTCCCAGGGCATCGCCTCCATGCTGATCACGCTGTCGCAGGGCAGGTGGTCGGGCGGTGACTGGAGCTTCGCGGCCGGGTCCGAACTCGAGTTGCGCGATCCGACGAGCGGCGCCCGCATCGCCGTGCTCCGCGACCTGACCTGCGAGATGATCGCCGACCCGCAGGTGACGGTGAACTTCACCGCCGTCGCGGGGATCACCGACACCACGTTCTCGTTCAGCTCGGGGCTCCTCAGCTACCCGAGCCTCGCCAACTCCGTCGCCTTCGCCACGGTCGGAACCACGGTGACCGACAACGACAGCAACGGCGCGATGATCACGGGGCTGTACGGCGGCGATGCCTACCGGGCCAGCTACAACAGCGGCACGGTCTTCGACACGCTGCTCGCCAGCTACTCCGTCCCGATCGATGACTCGCAGACGGCGAGCGAGCGCAGCCCGGCCGCGGGCTCGACGCTGATCGGCACCACCTTCGACATGCAGGCGGACTGGAACTTCACGCTCAGCGCCAACGACCAGGTCGGCGGCACCAGCCTCTTCAGGATCGTCCCTGCCCCCGGCTCGATTGCCCTCTTCGGCCTTGCGGGTCTGGTGTCTCGTCGCCGCCGCTGAACGGCCCCGAAGAGGTTCTCACGAGTTCTCCGGCGATGCCGGCCACAAGGCCGGCGTTGTTTCGTTGCAGGTTTGGGCGATTGTTTCGCACCCTGTTTGCGCACAGGCCGGTCTCTGATAGAACTACTTGAGAAAAGGCCCGAGAATCGCGCATGTTCTGCTTGCTCGTACGATCCGCTGACTGCTAGATTAGATCTTGGGGAGCGGAGCGCTTGTTGGCGTTCCTTGTTCGTTCCGAGGGAGAGTTGCAGTGAATTACCAAAGGATGGGCGTTGCCAACCTCATGAGGTGGTCCGCGGCGGCTTTGGTTACGGGCGCGGCGCCGCCGGCGCTGGGCGGGATCACCGACCCCGCGCTGACCGTGTCGGCGACGAGCAGCCAGGGCACCGCGACGTTGGCGATCTTGCTGTCGCAGGGAACCTGGGCGGGCGATGAGTGGAGCTACGCGGCCCGGTCCGCGGTCGAGCTGCGTGATGCGGACAGCGGCGAGTTGATCGCGGTCATCGGCGACTTGGCGTGCGCGATGATCGCCGACCCGCAGGTGACGGTGAACTTCACCGCCGTCGCGGGGATCACCGACACCACGTTCTCGTTCAGCTCGGGGCTCCTCAGCTACCCGAGCCTGGCCAACTCCGTCGCGTTCGCCACGGTCGGAACCACGGTGACCGACAACGACAGCAACGGCGCGACGATCACGGGGCTGTACGGCGGCGATGCCTACCGGGCCAGCTACAACGGCGGCACAGTCTTCGACACGCTGCTCGCCAGCTATTCCGCTCCCATCGATGACTCGCTCACCGCCAGTGATCGCAGCCCGGCCGCGGGCTCGACGCTGATCGGCACGACGTTTGACATGCAGGCGGACTGGAACTTCACGCTCACCGCCAACGACCAGGTTGGCGGCACCAGCCTCTTCCGCATCGTCCCCGCGCCCGGCGCGGCCACGCTGCTGGGCCTGGCGGGTCTCATCGCCGGTCGTCGGCGCCGCTGAGCAGTCGGTCACGGCTTGAACAACGCCGCCGCTCCACGGGGAGCGGCGGTTTTCATTGGTGGAGGCCCTGCCCTCTCGGTCAGAAGTCGACGTAGGCCCGGAGACCCTGGACACCGCCCTCGCGGCCGAAGCCCGATTCCTTGTAGCCGCCGAAGGGGCTGGCGGGGTCGAACTTGTTGTAGGTGTTGCACCACACCACACCGGCCTTGAGGGCGCGCGCGATCTCGAAGATCTTGGAGCCCTTGTCGGTCCAGATGCCCGCCGCAAGACCGTACGGCGTGTTGTTGGCCCTGGAAACGGCTTCTTCGGGCGTGCGGAAGCTCAGGATGCTGAGCACCGGGCCGAAGATCTCCTCGCGGGCGATGATGTGCGAAGGCTGCACACCCGTGAAGAAGCACGGGCGGCACCAGAAGCCCTTTTTGGGCAGACCCGCACCGGTCAGGGAGCTTCCGACGCCATCTGCGCCCGGATCGGCACGGAGTGCCGATGGATCCGGAACGTGCAGGCGGGCGCCTTCCTGCTCGCCGGCCCGGAGGTAGTGGTTGATGCGGTCGAGCTGGGCCCGGCTGTTGACCGCGCCGACATCGGTGTTCTTGTCGAGGGGGTCGCCGACACGGAGTGTGGCGAGGCGGATTTCCAGCTTGCGGATGGCCCGGTCGAGGATGGATTCCTGGATGAACAGCCGCGAGCCCGCGCAGCAGACCTCACCCTGGTTGAAGTAGATGCCGCTGATGATCCCTTCGATGGCCTGGTCGAGGCTGGCATCCTCGAAGATGATGTGCGGGGATTTGCCGCCGAGTTCGAGCGTGAGCCGCTTGGACGAGCCGGCGGTGGCCCGCGCGATCTTCTTGCCGACCTCGGTCGAGCCGGTGAAGGCGATCTTGTTGATGCGGGGGTGGTTGACCAGCGCTGCGCCCGTGCGGCCATCGCCGGTGACGATGTTCACGACGCCGGGCGGGAGGTCGATCTCCTCGAAGATCTCGGCCAGCCGCAGGGCCGTGAGCGGGGTGGTCTCGGCGGGCTTGAGGATGCAGGTGTTGCCGCAGGCCAGCGCGGGGGCCAGCTTCCACGCGGCCATCAGCAGCGGGAAGTTCCAGGGGATGATCTGCCCGCAGACGCCGATGGGACGGGGCGATGCGCCCGGGAAGGCGTACTCGAGCTTGTCGGCCCAGCCGGCGTGGTAGAAGAAGTGGGCGGCGACGAGCGGGACATCGACATCCCGCGATTCCTTGATGGGCTTGCCGGAGTCCATCGTCTCGAGGATGGCGAGCTCGCGGGCCCGTTCCTGGATGCGGCGGGCGATGCGGAAGATGTACTTGGCCCGCTCGGTCGGGCGGAGGGCCTGCCACTTCGGGAGGGCCGCCTCGGCAGCGCGGGCCGCGGCATCCACATCGGCCTCGCTGCCCTGGGCGACCTCGGCGAGGACCGACTCGTTCGCGGGATTGATCGTGGGGAAGTACGTTTCCGCCTTCCCTTTCGTGCCTTCGTGCCTCTGTGCCTTGCCGCCATCTTTGGGCTCCACCCACCTGCCGTTGATGAAGTGCCCGTAGCGGGGCTGGATCGCGACCTTGGTGGATTCGGGCGCGGGGGCGTAGGCGGGCTCCGCGGCGAACGCGCGGGCCGCGTCCGCCCCGGCCCGGGCGGCGGCGTCGAGGGTCGCGATCTGCCCATTGGCACGATGGCCGTTGTCGCTCATGGCGTGAATGGTACGGGCCCGCGCCTCCTGAGGCGCATCGGGGCGCGTATCGTGTGGCTTGGAAACGCCGAGCCAAGAGCCGGGCCCGCCCGGGGACGGCGGGCGGCCCGCCCCGGACGAAGGTGGGCGGCCCGAGCCCGTCCCCGGCGAGGACGGCCCCACCAGCGAGGGAGAGGCGGAGCAGGCCGCGAGCATCGCGGCGCTCTCGGAAGCGCGCCGGGCGAATCGCGGCGAGCACTTTCTGCGCGCGGCGTTTGTCGGCCTGGCGGCGGGGGGCTTGGCGGTGCTTTTCCGCTACGCGCTTACGGCCGTGGAAGATTTCCGGCAGATTCTGCTGGCGAAGCTGCACCACCATCCCGCCTGGGGCTGGGTCGTACTGCCGCTCATCGGCCTGGTCGTAGGGTGCTTCGTCGGCTGGTCGACGCGGCGCTTCGCGCCGGAGGCGGGCGGGAGCGGCATCCCGCACCTCAAGGGGGTGCTCCTGCACGTCCGCACGCTGCACTGGAAGCGGCTTATCCCGGTGAAGTTCATCAACGGCGTGCTGGGGATCGGCGCCGGGTTGTCGGCTGGGCGCGAAGGCCCGACGGTTCAGATGGGCGCCGCCATCGCGCAGGCGGTGGGGCAGGTGCTGCGGGTTCGCCCCCGTGAAATGCCGCAGCTGCTCTCCTGCGGCGCCGGGGCCGGGCTGGCGGCCGCGTTCAACGCGCCGCTCGCCGGGTTCATCTTCGTGCTCGAGGAGCTGCAGCGCGAGCTTTCCCCGCTCACGTACGGCGGTGCGCTCATCGCATCGGTCGCTGCCGCGGCCGTGACTCGCGCGTTCAGCGGGCAGCTCCCCAGCTTCGAGGTTAAGAACTTTCCCGCGCTCCCGCTGGAGGCCCTGCCCCTGCTGGTCGTGCTGGGCGTCGCCACGGGGCTGCTGGGCGTGGCGTTCAACCGCGCGCTGCTCACCGGGATGCGCCGGGTCCATGCGCTCAAGCGCATCCCGCCCTGGCTGTACACGGGCCTGGTGATCGCACTGCTGGGCCTGGTTGCCTGGTGGATGCCGGAGGCCGTCGGCGGCGGGCACCCCGTTGCCTCGAGGCTGCTGGCGAACCCGGGCCAGTTCGCCGCCGTCTTCCTTATCGAGCTGATGGCCGCGAAGTTTCTGCTCACCGTGCTGAGCTACACAACCGGGGCGCCGGGCGGCGTCTTTGCGCCGATGCTCCTGATGGGCGCGATCCTGGGGCTGCTGTTCGGCGAGACGTTGGCGGTCATCTGGCCCGTGCTCTCGGGGTACGCCGCCGCCTTCGCGGTGCTGGGGATGGCGGGCTTCTTTGCTTCTTCTGTTCGTGCCCCGCTGACGGGGATCGTGCTCATCCTCGAGATGACGGGCAACTACGAGCAGCTCTTTGCGCTGGCGGTGGTGTGCCTGGTGGCGTACCTGATCGCGGAGCGGCTGCGCGACCGGCCGCTGTACGAATCGCTCCTCGAATACGACCTCTCCCGCGAGAACGGCGAGGCGCACGGCGTCGACGGGGTGCGGCAGGTAACAATGGGGATACACCGCGGCAGCGAACTGGATGGAAAGCTGGTGCGCGAGTCGAAGCTGCCCGCTGGGTGCCTGATCGTGGGCGTCGAGCGCAACGGGCGGGAGCTGCTGCCATCGGCGGCGCTCGAGCTCCGGGCCGGGGACCACATCACGGTGCTGGTGCCGGGCGAGCGCCCCGGCGCGGCCATGCAGGTCGTGGACCTCTGCCGAGTCAGGTAGGGCTTTCCGGGATCGCGCGGGCCGGGAGCGACCTCCCGCACTCCGTGCAGACGGGGGACGCGCCGAAGGGGTAGCGGCAGTGGGGGCACAGGCCCGCGCGGCGGCGGCGCCACCTGCGGACGGGCCGGATGATCAGCAGGGGCACGGTGATCGGCAGCCCGTAGAGCAGCGTGTTGATGGTGAAGGCCTTGGGTTCGGGGCGCGTGGGGAGATAGGCGGGCTTCCAGTTGGCGAGAGGGAGCAGGAATCCGGGCATGGGGATGCCGTCGAGCAGTTCTGTCGTCGTCGGGTCGTCGCTGTCGGAGGTGATCGCGATGGCCCGGAGCGCTGCGCGGGGCCAGCCGCAGTGCCAGACTTCGACGGTATGTTCACGCATACCTGCAAAGTTAATGCCGGTGGACTCGCTGAACCCGCGCGTGGTGTGCAAGGCCCAGCCGGTGCCGTAGGTCTGCTCGAAGCTCGACGGCTTGTCGGGCCAGGTCGCGGGCACGGTGATGGGCCAGCGGTACGCGGTGCCACCGCGGGTCCACGGCGCGGAACCGGGGAAGGGTTTCCGCAGCAAACACCCCCAGGCAACCAGCACATTGACCACCGCGCCGAAGAGCAGCGACACCGCGAGGATGAGCGCGAGTCGCTTCATGCGGTGTGCCTCCGCGGCGGTACGGCCCGCCCGCATTCGGTGCAGATGGGAGAAGCGCCGATCGGGTACTTGCAGGCGGGGCAGAGGCCCGCGCGGAGGCGGACCGCGGCGCGGGAGCGGGAAACGACGGTGATCCCTGCAAGCAGCAGGAGGGCGTAGAGCAGGGTGTTGATGGCGAAGCCGGGCCAGACGGGCCGATAGGGCAGCGCCACGGCGGCCGGGCCGAGCCCAAGCGGGTCCATGCCCCGTCGCTCGTGCTGACCCGGCACTCGCACCGCACCGGACCACTTAGATTTGCCCTCGATCGTCTCGGCAGTCAGGTAGTACACATCGTCCAGCATCGCGTCGCCCGTCAGCGAGCGTGCGGGCCAGCCGCACGTGTACGTGACCAAGCCGTGGTTCCGGCCCAATGTATGAGAAATGCCGGTGCGGTAGCGAACGAAGATCGCCCGGACCGATTTCCCCGGTGCGCTGACGGACCTGCGCTCATAAGAAACGCGGTCCACGCGCTGGTACGGATGCCGCCATTCCCGCGGCAACCGGTCGATCTCGGCCTGCGTCGGTTCTGACCTGGCGATGCTGAGGATGTGTCCCGGCAAGGGCACCAGGAGCACGCAAGCCCAGCCGACCGCAACATTGAACACCATCCCGATCAGGAGCAGCCCGACGGCGTAGAAGATCAGTCGCCTCATAAGGCGGGCTTCCGCTGCGGCAACTCTGCACCGCATTCCGTGCAGACGGGAGAAGCGCCGATCGGATACTTGCAGCGCGGGCACAGGCCCGCGCGGAGGCGGAGGAAGCGGCGAAGGTCACCGAAACTCAAGGCAAAGTAGGACAATCCCGCGTAAAGAAGTGTGTTCAGGGCAAATGGGATAGGAATGGGAACGACTGGGAGCATGGTCTCCTGTGTAGGGGCGAGACGCAAAAGCCAACCCGGGACTCGTACTCCCTCGACGATCCCGTAAAGCAGAGTGTCGGCATTCGGGGGGCAGTACGTTCCCGACCACCACGAGCGAGACTCCAACTTCACGGATCGGAGCGGGAAACCAGCTTGCTGCACAATAATGGAGACTCTCTCGCTTGCCATGCCGGGGGTAAAAGAAGGGACTTCGGCCGTCGCAATGAGCCAGCGACGGCCAACACGTGTCGAATCAAGGTGATAAGTGGCGTCTGCAGGCCATGTAGATGGCACAGATGCAGGCCAAGGCGCCATTGTGCTCTGAGTGCCAGTTCGGATGCCCCCGGCCGCAGGAGCGTGCACGGTAAGTACGAGTGTCCATGCAAGCGCGATGTTCACTGCCGCCCCGAAGAGCACCGACACCGCGAGGATGAGGGCAATGCGCTTCATGCGGTGAGGTTCCGCGGCGGGAGCTGAGCGCCGCACTCGGTGCAGACGGGAGAAGCGCTGATCGGGTACTTGCAGCCCGGGCACAGGCCCGCGCGGAGGCGGAGTTGCGTGCGCTGCCTCTCAAACAATTCAATGAGTACGACCGTAAGAAGTGGAATGGCGAGCGCCATGATGGCGAAGTTGGGCCAAAGTGGTCTCAGAGGCAAAACGTACCAGCCGGGGTCCACGCCCGGCGGGCAGCCCGGCACGACCCAGGCATGATGGAGCTGTCCCGGCCCGTGCGAATTGGCGACTGATTCGCAGGCCATCACTCGCAGAGGCCACCCATACCGAAATTCTTGGACTTCGACGCTGGCGGGGTTGCCCAACACATAGCGACGCCACGTGTGCGTGATCGACAGTCGGCTGTTGGCCCATTCTGGCGGCGCGTCAGCTTCTTCGACGACGATCGGCCACGCACGTGGGAATTGATCAATCAGAACGCGGGCGTGTGTGTCGGAGCGATGAACGGCCCAACAGACCCACGCGTTGGTGATCGTCGCGACGACTCCAATGACAGCGAGCGTTAGCAGCCGAACAGGGCGCGACATTTACGCCTCCGCGAAGTCGTACCCCGCCATGTACATCCCGGTCTTCAGCCGGGCCAGCTGGCGCAGGATGTCGTTGGTCAGCGTCGAGGCCCCGAAGCGGAAGTGGTCGGGCGTCAGCCAGGGGCAGCCGCCGGCGTGGTCATACCCCGGCACGTTCAGCGGGCCCAGCGTCTCCTTCACCATGATCAGGTAGTGCAGGGCCTGCTTGGCGGTGCGGATGCCGCCCGCGGGCTTCATGCCCACGACCCGCCCGGATTCGAAGTACCAGTCGCGGATGGCCTCGAGCATCACCAGCGTGACGGGCATGGTCGCGGCGGGTGTGACCTTGCCGGTGCTGGTCTTGATGAAGTCGTGGGGAAGGCACTGGGGACTGGGCATCGGGGACTGGGGGGAAGAGAACTCGAGGTCAACCTCGTGCATGGCGCGGATGGCGAGGTCGGAAGCGCGGCGGATGTTGTCGAGGGTTTCGAGTTCGCCGGTCTCGAGGATGACCTTGAGGGCGGCGGAGGAGCCATCGGCCCGTCGGCAGGCGCGCTTGGTCTCGCGGATTTCCTCGGCGACTTCTTCGTACCGCCCCGCGAGGAACGCGCCGCGGTTGATGACCATGTCGATCTCATCGGCGCCATCGCGGACGGCGGCCCGGACATCGTCGAGGCGGACATCCAGCGGGTACTGGCCCGATGGGAAGCCGGTGGCGACCGAGGCGATCTTCACATCGGTTCCCGCGAGCTCCTCATCGCAGACCTTGACCATGCTGGGGTAGACGCAGACGGCGGCGACGGAGGGGAGGCGCTGGCCCAGCACTTCCTCATCGCGCTCCCACGGGCGGATGGCCTTGCGGCAGAGGCTGCGGACCTTCTCGGGGGAGTCCTTGCCCTCGAGGGTGGTGAGGTCGAGCATCGAGAGCGCGAGGGTCAGCCCGGCGAGCTTGGTCGAGGTCTTGATGGATCGCTTCGTGAACGAGGCGGCCCGTTCCTGGGCCATGACCGCATCGACGGTGGGGGAGGCGAACATGGGGGGATTGTAAGGGGGAGAGGCACGAAGGCACAGAGGCACGAAGGGGGATCAGCGGCCTGATATCGTCAGGTTCGTCAGGAATTCACGAACCACCTCCCCGCACCGGGCCGCGAGGGGCTCCTCCACCCACAGGTCGTTATGACCGCCATCGGCGAGGATGGCGAGTGAGCCCGCGGGCGCTGCTTCCGCGATGGCCCGGCCATCCTCGACCGGGCAGATCTGGTCCCACTCGCCGTGAATGACCAGCAGCGGGCACTTCAGCCGCCGGGCGTGCGCAGCCCGGTCGAACCCGCGCCAGCGCGGGCCGACTCCGAACAGGAAGCCGAGCACGAAGAACGTGATCGGCAGATTCAGCCGGTACGGCAGCCCGCGCACGTGCATCACCCGCCGGGCCGGCGTCCCGGGCACCCGGTAGGGCGCCTCGGCGATCACCGCGGCGATGCGGCGTGACAGATCATCGCGGGCCGCCGCGGCGATCGACACACCCCCGCCCAGCGACCACCCGAACAGGATGACCGATGAGGCCCCCAGGTGCTCGATCAGCGCGGCAAGGTCATCCACCTCGCGCGTGCCGAGGCGGCAGATCCCGGTTGCATCGCCGTGCCCGCGCATGTCCCACGCGATGATGCGTGAAGCGACGGGCAGCACCGGGCCGAGCCTCTGCAGCGCGCCCAGGCGGCCATCGGCCCAGCCGTGGGTCATGATGACCACGGGCCCGGCGGGGTTGTCGCCGGGGATGTCCCACACGGGAAGCGTCGCGCCGCCGGTCGTGAAGGTCCAGGATTCGAACACGCGCGGCGAGGGCAGCTCGGATGGATCGCCGGGCCGGGCCCGGGCCACCGCGCTGGCGTAGGTCCTCCGGGGCGGGTGCGTCAGGGCCCAGCCCGCGTAGACCGCGGCGATGAGCACGGCGAGCACGAGGCCAACAGCCAGGAGCTGGACCAGCCCGGGCCAGGCGAAGGTGTGCTCAATCTGGGCGAGTGTCGGCAACGCTCAGCGTCCGAAGAGCGTGGCGACATCGTTGAAGGTCACGATCAGGAAGACCGAGCCGATGAGCACGAGCCCGGCGATGGTGGCCGCGTTCTGCACGGGGATCGGGACGGGCTTGCCGCGGATCTGCTCGAGCACCAGGAAGATGAACTGCCCGCCATCGACGATCGGCAGCGGCAGGAAGTTGATGACCGCGAGGTTCACGCTGATGAGGGCCATGAAGAAGAGCAGCCACACGAGGCCGCGGTCGGCGAGGATCGTGCCCAGGTGGGCGATCCCGACCGGACCCTTGAGATGCTCGACCTTCACCGTGCCCTCGAAGAGCCGGGCGAAGGTCGCGTAGGTCGTCATCATCACGCGGTGGGTCTCTTCGAGGCCCAGGCGGATCGCATCGACCGGGTTCTCGCCGCGGAGCGTGACCTGGACCGGATCGAACGGGCCCGCGCCGACGGGGCTTTCCCACCCGAGGGCGTACAGCGACTTCACGGCGTCGGAGGAGAGCGTCCAGGCCAGTTCGGCGACGGGCCCGGCGGCCGGCGCGCCGGCGGTGGGAAGCTCGGCCGTCAGCTTTACTTCCGCGGAGGTGCCGGTCCTGAAGGCGTCGGCGGTCGAAGACAGGAGGGCAGCGCGGATCTGGCTGAAGTCGGCGACCGGCTTGTCATCGATTGCGGTGATGCGCAGCCCGGGCCGGCGGATGACGGTGGAAGCCGGGAGCGGCCCGTTCTCCGCGCCATCCTTGTTCAACGTGTCGGAGGGCGGCGGGGTGACCCACGTGCCGACATCGGAGGTATCGGCCGCCATGAAGCCGATGGTGCCCTTGTGGCCGACGCGGACCTTGAGGGGGACTTCCGTGAGCGAGCCGCCGGGCCCGGCGCGGAGCACGACGATGTCGATCGTGCGTCCCTTGCTGGCCCGGAACTCGCCGATGCCGGCGGGCATGCTGGGAAACTCGAGGGTACCGATGCGGGCGAAGATGTCGCCCTCGCGCAGGCCTTTTTCCTCAGCGGCGGGCGTGGTGGCGGCGACCTTGAGGACGGGCGTGAGGCCCAGCAGGTGCTCGAAGCCGGCGCGGGAGCCATCGGGCATGCGGAAGAGCGCGGTCTGCGACTGGGCCCGGGGCTCGAGGGTGACGGCGGCCTTGCGGCCATCGGGCGCGGCGAAGTCGAGTTGGACCGGGGCACCGCCGGAGGTGCGCATCGCGGTCTCGAGGTCGTGGCCATCGCGGATCTCGGTGTCGGCGCCGGCCCGGATGAGCTTCATGCCGGGCTCGACGCCCTTGAGGCCCAGCCGGTCGAGGATGCCGATGATCTCATCGCGCTCCGCGGGCGTGCGGGCCTCGGGGATGGTGGCGGAGCGGGCGGGCTCGATGCCCAGTTCGAGCAGGCCCGTCAGGCGGCCCTTCTCGGGGGTGATGCGGAAGTCCAGCGGGCCCGCGCTCCCGTCGCGCGCCACGGTCAGCTTGATCGGTTCGCCGCGGCGGGCCATGGCGGTGGCGAGAATGAGGTCGCTGAAGGAGTTGGGCTCGCGGCCGTTGATGCTGGTGATGCGGTCGCCGGAGTGCAGGCCCGGCTCGGTGATGCCCAGCTCGGAGGCGTTGACGGCGACGGCGGTGGCGGCTGGGGAGCCGGGCTGGACCGCGCCGACCTGGGCGGGCTCGACTTTCAGCCCGATCATGAAGACGGCGATGAAGAGCAGGGCGGCGAGAATGACGTTCATCACGACGCCGGCGGAGATGACGATCATGCGCTTCCAGGGCTTGCAGCTCTGGTAGCTGTCGGACTCGGTGCTGACGGCGCCGGGATCCATGTCATCCTGGCCCAGCATCTTGACGTAGCCGCCGAAGGGGAGGAAGTTGAGGCGGTACTCGGTGGGGCTGAAGGCGTTGATGTCGGGCCCCCGAGCTTGGTCGATGCCTTCGCGGTGCCGCGCGATGCGTTCGATGTACTCGCGCTCGCTGGAGCCGCGCCGCCAGCCCAGGCCCTTGCGGTAGGAAGCGATGGCCGGGCCGAATCCGATGGCGAAGGCCAGCACGCGGATGCCGGCCCACCGGGCCGCGACGAAGTGGCCCAGCTCGTGAATGAGGATGATGAGCCCGAAGCCCAGGATGACCAGGAGCAGGTCGAGCATCGTGCCGAGGAGCCCCGTCAGGTTCTGCATGCGAAATCGTATGTCGGCCGGATCGCCGGGCCGCTGGACCGCGGCCGGGCCCGGAGCGGAAAAACAACGGCCCGGACGCTGGCCCGGGCCGTTGAATCGAACTGCCGCTGCGAAGCGTGGCCCGCGCGGGGGCACGGGCTCGCCGCCTCGATCAATACTTCACGGCGCAGCCGTAGGGCCTGGTTTCCTTGGTGGTCACCGGCTTGCCCGCGAGGAGCTCATCGAGCGCCTTGGCGACGTAGTTGGTCTTGCCGGGGGTCTTGGCGCTGCTGTCATCATCGATGGCGCCCCAGTAGGCGACCTTGCCGTCGGTGCCGATCACGACCATGAGGGGCGTGTTCTTGGCGCCGTAGGCCTTGCCGGTAGTGCCGGACTCATCGAGGAGGATGGGGTACTCGAGGCCCCAGTCCTTCTTGGCCTTGGCGTTGATCTCGACGCCCGAGCCGTCCTGGCCCGCCGCGCCGCTGTTGATGCCGTAGAACACCACGCCCTTGGCGCTGTAGGTCTTGACCAGGTCGGTGATGGTCTTGTTGACCTGGTGCTGCTTCACCACGAAGGGGCAGGTGGGGTTGAACCACTCGAGCACGACGATCTTGCCGGCGTGCGAATCGAGGGAGTAGGTCTTGCCCTCCGTGTCGGTCAGCGTGAAGGTGGGAGCCGCTTCGCCTACCTTGACGGCCTTGGCGTGGGCCTTGCCTTCCTGCTTCTCCTTCTTCTGCTCCTTCTCGACGTGCTTGACGTTGTCCTTGCCGGGCTGACCCGCGTTCTGAGCGAAGGCCGGAGCCCCGGCCAGCGCCACGGCGAACGCGCCCGCGGCGATCGCGGCGAACAGCTTGCTGGGTTTCTGCATCTGATTCATCGTTCCAATCTCCTGTCCTGTCGCCAGGACTGCACACGCGGCCGGGCCCCGTCCGGTTACACGCCGGGCCGGCGCTCCGACCGCCTCGTCTATTCCTGCTTGTTCCTGCCGGCGCCCGGGGCGGCCGGCGGGTTGAGCTCAACCTGGTAGTACTGGGCCGGGCCGTCGGCGTCGGGCCAGACCGCCAGCACGCCCTGGGCGCGGGCAGGGGCCGGGCCCTCGAAGCGCAGTTCCAGCCGGCCGGTTGTGGATGCCCCGGTCCGGACAAGATCGGCGACCCGCGCAGAAGCCGGGCCGGGGTAGAACTCGATCCGCTGCCCCGGATGCCCCGTCAGGATGAGCGTCGAGCCCTGCCAGTCAGCAGCGGCGACCGAGCGGTCCTTCGGCATCGGCCGCGGCAGCAGGGCGCGGGTGCGATCGATCAGCATGGATTCGGCGGTCCTGGCTTGATCGGCGCCGGTCGCGCCCACGGGAAGCCTGACCTTGACGGAGGACTCCTCCGGCAGGCAGACGTTCTTGCAAACCAGCCAGCTCAGGTCCATTTCCAGGGTGATCTCGGTGCCGGCAGCCGCCGACCGCGGGACCCGCACGGGCACGATGAGCGTGACCTGGTCCTCGTAGATGTGATCCAGAATGTCACCCTTGCCGACGTGCCGCATTGGGGCGGGCCACAGGATGGGCTGTGGCTCGAATCCCTCCGGGAACCGGGCCTCGTACATCACCGGCAGTCCGGTGTCGTTCTGCCCATCCCAGTAGATGTGCCAACCGGGCTGGATCGTCAGGTGAATGCCGATCTCGGCGATTTCTCCCGGAACCAGGGGGGTCTTGGCGGTGACCAGGCGCGCCACAACGCGGCGCTCTGCGGGCTGTTGGACACCGGCCGTAGTAAGCGTGCGGTTACTTGCGCCGTAAGCGGCGATCGAAAGGGCAGTTAGGGCGATCAGGACCGTGGCCTTGGACCAGGTGCTGTGCATGAGTTTCAGGAGTTCCTCGACCCTGGATGGGCCGTGCGCGTCGTTCCTTCGGCGTATTCTGACGCCATGCACGACCTTTTTGTTCCGGCCCGCCGGGGGATCCGCACCGCTTTCCTGCTCCTGGCGGCCCTAGCTCTCCCCGGGTGTGACCCCAACATTACTGATAAGGACATCATCTACCTGCCCTTTTCGAAGATCCAGGAGCTTCACGCCAAGTCGCAGGGGTCCAGCCCGAAGGCGGCGCTGTTCGTCGATCCCCGGGCCCCGCAGGACTTTGAGGCGGGCCATATCCGGGGAGCGCGGAACCTCTCGCTGCGGCAGGTGAACCCCAAGCGGGACCGGGATCCGGAGCTCGAGGAATATGACATTCTGATCGTCTACGGCGACAACCCGGGCAGCGCGCCGGCGAAGGCGATGGTGAAGCGGCTGCTGCTGCTGGGCTACGACGATGTGAAGTGGTTCCCGGGCGGCATGGAGGAATGGCGCGACAACAACCTTCCGATCGATCCGCCGCAGCCGCCCAGGCCCGCGCCTCAGCCCGCGCCGCCGGCGGCGCAGGCTCCCGAAGCAGCGCCGCCGCAGCCCACGCAGCCGTTGAAGCCCAAGCCCGAGTAGGGCCCGCGCAGCCGGCGGTGCAAGGCCTGAGGCTCAAAGAAAAACCCGCGGCGGACCGCCGCGGGCTTCGTGTGTGCGGTGGGCGGGCCCGATCAGCTGATGGTGGAGAGCAGGTTGGTGAGGCCCAGCGGTGCGCCGTTGGTGGTCCAGCCGCCGCCGAGGAACAGGTCGTAGTGGGTGAGGGTGGTGACGATGGGCGTCGCCGCCGAGACGCTGATCGAGAAGAACGCCAGGGCGCCCGGGTCGATGAGCTCGGGCAGCTCGTGCAGGCGGACCTCCGAGAAGCCGCGCGGGCCGACTGTCCGGGTGACATCGATGAAGTTGCTGTCGGTGAAGAGGAGCCGGATCGTGACGTTGGCGGTGACCGAGGCGGGGTTGAAGATGTTGAGGGTCTCGAAGTAGAGCTGGCCCGCCAGCGCCGGGTTGATGAAGGCATCGCCGAAGAAGTAGCTGGTGCCGGCCGAGGAGGGGATGAGCGTGCCGTTGGCGTCGCCCAGCTGAGTCTCGGTGACGGCGGAGACGATCGGCACGTTGGAGTTGAAGCGGATGCCCGCGGGCTGGTTGGCGACTAGGCCCAGGTCGATCCCGGAGAGGATGACCGTGGAACGGGGCGGGATGTCGACGCTGCGGTTGAGGTCGGGCAGAGCGGCCCGGGTGTAGACGCCGGTGAGGTTGACGGTCGCCGGGGCGGCGCCGGGGTTGAACAGGGCGATCTCCGAGCTGACCTGGTCGCTCCGGGTGATGCTGGGGATGGCGCCGCGGGTGGCCCCGCCGTCGGGGTCGCCGAGGTAGCCCCAGCCCGAGGAGCCCAGCGTGGTGTCGTAGTGGCTGACGGAGGCGACGATGCCGATGAAGCGGGACTGGTCGGCGGCCGAGGAGGCCTTCGAGGTGACCACGACGGCGGAGATGCCGACGGGGATCTCGGCGGTGTCGTTGACGTTGACGCCCGAGCGGCGCAGGGCGCCGACGGTCTGCGAGAGCACGATCGGCGCGCCGCCGCCCTGCGGGTAGACGGTGTAGGTCACATCCACATCGAAGGTGTTGGGGTTGTAGAAGAGCATGAAGTCGAGCACGGAGCCGGGGAGGCGCTCGATGCGCGGGAAGGCCCAGTCGGTGGCGCTCTTGCCGCTGAAGGCGTCGCCGAGGCTGGCGTCAAAGTCGTAGTGGGCGAAGGTCGCGCTCAGCGGCCCGTCGGACTCGATGACCAGGGCGTAGGGCACGCCCGTGCGGACGCCGGCGGCGGCGCCCTCGATGCCGTTGCTGACGGTGACGCCGCCGCGGGCGCCGCCCTCGATGCTGCCCGAGGAGACGAGGGTCTCGAGATCGCCGGTCTCGTAGCGCAGGTAGACCGAGTAGTTCACCGGGCGGTCGTTGGGGTTGGCGATCGACACGAACTCGCGGATGGTGCTGCTGGCGTAGCCCTCGGGGTAGTAGAGGTAGTTGGTGACGGGTGTGGCGTCGATGCAGATCGTGTAGGCGCCGGTGGTGCCCGCCAGGCCCGACACGATGATCCAGTACTCCTTGGGCGCCGTGGTGTTCGCGAACTCGACATCCGCCGTGGCGCCCGGGATGCCCGCCGTGTCGGAGGCGACGACCGCGGACTCATCGGCCGCGTCCAGGATCGTGATGCCGGCGTCGTTCACCGAGCCGGAGGGGGTCAGGACCTGGATGTAGATCTTGCCGGCGGCCCGGGCCGTGAACTTGAACACATCGCGGTCGCCCGCGATGTCGATGGCGTCGGAGACCTTGCCGTCGCCCGTGCGCTGGTCGAGATCCACCAGGACCGCCTGCGAGAAGTCGATGGCGCCGGGGTCGCCGCCGCCGCCACCGCCGCCGCCGCCGCTCGACGCCGGGCCCGTGATGTTGAAGAGGTACTCGCCGGTGACGGTCGCGCCGGGGACGCCGGGCACCGCGCCGATCAGGACGTAGAACCGGGTGCCGGGGGCGGCGCCCGGGATCGTGACGGAGATGATCTGCTCGGCCGTGGTGGCCGCCAGCGTGACGACCTGCGTGAAGGTGGAGTCGTACACCGTGATCGTCGGGGCGATGACCCCGACGGGGGTGTTGTAGGGCGTGACCGTCAGCGATAGGCTGCCGGCCGTGGCGGCCGCGACCGTGGTGAACGTGAAGAGGTCGGTGTCGCCGGTGGGGTTGATCGTCGGGTTGGAGGCGTCGCCCGGCGTGGTCGTGCCCACGTGCCCGTCACCGTCGGAGCCCAGCGTGACCGGCGCCGCCAGGTCCCACTCGGTGGCGTTGGGGTAGTCGTCGATCGCCGGGGCGGTGACGTTGACGTTGTACGCGCCGATGGTGCCGGCCGTGCCCTCGACGAGCACGTAATACGACACGCCGCGGCGGACCGTGAAGAGCGCCTGCGCGGGCAGGAAGAACCCGCCCACCGAGGAGCCCGTGCCGGTTGCGATCTGCGTGGGCGGGCTGCCCGCCTCGAACACCGTCACCTTGGGCACGAGTGTGCCGCCGATGGGACGGGAGACGATGACGCTGGCGTCGCCGCTGGCCGGCGCGGTGAAGACGAAGAGGTCGGTGTCGTTGTTGGTCGCCAGGGCGTCGAAGTCGGTCTCGATGACGCCCGTCGCGGCGCCCAGGCCCGTCGCGGTGTCCATCGGGATCGTGTCGGCGATGTCGAACTGCCCCGCGTCGGGGTGGTCGTCGGTGGGCGTGAACTCGGCCGTCACGGTGTAGTCGCCGTAGTCGGCGTCGGTGGTGGCGCCGCGGACGACGATGTAGTACTGGTTGTAGACCAGCCCGGTGAGGGCCGACTGCCGGCCCGGCGTCACGGAGAAGGTCGTGCGGGAATCGGGCGCGATGCCGGGCCCGTCGTTGTTGAAGGTGATCCGGTGCAGGATCGGGTTGGCGATCTTGGGCGTGGTGGCGGTGGGTGTGAGCGTCGGGTCGATCTGGATCTCGTAGACCTCGACGATGGGGTCGAAGGTGGTGGAGGTGCTGTCGATCGTCAGCGTCACGGTGCGGTAGCCGGTGCCGGTGAAGCTGAAGACATCGGTGTCGCCCGGGACTTCGACCGAGCCCGCGGCGCTGGAGACGCCGATGAAGTCGAGCGGGGCCAGGGGCGTGGCGACCGAGAACTGGCCGAAGTCGGCGTGGTCATCATCGAAGCCCAGCCCGGAGAGGTCGACCGTGTAGGCGCCCGTGGTGGCGGCGCTGGAGGCGACCTGAACGAAGAATCGCTCGCCCGGCAGGGCGGTGATCGTCAGGTCGGCGATGCCGTTGCTCAGGGCGGTCTTGCGGGAGATGAGGCCGCCGGCCGCGTCGAAGACGGTGATCTCGCCGATCAGCGTGGAGGTGCCGCGGCGTTCGAGGTGGATGTCGACCGGGCCGCGGGCGGGGGAAATGAAGCTGAAGAGGTCGGCATCGGCCGCGGTCTCGATGGTGCCGGTGACGGTGCCGGTGCCGTTGGTCGGGCTGCCGGGGACTTCATCGATCGGGATGACGGTCGAGGTGGCGAGGTTGTTGGAGTGGTCATCGCTCGTCAGGGTCGGGACGGTGTGGACGAGCAGCTCGTAGGAGCCGATGAGGTTGCGCCAGTTGACCGGGGTGATGTGGTCGGCCTGGTTGGCGATATAGGCATCGCGCTGCGAGCTCTCGACGCGGATGTAGTACTTGTCACCCGACTGGATGGGGACGACCACGCGCGGATCGCGCTTGTGGAAGGTGCGGGCGGCGAACGTGCCGATCGTGATGGACTGCGACTCGCCGGAGATCGCCGCGTTGTTGTCGTTGGTGGCGACCAGGTTGAAGTCGTTGTCGTAAACGTAGACCTTGGAGTCCAGCAGGCTGTCGAAGTTGTGGGTGGCGGTGCGGGTGGTGATGGTCGGGGGCGGCGGCGGCGTCCCGGGCGCTTCGCCGTTGCCGATGATCTCCTGCATGTCGTTGGTGAGGTCGGTGGTGTTGATGCGGATCTCGGCGGTGCCGCTCTTGGGCGCGGTGAACGTGTAGAGGTCCGTGTCGTCGCCCGCCTCGATGCCGGGGAGGGTGTACTGCTGGAAGACGAAGACTCCGCGGGCGGTGGCGGCCACCAGGTCCGGGAGCGCATCGGCGCTGGCGCCGTTGGTCTCAAAGACGCGCTCGAACGCGCCGCCGGTGTTGAAGAAGGGGTCGATCCCGGTGCTGTGGTCACCGTCCCCGTTGGAGTTCAAGCTGATGCGGTGGGCGTTCGAGAACCCCGAGGCCACGCCGCCCGTGAAATCGGGGAGTTCCTTGATGCGCGACACGCGGTTGGTCGCGGACTGGCCGTCGAAGTACGCGGCGCCCGCGCCGGCGCCCACGATGCTCGTCTTGAGCGGCATGGCGTCGGTGATGACCTCGAGGTTGTAGCGGCCCGTGACGGCGCCGGAAACCTCGATGTAGTAGGGCTCGCCCGCCCACATCGGCACGCCGAACACCTCGCCGTTGTACTCAACGCCGTTGAGCATCGGGTCGATGTCGAGCGTCTGCGGGTAGCGGGCCGGGTCCACCATGCCCGCGGGCTCCTGCGGCACGCTGGGGTTGAAGATGAAGTCGTTGGTGGACTCGTCCGTCGGGTAGACCTGGATGCCGCGCGAGTCGAAGATGCGCACGCGGGTGTTGAGGAACGCCGTGCCCAGCGAAGCGCCGGGCGGGTTGTCCATCGGCTGGATCTGGACCTCGACCCGCGTGGACGGGCGGTAGGTGCCCAGGGTGCCGGGCCTCGGTGCCCAATCGTTTGGCGGTGGCGGGGGTGTGGGCAGGATGGCGCTGCCGTCCTTGCCGGCGTACCCGCCGTTCATGTTGATCTGAGGGACGAACACAAACAGGTCGGTGTCGCCGGTTCCCTCGATGCGGCCCGTGCCGGTGCCGATGACCACGCGGGGGTGATCGACCGACGCCGCGAACGTCCAGCGGCCCGTGAGCGGGTTATAGGCGTTGGGGGCGGACGTGACGGTCGCCTGCCGCGGGGGGTTCCACGCGATCGGCGTGGCGTTGGCGTAATCCAGGGCGCTGGCGTGATCGTCGATCGGCAGCGTCGGATCGAGGGTCGCGTGGGATTCGATCGAGAGCGAGAAGGCCGCGCCGGCGATGTCCCGCAGCGTGTCGACGACGAGGTAGTAGGTGTCACCGCCCGTCAGCAGGGCGGTAATCTGGCTGTTGGTGCCGACGTAATCGTCGTTGAACGCGATGAGCTCGCCGTTCTTGTTGTACAGCGAGATCGCCATGTCGAAGTTCGGCGGCGGCGCGGCGAGGGCCGAGATGATCGTGGCGCCGGAGCCCTGGGCCACGAACTGGTAGGACTGGGCGTAGAAGCCCAGGAAGGCCTGATTGGGCGGCGGCGCCGTCACCGCGGGGATGAACGAGCCGCTTTGCACGGCGGTCCGGGAGACCGGGTCGATCGCGATGGCGGTCGGGGCCACGTCGACGGAGATGGCGAACGGGCCCGTGCCCGCGGTCGAGGTGCGCTTGAAGTCGTCGCTGCGGACGCGGATGTAGTACGGCTCGGCGGAAGCGGAGTAGTTCCAGGTCGAGAACGCGTCGTTCAGGTAGCCCGACTCGCTGTCGCTGGCCACGAGGTTGCCGTTCTTGTCGAAGATATCGACGCGCGTGTCGACGCGCGAGGCGCCGATCGCCTGGGCGTTGACGAACGCCAGGCCCGCGAAGTTCGTGCTGACCGGTTCGGTCAGGCGGAAAATGAAGTCCTGCTCGAGTCGTGAGATGGAGAAGCGGCTGCCGGCCGGGCCCGAGGGCGTGCGGGCCTCGCCCGTCGCGTTGAGCGTCAGGGTGTTGGAAGTCGTGGTGATGCGGAGGTCGAACGCGCCGGTCGCCTGCAGGCCCGCGCCGATCGTCGAGTCCGAGCGCACGCGGACAAGGTAGGTCCTGCCGGCGGTTGAGAGGAACCCGGACCACGGGTCGTAGACCAGTCCGCTGGTGAGCATGCCGCTGTCGGAAGCCTGCCGCAGCAGCTGGCCTGTCGCGGCGTCGAAGACCTCGAGCCGGGAGTCGAGCAGGCTGGTGCCCGCGTTGATCGAGTCGGCCAGGATCGTCGTGAAGTCGGCGCCCGTCGTCGTGAACTTGAAGACATCCTGCTCGGAGGCGGTGTCGATCGACGCCGAGGAGGTGCCCGCGCCGCTGGTGATCGTGACGGGGGTGATGGACGGGGTGTCGGGGTCGGCGGTGTCGATGTTCACCCGCAGGGTGAACGAGCCCGTGCCGCTGGTGTCGTTGAACGAGTCGGAGCGGACGCGGATGTAATACGTGGCCGACGCGGTCGTCTCGAAGCCGACGTAGCCGTCGGTGGAGGTGCCGGTGGGGACGGTGGGGTAGGAAGAGGCGGCGCCGAGGGGAGCGCCGGTGGAGTCGAAGAACTCGATGCGCGAGTCCAGCAGCCCGGTGGGGGTGTCGGCCAGCGCGGTCAGCAGGTTGGCGACCGGCGCGGTGACGCGGTAGATCTGGTCCTGCTGGAGGCGGCCGATGCTGCCGGTGACGGTCGAGGCCCCGCCGGCGTCGAGCGTGAGCGGGGTGGACTTGGAGTCGACACGGAGGTTGTAGCCGCCGGCCGAGCCGAACGCGAGGGCGACATCCGACAGCACGCGGATGTAGTAGGTAGTGCCCGCGGTGGCGATGAACCCGGCCCAGGCGTCGGTGGGCGTGCCGCCCGCCAGCACGCCGTTGCCCGAGGCGCTGGTGAGGAGGAGGGGGCTGCCCATGCCGTCGGCGGTGTAGACCTCGATCTTGCTGTTGAGGCTGCTGCCGCCGAGGAAGTTGACCGTGTCCGCCAGCACCGTGACGAAGTCGTTCGTCGGCGCTGTGAACTTCAGCATGTCATCCTGGCCCGGCGCTTCGATGAGGCCCGAGATCTGGCCCTCACCCGCGGCGTCGAGCACGATGTTGTCGGCGAGGGGGAAGTCGCCGAAGCTCGGGTGGTCGCCGGCCATGAGGACGCGGTTCTCGAGGGCTTCGAGGAGGCCGCCGCGGGTCGCGGGCGCGGGCGGCCGGCCCGCGCGCTGGTGCAGTCGCCGGGCCGGGCTCGGATGGTCGGGCGTGCCGGTGCGGCGATCGTTGTGCGAGCGAAGGTCCCGTCGGCTCATGTCAAGCTCCTGTCCGTCACTTCCGAATTGTCCGCCACGGTCCGAGCCCGCCGTGTGCGCGGAGGAATCAGTTTCGCCCGGTTCCCCACGTGCTCGGCGAGTGCCGCCGCCCGGGCCGGGGCAGCGTACCGATCAGGGCGCCGATCGGCCGGAGTTCCCGCTCGTGCGGGGCTGCTCCGGGCCGCCTGGGGGGCGTCGGGGGTAGCTCCAAACCCCGCCGCCCGGTCGGTGCGGTGAGCATACCAGAAGTCCGGAGGATCCGTCCACAAGCCCCGTGCCCTCCCCGACTTCCACTGTGCTCCCCGAAGTCCAAAAAACCGAACTCGCCCCCACCCGGAGTTTTAACCGCTTCGACCTTCTCCAGGTTTCGGTTCCGGATGCAACCCGCGGCCGGGCCAGCTTTTGATCAGGCGCCCCGCGCGTTCCGGATAGCGCCCTCGGCCAGGATGTCCGCGGCGTCGTAAATGGGGATCGGCGAGGTGTCGGCGGTGACCACCAGGGGCGCCTCTGAACACCCCAGGATCACCCCCTCGCAACCCTTGTCGGCCAGCCGCTGGATCGTGCCCAGGACCGTCTGGCGCGACTCGGGACGGATGTGCCCGTAGATCAGCTCCCCGAAGATGATCTGGTCGATGGTCTCGGCGTCCTGCGGGTCCGGTGGAAGTACTTGGATGCCGCGGATCCCGAGGTGGGTCTGGTAGGTCGAGCCCCCGGTGACAAACCGGGTCCCGATGAGACCCACAATTTTTCGCCGATCCAGTTCCACAGCCCGGGCGACGAGGTCGGTCATCGTCAGCCACGGGATCGGGCAGCCGACCTCGGCCAGGTGAACCCCGTACTGGACGGCGTTGTCCGGGGAGAGGCAGAACTCAGCGCCGCACCGGGCCAGGATCTCGGCCGAACGCCGGAGCAGGCGGCCGACCGCGTGCCAATCGTCCCGCCGGATCGCGTCGATGTAGAGCGAGAGCGGCTCGTTGTGCATCGACACCCGTGGGTGCTCCTGCGGGGAGAGCAGCCGCGCTGCCTGGCGTGAAACCTGGCGGTAGAACAGCGCAGCGCCCTCCGGGCTGACCCCGACGATGCCGATGTGCTTGGTCACGGTGCTTCGCTCCCACCCGCGGGCGCCCGGCGGGCCGAGATATGGTCCGGCGCCGGGCCCGGGGGGTCAACTGCGGCACCGGACAATCCGGCGGCGGCGGGGGCTTAGAGTTGCCCGATGGATGCGGAACCCTTCGAAGCGCTGGGCCTGCCCCCGACCTTTGACCTCGACCCCGCGCAGGTGGACCGGGCGTACCTGGCCCGGGCCGCCGCGCTGCACCCGGACCTGGCGGGCGAGGGGGATGAAGTGCTGGCCCGGTCGGCGGCGCTCAACCGGGCCCGCGAGGTGATGAAGGACCCCGAGAAGCGGGCCGAGGCGCTGCTCCGGAAGATGGGGGGCCCGGACAAGTCGCAGGACAAGAGCCTGCCGGACGGCTTTCTTATGGAGATGATGGAGATCCGCGAATCGATCGAGGCCGCCACCGCGGGCCGCGATCCGGAGCAGCGGGCGCGATGGAGCCGCTGGGCCGGGGAGCGCCGGCAGGGGCACATCGAGCGCGTGGCCTCCATGTTCCGAGCCGCCGGCCCGTCGCCGTCCGATGGCGCCATGCGGGAGATCCGCCGCGAGCTCAACGCCTGGAGGTACGCGGAGCGGCTGATCGAGCAGCTCGATCCCGAGTACGATCCGGCCCGGACCGACTTTGCGTAGCGGTGGGGGCCCGACGAGGCGTGTGTTTTTTCATCATTTCCCGGCGCTTCACCCCCCGCATCCGGGCTGGTGACCCGGGCCCGGCGATCGTCCTCCCCTCATGAACCTGGCCCATGCCCTGCTCCTGGCCCTGATCCCGCTGACGCTGGTCGTCAGCGCGGTCTGCTCGGCCTCGGAGACGGCGCTGTTCATGCTGGGGCACAACGACCGGCTGCGTCTGCGGCGGCAGCATCCCGGAGCGGCGCGGGCCGTCGCAGCGCTCCTGGCCCGGCCGCGGCGGCTGCTGATCACGGTGCTGGTGTTCAACACGATCGCGAACACGGCGTTCTACGTGGCCAGTTCACTGCTGGGGCACGGCGTGGAGGGCGGGGTGCTGTCGGTGCTGGTGGCGGTGATCGCGCCGGCGTTGATGCTGGTTGCCGGTGAGGTTCTGCCCAAGACGCTGGCGAGCATCCACCGGGTGAAGATGGCGCGCGTGATCGCGGTCCCGCTGCTGGCGACTTCACGGGTTGCGGCGCCTCTCATGAATGCCCTGGACAGGGGGGTGGTGGCGCCGCTGACGCGTCTCGTGCGGCCCGGCAGGGCGGACCATCCCGAGCCGCTGGGGGTGGAAGAGCTTTCAGCGCTGGTGGAGCTGGGGGCGGGCCAGGGGCTGCTGGATGAGGATGAGGAGCGGCTCCTGGCGGAGGTGGTCGAGCTGGGCCGGCTGCGGGTCCGCGATGTCATGACCCCGAGGGTGGACATCCGGTGGGTGCACGTGGCGGCGAGCGTTGAGGAGGTCGTGGCGGCGGTCAGCGATGTCGGGTTTGCGAGGCTGCCGGTGTTCGAGGGCGGCCCGGATGAGCCCGGCATCGGGTGGCTCTTGGCCCGGCGGTATCTGTCGGCGTGCGCGGCGGCGGGGACGAGCTTGCCGGTGCGGGAGTTCCTCGAGCCGGTGAGATACGTGCCGGAGCAGATCACGCTGGATCAGCTGCTGGAGCAGTTCCGGGCCACGCGGTCGCACGTGGCCTTGTGCGTGGATGAGCACGGCGGGGTGACGGGGCTGGTGGAGGTGGCGGATGCGGTGAAGGGGTTGATCGGCAGCGGCGGGGCGCCCGGGGCGTGGGGAGGAGACCAGGCCCGGATGGTGGGGCTGGGGGTTTGGATCGTGCCGGGGCGGCTGGGTGTGCGTGAATGGGCGCCGTTCTTCGAGCGGGCGGGCGGTGGCGAGGAGCTGTCGCGAGCGAGGGTGAGCACGCTTGGCGGGTTGGTGCTGGCGCAGCTGGGGCGGGTGGCGAAGGTCGGCGATGCGGTGACGATCGGGAACGTGAGGCTCCGCGTCGAGAGCATGCGGGACCGCACGATCGAGACCGTGCGCGTCTCGCTGGCGGATCTGGGCGGCCTGCGTGAAGCGCGGGAGGGCGCGCGGTGACCACAGGCGAGCTCATCTTCTACTGGGGGATGTCCATCGTCGGGCTGGCGGGCATGGCGCTGTGCGCCGGCGCCGAGATCGGTTCGTATTCGGTGAACCGCGTGCGGCTCCACCTCGCCGCGGAGGGCGGCGCCCCCTCGCTGCGCGCCCGCTGGCTGAAGGGCGAGATCGACAGGCCCGACCGGATGCTGCTGGGCCTGCTCGTGGCGGTGAATGTATTCGGCAAGGTCATGGCCGACGGGACGACTGCCTTGGCGGCGGCCGCGGGCTACGGGGACTGGCAGATCGTCGTGTTGAACGTGCTGCTGCTGACGCCCGTGACGCTGATCTTTGCGGAGGCCCTGCCCAAGGAACTCTTCCGGCTGGAGGCCGACAGCCTGATGTACCGGCTGGCGGGGCCGCTGCGCTGGTGGCGGGTGTTGCTGACGTGGACCGGCGTGCTGCCGCTGCTGACGTGGTTCTCGCGGTGGGTGGAGCGGCTGGCGGGGCTGTCGGGCAAGGGAGAGAGCCTCGGCGATGCGCGGCAGCGGATCGCGATGCTGCTGAAGGAAGGGGCCTCCCACGGGGCGCTCTCGGAGTCGCAGAACTCCCTGGTCGACCGCGCCCTGCGACTGCGGGAAGCGACGGTCGGCGATGAGATGCTGCTGTGGTCGCAGGTGCGGACGATCCCCGTGGACTGGGACCGGGCCCGGGTGATGGCGATGGCAGATTCGATTCCACACGCGCGGGTGCCGTTGGTGGACCGGCGCGGGCGGGTGGCGGGTGTGCTCCGCCTGATCGATCTATACTGCAGGCCCGGTGAACCGATCGAGCAACTGAGGCTCGAGCCGGCCCGGCTGAGCGAGGGCCAGAGCGTGCTGGCGGCGCTCGATGCCGTCCGGGCGAGCAAGTCGGGCGTCGGGATCGTGGAGAAGGATGGTCGCCCGGTCGGGCTGGTGACATCGAAGGACCTGGTCGAGCCGATCACGGGGGACCTGCCGGACTGGTGATGACGCCGGGCCCGGCCAAGGATTCAGCGCGGGCCGGCGAGCAGCTGGCCCGGCGGAGGTTGCAATGGCGAAGTCGGGCGGGCGGCTGGCGATGTCGGTCGTGATCGTGGCGGTCGTCGGGGCGGCGGTGGCGATGAAGTTCCTGGGGGGAGGGGTGGCGCCCGTCCCGGCGGTGTTCGCGGCCCGCCTCAGCCTCGAGCAGGCGATCGAGCGGTCGACGGCGTCGGGGAAGCCGGTGATGGTTCTGGCGACCGCCGACTGGTGCGGCCCGTGCCAGAGGTTCAAGCGCGGACCGCTGAGCGACCCTGTGGTGGCCCGCTACATCGGCGAGCACTTTGAAGCGGTGTACATGGATGTCGATGAGCAGGGAGAGCTGGCTTCGAAGCTCGGGGTCGAGTCGATCCCGGCGGTGCGGATTCTCCGGCCCGGGCGGGCGCCTGCGGCGCTGGATGGGTACGCGGAAAAAGACCAGCTGATGAAGTGGCTCGAAGGCGCAGTCACAGGCTGACACGCCCGGCGGCTCAGCTGAGCGGGTTGATGAACAGCCCGGTCGCGAGCTTGGGATAGAAGAACGTTGACTTCTGGGGCATGAGCTGGTTGGCCTTGCTCACGGCCTTCACGGCGTCGAGTGGTGTGGGCCGCACGACCACGGCGAGCTGCGCGAAGCCCTTGCCGCCGCCCGCGCCGGTCTCGTGGCCGCGGCCGATCTCGAGCACCTCGTCGACGGAGTGTGGGAACGCCCATTTGACGGGGTGGCCGCCGTTGTAGCGCGGCTGGCAGAGCTCCTCGACGATGATGTGCTGGATGAGCGCGACATCGAGCTTGCGCCATTCGGGGTGCTTCTCGGGGAACCGCTTCGCCAGCGGATCCTCATCCTTCAGGACGGCGATGGCGGAGGCCTGCGTCTTGAAGTCGATCAGCCCCAGCACCGAGCGCGGGCGGCCCGAGGCGGTCTTCAGGCGGGCCGCGACATCGTTCATCGCCGATTCGATCTCGTGCAGGTTGGACGGGCCGTGGTGGATCTCGAAGACCGTCCCCGCATCGCCGGTGAACTTCTCGAAGGTGTAGTGGGCCATCCCGCCCAGCACCCGGTGGGTCGGGCCGATGACCAGGCCCGGGTCGGACATGCCGACCAGCACCATCATGCAGCGCCGGGCCGGGTGATCGGCGGGGACCTTGCCCTGCGATTCGAGCTGCTTCAGGTAGTTGAGTCCCGTGGTGTAGCGGTGGTGCCCATCGGCGATGAAGACATCCTCGCCGGCGAGGGCATCGGCGTAGGCCTTGATGGTGGCCTGGTCGTCGATGGCCCAGACTTCATGGAGCACGTTGTCTTCCATCCGGCCCGTCATGTCGGCCGGGCGGCTCTGCATGACCTTGCGGACGAGGCCGGTGGCGAGCCCTCGCTCGTCGGCGTGGAGGCCGAAGATGGGAGAGAACTGGGTCTGCGAGGCCTTCATGAGGGCGAAGCGGTCTTCCTTTGGCCCGGAGAACGTCTCTTCGTGGGGCAGGATGCCGCCGCCGGGCCGCGGCCCGAATGGCTGCGTCTCGACGCAGCACGCCATGCCGCAGCGCTGGTGGGTGCCGCCGGCGAAGTCGAAGGTCTGGCGGTAGGCGAAAACTGCCGGATGGGCCCGGCGGGTGAGGGTGCCATCGCGGAGCCAATCGTGGTACTGCCGGGCCGCGGCCTCGTAGGACTCGACGGGCCCGAGTTCCTTGGCGGGCGTGTGGGGGAGGTCGATGCCGACGACATTGCGCGGCGATTTGTGGAGCAGGCGGGCCTTGCCGGCGGCGTCGAGGACGTCGTAGGGCGGGGCGATGTAGGCACTGACATCGCCGCGGCCCGCGTGGTATTGAACAGCATTGAACGGGTAGATGGCCGGCATGGGGAGGCCCCTTTCTTGGCTGGTTCGAGCCCGCGCCGACGGGCTTGCGCACGGGCGGGAGCGGTCCGGGCGACTATATCTGCCGCTGGCCCGTATTTCCGCGCCGGGCCTGCCGTCCTAGGCTCAGGCATGCCCCGAGCCCTGGTGATCCGAGCCGCCGGCACAAACTGTGATGCGGAGATGGTGCGCGGGTTCACGCTCGCGGGAGCGGCGTGCGACCTGGTGCACATCGATGCCCTGGTGCGCGAGCCCGCGGCGCTGGATGCGTACGACCTCATCGGGTTTCCGGGCGGGTTCAGCTACGGCGATGACATCGCATCCGGGCGGATCCTGGCGATGAAACTGCGCGAGCGGGTGTATCCCGGGCTGCGGGCCGCGGCGGCCCGCGGGTGCCTGATGATCGGCGCGTGCAACGGGTTCCAGGTGATGACGCAGGTGGGACTGTTGCCGGGCCCGGCGACCAAGGACGGCTGGGGAGTGGAGACGACTCCTCACCAGCGGCTGGCGTTGTCCGACAACCAGGGGGGGCGGTTCGTGGATCGGTGGGTGGGCTTCAAGGTCGAGCCCGGAACGGTGTGTCTCTGGACGCGCGGGCTGGAAGAAAGCACGCCCGCGGCCGCCCGGGGGCAGGTGCACGTTCTGCCGGTCGCGCACGGCGAGGGGCGGGTGACGGCCGACACGCCGGGCCTGCTGGCCGAGCTGGAGCGGCGGGGGCAGGTGGCGCTGCGGTACACCGACAACTTCAACGGTTCCGAAGGAGCGATCGCGGGGGTGTGCGATGTAACGGGCCGGATCTTCGGCCTCATGCCGCACCCGGAGCGGTACCTTGAGTGGACGCGGCATCCGTACTGGACGCGGCTGCCGGCGGAAGTTCGCCGGGGCGAGACCCCGGGACGGCTGATGTTCAGGAACGCCGTCGAGGCCGCCCGGGATGTCCGAACCGGGTCGGCGCGTCCGGTGCAGTTGGCGTAGGACGGCGCTGGGCTGGTCTGGCGCCGAAGTAATGGCGGGAATGGGCCCGGTGGGATTTGAACCCACACACCGGTGCAACCCGGTCGCGGATTTTAAGTCCGCTGCGTCTGCCGTTCCGCCACGGGCCCGAAGAGGCTGATTCTACG
>JADLFW010000041.1 GCA_020849615.1 Phycisphaerales bacterium
ACCCCGAGACCGCCTCGCGCTACGGCATCAGCGCCATCCCCACCGTCATCCTCTTCCAGAATGGCGAGGTCAAGGAGAAGTTCGTCGGCCTCCGGCCGGAGAAGGACTTCCGCGCGGCCCTGGATTCACTGCTGAAATAGACCTGGCCCCTGCGGTCCTGCCAACCGTGGGCGTTCCCAAGCGCCTGATTCTCTACCTCCACAAACGGGCGGCGAGGAGATGCTCTGCGCCCCGGCACCGTCGAGGATTGAGCTCCGCGGTCTTCAGTCTCCCGCCCTGGTCCTGGTTTCTCACCAGGGGAGCGTGGTCGAGAGGCTCGTCGGCCTCCGGGCGGAGAAAGACTACCGCGCGGCGCTGAACGCGCTCTTGAAGTAGTCCGGCCGCCCGTTGACCCATCCGGCGTCCGGCGCCATCCAGACTTCGTTCGAAGGTGCGAGCGGCTTTGTAGCGGCGACGTCACCGGTCGTGAGTTATCCTACGCTGGATGTCCGCTCGGGAGCCCGATGTCATCGCGCAAGGACGGAGCCCATGGCTGCCGGCATGACGCCCCATCCTGAGCCGCCGAGCGACGTGAACTCGGGCAGCCATTCGCCCCTTAGTCCAAACCCGTTGGCAGGTGGCTCTGAAGCGGTCGCTGACCCGCTCACCTGTGCCCGCTGCGGCTACGACCTGCGGTATATCGATCCGCAGGGCCTTTGCCCGGAATGTGGATTTTCCATACCGGAGTCCCGCCGCCTCGTGGAGACCGTGGGCCAGCGTCGCTGGCTGCGCAAGCTGCGGTGGGGGCTTGCCCTCCTGGCAGTGGCGTACACGATCACGCAGGTCCAGAAAGGGGCGTACGTCACGCTGCTCGGGACCACCGGCCTGGTCGTCGCGCGCATACCTATGTGGTGGAGCGTGCTGTCGGGCCTCTACTGGGTGCGCGGCGTTCTGGAAACCACGGCGGTGGTGCTGGTCACCGCGAAACCGTCATCTGCCCGAAAGAAACCTCTCCGCGCCCGCCTGGCGCGGTGGTTCACCCTTCTGGCCGTAGTGCTCCACACCTTCCGAATCCTGGCCATGATGTTCGGCGTGTACGGCCCGGCCCGCTCCATGGGTTTGCTCTACATGTCCATGTCGATGAGCCTGGTTTCCTATGTCGCGTTGCTCGTCTGGCTGGTTCAGCTGGCTGGCATGTTTCCCATGCAAACGGCGGTTGATCGCTTTCGCCTCGTTCTGTACACCCTCACGGTGCTGGGAGCAGCGCAGCTGGGAATGTGGTTGATCCGCCCTACCTACGCCCCCACTTGGCCGGGAGTCTACGTCGTACTCGGCTGGCTGATGAGTGTGGTGGAGATCTATCTGATTCACCTGCTCATCACCCTGCGGAAAGCCGTGCCGGCGCCGGACCCGAGGGCGTGGTGAAGGCCCCGCCCGCTCAAACCGCCCCCGCCGGTAAGCCCTGTGGCGTGACCAGGTCACTTCTGCTAAACTCCTGCCGGGCAAGGTGTTGCCCGCGGGCCTGAGTGGTAAATACCCTGGTCGGATCCGGCCCCTGGCGCGGTGACCGGCCGGTTCTTCAACATAAACGGACCGAGTGAAATCCGTGATGGTTATCAATTTGCACAGCGGCGATGAGCCCCTGCAGAACGGCGGCGAGACCGCCTCCGGCATCCATGCCTCCCTCGGTGGATGCGGAGACGGCGGGACCTGCTCCACCGGCACCTGCGGCAACGGGCTCGAAAAAGTCTATCCCACGGCCGCCATCCGCTACGGCTACATGCGGACCATCGGCGAGTTCCGCTACCCGAGCCGCGACATGCGCTTCGGCTGCGGGGCGAACGTCGTCATCCAGACCAACCGCGGCATCGAGCTGGGCGAAATGGTCTCGCTCACCTGCGAAGGCTGCGACAAGTGCGTCACGCGCGCACAGATCCGCGATTACGTCGAAGCCAGCGGCCCCGAGTACTACAACTTCAACAACGGCCGCATCCTCCGCCTGGCCACGCCCGAGGACGAGGCCGATTGGGCCCACATCCGCGCCGAGACGATAAAGAAACGCAAGTTCTGCCAGCAGCGCGCGACCGAGTCCGGCATGGACATGAAGATCCTCGACGCCGAACACCTCTTCGGCGGCGAGCGGATCATCTTCTACTTCCGGGCCGAGGGTCGCATCGATTTCCGCAACCTGGTCAAGGAACTCGCGGACGAATACCAGACGCGCATCGAAATGCGGCAGATCGGGGCCCGCGACGAAGCCCGCCTTCTTGCCGACTACGAGACTTGCGGGCGCGAATGCTGCTGCAAGAACTTCCTGAAGCAGCTCAAGCCGGTCAACATGAAGATGGCCAAGATGCAGAAGGCCACCCTCGATCCGGCCAAGGTCTCCGGACGCTGTGGGCGCCTCAAGTGCTGCCTGCGCTACGAGCACGTCGCCTACGAAGAACTCGATCGCAAGCTCCCGCGCATGGGCACGAAAGTCTTCACCGAAGAAGGGGCCGGCGTCGTCGTCGACCGCCAGATCCTCACGCAACTCCTGCAGGTGGAGACCGAAGGCGGTGGACGCGTCACCGTGGCGCTCGAGGCGCTGCTCGATGCAGCCGAGTTCGCTCGGCGGGCGTCGCAAAAGCAAACCCCCGCCAAGGGCGGCAACGAAGGCCGGCGACCCGAACGCGGCCCGCGCCGTCCGCCGCAACCGGCCGCCCAAGCGCCCCCGCCACCACCACCGGCCGAGGCCGCCGAGGCGCCAGCGGATTCCAGCCCAACGGGGGATCGGAACAAGAACCGCCGCGGGCGTCGCGGACGTCGGGGCGGTGAAAGACCCGATCGCCCAAGGGGTGGACCCCGCATTGTTCCCCAGGGACCGGAGGGCAGTCCGGCGCGCGAAAACAGCCCGGGGCCGGAGTTCGCAGGCGAAGACGCGCCCCCGGCGCCGCCGCCCGATGGCGGCGAGGGGAATCGCCCCACGGCGGAGGGTCCCCAGGACAGTTCGCGCCGCCGGCGCCGCGGGCGGCGTGGCCCGCGAGGCGGCGGGCCCCCGCGGCCGCGTCCGGGCAACGACGCCCCCCCCGGCGACTCCTGATCGCGCACCTATAATCGCTCGGCTGCACGCGGGTGAGTACGCCGCGTCGAGACGGGCTTCGGGCACGACGATGTCGCCTTTTCAT
>JADLFW010000042.1 GCA_020849615.1 Phycisphaerales bacterium
ACATCGCGGAGGTGGCGACGGCGGTGGCGCAGGGGGACCTGTCGCGCAAGATCACGGTGGATGTGAAGGGCGAGATCCTGGAGCTGAAGGACACGCTGAACACGATGGTGGACCAGCTGAATGCCTTTGCGGGCGAGGTGACGCGGGTGGCCCGCGAGGTGGGGACGGAGGGCAAGCTGGGCGGGCAGGCGCAGGTCTCGGGCGTGGCCGGCACGTGGAAGGACCTGACCGACAACGTGAACTCGATGGCGGGCAACCTCACGAGCCAGGTGCGCAACATCGCGGAGGTGGCGACGGCGATCGCGGGTGGGGACCTGTCGAAGAAGATCACGGTGGCGGTGAGCGGCGAGATCCTGGAGCTGAAGGACACGCTGAACACGATGGTGGACCAGCTCAACGCGTTCGCGGGCGAGGTGACTCGTGTGGCCCGCGAGGTGGGGACGGAGGGCAAGCTGGGCGGGCAGGCGGTGGTGACGGGCGTGGCCGGAACCTGGAAGGACCTGACCGATTCGGTGAACGCGATGGCGGGGAACCTGACGAGCCAGGTGCGCAACATCGCGGAGGTGACGACGGCGGTGGCCCGCGGGGACCTGTCGAAGAAGATCACGGTCGATGTGCGCGGCGAGATCCTGCTCCTCAAGGAGACGCTGAACACGATGGTGGACCAGCTGCGGTCGTTCGCCAGCGAGGTGACGCGGGTGGCGCGGGAGGTGGGGACGGACGGGAAGCTGGGCGGGCAGGCGGTGGTGCCGGGCGTGGCCGGAACCTGGAAGGATCTGACGGATTCGGTGAACGCGATGGCGGGGAACCTGACGAGCCAGGTGCGCAACATCGCGGAGGTGACGACGGCGGTAGCGCGCGGGGACCTGTCGCGCAAGATCACGGTGGATGTGAAGGGGGAGATCCTGGAGCTGAAGAACACCATCAACACGATGGTGGACCAGCTCAACGCGTTCGCGGCGGAAGTGACGCGGGTGGCCCGGGAGGTGGGGACGGAGGGCAAGCTGGGCGGGCAGGCGCAGGTGCCGGGCGTGGCGGGGACGTGGAAGGACCTGACGGACAACGTGAACGTGATGGCGGCGAACCTGACGGAGCAGGTGCGCGGCATCGTGAAGGTGGTGACGGCGGTCGCCAACGGCGATCTGAAGCAGAGCCTGACGGTGAACGCCAAGGGCGAGGTGGCGGCGCTGGCCGAGACGATCAACAACATGACGGAGACGCTGGCGATCTTCGCGGTGCAGGTGACGAGCGTGGCCCGCGAGGTGGGGGTGGAGGGTCGGCTGGGCGGGCAGGCGAACGTGCCGGGGACATCGGGGACGTGGAAGGACCTGACGGGCAACGTGAACCTGCTGGCGGCGAACCTGACGACGCAGGTGCGGGCGATCGCGGAGGTGGCGACGGCGGTGACCAAGGGGGACCTGACGAGGTCGATCCAGGTGGATGCGCGCGGCGAGGTGGCGGAGCTGAAGGACAACATCAACACGATGATCGACAACCTCCGGTTGACGACAGACCGCAACACGGAGCAGGACTGGCTGAAGACCAACCTGGCGCGCTTCACGAACATGCTGCAGGGGCAGCGGGACTTGGTGACGGTGGGGCGGCAGCTGCTGTCGGAGCTGGTGCCGCTGGTGAACGCGCACCAGGGGATCATCTACCAGATCAACACGGAGGAGGGGACGCCGTACCTGAAGATGCTGGCGTGCTACGGGAACGCGCACGAGAATGGGTACCCGGAGCGGCTGAACGTCGGGGACGGGTTCCTGGGGCAGTGCGCGGCGGACAAGCGGCGGATCATCGTGGGGTCGGTGCCGTCGGACACGGTGCCGGTGGGGACGGTGCTGTTCAGCGCGGTGCCCAGGAGCGTGGTGGTCTTCCCGGTGGTGTTCGAGGGGCAGATCAAGGCGGTGCTGGGGCTCTCGTCGCTGAACCAGTTCGCGCCGGCACACCTGTCGTTCGTGGAGCAGCTGACCGACGGCATCGGGATCCTGCTGAACAGCATCGAGGCGACGATGCAGACCGAGGCGCTGCTGAAGCAGTCGCAGCAGCTGGCGGCGGAGCTGCAGGCGCAGCAGCGGGAGCTGCAGCAGACCAACGAGCAGCTGGCGCAGAAGGCCCAGCAGCTGGTGGAGCAGAACGTCGAGGTGGAGCGGAAGAACCGCGAGATCGAGCAGGCGCGGCGGGAGCTGGAGGAGAAGGCGGCGGAGCTGGCGCTGACCTCCAAGTACAAGTCGGAGTTCCTGGCGAACATGTCGCACGAGCTGCGGACGCCGCTCAACAGCATCCTGATCCTGGGCCAGCAGCTGGCGGACAACGCCGACGACAACCTGTCGGCCAAGCAGGTGGAGTTCGCGAGGACGATCCACGCGGCGGGGACGGACCTGCTGAACCTGATCAGCGACATCCTGGACCTGTCGAAGATCGAGTCGGGGACGGTGTCGGTCGAGGCGGAGGAGGTGTACTTCTCGACGCTGCTGGACATGGTGTCGCGGACGTTCAGGCACGAGGCGGAGAACCGCGCGCTGGGCTTCGAGGTCAAGGTCGATCCGGCGCTGGGGCGCGCGATCCTGACCGACGCCAAGCGGCTGCAGCAGGTGCTGAAGAACCTGCTCTCCAACGCCTTCAAGTTCACCGAGAGCGGCGGCGTGCGGCTGACGGTGTCGGCGGCCAAGAGCGGGTGGTCGCCCGAGCACCGCGTGCTGGGCGCCGCGGGGATGGTCGTCGCGTTCGAGGTGACCGACACGGGGATCGGGATCCCGCTGGAGAAGCAGAAGATCATCTTCGAGGCGTTCCAGCAGGCCGATTCCAGCACGAGCCGCAAGTACGGCGGCACGGGGCTGGGGCTGGCGATCAGCCGCGAGCTGGCGAACCTGCTGGGCGGGGAGATCCAGCTGCGGAGCACGCCGGGGGTGGGCAGCACGTTCACGCTCTTCCTGCCGATCCGGTATTCGGGCCCGATGGGGCAGCAGAAGCCGCGCGAGGACGCCGTGGACGGGCGGGAGTCGCCGTTCCGCGCGGCCCGGCGGGCCGTGGCGGCCCAGGCGGCGGACCGCGCGCCCGAGCACATCCCCGACGACCGTGACATGGTCGGGCCGGAGGACGCGACGCTGCTGGTGGTCGAGGATGACCCGCATTTCGCGCGGATCATGGTGGATGTGGCGCACGACCGGGGGTTCAAGGTGCTGGCCGCGGCCCGCGGGGCGGACGCGATCGCGCTGGCGAGGCAGTACCGGCCCGCGGCGGTGTCGCTGGACCTGTTCCTGCCGGACATGCTGGGGTGGACGGTGCTGAGCCAGCTGAAGCAGGACCCGGTGACGCGGCACATCCCGGTGCAGATCGTGTCGCTGGATGAGGACCGCCAGCACGGGCTGGCCCGGGGGGCGTTCGCGTACGTGACCAAGCCGGTGACGTCGGACGGGCTGGGCGATGCGCTCAACCGCATCAAGGAGTACGCCGTGCCCAGGCGGCGGCGGCTGCTGCTGGTCGAGGACAACGAGGCCGAGGTGTTCAGCGTGCGGGAGCTGCTGGGCCACGACGACATCGACATCGACGCCGAGGCGACGGGGGGCGATGCCCTGGATGCGCTGCGCGAGCGCGAGTACGACTGCGTGGTGCTGGACCTGAAGCTGCCGGACATGAGCGGGTTCGACGTGCTCGAGACGCTCCGCGACGACGCGTCGCTGCGGGACCTGCCGGTGGTGGTGTACACGGGCAAGGCGCTGACGCCCGAGGAGGACGCCCGGCTGCACTCCCTGGCCCGGAGCGTGGTGGTGAAGGGCGTGGAATCGCCGGAGCGGCTGCTGGACGAGACCTCGCTGTTCCTGCACCGGGTGGTCTCGCAGCTGCCGCCGGCCCAGCAGCGGATCCTGGAGCGCCTGCACCGCTCGGACGACCACCTGGTGGGCCGGTGCGTGCTGATCGTGGATGACGATGTGCGGAACATCTTCGCGCTGAGCACGCTGCTGGAGCGGCGCGGGATGGCGGTGCGGGCCGCGAGCACCGGGCGGGAGGCGATCAGCGCGCTGGAGTCGGGCGGCGATGTCAGCATCGTGCTGATGGACATCATGATGCCCGAGATGGACGGGTACGAGACGATGCGAGCGATCCGGGCCAACCCGCGCCTGAGGCGGCTGCCGATCGTGGCCCTGACGGCCAAGGCGATGAAGGGCGACCGCGAGAAGTGCCTGGAGGCCGGGGCCTCGGACTACCTGGCCAAGCCGGTGAACACCGACCAGCTTCTCTCCGTGCTCCGCATGTGGCTGCACCGGTGAGCGAGGTGATCAACAGTGGGTGAACGCGTCAAGATCAACATCCTGCTCGTCGACGACCAGCCCGCCAAGCTGCTGAGCCTGGAGGCGGTGCTCGCCGAGCTCGATGAGAACGTGCTCAAGGCCAGCTCCGCGGACGAGGCGCTGCGGCTGCTGCTGGAGCACGACGTCGCGGTCGTGCTGGTGGATGTGTGCATGCCGCGGATGGACGGGTTCGAGCTCGCCGAGCTGATCCGCCAGCACCCGCGCTTCCACCGCACCGCCATCATCTTCATCTCGGCCGTGCACCTCAGCGACGACGACCGCCTGCGCGGCTACCAGCTCGGCGCGGTCGACTACATCCCCGTGCCGATCGTCCCGCAGGTGCTGCGGGCGAAAGTGGCGATCTTCGCGGAGCTGCACCGCAAGAACGAGCAGCTCTACCGGCTCAACCACGAGCTGGAGCAGCGCGTGGCGCAGCGGACCGCGGACCTGGAGGCCTCGGCGGCCCAGCTCCGCGAGAGCGAGGTCCGGTACCGCCAGCTGGTGCACGCCCTGCCGGTCGCGGTGTACGCGTGCGACGCCGAGGGGCGCATCACGCTGTACAACCAGGCGGCCGTCGAGCTGTGGGGCCGGGAGCCCGAGGTCGGCGTGGAACGGTGGTGCGGCTCGTGGCGCATCTACCGGTTCAACGGCACGCTGCTGCCGGGCGAAGAGAGCCCCATGGCGGTCGCGATCAGGACGGGCCGGATCGTGCGCGGCGCCGAGATCGTCGTCGAGAGGCCCGACGGCACGCGGCGCACGGTCGTTCCGTACCCCGACCTCATCCGCGACATCGCGGGCAACGTGATCGGGGCGGTCAACATGCTGACCGACGTCACCGATACCCGCCGCGCCGAGCAGGCCCAGACGCTCCTCGCTGAAATCGTCTCCTCCTCCGCTGATGCCATCATCTCCATCTCCCTCGACCGCAACATCACCTCCTGGAACTCCGGCGCCGAGCGCATGTTCGGCTACTCCGCCGCCGAGGTCATCGGCCGCCCGATCCTCACGCTTCTGCCTCCCGGCCGGGCCGGCGAGGAGGACGAGATCATCGCCCGCATCCACCGCGGCGAACGCCTGCGCAGCTTCGAGACCGTCCGCATCGCCAAGGATGGCCGGCCCGTCGACGTCTCGCTGACGGTGTCGCCCGTCCGCGATAGCTTCGGCGAGGTGATCGGGGTGTCCAAGGTCCTGCGCGACATCGGCGAGCAGAAACGGGCCGAGGCCGTTCTGGCCCGGGATCGCGAGACCCTGGAGCGGCTGGTCGCCGAGCGCACCCGCCAGCTCGAGCAGTCCGTCGAGCGGCTGCGGATCGCGGACCGGATGGCGACGATCGGCACGCTCTCGGCCGGGCTGGGCCACGACATGGGCAACCTGCTGCTGCCCATCCGGATGCACCTGGACACAATCGAGGCCAGCGAAGTGCCCCCCGAGGTGCGGGAGGATGTGCAGGCCATCCGCAAGGCCACCGAGTACCTGCAGCGCCTGGCCGCCAGCCTGCGCCTGCTGGCCATTGACCCCGAGGGCGGGACCGAACTGGACTGCTGCACCGATTTGGCACAGTGGTGGCCCGAGGCGGAGGGCATGGTCCGCAACGGGATCCCGCGGAGCGTCTCCCTGCAGTTCGACGCCGGGCCTGGCCTGCCGCCGGTCTCGATGGGCAAGGCCGCGCTTACCCAGGTCGTCTTCAACCTGGTGCAGAACGCGGGCGATGCGATGAAGTCACTCCCCAACGGGCGTGTGACGGTCGCCGCGGAGCCGGGCCCGGCCGCCGGGTTCGTGCGCATCCGCGTGTCGGACGACGGGCCCGGCATGAGCGAGGAGGCGCAGCGCCGCTGCCTGGAGCCGTTCTTCACGACCAAGACGCGCGGCCTGAGCACCGGGCTGGGGCTGGCGCTGGTCAACGGGCTGATCAAGAAGGCGGGCGGGCGGATCCACGTCGAGTCGGCGCCCCAGCGCGGCACGACGATCCTGCTCGACATCCCCGCGGCCCGGCGGGCGCGCCTGCGGGACGCCGGGCCCGGCCAGCCGGGCCGGTCGATCGCCGCGGTGACGCTCAACGACCCGCGTCTGGTGGCGCACGTGAAATCGATCCTCAGGTTCATCGGCTACCAGATCTCCGAGGCCGGGCCCGACACAGCCGACCTGTGGGTCACCGAGCAGAACGGGGAGGATGTGATGATCGCGGCGCAGGATTTCGTCAAGGCCCGGCCCGTGCGCCGGGCCGTGGTGTTCGGCGGGGAGGCCGCGGGCGGGGACGACGGGCGGATCACAATCGTCGAAAAGCACCTCCCGCCGTCCGTGCTGCGGAGCCGGATGTACGGGCTGCTGACAGAACGCACGTGAGGTGCTCATGGGTCAGGGTCCAGCGCCGGTCCTGCGGATCTTGTGTGTCGATGACAACCGGCTCGTCGGCGAAGCGCTGCAGCGGCGGCTGGCGGTGGAGCCGACTCTGGAATGGCTGGGCCAGGTCACCGACGGGCGGGCCGTGGAGGAGACGGTCCGTGGCCTCCGCCCGGACATCGTGCTGATGGATGTCGACATGCCCGATGTGGACACGTTCGACATCGTCGAGCGGATGAGCATCGGGGAGCCGGCGATCCGCATCCTGATGTTCAGCGGGCACGTGGATGTCGGGTACATCAACCGGGCCTTGGATTCGGGGGCGTGGGGCTACCTCTCCAAGAACGACGATGTCGCCTCGCTCATCGAGTGCATCCGGCGGGCCGCCGACGGGGATGTGGTGCTCAGCGCGGAGGCCGAAGCGGTGCACCGCCGCTCCCGGGACGCCGGGCCCGGCCATCCCGCCTAGGTCGTGTTTGATGGATCGATTCCAGGGTGGCACGGTGCTCCGAACCGAACATTTCCGTCTGTGTTTCTTCGCCCGGCCCGGAGAGCCGGGCCACCCAAAGGCATCCGTCAAACAGAACCTAGGCCGGGCCAAGGGCGCCGGATGCAGACATTCACACGCGCCCGTCATGATGCGCTCAGCCGCCGGGCGCACCCTGCTCGTGGCCCGGCCGCCGGCGGCGGCCGGCGCGGGAGAACTCACATGGCCAGGTACAGCAAGAAGGCATCCAAGAAGGTGGAGCGGGCGATGCACGAGCGGAAGCGCGGGACGCTCAAGAGCGGGGGTTCGGGCAAGCGGGTCACGAGCCGCAAGCAGGCGATCGCGATCGGTCTCGCCGAGGCCCGGCGGGAGGGCGCGAAGGTGCCGAAGAAGAAGACCTCGAGCCGGCGCTAAGGGCCACGGGCCCGGCTATCGCTCGGGGCTGCGTGAGCGGGCGATGAGGTTGATTGTTTCGGCGCGCATTTCCCGGGCCTGGTCGAGGGCCCGGGCGAACTCGCTCTCACCCTCGCCGCGGTCGGGTGTTTGCTTGATGATCGCGATCTGTCGCTCCGTGCACCGCCGGGCCTGGTCGGGCTCGCCGGCGGCGATGTGGACCTGCACTAACTCATCCAGCGCGTGCAGCATGCACCACGCGGCGGTGGTGTTGAGAGGGTCCTGCTCAAAGAGCTTTTCCGCCCGCAGAAGGGCTTCCTCGGCGCAGGGCCGGGCCTCGTCGAGCCGATCGAGCTGGCGGTTCAGGTAGGACATCCGGGCCACGGCCCGCACCATGATGTGGGTGGCGCGGACCTCGCTGGGCACGAGCGCCTCGAGCCGGCGCCCGGCTTCGATCGAGCGGTTCTGGAAGTCGATGGCCTCCGCAAGGCGGATCGGGTCGAAGCGCGGCCCGTCCGGGGCTTCCGGGAGCCGGGCCTCTTCCAGCAGCCGGGAGGTGAGCTGCTGAAGGCCTTCGGCGTAGGAGTAGGTGGCGGCGACGGAATCGGGTTCGAGGGCGAGGAGCCGCTCCGCGGCGGCGTGGCGCTCGCGGAAGTAGGGCATGGAGGCGGTCCGGCCCGACTGCAGCTCGATGAGCCGCCCCAGGCGTTCGTAGCTCCAGGTCAGGCTGTCGAGGGCGCAGGCGTCGGTGGGGTCTTCTTGGCAGAGCTCAAGCAACTGGCCGTGGGCCTGCTGGTACATGCCCAGCCGACGGTCGGGGTCGATCCGCCCGGCGATGTCGCCGACGCGGACCATCTGGGTGCACAGGTCGAGGCGGGCGGCCCGGTCTTTAGGGTTGGCGGCGGCGATCCGCTGGCGGAGCGTCAGGGCCCGCTCCTGCAGGGCGAGGGCCTCATCGTGCCGGGCCTGCTCGAGGCGGATGGAGGCGATGCCCGTGATCGACTGGGCCGAGAGCGCCAGCAGCCGCAGGTCATCGGGCCGGCGGTGCAGGTCGCGCTGGATGCCGGCGGAGGCGGCTTCGAGGATGCCGAGCCGGAACTCGCGGGTCGCCGTCCGCCTGGCGGCCTCATCGACGAGCTGATCGAGCAGCAGCGTGTAATGCGCGAGCGCGGATTCATACTCGCGCCGCTCCAGCTGCCAGGCCTTGATGCCCATCACGGAGGCAAACGCGCCCAGGGTCAGAATCGCCGCGATCGTCGCGGTCGCTGCGCGGTTGCGCCGGACCCAGAGCCGGGCCCGGTACCACGCGCCCGGGCGGCGGGCCTCGATGGGTCGCTTGTCCAGCCACCGCTCGAGGTCGGCCCGGAACTCGCCGGGCGACTGGTAGCGCCGGGCCGGGGCGATCTCGAGGGCCCGGGCCACGATGGTCTCGAGGTCGCCGCCGAGGGAGCGGTTGAAGCGGGAGAGCGGCGGCGCGGGATCGGTGCGGAGACGGCGGAGCTGCTCATCGAGCGGGAGCCGCGCCGATGCGGAGCCCGTGCCGCCGAAGCACGGGCGGGGTATGCGGCCCGCCAGCAGCTCGAAGAGCACGACGCCGAGGCTGAAGACATCGCTGGTGGTGCCGATCTCGTCGTGCTGGCCCGCGGCCTGCTCGGGGCTCATGTAGGCGGCGGTGCCCAGGAGCGTGCCGGCGTAGGTGTGCGCGGTGAACAGGGCCGAGCCTTCCTGGGTCACGCGGGCGATGCCGAAGTCCAGGAGCTTGACCGTGGAGCGGCCATCGGCCCGCGCTTTCTCGACGAGCACGTTGCTGGGCTTGATATCGCGGTGGATGACGCCGGAGCGGTGCGCAGCCTGCACGGCATCGCACACATCGAGGAAGAGGCGCACTTTCTCGCGGAACGTCAGCCCGCTCGCGGCCTCGGTGATGGGGCTGCCGTCGATGTACTCCATCAGCAGGTACGGGCGGCCATCACCGGTCACGCCGCTTCCGAAGACGCGGGCGATGCCGGGATGATCGAGCCGGCCCAGCACCCGCGCCTCGAGCGTGAAGCGCCACCGCGCCTGCCGCGAGCCGGCCGGGGCCCGCAGCACCTTGATCGCCACCGGCCGGTCGAGCCCGCGCTGCCGGGCCAGGTAGACAACCGAAGACCCGCCCTCGCCGATGACCGACTCGATCGTGCAGTCACCGACGGAAGTGCCGGCGGCCAATGGGGGCGCATCGGAATCGGCCGGGCCCGGCCCGTCAAACGGAGTGTCGTGCGTCTCGGGGGTGTGTGGCGTCCCGGGTGGTTCAGCGCCATCGGGAGCATCCGCCACCGTGTCGCTGTCGGCCGAGCGCGATCCGAGCCCCTTGGGCGGAGGAGCTTGATCCGGGCGCCGGATGGGCGGCAAGGGCGCAGCGCCCGCCACCTCGGGCGGGGTCTGGATTGCGGAGTTGTTTGCCCCGGAAATCATGCGAACGCCGTCCTTGTCGTTGGGAGTGTAACGTCCGGGGGCTTGGCAACATAGGGGAGATCAGACCGCGGCCCGGGCATTCAGTTGCAGCCCGCGTTCGTAGACTTCACGTGGCCGGAATTCGCGGGTTTGAGGCGGTTCGGAGGCCCTGATGCCCTTCCAGCTCAACTGGCCCATCGGCATGATCCTGGCCTCCATGCTGGCCGCTGGAATCGCTTTCATGCTCGCCGGACGCCGCGGGCGGAGGCTGAACGATCACCCCATATGCCGGGCCTGCGGCTTCGATCTCATCGGTCTGCCCCCGCCCACTTCCCAGCCGGCCCGGTGCCCCGAGTGCGGTGCGGATCTCTCGGCCCGGCGGGCCATCGGGACGGGCCTTCGGCGCCGGCGGCCGTGGCTGGCCGCGGCCGGGCTCGTGGTGGCGATCATCCCTTCCGCCGTCTTCGGCTGGGCGATCTACCGCCAGGCCCGGGCCTACGACTGGAACCGGGCCAAGCCCGCCGCGATGCTGATCTGGGAACTGCGCCGCGCCGAGTCGGCGGGCAACCCGGGCCAGGGTGCAGCGCGGGCCCGGCCCGGCGTTCGCGACAGGCTCGATGAGCTCATCCGCCGGGCCGAGCGGGATCGGCTGAGTGAATCTCATTACGAAGCCCTGGCGCCGATGGCCCGTCAGCGGCAGGCTGATCGATCCATGCCGTGGGATCCGCGCTGGGGGCGGCTGGTGGAGCGCGGCTTCGATGCGGGGAAGATCAGCGAGCAGGAGTTCAACCGGTACCTGGAAGGGGTGATCGCGGGGACGTTCGAGGTTCGGCCGGTGGTGCGGGCCGGTCGGCCGGTGCCGGCCCGGCTGTCGATCGAGGCCCGCGCGGGCCCGCTGTCGTGGGTGGGGTTTTCCGGCGAGCGGGTGAGCCTGACGGTGGCGGGGCGGGACCAGAGGGACATCGGCGGGCGGCTGCTGCGCACGGGGGCGACGAGCGAGGGCGATGGGCGCGGCTGGCCCGGCGCGAAGTACCTGGGCGAGCGGTTCAGGCCATCGCTCGATGTGATCGACATCACATCGACCGGGCGGATGGCCGCGCGCGAGGACTGGGCGCCGGTGCTGGCGCCGCAGGAGCCGGGCCTGTACACGATCACGACGAAGTGGCGGTTCAGCATCCAGCGGCCGATCGTGCCCAAGTCGTCACCGTCGGGGGAGGCGGCCCGGCGGCGGACGTTCGAGCGCGAGTTCACCCGCACGTTCACGGTGATGCCGGCGGGAGAGCCGACGGTGAAGCTGATCGCGCCGCCGGAATCCGACGGGGATGAGCCGGGCCGCAAGCTGGAACAGGGCCTGCGCGAGGTCTTCCGCGTGCAGAGGTTCGACCCGCGGATGCTCAACGGTGTGTTCCGCACCGATCACGCGCCGTGCCCGTACGCGTTCGAGGTCTACGCCGCGATGGAGGGGACGGAGGTCCGGCTGGGGTCGCTCGTGCCAATCCCGGATGATCCGTTCGATGAGCTGGACACGCGGCAGTTCCTGCTGGATGTGCCCGCGCCGCTGGGCGGGGTGGAGTACATCCTCCGGCCCAGCATCGAGGCGGCGGAGCTGACGGTGGACCTGAGCGAGATCTGGGGCGGGGAGATCAGGATCCGCGAATCCGGGCCGCTGCCGAACTTGCTTCGGTAGTTTGTGCGTTGGGGTTTGATGGATGGCCAACAGGCGTTTGGCCCGGCGGAAGCGGCTGATATGCTGGCTCGTCGCGTGAACGGAGTCCCCCTCATCCCGCTGCTGTTCTTCGCGGTCGCCGGGCTGATGGCGCTGGTGCTGGGCCTGCGCGGGCGGAAGATCGATGATCACCCGATCTGCCGGAAGTGCCGGTTTGATCTGGTGGGGGTGTGGCCCGGCGCGGAGAAGTGCCCGGAGTGCGGGGCGGAGATCGCGGATGCGCGGGCCCGGCGGGTGGGGAATCGGCGCAGGAGCGGGCGGTTGATTACTGTGGGGGCCGTGTTGGCGGCGATCGGGGGAGTGCCGCTCGCGACGCTCGTTCTGTCGGTGCTCATCGGCCCGGCCGCTAATCCGTACAAGCCCGTTTGGCTGCTGGTCACCGAAGCTCGATACTCCGGGCCCGGCGTTGCGACGGCGGCGATGGGCGAGCTCGGCTCGCGCATCACCAAGAAGAAGCTCGATCGCGTCACGGTGAGCAAGCTCATTGCCGAGGGGTTGGCCCGGCAGGCGGATGTGCAGGCGCCATGGCTGCCGGGCTGGGGTGATTTCATCATGGCCGCCTGGAATGGTGGCTTCGCCGGCAATGCCGACCTCGCCGCGTACATCCGCGGCGGTGTGCAGTTCGAGGCCGTTGTCCGCGAGCGCGCCCGCGTAGATGAGCCGACCGCGTTGAAGATCGTCGGCCGCTCGTCCCGTCTGAGCAAGAGCGCTGACATATGGATTGCCGTGAACTTCGACGTCATCCGGCTGGGTGATGTCGAGCAGCATGACGCCGGAACGGCGTATATCCGGGCCGACACCATGAACGCTGGCGGTTTCGGAACAGGTTTCGGCTCTCCGACGCAGACTGGCCCGGCCGCATGGTCGGTGAGCTGGACCGTGAGGTTGATGGCCGGGCCTCCAACGGGCGGGATGATGGCCCCCAGCAGCATCGCGGAGTGGAAGGAGGAGCGATCGGGCACGATCACCGTCGTCGGCGCCGATGAGCCCATGATTGAGGTGTTTCGCGATGACTCGCTGGCGGAGCAGTTGTGTGGTCTCATTGAGTCACCCCGAGTGTCGATCGACTCAGGCCGGACCTTCAGCGTCGGCAGTGGCGAACCGGGCCCGGAGCCGCCGCCGACAGTGACGCTGCTATTCACGATCACCGAGCCCTTCCCCATCGATGCCGGATTCGATGTGATCCTCGCGTGGCAAGTGGCGGGCCAAAGGGTGGAAGCCCGGGCCGGCACGCTCGCGATCGAAGCCGGAACCAAGGGCCGGATAGTTCGGTCGTGCGGAGCCTTGGCGGATGGACAGGTTCTGCCGCGCGAAATGGCGGCGATCGGACTGATCCTGCGGCCCAGCTTCCGGGCCGCCGAATCCAACGGCGACATCCGCCGAGGGTGGGTCGGCCCGGACCTGCTGTTCTCCGAAGCCGTTGTTGATGACGAACGCGAGCGGAACACGTGGCGAGATCGGTATTAGGGCGAGCGTGTGAACATGATGACGGGCTCTTGGTTCATCCTCTCTCTCATCATCGCCGCCTGGGGGATCGCGCTGATCGGTCTGGGCCTGCGCGGGCGGAAGATCGATGACCACCCGATCTGCCGGAAGTGCCGGTTTGACCTGGTGGGGGTGTGCGGCGTTCAAGCTATCGCTAGCTGGGTCAACGAATGATTGCACTTCCGATTCTCCTGCTCTTCCTCATCGGCGTTGGCCTCCTCATCACTGGCGTGCGCGGGCGTCTGATCGACCCGGAACGCCTCTCGTGCGGGGGCTGCGGCTTCGATCTCACGGGCGTGTTCCCCGCCATCGGCACGTGCCCGGAATGCGGCTCGGGGCTGAGTGACGAAGCGGGCATTCGGCGTGGTATCTGGGTCCGTCAGCCTTGGCGGGTGTGGGCCGGCGGCGGGCTGATGGGGCTGATGCTGGCCTCCGGCGTGTTCTGGATCGCGACCGCATCGGGCGGAACCGCGATCACCTACGCGCCCGTGTGGTGGCTGCGGATGCAAGGGCGCTACGCCGGACTTGAGGCCGGGCGTGCGGCCCTCGACGAGATCGCCGATCGCATTTCCGACGGCCGCTTGACCACGCCGGGGCCGTTGATCCAGGAGACGCTGCAGCGGCAGGCGGACCTGTCAACTTCGTGGAATCCGGGTTGGGGCAACATCTTCACCGCGGCCGAATCCAAGGGGCTGGTCACCCCCGCGCAGAGCATCCAGTTCCGGCGCGGGGCGGTCAAGCCGGTGCTTACGGCGCTGCCGCGGGTGCGCGCCGGCGAGCCGGTGTCCATGGAGATCGGCTTTGAGAATCCGGGCCGCGAGTTCGTGATGGCCCGGGCCGGGACGCGCGAAGATGTCTGCCTCGTGTCGTCACTGGTCGGCGCTGCGCTGGATGGGCGGAAGCTGAAATCAGCCGCCGCGGCATCGCCGAAGGGTGGGCGCTGGTCTGCCGCTCGAGATGTGCAGACCGTGCGTGCGGACAGCCGAGGCGTCGCCAGCGGCCCGGCGTACTTCGCGAGCCCAATGCCGGACCTTCAGATGCAGGCGGACGGGCCGCCCGGCCACCGCACACTGACCGCGTACTGGAATGTCTATCTGTTGAAGAGGCCGGGCGACACCACCCCGCTGGATGTCTGGCCCGTCGAGGTCTCAGCGCCCGTCGAAGTGCGCGGGCCCGGCGAGCCGCTGGTGGATCTCAGGACCGGTTCTGCAATCAGGGATTCGATGCAGAAGGCCCTGCGTGTGTCTATCGGCCGCCCGGGGATCATCAAGGACCCGTCCGTCCCGAATGACCCTGAACTCCGTCTCCCGGAAGTGAAGCTCGCGTGGGATCGCCTGCCGGGCCCGACGTGCTGGAAGATGTCTATCCGCTGCGCCGGGCGGGAGTGGCCGATGTGGTATCACGGTGGCACAGTGAACTGGGAGGCGGGCACGGCCGATTACAGCGTTGATGGGTGGTACGACCTTTCCCCGCAGGATGTCGACTTGATTTCCTCGCAGAAGACGTTCGATGTGATCCTTCGGCCCGACATCGAGCAGGCGCATAGGCGAGGGTTTCTGGAGATCTGCGGTGACGAGATCGAGTTCAAGAACGTGCCATTCGTGCGGAGCGGCCGGTAATGCTCTTCATCCTCTCCCTCATCATCGCCGCCTGGGGGATCGCGCTGATCGGTCTGGGCCGGCGCGGGCGGAAGCTCGATGACCACCCGATCTGCGGCGGGTGCGGGTTCGACCTGGTGGGGTCGCTCCCGCCCGGGCGACGCTCGGCGTTCGCAGTGCCGAAGGGGGCCAGGTGCCCCGAGTGCGGGGTGGCCCTCGCGCGGGCCGGCGCGATCGAGATCGGCAACCGGGCCCGGCGGCCCGGCGCGATCCGGGCCGGGGTGGTCGTGACGGTGGTGGGGGTGCTGGGGATGGTGACTATCCTGTACCTCGGTGCAACCCGTGGGGCCATCGCTCGGGTTCAGCCCACTTGGATGCTGATCCCGCAGGCGAGCCGAGACCGGGAGGCCCTGCTCGAACTGGTCGGGCGCGTTGCGGCCGGCACGTGCGACGAGCGGCAGACTAAGGACCTCGTTGCCCGTGCTCTGCAATCGCAGGCGGATCTGTCCCGCGAGTGGGATGCTGCCTGGGGGGATCTAATCGAAGAGGCTCGGCTCAGGAAGCAAGTGTCCGATGCGGACTGGGCCCGGTATCTGAAATCGGGGTACGGCCCGGCCCGTCTGCGTGTTGTGACGACGGACAGTTGGCGCCCGTACAGGGTTGAGGCGAGACTAGAGGGCATCCTTCGTTTCGGTGGCTCACGCGTATCGGGGGTAGTGGTCATGGGGCGGCCCGGCGACCTGAGCGTGGAAGGTGGCCGCATCGAGTTCCCAATGAATGCATCGCCGACCGCGTGGCTCCTCGCGGGAACGAAACCATGGCCGGGATGGGAGCCGATGCCGAACAACCCCTACACCTTCTCCGGGTCCCAGGAGAGGCAGATCGCACGCGGGGAAGTGTTGTTCGACGCTCCGCGAATGCGAATCCGCGGTCGGTGGCAAGTCAGGGCGGTGAATGCGGACGGATCAACTGCGGCGGAGTGGGAGTTGCCGTTCGAGAGTGACCTGGCTCGGCCTGAGTAACCAGCGGCTTCCAAAAACGACAACCCCCGGCTTGTGACCGGGGGTTGTACGCTCAGTGACCTGAGGTATACAGAGAACAGTTGGGACCGCTTTGCCGCCGGTTGCCCGACGACTAACCGCCTTGCGGCGGACGACAATGTGCTGACAACCACGTCGCGGATCGCTCCGCGAAGGTCAACCGAAGTTGACCGGTCATGGTCTAAGGAAATCCCTTAGAAAGGAGGTGATCCAGCCGCAGGTTCTCCTACGGCTACCTTGTTACGACTTCGTCCCAGTCACCGATCTTGCCGTAGACACCACTGAACTGTGGCGGCTTCGGGCACTCCCGGCTCCCATGACGTGACGGGCGGTGTGTACAAGGCTCAGGAACACATTCACCGGAGCGTAGCTGATCTCCGATTACTAGCGATTCCGACTTCATGCAGGCGAGTTGC
>JADLFW010000043.1 GCA_020849615.1 Phycisphaerales bacterium
CATCCCGTCGCCGGTATAGTCGACCGAAAGGTCCCCGATGTCGTACCGGTTGAGGAACTCCAGGTAGTCGGAGAAGTCGATCATGCCGTCGCCGTTGAGGTCGGCCGGGCTGCAGGGCTCGGCCCAGGCCTGGCCCGCGAGGCAGATGAGCGCCGCGGCGGCCAGGCCCGCCCGCACTCCGCGGGCGAACAACGGAGGAACTCGATGCGTTGCATTCATGAGGGATGCCTTTCGTGCTTCAGGTTGAAGGAAACTTCGAACACCCACCACCCACTCGAATCCGATGAACCACGAGTTGTCCCGACGACCGGCCTTGTGACTTCCATCCGCCATCACGCCCGCTTGAACGAACATCCCGTCGTCGGGGATCAGGAGACATGCCGCGGCTGCTTGCGCGCCGACGTCCTTGTGTTGCGGTGCGGGGCCGATGCGGCCACCGCCGCTCGGTGACGAGTTCGCGCGTTGTCCGGTTTCGACCACCTCCACCACCCCACCCGTCATGCACCAACGAGTTGTTGCGCTCCGGTGTTCCGGAGCGGCCCCCAGGAGGAGTTGCGCCGCGTGGTCGCGGTGACCGGGCGCGGGCCCCGGCCGGATCGGTCCAGATCGCTAGGAATACTCGGACTTGCCCGTGCGTGTCAATAGATCGCAGGATGTTTTACAGGAATGACTGCCGGGCGTATCTCCGCATCAGTCATTCGCATGAGACGAAGATTCATCCGGTTGATCGGTGTGCAGAGAGAACATGCATCGGGCTCATTCTGAGGCTTTCCGCAGACCGCTCGGGGGTCACCCGGGGGCTTGATCAGGGCTTAATCGGGTGGGATGCGCCAAGGCCCGGCCCGTAGACCGCGGCGTTGGTGAGCAGCCGGGCCGTGCCGCGGGCGCCTCCGCGCCACGTAGGTGAGGCCGCGAAAAGGATGATCTGACCATCGCCGAGGCGTTCCTGCGTCACGAACGCGGAATGGCCCAGCCGCCGGGCCGCCTCGGGCCAGAGCAGCCCGCTCATGCGGAGGCGCAACTCGTGGCCCGGCGGGGTGTTGGCCCAACCAAGCCGCGGGGGTTTGGGTTCCTCTTTTTCCTTCCCCTCCTCTTTGGCCTTGTCTTTCGCCTCGCCGGGCCTCGAACCCTCGGCCGGATCGGCCTTGGGGGGCTCGGGTGTCTGCACGCTCTGGGTGGGTTGCGGAGGCGGCGGCGGCGCGGGGACAATCGCGCCGAAGCGAACCGGCGCCTCCGCGCTCTCTGCGGCCATGAGCACCGTGCCGCCCGTGTAGAGCACCGGCAGCACCGGCCCGCACCCGAAGGTCATCCAGTGGCGGTCATCGGTCCGGGCCGCCAGGATCGCGCCCTGCGGCATGAAGCGCGATTCCCACTTGTCACGCTTCTTGAGCTCATCCTCAGATGGCTTCTCGGGCGCCTTGTCCCCCGGCGCGCCGCCGGGCCAGGGGTACGCCACCTCGGCGCTGGGCGTGTGTGACCACACGCTGTCGGGGTTGACGTTGGTGGTCAGGCCCAGCCACTCGCGCTGGACCGCCAGGTCGTAATCATCGAGCTTGGCCAAAACATCGGGGAGCTGGCGAACCGAGGACAGCCCGGCCTTCTCGCTCGCAACCCCGCCCGCGGACGGGCCGATCGCGATGAGCGTGCCGCCGCCCTTCACCCAGGCCTTCATGCTTTCGGAGATGTCGCGGAGCGCATCGCCGCCCGCCGCGGGGAGGATGATGACGTTGTAGCGGCGGAGATCGGCCCCGGAAATGTTGGCCCCGTCGAGATACGAGGCGCGGATGGCCAGCTCGCGGTCGAGCGTGAACCAGATCTCGCCGTAGCTGTAGACATCGAAGGGCTCCCGCGCCAGCACCGCGATCGATGGCGGCTCGAGCCGCGGGAAGTACTCGCCGCCGAGGTCGGGCAGATCGCCGGGCGACAGGCCCGTGTCAACACCGCGGGCGGTGAGGCCCAGCTCTGTGCACACCCGGGCGAGCGCCTCGGTGTAGCCGAGGGCGGTCGGCGGCTCGCCGGGCCCGGGCGGGGCGCTGCGGGGTGTGAACGCGCGGTTGTCGATGCGGGCGATGAGCAGCGAGCCGCGCGGCCAGGCCCGGCCTTCGAGCTCGAAGGGCTTCAGGGAGGCCCGCACCTGCACACCGCGCTCCATGAGCCGGGCCGCGGCGGCGACAGATCGGTCATCATCGCCGTTGATCACCCAGCCCACGAGGGCCTCGGGGCGGTCGAGGCCCGGCGCTTCCTGCTTCGTGACGGTGGGGGAATACGGCTCGGCATCGGCGGGGAGCTCGGTGGCGAGTTCGCACGCCTCGACGCCGTGGAGCATGGTCAGGTTCCACGCGGTGACGTCGTACATCTTGGAGCGGTTGAAGCGCAGCAGCTCGCGGCGCTCCTCGTTGAGGAAGTCGGCGGGCATGCGCGGGTCGAACTCGAGCATCTCCGCCAACAGCCGGGCCTCGGGCTGGCGCCCCGGGATGAGAATCGTGCCCGCGGGAAACTGGCGGTCCTTGATGGCCCGGCCCAGCTGGTCCTTGCCGGTGGCGGTGAAACCGGCCTTGGAGGTGTACAGCTCGAAGCCCTGGAGCAGGAGCTTGTCAAGCAGGCCATCGAGCCGGGCCTGGTTGCCGGAGGGCAGGACCGCGAAGGTGCGCTTCGCGAACGGGCCATCCTCGGCGAGGTTCTCGCGCCGCTGGGCCGCGAAGTCCTTGAGGATCTCGGCCTTGTTCGCGCGGAGCGTGTTGAGGTTCGCGAAGGTGGCGACGACCTGGCGGTGCACGGCTTCGCGGTAGGTGTCGAGCGTGCCCTCGGCCCGGCGGACGGCGTCGGTCTGGACCCGGGCCTGTTCGTACAGGCTCTCGATGGCCCCGCGGTAGGCGGCCCACGAACCCGAGTAGCCGGGGTACCACCCCTCGTTCCATTCGCCGGTGTAGTAGCGCCAGCCGAAGCGGTCGAAGGCCTTGGCGTTGTCCTTGGAGAAGGCGTCGTACCACTTGTCGAGGGTCTTGGGCAGGTGCGGGCTGAAGGGCGCGCGGGGCGGGCTGAAGAGGAAGGTGTCCTGCGGCTCCTGCTCGTGGCTTTCGAGCAGGAGCTGCGGGTGCCACTGGCCGATCGCGGCGATGCGTCCGCGGCTTTCGGGGTGGACACCCAGGATCCAGTCGCGGTTGAGGTCGAAGAGGTAGTGGTTGGTGCGGCCCCAGGGCCAGCTTCCCGCGTGCAGGAGCGACTGGTCATCGAGGGAGGGCGCCGCCGTGCGGTTCTCGAACTGCTGGTTGAGCCAGCGGTCGCGGCCATCGGGGTTCATGAGGGGGTCGATGATGATGATGAGGTTGTCGAGCAGCGCGGTGACCTCGGCATCCTGCCCGGCGATGAGGTGCCAGGCGGCGGCGAGGGCGGCATCGGAGCTGGACATCTCATCGCCGTGGATGGTGTAGGCCATCCACGCGATGGCGGGGGAGTTCGCGGTGATGCGGTCGGTCTCGCCCGGGCCCGCCTTGCGGGGGTCGGCGAGCTTGGCCATGTCGGCCTTGATGGCATCCAGGCGCTGGATGTTGGCGGGGCTGGAGATGACCAGGTACGAGAGGGCGCGGTTCTCGTACGAGCGGGCGTACTCGAAGAGGGCGCAGCGGCTCGAAGCGCCGGCCCAGGCCTTCAGGCAGGCCTGGATCTGGGCGTGGGTGGCGGCCCGCTGGCCGACCGGGAAACCGAGGATGGAATCGGGGGTGGGGATGGCGGGGTCGTGCCGGGCCCCGGGGAAGAAGTCGGTGGCGTAGTCGAGGCCCGGCACGGGTGAAGGGGGGAGCGGGCCGGGGGTGGGGACCTGCTGGCCCGGGGCGGCGGGAGTGAGGGCAGCGCAGGCGAAGCCCGCGCAGGCGAGGAGGGCAACGAGGGGAAGGTTCGGGCGCATGAGCATTCGACGGCTCCGTGGTGCGTGAGCAGTGTGAGCGGGAGGAGGGCGATTGGCAAGCGGGCGACTACTTCGGGGTGGGGGAAGGATCGAGCCTCCAGAGGAAGAGGTCGCGCGCGTACCGGGATGAACCCTTCATGGGCTTCTGCGCAGTGGCGGCGATCCAGCGGCCATCGGCGGAGCCCGCCTGTCTCGCCATCGCCGCCCCGGTCAGGGCCGCCGGCAGGAACAGGGCGAGAATGGAGCGGAATGGCGTCATTTCAGGGAACCCGCCGGGCCCGCGGACCATCCCGGGCCCGTCCTATCGTGTGTTCCATCGTCACAGCAGACACGGAGTTTGCCCCTATGTCCAGCGCCACCCTCGCCCCCTCGCCATCCTCGGTCTTCGACACCCGCACCGAGGCCCTCTTCGCCCAGCTCAAGGCGGGCGGGCTGTGGAAGCACCTGCGGATGCTGGAAGGCCCGATGGATGCGACCGTGAAGGTCCGCGGGTTCGGGGAGTGCCTTTGTTTCTGCTCCAACAACTACCTGGGGCTGGCCAACCACCCCGAGGTGATCGAGGCCGGGCACAAGGGCCTGCGCGATTTCGGCGCGGGCACGGCGAGCGTGCGGTTCATCTGCGGGACGTTCACGCCGCACGAGGAGGTCGAGGCCCGGATCGCGCGGTACATGGGCACCGAGGCGGCGTACACGTTCGTCTCCTGCTGGACGGCCAACGAGGCGGTCTTCCCGACGCTGTGCGAGGCGGGGGACATCATCATCAGCGATGAGCTGAACCACGCCTCGATCATCGACGCCGTGCGGCTGGCGACGGTCATCAAGAAGGGTGTGCTCAAGAGCCTGTACAAGAACAACCGGCTGGAGGGTGAGGATTCGCTGGAAGCGCGGCTGAAGGAGGCCCGGGCCAGCAAGGATGTGACGGGGCAGATCTGGGTCGTCACCGACGGCGTCTTCAGCATGGAGGGCTCGATCGCCAACCTGCCGAAGATGCGGAAGCTCTGCGATCAGTACGGCGCGATGCTGGTCGTCGATGACAGCCACGGCCACGGTGTGATGGGCGATCGCGGGCACGGGACGCACGAGTACTGGGGGATGTTCGGAAGGCACGAAGGCACGGAGGCACGGAGGCACGAAGGGGCCGGAAGGGTCGACATCTTCACGGGCACGCTGGGCAAGGCGCTGGGCGGCGGCGCGGGCGGGTTCATCGCGGCTTCGAGGAAGGTGATCGAGCTCATCATCCAGCGCGGGCGGCCGACCCTGTTCAGCAACGCCTTGCCGGTGACGGTGGCGTGCAGCTCCAGCAAGGCGATCGAGATCATCGAGCGCGAGCCTGGGCGAGTCAAGAAGCTCCGCGACAACGTGGCCTACGCCCGCAAGCAGATCAAGGCCGCGGGGTTCGATGTGCTGGAGAGCCCGACGGCGATCTGCCCGATCATCGTTCACGACACGGCCAAGGCGATCGCGATGAGCCAGCGGCTGCTGGAGCTGGGTGTGTTCGTCATCGGATTCGGCTACCCGGTGGTGCCCGAGGGCCACGCCCGGCTTCGGTGCCAGGTGTCGGCGGCGCACGAGTTCAGCCACATCGATGCGCTGGTGGCGGCGCTGAAGAAGTTGTAACCGAACATGCCGGGCAAGCACGCGGCCCATCCCGGGAGAGCGCACCCGCCGGTCCGACGGCGGCTGTGGATCGGGGTCGCGATCGCCATTCCCGTGATCTTTCTCGCGATCGCGGCGTGGATCGTGGTAGCGCTCGTGAGCGCGGGCCGGGAAGCCCTCCGGGCCGAGGATCGCTTCCAGGCCGTCGTGCTGGTGTGCGACCTCGCGGGCGAGTTCGCGGAGCACAACGCGGGCCGGGCCTGGCCCGGCTCCTGGAAGGACCTGGAGCAGTTGCCCGCGCGGGAGTGGGGGCCGCTCACCTGGCCGAAGGACAGCGGTCGCGTCAGCGTGCTGGTGAACGTCGATTTCACGGTCAGCATCGATCAGGTGCTGGCGATGAACCCGCGGGAGTTCGTGGCGATCAGGCCCGGCCCGGGCCGCGTGCAGGTGCCCGCCGCGGGTTACTACGAGATGCTGCAGAACCGGATCCGGGCCGCGCGGGAACGAAATTCTCCCAAAGGTGGGTGAGTGAGGCGCCGGCCGCGGCTCAGAACTTCTCCCATCCCACATACCACAGCCCTTGAAAATGACGAGGACTCCGCACGCGCTTCGGAATGTCGGCGGCGGTCTTCGCGGTCGGCACGTAGATGAGCAGAGCGCTGTCGAGCCAGCCGACATCGCTCGGCAGGTGGAAAATGACCACACCATTGTCAGGAAATGGACCGGATACAACCAGCAGCGGGGTAGTGGCAATGGTGGGCCGGGTCCAGCTTGACGGCGGGCTGAGCGCCTGCTGCGCCACCGCTTCGAGCGTTGCCCGCGCCGCGAGCAGGCGGAGATGCCCGAGAACCCGGAGATCGCTCACGACAATGGCGAACAGGATCAGCGCGGGCACGACAAGCCATCGCTTCCAGTTCGGGCGGATGTGCGTGGTGTAGCACTTCAACTGCGAGGCCTCCACCAGGGCGATGCCCAGGCGGACTATCCAGATCAGGATGACCAACGTGCCAACGACGACACCCACGATCTCGCAGAGGAAGTACGAACCGGCGGGCTCGCAATAGGCCAGGATCAACGTGCCGGCCGATGCGATGGCGGCGGTGAGGAGTGCCGGGCCCGGCGGCCGCAGGGCGTTGCGCTGCCACCAGGTGTGCCGGCCCGGCACGTAGACGGTGGATTCATCATCCGGATCGAAGGCCCGGCCGCACTCGGGGCACCGTGGATCAACGACTCCTTCGAGCGGGTATCGGCAGCCCAGGCAGCGGGAATCGGCGGGCAGCATGTGCGGATGGTAAGTGAAGGTCGATGCCGGGGTTGAGTGCAGTCACTTCCCCTTCAGGGATTCCTCGATCCTGGCATCAAACGCCGGATCAAACGGCGATCCTGTCCAGAGCACGTTGCCATCCCGCCCGATGATGAAGGCGTGCGGAATGCCCCTCACGCCGTAGGCTTCATGGGTCTTGCTTCCGGTCCCGATCGCGTACGGCATGGCCCGGGTCTTGAGGAACTTCTCTACCGGCTCGGGCGGCTGGTCGGTCAGCGCCAGCAGCACCATGCCGTCTTCTGAGTGCTTCTGGTGCAGCGCCGCCAGGTGCGGGATGCTCTCGACGCACGGCCCGCACCAGGTGGCCCAAAATTCCACGACGATGACCTTCCCCTTCAGTAATGACAGGCTCGGCGGCTCGTTGCCGGGCCAGTTGATCCAGCGGTCAGCGTTGAACTCGGGCGGCGGGGACCCGACCGGGGGCATGGGCTTGGCCGCCTCGATCACGATTTCCGCCCGGCCTTCCGGGACCTGGCTGATGTCGAGACTGGCGGCCCGGTCGACGAGCGTGACCTCGTGGTACATCGAATGGGGGATGTGGTGCGAGTAGTACTCCTTGCGGTCGGTCTTGAAGCCCACGGAGTTGGCGATCATCTTGGGATGCGGGGAGTCGGCCCAGTAGGCCAGGCGGACAGTCTGGCCCGGCTTCTTGCCGATCTCCGCGAGGGGGATGACGAAGCTGTCCACGCGGAACGGGCCGCCGGGCCCGTCCACGTAACGAATGCAGCCGTGGCCCCGGGAATCGCCCGTCAGCCCGGTCGAGGCACCCTCGCCCAGGCTAGTCTGGTAGTGCAGCCCGGTCATGAATGGCCAGGGGTCGAGCGTGTATTCGCGGTCCACCTCGTTGGTCTCCCTGCCATCACCATCGAGATCGAGCATGAGATTGGACTGATCGCCGATGTCGCGGCCATCATCGGTGACCCCGAGTGACTTGTCTCCATCGCGCCAAAGAACGGCCTGCGCGTACAGGTACTCCGCATCGTTCCACACCGACAACCGCAAGTCCGGTGTATCGCACAGGACGGCGGCCTGGTCCTGGGGGAATGCGAAGGCGCCGCGGGCGCGGAGGTCATCCGGGCCGGCTGCGCAGAGCAGGACCGTGGTCAACAGACTGATCGGCATCATGTTCCAACTCCTTGCAAAGTCGGGCGGCCCGGATCGGTTCTACCGCCTCGGGTTCCTCGGTGTGCCGGCCCGGATCGTGCGCGGGGGTTTGGGCGGGAAGGGCGTGCGCGGGCCCGCATCCGGCGCGGAGGGCGAATCGGTCCCGGACTCGGCGGTCGGCGGGATGATGGCCGGGCCCGGCGGCGTATCCGACGGGTGGGCATCGGCGGGGCGGGCCTCGGTGATGCGCGCATCCTCGGCGGCGCCGCCCACCCCGCCCACCGCCGGGCCCGCATCAGGTTCAGGCATCAGTCGGCCGAAGATCAGCTTGCCCGCGGAGGTCTGCAGCGTGGAGGTGACCACGAGTGTCACCTCGTGGCCCACCGCATCGATGCCGTTCTCCGCGACCACCATCGTGCCATCGGCCAGGTAGCCGACACCCTGCATCGGCTGCTCTCCCCTGCGGATGAGCCGCACCTGCACCTGCTCGCCCGGGATCACCGCGGGCTTGAGGGCGTTGGCCAGCTCGTTGAGGTTCAGCGTCGGGATGCCGTGGATGGCGGCGACGCGGGAGAGCGCCACATCGCCCGAGACGATGATCCCCGACATCTGCCTCGCCAGCTCCACCAGCATCTGGTCCGCGGCCATGCCCGGCACGGGGGATTCATCGATCGAGAGATCCAGCGGCGGGATGCGCTGCAGCCGCGTCACGACATCGAGGCCGCGGCGCCCCCGCGCCCGCTTCATCTCATCACCGCTGTCGGCGAGGGTCTGCAGCTCGCCGATGATGAACCGCGGGATCACGACCGGCGACTGGATGAACCCCGTCTGCCCGATGTCGGCGATGCGGGCGTCGATGAGGACGGAGGAGTCCAGCAGCAGCGGCCTCGCCCCCCGCACCTGCTTGGCGAACTCGACGTAGGGGATGACGAGGCGGAAATCGTCCTGCGTCTGCAGGATCGTCGAGATGCTCAGGTAGCACAGCGTCATGCCCGTCAGCACCATGATGAAGTTCATGACGGGCTTGATGGCCTGGAAGGCCTTGTCATCGGCGACCCACCCCTGCAGCAGGAGGTCCATCAGGATGCTGAGCACCGCCGTGGCGAGCATGCCGGCGAGGATGCCCAGGATGACGGCAAACAGCGTCGAGACCTTCTTGCGCGGGGTCGCGAGGTCGACACCCAGGCCCGCCAGGAAGAACAGCACCGCGATGTTGAGGGGGATCCACCAGCGGATCGCGATCTCTTCGGAAAGCTGGCTCTGGGGCGGGCGGAGCACCGAGAGCATCGTGAAGGTCACCAGCAGCACGAAGAAGGAGGACCGCAGCACGCGGAGCAGCACCCGGCGCTGGCGGTGCGCAGCCTCGAGGGGGTTGATGGCGGTGCCGGTGGGGTGCATGGAAGCCAGTGTAAATGAAACCGGGCCCGGGCCCTACGCACCTCTGTACGCGGGAAGCGGGGTCCTGGTGCCAACGGGGAGGGGGTGTTGATCGGCGGTCGGGGTGGGGGAGTAAGGGGTGGGGGTGAAGATGGGCGGAAGGGGGTGGCCCTATACTGGGGCGGTCCCATCGATCGACGGCCGGGCCCGGTGCACGGGTGGCCCGTGAACCTGGTCAGAGCTTGACCGCAGCAGCCATAAGCGGCCGTCATCCGGTGCCGCCGGTGTCCTGGCCGTCGATCGATGGGACTTCTTCTTTTTTGGCCCGCGGCCCGGTACGTTGGAGGTCCGGCTGGGCCGGTGCCGGGGCCCGTTTCGAGGCTGGTCTCGGAGAGTTTCGGGGGGGGGTAGAGAGGGAGCCTGAAATGAACGGTGCGTGGCGGACGGCGGCGGTGCTGGGCCCGGCGTTGTGGTCGGCATTGGCAACGGGCCCGGCAATGGGGCAGCTCTACCCCCTGTCGCCGCAGTGGCAGTCGGCGGACCGTCAGATCTCGACGGGCGCAGCGCTGGTTGACCTCGACCGCGATGGGTGGCTCGACCTGGTGGTCGCCAACGGCAACGACATCTCGCGGCAGCGGGTTGTGGTGTATTACGGGACCGGCGCCGGGACGCTGGAGACCGCGCCGAGCTGGCAATCGACCGATCTCGCCTACAACGGGCACCTGGATGTCGCGGATGTGGATGGCGATGGGTGGATGGATGTCGCGGTCGGGGAACTGCTCTCCAGCGGCTCGCACTCGGCGAAGCTGTACAGGAACATCGGGGGTGTGCTGACCACGACCGCGGTGTGGTCGACGCCCGACCTGGGCGACACGTTCGGCGTGGCGTTCGGCGATGTGAACGGGGATGGCCGGCCCGACCTGGCGCTGGCGACGGGCGCGGCGTACTCCGGGACACCCTTCCTCAACCGCGTGTACATCAACCAGGAGGGCTCGCTGCCCGCCGCGGCGTCGTGGACCACGGCCGAGCCGCGGAACTTCATGAGCGCGCTGTGGGTCGATGCGGACCGCGATGGGGACCTGGACCTGTGCTACACGGGCGCCGACACCGACACGTTCATCTACCGCAACGCGGGCGGGGCGCTGGAAGCCACCCCATACTGGCGCACCAACGACTCGCGGCGGCAGTTCGCCCTGATGGCGGCGGCCGGTGATGTGACCGGGGATGGGCTGCGCGACCTCCTCATCGCCGACAACAACCAGCTCTTCGGGGGCTCGGGCCGGTTTCGCCGCTACGACGGGCTGGCGGCCGGGGCGTACAACCCCGTCGCCTCCTGGACCTACAGCGATGGGTACACCTCGGCGGTGGCCCTGGGCGACCTCGACCAGGATGGGGTTCTCGACCTTGTCACCGGCGAGTGGTTCGGCCGCTCGCGCTACTTCCTCAACAGCGGCGCCGGCCTCCCCGCGACCCCGGCGTGGACCAGCGGCGGCTCGACCAGCACCGTCGAGAAGCTGGTGCTGGGCGACATCGACCGCAACGGGCGGCGGACGGGCGTCATCGAGTACGGGCCCGGCCCGGGCAAGGTCGTCGACCTGCCCCGCCAGCCCGTGGAGACGATCCTGAGCGTCGAGCTCGACGGCGTCGAGCTGGCCCCCTCGCGGTACACCTTCAACCGCGAGCAGGCGTGGCTGGCGGTGGATGCAGCGCCGGCGGCGTCGCTGCGGGTGGTGTACCTCTACTCGCTCTCCCTCGACCTGGCGGTGTCGAACTGGGATGACACGCGGCCCAACTACGTGTACTTCAACCAGCGGGTTGTCGCGTGCCTGGCCGACCTCGTCGAGGATGGCACGGTCGACTTCATCGACTACCTGGAGTTCCTCAACTTCTACGATGCGGCCGACCCGCGGGCCGACTTCAACTTCGATGGCCAGGTCGACTTCGCCGACTATCTCGAGTTCCTGAACCTCTACGACGGCGGCTGCTGAGACTCGGGCGGCTCACAGCGCCATGAACTCCGCGATCGATTTGCGGCAGCGCTCCTCGTAGAGCGGGTGGTATTCCTTGTAGGCCCGGATGATGTCGCGGCGCTCATCGATGGCCCGGGTCAGGTAGTCGGCGATGACCTCGGCCCGGTCGGGGAAGGGGACGACCAGCCGTTCGAAGAGGTAGCGGTTGTCCTCGAAGAGGTGGCTGTTGGGCCCGGTGAGGCAGGGGACGCCCTGCGCCAGGCTCTCCAGGGGCAGCATGGGGCAGCACTCGACGAACGTGACGTACATGGTCGCGTGCGTGCGGCGCATGGCGGGCATCAGCTCATCGTGCGGCAGCTGCTTCTCGCTGGCGGTGGCGGTGGGGATGCCCAGGTACTGGATGACCTCGCGCGAGCGCGGGTCGACGCCCGCCGCGTGCAGGCGCACGCCCGGCAGCATCGCCAAGGCCGAGAGCATGGCGTGGGGGATCTTGCGGTACGTCGTTCCGCTGAGCCACAGGCCCACGTGGTGCTCGTCGACCGGCAACTCGGGCGGGTCCTGCACCGCGCCGTCCACGCGGTTGAGCAGCACCGCCGAGCGCACGCCCAGGCTGCGGAAGAACCGCTCCTGGCCGAACTTGTCGGTCGCCATGCTGTACACCACGCCCGCGCGGGCCGCATCCACCCACAGCTTCGTCAGCTCCCAGGTGTAGTCCTCCACGAACTGGACGTAGCTGGCGTGCCAGAACCCGTCGCAGCGCAGGCCCGAGACGCGGCGGTGCAGCATCTCGATCATCCGCAGCTGGTACTTGTCGCCGCCGGAGAACACAAAGTGCCGCACCCCCGAGGCCGCCAGCACATCGGCGTGATGCTCGAGCACTTCCTCCTTGATGGTGTAGGGGTCCTCGGACTTCAGCGCCGGCACCGGGTAGAGGTGCTCGAAGACGCCCCGGGTCGAGCTGGTCACGCCCAGCCACCGCGGGCAGTGGATCGCCACCACCTCCGCGTTCAGCGACCGCATCGACTCGATCCACGCCTCCTCGCGCTCGCTGAACTTCCCGCCCTCGACCGCCGGCGCCTCGATCTCGCGGGCGTCCTCCGCATCGGCGGCCGAAAGCACCGGCGCCCCGCCCGGCTCCGTCCCCGCCGCGGGCGTCGAGGCCGGGTCGATGTCGCGCACCACCATCGGCACCCGGGCCGGGAACACCGACACCGTCCGGCTGCCGGGCGAGTACAGGTCGATCACCTCGCGGCGACCGCGGAACGTGACCTCGACCTTTCCGCTCCACTGGTGGGCCAGGAACTGAAGGTGTGGATCGACATCCACCGGCACCCGCGCCAGCCCGGCATGGCTGTGCAGGCACTGCCCGTAGGGCCGGTCGTGCACCAGCCGGCGCTCCCACGAGCGGTCGCTCTCGATGAAGTCCCACGGCACCGGCGCCTGCCCGGCGTTGGGCTCGGCCCGCAGCAGCCACACCTCGTTGCCCTGCGACTCGGGGTTGTGGTCGCCCGTGGCCCGCACGCCCACCATCCGGCTGTTGCGCGTCTTGAACCACCTCGCCGCGTTCCACGCCGGGCTGGAACGCAGCCGCTCCCCGATCCGGTACGTCGAGTGCTGCTTGATGTACGCCAGTTCGGCCGCGTGCTCGGCGGCCTGCCGCTGCACCCGGGCCAGCTCGCCCGACTGCTGGTGCCACCGCTGCCGCAGCGTCGTCAGCTCCATCGCCTGCCCCGCCGCCGACTGCTTCACGCTCCACAGCTCGGTCGCGTGCTGCGTGGCCCGCTGCCGGGCCGCGGCCAGCTCCGCCGCCCCCCGCGACACCCGCTCGCGCGTGACCGCCAGCTCCTCGCCCAGCTCGCCGGCGGACTTCTGCGCCAGCGAGAGCTCCGCCGCCTGCTCCGAGACCGCCTCCAGCAGCCGGTCCAGCTCCTCCATCCGCGGCTCGACGATCATCTGGTCGTGGTACGCCGGCGCACGGGAGAAGACCGACTGCCGCAGGCCCTTGGGGTCGGCCTTGGAGAGCACAAAGCTGCCGAACGGACGGCCGATGTAATCGCGGAACAGGGCCTGCCGCACAACGTGGAAATCCATGAACTCGTCGGCGTACCAGCTCGAAAGGTGCCGCTCGAAGGTGTTGCCGTACGCCTCGCCCTGCTCCCAGTCCTCGCCCAGCGGCACGTTCACCAGCACGTAGTCGGCGCCGGCGAGGCACGTGCTCAGATGGGCCCGGGCCGCATCCTTGGAGAAGTGCTCCAGCACATCGCCGAAGATCACGACGTTCCACGGGCCCGGCAGCTTCGGGATCAGGTCGTTGGCGTCGCCGACGTGGATCTTGCTGTAGAACGTGCGGTGGTAGTCGGAGATGTTCTTCGCGAAGCCCTCGATGCCGTGGATGTCGATCTTCCAGTCGGGGGCGTGGATGCGTCCGCTCCACACATCGCAGAACTCGCGCAGGATGACGCCCCAGCGGCCGAAGCCCACGCCGACATCCAGGGCCCGCGCGGGCGCGATCTTCATGAGGACATCGATGCAGAAGGGGATGTTCTGCCAGTTGCTGGTGCCCACGGCCCGTTACCTCCCAGGGAAGAGCTGGCGCAGACGCCGGAGCGTGTGCCACTGCGCGGTGATCGCCTGCGCCGACCGGGCCCGTTCGGTCTCGATCTCGGCGAGCAATGAAGTGACCTGTTCGCGGGTCAGCGCCCGCTGCGCCGCCAGGGCGGCGCGGAGCTGCTCGACCTCCCTGGCCCGCTCGGGCGGGACGGCCTCGGCCCGGGCCCGCTCCGCGGCGGCCCGGAGATTGGAGAACCCCTTGGAGAGGTCAGTCTCCATGCGGCGGTACAGCGAGATCGTCAGCGGCGGCCACTCCCACGTGGGGGCCGACGCGTCGAGGATCACGCGGTAGGGCGCGTGCGCCTTGTAGCCCGACGACAGGATGCGGCACTCCCTCCCCAGCTTCGCGTACGCGGCGACCAGGTCGTGCTTCCAGCACCCGAAATGATCGTTGGGGCTGATGTCGATGTGCTCATCGGGCTCGAGGTGGAAGACCTGCCGCTTGGAGACCCGCATCAGCTCCGAGAGCACGCCCGGCAGGTCCTCGGGCCGCACGTGCACCAGCACCTCCGCCGAGTAGGCGATGTCGAACTCGCCATCCTTGAAGGGCAGCCGCCCCGTCGGCATCCCGATCGTGATGTGCTTGTCGATCCAGTCCTGCCCCGTCCACCGCAGGCACCCCGAGACCATCGCCGCGCTCTGGTCAAACCCGCGGATATCGATGTCCGGCACCTTCGAGAGGTTCCGCAGGTGCCGGCCGGGCCCGCACCCGAACTCCAGCACCTTCGCCGGCGCGTGGTGGGCCACGTATTCCGTGAGCATCAGCTCCTGGATGTGGTACAGCGGCACCGTCAGCTTGCGCTGGTCGTACTCCGGGCCCCACTCCCCGCCATGATCCCGCCAGTACTGGTAGTTGGCCGGGACCTCCCGCGCCGGGCCCGGCTCCTTCACCTCGGCCAACTCCGGGGGCGCGGCGGCGGGGACGGGCGGGGCCCCGTCGCGGGCGGGCGTCGAACTGTCAGTGGCCGGACGGGACATCGTCGGGAAGCTCCCAGCTGATCGTGATCGGGTGGTGGAACTTGTAATGGATGGGCCGGTCGGGCCGGCCGACCACCATGAACGCCGCGCACCCGTCCACCTGGTCCAGGAGCACGTTGTCGGAGTAGTCCCGCGACTTGACCCGTGTCACCGCGAGACACACCCCGAAGTTCCCGGGGCGAAGGATATTCTCGAAGCCGAACCGGATGCGCAGCCGCTGCCCGGATTTCATCGGCGGCAGCTTCACCGCCTCGTCGAACGTCGTCGTCCCGACCAGGTCCACCCCCGTCTGGTCCCGCGCCAGGAACGACACCGACACATCCTGGATGTCAACCTGGGCAAGCAGCGTCGCCTCGACGACCACCGGCTCCCGGAACCCGAACGCCCGGGCCGGCTCCCCATCCTTGTTCAGAACCCGCACCGTCTCGATCTGCACGTGCCCCGTCCCGTAGCGCATCTGCCCCGGGATACTGGTCCTGAACTTCACCGTCTCGCGCAGCCGGGCCTCGGTGATCAGCGCATCCTTGTTCGCCTGCTCCCGGATGTGCCTCAGGTACTGGTTCATCGCAGGCTCGGCGGGCCCGTAGAAGACGGGCTGCCCCTCCACCAGCACCAGCCCCGAATCGCAGATGCTCTTCACCGAATCCGGGGAGTGGCTCACGAACAGCAGCGTCAGCCCGTTCTCCCGCATCGTCCGAAGCCGGGCCAGGCACCGCTGCTGGAACCCGATGTCCCCGACCGCGAGGATCTCATCCACGATCAGGATCTCGGGATCGACCGCCACCGACACGCTGAACGCCAGCCGGGCGTGCATGCCGCTCGAGTAGGTCTTCACCGGCTGGTCGATGAACTGCCCGATGTCCGCGAAGGCCGCGATCTGATCGAACTTCTCCTCCATGACCTTCCGCGGGATCCCCATGATCGCGCCCTGGAGGTACACGTTCTCCCGGCCCGTGAACTCGGCGTTGAACCCGCTGCCCAGCTCCAGCAGCGCGCTGAGCCGTCCCCGCACCTCGACCTGCCCCTCCGTCGGCACCAGCGTCCCGGCGATGATCTGCAGCAGCGTGCTCTTGCCCGAGCCGTTGCGGCCGATCACACCCAGGGCCTGCCCGCGGCGGACCTCGAAGCTCACGTGGCGCACCGCCCAGAACTCGCGGAAGTAGGTCCGCCGCCAGCGCAGCAGCGCCTGCTTCAGGCGGTCCTGCGGCTTGTCGTAGATGTGGTAGCACTTGCCCAGGTCCTGGACGGAGATGACGACCTCGGGCGTCCGGTCCGAGGTGGCCCGCCTCTCCGAGGCGGGCTGGCCTGGAATGGATTGCCTCTCCGAGGCGGGCTGGGCCGGGCCCGGCTCCGCCGGAGTCGCCTCAACCGCCGCGCGTGTCGGCGGGGCATTCCGCCCTTCGACCGTGCTACAGCACATCGGCGAACCCCCGGCGGCTCTTCATGAACCACGCGTAGCCGAGCTGCATGATGATGATCGACAGCACCAGCACGATGGCCCAGCCGCGCCAATCGGGCAGGCGGCCCCAGATCAGCACGCGCCGGGCGTCCTGCACGATCTGCGTCATCGGGTTCCAGTAGAGGTAGGCCCGGAACGCCGCCGGCACCCGCTCGATCGGGTAGAAGATCGGCGTCATGAAGTAGAGCACCTGCGTGACCAGCACCGTCACGACGGGGCGGATGTCGCGGAGGAACACGCCCAGCGAGGCCAGGAACCAGCTCAGCCCCAGCGACAAAAGCACCACCGGCAGCAGCACGACCGGGATGAGCACCGCGGTCCAGGGCACCGTCCCCAGCAGCAGCGCCGTGGCGATCAGGATCAGCCCGGTGCTGATCAGCGCGACGAACACCGCCGAGCCCACCGAGGCGCACACCAGCACCTCGATCGGGAAGACGGCCCGCGTGACCAGGTTCGGGCGGTTGAGCACGATGACGGGCGCGCTCGAGACCGTCTCGGCGAAGAGCGCAAAGACCATCATGCCCGTGAAGACCGTGACCACGTACGCGGCCCGGCTGGCGTTTCCGTCGGGCCAGGTCACCTCGAAGACGGCGTTGAAGACGAAGGTGAAGACCGCCAGCGTCATCAGCGGCTGGAGGATCGCCCACAGCAGGCCCAGCTGGGTGCCGCGGTACTTCTGCGCCACCTCGCGCACCGTGAACTGGCGGATCAGGTCGCGGTGCCGCCACAGGTCGAGCCACACCCTCGCCGGGTTCATCAGGCGCGAGACGGGCACGGGCTGGGCGGTTCGCAGCGCGATCTGGGACATGCGGTGCTCAGAGACGGCGCGGCTTGGCCCGCGATGACAGGAATCGGACCAGCTCGGCCGCCGAGTCGGTCATCGAGCCGTCGGCGAGCTTGTACTCCCGCGTCCGGCCCGCCTCTTCCACGCGGACCAGGTAACTGGCGGCGTCGGGCTTCGGCCCCCCCGGGGCGGCAGGCCCGGCTCCACCCGCCGCGGGCGGGGCGGACTCCAGCTTCCTGACCAGTTTCGCCAGCTGCTCGCCTTCAGGCCCGGGCAGCGTGGCGGAATCGATGTCGCACCCCCGGGACACCCCCGTGATGCCCCCCGCCTGAATAAAGGTAACTCGCACGTGCAGACCCTCCGCCCGGGTGCCATTCTATGGCTACCCCCGCGCCCCCGATGCAAAGAGCCCGCCCCGGGGTCTCCGGGCGGGCTCCTTCGATCAAAGCAGCCGGGCCGCGTTCAGGCCAGGTCGATCCCCACGGCCGACCAGGCATCGCCGACAGCCTGCTGCTCCGGGCTGTTCTCCCCGAACTGGCCGCAGGCGATCGTGTGCGTCTGCTGCGCACAGTCGATGAACTGGCTCTCCGGCAGTAGGTTCTGCATCGCCTGGTACCAGATCTGCCCCGCCTTCCCCCAGGCCGGGCCTGAGAGCGCTGTCGCCGTCAGGTAGAACGCGTGGTTGGGGATGCCCGAGTTGATGTGAACCCCACCCCAGTCGTGGAACTCATCGTTGGGTCCCTGGAACCGGTGGCTGTAGTGCTTGGGCTGGGGGTCATCCCCCAGATCGGGGTCGTTGGCGAAGGCCGAGCCCGGGTCATCCATGCTGCGCAGGGCCCGGCGCGTCGGGGCCTGGACGATCAGGTCGGCCCCGATGAGCCAGTCGGCGGTCTTGGGGTTCTTCTGGCCCTTCTTCCACTGGCGGACCAGCACGCCGAAGACATCGGCGAAGTGCTCGTTGAGCGCGCCGGGCTCATCGTGGTACTCCAGGGCGCTGGTGAACTGGACGACGCCGTGGGTGAGCTCGTGGCCGACGACGTCGATCGAGCGGGTGAAGCGGGTGAAGACCGCCCCGTCGCCATCGCCGTAGACCATCTGCCGGCCGTTCCAGAACGCGTTGTTGAAGCTGTGGCCGGCGTGGACCGTGGAGATCAGCGGCATGCCGCGGCCATCGAGCGAGATGCGCCGGAAGATCTTGTTGAAGAAGTCGAAGGTGTGGCCCGCGTAGGTGTAGGCCTCGTAGACGGCGGGGTCGGCGTGCCGGGCATCGCCTTCCTTCCAGGCGAGCCGGCCCGGCAGGGTCATGAAGTTGGGCTCGCGGTTGTCCAGCACGTACACGAAGCGCTGCTTGCCCTTCTTGACGACGCCGGCGGCCGAGGCGAAGCCCATGAAGGACATCGCCCCGGGCATGGAGGCCGACAGGAACTGGCGGGAGGTGCGGGTCGAGGCCGAGACGGCGATCGTCTCGAGCGCGGCCCGGCGGACATCCGCATCCTTCGACCTCGTCAGCTTGTCCACCATGTACGGAGGGATGATGCAGTGGATCGGGTTGCGGGCGTTATGGTGGTTGCACATCCGCGGGCTCCTCTTGCCGGGCCGGGCGCAGAGCGGAGGGCTGCCGCGGCTCCCGGTACTGCAGGAACCGGCGACCGCCGGCGGCGCTTCGGCCCGGGAAACTCCCTGGCTTGAGCAAGCAAGAGTAACTCCGGGCGGGTCGGCGCGCGGAGTCCACAAAGCGGTGGCTCGGTTTCATCACCCTGAAGAGGGTGGTCTTAGCGATCCCGGTTTTCAGCGCGGCGTTCGGCGGCGGTGGCCGAGGGGTCGATGGCGGCGCTGGGGTCGGCGGGGAGGATGATGCGGAAGGTGGCACCGCGGGATTGCGGGGGGGCGCCGGTTTCGGCGGTGATGTCGCCGCCGTGCTCTTCCACCACGCGCTTGGCGACGGCGAGCCCCAGGCCCGTGCCGCGGAGGCCCTTGGTGGTGTTGAAGGGCTCGAAGATGCGGGCGAGGTTGGCCTCCGGGATGCCGGGCCCGTTGTCGGTGACGGTGATCTCGACCCACGGGCCGGCCCGGTCCGAGCCGCGCCGGCTGTGGCTGTGGTAGAGCGCGCGGACGGTGACCGCGCCGGTGTCCTGGTCGACGGCCTCGACGGCGTTGGTCATGAGGTTCATGAGGGCCTGGTGGATCAGCCCGGCGTCGATGGGGATGGGGGGCATCTCGGGGTCGACATCGAGGATGAGCGCAGCGCCCTTGGCCTGACACTGGCCCTCCAGGAGCTGGGCGCACTCCTCGAGCAGGGGGCCGAGCCTGACGAGGTCGAGCTCGACGCGGCGCTGGCGGCTGTAGGCCAGCATGTTGAGCGCGAGGCTCATGATGCGGTCGAGGTTGCGCTTGAGGATGGACCAGCCGCCCTTGGCGATCTTCAGGTCGTCCTTGCGCAGGCCCATCTCCACGACATCGGCGCCGCCGCGGAGGCCCTGCACGATGTTCTTGATGGAGTGGGAGAGGCTGGCGACGGTCTCGCCGATGGCGGCGAGGCGTTCGGTCTGGAGCTTCTCGGCGTAGAGGTCGGCGTTGGCGAGGGCCAGGCCCGTGTGCTGGCCGATGGCGTTCATGAGGGCGAGCTGCTCGGGGGTGAAGGTGTAGTTGGCGATGGAGCTGTCGATGTAGATGGCGCCGAAGGTGTGCTCGCGGAAGCGGATGGGGGAGCAGATGGCGGAGCGGATGTGGAAGCGCTGGACGGAGTCGCCCGCGGCGAAGCGCGGGTCGTTCATGGCGTTGGAGCTGAGCACGCCCTCGCCCTGCTTCACGGCGTGCTGGAGGATCGTGCGCGAGACGTGGATCGTCGCATCCTGCACATCGCGGGGCGGGGTGGCGTACTTCACGACCACGGGCTCGAAGGGCCGCGGCCCGTCCGCTATCGAGAGGAGGATGGTGCCGCGTTCGGGCTTGAACTCGTCGAACACGATGTCGATGACCGAGCGGAGCAGCTTGTTCTTGTCGAGGGCCTGGGCGGTGAGGGTGGTCAGCTGGTAGATGACCTTGAGGTGGTGGACGGCCGCGGCGCGGGGCTCGGGCTCGGCGAGGATGACCGAGTCCTCGTTGCTGGGGATGGCCCGCTCGATCGAAGCGTCGAGGTCCTCGGGCTTCATGAGGCGGACGACCTCGGGGTCGCGGCTTTCGGTGGCGCCGAAGACAAACAGCGTGGCGCCGACACGGATCTGGTCGCCCGGGCGGAGGCGCTGGCGGTCGGCGAGGCGCACCCCGTTGAGGTAGGTGCCGTTCTGGCTCCTGAGGTCGCGGATCCACCAGACGCCATCATCGGGCGTCAGCTCGGCGTGGCGGCGCGAGACGGTGGTGTCCGAGATCGGCAGGGCTTCGGAGGAGCGTCCGATGAGCTGGGGCTCGTGGTCGGGGAGCTCGTACTTCTTGCCCTTGTCCGGACCCTGGATGACGGTGAGGACCAGCACGGAGTGAAGCGTAGTGGCCTCGGCGCGGCACGCCACTCCGCGGCGTGCGGGCGACACCAGGGCCCGCCTCGGAGAGGCGGGCCACCACAGAGGGCCCCGGTTCCCGTCAGCACCCCGCCTCGTACAGGTTCAGGAACTCGAGGTAATCGGCGAAGTCGACGAAGCCATCATCGTTGAGGTCGGCCCGGGGGTCGTGGGCATCGTAGAGCGAGAGGTACTCGAGGTAGTCGGCGAAGTCGACGAAACCATCGCCGTTGAAGTCGACGATGCAGACCGTCGGGCAGCCCGCAGCGCCGCAGAAGATCGGGATCTGCGCCACCGCCGAGACCGCGGTGCCGCCCGGGCCCGAGGGGTCGGCGATGAACCACTGGGCGTAGATGGTCGTTCCTCCCGCGACCTCATCGGGCGCGAGGGGCCAGTGCAGGGTGGCGACGCCGTTGCCCGCGCCGGCGCCGTCGGCGATGACCGGGCCCAGCTCGCGCATCGGCGTGATCCGGCCCGCGATGGGCGGGCTGGTCGAGATGCCCAGCCGGGCCTGGGCGCCGCCCAGAGCGCTGTCCAGCCCCACGCGGAAGTTGACGTTGCCGACCATGCCCGGATCAGAGACGAAGATGCGCGGGATGATGCCGCCCGAGCCCGCGGCAGCGCCGCCGCCGATGATGGTCGAGCGGTGCTCGGGGCGCTCGGCGAAGAGCACCGGGCGATCGAAGGGAAAGGTCTGCGCCGCGACGCGCGGGTCGGTCAGGCCGCTCGTCAGGAAATCCTGGATGTCGGCCGCGACCTGCGGGGGCAGCTGGATGGTGGGGATGACGGGGTCGCGGTTGTCGGGGAACTGCGGGGCAGCGCCGGGGGCGCGGGCGTAGAAGCGGAGCACATCGGTGAGGGTCTGGAACTGGCCGTTGTGCATGAACGAGCGCTTCAGCCCGACGTTGCGGAGGTTGGGGACCTTGAACTTGCCGCGGTCGTTGGGGTCGCCGGTCACGACCTGGCGGCCCAGGTCCTCCTGGGGCGGGCGGAGGCCGATGTTGCGGAAGCCCTGGCCCGTGAAGAGGTCGCCGACGTGGCAGACCGAGCACCGGGCCTGCGGCCCGCGCATGGCGTTGAGGCCGCGCTGCTGCGCGGCGGTGAGGGCGGTGGTCTCGCCGGCGATGAAGCGGTCGAAGGGGGACTGGTCGGAGATGAGGGTGCGCTGGTAGGTCGCCAGCGCGAAGGCGATGCGCCGGCCCGTGATCTGCGCATCGCCGAAGGCGGCGCGGAAGAGGTCGGGGTAGGTGGGGTTGGCGGCGATGGCGTCGGCTACATCGGGCGGGAAGGCGGTCGCGAGGTCGAGCGGGTTGACCCGGGCCAGCTTGGCGCCGATGACGTTCCAGTCGTAGGACGGGTGGGCCATCTCGACGGTGCTGACGGGCGGGTTGACGGACTGGCTCTCGAGGGCGCCGCCGTTCTGCAGCGCGATCTGGCCCGTCTGCGGGTCGATGAACTGGCCCGGGGCCCGGCCATCCCAGAAGAGCTGCGGGGCGTAGGCGGCGTTGATGTTGGAGTTGGCGGCCCGGTCGGTAATCTGGGGTGCGAGCCCGAAGATGGGGTCGCGCTGGTAGTCCATGTCGGCATCGGCGCGGATGACGCCGGGGGAAGCGAGGATGTCATCGGGGGAAGGCTGGATGCCGTCATCTCCCGGGTGCCGGGCCTGGCGGGGATCGGCGCCGCCGCGGCTGGGGGTGTGGCACGAGCCGCACGACATGGTGTTGCTGCTGGAGAGCTGCTCATCCCAGAACAGGATCTCCCCGAGCACGTGCTTGGGCTCGGTGATCGGGTTGCCGGGCGGGACGGGCACCGGCGGGAGGGCGTAGGCGTAGGTCGCCGCGAGCAGGACGCCGGCCAGCCCCGCGGGGAGTCCGAAGACCAGCCCGGCGATCGTCACGCGGCCCAGCCGCTGGTGGCGGCCCGGGCGCGACGGAAGCGACGGAGAGACGGATGCGGCGACGGTCTTGGAAGGACCCATGCTTCAACTCCCCGGGATGAAGACCACGACACCTCCACGGCGAACGAGCTATCGACCTTCCGAATTGCACGGGCGGGCCGAAAAAGCCGCGTCCGGCCCGTCCCCTGCGAAGATTGGCGCTTCACCCGCGTCCCGGGGATGGGCCGAGTTGAGACCATGTCGCGGGGAGGAGACTCTGAGTTCTCGGGGCTTCGGTCGAGAATGCCGGTGAAGTCGGTCCTGAAGGACCCCGAACGGGCCGGGCCCGGCGCTGGAAGCCTCGCGGCCCGGAACAAATAGGATGTGGCGGGCGTCGGAACTCCCCGGCCGCCCCGGGCTTCCGGGCCTCGGTTTACACTGGTGTCTTCCGCCCCCCGCCCCTCGATGCGGACGGGCCTCAACCGCAAAGGAACGAACGAATGCGCACGAAACGGTCTGTGGTGGGTTGGATGTCGGCGGCGATCGCGGCCCTGGCGGTCGCGGGGGCGACGGGGATGGTGTCCGCCCAGGACACGATCAAGGTCGGGCACTACGGCTCGATGACCGGCAAGGAGGCGACCTTCGGCCAGTCGACCGATAACGGCATCAAGCTGGCGGTTGAAGAGTTCAACGCCGCGGGCGGGTTCAACGGCAGGAAGGTCGAGGTCATCACCTACGACACCAAGGGCGAGTCGAGCGAGGCGGGCAAGGCCGTCACGCGGCTGGTGACCAGCGACAAGGTGATCGCGGTGCTGGGCGAAGTCGCCAGCACGCTGAGCCTCGCGGGCGGCGCGGTGTGCCAGGAAAAGGGTGTGCCGATGATCTCCCCCAGCAGCACCAACCCCGCGGTCACGCGCGGCCGCGACTACGTCTTTCGCGTCTGCTTCATCGACCCATTCCAGGGGCTGGTGGTCGCCAAGTTCGCCCACGAGAACCTGAAGGCCAAGAAGGTCGCGGTGCTGTACGACCAGGCCCAGACGTACTCCAAGGGCCTGCGCGATGAGTTCAAGAAGCACTTCACGGCGATGGGCGGGACCATCAGCGGGGATGAGGCGTACTCCTCGGGCGACCAGGACTTCTCGGCCCAGCTGGGCAAGATCCGCTCGGGCGCGCCCGATGCGATCTTCGTGCCGGGGTACTACACCGAGGCGGGGAACATCGCGCTGCAGGCGAGGAAGCTGGGGATCAAGGTCCCGCTGCTGGGCGGGGACGGCTGGGACAGCGAGCAGCTGGCCAAGATCGGCGGCGAGGCGATCGAGGGCTGCTATTACAGCAACCACTACGCCCCGGACCAGAAGGGCGAGCTGGTCGAGGCCTTCGTGAAGAAGTACCAGTCCAAGTTCGGCGCGACGCCCGACGGGCTGGCCGCGCTGGGCTACGACGCGGCCAACATCCTCTTCGACGCGATGAAGCGGTCCAAGAGCCTTGGCGGCAAGGACCTTCGGGATGCGATCGCCGCGACCAAGGACTTCAAGGCCGTGACCGGGACGATCACGCTCGACAAGAACCGCGATGCCCAGAAGAGCGCGGTGGTCGTCGAGATGAAGGGCGGCAAGCCGGTGTACGCGGCGACGGTGGAGCCCACGAAGAAGTGATGGCGTGACGGAGTGACGAAGCTCGAAGGGACGGGGATGGCCCCGTCCCTTTTCGTTTCCGGCGCCGAACGCCGGCGATGAACGAGCCCGGCAGGCCCGAATCGCCGGGCGAGGGCGCCGATTCTCATGAAACAAGGCACGGCGGGCGGCCCGCCCGCGTCTTCACCGGCCCGGGCGTGCCCGACCCGGGGCTTTTTTCCCGCGTTGCTCCGTTGCTTCCCCACTTGGTTGCTTCCGCCCGGTACCATCTGCCCCCTGTGCTGGAACTGTTTCTCCAGACCCTCCTCAACGGCCTGGCCGTCGGCAGCCTCTACGCGTTGATCGCGCTGGGGTACACGATGGTCTACGGCATCCTCAAGTTCATCAACTTCGCCCATTCCGATGTCTTCGTGCTGGGCGCCTGGGTCTCCTACGAGGTCACCCGCATCGCCGGCTGGGGCGGGCCCGACCACCCCGCCCCGTGGTGGGCCGGCATCCTGGTGCTCATCATCGCCATGTTCACGTGCGCGATCGTGGGCTTCACGATCGAGCGCGGGGCCTACAAGCCCCTCCGCCGGGCCCCCCGCCTCAACGTCCTCATCACCGCCATCGGCGTCTCGCTGCTCCTCCAGAACCTGGGCCAGCTCGACTTCATCTTCGGCACCCGCCCACAGGGCATGCCGACGCTCCTGCCCGACCGCGTGCTCGCCGAGATCGGCGGCCACCCCGCGGTCGTCGGGCCCGATGGCGTCGTCATCGCCAACGAGGTCGCCCCCGTCCTGGTCCGGCTCGTCGATGTCGTCGGCTCGGCGACGGCCCTCCTCCTGATGTTCGTGCTCGACCGCCTGGTCTTCAAGACCAAGATGGGCCGGGCCATGCGGGCCGTGAGCTACAACCCCGGCACCGCCGCCCTCATGGGCATCCCGGTCGACCGCATCATCAGCATCACGTTCGTGATCGGGGCCACGCTCGCCGCGGCCGCGGGCTTCCTGTACAGCCAGAAGTACTCCGGGCTCAACCAGCCCGCCGCGCCCGTGTGGGTGCTGCTGGGCCTCAAGGCCTTCGTGGCGGCGGTGGTGGGGGGGATCGGCAATATCCGCGGCGCGATGCTGGGCGGGATCCTCATCGGGCTGCTGGAGTTCTTCGGCGCAACCTACATCGGCCCGGAACTGAAGGATGTCTACGTGTTCGGGCTGCTCATCCTGGTCCTGCTCTTCAGGCCCGGCGGCATCCTGGGCTCGGCGGCGGTGGAGAAGGTCTAGACGGAGTGACGGAGTGACGGAGTGACGGAGTAATGGAGTGATGGCGAGCGCGGGACAGATCGAGAAGCCGGGCCCGACCCTGATGGGGTCGGCGGCGATCGGCTGGCTCCCCACCATCGCGATCATCCTCGCGGCGGTGATCATCCAGATCACCATCCGCCCGATGCTCGGCGACTTCTACGCCAAGGTCCTCCTCGACATCGGCGTCAACATCGTGCTGGCGGTCTCGCTGACGATGGTCAACGGGTTCACGGGCCAGTTCTCGATGGGCCACGCGGCGTTCATGGCGGTCGGCGGCTACACCGCGGCGACCGTGATGTACTACGGGTCGTTCCGCCTCTTCGGGGAGGCGTCCATGGCGGGCGGGGTGCTCAGCTCGATGATGAGCGACCGCGAAGGCCCGGTGCCCTACTTCACGCGGGGCGACCTTCTCTTCCTGGCCTCCACGCTCTTTGGCGGGCTGGTCGCGGCGGGCTGCGGGTACCTCGTGGGCCTGCCCTCGCTGCGCCTCCGCGGCGATTACCTCGCGATCGTCACCCTGGGCTTCGGCGAAATCGTCCGCGTGCTCATCCAGGCGCTCACCACCGATGCCCTCTACGACGCCGATGAGATCGCGGCCACGCCCGTGTACCAGTTCCCCAAGTACATCGGCGGGGCCCTGGGGTTCAGCGGCCTGCCCTTCTACAACTCGCTCTTCTGGTCGCTGGGCCTGGCCGGGCTGACCATCCTCACCGCCTACCGCATCAAGAGCAGCACCTTCGGCCGGGCCTTCCTCTCGATCCGCGAGGATGAGATCGCCGCCGAAGCGATGGGCGTCAACACCACCCGCTACAAGGTCCGGGCCTTCGTCATCGCCGCCTTCTTCGCCGGCATGGCCGGCGCGCTGTTCGCCCACACCTCGGGCGTGCAGCTCAACGCCGGCGAGCTGGGGTTCCTCAAGAGCTTCGACATCATCATCATGGTCGTGCTGGGCGGGCTGGGCTCGATCTCGGGCGCCGCCTTCGCCGCCATCATCCTCACCATCCTGCCCGAGCTCCTCCGCCAGCCCGCCTTCCTCGTCCACGGCTGGATCGTCGCCGTCCCCCTCATCGCCGGTGGCATCGCTCTCCGCATGCTCGCCGCTCGGCGCCGGGCCGACACCTCCATCCCCAAGCTGCTGATCGGCTTCGGCGTCGCCGTCGCCCTGCTCGCCATCGCCGCGGCGATCGCCAGGAGCCGGGATATCGACCTGGGCCGCTACCGCATGATCTTCTACGCCCTGGCCCTGATCGTCATCATGATCGCCCGGCCGCAGGGGCTGCTGAGCGTGCGCGAGATCTGGGAGCGCGGGCTGTGGCGCGGGCTGGGGAACTGGGTGCGGTCGCTGCGGCGCGAGACCGGGGAGGCCCGGCCATGACCGGCACCGAGCCGATCCTCAAGGTCGAAGGGATCAGCAAGGCCTTCGGCGGCCTCAAGGCCGTGCAGGATTTCGCGCTGACGCTCAACCCCGGTGATGTGCAGGGGCTCATCGGGCCCAACGGCGCGGGCAAGACCACCTGCTTCAACCTCCTCACCGGCGTCTACCGCCCCGATGCGGGCCGCGTGCAGCTCAACGGCGCGGAGGTCACCGGGCTGCGTCCCTACCTCATCGCCGGCGCCGGCATGGCCCGGACGTTCCAGAACATCCGCCTCTTCCCCGACCTCTCCGTCCTCGACAACGTCATGCTGGGCTCGCACCTGCGCACCCGCCAGAACATGACCCAGGCCATCCTGCGCACCCGCTTCCACCGGGCCGATGAGCGGGCCATCGAGCGACGGGCCCGGCGCCTGCTCGAGCTCTTCGAGCTCGACACCCGCGCGGAAGAAGAAGCCCGGTCACTCCCCTACGGCGATCAGCGCAAGCTCGAGATCGCCCGAGCCCTGGCCACCGACCCCAAGGTCCTGCTGCTCGATGAGCCGGCCGCGGGCATGAACCCGCAGGAAAAGGGCGAGCTGCGCGGGCTGATCGACCGCATCCGCCGCGAGTTCAGCGTCACGGTGCTGCTGATCGAGCACGACATGAACGTCGTCATGAAGATCTGCGAGACGATCACCGTCCTCGACTACGGAGTCACCATCGCGGTTGGCCCGCCCGGGCGCGTGCAGAGCGACCCCAAGGTCATCGAGGCCTACCTCGGCGTTCCCGGGGAGGCCCACTGATGGCGATGCTGGAAGTCAAGGACCTCCGCGTCAGCTACGGGGCCATCAAGGCCCTCCACGGCGTCTCCCTCCGCGTCGAGCCGGGCGAGATCGTCACCCTCATCGGCTGCAACGGCGCGGGCAAGACCACCACGCTCCGGGCGATCTCGGGCCTTGTCCGGGCCGCGGCCGGCGAGATCCGCTACGAGTCGAAGGTCATCTCGCGCCTCGCCCCCCACGAGATCGTCCGCCTGGGCCTGGCCCAGGCCCCCGAGGGCCGCGGCGTCTTCGCCAACCTGACGGTCGAGGAGAACCTTGACCTGGGGGCCTACGCCCGATCCGACCACGCCCAGATCGCCAAGGACCGCGAACGGGCCCTCAATCTCTTCCCCCGCCTCCGCGAACGCCTCCGCCAACTCGCCGGCACCCTTTCCGGGGGTGAGCAGCAGATGCTCGCGATCGCCCGCGCCCTGCTGGCCCGGCCGAGGCTGCTCCTGCTCGATGAGCCCAGCCTGGGCCTGGCCCCCCAGATTGTTCAGACGATCTTCAAGATCATCCGGGATATCAACGCCGACGGCACCACCATCCTCCTGGTCGAACAGAACGCCCACATGGCCCTCAAGGTGGCCAACCGGGCCTACGTCCTGGAGACGGGGCGGATCGTGATGGAAGGCCCGGCCGCCGAGCTGGCCGCCAGCGATGAGGTCCGCAAGGCCTACCTGGGTGTGGGATGAACCCCGGGCAGGGGGAGACCGGTACTTCAGTTGTCTTTGAAGCCCCCGCCGCGGGCCAGTACGATCTGGTCCGCCGCCGGTCGGACTTCTGGGGGGGTTCCAGGGGCGGGCGAGGGGGGTCGCGGGCGTTCCGCCGCGCGGGCCCGGTTACGAACGGAAGGAGCGGACAGGCATGAAGAAGCTGGTGATGTGGGCCGCCGGGCCCGCGGTGGCGATGGCGTTGACGGGCTGCGGGGGGAGTTCATTCCGCACGTACGATGTGGATGTCTCCCTCGACCCAGCCCTCGTCGCGGCCCGCGGCGGCTCGGTCGCGGCGGAGGTCGACCTGATCGGCGTGCCCGAGGCCCAGGCCGCCCAGTGGCGGGCCTACAGCCTGGGGTCGTATTTCGGCGGCGATGACCCGATGCGGGCCGGCGCGGCCCGGCACCCGATCGTCTTCAAGCCCGGCGCTGCGCAGAAACAGACGCTCTCCCGCACCGACCCCGTGTGGAACCAGTGGAAGCAGCAAGGGGCGACGAGCCTCGTCGTGATGTCCCAGTGGCCCGGCGGCTCGGCGCGGGAGGTCCTGCCGCTGGACGCGGCCGCGTGGCAGGATCGCCGCATCGGCATCGTGGTGCAGAAGTCCGGGCTGGCGGTCGAGGGCCGCGCGCCGGACAAGTCCAAACCCTGATCGTCGGGCCGCGTCCCGGCCCGGACTCTGAAAGCGGGCCCGTCCCCGCGCGTTCATCCAGGTGAGCATGGCTGTCTTCGGGCGATTCGAGACCGTTCGCGAGATCAGCCAGACCGGGCTGGGCTCGGTATGGACCGCGCGGGAGGCGGGCACATCGGGCCAGTCGCTCACCGCGTCGGCCATGCTCCGCTCGACCCTCGCCCCGGGCGAGCGCTACATCATCAAGGTCTTTCAGCCGCTGGGCTACATCCCCGGCGATCCGCAGTTCGACGCCGAGATCGAGGGCTTCCTGCGCCGGGCCAAGGCCCAGCGCCACATCGTCGAGCGCGGCGCCAAGCGATGGGCCAAGGTCCACGCTTCGGGCCGGTTCGATGAGGGCGCCTACGCCGTCTACGACGCCCACTCCCGCTCCGTCCAGCAGCTGGTCCTCCGCAAGGTCGACCTGTGGCGCACCGGCAACATCCGTGACCCCGGCTCGACGCTCCGGGCCATCATCCAGGGCGTCGTCGAGGCCCTCCAGGAGTTGGCCCGCACCAGCGAAGGCCGCGGCCACGGCGCCCTCAAGCCCTCCAACGTCCTGCTCGCCGGCGACGGCGCGATCGCCTCCTCGCGGCCGATCCTCACTGATCCCCAGCCCGAGGATCCCGCCCGCCACAGCGACTACGCCCGCCGCGACCTCCGCGACCTGGGCGCGACCATCTACCAGATGGTGATGCAGAAGCCCTTCCGCGAGATGGGCGCCTGGCCCGTCGAGGACGGGCCGGAGTGGCGTGCCTTCGGCCGCCGCGGCGGGGCCCGTTGGCTCGACCTCTGCAACCGCCTGCTCGATCCGCGCAGCGGCGCCACCCCGCCCAGGCTCGATGAGATCGCCGCCGAACTCGCCCAGTGGCCCATCGAGCGGCCCAGCCGCAAGATCCCCATCGCCATCGCCATCACGGTGCTGCTGATCGGCGGCGGCGCGGGCGCGTGGTGGGCGACACGGCCGCCGCCCCGCCCGGTGCTGGTCCTCGTCGGCGGCCAGCTCGACCAGCTCAAGGATGACATCAACTGGATCGACGGCCTGGCCCCCATCGCGTCGGACCCCGCCATCGCCGCCGCGGCCCGCACCGATGAGAATCTGGCCCGGATCGTCGAACCCGTCCAGGCGTACACCACCGGCGATTCGCTCTCGCGGGCGATCAAGTACCTGCGTTACGAGCGGGCCAAGGGCGACCTCGACCCCACCGAGCACGCGGTAAAGCTGGGTGTGAGCGACCTGTGGCGCGTCTACGAGCCCGTCACCCGCGAGCTCGCCGCCTGGCCCGTCCCGTCCCGGCTCGACGCGGCCGCCAAGTCGTTCGAGGAGCGCGGGTGGACGGGCGCAGCGCGGGCCATGGCCGACACCCGCGCCGAGTTCGACGCCATCCTCGCCTCCCGCCCCAGCCAGAAGGCCGTCGCCGACACGGCCCGGTCGTCGGATGTCCGCCCCGCCGAGGCCATCCGCTCGGTCCTCGATGCCTCGCGTGCCGCCGCGGAGATCGAATCCGCGTGGAAGCCTCTGACCGACCGGGCCGCCGAGCTCGGCGGCGTGGAGGATGCGGTGCTCAAGCTGTACGGGAGGGCGATCGAAGGCCGGGCCCGCGCGGCCGCCTCCGGCGACAAGCCCATCGATAGCCTGCGCCGGGAGCTCGCCGACCTCGCCAAGCTGGATGCCCAGATCGATGCCGCCCGCCGGGCCCACTACGCCAAGGCCGATCTCGAGTTTTTCGCCGAAACCAGCGCTGTGCACCAGCAGCTCGCCAAGATCGGCGCCGAACCGACCCCGGACCAGGCCCTGGAACTCCTGCGGGCCTGGCCCGCGGAGATCGCCGAGCCGCGCTTCATCCGCGAACCGATCGGGGAGGTGTGGGCGGGCCGGGCCGTGCAGGACGAGGTGGCCGCGGCCGCGGCCGACATGCAGAGGCTCGAGGCCAAGCGCCAGCCCGGCGATGAGGCCCGGCTCGACCCGATGAACCAGCACCTGCGCGAGTCCCAGCAGCAGCTGGCGGTGCTGCAGAAGAAGCTCGAGGCGCCCAAGCGGCGGGAGTACGACGCCATCCGGGCCGATGCCCGCGGGTTGCTCGCCGGGCTCGACAAGCTCAAGGCCGAGATCGCCGACCTGAAGGAGCTGCGCCTCCAGGAGTTCGAGGCCTACCTGCCCAAGTTCCGGGCCCGGCAACTCGACTCGGGCTCCGGGGCGCTCGATGCCGAGTTCATCCGCGCCCGCGACAGCATCGACCGCGCCCACGCCCAGTCCAAGGACATCGGCGAGCTGCGCGACCGGGCCGACCGCGTGGCCCGGGTCCTCAAGCAGCTCGATGCCCTGCCGAAGGTCGAGGGTCTGTCGGGCCCGTCGGCGCAGATCGCGCAGGCCGAGCGCGAGGCGGCGCTGGCGGAGGCGATTGCGCAGCTACCCCGCGATGAGGAAAGCCTGCCTACCGCCGAAGCGGTCAGTTCCGCCGCGTTCACGGAATACTGGTCCAAGCGCACGGCGGCGTACGAGGCCTGGCTCGCCGAAGCCCGCGCTGCGCTCGTCGAGGCCGATGCCATCGGCAACCTGATCGCCGATGGGTACGGGCCCGCGCACGATGACGGCTCGGGCCCGCTCGCCGACCGCTGGGCCCGGCTGGCCCGGCAGCCCGCGTTCGCCAAGCTGCTCGAGCAGCAGGAGCCGCTCCGCGCGATCGGCCGGCGGCTCGATGCGATGCGGCAGATCTCGGCCTCGAACGACCCCGCCGCGCTGGCGCAGGTGCTGGAAACGCCGGCGACACCGCTGGCCGAAGCGGTCGCCGCGTGGTCACGACTCCGCGGCATCGGAAACCCCGGCGCGCCTTCCTGGCCCGGCACCGTCGCCGATCTCCGCCGGGCCTCCGCGATCCTCACCGCGAGGCTCGGGCCGCTCGCCGCCTCGGCCCGTTCCGAGGCCCGCCGGGCCGAGCTCGCGGCATGGGTGAAGGACCAGTCCATCCGGGCCTGGGCGGGCGGCTTTGAAGCACTGAAGCCCGACGCCGCGGAGATTGATGCCGCCATCGCGATGGCGCCCGAGTTCGGCGTGGCCGAGGCCGACATCGCCGGGCTCTCGCCCGCATCGCGATTCAACCTCCTGCTGTCGCGGCTCCGGGCCGAGCTCGCCGCCGCCTCGCCCCCGCCCGACGATGAGGCGGTCCGGGCCCGGCTGCGCAAGTTTGATGCCGATGTCTCCGGACTGGGGGTCGCCGACCCCGCCGCGGCGGGGCTCGCCGGCGCCCTGCGCGACCTGGTCAACGCCCCGCCGAAGAAGGAGGTCGACCTGGCCACGGTCGGGCCCGGCTCGGTCGGCTGGGCCAAATCGGACGCCGCGCCGGACGGGTCGTGGGTGGTGTACTCCGCGCCGGCCGCCAATGTTCCCCCCCTGCGGTTCTGGCGGGTGACCGACGGGCAGTCGGCGGGCGGCGCGCCCGCGGCCTACCTGTGCGAGGTCGAGACCTCGCTCGCCATGTTCGCGGGAATCGTCGAGGCCGCCAAGGGCAGCGAGGATGTGCTGAAGCTGCTGGCCCGGTTCGATGCGGACCCCGACCCGCGCAAGGGCCCGTCGGCGTGGAGCCTGGTCCGCAAGGATGCGCGCGGGCCATCGCGCCCGCCCGTCGAGCTCCGCACGCCCGAGGCCCGCCGCGTCGGCCAGGGGTGGCTCAACGTGGTGGCGGGCATGGACCGCGGCGAGGCGTACTACCCCGCCGGGCTGCAGGTTCCGCCCCCGACCGCGGACTGCCCGATGAACTACCTGCCCGCGACGGCGGCGGTCTACACGGCCCGGCTGGCCGGATGCCGGTTGCCGACGCCCGCCGAATGGCGGGCCGCGGCGGGGATGAACCAGCCCGGCACACCCAACGTTCGCGACAAGTCGTGGAAGGACCAGCACGCGTTCATCGTGGCGCAGCGCGAGGGCGGAAAGGTGAACGCACCCTGGCCCGATGAGGACATCTTCGTGCCCGAGGAGCGCAAGGCCGAGATCTCGGCCCGGCGCCGCCGCACGGCCCTGCCGGTGACCGACCAGGATGCCGACCACGCGTTGTGGTTCCTGCCGGTCTCGCAGGCCGGGCACGGCGATCCCTTCAAGCACCTGCGCGGCAATGTGGCCGAGATCCTGTTCGAGAACAGCGCCCGCCTGGATGGGCTCTCCCCAGCGGGGGTGCTCAGCAACAGCGACTGGACCGGGCTGAAGATCGCGGGCGGCTCGGCGCTCTCTCCGGTCGAGGTCGGGCCCGACACCGTCTACAACGCCCCTTCCGGCAACGCGTACTTCTCCGATGTCGGGTTCCGGCTGGCGTTCTCGGCGGGTGAGGGCAAGCCCAAGCCGCTCATCACCCAGGCCGGGCAGGTGCTGGCGTCTGCGCGGTATCTCGATGGCTCGAGGCGGGCCGGGCCCTGAGCGGGCGCGCCCGCAGCCGTTACTTCAATCCGGGTAGATGATCACGCTCGCCACCGCCCCCCGCGAGCCCGATCGCGGGCTGCGGGCCATGGCCCGCGCTTCGGGGTTGAACAGGCTCCGGCCGACCGCATCGCCCGAGCTCATCCCGCGGTCGGCCGAGGCGGTCGTCGGCCCGGAGGATGAGCACCCGGCGAACACCGCGGTCAGCAGCGCGGCGAGGGCGGCGGGGCGGGTACGGCGGGGCTTCGGGTAGCGGGCCATGGTCGGGGTTCCCCTCGGGCGGACCCCGCGAAGGCGGGGCGGGCCGCTCCAGGAGCGAGATCGGCCCGCGGTGGGAGTGGGTGCAGGACTTGCGCCTGCCTCTGCCCGTGCGGGGCTCCGACCCTGACGATTAACCCGTGCCGGGCCGGCCCGGCGCCCGCGCAGGCGGCGCGGCCCGCGCGGCCGTCACAGGCGGACGCGGCGGCGCTCGGCTTTCGGGACCCGCCCATCCTCCTTATCATGACGCGGCCCGTGGGGATCGCCGGATGGCGATCTCGCGGAGCCCTGGAGCTTCGGCGCGTGACGCACAGCGGCGGGCAGCAAGAACAGGACGGGCCGGGCGGCCCGGAGCTCGAGCGCCTGCGCGCGGAGCTGGAATCGGCCCGCCGGCGGATCGCCGAGCTCGAGGCGGCCTTCGCCTCCGGCGGTGTCCCCCCCGAGACCCGGGCACGGCTCCAGCTGGGCCCGGATGAGCGGGCCGATGCGGCCCGCGCCATGGAGGTCTGCGGGCTGCTGGCCGACCTGGCGGTGAGCCTCGACCAGGTCATGTGGACCGCGTGGAGCAAGAACATCGCGCCGCGCTCGGCGGTGAAGCGGTCGGCGCCGCTGTCGCGGACGATGGGGCGCTATGTCGCAGGCGACCCTGAGGTCTCGCGCGCAGCGCTGGGGGCCGATGTGGAGTCGCTCAAGCGGCTGAGCGCAGCGCTGATCGCCGCGGTCGGGCGGGTGGGCCGGCTGTTCGCGCAGCGGCACCTCCAGAAGTACGCGGTGCAGGCGATCTCCGACGCCGCGCCGTCCCCGGGGTTCATGAAGAACAAGGAGGCCGCCTGCTGGCAGCACTACGTCAAGCTGATGAACGGCGTCGAGGACGAATCCATCAACCAGGAGATCATGCAGCTCATCGCCGAGAGCGTGGAGCAGGTGCTCCGCGGCCGGATGGGAGGCGGCTCGTGAAGCCCGCGGAGATGAACGCATGACCCTGCCCGAGGTGTGTGAGCCGCTCTTCCAGTACGTGTGCCGGATCAACCGCTCGGCCCGCAAGCGCGTCCCGCTCGACGCCGCCCACGTCCGCACCGAGGCCAAGGCCATCTTCGCGCAGATGAAGACCGCCGCCGCCTCCGACCCCGTCCTGCACGAGCAGTACGAGCGCGTCGAGCCGGCCCTGCTGGTGTTCCTCAACACCATGATCGAGAAGAGCCGCCTCCCCTTCGCCTCCGCGTGGAAGCGGCTGGGCGGCGACGGCGGCGCCGATCCCGGCGGCGAGGAGCGGTTCTTCCAGATGCTCGAGGAGACGACCGCCGAGCCCGGCGAGGCCGCCAACCAGCGCCTGGCCATCTACTACACCTGCCTGGGGCTGGGCTTCACCGGCCCGCACGCCGGCCGCCCCGAAGAACTCCGCCGCACCATGATGACCCTCGGCGGCCGCATCCGCTCCTACATGGATGCCGACCAGACCGCCCGCATCTGCCCCGAGGCCTACGAGAAGGTCGACACCCGCGTCATCTACGAGCCGCCCTCCCGCGGGCTGACGGGCCTGGCCATCGCCCTGGTGATCATGACCCTCGCCCTCATCGCCGCCAACATCGTCTCCTACCGCCAGGCCCAGCGCCAGCTTGACCGGTCCCTGCAGGAGATCATCAGCGCCAAGTAGTCCTCGGCACGGCCGGGCCCGCCTCCGCGGGACGGCCCGGTTCACGTCCGGTAGTTCCAGAGTTTCCGGGAAGGCGGGTACGCGTGCTCCTGATCGGCAACGGGCTCACAACGGTCGTCAAGGCGTTCAACCTCCCCGCCGGGGCGTGGCTGGTGCTGCTCGCCGGCGCGGCGCTGGTGGGCCTGGCGATCATGGGCCAGCGCTTCATCCTCCGCCGCCGCGAGCAGGGCAAATCGACCCCCTTCCTCAGCCTCGTCAAGGCCTCCGCCGGCGCCGTCCCCCAGGCCGTCACCGACCCCGCCAAGCGGGCCCGGCTCGACGACATGCGCCGCAACTTCGAGGGCGGCATCGAGAAGTTCCGGGCCGCCGGCAAGAACCTCTACGCCATCCCCTGGTTCCTCCTCGTCGGCGAGCCCGGCTCGGGCAAGACCGAGGCCGTCCGCCACTGCGGCGTCGGTTTCCCGCCGGGCCTGCAGGACCCCCAGCAGGGCGCGGGCGGAACCCTCAGCATGAACTGGTGGTTCACCAACCACGCGGTCATCCTCGACACCGCGGGCCGGCTCCTCTTCGAAGAGGTCGAGCCCGGCTCCACCAGCGAGTGGCGCGAGTTCCTCAAGATCCTCCGGGCCGCCCGCGGCAACTGCCCGATCAACGGCCTGGTCCTGGTCATCCCCGCCACCAGCCTTCTCAAGGACTCCGCCGACGCCATCGAGCACAAGGCCGAGAAGATCGCCCGCCAGCTCGACACCATTCAACGCTCCCTCGATGTCCGGTTCCCCGTCTTCGTGGTCGTCACGATGGCCGACCTCATCCCCGGCTTCCGCTCCTTCTTCAACAGCATCGACGACCCCGCCCTGCAATCCCAGCTCCTGGGCTGGAGCAACCCCCAGTCCCTCGACACCACCTTCCGCCCCGAAGAGGTCGAAGACCACCTGCGCTCGGTCGTCTCCCGCCTCAAGCGCCGCCGCCTCGGGCTGCTGCTCGACCCCGTCAACACCGACGATCCCCGCGACCGCCGCACCGACCAGGTTGATGAACTCTTCAACTTCCCCGATGCCCTCCTCAAGCTCGCGCCCCGCCTCCGCCGCTACCTCGAAATGGTCTTCGTCGCCGGCGAGTGGTCCCCCAAGCCCCTCTTCCTCCGCGGCATCTACTTCACCAGCTCCATGCGCGAAGGCCAGGAGCTCGACATCGACCTCGCCGAGGCCCTCGGCGTCAAGCCCGAAACCCTCCCCGGCGGCAAGGTGTGGGACCGCGAACGGGCCTACTTCCTCCGCGATGTCTTCATGGCCAAGGTCTTCCGCGAGAAAGGCCTCGTCACCCGCGCCACCAGCGTCACCCGCCAGCAGCGCCGCCGCCGCCTCACCCTCCTGGGCTCCGGCGCCGCCGTCGTCCTCATCCTGCTGGGCCTGACCTGGTACTTCGGCGGCCAGTTCTCCCGCACCGTCGGCGGCGAATCCGCCTTCTGGTCCTCCACCAGCCGCATCCTCGCCTCCGACCCCCCGATCATCATCGACCGGGCCCAGGGCGGCTTCGCCTACATCGGCGATGTCGGCATCAAGAACATCCAGCCCCGCCAGCTCCTCCGCGAGGAACTCCCCGAAGAGGCCCGCATCCGCGCCCAGAAGCGCATCGATATCCCCGCCGTCTTCCGCCCCTTCGCCGCCGCCACCGGCTCGATCTCCGGCGACCTCAAGAAAGATGAACGCCGCCGGGCCGTCCGCGCCATCGTCTCCACCACCCTCCTCAAGCCCGCCATCGACGCCGCCCGCGAATCCCTCACCCGCCGCGCCGCAGAGATCAGCCCCGAGGCCATCCGCGCGGGCCGGGCCGACTGGTCCGACGATGACACCCGCGCCCTGGCCCAGCTCGTCCGCCTCCGCACCCTCGCCGCCGGCGAATCTCCCGCCTCCAGCCAGCCGGGCCAGCCCCTCATCCGCCTCGCGCCCCTCCTGGCCGTTTCCCTCCCCGGGCCCGACCCCGCCAAGCCTGCAACGACCGATTCCGACCGCGTCCGGGCCACGGCCCGCGCCGAGGGCTTCGAGTCTGTGGTCGATTGGGCCTTCCGCCCCGAAGAGGGCGCCGCGGTCGATGCGGCCCAGCCTCTGTGGCCGCCGGAGTTCATCCGTACCGGCGCCAAGCCGTTCGAGGATGAGGTGGCCAAGATCGTCGATGCGCTCATCCACGGCCTCGAGATCCGGGCCGAATCTGCATCGGCGCTGGGGGCCCTGGCGGGTGTTGTTGCCGAGGCCTCGGCGTTCAAGGCCGCGGATGATGCCCTGCTGGCCCGCTTCGGCGATCCCGCCTTCGCGCGCCCCGCGACCACCACCGAGTTCGAGCGACTGTTTGTCACCCGCGCCCCCGCCGGGCAGTCCCCCGTTTCCTGGCCCGACCACCTCGCCGCGATCCGGGCCGCTTCCGAACGCCTCTCCGCCGCGCTGAACGCGGACTGGCTCAAGGGCGCCGATGCCGGCGACCCCGCGCGGGCCCGGGCCGCCGCGCAGGACCTCACCGCCCGCGTTGATTCCACCCTCGACCTCGTCCTGGCGGAACTGCCGCCCGTGGGCGCTTCCGGCCAGTCCGCCGCCACCCAGGCCCTCCGGGACAAACTGGCCCGCGCCCGCGATGACATCAAGGCCGGCATCGAATCCCGGGCCTCAAGGATCCAGGGCGAGCTCGAGGCCCTGACCCCCATGCTCGCCGGCGCCGGCTCGGCGGGACGCGGCTACCAGGCCCGGCTCGCGGTCTACACCGCCGCTGATGCCATCCTCACCCGAGAAGCCCCGCCCCGCGCAGCCGCCACCGCCGAGGCGCTTGCCGCCATCGCCGCCGATGCCGACCGGGCCCGGGCCGCCGTCGTTGAGACGGGCCGAGCCCTCGAGGCCGGGCCCATCAACGCCGCCACCGCCCATGTCATCGACGCCGGCGCTGCGCGGCTGGCCGGCGCCTTCATCGCGGCCCGGCTCGACGCCGCACCCGCCGAGGCCAGCGCCGTCGCCAACCTCATCATCGCCCGGGCCGAGCAGCTCAAGGCCGAACCCGAGTACAAGGCGGAGCGCGAACCCACGATTCCGCTGACGGGCCTGGGCGGCCAGGAGTTCGACGCCGCCTACAACCGCACCGCGGCCAAGCTCGTCTTCGACGACTGGGCCGCCATCGGGGAACGGCTCAAGTCCGGCGGTGTGCTGGATGCCGACAGCCTCGCCGCCCGCCACCGCCAGCAGAGCAGCGCCTACCAGGCCCACGCCCTGTCGTTCCTCAGCTACTGGGGCGATGGGGCCCGTCCGCCCGGCGACCGCGATCAGCCGCTGGTGGCCCAGCTCGTCGTCGGGCCCGATGTGAAGACTTGGCAGGTGTTCATGGATGGCATCGACGCCATCAACGGGCAGGAGGCCGACATCAACAGCCAGCTGCGCACGCTGGGCAAGCGGATGCGCAGCGCTGTGGAAACCGTGCCCGAATCGCTCGGGCCGGCCGTCGCTTCCGCCAAGGCAACCGCCCTCGACGCCGTTGACCGTCTCTTCCCCGAGGAGCGGTTCGTCGAGGACTACGACGCCCGCTGTGAGCGCATGGTGAAAGCCTGGCGTGCCCCCGAGTTCCGGGCCGGCGGCGCCCAAGCCCGGGATGTCGTCCTCGACGCCGCCCGCGATGAGGTTGTCGCGGGCCGGGCCCTGGCGGCCGTCGTCAAGACCGGTGTCGCCTACTGGAACGACCTGGCCCTCCGCGGCATGACCCTGCTCGCCGACCAGGCCCGCGCCGAGGCGGACCAGGCCCGCGCCACACTTCTCGCCGCCCGCGGGGCGCCGCTCAGCTTCGCCGACTGCCAGCCCGCCCCGGGGCTCGACCGGGCCGGTCTCGCCGGGATCTCCGCGGCCGTGGCGCAGACCGCCGGGCTTGGTGAGCCCCTCGGCGACACCGCCGACCTGCGCAAGCTCCCCGATGCGATCCGCGACCAGCTCAAGCGCATGTCGGGCGATGAGTTCTTTGCCCGCCCGGCCACGCGGGAATGGCTGAAGCGTCTCGGCCGGGCCGCGGCGCCGTGGTCCGATGCCGGACGGACTGTCACCGCCGAGGTCGCGATGGTCCTCGACCGCGATGAGGAGGTTGCCCGCAAGTACCCCGCCTGCGATGCCCCGCAGGCCCGGCCCGCGATCGAGGGCGGCTTCCTGTTCGCCGAACTCCGCGCGGGCGGCAAGCCGCTCGGCACTCGGACCATCAACCCCGGCGGGGATGCGGATCGCTCGCGCCCCTTCGACGGCACGGTCGATGTCTCGGCGGGGGGTGTGGAACTGGTCTTCAAGACGGCGGAGAAAGCGGCCGGAGGCGAGACGGCGACTGTTCCGGGGCCGTGGAGCCTGCTGGGCCAGGCCCTGCGCGGCAAGCGCGAATCGATCGAAGTGACGGCCGACGGCTGGTGGAACATCCCGGTTGTGCTGCAGGTGAACGGCAAGCCGTACTACCAGCGCATCGCGGTGAAGTTCGATCCGCCGCTGCCCGCGCCGGCCGACTGGCCTTCGGCCTCGGAGTGGCCCGCGGGCCGATGAGTATGGGAGCGGGGCTCGGGAGATCGGCGGCTCAAGTGTCGGGGGGGATCGAACAGGGGTGGCCCGTTGCTGACGAAGAAAGTCCAAGGCTGGCTGGGGTCGCCGGGAGCGCCGGCGCCGCAGATCTCCCTGGCGGCGTTCGGCAAGCACCCCGGCTGGGATGACCACATCGAGGACCTCGGGCTGGAGACCGAGGCCCTGATCCAGGCCCGGCGGGTCCTGTACAGCGAGGGCCTGGGCGGCAACATCGAGTCGGGGGTGTGGGACAACCTTGAAGAGCACCAGCGGTTGGCGGGGTTCGGGCACATCGTGATCTGGCGGCGCGGCTGGGACCTGCTCATCGCCCGCATCTGGTCGAGCAGCGATGGCAAGGGCCGCACCCGCTACCCGATGGTCCTGTGCGTGCACTGCGCCGGCATCCCGCTCACGTGGGCGATCAACGAGGTCCTGCCGAGACTGGAGAAGGCCCAGACCCGCTGCGAGGAGACGCCCCGGGCCTCGGATGTCCGCGAGATCGTGCAGGCCACCCGCCTGAAGCTGCGCACCGCCCTGACGGCGTCGATCAAGGACATCGGATCCTGGCACGGGGATGATGTGGTAGAGGACCGCGAGCTGGCCCGGCTCGCCGAGAGCCCCCAGCTCCAGGCCTTCAAGGGCGAGCCGGGCGGCCCGCCCCCGCCCCCCCGGGCCGGGCTGCTGCGCATCCTCTACCAGGTCGAGCGCGAGATGAGCGCCTTCGCCGTCGGCTCGGGAAAGGAGCGCAAATCGGCGATGGCCAGCGCCCGGGCCCAGCAGATCCGGGTGCCATCGTGCGGTGTCGCGCCCGGCGAAGCGGGCCGCCTGTGGACGGGCGTGCTCCTCGAGACCATCGCCGATGGCGTGGGCATCATGACCATCCAGGCCGTCGATCAGCGCTGGCTGGATGTCATCGTCGGCGAGCCCGCCACCGCCAACCTGTTCTGCATGCGGGCCTCGGACAAGATGATCCCGCTCACCAGCGATGTCCCCTACACGCTGGATGCGGACTTCATCGGCCGGGCCCAGGTCATGATCGACGCGTGGAGCGGCAAGGTCCCCAAGCCCAAGACCGCGCCGACCGCCTCCGCGCCGCCGGCGCCTTCTCCGGCGACTGATCCGCCGCTGCCCACCTCGCCGCCGCCCCGGGCCATGCCGCTGGGGGTCCTGCTGCTGGTTGGGCTGGTGCTGGTGGTTGCGGCGGTCATTACGTTCCTGGCGCTCCGCGGCAGCGCGGGCCCGAATGACGGGCTGATCGTGCCGGAAGCCCCCAGCCCTCCCGAGGCGCGGCCCGCCATCCCCGAACCCGCGCCGGCCCCCGCACCCCCCAGTTCGGGAGCAACGCCTTCGCGGCCACAGGACATCGCCTCGATCCCCATCACAACGCCTGAGGTCACCATTCCCCAGGCCGAGCCCGCCCCGAAGGGAGAGGCGCCCGCCGCTGCCGGCGCGGAAGGCGCACCGCCCGCCGCTCCGGACGATTCCTCCACCAAACCGACTCCGCCACCGCCGCCGTCGGCTCCTCCCAGGCCCGGCGGCATCGTGCCGACCGGACCAGGGGGGTCAGAAACCGCTATCACACCGCCGGCCCCCGTGACCTCCGCGGCCGTGGGCCGGGCCCTCGCCGCCGGCATCGGGCTGGATGACCCGATCTCGCCGGGCGGGCCGACGCTCTCGGAGGCCGCGGCGAGGCTGGACGCCGCGGCGGGGGGGTTCGTGGTTGCGGGTGTTCAGAAGCTCCGAACAATTAAGAACTTAGAAAAACGTGACGAGCTGGAGACCATCCTCCGGTCGGCATCGTCGCAGACGGCTTTTGAGGCGTTCGCGGCGTGGCGGCGGCTGGTTGAGCTGGGCTGGCCGGACCGGCGGGAGGAGTTCAAGGCCTTTCCGGAGGCGCGGGCCAAGGTGCTGTCGCTGGCGGAGGGCGTGTCGGATGGGGTCCGCCGCCCGGCCCTGCGCGGCGAGTTCACCGCCTCGGCACGGCGGGCGGTGCTGGCCGGGCTGGAGGTCTGCGGCGCGGCGACCGATGCGGAGTGGGGTGAGGCGCTGGCCGTGGCGGAGGGCGCCGGGGTGTCGCGGGCTGACCTGGGCGCGGTTGCCCGGTTCAACACGGTGCTGATGGAGTTCCGGGTCGACGTGATGGCGGCGGCCGCGGGCGCGGGCCGGACAGATGATGCCGCGGCCCGGGCCCGTGTCACCGCGTTCCTGGGGCAGGTAGAGGGGCTCGACCCTGCGGTCAGGATGCGGGCGCAGACGCTGGTGACCGCGCTGCGCGCGGCGATGGCGTCCCCCGAAACCCAGGAGACGCAAGGGACACGGGGCCCGGACGTGGCGAGGCTGGGGCCAGGATCGGCCGGATGGCGGCTGGTGGCGGGCGCGACTGGTGAGGATCGACTGGTGTTCGAAGCGCCCCTCGGAGTTGCCGGCCCGCCAGGTTCCCCCGGAGCCGGCGCGGCGGGCGGGCCGGGCCCGGACAGGATCGAGTTCGCGAGGTTGCCGGGCGGAGGGGCGTACCTGTCGCGGGATGAGGTCTCGGTGGGGGTGGCGCTTCGGGTGATCCAGCGCCGGGGCGCCTGGGGTGAAGTGCGCAAGGCCCGGCTTCTGCGGATGTTTGATCCGGCGCTCAACGATCCGCGGCCCGGGCCGCGGTCCTGGGACTGGTCGGTTCGGCGGACGGGCGAGGCGGAGCTGGCGGGGCAGTGGCTCTGGCCCGGCCCGGAGGGAGCGCGGGTGCGGATCGTGTCGGAGGCCCCGACCGATGATGTGCCGCTGCAGCATGTCTCGGTGGATGGGATGGCGTACATCGCGGCGCTGCTGGGGTGCCGGCTGCCGACGCTGGATGAATGGCGGCGGGCGGTGGCGGGCGAGCAGGCCAGCGGTGGGTCGCCGAACCTGCGGGATGCATCATGGAAGAAGCAGTGGGATGTGGTGGCGGCGAAGAAGGGGCAGCCCGATGCGCCCCCCTGGCCCGACCGCGGGGCGTTCAAGCCGCGGGAGATGCTGATCCCGATCGATGAGCGGGCCCGCCCGGCGAGCGCGGAGGACGATGGGGTGGTGTGGTTCTCGGCGGTCGGGAAGGGCCCGGGGGCGGTCTTCAGAAACCTGGTGGGGAATGTGGCCGAGGTGGTGTTTGAGGGCCCGGTTCCCCAAGGCGCCGATGCAGCGCGGGCCGAGCAGGTCGACGGGCTGCTGGGCGACCGGACAGGGATCCGCGTAGTCGGCGGGTCGGCGTTGTCGGCGGCGGAGCTGGGGGTGGACCGGGCCTGGCCCGTCGAGCGCACGCCGAGCCGCGAGGGGTGGGCCGATGTGGGCTTCCGGCTGGCGTTTGCCGCCCCGGCGGGTGGGAGTGTGACCGGGGGCGCGACGGGCGATGTGGCTGGGGGCGGGCCGGGGGTCTGGGCGCGGGCATCGGAAGCGGTGTCGGGCGGGGGCTATCTCGGCCGCGAGTAAGGGTTGGCACGGGGTTCGGTGGGGCAGCGCGGGGCTCACGATACTTGACGGGCCCGGGTGCGCAAGGGAAGCTTGCGGCCGGCTCGGCGGATGCGGCTGCGGTACGCGTACTGGGTGGTGGTTTCGGGGGCGGTTTCGGGGGCGATTTCAGGGCGGTTCGACTTGTCTATGAACCGGCACGGTGGCCGTGCGTGTTCCCGCCGTGCGGCCCGGCCATGATCGAGAGCAGAGGGTGTTTGATGAAGGTAGAGCCAACGCGGGCGGTCGGGGCCCTGGGGATCGGCGCCGCCGCGTGGATCAGCGCGACGGTGGGGCTTGCGCCGCCGCTGTGGGCGCGCGCGGCGGCTCAGCCAGAGTCGGTGCCCGGTCAGCCGCCGATCGAGCTTCCGGAGACCAAGCCGCGGGTGCCGCCGCCTCCGCCGGAGGAGCAGCCGGCGCCCGCGCCGGCACCCACCCCGGCGGGCCCGGCTCCCGGCCCGGCCGCGGCGCCGGCGCTCGAGCCCGGGCAGACGGATCACGGCGAGCGGTACGCGGTGAGCCGGTTCGTGCTGGAGTACGGGCGGGAAGCGCCCAACCTGCCGGCGATCGATGAGCTGTATGACCTGACGGTCGACCTGGCGAAGGACGGCACGGGGTACATGGACACGACGGGCGCGCCGCCCGGCGCCAAGGCGGTGCGGGTGCGGATCGGCGATGTCTTCGAGGGCGACGGCGCGTACTTCTACGCCAGCGGCGTACGGAAGGTGACGACGGCGATCGTGGAGCGGCTGCAGAAGCGCGGGCTGGTGGGGCTGTTCGTGACGCCGCACCCCGATGATGTGGATGAGAGCAGCGGGGCCGACCTGCGCGAGGGCCGCGCGGTGATGCGGCTGCAGATCTGGGTGGCGGTGGTGAAGGAGATCCGGTCGATCGCGTCGGGGGAGCGGGTGCCGGCGGACCAGCGGATCGACAGCCCGCTGCACGAGCGGATCCGCGAGGGGTCGGTGGCCCGGAAGGATGAGCTGCTGACGCGGGGGGCGATCGACGACTACGTGTTCCGGCTGAACCGCCATCCGGGCCGGCGGGTGGATGTGGCGGTGTCGGCGTACGGGGAGCAGACCGGCGATGTGATGCTGGACTACCTGGTCTCGGAGAACAAGCCCTGGTCGGTGTACGGGCAGGTCTCCAACACGGGCACGCGGAGCACCGACGAGTGGCGTGAGCGGCTGGGGTTCGTGCACAACCAGCTGACGGGCAACGACGACATCCTGCGGCTGGACTACCTGACGTCGACGTTCAGCGGGACGGATGCGGTCGTGGGCTCGTACGAGTTCCCGGTGTACTCCGACCGGCTGCGGCTGAGGCCGTTCGGGAGTTACAGCCAGTTCCAGGCGTCGGACCTGGGCATCCGTGATGAGAACTTCGCGGGCACGACGGCGATCGGCGGGGCGGACGTGGCGTGGAACGTGGCGCAGTTCGGCCCGTCGTTCATCGACCTGATCGGCGGGGCGCGGTGGGAGAACGTGAAGGTGCTGGACCTGGGGCAGGGGTCCAAGGGCGTGGACAACTTCTTCCTGCCGTCGGTGGGGGCGCGGTTTACGCGCGACACCGACGACATGAGTTCCTACGCCTCGGTGTCGTTCGAGAGCACGCTGTCGGGGGTGTCGAACACGGACCCCGACGAGCTGGCGCAGCTGGGCCGGCGCGGCGCCGACAAGGACTGGGTGGTGCTGAAGTGGGATGCGGGGCACCAGTTCTACCTGGAGCCGCTGTTCAACCGCGCGGCGTGGCGCGGTGAGACGGGCAAGGGCGCGACGCTGGCGCACGAGGTCGCGTTCCTGGCCCGGGGGCAGTGGGCGTACCACAACGACCGGCTGATCCCGCAGGCGGAGGATGTGGCGGGCGGGTTCTACACGGTGCGCGGGTATCCCGAGTCGGTGGTGGCGGGGGACACGGTGTACATCGTGTCGGCGGAGTACCGGCTGCACATCCCGCGGCTGCTGGGAATCCCGGGGACCGAGGAAGAGCGGACGGCCAACCGCAGCACGTTCTTCGGGGAGCAGTTCCGGTGGCGGCCCGAGCAGCCGTTCGGCCGGCCCGACTGGGACCTGATCTTCCGGACGTTCGTGGATGCGGGGCGTGTGGAGCAGAGCAAGAAGATCTCGGGGGAGCACAACGATTCGCTGGTGGGGACGGGGTTCGGGCTCGAGCTGCAGGTGCGGCGGAACCTGTTCATCCGCTCGGATGTGGGCTGGGTGCTGGATGAGATCTCGGATCCCGACACGACGGTGTCGGTGGGGAGCTCCAGGCTGCACTTCTCGGCAACCTTTGTGTATTAAGGAAGTGACCGTGAGCCGGTGAGACGGTAAGACGGGGAGACTTGGAAGAAGACCCCTGGTGGGGGGGATCTGGCGGGCGGGTGGAATCGAAAGCGAGGGTCGCGATGGATCGTGGCATGAGCGCGGTGGTGACGGCCCGGGCCCGGATGAACGCGGCGGTGTATCCGGGAGGGATCCCGGGGCTGCTGGCGGGGGCGGTGCTGACGGCGGCGGCGGGGAGCGCGTGGGCGGGCCCGGAGGGCGAGCAGGTCGTGCAGGGCCAGGCGACGTTCCAGCGCCAGGGCGACCTGACGGTGATCCACGCGGGCAACAACTCGGTGATCAACTACCGGTCGTTCGACATCGCAGCGCACGAGAAGGTGCAGTTTGTGCAGCCCGATGCGCTCTCGCGGGTGCTGAACCGGATCGACTCGGCGGCGCCGACGCGGATCGACGGGATGCTGTCGGCCAACGGGCGGGTGTACATCGTGAACCCGGCGGGGGTGATGTTCGGCAAGGGGGCGGTGATCGATGTGGCCCGGCTGTTCGCGGCGGGCGGGAACCTGGCCGATGCCGATTTCTTGAAACACGTGGACCGTTTCACGGACCTGAAGGGGGCGGTGGTCAACAACGGGTCGATCTCGGCGGATGCGGTGAGCCTGCTGGGCGCGAGCGTGGCGAATCACGGGACGATCGTGGCGGAGCGGGGCGCGGTGATGATGGCCGCGGGGGATGAGGTGTTCGTCGGCGAGCAGGGCGGGCACCTGTACGCGAAGATCAAATCGGACGGGGCGGCGGCGGCCCGGGCCGGGACGGGGGCGGGGGCGACGCCCGGCGTCGAGAACACGGGGACGGTGCGGGCCCGGCGGGTGTCGATGTCGTCGGGGGACCTGTACTCGGTGGCGATCCGCAACAAGGGATCGGTGAAGGCGGCGAAGATCGATGTGGAGGGCGGGAAGGGCGGGCTGGTGGAGGTCGGCGGGCGGCTGGATGCGTCGAGCGCTGCGGCGGGCGCGGCGGGCGGCGAGGTGCGGGTGCTGGGCGAGCGGGTGGTGGTGAACAGCGCGGTGATCGACGCGAGCGGCGCTGCGGGCGGGGGCACGGTGCTGGTGGGCGGGTCGGTGCAGGGCCGCGGCCCGGAGCGGGCGGCGCAGACGACGATCGTCACGCCCGGCTCGGAGATCCGGGCCGATGCGACGGCGCCGGGGGGCGGGGGCGGGACGGTGGCGGTGTGGTCGGAGGGGGCGACGGGGTTTTACGGGTCGATCAGCGCGCAGGGGGCCTCGGGCGGCGCGGGGGGGTTCGTCGAGACCTCGGGCAAGGGCGTGCTGGACATGCGGGGCACGGTGCGCGCGGGCAACGGGGGCACGTGGCTGCTGGATCCGCGGAACGTGACGATCGACAACGTGGGGTCGTCGAGCGGCGGCGCGTTCGGCGGCGGCAACCCGGACACGTTCACACCCACGGCGGATGACGCGGTCGTTGATTCATCGGAGATCAACTCGAGCCTGAACTCGGGAACGAGCGTGATCATCACGACCAGCGACGCGACGGGAACGCAGGACGGAAACGTGATCCAGACGGCGGCGGGGACGATCGACAAGACCGTGCCCAACGCTGCGTCGTTCACGATCCTGGCGTCGGGGACGATCACGCTGAACGGGGGGATCAACACGAGCCCGGCCAACAAGGCGATGAACGTGACGCTGACGGCCAACGACGCGGCGCAGGCGGGCCAGGATCCGGCGCCGGCGGCGGGGGATGTGGTGCTCAACGCGGCGGTGAACACCCGGGGGGGCACATTCTCGAGCACGGGCGTGGGTTTTACCAGCGCGACGGCGGGCACGGTGAGCACCTTGGGGGGCTCGCTGACGATCAACCACACGGGGCCGGTGAGCATCGGGGGCGCGCTGAGCTCGGGCGTGGGGGCCATCGCGGTCAGCGCGACGGACCCGGGCTCGACGATCGCGCTCAGCGCGACGGTGGCGACCACGAGCGGGAACGTTACTTTCAACTCGGCCGGGACGACGACGGTGACGTCGGCGGGGGACCTGGCGACGACGATCGGGAGCGTCACGTTCGGGGATTTGCTGGCGGGCCCGCTAACGACGGCGGGTGACATCACGACGTCGGGCGGCAACGTGGCGTTCAACCGGCCCGTCACGCTGACGGGCCCGGTGGCGATCGGGACCAACGCGGGCGTGGGCAGCGGGACGGTGACGTTCTCCGGGACCGTGGATGGCGCGCACAACCTGTCGGTGGTGAGCGGGACGGCGGCGACGACGTTCGCCGGCGCGGTGGGGTCGCTGACGCCGGTGGGCAGCGGCGTGGGCGCGGCGATCGCGCTGGGGGGAACGACGGGCCCGGTGTCGTTCGAGTCAACGGTGGCGACGGCGTCGGGGATCGTCTCGACGGGCGCATCGACGGTGACGTTCAAGGACGATGTGACGGCGGGCAACGGGGACACGGCGTCGAGCTTCGTGGGCGATGTGGTGCTGGACGGGCTGACCTTCAGCGCGGCGGATGGAGCGCGCTTCGGCGATGCGCCGGGGGCTGATCGTGTGACGCTGTCGGGCGGCCCGGTGGCGCTGTCGTCGAGCGGCGGCGCGTTCACGTTCGATTCGGCGGTGGATGGGGCGCAGAACCTGTCGGTGAACTCGGGCGCAGCGGCGACGGCGTTCAACGGCGTGGTGGGCGGGGTGACGCCCATCGGGACGGGGACGGGCCCGGCCATCACGCTGGCGACCTCGGGAGGGACGACGACGTTCGCGGGGACGGTGGCGGCGGCCGGCCCGGTGACGGCGGCGGGCCCGGTGGTGCTGCGGGGCGATGTGACGGTGACGGGGAGCGGGATCAGCACGTTCGACGGCAATGTGATGCTGGACGGGCTGGCGTTCTCGGCGCCGGGGCTGCGGCTGGGCGCGGTGGGCGGGAGCAACACGGTGACGCTGTCGGGCGGCCCGGTGAGCCTGACGACGACGGCGCTGGGGGTGCAGGTCGAGGCCTCGATGGATGGGGCGGAGAACCTGACGGTGAACGCGGCGACGGGCGCGGACTTCAAGCGGGCGGTGGGCGCGGGGACGCCGATCGGGACTGGGACGGGGACGGCGATCGACATCAGCGGCGGCGCATCGCGGTTCCGGGGCACGGTGCGGACGGCCGGGCCCGTCGTGTCGGCGGTGGGGCTGGAGTTCCGGGATGATGTGACGATCGGGGGGACGGGGACGAGCACCATCGACGGCGATGTGACGTTCGACAAGGCGGGGCTGCTGACGTTCAGCGCACCGTCGGCCCGGCTGGGGACCACGGCGGGCTCGGACACGCTGACGGTGCTGAACGGGCCGCTGACGCTGACGATGACGGCGGGGGTGCTGGCGGTCGAGGCGGATGTGACGGGGGCGCAGGACCTGACGGCGGATGCATCCGGCGGGGCGGCGTTCAAGCGGGCGGTGAGCGTGGGCGACGGGACGGGCGCTGCGCTGACGGTGGGGACGGGCGGGGCGACGTTCGACGCGGCGGTGGTGGCGGCCGGGGGGATCGCGCTAAACGGGGCGACGGAGTTCAAGTCCACCGTCGGCGCTTCAGCGCCGATCGTGGCGTCGTCGCCGACGATCTTCCGGGATGACGTCACGGTGACCGGCGCGGGGGTGACGCGGTTCGACGGGGATGTGACGCTGGACGGGCTGACGTTCATGGCGCCGGCGGTTCGGTTCGGCGCGGTGGGCGGGAGCGACACGCTGACGCTCTCCGGGGGGGATGTGGCGGTTTCGACCTCGGTGACGGGGATCCAGGTCGAGGCGGATGTCACCGGAGCGCAGGATCTGGTTGTGAACGGCGCGACCGGGGCGACGTTCGCCCGCACCGTCAGCATCGGCGATGGCGCGGGCGATTCGGTGACCGTCAACGGCGGCGGCGGGACGTTCACCGGGGCGGTGACGGCGGCCGGAGGGATCGCGATCAGCGCGGCGACGGAGTTCAAGTCCACCGTCGGCGCGGCGGCGCCGTTCACGGCGACCGGCCCGGTGGTGTTCCGGGATGATGTGGCGGTGACCGGGAGCGGGGTCAGCGTGTTCGACGGGGATGTGACGCTGGATGGGCTGGCGTTCTCGGCGCCGGGGCTGCGGCTGGGCGCGGTGGGCGGGACGAACACGGTGACGCTGTCGGGCGGCCCGGTGAGCCTGACGACGACGGCGCTGGGCCTGCAGGTCGAGGCCTCGGTGAACGGGGCGCAGAACCTGGCGGTGAGCACCGCGACGGGCGCGGACTTCAAGCGGGGGGTGGGCGCGGCGACGCCGATCGGGACGGGCACGGGGACAGCGCTCGACATCAGCGGGGGCGATGCGCGGTTCCGCGGCACGGTGCGGCCGGCCGGCCCGCTGGCTTCATCTGTCGCGCTGGAGTTCCGGGATGATGTGACGATCGGGGGGACGGGGACGAGCACCATCGACGGCGACGTGACGTTCGACAAGGCGGGGCTGCTGACGTTCAGCGCGCCGTCGGCCCGGCTGGGAACCACGGCGGGCTCGGACACCCTCACGATGCTGAGCGGGCCGGTGAGCCTGACGACGGCGACCGGGGCGCTGACGGTCGAGGCGGATGTGACGGGGGCGCAGGACCTGACGGTTGATGCATCCGGCGGCGCGGCGTTCAAGCGGGCGGTGAGCGTGGGCGACGGGACGGGCGCTTCGCTGACGCTGCTGGGCGCTGGGGCGACGTTCGAATCGACGCTCACGACGCTGTCCCGGGTATCGGCCGCGTCGCCGGTCGAGTTCCGCGACAACGTGACGATCGGCGGGGCCGGCGTGAGCGTGTTTGACGATGATGTGACCTTCAGCAACGCGTCCGGGCTCAGCTTCACGGCGCCGGGCGTGCGGTTCGGAGCCCTGGGCGGGACGAACACGATGACGCTGGCGGCCGGGCCGGTGACCCTCACCTCCACGGTGCTGGGCCTGCAGATTGAGTCGGATGTGGATGGGGCCCAGAACCTGACGGTGAGCCCGGCGACACTGGCCGACTTCAAGCGGCCCGTGGGGTCGGCGACTCCCATCGGGACGGGAGCGGGCGGCAGCACAGCCCTGACGATCGGCGGGGGCGGGGCGCTGTTCCGTTCGACGCTGGCGACCTCGGAGCGGGTGATCGCATCCTCGTTCGCGGAGTTCCGCGGGGCGACGACGATCGGGGGCGCCGGGGCATCGAGCCTGAACGCCAACGTCGTCATCAACAACGCGGTCGTCTCCGCGGCGGGCGGGCTGACGATCGGCGATTCCGGATCCGACCAGCTCACGCTGCAGGGCGCGGGCGTGACGATCGGCACGACCAACGCGGCGCTGGTGTTCAACTCCAGGGTCGATGGCGCGGCAGCGCTGACCACCGGCTCGGGCACCGCCTCCACCACGTTCAACGCCGCGGTGGGCTCGGCGACACCGACGACCGGGCTGGCGGCGACGGTGGCCGGGCCCGGCGCTTTCACCGCGAACTCGACGATCTCGAGCACGGGGGCGGTGACGCTGGCCGGCACGGGCGACAAGACGCTGAAGGGCGCGGTGACGGCGAACGCGGGGTTCACCAGCAACGGCGGGGTGTTCAACAACACGGGCGCGCCGATCACGACGATCGGCGGCCCGATCTCGATCGGCCACGCCGGCGCGGTGATGCTGGGGGGGGCGCTCTCGAGCGGGGCCGGGAACATCACGATCGGGTCGGACATCCAGACGACGCAGACCGCGCCCGTCACCACGACGACGGGCAACATCTCCTACGGGCCGACGCGGACGGGCGGGCTGGTGATCTCGGCGAACAGCACGAGCGCGGGCGGGACGATCACGATGAACCGGGCCGTGACGCTGGCCGGGCCCGTGACCTTCAGCTCGGCCGCGGGCGGCGGCGCGGCGATTTCGTTCGGCTCCACGGTGAACGGCCCGTTCGACCTCACGGTCGATTCGGGGGCAGCGGGGGCGTCGTTCGCGGGCGCGGTGGGCGGGGTGACACCGCTGGGCGATGGCGTCGGGGCGGCGATCACGCTGCTCTCGACGGGCCCGACAGTCTTTTCCTCCGCGCTGTCGGCGGCGTCGGGCGTATCGGCGGTCGGCCCGGTGACGCTGCGCGACACGGTGAGCCTGGGTGATGGCGATTTCCGCACCGACCTGGCGGGCGGGGTGGTGCTGGATGGTCTGACCTTCACGGCGGCCGATGGGGCGAGGTTCGGCGATGATCCGTCGTCGGATGCGGTGGTGCTGTCGGGCGGCCCGGTGTCGATGGTGTCGACCAACAGCACGTTCACGTTCCTGGCGCCGGTCGACGGGGCGCAGAACCTGACGATCGATTCGGGCACGGCGACGAGCCTGTTCAACGCCGCGGTGGGCGCGACGACGCCGATCGGAACGGGCTCGGGCCCGGCGCTCACGCTCAACTCGACGGGGACCACGACGTTCGCCTCGACGCTGGCGACGGCGTCGGGGATCGACGCGGCCGGGCCGGCGGCGTTCATCGGCGATGTGGCGCTGGGCGATGGCGACACGGCGACGACGCTGCGCGGGGATGTGACGCTGGGGCGGCTGGGCGGGATGACGTTCCTGGCCTCGGACGGGGCGGTGTTCGGCGATGCGGCGGCCGACCAGGTGACAATCACCGGCGGCGCGGTGACGATCCTCTCGACGCCCGGCAACGGCCCGTTAACGTTCAACGCGAAGGTCGATTCGGATGTCTCGGCGCCCGAGGCGCTGGAGATCGACGCCGGATCCGGCGCGGTGCGGCTGGGCGGGACAGCGCCGGTCGGAGGCTTGGGTGCGCCGATCGGGTCGGTGCGGCCGCTGGCGAGCCTGCGCATCACCGGCAACCCGATCACGATCACGGCGGATGTGACGACGATCGGGGCGCAGGAGTACATCGGCGGGATGGCGCTGGGCGGAACGCTGTCCTCGGGCTCGGCGTTCGACTTCCCGGGGCCCGTCACGCTCCTGGCGGACACGACGATCCGCAGCGGCTCGGATGTGACGTTCCGCCAGACGGTGGCGACCGACGGCGCCGCGGGCGCGCCGCGGGCGTTGACGGTCGAGACGACCGGGGCGCAGAGCACGCTTGGCTTCCAGGGCGCGGTGGGGGACGGGGCGGGCGCCGCCCTGGCCTCGCTCACGACGCTGAACCCCGGGGGCGTCACCACCTTCGGCGGCGGCCTGGTGACGACGACGGGCGCGCAGGACTACACGGGCCGGGTGCTGCTCGAGACCGGGATGACCTACACGGGCTCATCGGTCCGCTTCGGCGGCGCGGTGGCCTCGACCAGCCCGCCAGTGCCGCTGTCGGTCAGCGCCATCGGGGGCGCCGCGGTTTTCGATGGTCCCGTGGGGGACACGACGGGCGGGCTGCTCCCGCTGTCGGGCGTGACGGTGCAGTCGGCCTCGACCGCGATCAACGGCGGCGCGGTGAGGACGGCGGGAGACCAGCAGTTCAACAGCCCGGTGGTGATCGGCGCGGACACGACGCTTGATTCCTCCGGCGGCGGGATCTCGTTCGGTTCGACGCTGGACGGGGCGCACGAGCTGACGATCTCGGCCCGCAACGGCACGACGACGTTCGGCGGGGATGTCGGCGGCGTCTCGCCCCTGGGCACGGGGAGCACCGATTCACCGGTCGTGGTGGATTCGACCATCGCGTTCACGGGCGCCGGCGCGCAGCTGTTCCGGTCGACGGACGGGGCCCGGCTGGGCACGGCCTCGCTCAACCATATCGTGACGTTCGGCGCAGGCGGGCTGACGATCGACTCATCGGCGGGCGGCGGGCCCGTCGCGGTCGAGGTGCCCGTCAACGGCGCTGGCCCGTTGTCGGTGAACGCCGGCAGCGGCGCGGTGTCGATGACGGGCATCATCGGCGGGTTGACCTCGCCGGCATCGCTGAGCATCACCGGCGGTTCGATCGGCCTGGAGACTGTGACGACGGCCGGGCCGCAGACCTACAACGGCCCGACGACGCTGGGTGGCAACCTGGTCGCGACGGGCCCGGGCGCGATCGCGATCAACGGCTCGGCGGCGATGCTGGAGGACATCGGCATCCAGACGCTGGGGGCGTCGGCTTCGGACAGCGTGACGATCGCGGGCGGTGTGCAGGCGCAGACGCCGCAGTCGGCGCCGAACCTGTCGATCAACGCCGGGGCGGGGGCCGTGGCGCTGGGCGGGACGGTCGGCCCGACGGTGGCGCTGGCGCCGGGGAATATCGCGGTGGTCGGTTCGACGATCTCGCTGCCGGCGGTGACTTCGCTGGGCACGCAGACATACACGGGGGCGACGACCCTCGGCGGGGACATCGCGGCCGCCGGGCTGACGACGTTCAACGGCCCGGCGACGCTGGCGGCGTCCGTGATCGTGGGCGCGAGCAACTCGCCGGTGTCGTTCCTGGGCACACTGACGGGCCCGCACGACCTGACGGTGAACGCCAGCGGGATCAACCTGGGCGGGGATGTGTCGCTGGGCGATGGGGACACCTCGACGCCGATCAGGCTCAACGGGGCCGTGGCGTTCATCGCCGCGCCCGGGCAGACCTTCACCTCGACCGACGGCGCGGCCTTCGGCGCGGGCGGGGCCAACCAGGGGATCCAGCTCTCGGGCGGGCCCGTCACGGTGACATCGGGCGCGGGCGGGGGATCGTTCAGCTTCAACGGACCCGTCAACGGCGCGGCGCCGCTGACGGTCAACGCCGGGGCGGGCTCGGCGATCTTCGCCGCCGCGGCGGGCGCGGTGACGCCGCTGTCGAGCCTGGAGGTGACGGCCGGGGCGATCGATGTGGTGGGCGTCTCAACGGCCGGGCCGCAGTCGTACAACGGCGCGGTGAACTTCCGGGGGACCTACTCGGCGACGGGGACTTCGGGAACGATCACGATGGCCGGGCCCGGCACGCTGGCGGGCGATGCGGCGCTGGTCACGGGGGGCGGGGCGGTATCGTTCAACTCGACGCTGGATGGGCGGCACGACCTGGTGATCAACTCGGGCGCCGGCGCGGTGATGTTCGGCGGGGCGATCGGCGCGGGCGTGCCGCTGGGCGATGGGCTGGGCAACTCGATCACGCTGAACTCGTCGGGCCCGGCGGAGTTCTTGGGAACGGTGAACACGGGGGCGGGGATCTCGGCGTTCGGGTCCGTGGCGTTCCGGGAGGATGTCTCGACGGGGAACGGCGACAACGTGCCGAGCCTGTTCCGCGGGGAGACGACGCTGGATGGGCTGACGTTCACGGCGGCGGACGGGGTGATCTTCGCGGGCGAGGTGCTGATGGGCGGGAGCGCGACCTCGGTGATGGGCACGCAGCCCGACACCGGGCGGGTGATCTTCCGGCGCGGGCTCAACGCGATGCCGGGGACAGCGCCGGATGTGATGATCAGCAGCGCGGTGGTGCGGGTGCCCGACGGCGCGGGGTCGGCCTCGCCGGCGGTTCTGAGCCAGCCCGCGATCCAGCTGGGCCCGGTGGGCCTCGCGGCGCCGCTGGGCAGCCTGACGCTGGGGGGCGACCTGGCGGTGGTGCCGAAGGAGGCGACGATCCTCTTCGGCAACGACCGCAACGGGGATGGGGTGATCCAGAACGGGGAGATCAACGAGTCGGACACGTTCGAGATCAACACGACGGGCGACTTCATCATGGGCCAGAACCAGAAGGCGACGGCCCTGGGCAACCTGACGGTGAACGCGGGCGGGGATGTGGCGCTGAGCGACATGAACTCGCTGGGGTCGATCAACATCAACGCCGGCGCAGGGCGCGAGATCCGGCTGCTGAAGCGGGACCGCACGCCCGGCGGCATCTACGACACGACCGGCTCGTCCAGCGAGCAGCTCTCCAGCGACCTGGGGCTGGACTTCGTGGCGGCCGGGGACATCAACTTCAGCGTGGCGCCGACGGGGGTGAGCCCGACGGAGGTGGATTTCGCGACCAACTCGGGCAACCGCGGCCAGGGCATGGAGCAGTTCCCGGTGCGCATCTTCTCCGACGGCGTGAGCCGCCGGCTGGTGGTCGCGGGCGGATCGGATTCATCGGCCGCCGCGGTGCTGTCGCTCGACCTCCGGGCCCAGGGCCCGACGGAGACCAACATCGCCTCGGCGCTGGCGGGCGCCCTGCCGCGCACGGACGAGGGGCCCGAGCCGTACGCGGCGGCGATCAGCGAATCGCTGAAGGCCAAGCTGGAGCAGATGGGCATCTTCGTGAAGGAGATGCGGCTGGATGAGGTGATCGAGTTCCTGGTCGGGCGGACGGTGTACCGGGATGTGCCGCAGCGGACGCGGCCGGAGTCGGGGGACTACCGGATCTCGGCCCGGCGCCTGCCGGCCGACAGCGTGGAGCAGGTGGTGTCCAAGTACCTGCTGCTGCGCGACAAGGCGGCGCTGGATGAGACCGGCGCGCCGATCACCGATGAGAAGGGCAACCCGCTGATGGTCGAGCAGTGGGAGAACATCCGCGACACGTTCGCGACGGCGTGGTCGGAGTTCATCCAGGAGGCGGGCGGCGAGGCCGGCGGCCCGTCCCCCGACGGCGCGGCGTTCCGGGCCTGGCTGGAATCCAGGTACGGCGCCGACATGGCCGCCTCGCAGGAAGAAGGCGCCAAGGCCCTGGGCTACCTCGAGCAGCTCCGCGACCTGTTCAACGGGCTGGAGTCCATGGGCCTGAGCCCGCAGGAGGTCAAGTTCCCCAAGAACAAGATCATCGGTGATGTCACGCCGCCCGACATGGACGCGGCGGAGATGGAGCGGGCGATCTCGGGCCGGGCCGCGGCGCCGGAGCCCCTGAGCCTGAACGCGGGCCGCTGAGGTCGCGGGCCCCGGACCCCGCGGCGGTGGGGCCGTTTCGGGGGAACCCGGCGGGGGTGGCCGCGTCCTAAGGTAGCGGTGGCTAGCCCGGCGGAACCGCTGGGATTGAGGGGGCCGGAGGGGCGACGGTTGGCCCCCGGCCGGCGCCGCGCGTTCGATCGGAACGTCAATCACTGCAGGTATTTACGGAGATAGTCATGGACCGCAGGCAGGGGTGGGGATCTTCGGTCGGGGTCGCGGTGGTGGCGCTGGCCGGGGCTTCAGGGCTGTGTGGTGTTTCGGGGTGCTCGAATATCCCGCCGTCGGGGTCGCGGAGCGGCCGCGTCGAGGTGACCGACACGACACCCGCCGAGGCCAACTCGCGCCAGGTGCTGCCCACCGCGCTCGTCGAGTTCAGCGACCAGGTGGCCCAGCAGCTCGTGGCGGACATGCAGCAGATCCCCGAGCTGAACGGGAGCTACCGGGCCACGGTGGTCTTCGGCGACATCGCCAACAACACGCAGGTTGTGCCGACCACCGACTTCGAGGCGTTCCGCAACCGCATCCGCCAGAAGCTGATGCAGAGCCGCAGCGTGCTGGCGAACGTGCGGTTCGTCGAGAACCGGGCTCGCATGGAGGCGCTGCGGGCCCGCGAGGGCGGCGGCGGGGGCGACCTGCTGCAGCAGGGGACGGGCGGCACGGCGGGCGGCGAAGCGCTGGTCCCGCAGTACACCTTCTTCCTCAACGGCGACATGTACCGCGTGACGCGGGGGAGCCAGGAGCAGGTCAATCTCTACATGCTCTCGTTCAACCTGACGAACATGCAGAGCGGCGAACTGGTGTGGACCAACTCGCCCTACGAGATCAAGCAGGTGCGCTGATGAGAACCGCCGGGCTGTGGGTGATCGCGGCCGCGGGCGCGATCGGGCTGCCGGGCTGCGCTGCGCCGGTGAAAACGACCGCCATCACCGTGGATGACATCCAGGAGGTCGCGGTCGAGATGGCCGGGAAGCTCCGCGGCAGCGACTTCCTGAAGGAGCGCGGGCCCGGCTCGCCGCGGATGGTCATCGCGATCCAGCGCGTCGAGAACCTGACGATGGACATCATCCCCGAGGCCGACCGGTGGTACCTGATGGACCGCGTGCGCTCGAGCTTCTCCCTGATGGAGCTCTCGAAGGAGAAGAACATCGCCTTTGTCATCCCCGCCGAGAAGCTCCGGGCCGCCCGCGAGAAGGGGACGATCGAGGCTGATTTCGCCGCCGAGCGTGCGCCCACCCACGAGATGACCGCGACGTTCCGCTCGGTCACTCGCGCGGCCGGGCTGAACCGCACCGACCTGTACCTCTGCGAGTACCGCATCACCGACCTCGCCTCGGGCACGCTCGAATGGTCGGATGCGTTCGAGTTCAAGCGCGCCGCCCTGGGCCGGGCCTACGACTGAGTCCGCCGGCCGCGCACCGCGGCAACCGCCATGAACCGTCTTTCCGCCAAGCTCACCTCGCTCGCGATCGCCGGGGCGTTCGCGCTCGCGGGGTGCAGTTCGGGCCCGGAGGCCTCGATGACGCGGGCGGTCCAGACGGGGCAGTACGCGCAGGCCCGGGCCCGGCTGCTGAGCCGGCTCTCAGATGACCCTTCCGATCGTTCGTACATCCTCGACCGGCTGCGGCTGACGGTGCTGTCGCTGGCCGATGGCCTGCCGGCATCGGCCGATCGCCCCGCGAACCAGCTCTTCCAGTTGCTGCGGACGCAGGGGCTCAACGCCGACAAGACCGCCGCATCGGTGGTGCTCAATGAGGGGGTGAAGATCTGGAAGGGCGAGCCCTTCGAGCAGGCGCTGGGGTATTACTACATCGGCGTGCAGAAGGGCCTGCAGGGCGACTGGGACAACGCGCGGGCCGCGGCGGGCAACTCGCTCTTCCTGCTCAAGGATTTCGGCGACAACGAGCGGACGGGCCGCCGCAAGACCAGCGAGGACCTGGCCCGCGAGGCCGCCCGGCGGGATCGGGAGGGGGAGAGCGGCGATCAGTACCTCGACAAGGGGTACACGGCGGTCAAGACCAACTTCGCGCTGGGGTACCTGCTGAACGGCATCGCGAACTGGGCGCTCTCGCGCGATGATGAGGCGCGGGACAACTTCGCGGAGGCGGCGCGGGTGAACGCCGGGCTGGAGGGTGCGGCCCGGACGCTGAGCGAGGGTCGGTTCAACACGGTGCTGATCGTGGAGGCGGGGGCGGGCCCGGCGAAGGTGGCGTACGGGCCCGACAACGCGCTGGCGCGGTTCAGCCCGCGCTGGCCCGGCGATGCGCGGGAGCTGGGCGTGAGCGTGGGGGCGGCGGCTCCGGAGCGCTTCGCGGTGGCGTGCGATGTGAACGCGATGGCGACGGACCACATGTGGAACAACCTGGAGGATGTGCGCCAGGTCAAGAGCGTGCTGGGCAGTGCGCTGCTGATCGGCGGGGGCGCGGTGGCCCTGTCGAGCGATGACAGCACCGCGCAGCTCATCGGCGCCGGCGCCGCGGTGCTTGGCGCGCTGATGAAGGCGGGTTCGAGCGCCGACCTGCGGTACTGCGAGGTCTTCCCGCAGCGGGTGTACATCGCGCCGGTGATGATCGACAGGCCCGGCACGAGGGTCGAGGTCGGGGTGGATGGCATGCCGGGCACCCGCGTGGTGATCCCGTCGATGGATCCGCCGGCGGCCGGGCAGCGCGTGAAGCTGCACTACATCAGGCCCGGCGCCTGGAGCGTGCCGCCGGTGTACGCGACGGCCGGGCAGATCGTGTACGGCAACGATGCGTACGACGGGCCGGTGCCGGGGGATGACCTGCCGTACATCCTGGGCGGGCGGGATTGCCGGCGCCCATCGCTGGAGGCGCTGCAGCATTACCAGCGGTCGGGGAACCTGACGGACCTGAGCCTGGTTGATCTCGAGAACCTCTACCGGGCCGAGGGGATCCAGCTCGAGCTCGAGGAGAAGAAGGGGCTGACGGGGCGGCACATCCTCGAGGGCGGGCCATCGTTGATCTGTCCTTTGCCCGGTTCGGTGGGCTATCTGCGACTGTTCGGCCAGGTGCACGGCCCGTACCAGCCCAAGTCGGGCGAGCTGCGGGCGGTGCTGGAGCGGTGGAAGGATGCGGGGCGTGCCCGGCCTTCCGCGGGCCCGTGAAACGTGCGTATGGGACGGTGTGCCCCGGTGTAGGGCGGGGGAACCGGCCCGGCGACGAGGCGTCAAAGATTGGACTTCGGCTGATCGACTAATTCGGAGAGCGAGCGATGAAGACGGCGATGCTGGCGGCGGGGATCGGGATGGTGCTGGGGCTCTCGGGGTGCAAGCAGGACACGGTGAAGGCGCCGTACGGCGGGAAGCAGGATCCGCTGCCCCGGGTGAACTATCCCCAGATCACGGTGGAGGGTGCGCTGCAGCCGTACCTCGTGTTCGGCACGCCGACGGTGAGCAAGGAGTCCGGCGTCCTGAAGGTGGTGACGCCCGTACGGCTGCAGAGCGATGGGCAGGAATCCAACGTGCAGTACCGGTACATCTTCCTGGATGCGGGCGGGATGCCGCTGCGGGCCCAGGCGGACTGGCGGTATTCCCGGTTCCCATCGCGTCAGCAGGTCTTCCTCGAGGGCAACGCGCTGGACTCGAGCGCGAGCGACTGGCGGCTCGAGGTCCGGCCCGCGCGGTGAGTGAGCGGTGTTCCGGGCGCTGGTGTGAACAACGGAAGTGGGAGCCTGAATCATGAACGCTTTGAATCGTCGCCTGGTGGGTGTGACCGCGGGTCTGCTGATGGCGCTGTGCGGCAGCGCCGGCGCGCAGGAGCGCAAGCCGCTGCCGCCGCAGCCCGTGCAGCCGCCCGCGGGGATGGAGCGTCTTCCCACGTTCCCGGAGTGGCTGAGCTCGTACCAGGCGGCGGGCACGCCGCGGCTCCTGTTCTACACCGACCTGATGACGACGAGCCGCGGTGATGCGAAGCTGCTCAACGATGCGGCGACCGTCACGCGGCTGGGCGGACGGATCGAGCAGTGGTTCCGGGCCCCGGAGGTGCTGCTCTTGAACCCCGGCGCGGTCTCGATCACCACCGAAGAGCAGCGCAAGACGCTCCGCGACAACGATGAGTTCGCGGCGGCGACGATGATCGGGCGGATGGCCCAGGCCGACATCATCGTGTTCATCCGGCTGATCGAGCAGTCCGGGCGGAAGGATGGCGTGCTGTACACCGGCACGTACATCATGGCCGACCTGCGGCAGGGGACTTCGATCGACCGCCACTCGTGGGACATGACGCCCGACCCCGTGTCGGGAGAGCTCGACGCCACGCGGATGGCGCAGTACGCCCAGGTGCTGGCCGATCGCATCACCAACACCTTCATGCTGCAGTTCCCCCCGAACATCGCAGCGCCGGCGGCGCCCGTTGCGCCGGCGTCCCCCGCGCCCTCGCCCATCACGGTGCCCGACCAGGGCCCGGGTGCGGCGCCGGGCTCGGCGGTTGTCCCGCAGGCGCCGGCCGTCGCGCCGGGCAGCACGCCGCCGTCCGCTCCGGGTGCGCCGGTCATCGCGATGCCGGCCCGGCGGTACACGGTGAGGCTGGCGGGCGAGTACGAGGACCAGCTCATCATCGGGTTCCGCGATGCGCTCACGGGGTTGGCGCGGATGCGGCCCGGCTCGCTGATCGAGCGCGGGCTGAGCGCGGGCGATGGCGGCAAGACGATGACGTTCGAGATGATGTATGCGGGCGGGCCGATCGACCTGCAGAACGACCTGGCCGCCGTCGCGGCCGACCGGTTGGAGCAGGATACCTCCGTGCTGGAGGCGCGGGAGGGGCTGGTGGTGATCCAGCTCCGGCCCGCGCGGGTCAGCGCTCGTGACCGGGCCCTGGTGGCGGGCGGGGACACCTACCGCAACACGGTCGTGCGGCAGCAGTTCCGCGAGGCGTACAACGCGGCGGGCCGCCCCAGCTTCGCGGTCATGGTGAACGCGGCGGCCGACCCCGGACGCACGGAAGAAATGCTGGTTCCCCCGGCCGGGCCCGGCGAGCTGGCGAAGAACCCCGAGATGCAGGGACAGCCCGCGATCCCCGCGCAGGTCATCGTCACGCCGCGGATCATCCTGGGCAACAGCACCGAGACGGGGGGCATCACCGCCGACCTGACGAGCGCCGTCCGTGATGAGATGGCCCGGCGCGAGCGAGAGCTCCGCGAGAGCCGGGCCGTCGACACGCGCACGATGGAGGACAGCATCTACCAGAAGCTGATCCGTCTGGGTGTCGAGGCCCGTGATCTGGCGGCTGCGCAGGCCGCGGCGGGCCAGGGCACGCGCGTGGAGGGCCAGGTGCTGAACGAAAAGGACCTGGCCGCCTCGCTGGGCGGGCGGGCCGGGGCGGATGTGATCATCTCCGGCTCCGGACGCATCGTGCGGTTCGGGCCCGACGGCTACCCCTCGCGCCTCCGCTACACCTTCCGGGCCTACCGCGTCTCGGACGGCGCGGTCATCGCGGCGGACTCCGTCGAGGATGATGTCGACTACACCAAGCCGCAGTGGTCGCGGGCCATCGAGCGCCTCGCCGAGGAGGCCGCGGGCAAGATGGCGGGCCAGATGCTCGACCGCTGGAACAGCGGGCAGAAGTAGCCGCTCCTATCCTCCGGCATGGCCAATCCTCCACTCGTCGGCGTCATCATGGGCAGCAAGTCCGACTGGGACACCATGAGGCACGCGGCCGAGACGCTGGAGGAACTCGGGGTGCCGCACGAGACCAGGGTTGTCTCCGCGCACCGCACACCCGACTGGCTGATGGAGTACGCCGGGACGGCCGAGGAGCGGGGGCTCGAGGTCATCATCGCCGGCGCGGGCGGGGCGGCCCATCTGCCCGGGATGGCCGCCAGCAAGACGGTGCTTCCGGTGCTGGGCGTGCCGATCGAGAGCAAGGCGCTCAACGGCATGGATTCGCTGCTGTCGATCGTGCAGATGCCGGGCGGAGTCCCGGTCGGCACGCTGGCGATCGGCAAGCCCGGCGCGATCAACGCGGCCCTGCTGGCGGCGTCGATCCTGGGGTCCAGGCACCCCGAGTTCAGGGAGGCGGTGCGGGGCTTCCGCCAGACGCGCACGCAGAAGGTGCTGGATGAGCGCGATCCGCAGGCATGATCCTGGCGTGATTCTGACGGGATCAGGCGCTGGCGGCGGCGGCCCGTGCTGATTCGTAGTGCTCGACCGCGCGAATGACCTCGGGGATGTACGTGTAGACGGGCCCGCCCTGCATGACGACGGCGACGCCGGCGGCCTCAAGGATCTGCTCCGGGGTGGCGCCATTCTTGAGGCACTTCTCGACGTGCGAGTAGATGCACGGCTCGCAGCGCATGGCGATGCCGATGCCCAGCGCGATCAGTTCCTTCTCGCGGACGGTCAGGGCGCCTTCCTTCATGAGCGACTGGAAGAACCCGCCGAAGGCCTTGGCGATGTCGGGGGTGCGCTGTTTCATGGCGGCCATGCCGCGGGACCATTCGGGGGCATCGAACTTCATGGAGGGTCCTTTCAGCTGAGGCGGTTCCAGGGCATCCGGGCCAGGATCGCGGCGAGGCCGCAGGTCCCGGTGGCGCCGGCGAACGCAAGGCCCGCGCCGAGGACTCCGGTCACCAGCAGGAACCCGGGTGAGGTGGTGTACGCGAGGATGGAGGCGGCGAGCGTGAGGACGCCGACGGTGAGCTGGACCTGGCGGATGATGGAGATGGCAGGCCCGCGCCCCGCATCGGTCGGCAGCCCGGCCTTGGTCCAGGCATCCAGCCCGCCTTTGAGCGAGCAGACTTCGCAGCCGGCGGCGGCGAGCCGGGCCGCGGCTTCGAGAGATCGCTTGCCGCCCTTGCAGTTGACGACCAGGGCCTGGCCCGGCTCGGCCCGGATGGCGCCGGGGTCGAAGCGGGAGAGGGGGGCGGAGCGGGCGCCCGGGATGCGCCGGGCCGCGAACTCATCGGGCTCACGGACATCGAACAGAATGGCCCGGCGTTCGCGCAGCCACTCGTTGAGGGTGGAGGGCTCGATCTCGCGGATGCTGCTCATGGTTGGCTCCCGGGGATGTGCCGGTCCCCACCTGGTTGGAGGCGCGCCGGGGTTTGGAGGTTCCCGCTCTTGTGGGCGGATATGCTCGCGGGCCTCGGGGGAACGGCGGGCTACGCATGGTCATCGGGATTCTTGGCGGCGGTCAGCTGGGTCGGATGCTCGCGCTCGCGGGCTACGAGCTCGGGCTGCGCTTCCGGTTCCTGGATCCGTCGCCGAAAGCACCGGCCGGGCACGTGGGCGACCTGGTGGTGGGGGATTACCTCGACCCCGCGGCGGTAGATCGTTTCGCGGCCGGGTGCGAGGTCATCACCTACGAGTTTGAGAACGTGCCGGTGGAGGCGGTGAAGAAGCTGGCGGCCCGGCTGCCGGTGTACCCGCCGGTGCGGGCGCTGGAGGTGGGGCAGGACCGCATCGCCGAGAAGACGCTCTTCGCCTCGCTGGGGCTGGAGGTGCCGGCGTTTCGGGCGGTGGGGTCATCCGCGGAGGTGCGGGCCGCGGCCCGTGAGATCGGGCTGCCCGCGGTGCTCAAGACCCGGCGGATGGGGTACGACGGCAAGGGTCAGGCGGTGATCCGGACCGAGGTTGAGATGGAGGCGGCGTGGGCCCGCATCGGCGAGCACCCGGGCGGGCTGATCCTCGAGCAGATGGTGGCTTTCGAGCGCGAGCTGTCGGTGATCTCGGTGCGGTCGAGGTCGGGGGAGATGCGGTACTACCCGCTGATCGAGAACGTGCACGCGGGGGGGATCCTGGCCCGTTCGACCGCGCCCGCGCCGCGGGTGTCGGCGGCGCTGCGGGCGCGGGCCGAATCGGCGGCCCGGGCCGTGGCCGCGCACCTGAACTACGTCGGCGTGCTGACGCTGGAGCTCTTCCAGGTGGGGGAGCGGCTGCTGGTCAACGAGATGGCGCCGCGTGTGCACAACTCGGGGCACTGGACGATCGACGGGTCGGTGGCGGGCCAGTTCGAGAACCACGTCCGGGCCGTGGCGGGTTGGCCGCTGGGATCGACCGCGATGGCGGCCGAGTCGGTGGCGATGATGAACCTGGTGGGGCACATCCCCGACCGGGCCGCGGTGCTGGAAGTTCCCGGTGCGCACCTGCACCTGTACGGCAAATCACCCAGGCCCGGGCGCAAGGTCGGGCACATTACGATCGCGGGGAGCACAGCCGACGTGAAGGCCGCGGAGGCCCGGCTGGCGACGATCGTGCAGCGGTCCTGAAAGGGCCGGGCCCGGGTCACGCCGCGGCGATCTTGCCGGAGCCTTCGGCGGGCTTCTCGAACACGAAAAGGTGGTTGAGGCCGAGCTGGAACGACGCCCGTCGGTGGAGGCGGAATCCGGCCCGTTCGAAGATAGCGGGGGTCTGGCGGATGTCGTAGCCGTGGTGCTCTTCGAGGGACATGCCGTGGATGAGGTGGACGAACCGCAGCACGGCCAGGATGTGATCAACGCCGGGGCTGGGGACCGTGATGATGACGCGGCCGCGGGGCGCCAGCAGTCGGAAGCACTCGCGGGCCAGGCCGTCGGTGTCCTGGATGTGCTCGAGGACCGCGAGCATCGTGATGGCGTCGAAGTCGCCGGGCCCGAAGGGGTGCGTGCCCGGGATCGTGCCGCGGTGGATGGTGATGCCATCGCGTGTGGCGGGCTCGGCCAGGGGGTCGATGCCCGCGGCCGAGGTCAGGCGCGGGCGGACGGCGTCGATGAGGCTGGTATCAAAGCAGCCGACATCCAGCAGGCGATCGCCCCGGCGGATGAACGGTGCGGCCTTGCGGATGCGCCAGCGCTGCAGGATGCGGTCGACGAGCTTCATGAGTGGATCAGGGAACGCCGGTCAGGATCGGCGGATGCCGAGCATGCTGTAGACAAAGGACATCAGCACGGTCTGGGCGCCCAGGGCGATGAGGATCGAGCCGATGATCATCGGGCGGACGGCCTTGCTGGCGTCCATCGCGCCAAAGTCCACCTTCGCCCACGCCGCCAGCAGCGAGGCGATGAACGCCAGGCCCGCCGTCACCAGCACCCCGCCCGCGATGAGCCCGCGCTCCAGCGTGAAGACGCGGAAGAGGGACTGGAGGCGGTGCGAGGGCGGGCCGATCTCGGTGATGACGCCGTGGATCCGCATGGCGATCGCGGTCGTGATCCACATGTAGCCCAGCAGGACGGCGAAGCCCGCGGCGATGAGGCTGTTGACGTCGAAGGCGACGCCGCCGACGAAATAAGGCCGCAGCGCGACCAGGCCCGCGCCGACCAGGCCCAGCAGCAGCAGGGCCAGGCCCGGCATGAAGAGGGTCCAGCGCGGCGAGAGGACCATCATGAAGCGCAGGTGCCGCCAGCCATCGCGCCAGGGGCGGAGGTGGGGCGGGCGGGAGCGGCCGTCGGGGTGCAGGAAGATGGGAACCTCGGTGATCCTTTGCCCGCGGCAGGTGGACTTGATCACCATCTCGGAGGCGAACTCCATGCCGGTCGTGCGCACGCCCAGCTGCTGGTACGCGTCCTTGGAGAAGGCCCGGAGGCCGCAGTGGAAGTCGCGCGCCGGGCACTTGAAGAGCAGGCGTCCGATGAAGGACAGGATCGGGTTGCCGATGTAGCGGTTCTTCCAGGGCATGGCGCCGGGCTTGATGCCGCCGAGAAAGCGGTTGCCCATCACCAGGTCGTAGCCCTCACGGAGCTTGTTGATGAACGTCATCCCCTCGCCGAAGTCGTAGGACATGTCGGCATCACCCATGATGACGTAGCGGCCGCGGGCGGCTTCGATGCCGCCCATGAGGGCGGCGCCGTAGCCTCGGCGGGTGACGCTCACCACGCGGGCGCCCGCGCGGGTGGCGATCTGCTGGGAGCCGTCGGTCGAGCCGTTGTCGGCGATGACGACCTCGCCCGCCAGGCCGTTGCGTTCGAGGCAGCCGCGGGCGGCCCGGATGCAGCTCTCGAGGGTCTCGGCCTCGTTCAGGCAGGGGATGACGTACGAGACTTCCAGCTCGCCCGGTTTGGGTTCGATCTGCGAGGATGGCGTACTGACCGGGGCGCTCTGCGGCGCTGCCGAGCTGGTGCTCATGAAACGGGCTCCTGCGTGGGAACGGGCGCCGGCACGGGGGTCGCCGGTCGGGCTTCGTTCGGCGCGGGGGACCCTGATTTGTAGGCTTCTTCCGTCATCCGGGCCGGGCTGCCGCGGCGAAAGAGCCCCGCCGACAGGGGGATCAGCATCCCCAGCGGGATGTACCACGCGGCCCACGCGGGCATCGAATACCGGCTGAAGGGCAGCAGCATCGCCGCGTGGGCGAAGTAGTACGCGCCGGTGCCGGCGATCACCAGCGAGACGCCCCACGTGGCCCGGCGACGCAGGCCCGCCACTCCGCACAGCACCGCGCCCAGCAGCAGCGGGATCTGCGGCAGGCCCTCGATGTGGTGCAGCTCCAGCCACCGGGCCGCGCGGGCGGGCGGGCCGACGCCGCCCGGCATCGCGAAGGTCGCCATCCCCGGGGCGACGGCGTTGAACTGGAAGTTGGGGGCGGCGAAGCCGTACTTCGTCCCGTCGAGCCCGAGCCGGCCCGTGAACCCGGCGGTCTCGCTGTAGGTGAAGATCGAGTTCTTGGGGAAGCGGTTGAGCTGCCACAGCCCGGCCTCGAAGAGCACACTGGCGTACCTCCCCGGGTTCTCGCGGATGCTGGCCCGGGTCCAGTCGACCAGCAGTTGCCGCCGGGTCGGGTCGTACCACCCGTTGATCGCGTTCAGGAACTCGTGGACCTTCCCCTCGTGTTTGGGGTCGGCTTTCAGGGTGGCGTAGGCGGTAGCGACCTCGGGGGGGAGTTCGAACGTGTCGCTGAGCAGCGAGGTGCGGCAGAGGCCGGTCCACATCAGGACTTCGGTGCCGGTGGCCAGCCCCGGCACGTTGCGGCGATGGTTGTGGGCCAGCCAGGGGGCGATCGTTGCGCCCAACCCGATCGCGAGGGCGGCGGTGTACACCGCGGCCCAGCGCCACGATCGCCAGGAATGAAGCAGCCATCCGAGGGCCAGGAAGGGGATCACGCTCTGGAAGCTGGGCCGGACGAGGCAGGCGAAGCCGAGCAGCGCGCCCAGCAGCAGGCCGATCACCAGGCCCGTCCCGGCGCGCTGAGGTCGCAGCAGCGCCAGGGCGACGGCGAGCACCATGCAGAAGCAGCTCAGGGTTTCGGTGAGGGCGTAGGACTCGAAAGCGAGCTGCCAGGGGTCCAGGGATGAGAGCACGCCCGCGGCGATGGCGCAGCCGCGCGACAGGGGCAATCCGCGCGTGGCCCGGGCCACGGCGGCGGCGACGATGAGCGCCGAGAGCACCCCCAGCGCGTGCTGGGCGATGAGGACCCCGACGGCATTGACGCCGAAGGTGTCGTAAACGGCGGCGAGAAAGAGCGGGTAGCCGGGCGTGCGGATGGGCGGGATGGTGGTGGCCTTGCCGGATGCGAACTCACGCCCCCATTCCAGGTACCCCGTGCTGTCGTTGGTGATGATGAGGGGCATCGAGCCCAGCATCCACACCCGGGCCGTCGCGGCGATGATGAACACCACGACCAGCATGCGGGCCGGGCGCCATCGCGGCGGGGGGAGCGGGTCGCGGGGGGCTTGGGCCATGTTGGAGCAGGGTAACTCGGGCGGACCTTGCCGGCGCGTCGGGAGGTCCATCTGTGCCGGTTGCGCCGCCTCAAACGTGTGGGACGGGCCCGCGCTGGTTCACGGTCCCGCTTCCATGACCGATAGTCGAGGGGGGACGGAACCAGCACCACCCGGGCCGGGCCCGGGCCAGACACGGAGCGACGACACGTGGCGAAAGTGCGCGCAGAACAGGCGACCGGAGCGGCGACCAGGCGTCGCCGCGGCCGGGTGCTGCTGCGCGGTGAGTCGGTCAACGCCTCCTCGGGGCTGATCGTCGCCGCGATCGTGACCTTCGTGACGCTGGGGACGGCCTGGTGGTCGGCGGGCGGAGCGGCCCGGCTGGGCCTGACGGGCGACCCCGTGATCGGGGCGTGCGTGGTGGGGGGGCAGGGCCTGACGATGGTCTGGGCGTGGTACCGCTGGCGTCGCCGGCGGCTGCGCGCCCTGGGCGCGATCCGCGAGGCGCTCGCCGCGTACGGCGCGGGCGAGACGGATGATGCGGCGCTGCGGCTGGCGGCCTCGTTCGGCCCGGCGGGCGAGGCGTGGAACCGGCTGCTGGAGGAGCGGCGGGAGCTCGCCGAGCGGCTGCGGACGCAGCGGGTTTCTGATGAGCTCAGCGCCCGGCACGCCCGCGGCGGCGACACGCAGGTGCTCTGCGATGCCCTGTGGCAGGGGCTGCTGCTGGTGGATGACAAGATGACGGTGCGGTACGCCAACGGCGCGGCGGCGGTGCTGCTCCAGGCCCGGCGCGAGCAGATGGTCAACGCCGAGGCGGCGCGGGTGATCTCCGACCGGCAGGTGCTGGCGGCGATCCGGGATGTGGCGGCGGGACGTTCCAAGCCCAGGGGCGCGCTGGAAGTCCGGCGCGGGCCCGGCGGCGCGGCCGTGACGGGCGGGACGGGCGGGGCGGAGCCGCAGGGTGTGCTGCGGTTCCACGTGCGGCCCATCCGGCGCAACGACGCCGGCGCGGCCCTGGTGGTGATCGAGGATGTGACGCAGCAGCGGGCGGCGGATGAGGCCCGCAACGCGTTCGTGGCCCAGGCGGCGCACGAGCTGCGGACGCCGCTGACGGGGATCCGCCTCAACGTCGAGCAGATCGTGGATGAGGGGGAGAACGACCCCGCGGCCCGGGCCGAGTGCATCAACGTGATCGGGCGCGAGGCCCGGCGCCTGGAGCGGATCGTCGGCGACATGCTGAGCCTGTCGGAGGTCGAGTCGGGGGCGCTGTCGCTGCGGACCGACGATGTGCGGCTCGATGCGCTGATGAAGGAGCTGGAGGAGGAGTTCCGGGCCCCCGCGCTCGACAAGGACATGAAGCTCCGCTTCGACCTGCCCCCCAAGCTGCCCGTGATCCAGGGCGACCGCGACAAGATCGTGCTGGCGGTGCACAACGTGATCGCCAACGCGATCAAGTACACCCCGGCGGGGGGCGAGGTGTCGGTGAAGGTCGTCGAGGACGGGCCCGGCGTGGTGATCGAGGTCGCCGACAACGGGATCGGGATCAAGGAAGACGAGATCGAGATGGTCTTCGAGAAGTTCTACCGGGCCAAGGACCGGCGGGTGGCGTCGATCACCGGGACCGGGCTGGGGCTGGCGCTGGCCCGGCAGGTGGTGCGGCTGCACGGAGGGGACATCACGGTGAAATCGCACCTGGACAAAGGGAGCACGTTCACGATCGCGATTCCCGCGGTGGCGGGGGAGAAGCGGCAGGCGGCGTAGGGCAAAGAGCAAATGGCAAAGAGCAAACGGCAAGTGTTGCCGGCGGGGAGCATGCGAAACAGTCCCCATCACCCGCGTGCGGACATCGACCTTTGCGGCCTGCCATCGGCTGATTTGGGCACCAAACCCGGAGGGGCCCCGTGGAGATCGAAGAACAGCGGCACGGGGCGGTGACGGTGCTGCGGCCCCGCGGCCCGCTCATCCAGACCGATGCCGATCAGTTCCGCAAGCGCGCCGCGGATGTGATGGCCCGGAGCCTCGGGCGGTTCGTCGTGGATGCCTCGGGCATCGCGTACACCGACAGCCGCGGGCTGGAAGTCCTGGCGGAGGTCAGCGAAGAGCTGGCGCAGGGCGGCCAGGTGCTGCGGCTCTGCGGCGCGGGCGAGACGCTCCGCGAGGTGCTGGAGCTGACCGAGCTGTCGGCGCTCTTCGAGCACTACGAGGATGTACCCACGGCGGTGAGGAGTTTTCTGTGACGGACGGGCCGGACAACCCCACCCCCGCGCCGGGCGCAAGCCCGGGCCAGCCGGCGCCGCGGCCCGTCGCCGATGCCGGCGCCGAGCGACGGGCCTCGCGCCTGCGCGTCGGCGAGGCGCTGCTCGAGCAGGGGATCATCACGCGCGACCAGCTCGAGCGGGCCCTGGCCGAGCAGCGCGGCAGCAGCCGGATGCTGGGTGAGATGCTCGTCGAGCAGGGCGTGATCACCTCGACGGTGATGGTGCGGGCCCTGGCTAAGTGCCTGGGGGTGCGCGGCTGCCAGCTCCGGCACGGCCTGATCGACCCGGCGCTGCTGAAGCTGGTCGGCGAGGAGGAGGCCGACCGCCTGCGCGTCATCCCGATGTTCAAGGTCCGCGGCGTGCTGACGGTCGCGATGGCCGAGCCGCAGAGCCTCCCGACGATCGACCGGCTGAAGCAGATCACCGGGTGCCGCATCCGGCCCGTGCTGGCCCTTGAGCCCAACATCCGCGAGTTCATCAAGAAGTACGCGGGCGGCGAGGTGGATGTCGACGAGTTCCTCGCCGGCCTCTCGGAGTCGGATGTCGAGGTGGTCGAGCGCGAGAGCGTGGATGATGGCCCGTCCACCGACCTCGACCGGATGGTCGCGGGCAGCCCGATCGTCAACCTCGTGAACGTCGCGTTCCTGACGGCGGTGCGGGACAAGGCCAGCGACATCCATATCGAGCCCTCCCCGCGCGGCACGCGGGTGCGCTACCGGGTGGACGGGGTGCTGCGCGACCTGATGAAACCCCCGCCCGGCATGCACGCGGCGATCGTCTCGCGGGTGAAGGTCATCGGGAAGATGGACATCGCGGAGAAGCGCCTGCCGCAGGAGGGCCGCGTGCGGATCGTGGCCGAGGGGCGCGAGATCGACATGCGCGTCAGCAGCATGCCCACGCTGCTGGGCGAGAAGATCGTGGTCCGCATCCTCGACAAGGCCAATCTCAAGGTCCGGATGGAGGACCTGGGCATGCGGCCCGAGGCCCTCATGACCTTCCAGCGCGTGCTGAAGCAGCCGCACGGGCTGGTGCTGGTGACGGGCCCGACCGGCAGCGGCAAGACCACGACGCTGTACTCGGGGCTGGAGCTGCTCCGCAGCCCCGAGGTGAACATCGTGACCGTCGAGGACCCGGTCGAATACCAGCTGGACCTGATCAACCAGATCCAGGTGCAGGAGTCGATCGGGATGACCTTCGCCCGGGCCCTGCGCTCGATCCTGCGGCAGGACCCCGACATCATCATGGTCGGCGAGATCCGCGATGAGGCGACCGCGCGGGTGGGAGTGCAGGCGGCCCTCACGGGGCACCTGGTGCTGGCGACGCTGCACACCAACGACGCCCCCGGCACGGTGGCCCGGCTCGCGGACATGGGCATCGAGTCGTACCTGATGTCGAGCGCGCTCAACGGGATCGTGGCCCAGCGGCTGGCCCGGACGATCTGCCCGTCGTGCCAGGCCAAGTACTACCCCACCGAGGCGGTGCTGCACGACGCCGGGCTTGACCAGCACGCCGGGCGGAGCTTCCACAAGGGCGCCGGGTGCCGGCAGTGCCACGACAGCGGGTTCCAGGGCCGCATCGGCGTCTACGAGATGATGGAGATCACCCCCGAGCTGCGCCGGATGATCCACCAGGGCGCCCCGACGCACGCGCTGCGCGACCGCCACCGCCAGGGCGGCGGGCTCACCCTGCGCGAGGAGGGTGTGCTGCTGGCGCTCGAGGGCCGCACCAGCCTGGAAGAGGCGCTGCGCGTCACGCACAACGAGGATGAGCCGGCGGCGGCAGACCAGTGGAAGCCGACGGATGCGGGCCGGCCGGCCAGGGAGGCCGCGTGAAGCTCGTCTATCGCGCGTTCGAGGCCTCCGGGAAGGCCGTGCAGGGCGTCGTAGAGGCGCCCGACGCCGAGCAGGGCGCGGAGAAGCTGCGCCGTGACGGGCTGTTCGTCGTCGAGATCGGTGCTCAAGCGCTGTCCCGCCCCGCGCGGAAGGCGGCACGCGGGATCAGGCCCGGACGGGTGCGGACGCTCTCGGTGTTCATGCGCCAGCTCGCGGTCCTGGTTTCCACGGGAACGCCGGTGGTCGAGGCGCTGCGGGCGCTGGAGCGGCAGATCCCCGAGGGAGAGTGGCGCACCGTGCTGGGCGACATCGCGCGGCGTGTGGAGGAGGGCGCGCAGCTCTCCGAGGCGCTGGGCGCGCACCCGGGCTGGTTCGACGCGGTGGCCCGGAGCCTTGTCGCCGCCGGCGAGCAGGGCGGTCGGCTGGACAAGATGCTCGAGCGCCTGGCGGCGCTGCTGCGGCAGCAGCAGAAGGTGCACGGGGCGCTGGTCGGCGCGATGGTCTACCCCTGCATGCTCATGGTCGTGGCGGTGGGGGTGCTGGGCGTGATGATCGGGTTCGTGCTGCCCCGATTCGAGGGGCTCTTCAAGACGCTGGGCGCGCCGCTGCCGCCCACCACGCGGATGCTGCTGATGTGCAGCGACACCGTCCGCCAGCAGTGGATGTTTCTCTTCCCCGCGCTGGGCCTGGCCGGCTTCGGCCTGTGGTGGTGGCTCCGCACCCCCGCGGGTCAGGGCCTCATGCACCACGCCGCCGTCCGCCTGCCGGGCCTCGGCAAGATCACGCGCAGCTTCGCCACCGCCCGGATCGCCCGTGTCCTGGGCGTGCTGCTGGAGGGCAAGGTCGCGATGCTCGAGGCCCTCGCCCTCACCAAGTCCGCCGCGGTCAACAGCCTGTACACGGCCCTCCTTGCGCGGGCCGAGGAAGCCGTCACCCGCGGCGAGAATGTCAGCGCCGCCCTGGCCGATCCCACGCTGATCGCCCCCGCGCTCTGCGAAGCCATCCGCAGCGGCGAGCGCACGGGCCAGGTCGCTCCCGTCCTCCTCAACGTCGCCGATTTCCTCGATGAGGACAACGAGGTCGTCGTCAAATCGATCACCAGCATCATCGAGCCCGTCATCCTGATCGTGCTGGGCCTGGTCGTCGGCCTCGTCGCGCTCAGCATGTTCATGCCCCTGTTCGACCTGACCGCCGCGGGCGGCGGCGGAGGCGCCCCATGACCCTGCGCACGCCCCGTTCATCCCCCATCGGCCTCGACATCGGCGAGCGCTGGGTCAAGGCCATCCAGCTCGAGCGGGCCGGGGCCACGGGCCCGTGGCGCATCGCCGCTTCCGCGCGCTTCCGGCGCCGCGAGGCCGAGCTGACCGACGCCGAGGTCGCGCGGATCGAGGAGGTCTTGCACCGCCTCGGATTCACGGGGCGGCGCATCGTGATGGCGGCCCGGCCGCGGTCGCTCACCAGCGCCACCATCACCATGCCGCCGGCGTCGTCGGGAGCGCCGCTCGACCAGATCGCCCGGGCCGAGCTGGCCCGGATCGCCCGCCGCGATGTCTCCGCCGTCGAGGTCGGCTGGTGGCCCGTCCCCGCTCCGGCGGGAAGCCGCCAGCACGAATCGACCCACGCGATGGCCGCCGCGTGCGCCCGGGCCGGGGTCGAGGAGATCGTCGCGCAGTTCGAGGCGCCGGGGCTCGAGATCGAGGCGCTGGATGCGCCGGCGTGGGCCCTGGCCCGGGCCGCGCGCCACATGCTGCGGGCCGAAGGGGCCCGGCCCGAGATGTGCGCGGTGCTGGACCTGGGCCACAGCCTGGCGACGCTCGTCGCGCTGCGCGATGGCGTTCCGGTCTACGAGCGATCGCTCGAGGACCTGGGCGTCGGCACGCTGGAGGAGGATCTGCGCAAGAAGCACGGCGTGAGCGAGGAAGTCGCTGCGCACGTGATCGAGCGCATCGGCGCGCCGCGGGCCCCCGGCGTCACGTCGCTGATCAAGGGGGCCGATCCCTGGTCGAGCGAGGCGGATGAAGGGTCCCGCGCGGTCGGCGACTACCTCGCCCGCGTCGCGCGCGAGATCGCCGCCTCGATCACCTACCTCACCCACCGCTACCCGGCCTGGCCGGTGGAGGCGGTCCTGTGCGCGGGCGGCGGCGCCCTGATCCCCGGGGCGTGCGAATGGCTGGGGCAGCAGACCGGGCTCTCCACGCGCCCCGCGGCGCTGGCGGGGCTGTTCCGCCCGGGCGATGAGCCCGAGTGTCCGCCCGGCGATGCCGCGCTCTTCCAGGCGGCCGGGCTGGCCCTCTACACCCCGGAGGGGGCCGAATGAACGGCATCAATCTCATCCCACCCGCCATCCTGGTGCTGCGCCGCCGCCGCCGCCGCATCCGCCTCTGGAGCGTCGCCACCGCCGGCTACAGCCTCGCCCTCGCCGGCGCGTACGGCGCATTCGCCTCCGGCCGGGCCGATGCCATCGACGCCCGCCAACGGATCGCCGAGCTTGCCGCGCAGGTGGAGCGTGAACGCGCTGACCTGGTCGTCATCCGCGACCGGGCAGTCGAGGCCCACCGCGAGGCCGATGCCGCCCGCATGATGGCCAGCCACCCCGACTGGAGCGTCCTGCTTGCCCTGCTCGCCTCCCCGCTCACCCCGGACATGACGATCGATTCGTGCGAACTGACCCGGGTTGAGCCGGCCCCGCCCCCAGCGGCACCCACGACGCCGGCCGGGCCCGCGCCCCGCGCGCCCGGTCCGACGGCCGATGTCTACCGTGTGATCCTGACCGGCATGGCCCGCACACAGTCGCAGGTGACGAGCTACGCCCTGGACCTCGAGCGCCTGGGGGCCGACGAGGCGCGGTTGTTCGACACCGTCACGCTTGTCGAGGCCAAGGGCCGGCGGATCGGTTCGACCGACATCGTGGCCTTCCGCATCGAGTGCGGGCTGGTGGCCCGGCCGCCGGGCCCGGCCCGTGGAGGTGCCCAGTGAAAAGCCGCAATCAGTTCGACTGGCGCGTCGAGGGGGTCTTCGTCGTCGCCTGGGCGGTGCTGGGCGCGGCGACGTACTTCGGCGGTGTGGCGCCCGAGGCCCGGGCCCGCCGCGCCGCCGTCGCCGACATGGCGCTTATCGCCGTCCAGGAGCGCGAGCTGGAGACCATCCGGGCCAAGGTCCGCGACACGCGCCGCGGCCTCGAGCAGGCCGAGAAGGCCCGCGAGCAGGCGCCGGTCCGGCTCCGCCGGGCCTCGGAAATCAACGAGCGGCTGGCCCGCATCAGCGGCATCGGCGAATCCGCGGGTGTCAAGATCGATCAGCTCGAGCCCGAGAAGCCCGCGCCCTTCGGCCGCTACGCCGTGGTCCCCATCCGCATCTCGGGCATCGCCGGGTACGCCGGGCTGGCCGGGCTGATCCGCCGCCTCCACATCGAGTTTCCGGACACGGCGGCCCGCGGGTTCAAGCTCTCTGCGCTGCAGGAGGCAGGGTCCGCGAACGGCCGCTTTACCATCGACCTTGCCTGGTATACCGCGCCGGAGACGGGCCAACCGGCCCGCTGAAACGCGGAAGGGTGGCCGCCGGCCCGGGCCAATTGGCCCTTGTGCCCGTGAAGATCACCAAGGAACAGCGTGTGTACGCCGCGATCCTGGGCGTCGCGGCGATCGGCCTCGCGGCCGACCGGTTGGTCCTCAGCAGCCCGCTGACGGGCCCGGCCGGCGCCGCCGCGGGTGAGGCCCCGCCCGACCCCGCCGCGCCGGCAGCGCCCGCGGCCCTGGCGTCCGAGGTCTCCGCGCCCTCCGACCTGGCCCAGCGCCTGGAAGCCCTGCGCGGGCAGGCCGTTACCGATGAGGCGATGGCGAACGTTCTGAGCATCCCGGCGCAGTGGTTCGAGGGCGAGTCGACGGTGGCCGGGACGGAGCCGGTTCAGAAGGAGCCGCCCAAGCCCGTGCGCGAGTACAAGCTCACCGCCGTCGCGGCCGGCAAGGCCCGTGGCGAGGGATTTGCGGTCGTCAACAAGCGCCGACTCTCGATCGGCGAGTCGATCGACGGGATGAAGCTCATCGAGATCCGCGGCCGGCAGGCGATCTTTCAGGCCGGGTCCGAGAAAGTCGTGCTCACCATGGACCTTCCCATGAAGGAAACCCGGCCCGAACCGGGTGACCACGGCCCCCAGGGGTAGGTCTTCTCCCAACTTTGAGACGTTCCAAGTCAGAGCGCCTTAAGGCGAACGCCCGAGATGACGATGGAGGGAGCGACGGCCCGGGCGTGGACTCAGTGCAGGTCCCCGCGGCCGGATTCTTTCTCATGGAGCAAGCCATGATCCGAGCCTTGGGCGTGAAGCGTCGGGCGTTCAGCCTGATCGAACTGGTCATCGTCGTTGTCATCATCGGCATCATCGGCGCCATCGCCATCCCGCGGATGAGCCGCGGCGCCGCCGGCGCCTCCGATTCGGCCCTCACCGCGAACCTCGCGGTGCTCCGCAACGCCATCGACCTCTTCCAGAGCGAGCACGGCGGGGCCTACCCGACGGCCGGCGGCATCGTTAACGAACTGACCCTCTACACCGACGCCACCGGCGCGACCTCCGCGACCCAGACCGGCGCGTACATCTACGGCCCGTACCTCCGCGCGGTCCCGCCGCTTCCCGTCGGCGCCAAGAAGGGCTCGACCGGCATCGCCGCCGCAGACGGCGCGGGCGTCGGCTGGATCTACACCGCCGCCACCGGCAAGATCAACGCCAACACGACCACCGAGGCCGACGCCAGCGGCAAGCTCTACGCCGCCTATTGATCGCGACGCGGCCCGGCCGGGCCGCGGGGAGGAGGTTGTCCTCCATGCATGCTCGACCACGCATCACCGGGCCCCGCGAGTTGATCGCGGGGCCTTTGCGTTTGGCCCGGGCCTTCACGCTCGTCGAGTTCGTGATCGTCCTGGCCATCATCGCGACCATCTCGGCGATCGCGGTACCGCGCTACCAGCTGGCGACCGCGCGCTACCGGGCCATCGGCGCGGCCCGCCGCCTCGCCGCCGACATCGAGACCATGCGCCAGGACGCCATCGCCCGCAGCCTCGGCCAGCGCTTCCGCATCAGGAGCTCGACCACCTACCAGCTCACTGACAACACCGCGGGCTGGGCCGCCGCCTCGGTGCGCTCGATCGACCTCTCCTCCGACCCCTACCGGGCCCGGTTCACCACCACCGACCTGGGCAACGACGGCGAGCTGCTCTTCAACGGATACGGCATCCCCGACGGCGCCGCCACCATGACGCTCTCCTCGGGCGTTGTGGCCGCCCAGGTCTCGGTCGATGGGCAGACCGGCGCGGTGAGCACACGCGTTGTCTCGATCACCGCCCCCGCCCTGGGAGGCAGCTGATGCGCCGCGGCTTCACCCTCGTCGAGCTGGTCGTCGCCCTCGCGGTCATGTCGATCGTCATGGCCGGGCTGGGCTCGGTGTTCGTGCTGGCGGCGCGGGGCGCTGAAGCCTCCTCCGACGACTCCGGCGCGGCCTCCACCGCCGGCCTCAACGCCATGGCCGCGGACCTCCGCGACGCCGTCCGCATTTCCGCCGCCTCGGCCCGGGATGTGACCTTCGAGGTCGCCGACCGCAACGGCGACTCGGCCCGCGAGGTCATCCGCTACGCCTGGTCGGGCACCGCGGGCGATGCGCTGGTGCGGACCTGCAACGGCGCCAGCGCCGATGCGACCGGGCCGCTCGACGCGTTCAGCCTCGCGTATGCCACCTCGACGCGCCAGCGCTCGACCACTGCCGGCACCGTCACGAGCGCCGAGACCCTGCTCGCGAGCTACACCGGCTCGGTCAGCGGCATGCAGTCGGTCACCGCCACCAACACCGTCGGCCAGGTCTTCGCGCCCCTGCTCCCGTCCCAGGCCACCGCCTGGCGGCTGACGCGCCTGCGCGTCAACATGACGCGCGGCGGCGGCAGCGGAAACGTCCTGGGCATCCAGCTCCGCTCCGTGCCATCCACCGGCATGGGCGGCTCGAGCGTGCTTGAGTCATGGTCCCTTGCCACGAGTTCCATGTCCAACAGCGGCCGCTACGAGACGTTCACCGTCACCTCGACGTTCAACTACCTGCCCTCCACCATCCTCGCCATCTCGCTCTCGCAGGCCTCGGGCCTCCTCTCTTCCACCGCGGTCATTCCTTACCAGGCCTCCGGCGTCGCCGACCCCGACAACCAAATGCTCACGGCCCTCGTCGGCGGGCTGGGCGGGCTGACCTGGTCCAGCTACCCCGAATCCTCCCTCCAGTTCGAGGTCTACGGCACCTACACCACACCCGCAACCACCACCAGCACCGTCACCATCTACGACTCCATCGACATCCGGGCCACGCTCAAGCCCGGCGGCCGCGGCCGGGCCGCCGCCCCGTTCGCGACGACCATCCGCTTCCCCATCGGGGCCGAGCCATGAGCTCGGCGCTCGTCCCACGGCGGCCCGCCCGCGGCCTCAGCCTCGTCGAGGTCGTGATCAGCATCGCCATCGTCGGCGGCCTGCTGGCCGCCTCGCTCTCGGGCGTCGGAGCACTGGCGCGGGCCCGCGCCATCTCCGATGAGCGCGACACCGCCGCCCTGCTCGCCCAGGAGCTGCTCGCCGAAGTCTCGGCCCGGCTGTACGAGGACCCCGACAGCGCGGCCCGGGTCTTCGGGCCCGAGACCGGCGAAACGGCCGGCGCCGACCGGACGCTCTTCGATGATGTCGATGACTACGAGGGCCTCGTCGAATCCAGCGTCGTCCGCCGCGGCGGCGGCGACCCCGCCCACCCCGGCTGGTCGCGCCGCGTCGAGGTCCGCTGGGCCCCGACGTACAGCCCCGACCTCGACTCCGGCGCGGAGACGGGCCTCAAACGCGTCACCGTCACCGTGCTGCACGGCGCCAAGCCCGTGCTCAGCGTGTCTTGCCTGCGGGCCGCGGCCCGGGATTCGGGGGTGAAGTGATGAGATCCCCGCGCCGCCGCGGCACCGTCTTCCTCGTCGTCCTTTCCGTCGTCGCGCTGGTGGTCGTCCTCATCCTCGCGAGCATGGCCGTGATCACCGCCCGCCGCGCCGCCGCCGAGGCCCGCGTGTCGGCGGTGATCGCCCGGGCCGCCGCCGAATCGGCCCTCGAGCTCGCCCTCGCCGACGCCGCCAACTCCTTCGCCTGGCGCACGAGCGTCAAGAGCGGCGCCCCCTTCGCCGCCTCGGACAGCTTCCCCGCCGCCTCCTTCTCCGTCACCGCCGCCGATCCCGTCGATGGCGATGTCACCACGAGCCTCGACGATCCCGTCACCCTCACCGGCGCGGGCCTCTCGGGCTCGGCCCGGCAGATGGCCAGCGTCGTCCTCGAGCTCGACACCACCGCGGTGTCGGGCCTGGGCTGCGCCCTGGCGGCCGGCGGCGACATCACGCTCTCGAGCGCCACCGTCCGATCGCTGGGCACCATCGCGTCCAACGCCAGTGTCACCGCCACCAGCTCCAGCGTCCTCGCCCCCGTCATCGCCGTGGGCTCGATCTCCGGCTCGACCTACGGGGTCAGCCGCACTCCCCTCTCGCCGGCCGTCCAGATCCCGGCCCAGCCCTGGGCCGACTACACCACGATCGGCTCCGCGCTCAGCTACTCGCTGGCCGGGGGGCAGCTCCGCAACGTGGTGATCGGCCCCGGCCGCAACCCGTACGGGACCACCAACGCGCAGGGTGTCTACGTCGTCAACGCCGGGGGCGGCAACCTGCTCATCCGCGATGCGCGGATCCTGGGCACGCTGGTGGTGATCAACGCCGGCACCGTCGAGGTCCGCGGCTCGGTGGTGATGGACCCCGCCGTGACGGGCTGGCCCGTGCTCATCGTGCAGGGGTCGGTCTACTTCACGACCGTCGGCAACGACCTCTCCGAATCCGCCGCCGGCGCCAACTTCAACCCCGTCGCCGTGCCGTACCGCGGCGATTCGGACATCGACACGTTCGACAACTTCGCCTCCACGCTGAACGGCATCGTGTACGCGTCGGGCAACATCACCAGCGACGCCGCCACCCGCTGCACGATCCGCGGCGCCCTGCTGACGGCCGGAAAAGCCAGCCTCGCCGGCGAGCTCAACCTTCGCTACTGCATCAACACCGCCGCCGCCCCGCCCGGCTTCCGGGCCGGCGGGGGCTTCAAGATCCGGCCCGGCAGCTGGGCCCGCGCCGTGCAGTAGCAGCCACGGACCAGCACGGACGCGCCGCGCCGGAGCGGTCTTTCTCCGTGTCCTCTGCGCCCCCGGCGTTCATGCTTACGCCGCGATCGCCGGCGCGCTCGCCGCGTGCCGCGTGAACATCTCGTCGTAGGCGGAGAAGTCCAGCGTCACAAAGGCGCGGGCCAGCTCGGGGTCGAACTGCACACCCGCGCAGCGGATGATCTCGGTGAGCACCTTGTCCCTGGGCATCGCGGCGCGGTAGGACCGCGTCGAGCTCATGGCGTCAAAGGTGTCCGCCAGCGTCAGCATCCGGGCGATCCGCGGGATCGACTCCGCCTCCAGCCCGTGCGGGTAGCCGCGGCCGTTCCAGTGCTCGTGGTGGTGCAGCACGCCCGGCAGCACATCGGCCAGCATCGGGATGTCGCGCAGGATCCGGTGCCCGATCTCCGGGTGCCGCTTGATCTGGTCGAACTCCAGGTCGCTCAGCCGTCCCGGCTTGGTCAGCACCGCCTCCGGCACGCCGATCTTACCCACATCGTGCACCAGCCCGGCGATCCGGGCCCGCTCGGCCTGCTCGGGCGTCTGCCCCAGCGCCAGCGCCAGGCCCGACGCCAGCAGCGCCACCCGCTGCGAGTGGCCGCAGGTGTAGCGGTCCTTGGCGTCGATCGCCGCCGTCAGCGCCTCCAGCGTGCCCATGAACAGCGCCCGCTGCTGGGCCATCAGCCCCACGTTCTCGAGGAACGCCCCCAGGTACCCCGCCGAGGCCTCCACCAGCTGCGTGTCGTAGCTGCTCACCTGCGGATCGGGCCCGCCCTTGTTGCCCGCCACCAGCACGCCCGCGGCCCGGCCGGGCCGCTGGATGCGCTGCACCAGCGTCTGCCCGCCGTCGTCGGGCAGGATCGGGCCCAGCTGCGGCAGGATGCGCCGCACGGGCGCATCGTCAACGGCCGCCAACCCCTCCAGCAGCGGCCGAAGCTGATCGGCCGGCAGCGGCGGAGTCCCGGCCAGCGTCATCGGCTCCGACAAGCCCTCCGGGTCGGCCAGGTACACCCCGACCCACCGGTAGGCGAGCGCCCCGTGCACGTTGTCGCACACCTGCTGCACGAACCGCGCCGGGTGCTCCAGCTCCCCCATCGAGCGGCCGATCCGGTACAGCACCCCGATCGTCTCGAACGACTCCGTCAGCTGCACCGTGAAGTTCGTGATGTCCAGCTCGTGGTCCGAAATCTTCTGCGCATCCTCCGCCATGCACCCGATCATCGCCGTTGTCCGCGCCACGCTCGCATCATCGTGACGGGCCAGGGGCGCCAGCGCCCGGTGCGCCGCGTGCGGGTCCAGCTGCACCGCCGCGCAGGCCCGCGCGAAGAAGTCCGACTCGATCGCCGCCGGGCCCAGGGCCACCACCACCGTCCAGCCCACCAGGCGCCGCCGCAGCTGCTGCGGAACCGGGATCGCCCACACCCCCGGCAGCATCTGCACCGGCGCGGGCGGGCTCTCGGCCAGCCACCGCCGCACGCACGGCTCCACCAGCGAGGTGATCACCGGCGAGCGCAGCCACAGCCCCAGCACCCCGCCCTCCAGCGGGTCCGCGACGATGACCCCGCCCCCGTCGCACCTCCAGCTGGGCAGCCCCATCGCGCGGCAGCGCATCCGCAGCGAAACGTGCGGGTCCACCGGGTCGGTCTGCGGGTTGGCGTCGATCATGCGGCGTTCAACCTCGTGCCGGGCCCGGCCGCGCGGCCGCCCGACGATGCCAGCACCGCCCGCGCGTGCTCGATCAGCTCCCGGGCGCTGAACGGCTTGGGCAGCACCAGCCGGATGTTGGTCCGGGACATCTGCTCATCCGACAGAATGTGCCCCCGCGCCGTCAGCAGGATCGCCGGCGTCGACGCCGTCGGCCCCTCCGCGCGCAGCGCCAGGCACAGGTCCAGCCCGCTCATGAACGGCATCTGCAGGTCCGTCACCACCAGGTCCGGCGTCCTCTGCCGGGCCGCCTGCAGCGCGGTCTCCCCATCGGGCGCCTCCAGCACAGTGAACCCGCTGGTCTGGAACTTGTGCACGACCACCCGGCGGATGGCGGCGTCGTCATCGGCGATCAGCACGGTGGGGACGGGGGCCGGTGTGATATTCACGCCCCGGACATCGTTCTTCCGCACCCGCCGCTTCACCCCTCCCCCCGTACCCGGTGCGCGATCCCCCGACGATCACCGGCCAAACCCCGTCAGTCGATATACCCCGACCGGACTTGGCCCGATAGCCGGCCATGGATAGTCTTGGGCGCTCATGGGCGATCGTGACTCTACCGCCGATCCCGGCGCGGGCGGAAGCCTCCCCAATCCGCCCCCGCGTCGCCACACGCCCACTTTCAGGGAGGGCGACTGGATCGGCCGGTACCAGATCGTCCGGATGCTGGGCCGCGGCGGCATGGGCATGGTCTATGAGGCCATGCAGGAAAACCCCTACCGCCGCGTCGCCCTCAAGGTCATGGACCCGTCCCTCGCCTCCGCCGGCGCCCTGCGCCGGTTCGAGACCGAGGCTCAGCTCCTCGGCCGGCTCGACCACGAGGGCATCGCGCGCATCTACGAGGCCGGCACCCACCGCGAGCCCCGCATCGACGCCGAGCCCGTCCCCTTCTACGCGATGGAGTACATCGCCGACGCCCGGCCCGTCACCGAGTACGCCGCCGCCCGCGGTCTGGACCTCGAGGCCCGCATCCGGCTCATGGCGTCGGTCTGCGATGCCGTCGAGCACGGCCACCGCGAGGGTGTGCTGCACCGCGATCTCAAGCCCGAGAACGTGGTTGTCGACGCCCAGGGCCGTGTCAAGGTGATCGACTTCGGCATCGCCCGCGTGACGGAACCCGAGCTCGCCGCGACCCGCGTCACCGAAGTGGGCCAGCTCGTCGGCACGCTCCAGTACATGTCCCCCGAGCAGTTCGACGGCTACTCCGGCCGCCTCGACGGCCGCAGCGATGTCTACGCCCTGGGCGTCATGCTCTACGAACTCATCTGCGGCCGGCTCCCTTACGACGTCACCGGCAAGACCGTCATCCAGGCCGCCCACGTCGTCCGCGAGACCCAGCCCGCCGCGCCGGGCCGGTGCGATCCCCGCTTCAAGGGCGATGTCGAAACCATCATCCTGAAGGCGATGCACAAGGACCCCCCCCGGCGCTACCAGCACGCCACCGACCTCGCGCTCGACCTGCGCCGGTTCCTCGCCGGCGAGCCCATCCACGCCCGCCAGGACAGCGTCGTCTACGTCGTCCAGAAGCACACCGCCCGGTGGGCGGGCCGCAAGCCCGAGATCGCCATCCTTCTCGCCACCGCGATCGCCCTGGCTGTCGTCGCCGGCTTCTTCGAGACCAGCTACTTTTTCCGCGCGCCCCCCGCCGATGCCCGGTTGCTCAACCTCATGCTCTCCGGCCCGCCCCCCATCCCCATGGCCGGGCCGTGGGAGCACGTGCGCATCATCCTCTTCGATGAGCACACCGACTTTCCGGGCCTGGCGGCTTCTGCCGGCATCGAGGGCGTCAAGCCCCTCCCGACCGTCGAGGGCATGAGCGCGGACCCCTCCTGGCGCGGTGTCCACGGCGCGCTGATGAAGAAGCTCAGCGCGGGCCGGCCGGCCTCGGTGCTCTGGGACCAGACGTTTGTTCCCCTCAGTCCCTTCGATGATCTCTTTCTCGAGGGTGTCGAGACCCTCAACCAACTCAAGGACCCCGTGGATGTCGTGACGACGCGCCGGTCATGGGATGTCGGCGACACCTATCTGAACCCCGGGTTCAGGGACAAGCTCAAGTCCGGCGCCGCCCTGATGGACCCGACCGGCGAGGAGGGCCAGACGGGCCGCATCGTGTGGCGCATCGAGCTGGCCATGCGACAGCCCGATGCCAGGGTGCTGCCCTCGGCGGCGCTGCTGGCCTTCGCGCTGTCGCGGCACCCCGGCACCGACCCCGAGGTCGACTACATCGCCGATCCCCGCCGCATCCTGCTGCGGTTCAACCAGCGGGGGACCCCGCCCGGCGTGGAGCCGGTCCCCGCCGCCAAGGCCGCGCCCGTCAAGGTGAGCCTCGTCGAGCCCATGCTCGACAACACGGTGCAGAAGGCGCAGGATGTCGCGTGGTGCGCCAGCTATGTCCTGCACATGCCGGGCCCGGCCGTGCTCGCCGGCGCGACGCTGCCCTACGACCGCGTGTTCAAGATGAGCGAGGAGGAACTGAAACGCAACTTCGAGGGTAAGGTCGTCATCATCGGCCAGGAGCACGCGGCGGACATCCAGCAGTACTCCGACGGCCGCATGATCCCCGGCACCTACGTGCTCGGCGCTGTCGCCGAAGACCTCTTCCGCGGGGCGTCGATCCACGTCGTCAGCGGCGCCAACCGAGTCGGGGCCGCCGCCGTCTACGCCGTCATCGGCGCATTGGCCGCGGCCTTTGCGGGACGGTCCCCGCGCCGGCTCCTGCTCATCGTGGCCGGACTGATCGCACTCTCGGCGGCGGGGAGCTGGTTCGCGTACCTGATTTGGGGACTGTTCTTCAATCCGCTCGTGCCGACGACAGGAATGGTCGTCTCCGCCGTGCTGGCGTGGTCGGTGCTGTGCCTGCACGGTCGCTATGGCCCGGGTGGTTCGCGCGCCTGAACCGATGAGCCCGCGTCTTTATTCGGTGCCGGGCACCCCAAGAAGTCCTGTGCTGTTTCGAGAGGAGATCTTCATGCTGCTCAATCCGGGGGTTCGTTTCCAGACCACGCAGAACTACTACGTGCGGGCCAAGGACCGCGCGGGGGGCGACTACTCGCTCGTCTTCGGCGCGTACTTCGCCAATCAGAAGCTCGATTTCAATACCGCCGACCCCACCGCTTCGGGCGGTGTCAGCGCCTCGTTTGCCACGCTGCAGGCCGGCTCCAACCTCGGCTCCAACGCTCACGCGTTCTTCAGCTGCGACTGCGCGGTCACCATGACGCCGGGCCCGGTCGTCCCCGAAACTGAGGTAGAGATACTCCAGATTGACAGCGGGGCTGCCCTCATGTGGGGGATCAAGCCCAAGGTCAGGACCCGCCGCCTCTACACCGGAGGGGATGGCACCAAGATCCTCATCTACGTCGAGCCCGGCACATTCCCGACCGTCGAGCACCTGGTGCTGGTCGATCCGCTCAACACCGACCAGGCGCGGATCTACAAGCTCAATGCGCAGGGCCAGCCCGGCGCGAACCCCGACGCCACGCTGACCAACAACCTGCTCTACGCCAAGCTGGATGCGGCGGGCACGCTGACCACTTCCGCCACCGTTCCCGCCGCGATCCAGGCGGTCGTCGCCTACGCCCGGCAGCAGGCGATCTCTGCCGGGTACTGAACAGGGTGTTGGACGTTTGTTCGTGCCCGGGCTCCGCAGGGCCCGGTTCTGGTATCGTGGGCCGCTTTCGCCACGGCCCGGCCGCCGAGCCGCCGCCATGCGCTGGGAGGGAACTTCGCATGAAACGATTCGCCTGCGTCGCCCTCGTCCTGGGAGTGTTTCTCCAGGGCTGCCAGCGCCCCGCGCGGGGGCCGGGCCAGGAGATCACAGGCATGGTGCTCAATCCCGGCGTCCGTCTTCAGACCGCGCAGAACATGATCGTCCGGGCCGGGGACCGCGCGGGCGGCAGGTACAGCTTCGTCTTCGGCCCGTACCTCGCCGAGCCCAAGACCAGCTTCGAGCAGCCCGACCTCATCGCGTCGGGCGGCGTTTCGCCCTCGTTCACCACCGCGAAGAAGGTCAGCAACATGGGCGCGGGCCCGTCCACCACCACGATGGCCGTTTTCAGCACGACCGGGGCGACGGCCCAGCCGACGGGAGCAGAGGTCGAGGAGTCGGCCGTCGAGGTGTTCCAGGTCGATTCGGGCGTGAGCCTGCTGTGGGGCATCAAGCCCAAGGTCAGGAGTCGCCGCGTGTACATCGGGGGCGATGGCACCGAGTTCATGCTCTACGTCGAGCCCCCGCCCTCGCCGTGGGCCCCGACAAGCGAGCACATCGTGCTGGTTGATCCCTCCAACACCGACCGGGCCCGCATCTACAAGCTTGACTCGGCGGGCCAGCCCACGGGAACTCCGATCATCCTGGCGAACGGCCACCTGTACGCCCGGCTGAACCCCGACGGCACGTTCACGCTGAGCGACACGGTTCCGCCCGACATCCAGGCCGTCGTCGACTACGCCAAGCAGCAGGCGGCGACCTCGGGGTCGACCACGCACTGACACCCGTCTGGGCCCGCGCTTCAGGTCTGCTGCGGCGCGGGCGGCGGGGAGTCGGGCCCGCCTGAATCATCCCGCGGTTGCGCTGCGTCCGGCTTGCCCGGCGCCCAGACCCCGCCCGGTTCGGTCCCGACCACGCGGTGTGATTCGTTCCCGGCGGCCTCCATCAGCCGCTGGAGGGGTTCATCGGGGCGTTCATCACCCATCGGGAATGTCGAGTGGTGGATGGGCAGCAGGTAGTCGGCGCCGCTGGCCCGGAACATGTTCCAGACCTGCTCGGGGGTGGCGTGGGCGTGGTCCCACAGGCCGTACGCGCCGATGCCGAAGATGGCGAGCGTGGCGTGCGGGAGGTTGTCGAAGGCGTCGGTCATCGCGGTGTCGCCGGCGAAGAGCACGCGGTGGCTCTCCGACTCGAGGAGGTAGCTGTTGTACCCGCGGCGGCGGTCGACGGCGGAGCGGGCGCCCCAGTGACGGGGGCGCAGGGCCTGCACGTTGAGCGGCCCGACCTCGGTGGCCCCGCCCCAGTCGAGCTCGGTCACGCGGGCGAAGCCGCGCGGCACCAGGCGGCGCGTCCCCCGGGCGGTAACGGCGACGGCGCGCGAGCGCGGCAGCCGCCGCAGCGTGGGCTTGTCGAGATGGTCGAAGTGGGCGTGCGAGATCAGCGTCACATCGACCCGCGGGAGCTCCTCGAGGTCGATCGGCACGGGCGCCGACCGGGCCAGGCCGAACGTCATCGTGCCGACCCGCGGCCCGATCCGGTGCGAGAAGACCGGGTCGGTCAGCACCCACAGCCCGGCCATCCGCAGGAGCACCGTCGCGTGGCCCAGCCACGAGGCCGCGAGCTCGTGCTCCTTCCATTCCGGCAAGGCCCGGCGGATCCCCGACTCCCCGGGCGGCAGCGCGGGCCGGGCCGCGCGGTGGAGCGACTCGAGCAGGTGCCTGGGGTAGCGGGACAGCCCGGAGCGGGTCATGGCCACCACGCGTTTCATCTTCGCGGGGTTGTCCGGGCCGCGCGCCATTGCGCATTATTGGCCGCGCCGGGCGGTGGGCCCGCGGGGACAACCCCCGGTCCTGCGCCGGTCATTTCAGCCTGGTCGGCTCGACGCTGGGCGTCACCTCGACGGGCCGGACGGCGCCGAGCAGGTCGGCCTCGAAGCTCGACTGGTCCTGGCGCTCGGTGATCGGGCCCTCGGCATCGCCGCGGAGGAACTGGCGGATGAGCCGCTCATCCTCGCTCAGGCCCGCGCTCTGCGGCTCGGGCGTCTTGCGGAGCTGGTCGAACCACTCGCGGGAGTCGACGCGGAGGACGCGGCCCTTGTCGAGCATGGCCATGCGGTCGGCGATGACGAAGGCCGAGTCCATCTCGTGGGTGACCACCACGCTGGTGACGCCCAGCTGCTTGGAGAGGGCCAGGATGAGGTGGTCGATCTGGGCGCTGGTGACGGGGTCGAGCCCGGCGGAGGGCTCATCGTAGAACAGGATCTCGGGGTCGAGCGCCAGGGCCCGGGCCAGCCCGGCCCGCTTCTTCATGCCGCCCGAGAGCTGGGCGGGGTACTTGTCGGCGTGCTCGCGCAGGCCCACCAGCTCGAGCTTGATCTTGACCTGGATGTCGATGATCTCGCTGCCCAGGTCGGTGTGCTCGCGGAGAGGGAGGGCCACGTTCTCGGCGACGGTCATGGAGTTGAAGAGCGCCCCGGACTGGAAGAGGATGCCGAAGCGCTTGCGGACCTCGTTCAGCCGGGCCTCGTTCATCTCGGCGAGGTTCTTGCCGAACATCAGCACAGCGCCCTCGTCGGGGCTGAGCGAGCCGATCATGTGCCGCAGCAGCGTGCTCTTGCCGCACCCCGAGCCGCCCATGACGACCATGGTCTCGCCCGGCAGCACATCCAGGTTGATGCCGCGGAGGACCTCCCGGCCCTCGAACCGCTTGACGAGATTCTGCACGGCGATGACGGGCTGGGCGGGAGGCACGGGTCCACCTCCGGGTCTTACGAAGGACCCTTCTCAGGCGAGGCCGGCTCGGGATCGCGAGCCGGCGAATCGGGTGCGGGCGGGGTCGGCGTGGCCGGGGGCGCGGCAGCCGGCGCGGGCGGGGCCAGCTGCCGGGGGATGTGGGCCTCATCCAGCCAGATCTGCTTCTTGCCGTCGATGCTGAAGATCCCGATGTTCATGATCTCGATCGTCTTGCCGTTCTTCATCTGCTGCGGGATCTCGATCGCCACGATCGTCCAGCCCTGGTCGAACTGGGCGGGGAAAGGGATCACATTCTGCATCTGGGAGCGGCCGAAGGTGTGAAAGGCGTTGCCCGCCTGCTGCCCGGCCTGGATCAGGTCGAGCCACCCGGTCGGGATGGTCTTGAACGACCCGACCTCGGCCCGGTAGGCCTCGCGGAAGCGGTCGAGCTGTTCATCGGTGACGGCGGAGCTGAGCGCGGGGTTGAACACGGCCCGCGCCCCGCTGTGGTCCTGCGCATCGATGGCCATCATCGTCGCCGCAACCGGGGCGATCCCGGCCCGCTGAACCAGGGCGAGGACGCGCGAGGCCCCGACCACCACACCCACCTGGATGGCCGTGAAGAGCAGGCCCAGGGCCAGCCCGGCGATCGCCAGCCCCATCCCCCCCACGCGTCCGCGCGACTGCGAGATACCGATGATCCCCGCCAGCCCGAAGATCGCCCCCAGCAGCCCCGCGCCCGGGATGATGCAGATCAGGGAGAGGATCAGCGAGATGATCGCCAGGATGCTCGTCCGGCGCGGGCCCAGGTCATCGGCTGAGAAATCATCCGCGGCGGGGCTGTACGTGGCGGCCATGGTGCACCAGCATACCCAATAAAGCCCTCACGGGCGAATAGCGACCCAAGCCCTCATGATTCAGTCGTTCGGCACCCGTTTCGCGGGAGTTGCGCGGCTCGTTGCTCGCTTCTGTACATTCTGGTCGTGCCCTCACTTTCGCGGTTGCTTCGATGGAGATGGCTCCTGCTCGGGCCCGTTGCTGGCCTGCTCATCACTCTCGCGGCTGTGTTCCTTCCTGACGGTCGGCCGTCGCGGCTGCCATTCCGGCTCGCGTTCGCCCGTTCGGGACTTGATAGTTGGTTCGGGCTGCCGATTCGTATTACTGGGCCGGCGGAGCTTCTGATCGTCAATGTGGACGGCCACCGCGATGGACGGTTGAACTTGACGAGCATCGGCAGCGTCCCGAGCCGGCTGATTGAGTCCTGCGATCGCGCGGGGCAAGGTGCGTGGGCGCTCTTCGAAGTGCGAGCGCCGCTCGCATTCGTATGGAAAGCCAGGCCGCTTGATGTGCAATGGGAAGGCTCGGAAGCCCCGGCGTGGGCGCGAAGCGTGGAGCAGGCCTTGTCGGATCATGTCGTCGCGTTGGCGCGCGAACGCACCGGCGACAGATCGGCGAACCCAGGCCGGGCCGCGGCCCGGTATCAGGATGCGGTGGACGCGGCGAACCAACTGCTGATCGGTGTCCGCGTGCCCGAAGCTCCGGCGACCGCGGTTGGTCGGTGGAAGGAGTTCAACGGAGCTGTGCGGTCGGGCGGATTGGTGCCGGTCGGTCTCATCGCCAACGTGCTGTTGTGGACTTCCTTAGTGTGGCTGCTGGCGGGCGCGTGGCGGTTCATGGGCCGAGCGCGGTCAGCAGTGGGGAGTTCCTGACTTCCGCAACTGCTCCACCGCCGCCACCACCGCGGCGATCGCCCGCTCGATCTCCTCCGCCGTCGTCTCCCGCGACAGGCTGAACCGCAGCGACCCGTGGGCCACCTCCGGCGCCACACCCATCGCCAGCAGCACGGGTGAGGGCTCCAGTGACCCCGATGAGCACGCCGCCCCGGCCGAAGCGCAGACCCCACGCTCGCTCAGCAGCAGGAGCAGCGCCTCGGCCTCCAGCCGCGGGAACCCGATGTTCGTCGTGTTCCACAGCCGCCGCGAGCGGTCGGGGGGCGCATTCACCACCGCATCCGGGATGCGCTCCAGAACACCGCGCTCCAGGCGGTTGCGAAGGCCCGTCAGCCGCTCGCGTTCGCCGGGCCGGGCCAGCCACGCCAGGGCCTCACGGGCCGCGACGCCCGCGCCGATGATGCCCGGGACGTTTTCCGTCCCGCCGCGCCGGCCCAGCTCCTGGGCGCCGTGGATGACGGGGCGCAGGCGCACCCCCTGGCCCGCCCACAGCACGCCGACCCCCTTGGGCCCGTGAAACTTGTGCGGGGAGAAAGTGAGAAGAGAGGCATCGAGGCACGAAGGCACGGAGGGACGAAGGGAATCGCCCCCGCCTTCGTGCCTTTGTGCCTCTGTGCCTTCGTGCCTTCCGACTTCGGTTTCCATCTTCCCCACCCACTGCGTGGCATCGCAGTGGAACGGCACTGCGCGGGCCCGGGCCAGCGCGGCGATCTCCTGCACGGGCTGGAGGACGCCCGTCTCGTTGTTGGCCCACTGCACGCTGATGATCGCGGCCCGGTCGTCGACCAGCGCCGCCAGCCCGGCCACATCAACGATGCCGCCGGGCCCGATCGGCGCCCAGCGGACCTCGGCCCGGCCGGTTTTCTCGAGGTCCTCGACGAGGTCGCGCACGGCGGCGTGCTCGATGCGCGTGGTGATGATCACGGGAGGGTCGCTTTTGGCTCCCGGTGGGCGCCACGCCTCCAGCGTCCCCCGGATCGCCAGGTCGATCGCCTCGGTGCCGCTGCCGGTCAGCGTGATCTGCCGGGCCCGGGCCCCGATCAGTTCCGCCAGCGCGGCCCGGGCGAGTTCCACCTGCCGCCGGGCCGCCTGCCCCGGGCGGTGGATGCTCGACGGGTTGTGCCAGTACTCGCGCAGTGCGGCATCGACCGCGGCCCGGACCGGCTCGCCGGGGCGGGTGGTCGCGTTGTTGTCCAGGTAGATGATGGCGTTTTCATCCACACCCCGATCGTAGCTGGAGGGCGTACCCTGCCGGGGGACTGATCCCGGGCGCTCCTCTTCGCCCCTACCTAAAGGACCGGATGACTCTTCGCCCGACCGATCCCGCCATTCCTCCCCGCGTGGAGATCCGCGTGGAGGGTCTGTCCAAGTCGTTCGGCGAGCACGAGGTCCTCCGCAACATCAGCTTCGATGTCATGCGCGGGCAGATCGTCGCGATCGTCGGCGCCTCGGGCAGCGGCAAAACGGTGCTCATGCACCTGATGGCCGGGCTGATCGAGCCTAGCGCGGGCAGGGTGCTGGTCGCCGATCACTCCGATCCCGCCGCCCCGCTGGTCGACCTCCTCGAGCTTGATGAGGATGGCCGCGACCGCGTCCGCATGTCCTGGGCCATGGTTTTCCAGCGCAACGCCCTCTTCTCCGGCAGCGTCTTCGAGAACGTCGCCCTGCTCCTCCGCGAGCACACCGCCCTCGACGAACGCGGCATCGCTGAACGTGTCCGGGCCAGCCTCAAGGCGGCGGCCCTCGATGTCGACGATGTCATTCAGAAGGACCGCGATGAGCTCTCGGGCGGCATGGCCAAGCGGGTGGCCATCGCCCGGGCCATCGCCATCGATCCGGCCCTCATCTTCTACGACGAGCCGACCACCGGGCTCGATCCGGTCTTCGCGGGGCTCATCCAGGACCTGATCTGGAACACCCATTACCTGCCCCGCGAGACGGGCGGGGCCCGGACGACCGTGATCGTCACCCACGACAAGGACCTGCTCCGCCGGCTTCACCCGCGCGTGATCATGCTCCACCGGGCGGGGATCTGCCTCGATGCGCCCTACGAGCATCTGGCGAACTCGGGGTGCGAGGCCGCGGAGGAATACCTCCGGGCCATGCCGGTGCTGCACGCCCGGCCCGCGCCCTTCTAGCAGGCCCGCCGCCCCGCCGTTCCTGCTACCCTTGCGGACTATGGCGTCGCGATCGGGTACCCGTTACAACGTGCTCGCCGGGGCGTTCCTGCTGGCATGCCTCGTACTTGCGGTCATCACCAGCTTCGTGCTGTCGGATGCCAAGAGCCGGCTGGTCCGCACCACCGATTACGTCGTGCGGTTCAGCCTTCAGCAGGGCGCGATCGGCCTCCAGCCCGGCTCCAATGTCCTCCTCGCCGGGCAGAAGGTCGGGCGGGTGCTCGCGGTCGATGTCGCCAAGGCGCCGCTGCCCGCGGGCCCGGGCCAGCCCGATGTCTCGACGCCGGTGGGCATCGATGTCACCGTGACCGTGCATTCCGACATCGTGCTGTACGAGGACGCCGCGTTCACGCTCGAGCGGCCGCTCCTGGGCAACCTCACGACCATCAACATCACCTCGGTCGGCACGCCCGCGTCGGCCCGGATCACCGGCAAGTCGTCCCGCCTCGAGCCGGGCGAGCGCATCGACGGCGCGCTGGCGCCGCCCGGGTTCTTGGCCCAGGCCGGGCTGGGCCCGGAGCAGATCCAGCAGTTCCGGCAGATCCTCGCCGACACCCAGCAGGCGATCTCCCGCATCAACAAGCTGGTGGATGAGAGCGCGCCGACGGTGCAGAAGTCGCTCGATGATGTGAGCGCCATCACCCGCTCGGCCCGCGAGAAGTGGCCCGAGTGGGCCGGCAAGGCCGACACGGTCATGACCAACGTCGAGCACGCCTCGGGCCGGATCGACGGCATCGTCGCCACCGCCGAGTCGGGCGTGGGGGATGCCAAGGAGACCCTCGCCGAGCTGCGGAGCATCGTCGAGGAGAACCGGGCCAAGCTCGACAGCATCATCGCCAACACCGACGCCGCCATGGCCAAGCTCAACGGCGAAACCCTGCCCGCCGCCACCGAGGCCACCCAGAAGGGTCGCGACGCCATGGCCAGCCTCAAGAACGTCACCGAGCGGGCCGACACGCTGCTGGCGGAGCAGACCCCCAACGTCCGCCGCACCCTGGCCAACGCCCGCCTCGCCACCGACCAGATGAAGCTCGCGATGGCCGAGATCCGGGCCGCCCCCTGGCGCGTCCTCTTCCGCCCGGCCACCAAGGAGATGGAGACCGAGCTGCTCTACGACGCCGTCCGGGCCTACGCGACCGCGGTCAGCGACCTCCGGGCGGCGGGCGAATCGCTCGAATCCGCCGCCGGGTCCGACGGCTCGCCCCAGGCCCTCGACCGCGCCACGCTGGAAGAGCTGACCCGGTCGATCCGCGACCGCTTCGGCCGCTACCAGCAGGCCGAGCAGGCGCTCTTTGACCGCCTGCTCAAGCAGTCCGGCGGCCGGCCTCCCGAGGAGGTGCTGACGCCGCCCGCCGAGGAGCCCGAGCCCCCTGCGCCCTCGCGCTGACGGCGAGCCGGGGCGCAATCCCCCCGGGCATTCCGTGGAACCGGCCGCGCGAATTCCGTATTCTTTGTCCGGCAGCGGGCCGGGCGTCGCTTGAAACGTGGGCGAGGCGCCGGCGTTTCGCCTTCGCTGCCCACGAGGAGATTCGCATGAGGATGTTCCACGGTCTGTTCGCGCCCGCCACGGTCGCGCTCGCCGCCCTGCTCGCCGCCCCCGGCGCTGCGCGGGCCCAGGGTGAAGCCATGACCAAGGAGGGCGTGATTGCCGGCTCGATGAATATCGATTTCAAGACCCGCACCCAGCTCGACACCAGCGGCGATCTCAAGCCCGGCTCGGCCGCCCTCAACGTCCAGGATGTCTACTCCTTCACCTTCGCCGTCGCCGACACCGTCGAGTACGCCGGCAAGGTGACCCGCCAGCCCAACCTCTACTCCAAACTCATCGCCAAGAAGAAGCAGGAGGCGCAGCTGGGCTTCGACATCAACCTGTCGGTCCTCAACCCCAAGGACCTCAAGCAGAAAGTCGCCGTCGGCAAGTGGGTGGGCACCGTGCCGATCGACACCGCCAGCGGCGCCTACGACCTCGCGGGCGGCGCGGCCAAGCAGAGCCCGCTCCGCATCGCCATCGACACCCGCGGCAAGGTCACCGGCTTCACCGACGCCTTCAGCGGCCGCCTCGTCGGCAAGGCCGAGAAGAAGGACTCCCTCGCCGCCTACACCTTCAAGCGCGTCGTCGGCAACCGCACCGTCTCGGTCGTGGTGAAGAAGTCCGACCCCATGCGCTTCGACAACATCAAGCTCGCCAAGGGCCCGGTCGATTCCTACCCCGCCAGCTACGTGTCGGGCCGGCTCGATTACGACTACGAGACCGGCAACTGGTACACCGACGGCATCCGCATCAAGTACAGCCTCGACGGCAAGGACTACGAGGACCTCGTGACCGGCTCGATCAAGTGGATCGAGGACCCCGACCGCAAGACCAACGGCAAGGGCCGCTACGAGTTCAACCTCCGCTGGAACGAGGAGAAGCACAAGTCCGGCTCCACCGAGGCCGCCGCGTTCGACAAGATGGCCGAGGAAGACGCCTTCTTCGCCGTCGATGACTCGGTCCCCTGCCTCACCGGCACCATCGACTACGTCGATACCTACGCCTCCGGCGGCGGCGATGAGCCCGTCCCCGCCTCCAGCAAGGTCACCTACAAGCTCAACGCCAACAAGCTCACCAAGCAGCAGATCATGAGCTTCTTCAAGCTCTGGATGGTCTGCACCGGCCCGACCAACGACGAGTAACCACCGGGGGGGCGGGCGTCTCGCCCGCGCTCCGACAAGTGGCCCGACCGTGAGGGAGGGCTCGCCCAGAAACATCGGCGGCCCGGTTCTGAGAAGAGCCGGGCCGCTTTCCCGGCCCGACCGTCCACCTTCTTTCGCCGCTCGCGATCCGCCAGCCGGCCCCTTGGAGTCCCCCATGGCCCGATCCCTCATCGCCACCCTCGCCGCCCGCTACGGCCGCCGCATCACATCCGCCGAGCGCCGCGAGTTCCTCAAGCTCACCCTCGCCGCCTCCGCCGGGCTGCTGCTCTCGACCCGGCCCGCCTCCGCCCTGGCCCGGCTGGGCCGCGACTCCAAGAAGCGCATCGTCGTCATCGGCGCGGGTTTCTCCGGGCTCACCGCCGCCCACGAGCTCAAGGCCGCGGGCTACGACATCACCGTCCTCGACCCGCGCAGCCGCGTCGGCGGCCGCGTGCTGTCGTTCAACGCCGCCAACGGCAACGAGTACATCAAGGGCCGCAACATCGAGGGCGGCGCCGAGCTGATCGGCTCCAACCACCCCACCTGGGTCGCCTACCAGGAGAAGTTCGGCCTCGAGTGGCTGGATGTCACCGACGATGAATCCGCCGAGCCGCCCGTCATCATCGGCAACAAGAAGCTCAGCGGCGAGGAGGCCGGCAAGCTCTGGGAGGAGCTGGAGGCCGCCCTGGCCAAGATGGATGCCCTCGCCGCCGATGTCCCCGAGGATGAGCCCTGGAAGGTCAAGGATGCCGAGAAGCTCGACCGGATGTCCGTCGCCGAGTGGATCGACTCCCTGGATGTCTCCCCGGTCGTCAAGCGGGCCATGTGGATCAACCAGACCTCCGACAATGGCCAGGATGCCGACAAGCAGTCGCTGCTGGGGCAGCTCGCCGCTGTCAAGGGCGGCGGCCTCGAGAAGTACTGGACCGAGACCGAGGTCTACCGCTGCAAGGGCGGCAACGACCAGCTCGCCCAGAAGCTCGCCGAGGCCATCGGCAAGGACCGCATCAACCTCAAGCTCGCGGCCCGGTCGATCACCCTCAAGGGCGGCAACGTCATCGTCGAGTGCTCGGACGGGCGGACCATCGAGTGCGATGAGGTGATCCTCACCGCCCCGCCCGCGACGTGGAAGAAGATCAGCTTCACCCCCGGGCTGCCGCCCGACATGACGCCGCAGGTCGGCTTCAACGCCAAGTACCTCGCGCACGTCAAGGACCGCTTCTGGGAGAAGCACGACCCCAAGCTCAGCCAGTACGCCCTCTCCGATGGCCTCATCAACATGACCTGGGATGGCACCGACAACCAGGGCGAGGTCGGCGAGGGCGGCGCCTGCCTGACTTCCTTCGCGGGCGGCTCGGCGGTCGAGCGGGCCCTGGCGATGTCCAAGGATGAGCGCGACAAGGCCTTCGGCGAGCTGCTCAACCAGTTCTACCCCGGCTACAAGGACAACTTCGTCGAGTCCCGTTACATGGACTGGCCGAAGGACCCCTGGGCCGGCGCCAGCTACTCCTTCCCCGCGCCCGGGCAGGTCACCAGGGTCGGGCCGATGATGGCGAGGCCCCACCTCGAGGGACGGCTGCACCTGGCCGGCGAGCACACCTGCTACAAGTTCGTGGGCTATATGGAGGGCGGGCTGAACTCCGGCGCCGCCGTGGCCCGGCGCATCGCGCAGCGCGATGGCGCGATCAAGTAGCTCGCCGGATCGGGGCGCCCCGGCGCTCACCGCGTGTAGCATCCGTCATCCCAGCTGTCGGCCGCGAGAAAGAACCGCGCGGGCCGGTCCGCCGCGTGCGCATCCAGGAACATCGCCGCCGCGCCCGCCCCGTGCCGGCGCGGGCCGATGCGGAAGTCATCGGTCGCCGGCGTGATGTGCTTGCAGATCCACACGTCGTAGCACTGGCCGATCGCCAGGTCCCCTTCGCCCAGCCGGGCCCACACTTCGTACATCGCGTGGTCGGCATCGTCGGCCAGGTCGGTCAGGTAGAGCGTGGATGTCGGGAACGGGATCAGCGATGCCGGCATGGGCCCGCGCCGCAGCGCCGGGTCGTCGATCCCGCGCTCATCGGGCAGGCCCGGCGCACGGAACGCGAACCCGTTGGCGACGAAGTGGATGTTGTGCGGCCCGCGCGGATGGGCCGGGCAGCGGTAGTAAGGCGCGCCGGCGAACCGGTCGTCCAGGTCCTCGCCGACAGCGCAGCGGTCATCGAGGTACGGCCGCAGCGCGATGTTCCAGGGGATGCGGGCGCGCCTGGATTCGGGCGTCGGCCCCATCGTCCCCTCGCGCGGGATGTAGCCGCGGTTGGCGGCTTCGTACATCCACAGCGCCGCGGCGATCTGGCGCGAGTTGGACAGGCATACAGCGGCCCGGCCCGCCGCCCGCGCCCCCGCCAGCGCGGGCAACAGCACGCCGACCAGCAGCGCGATAACGGCGATGACCACCAGGCACTCGATGAGCGTCAATGCGCGCACCGCAACCCCGGGTCGCACGCCCATGGAGGGTTCTACGCCCCTCCCCGCGGGCAACTGCAGGGGATCTCACCCCGAGCCGGATGCGCCCAACGCGGGTTGCGTGCGCAGGGGCCGGTGTTTGTTCGCACGCCGGACGCCGTGGTCAGCTTGATCTGGTACGCTCCGCATGTTGGCTCTCCGCGGAGCCCTCGCCGCAACGCTCCGGGTTGGAACTGTGCGCTTGGTGCCAGGGATCGCCCATCGACTGCGCCACGTACCGGTACCCGCGCTGTCTCCGCGCCGCGGCGGTCCTTCGCCGATCGCGCCGAGCCGCCGGGGCCCGCCCGGCTGATGGTTATCTTCGTGCTTTCCGCAACATCCTCCAGGAGGTCTATATGGTCGATCTGAAACGTCCGGGCCCGTCAACCCTCTCCTCGCTCAGGATGCTCCTGAGCCTGCTGGCGCTGCTGCTGCCGGTGTGTGTGGCGACGGGCCACGCCCGGGCCCAGGACAAGAAGCCCAACATCGTCGTCATCTGGGGCGATGACATCGGCCAGGCCAACATCAGCGCCTACACGATGGGCGTCATGGGCTACCGCACGCCCAGCATCGATCGCATCGCCCGCGAGGGCATGATCTTCACCGATTACTACGCCGAGCAGTCCTGCACCGCCGGGCGCTCGACATTCATCACGGGCCAGTGCACCCTCCGCACGGGCCTGTCCAAGGTCGGCCTCCCCGGCGCGGATGTGGGCCTGCGCAGCTCCACACCCACCCTCGCCGAGATGCTCAAGCCCCTGGGCTACGCCACGGGCCAGTTCGGCAAGAACCACCTCGGCGACCGCGATGAGTTCCTCCCCACCGTCCACGGTTTCGATGAGTTCTTCGGCAACCTCTACCACCTCAACGCCGAGGAGGAGCCCGAGAACCGCAACTACCCGACCGACCCCGAGTTCCGCAAGAAGTTCGGGCCGCGGGGTGTGCTCAAGTGCAAGGCCGACGGCAAGGGCGGCCAGACCATCGAGAACACGGGCCCGCTGACCAGGAAGCGCATGGAGACCATCGACGACGAGACCTCCAGCGCCGCCATCGACTACATCCAGCGCCAGCACGCCGCCGGAAAGCCCTTCTTCTGCTGGTGGAACGGCACCCGCATGCATTTCCGCACGCACGTCTCCGAGGCGCACCGCAGCCCGGCCGGGCTGAGCGCCCGCACCGAGTACGCCGATGGCATGGTGGAGCACGACAACCACGTCGGCCTGATCCTCAAGGCCCTCGATGACCTCGGCATCGCCGACAACACCATCGTGCTCTACGCCACCGACAACGGGCCGCACATGAACTCCTGGCCCGACTCGGCGATGACGCCGTTCCGCAACGAGAAGAACAGCAACTGGGAAGGGGCGTTCCGCGTGCCCTGCGCGATCCGCTGGCCCGGCAGGATCAAGCCCGGCTCGGTCTGCAACGAGATCGTCAGCGGCCTGGACTGGATGCCGACCTTCCTCGCCGCCGCCGGCGATGACAAGGCTGTGGACAAGCTCCTCAAGGGTGTCGATCTCGGCGGCCGATCCGTCAAGGCCCACCTCGACGGCTACAACATCCTCCCCCTGCTCACCGGCGCTGCGGACAAGAGCCCCCGCAAGGAGTTCTTCTACTTCAACGATGATGGCCAGCTCGTCGCCATGCGCTTCGAGAACTGGAAGCTCGTCTTCGCCGAGCAGCGGGCGCCGGGCACGCTCCGCGTCTGGGCCGAGCCCTTCACCAGCCTCCGCATCCCGCTCATGTTCGACCTCCGGGCCGATCCCTACGAACGGGCCCAGATCACGTCGAACACCTACTACGACTGGCTGATCGACCACGCCTTCCTGCTGGTGCCGGCCCAGGCCTACGCCGGCAAGTTCCTCGAGACCTTCAAGGCGTACCCGCCCGCGCAGAAGGCCGCCGCGTTCAACCTCGATGATGTCATGAAGAGCCTTGAGTCCGGGGCCGGCAGCAAGTAGCCCGCAGATACGCTCCTGTTCACTCGCCCGCCCCGTTCAGCGATGGGGCGGGCCGATTTCCTTCCTCACACAACTCTGGCCAGGAGCACCGCCATGACCATCGCCCGCACCACCCGCCGCATCCTGCCCGCCGCCGCCCTCCTGATCACCGCTCTCGCCGCCGGCTGCGGCGGCCATTACAAGGTCACCGACCCCGCCAGCGGCAAGGCCTACTACACCACCAGCGTGGACCACGAGCGCAACGGCGCGGTGAAGTTCAAGGATGCCCGTACCGACTCCAAGGTCACGCTGATGTCCTCCGAGGTGCAGAAGATCAGCAAGAAGGACTACAAGGCCGCGGTCGAGGCCAAGTAAGGACCCGCCATGCCCACCCGCCGTTCCTTCGTGCGCATCGCGTGCGTGCTGTTCACGTTCACGCTCGGTCTCACCGGTGCCGCCTCCGCCGCGGATGACTCGCGTGAAGCCCCGGACCCGCTCCCGTCCTGGAACGACACACCGGCCCGGAGCGCCATCCTCGAGTTTGTCCGCGTCTCCACGACCGAGGGCTCGCCCGGCTTCATCCCGCCCGAGGAGAGGATCGCCGTATTCGACAACGACGGCACCCTCTGGGCCGAGCACCCCATGTACTTCCAGCTCGCCTTCGCGATCGACCGCGTGAAGGCCCTCGCGCCGGCCCGCCCCGACTGGCAGGACAAGGAGCCCTTCAAGTCCATCCTCGCCGGCGACCTCAAGACCGCCCTCGCGGACGGCGAGCGGGCCGTTGTCGAGATCATCATGGCCACCCACGCCGGGATGACCACCGATGAGTTCGCGCTCGCGGTCTCGGACTGGGCCGCCTCGGCCCGGCACCCGCGGTTTGATCAGCCCTACACCGCGTGCGTCTACCAGCCCATGCTCGAGCTGCTCGCCTGCCTCCGGGCCGGCGGGTTCAAGACGTACATCGTCTCGGGCGGCGGTGTCGAGTTCATGCGACCCTGGGCGTCCCGCGTGTACGGCATCCCGCCCGAGCAGATCATCGGCAGCAGCGGCAAGACGCAGTTCGAGCTGCGCGGGGGCTCGCCCGTGCTGGTGAAGCTCCCCCAGATCGAGTTCATCGACGACAAGGAGGGCAAGCCCGCCGCGATCAACAACCGCATCGGCCGTCGCCCGGCCGCGGCCTTCGGAAACTCCGATGGCGACCTCGCCATGCTCCAGTGGACCGCCGCGGGCGATCCCGCGCACCCGGGCCGCGCGCGCCTCGCGATGATCATCCGCCACACCGATGCCCAGCGCGAGTGGGCCTACGACCGTGAATCTCCCATCGGTCGCCTCGACAAGGCCCTCGACGAGGCTACATCGCGCGGCTTCATCGTCGTCGACATGAAGGCCGACTGGAAGAAGGTCTTCGCGTTCGAGAAGTGACGGGCCGCGGCTCAGCAGCCCGCCTCGTACAGGTTCAGGAACTCGAGGTAATCGGAGAAGTCCACGAGCCCATCCCCGTTCAGGTCGGCCCGGCTGTCCTGCGCATCGTACAGGTTCAGGAACTGGAGATAGTCGCCGAAGTCCAGCAGCCCATCGCCGTTGAGGTCGCCGGGGATGTAGCCGATCGTCACGGCATCGGCGCCGTAGACGACGCTGATGAGGCCCTGGGGCATCTCCGGCAGGTCGTGCACGGCGAACGTCCCGGACAGCTCGCCGCTCACCACGACAAACGACGAGCAGGGAGGCAGCACGTAATCATCGCGGAAGGCGACGCTCAGCACGCCGTCCAGCGTGAGGCTGTGGCCCGTGGCGTCGAGATGGTCGCGCTGCTCGGGCGCATCGCCGCCCAGCTCGATCTTCACGACGCTGGTGGGCTCCATGACGGCGCGGCTGTACAGGAGCAGCGTCCCGAGCGGCGCGCCCGGCGCCAGGATGCCCGCGTTGCGCAGCTCCATGCCGGCGCTGTGGATCATCCCGACTCCGGAGATCGTGTGCCCCGCGCCGTTGGTCACCGCCCCCTGATCCCGCGACAGGAACAACTCGGTGTCGCCCGCCTCTTCCAGGCGGATCTCGCCCGTGCCGCCGATCACGCCGGCATCCAGCATCTCCAGGCGCGTGTTGTTCATCGTGCTCGACCGGCCCGTCACGCGGATCAGCCCGTCGTTCGTCAGGCCGTAGCGGACGTGCAGCGTCGTGAACGCGACCGTCGGGGAAGGCAGGATGACCCACTCGCCCGCCGCCGTCACGTCGCTGACCTCGGCGCTCGAGCCGGCCGCGATCTCGACCCTTCCGCCGTTGATGGATCGCACCGTCCCGCCCCACACCTCGCCCGGGCTGAAGACGACCGGCGCTCCGTCCGCCTCGATCACTCCCGCCCCGGTCTGTGTGATGCGGTCACCCGAGAGAACGAGCGTTCCCGCCCCCACGGCCCGCATCACCGCGCGGTTCTCCGCCCGGGCGCTGAAGGTCAGCCCGCCGGGCCGGTCGGCGGAGATCAGCCCCTCGTTGATGAACGTGAGGACCGAGCCTTGGATGGTGCCCTCGCCCGTGATCGAATGGCCCGCCCCGTGCAGGAAGTCCCCGGCGCCCATGAGCACGATCTCGGTGTCCCCCGCCTCCTCCATCCTCAGTTCGCCCGAGCCCATCAGCGAATACCCGACGCCGTTGACCTGGATCCGCACGCCGGCCTCGCGGGCCGGATCACCCGCGAGACGGATCAGCCCGTCGTTGGTCATGTGCCCGAAGACCGACAGCAGCGTCGGCTCGGTCGAGTCGCCGGGCGGCGGGTCCATCCGCAGCACCGCCTCCGGGTTGCTCGCCGTGTAGCGACCCACCGCGTACGCCACGCCGCCGAATGACACCGTGTACGGGCCGAGGAGCTCCAGACGCGCCTCAACCCCCGGCCCGTGCGGCACCACCGCCGGGGTCCAGTTCGACGCCACACCCCAGTCCCCGCTCACCGGCACGGCCCAGCTGTACACCTGCGCCCGGGCCGCGCCCGAGATCATCACCGCGCCCGCGCACACCGCCATCAGCTCGCTTCTCATCGGTGCCTCCGCAGCGCTCGGGGATCGAATCCGCGTGAGGAATGGTCCGCACCCGACCCAAGAAGGCCGCGTGCCGGCCCCGGCCAGGCAGCCGAAGCTCCCGACAGTGAAGCAGCCGGCCGGGGTGAAGTGCAAGCGGAATGTGCGCCTGTTCCGGTGTCCGTATTCCGTACGGGCCGGCCCGGCGGGCCCGTCTAGTCCTCCCGCTCCTCACGCTTCTCACGCCCCACCAGGATCCGCGCGATGACATCCTGCACGTGCCGCCGGTCGCGGTCGGTGCCGTGCTCATCGATCTTCATCGCCGTGAGGATGCCGTAGCCCAGCCCGATGTAGATCAGCAGCCACGCGATGATCTCATCGCTGAAGATCCGCATGACGCGGTGCTCGGCCTGGGCCGCCGCGATCTCCTTGGTCAGGAACGCGTGCAGGTTCTTCATGTGCCCCTGCACCGCCTCGTGGATCAGCGGGTCTCCCACCTCGGTGATCGACTGCAGCAGCACGCGGTAGGCATCGCGCCCGTGGGCGCTCACCATCGGGTTGTCGCCCAGCAGCCGCCGCAGCCGCTCCGCCGGGTCCTTGGCGCCCCGGAGCTCCTGCTTCCACTGCGAGAGCGTCCGCTCCGCCCCGCGCTCCACCAGCGCGATGAACAGGTCCCGCTTGGATTTGAAATGCCGGTAGATGATCGGTTCGGTCACGCCCGCGGCCTTGGCCAGCTCGGCGGTCGTGGCCCGCGCATACCCGGCCTTGGAGAAGAGCTCCGCGGCACAGTCCAGGAGTTGTTCGCGGCGTTTCGCCGCCGGCAGACGGCTCATCGTGGCGTTCCGCCCCGAAACCCCGAATCCCGACACCCCGAAACCCCGACTCCCCAAACCCCCGTATCAACCCGGACTGGTGTTCGCCGTCGGGGCCCACCCCCGGATCGGTGGGCCGCGGCGGCCCGGCCCTTTACCCCGCCTGGGCGTTCAGGAGGGCCGGCAAGTCGATACTAACATACCACCGGCGCAGTGTCATCCCCGATCCGGCCGAGATCGGCGATCCTGGGCCTGTTGGCTCGTCACCAGGGGCTCTGCCGGCGGAACGGGGTCATAGCCCCCCTTTGTGAGGGGGTGGCACCGCAGCACCCGCCGGATGGTCAGCCACGTCCCCCGCATCGGCCCGTGCTCGGCATACGCCTCCAGTGCGTATCGGGAGCAGGTGGGGCTGAACCGGCACTGGCCGCCGATGAAGGGCGACAGCGTCACCCGGTAGGCCCAGATCAGGGCGATGAACGGCGAGCTGAGCCATAAGTTGGCCCGGCGACTCATTTTGCATCACCTTCGGAAGCCTCGCGCACCAGCCCCCGGCGCACCGCTTCTGCATGGATCGGCCCGACAAGACTCAGCAGCAGGTCGCGGTACCCCGCCAGGGCGTAGGCCTCGTGGGGGCGGACGTTGATGACCAGGTCGTACCCCCCTTCGGCGTGCAGCGGCAGGTCGTGCTGGAGCTGGCGGAAGGCCTCGCGGAGCTTGCGCTTGATCCCGTTGCGGGCCACCGCGTTGCCCACCCGCGACCCGACCGAGAGCCCCAGGCGGTCATGGGGGACCTGGTTGGGCCGGGCGAAGATCGTGAGCGGCCCGCGCGACCGCTTCAGCCGCAGGTCATAGACCGCCTTGAACTCGTTGGCGTGGGTCAGGCGATGCCGGGGACGGAAGGTGAGCCGGGGCTGGGTCAACGATCAAGGGTAGAAACACGGAGGGCCGCGGGGAGGCACGGAAAAGCCAGATGGGAAGGGAATAGAGGTGAAGCGAAGGGCACGGGCGGGCACAGCCGTGAGGAGGCGCCCAAGTGCCCTCGGTGCTTAGCCCCTCCGGACCGCCTGCGGCAGCAGCCCGATCAGCACGCACAGCGCGCCGCCCGCGATCAGCCAGATGCGGGTCTTGTCGTCGGTTGTCCAGCGTTCCAGCATGGAGCCGACCTTGGCCCGGTCGTTCAGGAGCAGCGGCTCGGGCTCCAGCGCCGGGAAGACCGAAGCGCTGGACCTTCCAGTCTCGGTCGCGCCGGGCAGCGGCATGCGGTCGGATGGGATCTGGTTGAGCTGGCTGGCGGCCAGCGACTGGATCAGCGACTGGTCGGCATCATCGAGCGACTTGAGGTAGTCGGTGTACCGGTCGAGGCGGTCCACGCGGTGCTGCTCGACCGCCAGCGCGCGGTCGCGCAGCCAGCGGGCCTCCTCAAGGTCATCCTTCGCCGGGATCAGCACCGTCGCCGTCAGGATCGCCAGCCCGGCGATCAGGAACAGCCATCCGGGATCGAAGAGCACGATCGGCCGGCCCGGCCTTGAAATCGCCCGCCCGATCGCCCGGCCCGGCGCTGATTCCGGCGCGGCGTGTGATGCCGCGTCCGGGCGCTGGAAGGTGGCGGAGGTGGCGGTGGCCGAAGCATCCATGGAACCTGCTTCTATCGGCCCGGATGGCCCGGCAGGATCGGATTTCCCATGCGCCCCCGTCACTCCCTGGCCGCACCTGCCGTGAGGTTCACGGCCGCCGTGCACAGGCCGACCCACCGGGCCTCATCCACGAGGTTCTCGGGGTTGGTCCAGCTCACCGTGACCACGAACTCCGCCCCATCCGACCGCTTCAGCAGCCACGTCCCGCTGACCACGCCCGGCTCGGACCCGCCCTTGAACGCGACGCCGGGCCAGACCTCCCGGTTCAGCCCCAGACCCGGATTGAGCCGCATGGCGTGCCCCATCGGGCCCATGCCGGGCCGGGCCTCCTTGCGACGAAGATCGGCCATCAGCCGGGCCAGCTCCTCCGGCGAGGCGAACCACTCCACACGCCGCACCTCGACCGGCTTTTTCCACGCCGCGGCCAGCAGGATGTTGGGGACCGCCTTCGCGACCTCGCCCCCCGGCGTGATCATCTCGCGCCGCGCCTTCTCATCCGCCGCCGCGTACCGCGCCGCCAGCCCCCGGTCATCGGAGAGCTTCACCTTGAACATCTCGAGCGTGGAGAGGAACGGGCGGTTGAGTTCGGGCTGGTTGTGCAGCCGGGCCATGTACGCCTCGACGCTCTCCCGGCCCGCGCGGTGGAGCAGGTGATCGGTCGCCGTGTTGTCGCTGATCGAGATCATCTTGTCGGCGAAGTGGGAGAGCGGGAACTTCGCGCCGGCGGGCTGTAGCTGCATGTCCCCGCTGGGCAGGCTCTTGTACTCCTCCTTGATCTCAAGCTCTTCATCCCACGCGGCATCGCCGGCCTCGACCAGCTCGGCCAGCGTCCCGAGGATGTAGAGCTTGAAGGCCGAGCCCAGGGCCAGCCGGGAATCGGCGTTGAGGCCGTGGATGAGCGTGATCGCGGGTTCCTCAGCGGGGCCCGTGATCCTGAAGACGCCGCAGTTCACCAGGCCCGGCAGCTTGGTGAGCTCCGCATCGAGCTCCTGGTAGTTGGCCAGCTTGGGGGCTTCGGAGGCCGTCGGCCGGATCAGCAGGCCGTTCATCTTGCCGGAGGCCTCCTCGACGTTCACGAAGAGCGTGAACTTCGTCTGGTCGGCCTCGGCGACGAGGTCAGCGGTGAGCTTGAGCGGCGAGGCGCCATCGCGGATCCCCGCCAGGCGCACGGGCTTGCCCTTGAGCAGGACGCTGTGCACCTGCTTCAGCGTGGTCTCGAGCTGCCGGGCCGGGACCTGCTTGAAGAACTCGGGGGTGAAACGTGCATCGAGGTCTCCGAGCTCGCCCCCGCTGAGCGCCTCCAGGGCCCAGCGCAGCTGGGAGCCGGCCGGGGTGTCCGGGATTGCGGGCGCTGCGGGCTCGGCCGCGGGCGCTGGTGCATCGGCGGGCTGGGCCCGCGCCGGGCCTGCGGACATGAAGGCCGCGGCAGCGAGGAGGGCGCGGGCCACGGCGGTCACGGCGGTCCGGCGGAGGCGTGTGTGCATGGCCCGAGGGTACGGGCCCGGCCCGTGTGAATCCCGGTGCACACCGGCGGCGGCCGGAATGGCCGTGGAATCGTTCCAGTGCGGTCGGGTTGTGGTCGTCCGGGGTGGGGGGCAGAATAGGATTGCCCGATGTCGCGTGACGTGGTCATCACCGGTCTGGGCGCGGTCAGCGGGCTGGGTGTCGGTGCGCGGGCCTTGTGGGATGGGCTGGTGGCCGGGCGGACGGGCCTGGGCCCGCTCAAGCGGATCGACGCCTCGGGGTTCCGCTCCCGGCTGGGCGCCGAGGTCAACGACTTCTCCGCCAAGGACTTCGTGCCCAAGAGCTACCGCAAGGCCGTGAAGGTCATGGCCCGGGATATCGAACTGGCGGTCGGCGCCGCGAAGCTGGCGGTCGAGGATGCGGGCCTCATCACCCGCGCCGCGCTCCCCGAAGGCGGCGACGGCAGGACGACCTATCCCTCCGACCGGATGGGATGCCATATCGGCGCCGGGCTGATCGCCGCGGAGACCGATGAGCTGACCAGCGGGCTGGTGACCGCGCGGAACGAGGCCGGGCTCTTCGAGCTGACGCGCTGGGGCACAGGCGATGGCGGCGGCGGGGGGATGAACAACCTGCAGCCACTGTGGCTGCTGAAATACCTGCCCAACATGCTCGCGTGCCACGTAACGATCCTCCACGGCGCGGAGGGCCCATCCAACACCATCACGTGCTCGGAGGCCAGCGGGCTGCTGTCGCTGGGTGAGAGCCTGCGGGTGATCCAGCGCGATGCCGCGGACCTGTGCTTCTCGGGCGGCGCGGAGTCGAAGATCAATCTCATGGGGCTGCTGCGGGTAGACCTGATGGGCCGCCTGGCGGCGACGGGGGAGACGACCGATCCGACCGAGTTCATCCGCCCGTACGACCCCGCGGCGACGGGCGGGCTGGCCGGCGAGGCGGGCGGGATCGTGGTGCTCGAAGAAGAAGCCAAGGCCCGGGCCCGTGGCGCGCGGGTGTACGCCCGCGTGTCGGGGTTCGGCGCGGCCCAGTCGCCCGCGCGGCCGGACGGGCCGGTTCGCGGCGCCGAGGTGCAGGGGATGTTCGAGAGCTCGGGTGAGGGGCTCGCGGACGCGGCCCGGCGGGCGCTCGAGGATGCCCAGATCGGCCCGGAGCGAATCGACGCGATCGTGCCGCACGCGGCGGGTGTGCCGACGGTTGACGGGGCGGAGGCCGATGCGCTGCGGGCGGTTTTCGGGGCGCGGCTGCGGGAGATTCCATTGATCACGCTGAGCCCGGCGGTGGGGGAGTGCTGGGCGGGCGCCGGGGCGTTGCAGGTGGCGGCGGGGGCGATGGCGATCGCGGAGCGGACGCTCCCGGCGCGGCGTCACGGCGGGCGGCCCGCCGATGACCTGCAGGCCGGGCCCGCGCCGTCGCGGCGGGCGGAGCTGAAGCATGTCCTCGTGTGTACTTCGGCGCTGGGAGGCCAGAACGCCGCGATCGTGTTGACCGCGGCGTCGTGATGGTTTCGACCTACGAGTGCTTGACAGGAGACTTGACGTGAACCACGAGTATCGCAGCGAAGAGCGTGGCTACGGGTACGGCGGTGGTGGCGGCTACGGGGGCGGCCGGGGTGGTCAAGGTGGACAAGGTGGTCAGGGAGGTCATGGCGGCGGGGGGCGCGGGGGCTACGGCGGCGGTCGGGGCGGGCAGGGTGGTCACGGGGGTGGGCGTGGCGGGCCGGGCGGCGGTGGTCACTACGAGGACCGGCCGCACCGCGAGCGCCGCGGCATGCCGCTCTCGGAGCTGGATCCCAACCTCACCGAGTCGAGCCGCAAGGTGATCGGCGCGGCCATCGAGGTGCACAAGGCGCTGGGCCCCGGCTACACCGAAGCGGCCTACATGGCGGCGCTCAAGATCGAGATGGATGCCCTGGGCATCGCGTACAAGGTGGGGCACTCGATCCCGGTGAAGTACAAGGAGCAGACAGTCGCCGAGACGACCGCCGATCTCTTCGTGGACAGCCGTTTCCTGGTCGAGCTGATGGCCCGGCCCGGCGATATCGGTTCGTTCGAGCGCTCGCAGCTCCGGGCCCAGCTGAAGGCGGCCGATCTGGAGCTGGGGCTGATCATCAACTTCGCGGAGCGGCGCCTGAAAGATGGGCTGGTGCGGGTGCTGAACATCGAGAAGCTCAACGCCGGCAAGGAGGGCTTCGACGATCACGGGCATGAAGAGGGTGAGGATGACCACGGCGAGGCCGACCCCGCCCGCGGCATGGATTTCGACGAGCGTCATTGAAGATGAAGATTCAACGCGGAGGCGCAGAGCCACAGAGCAGAAGCGACCAGGGTGGAGAGCGTCCGTTTGGCGGATGAGCCCGGGGCTCGGCGCCTTTGTGCCTCAGTGGTGAGATGTTCTGATCGGGAGCGTTATGTCATCGAGGCGGGTGGTCATCACGGGGATGGGCTGGGTCACGCCGCTGGGGCATGATGTGGATGCCGTCTGGGCCCGGCTGATGAAGGGCGAGAGCGGCATCGGGCGGGTGACGCGGTTCGAGGCCTCCACGTTCTCGACCAACTTCGCGGCCGAGGTGCGGGATTTCGCGCTCGAGCAGTTCCTCCCCACCGCGGCCCGTCACCGCCACGCCGGGCTGAACACGCGATTCGCGCTGGCGGCGGCCGCGCGGGCCTGGGCGCAGTCGGGCCTGGCGGGCGCCGGCCTCGATCCGCGCCGCATCGGGCTCTACCTGGGCTCGGGCGAAGGCCAGCTGGACTTTGACAACTTCGTCCGGGCCAACCTGGCGGGGTGGCGGGCCGAGACGCGGAACATCGACGGCGCGGCCTGGGCCCGGGCCGCGTACCAGGTGATGAACGCCAACCGCGAGGTGGAGCAGGAGCCCAACGCGTGCCTGGGGCACGTGGCGGCGGCGCTGGGGTGCCGAGGCCCGGCGTTCAACTGCATGACGGCCTGCGCGGCGAGCACGCAGGCGATCGGGGAGGCGTTCGAGATTATCCGGAGGGGTGATGCGGACGCGATGTTCGCGGGCGGGGCCCACTCGATGATCCACCCGCTGGGGATGACGGGGTTCATCCGGCTGACGGCGATGTCGGGGCGGCGGGAATCGCCGCAGACCGCGGCCCGGCCGTTTGACCGGACCCGCGATGGGTTCGTGATGGGCGAGGGCGCGGGGATGCTGGTGCTCGAGGCGCTGGATTCGGCCCGGAAGCGCGGGGCGACGCCCCTGGCCGAGATCGGCGGGTACGGCTCATCGGCGGATGCGTTTCGGATCACCGACATCCAGCCCGACGGGAAGGGCGCGCAGGCCGCGATGGCGCAGGCGCTGCGGCAGGCGGGGATCAACCCGCGCGAGCCGGGCCCGGACGGCCGCCCGCCCGTGCACTACATCTCGGCCCACGGCACCGGCACCCAGGAAAACGACCGGATCGAGACGATCGCGGTGAAGGGTGTGTTCGGCTCTCTGGCCCCGAAGGTGCCGTTCAGCTCGGTGAAGTCGATGCTGGGACACCTGATCCAGGCCGCGGGGGCGGTGGAGCTGATCACGTGCGTCCAGGCGATCCGCACCGGGTGGGTGCCGCCGACCATCAACCTCTCGAACCCCGACCCGGAGTGCGATCTCGACTACGTGCCCAACGCGGCGCGCGATCTCAGGGGCCAGGGCGGCGTCGAGACCTGCCTTTCCAACAGCTTCGGCTTCGGCGGCCAGAACGACACGCTGCTGGTGCGTCGCTTCCGGGAGTAGCGCGGGCCGCGGCCGGGCCCTACGATCTCGCGAGCAAGAGGCCCCGGACGGCCGATGCTGGAGATGCACCGTCAAGGATCGACGCCATGGGCTTTTCCCCCTCCAAGGTGCTGCAGACGACCGCGCTGGTGCTGCTGGGCGGCTCCGCCGGGCTCTTGGGCTACCGCTTTGTCCGGGCCGACCTCGCAGCGCACGTGTACCGCGAACGCCTGGCGGGCCTGGCCCAGGATTACGAGTCCCTCCGCTCGACCTACAACGACGCCATCCGCCGCGCGGCCGTCACCGAGCTGGTCGTGAAGGATGGCAAGCTCGCCGTCCGCATCGTCAACGACCAGGGTGTGGTGCGCGAGATCCCGACCCCGTACGACCCGGCCCGCGAGATCTTCGTCGACTTCATCGTCGTCGATCAGCGCCTGTGGATCCGCCGCGTCTTTGACGCCAAGACCCCGCCCACCGAGGCGATCATCATCAACCCCGAGTTCACCGACATCGACTGGGACAGCCCCCAAACCGCCTACGGCAAGGCCGTCTACCGCCGGCTCGATGAGGGCCGGTGGGTGGTCAGCGTCTCCGGCGATGGCTCCCTGAGCCTCGGCCGGGCCGAGGGTCCGACGCGCCTCACCAGCGCCCCCAAGCTCAAGGACTACGCCCAGGCGGAGGCCGATGCCAAGGCCAGCGCCGACGCCATCGGCCTGCGCGATGTCTGGGGCTGGCTCACCGGCGGGTGAATCATCTACCCGATTGCGGGGAGTGCCGCCACGATTCTGTGGGAGGGAACCACAGGCCTTGTGCAGGCTCAAGAAAACACCTAGTTTTCTCGTCCGATCGGCCGTGCTTTGCGGCTGCTTGGGCGAGGTGAACCATGCGCAGTCATCGGGAGTTCGTTGTGGCGGCGCTGACAGCGGCGGCGCTCTGCGGGTGCGCGGGACAGTGCCGGAAAGTTGATCGGGCTGTCGACGAAGACCGAGCCCGGGTGGCCGAGTTGAAGGAGGCCGCGCGGGAGCTGGATCTGGTGGCCCGGTACCTCGAGCGGTGGGGCTCGATCTCGATCAGCTCGCCGGTGGCGAGCGTGACGGGGAAGGACTTCCAGTTCGACCCCAGGTTGCTGACCGATGATGCGATGTTCGCGAACAACCGGCTGATGCAGGGGTTCTCGCGATCATCGCTGGACACGGCGGTCGATCTCGGCGCGGGCATCAAGGTCGAACCGGAGATCGATCCGGTCCCCAAGCCCGATGTGGACACCCAGCCGGGCGAGCGCGTCGAACCCCCGGCGACCCCGGGCTCGGCGAAGGGCGCGGCGGGAGCGGGGACAGCCGTGATGGGCAACCCGGTCCTGACGCCGGGCTTCGGCTCGAGTCAGCGGCAGACGATCCGCCAGACGGCCAGCGACCGCTTCGAGCTGGGCCTGCACAAGTTCCTCTCGAACCCGACGGACCTGCCGCGAGACACCAAGCTGGTGTACCTGGTGCTGAACGTGGCCTGCCAGCCCGGCGAACTGACGCAGCGCGGATACATCGGGCAGGTCGATGTCCGGGTGGACTGGAGCCACTGCACCACCGAGAACATCCAGAGCCCGCCGCGGATCGTGGCGGTCTACCCGTCCATGGACAGCCAGGGGCTCGACCTGCACACGAGCCGCCGCGACCTGATCGCCGCGGCGTTCAGTCTGGCCGCCGCGGGCAAGCTCGTGGGCGCAACGGCCTTTCTCAACGCGGCGAGCCGCTCGGAGCTTGACTCCGAGACTTTCAGCTCGCTCACCAGCGTGACCAGCTACAGCCGCAGCGGACAGCACTTCGGCTTCGAGCTCCGGCCCGCCTTCTTCGGCAAGCTCGACCCGGCCTCCAGGCGGGCCGAGGCGGGGTATCGGCTCGAGCCGGTGACGTTCCCGGTCGTGGTGCTGCTCGCGGTGGACAAGCCCGCGTGGGATCGGCTGCGCACGTGCACGGACCAGGTCGAGGAGCTGCAGCGCGCGCTGCGGGTGGAGGAGGCGGGATCCGCCGCGGGCGGAACTCCCCGCGACGGGTCGATGAGCATCATGGCCTCGGCCGAGCTCGGGGTTGAGCCGCAGTCGATCATGCAGCAGCGGATCGCGGTGCTGAAGTCGGATCCCGCGACCGTCGCCGACGCCGTCAACAAGCTCCGGGAGGGCGGCGACAAGGCGATCGAGTCGCTGGCGCCGGATGTGCAGACCGCGGCGCGGGCCGTCGACCTGCTCATCGGCACCGTGCCCCGGCTGAGCTTCGCGGTGAACCAGTCGTGGCGGCCCATGCCCGGCGCGGCCGATGCACGCCAGCACCTCTTTGCGCAGGATGATGTCTACGCCCACTCCATCAACGCCGAGACGCGGCTCGGGAATCTCGAACGCAGCGAGGGAGCGTCGACCGCCGTCAGGCAGCGTTCCCGGGCCCTGCGGTCGCGCGGTTCGGCCATGCAGGCCCAGCTCAGCCCGGGGGCCGTCACCACCGCCGTGCCCGACCTCTTCTCAGCCCGGCCGCTCCGCGTCAACTCCGTCGCCCCCGCGGCGGGACGGGCCGAGCAGTCCAACGTCTTCATCATCCGCGGGCAGGGCTTCACCGACGGCGAGAAGTCGAAGGTTCAGCTCGAGCTCTTCGAGGGCCAGGACAATAAGTCGCCCTTGCCCGACACGGGCCCGTTCACGATCCTCGGCGCCACCGAAGAGATGATCGCGGTCGCCCTCGACGACGCGTTCAGCAAAACCCGGCACGCCGGGCTGACCTTCCGCCTCAACCGCGATGGCCAGGAGTCGTTCACGCCCGCGTTCTCGATTGCGCCGGCGCCGGAGCAGGTCACCAGGCTCACCCTGACCCGCGATTCGGCCGGGAATCTAACCGGGGCAAGTGTTCCCCAGGCGGACTCCAAACGGACCGGAGAACAGAAGACTGAGCTCCAGCAGATCATCGAAGCCATCAAGGCTCTTGCGGGTGAGCCCAAGCCCAAGGCCGAGCAGGGCGGGGGTGGGCCTCCCAAGACCCCTGGCTCGTGATCCGGGCGATCTGGGTATCATGGATTCCCACGGGGACGCGAGGAGGGTGTCACGATGGGAATTCTGCGCAAGTCGGGGCTGGGGGGGTCGGGGCTCGCGGTATTGATCGCGTGGGGGCTGCTGGCGGGTGGGTGCGCTGAGCAGACCGGGCGGCGGCAGCTTGAGCGCGTCGCCAAGGACTGGTGCGAGGCGGTGCGGGCCAGCCAAGTGATCCCGGTCTATCCGCTGACCGAGGACCTCCGCCCCGGCGATGTGTTCATGGTGCAGACGCCGATCCAGGACCAGACGCGGATCTACCGCGAGCGTGGGTTCCTGACGCTGGATGACCTGCGGCACCGTCTGCCCGTCACGTCATACAAGAGCATGTACTTCGATGGGTACTGGAAGGATGATTTCGGGTCGGAGCCCAACCCCAGGCCCGGCCGTGAGGAGGGCTCGGTGCGGATCGACGCACGGGCGCCCCGGGCCGCGTTCCCGACGTACGGCTTCGAGGCCCGGTCGGGGCTGGGGGCGGCGCTGGCGCTGCCGGTGAAAGGCGTGCCGGTCGGGTTGAACTTCATGAACGCGGACCGGGCCGAGGGGACGATCACGATCTCCGATGCCCGCACCTACGCGGCCGAGGCGCAGGACCTGTACGAGCAGCTGACGGCCTGGGCGGAGCAGGATCAGGTTCGCACGATGCTCGCGGGCGTGGTGGACCAGGTGAAGCACCCTGTCTACCTGCGGGTCGTGACGCGGGTGTACCTCACCGGCGCGGTGGATGTGTCGCTGGTCAACAAGAGCGTCACGGGCGCCGGGCTGAAGGCCGGCGCAGCGCCGGAGGTCGCGGTCCCGGACGCCGAGGGTACCGTAAACGAAAACCACGACCGGGTGCTGGCCCGGCTGAACGAGCAGGCCAACGCGCCGTTCATCAAGGATGTGCAGGGGAACGTGATCCCGGGGGCGGCGGTGAAGTTCACGAGCGCCTCGGCGCGGCACGTCGGGCTGTCGGAATCGTTCGACACGCTGCTGGCGATCGGGTACCTGGGGTTTGATGTGCCGGTGTTCGAGGGGGGCGTCGTGGGGTCACCGATCCCGACGTTCGAGCGGCTGGAGCACGGGCTGGCCGATGTCGCGCCGCAGCGGGTGGACACGCTGACCCCCCGGCAGGCGGGGTTCCAGATCGAGATGGATGCGTTCGATGCGCTGGCGAAGCGCGATGCCGGGCAGGCGCTGAACGTCGCCTCGCGCACGGCCCGGTCGCTGGGCGAGCGGTCGTTCGGGGAGACGGTCGCGGCGGTGA
>JADLFW010000044.1 GCA_020849615.1 Phycisphaerales bacterium
GCGGGCCCATCCGGGCTTCGAGACGCTTGAGGCGGTGGTGCAAGCTCATGTCGTCCTCCGTGTCAGCCGGGCGGGATCCGGTCCAGGATGAGCCGCGTTCCCGCGTGGCCGAGCGGCATGGCGGACAAGGCCCAGACCGCGGCGGTGGCACGCTCCGACTGCCGGGGCGGGCGCGGACGGCGCGAGAACCGCTGGCTGCTCTCGGGGGTGATGCGGTGCGCCTGCTGCGGTCAGCCCTTCTGGGGCGTGGACAAGCGGAAGGGCAGGATCCCGGGCCGCAAGCCCGTCGTGACCAGTTACTACATCTGCTCGGGCCGCTGCCGGTCGGGCAAGAGCGTCTGCCCCCACTCGGCCCACGTCCGGGCCGACGCCCTGGAAGCCTGGGTCCTCGCCCGGCTCCGCGAGATGGTCATGTCGGACACGGGCGGCGTCGAAGCGGCCATCGATCGGTTCGTGCAGTCGATGCGGGGCGGGCGAGCCGATCCCGACGCCGCGGGCCTGGAACGCGAACTGGCCCAGATCGACGCCGCCGTCAACACGCTCCTCACCGGCCTCGACCCGGCGAACCTGCCGCTCATCAACGACCGGCTCAGCCAGCTCCGCCGCCGCAAGGAGCACCTCCAGCGGCAGCTCCGGGCCGCGAAGTCGGACGGGCCGGACGAGAAGGCGCTGCGCAAGTGGGCGACCGAGCGGATCGGGCTCCTGGCCGAGATGGCCGCCGGTCGTCGCGACGACGCGGTGAGGCGGGCCCTGGCGTCGTACGTCGATGAGATCACCATCGACCCCGCGACCAAGACCGGGGTCCTCGTCGTCAACGCGCACATCGCGGCGTTGGCGGCGGGCCGGGAGATCGGAGTGGGCGGGGCAGAAGCGGGCGGCGACGCCGGAACGCAACCGGGCGGATCGTCGGGGATCACGTCGGGCGTTGGGGCGGGCGAGAATCGGTCTTCCTCGCAAAACGACCGCGACCCGCCTTGCAGCGGGTCGCAGGTGAATCCAATAGCGGGGGCACGGTTTGCAACCAACCTACGACCATCTGCCGTGGATTCCTGTGGAAAAGCCGCGGTGTACCTGTTCGGAAACCCCATCCGCCCCGGCCCGAGGGCAGGCTACCCGGCATGCTCCGCCTTGTCGACCCCCTCCTGTTCGTCCTGGTAAGCGCGACCCACGACGAGCTGGCCCGGCAGGTCCAGTTCCTCCGCGCCGAGAACCGGATGCTCCGCGAGCGGCTCCCGGCCAAAGTCCGGCTGACGGAGCCCGAACGCCGCAGGCTCGTTCGGTTGGGGAGTGCGCTCGGCTCGGCCCTCCGGGAGATCATCACCATTGTGAAGTACGAGACCTTCGCGCGGTGGAAGCGGACGCTGACGAGCAAGAAGAGATCGCCGAAGCGGAAGGTGGGCCCGGGGCGGCCGCGCAAGGGGGAGAACCTGCGTGAGCTGGTGGTTCGGCTCGCCGCGGAAAATCGGGGCTGGGGGTATTCCCGGCTGGTCGGCGAACTGATCAAGCTCGGGTTCACGGACATCTCGCGGACGTGCATCCGGGACATCCTGCGCGAGCGCGGGCTGGAGCCGGCGCCCAAGCGGTGCGAGCCGACGTGGGGCGAGTTCCTGAAGATCCACGCCCAGACCCTGTGGGCCTGCGATTACTTCACCCGCCCCGTTCTGACTCTCGCCGGCTGGAGGCTCTGCACGTTCCTGTTCTTCATGCACATCCAGACCCGCCGAGTGATCGTGAGCCGGCCGACGCTCCACCCGACTCACGGATGGTCCGAGCGGCAGGCGCTCGTCTTCATGGAGAGCGCTAGGGAGCAGGGCTTCAAGCCTCCCACGATCCTCTTGAAGGACGGAGACGGCAAGTTCGGGCCCGGGTTCAGCGAGGTCCTCCGCGAGCACGGCTGCGCACCCAAGCGTCTGCCCATCCACTCCCCGAATTTGAACGCCTTCGCCGAGCGCTGGGTGAGGTCGGTGCGCCGGGAGTGTCTGGACCACTTCGTCGCCTTCGGCGAGCGCCATCTCGGGTACCTGCTGCGGCAGTACGTCGAGCACTACCAACAGGAACGGCCTCACCAGGGGCTGGACAACCGCCTGCTGGCTCGTGATCCGCGGAAACCAAGAGCGCGGTCCGGCGCTCCGCTATCACGAGCCGATTCGTCGGCCTCACCGTTCCCGCGCATCGTGTGCCGCAAGCGTTTGGGCGGCGTGCTCAAGCACTACGAGAGAGCCGCGTGACAGCCCTTCACCGGCCAAAAATGGGGGCGGATGGGATTTCCGCACACTACGAGCAGCGTCATAGCACAGGCGCACCCGTGGACGATTCTCAGACCAAAACCGCATTAGTCTTCGCTTGTTTCCATCATTGTGACAGCTAAATCAAATTGATTATCCGAAATATATCTAAGAAGATTTGCAGACAATAATACCGATGACATTGCCAAATTGTGGAATACATGTATCTTAATTGTACCATCAAATGACGCCCGCACCTCCGGCGGAATGTCAGGCCAGTTTTTCAACTTGCCAACAAGTTCTCGAACACCGCTTTCCATGGCTTGCCCGTCAACTTCTATTCCTAGACGCCACACCGATTCTCGCCATTGGACTTTTCTAACCGGATCAATTTGTCCTTGTTGAACGGATCTCGATGGATCGCAAGGGGTACCAACCAGCCGAGATACGGTGGGTAGGTCAGATTGCATAGCATCGAGTTCCACAATGACTTCAATTCTTTTCACTGTTTTCGCACCGGTCCTCGCAGCCCTTGCTTTCACGGCATGCATCTCTTACCGCTTGTCGATAGTACTCGAATGCCGCCCAATTCTTATCGCCTGTCTGTATCAAGACCTCTTGAGAAGCCTCTTCTCCCAATCGCTCAAGCTGAGCTTCGTTGCATTTTCCACTGTCAACGGCACTTTGGAGCTCTTTGAGGTACAACCTAACAAAACTGCCTCTGTCCTGAAGTAAATCAGCAGCATCATTCAACAGTAACGCCCCGGTGATCACGAGTGACAACGTCATGCCTTGACACGTCGCACCGCCTCTACGATTCTTCCAGGGCTTGCTGTCTTTACGCAAGCTTTCTTTTCCCATAGCCTTAGCATCTAGTTTGGCTTGTTTGAAATCATCATAATGCTGAAGTGCCTGTTCCTTTGTCAAATCTGGATCGCCTTTGGATTTTCTAAATTCATGATACCAATTCCAAAACTCTTTTGGCAATCCATAGGTTTTATCTTTGGGGTTAAGTCCGGATGGATCGGTTAAACCTATAGGATTAGACCCTGTATATTCATATAGATTCATTCCATCTTCGTAAACCAAGTAGTCTCGCTGTAGCCATCGTCCTAACACAGGGTCATTCCATCGATATCTAGCAGAATAGCTTCTGTGCTCGTGCGCGAAGACATACCCGTCGTATCCGATGACGTTGTCGGGCCCGACCGCATCAGAAATCAATCCGGCGCTCAGGGCACTCTTCGCACCCCAGGTGGTCAACAGGCTCAGGTCCGCGCTATCGATCTCGCCATCGCGATCGATGTCCGCGGCAACGTCATAGGTCGACACGAGATCACCACTGCCATCGACCATATCCGTGCCCGTGCCTCCCCCAGTGCTGGCCAGTTGGTCGACGAGGTACCCATCAGTTCCAGGTGTGCTCGTAGAGGTCGTGACCGCGCCGTCGTTGTTCGCGTCGTGGCCGTACCGGTGGCTGCCCACGCCGTAGGGCGTGTAGCTGACCCGTTCCACGAGCTGGGCGCCGACTGCGGTGATCATGGCC
>JADLFW010000045.1 GCA_020849615.1 Phycisphaerales bacterium
CACCCGTCCCGGCGCCGCGATGGCCCGGTACGACCTGTACGTCGATGGGGTCTTCTGGTCGACGATCTCGGCCGCGGCCCCCCAGCTCAACCTCAACACGACCCTCCTCGACGACGGCTGGCACGACATCCGCGTCCTGGGTTACGACAACACGCTCATCAAGCCCGACGGGCGCTGGCAGCGCGGGCTGACCGTCAACAACGCCGGGCTGTCCGCCGGCCTCTCCGTCGCCCCCGCTTCCGGCGACCTGGGAACCCTCTACCAGTTCTCCGCTTCCGGTTCTGGCGGACTGGTCAAGGAGCTTCGCCTCCTCCACAACGGCCGCGTCATCGGCAGCACCCCCTCGGGCTCCGGCACGATCCCCGTGTACGGGCAGACCATCGGCGCGGGCGCCTCCCAGGTCCGCGTCGAGGCCGTTTACGCCGACGGGCGGATCGCCTCCAGCCCGCCGGTGCCGGTCACCATCGCCTTCTCGGGCGGCTCACCGACGGGCGTCGTCCCGACGGCTTTCGGGTACACCCAGCGCCTCACGCCCGCCGCCTCCGCCATCATCGAGCTGCCCGCCAGCTACAACGCCGATCCCGCCACCGCGCAGTACACCCCCCTCCAGCTCCCGGCGCAGGCGAGCATCATCGGCGGGCCCAACAACGCCTATGTCATGATCACGCCCAACCCCGGCGCCGCCGGCGTTGACACCATGACCTTCCGCGTCACCACGCCGGGCGGCAACTCCAACGTCGCGACGATCCGCCTGGTCTACTCCGGCCCGCTCTTCCCGTGCGCGGCCGATCTCACCGGCGACGGCGTGATCGATTTCAGCGACTACCTGGAGTTCCTGAACCTCTACGACGCCGCCGATCCGCGCGTCGACTTCACCGGCGACGGCGTGGTCGATTTCAGCGATTACCTCGAGTTCCTCAATTTTTACGAGGCGGGTTGCTGAGCGACCGGCGGGCCATCACGCGATGATCTTGCGGCGCTGGTTCACGTAGTCCCACAGGACATAGCGGTCCAGGTCCTTCCCCGCCGTGAAGAAGACCCGCCCCCGCGTCGCCTCGGCCATGCGGTGGGCGAACTGCACATCCTCGCTGGTCTGCCACCACCCCGGCAGCAGGAACACGTTGATCGTGATCCCCTCCCGGGCCGCCAGCAGGGCCTCGCGCATCGTCGCCTCCTCGGTCCTCGGGTCGGGCGGGTAGAGCATGTACAGCTGCTCATCCTCGAAGTGCGCAGTGGGAAGCCCATCGGTGATCAGCATCACCTGCCGGTTGGGCGTGTCCTGCACGGTCAGCATCTGCCGGGCCAGGCGCAGGGCGTGCTGAATGTTGGTGAAGTGCTGCGGGATCTGCAGCTCGTTCATCTCCGGGCGGCTCATGTCCGCCCGGAGGCGCACCACCGGCTGGCGCAGGCTGACGGGCCTGGGGAGCAGCCCCGGGATCTCCGCCACGCTCCGCCGCCGGGCGAAGGTGTACATCTCGATGAACCCCACGAAGTCGCCCGGGTACTCGCGCCGGATCAGCCCGTCGAGCGCCAGCGCCATCCGCTTGGCGTTGACATACTGCCCGCCGTGCCGCATCGAGCCCGACATGTCGAGCAGGACGCACGTGGCACACCGGGGTGTGTTGCGGGTGCGGTGGATCTCAATATCAGAGGGACGAAGGGACGGAGGCACGAAGGCACGGATGCCCGAAGAGCAGCTCTCCTGCGTGCCTTTGTGCCTTTGTGCCTCTGTGCCTGCGCGTACCCAGGCATTGACGAAACTTTGCGCCACATCCATTCCCGTGATCGAATCCCCGAACTCGTACGGCTTGGTCTTGGAGAGCTCGACGGGCCCGTCCCCCTCGATCGGGCCCGTGTGCCGGCCCGTCCGCGACGCCTTCAGGCTGTCGAACACCTCGTTGAGCAGCTTGCCCTGGAAGAGCCGCAGCGCCGCGGGCGTCAACTGGTATCCGGCCCGGGTCTGCTCCAGGCCCTGCTGGGCCGCCAACGCCTGGATGTACTCCTGCACCTGCCGCTGCAGCTCGTTGAGCCCGGCGATCTGCTGCGGATCAGCGAACTCCGACAGCTCCTCGAGGTCAATGATCCCGATCTGGGCGTTCTTCATCGCCTCCTCGATCTGCTTCAGAAGCCGGTCGATCGCCTCCAGCTCCTCCTTGATCTCGATCGCCTCCGGGACCGACATCGCCGTGCGCCCGCTGAAGGGGTACTTGGAAGCGAGCTCCTCGACCTGGTACTTGTCCCCCAGCCGTTCCGTCAGGTTGAGCAGGTCCTTGGCGAAGCGCGAGGTCTCATCGCCCACCTGGTACCACAGACGCTCGAAGTCGCGGACCTGCTCGGATCGCACAGCCTTGTCGAACTTCTCCCGCAGCGCGGGCGGGGGCGAGAGGCCCTTGGCCCGGTCTCGGTACGCATCTGTCGCCTTCTGGAGCGCGGCCTCCGTCTCGTACGTCGAGAGAATCTTCTCGCGCCGGGCCTTGAGCATCGCGGCGATCGCATCCAGGCTCGGGCCCAGCCCGGCGATCTGCGAGGGGTCGATCTTGACGGCCCGGGCCAGTTCCTCCGGCGTCAGGTCGCGGAGCGACCCGAACGCCATCATGTGCTCCATCGCTGCGCCGGCGATGTCGGGCGGGGGGGCGGTGGGGGATGGGAAGTTCTTCGGGTCGTACCGCTGGTAGGAGTGGATGAGGCCCCCGAGGCGGGAGCGAGTACCGGGATCATTCAAACTCATACATCACCCGCCCGTGCCTGGTGGCCCGGCTGATCTTGTCCGTCGCGTACAGCCCGGCCAGCACGAACTCGACGCAGCTGGCCCGGACCGCCGGGTCCTTGCTCGCGTTGACCTCGAACGCCTTGTCCCACACGGGCGGCACCCGTTTCAGCAGCTTCTCGTAGTGCGCGCTGGGCAGCATGTCGCCGACCTCGATCTTCACGCCGCCCGAGAAGATCTCGGCGATGTTCTCGAGCCCGTGCTCATCCACATACTCCTCGAAGACCGTCTTGATCGCCTCCGCCGCGATCGCCTCCAGCGCCTGCTTCTCGGTCAGCTGGTGCGACCCCATCAGGTCCAGCTCCAGCTTCCCCACCGCGCTGGCGTGGAAGTGCGCCAGGTCGCTGATCCGCGGCACCGCGGGCCGCTCATCCAGCCGGATCGCCCGCTGACGGGCCGAGGCCACCATCGTCCGGTAGTTGGCGATCGCGAAGCGCGCCGAAACACCAGACTGCTGGTCCACGTACTTGCTCTTCCGGGCCGCCAGCGACATCTGCTCCACGATCTCCTTCATGAACCGTGGCACGATGACCGGGTACTCGCCGCCCAGCTCGATACCCGCCTCCTGCTCCATGATCGCGATCCCCGCATCCCGCTCCCGCGGGTAATGCGTCTGGATCGTCGAGCCGATGCGGTCCTTGAGCTGCGGGATCACCTTCCCTGAACGGTTGTACGTGCTGGGGTTGGCGCTGAACAGCACCAGCACATCGATGTCGAAGCGGATCGGAAACCCGCGGATCTGCACATCCCGCTCCTCCAGAATGTTGAAGAGGCCGACCTGCACCGAGTCATCAAGATCGGGCAGCTCGTTCATCGCGAACACGCCGCGGTGCATCCGCGGGATCAGCCCGAAGTGGAGGGCTTCCTCCGCCGACAGGCTGACCCCCTGCGCCAGCTTCGCGGGGTCGATCTCGCCGATGATGTCGGCGAACTTGGTCCCGGGCGCCAGCCGCTCCGCGTATCTCCCCTCGCGCGGCCACCACGCGATCGGGCTCGATTCGCCGTAGTGCTCGACGAAGTGCCGCCCTTGTTTCGTGATCGGCTTGTACGGGTCCTCGTGAACCGGGCAGCCCCCCTGGAAGTCGGCGGGCACATCGAGGTACGGCAGGCGCGGGTCCAGCAGCCTCGTCAGCAACCGCATCAGCCGCGTCTTGCCCTGGCCCTTCTCGCCCAGGAACAGCATGTCGTGCCCGGCGAGCACCGCGTTGATGATCTCCGGGATCACCGTGTTCTCGTACCCGATGATGCCCGGGAACAGCTCATCGCCGCGCCGCAGCGCCGCGATGATGTTCTCGCGGAGTTCATCCTTGACCGAACGCGACCGCCAGCCCGACTGGCGCAGCTCGCGGAGTGTGGTGGGGAGCGTTGTCATGGTCCTGCCTCTGGGGGAGGGTATCGCCGCGCCGGGCCCGGCAGATTCGCCCGGGCCTGCTCCCAGCGTGAAACCCCGGGCGCCGGCGGTCGGTAGGATCGATCGCATGACTCGCTTGGTCTGCGTGCTGGCGGCCTGTATCACCCTCGCCGGGTCCGGGCCCGCCGCGCGGGCCCAGAACATCTTCGATCTGCGCGGGCGCCCCGCCTCGGGCGGGCTGGCCACCGTGGATTTTCACGCCTCAACGAGCCGGGAAGACAGTTCCCCGATGCTGGCCCGGCTGGATGGCATCCTCGGTGTGCTGTCTGCCTCCGATGTCAAGAACCTCCGGGCCTGCATCGATGCGCCCTCCGGCAAGATCGAGGGTGTAGATGAAGGAACGCTCATCTGCATCCTGCAACTTCAGTCCGGTTCAGAGACCCTGAGGGTCGAGGTCCGCCGCACCCTCGAAGGCCTCCTGGTCGCCCGGCGCGGCTCGCTCGCCGGCGAACCCGCAGACTCCGAGGGCCGCGTCCAGCGCCTCAACGAAGACCGCTTTCTCCAGCTGTCACGCCACTGGTCGACATACCGCGGCGCGTTCGAACCCGCCGCCGAAGCCGGGCCCGGCGGCGCCCTGGAGCAGCTGACGCCGCCCCTGCACGGCTGGATCACCCTCACGAAGGAAGAACTCGGCGAGCGATTGCTCCGCGGCCGCCGCACCCGGGTGGAAGGCGTGACGCGGAAACTGGCCGATAATGAGATCTGGGCCCGCGCCCCGAAGGGCTACGACCCGCGCTCTCCGGCGGGGCTGCTGGTCTGGGTGCACGCCTCCCCCAACGGCCAGCCGCCCGCGCCCATCTTCGAAGCCGCCGATCAGCTGGGCCTGGTCTGCATCAGCCAGGCCGATGCCGGCAACGACTGCGCGATCGCCGATCGCTACCAGCGCATCTTCGACGCCGTCGCGACCGCGGCGGCCCGGTACCACGTCGATCCCCGCCGCATCTACATCACCGGCATCTCAGGCGGCGGCAAAGTAAGTTCCGTGCTCTGGGCCTGCTTTCCCGACCTGTTCAGCGGGTGCGTGCCGATCGTCGGGCTCGCCTGCTACGAGAACGTCCCGATCGGCAACGGCCAGATCTGGCCCGGGCTGTACGACAAGCCCAGGGCGAATGTCTTCAACCTGCTCAAGTCGCAGCGGTGCGCCGCGATCACCGGGCCCAAGGACTTCAACTACGACTCCATCATCGCCGCGCACAAAGTCCTCGAGCGCGATGGCCTCCCGGCCCGGGTCTTTGAGCACGCCGAACTCGCCCACACCATGCCCACGCCGGGCCAGTTCGCCGAGGCCCTCATGTGGGTTGATGAGCCGTACCGCGAAGTCCGGGCCAAGGAGCGGGCCGAATCCGACCGCCTCCTCGCCGAGTTCAAGGCCCGCGCCGCCGGCGCTTCGCCGCCCGACCCCGCCGAGCGCCGCCGCCTGCTCATCGAGATCACCCGCGCCGGGCCGTGGACCCCGGCCGCCTGGGAAGCGGCACGCTTGATCGATCGCCCGTGACGCTGGTCACGCCTTCTGGCCCGTCAACTGTGCGTGCAGCTCTTCATCGATGCCCAGGTACTCGCGCATGTGCTGGTCGTACATCGCGCTGTGGTCATCCCGCGACAGGTCGAGCCGCAGCTCGTTGATGACCTTCGTGCCCTGCGCGATCCAAGCCTGCCAGGTCTCGCGGGAGATGTTTGCGGCGATCCACTCTCCCACGGGCCCGCGGAACGGCGGGCGGTCCAGCTTAGTGCCGGGCCGGCCCGTCTTGCGGTCGACAAACGCCCCTGTCGGCACGGGAACTTCCGCCTTCGCCCCCGCGACCTGCGGCGGCTCGACGCCGAGCTGCTGCAGCAGCTCGCCCATCGCCTTCTTGGGCATGAAGTCGCCGCGTTTCGCCGCCGCCTCGTAGCCCGCCTTCAGGACTTCGACCGCCCGGACCTTGTCGCCCGCCGCGACCAGGGCAGCCCCCGCGAGCTGGTAGGCTTTGGTCATGTCTCCGTTTATCTCGAAGCATCGCGTGAAGGCCCGGGCCGCATCCCCGTGCCGCCCGGCCTGGCTGTAGGCCTGCCCGAGGCTGAACCAGGCCATGTCGTTGGTCGGGTCGGCCCCCGGCGCGACCATGGTCTCGAACTGCGCAATCCGGGCGTTGATGGCATCTGTCGTCATGGCGGATGATAAGTCCGCCGCCGCCGACAGGCCGCCCCGGCCGGGCCGACTCATTCCAGCGCCGTCCGGCGTATGCTCAGCCGCTCCAGCATGCACCCCGACGACCCGATTCTGGCGACCTCGCTCGCGGGCCTCCCGCTCCGCAGCCCCCTCATCCTTGCCGCCGGCACCGCCGGCTACCTCGACGAGATGCGCGAGGTCCTTGACCTCTCCCGCATCGGCGCGGTCGTCACCAAGTCCATCACGGCCGAGCCCCGGGACGGCAACCCCACCTGGCGCATCATCGAATCCCGCTCGGGCGGAGGCATGCTCAACGCGATCGGCCTCGCCAACGTCGGGCTCGAGCGCTTCCTCGAGCACTTCGCGCCCCGCCTGGCCTCGGCGCCCACGACCATCATCGGCTCGATCGCGGGCTTCAGCATCGACGGCTACGTCCGCGTCGCCGCCGCCATGAACGAAATCGACGCCATCCCGGCCGTCGAGCTCAACGTCTCCTGCCCCAACGTCCACGGCGGTGTCGAGTTCGGGGTGGACCCCGCAGCGATGAAGGAACTCACCCGCGAAGTCCGCCGCGTCCTCACCCGCACCCGCCTCTTCATCAAGCTCAGCCCCATCGCCGTCGGCTCGCCCTCGATCGTCGACATCGCCCGGGCCGCGATCGATCCCGGCGGCGAGCCCGCCGGGCCCAACTCCCGCCCGGGAGCCGATGCCCTCAGCATCGCCAACACCGTCCCCGCCATGGCCATTGACCCCGAGACCCGCCGTCCGCGCCTGGCGAACGTGACGGGCGGACTCTCGGGCCCGGCGATCCACCCGATCGCCGTGCGCCTGGTCCACGAGGTCTACCGCAAAGCCGCCAAAGACACCTCGACGCCGCTCATCGGTATCGGCGGCGTCATGCGCTGGGAGGACGCCGCCGAGTTCATCCTCGCCGGCGCCTCCGCGTTCGAGATGGGCACCGCGCTCTTCGCCGATCCCCGCTCGCCCTCCCGCGTCACGCGCGGGCTGACCGCCTGGGCCCGCCGCCAGGGCGTCCGCTCGATCTCCGAGCTCGTCGGCGCTGTTTCGCTCTGATCCTCACGCCGAGACCGGCTTGGCCTCTTCCCGCATCTCCGCCAGGGCCCGCCGCAGCGTGCCGGGCGGGGGCTTCGTTTGCGTTCCTTCAACCGGCTCGGGGATCTGGGGCATCGGGATGGAATCGCGCTCCGGCGCTGCGCCGCCCTGGATGTGCCCATCATCGCCGACCTGCTCGAACCGCACGCTGACGCGCTTCGACACGCCGCGCTCCTGCATCGTGATGCCGAAGAGCCGGTCCGCGTTCTGCATGGTCCGCTTGTTGTGCGTGATGACAATGAAGTGCGAGCGGTCCGTGAACTGCCGCACCACGCCGCCGAACCGCTGCACGTTGCCCTCATCCAGCGCCGCATCGACCTCGTCCAGCACGCAGAAGCACGAGGGCTTGGACCGGAAGATCGACATCAGCAGCGCCACCGCCGTCAGCGTCTTCTCGCCGCCCGAGAGCTGGCTGATCGAGCGCGGCTCCTTGCCGGGCGGCTTGGCGATGACCTCGACGCCGCTCTCCAGCACGTCGATCTCCCCCGTGTCGACCTTGCTCGTGGTGCCGTCGGGGTTTTCGACTTCCTTGACAAGCGGCATCAGCCGCACCTCGGCCTTCCCGCCGCCGAAGAGCTTGCGGAACATCCCCTCGTGGCCGCCGAAGTGCTCCTGGATCCGCCCGAACACCTCGCCGAACCGCTCCCGGCTCACGATGTTCAGCTGCTCGATCAGCTGGCCCAGCTTCTCGCAGGCATCATCGATGTCCGCGACCTGTCTGATCAGGTCCTCGTTCCGTGCCGCCAGCTGCGTCTCTTCCTCGATCGACTCCATGTTGACGCTGCCGAGCCGCCGGATCTGGTCGCGCAGCATCTCGATGTCGGCCGCCGCGGCGGTCTGGTCAATCCTCGCGACCGTCCCGTCCGCCATCACCTCGCGGTAGTCGGCGATCTCCTCGGACAGCCGTACCCGCAGGTCCTCCGCGGCCCGCTGCTCCAGCGTTTCGCGGCGAACCTCCAGCTCCCGCCGCTGCATCTCCAGCCCGTTCCACTCGCGCTCGATCCCCATGGCCCGCTCGCGGTGCGAGTACACCTGCTCGGCCATGGCCCGCAGCGCCTCCTCGTGCGAGCGGAGCCGCTCGGCCTTCGTCGTGAGCTCAGCCCCCAGGAACTGCAGGGCGCTGTCGGCCGTCTGGATCTGGCGCCCCGACTCCTCGATCGCCCGCTCGTGCTCGCTGAGCTTGGATCCGGCCGCCTCGACCAGCCGCGACAGGTCCCGCTGCTGGCGGACCAGGTCATCCCGCGCGATCTCGCGTTGCCCCAGCTCCCGCCGGGCCGCGCCAACCTGCTCGGTCAATCGACCCACATCGACCCGCGCCGCCGACATCTGCTCGCCCGCCGCCTCGGCCCGCAGCTGCGTCTTGCGCAGCTCCGCTTCCAGCTCCTGCAGATCCCGGGCCTGCTCATCGTGCAGCCGCCCCAGCCCGTCGGCCCGTTCGCGGATCTTGCCGGATTCAGCCTCCAGCGCCGCCAGACGCGAAGCCAGCTGATCCCGTTCCTGAACCACGGCCCGGCATTCGCGGGCCACTCGCTCGGTGTCGGCCTTCAGCCGCTCGGCCTGGCTCTGCGCCAGCGTCAGCCTTCGATTTTCGGCGGTCAGGCCGCTCCGCAGCGCTGCGGCCCGCGCTTCCAGAGCCGCCGCCTCCGTGTCCGCATCCGCGAGCGTCCGCCGGTCCGCGATCAGGCGCTCATCCAGCGTTCCGACCTCGCTCTCCAGCCGGGCCAGCTCGCCGCGACGCTGCAGCACGCCGCCCGCCTCATCAGAAGATGCCACAGGCCCGACCGTCACGCGACCGTCCGGCTCCAGCACAGCGCCGTCCGGCGTGACAAACCGCGAGTTTCGCCCCGCGAGCGGGCCGGCGTGCAGCATCACCGCCGCATCCAGCCCCATCGTCAGGTACGTCCTTCCAATCAGGTGATCCAGCAGCGCCGACACCCGCCCCGCCATCTCCGCGGCCGCTCCCGCCTCCATCCCGGCCGGAATCCGGGCCCGCACCGTCGCCCGCAGCCTCAGGAGCCGGCCGGCCGAACTCGCCTCGAGTTCCTCACCCTGCGGATCCGACAGCACGGCCGCCGGGCCCGCCGGCAGCGGGAAGAACGTCACCCGTCCGGCCAGCGACGCCAACTCCTCAGCCCCCGGCAGGTCTGTCGCCGAGCGGATCACCAGCGACTGCATCGCAGAGCCCAGCGCCGCCTCCGCCGCCGCGGCGTGTTCCGCATCCGTCTCGATCAGCTCGCCGAGCGGGCCGACCACACCCCCGAAGCCCTGGCCCGCATCCCGCGCCGACAGCACCCGCCGCACGGCCTCGGCGTACCCCACTCGGGCATCCACCATTTCCTGGAGCGTGGAACGCCGGCTCTGCAGCCGGGCCAGTTCCTGCTCCACCGCTGAGACCCGCTGGGCCTGCTCGCGCCGGTCCTGGCTGAGCCGCGCGAAACTCGACTCCGTCCGCTTCAGGTCCTCTTCCAGCCGGCCGCAGTGCACCTGCAGCTCCGCCGCCTCCGAACCGACACGCATCTGCTCATCCAGGAACCGCCGCTCATCGGCCATGAGCGAACTGGCCCGCGAGCCGAGCTTCTCCGTCTGCTCACGCCACGCCTCGGCCCGCTTCTGGTCGGCCTGCACCGCCGCCTGCAACTGGGCCCGCTCGCGGTCGATCCGCATCACATCGGAGCGCCGCCGGGCCGCCTCCGCCTGCTGCTCCGCCAGCGACTCCAGCACCGCGGCCCGCTCCGCGCCCGCCGAGGCCAGCACACGCTCGGCCTCCGCGAGCTTCTCCGCCAGCTCCGCCACCGACGACGCCTGCCCCGCGATCGCCGAGTCCGCATCGGTCAGCCGGGCCGCAATTTCCGTCAGCCGCTGCGAGTCGATTTCCACCTGCCGCCGTGCATCCGCCAGGCTCCGCTCGGCCATCTGCCGCCGCTGCGTCGCCTGCTGCCGCGCGTGCTCGGTCCGCAGGCGCTCCTGCTCCAGCTCCCGAACCTCGGCCGTCAACTCCGACCTCTCGACCTCCGCGCCTTGCTTTTGCTCCTCCATCGCCGCAAGTTCGCCCGCCGCGCTGTCCAGCGACGCCCGCAGCCGGGCCTGGTTCGTCCCCAGATCCTCCAGGCGCCGCACCAGGTCGTCGTACTGCTCGAACGCCACCGCCATTCGCAGCGCCGACAGGTCGGAATCCAGTTCGCGGAACTTCCGCGCCTTGGCCGCCTGGCCCTTCACCAGCCGCAGCCGCCGCTCCGTCGATTCCAGCTGCTCGCGGGTCTGCGTCAGGTTGGCCCGGGCCCGCTCCAGCTTCCGCTGCGCCTCGATCCGCCGCTGCTTGTACTTGGCGATCCCCGCCGCCTCCTCGAAAATCGTCCGCCGCTCCTGCGGGTTGGCCAGCAGCATCGCATCGACCTTGCCCTGCTCGATGATCGAGTAGGCATCCGCCCCGATCCCCGTGTCCAGGAACAGCTCGCGGATGTCCCGCAGCCGGGCCGTGCGGTTGTTGATGAGGTACTTGCTCGTCCCGTCGCGGTACAGCCGCCGCTCGACCTCCACCACATCCGCATCGATCGGCAGCAGCCGCCGACCGCGCACCGCCGCCTCGATCACCGATGGCTCGGCCCCCTCCTCGCCCCCGTCCGCCGGGGCCTCGGCCACCGCCGCGGCGACGTCAGCCCCCGGGCCCGCCGCCGATTCCTCGGCGGTCGCCGCGCGCGCAGCCGGCACAGCCGCCATCACCCCCGGGACCCCATCGACCACCGGGTTCTCGAACGTCAGCGTGACGCTCGCCATCCCGCTGGGCTTGCGCGAGGCCGACCCCGCGAAGATGACATCGATCATCTCCGTTCCGCGCAGGCTCTTGCTCGAGCGCTCGCCCAGCACCCACTTGATCGCATCCACCACGTTCGACTTGCCGCAGCCGTTGGGCCCGACGATCCCCGTGATGTGGCGATCGAAGATGAACTCCGTGCGGTCGGCGAATGACTTGAACCCGTTCAGCGTCAGCTTTGAAAGCCGCATGTGAGCGCAACCTCCGTGTCGCACATTCGCGCCAGCCGCCCGCGGCCGCCGGGCCATCCGCCCGCGCTCCCGCCCGGGGTCGATTCCGATTCGACCGCGCACGGGCCGCCGCAACCGCGGTCAGTGTACACGGCCGCGCCGCGGCGCGGGCCCGCGATGCCCCGCCAATTCAGCAAAAAACGACAGCCCCGCCCCGCGCCCGTCCGTCCTGTCACTTCTTCTTGTTGGGGTCCGGCGGCGTGATCGGCACGATCGCCGGCTTGGCCGCCTTCTGGTCTTCCTGCTCCATCTCGTGCGTGGGCTCGAAGATCACGACCTCCGGCACATCCTTCGCCGTCTCGGGCCGCTCCCGCTCCTGCGCGGCCCGGCTGGCCTTCAGGAGGTCCGCCCGCAGCCGGTCCCGCTCCGTCGTGAACATCGCCGTCATCCCCCCGGCCCGGTTGATCGCGTAGAGCGCCCCGACCACCTCCGAGTACGTGAGGTTCAGCCCCGGCATCGGCGACTCCGGCGTCGGCTCGTGGGCCATGAACAACACCAGCTCGCGCAGGTCCGGGCTCACCTCCTGCGTCGTCACCGCCTGCGTCCTGCCATCCCGGTAATACAGCCTGGGCTGGGATTCACCCACATCCGCCGTCAGCATCAGCCGGTCCGACCAGGCCGATACCAGCAGGGGGTTCCGCAGCCGGGTATTCGTGCCGAACAGCACGATCCGCGGCAGCCGCTGCTGCGTCACGTACACCAGCGGATCCCCCACCGGAACGACATCCAGCACGAACTTCCCAGGCACCATCTCCCGCTCGACGCCCTGCAGCATGCCGGGCGGAAGTTGTTTCCTGGTCAGCATTTGCAGGTGATTCAGGTCCGCGGTCGGCTCCCCGACCGGCTTGCTGGCCTCCAGCATCACCCTCCGCCGCAGGTCCGCCCGCTCGGCCCGCCGGGCCAGCGATTCGTACGCCGTCACCCGCACCGTCAGCTCCCGCTCGGTCAACAGGTCCCGCAGCGCCATGTCGATCGTCGGCCCGGCATCCACCTCCCCCAGCAGCGCGATCGCATCCGTCCGCTCGATCCCCGTCCCCGTCATCGCCATCCGCTTCAAGAAGTCCGCGCACCGGGCATCCCCCAGCAGCGCCCCCGCCCGCAGCCCGGCCATCCTCGGCCGGATCTCCGGGAACTCGTAGAGGTCCCGCACGAACGGAACCGCCTTGTCGCCCAGCCCGACCAGGCACATCGACAGGTCATCCGCCATGCTCGGCTCGTTCTTGATCGCCTGCACGTACCGCCGCGCATACTCCTCCGGGAACGACTGGTCGATCTGCACGTGCCGCACGATGTCCAGGAACTCCCCCGACCGCTCCCTGTACCGCGCGGGCACCGCCATCGCGATGTTCCCATCATTCACACCCACCGCGGCCGGGCCCTGGTCCCCATCGCTCTCCGGGAAGCGGCTGTTGATCGCCGACACGATCGCCCGGGCCCGGGTGTGCGAGGCGTTGTCCAGCATCATCCGGATCTTCAGCGGGTTGGTCACGATCCCGCCATCCAGGATCCGCCCCTTCGTCGCCCCCACCCCCTCGATCTCCTTGCCGGGCTCCGAGAATGGGTTGATGAACACCGGGCCGCGGGCCGCCGCGATCCTCCGGGTCTGCACCCCGCCGAACGTCGTCGGGTCGCCGATCGAAAGGTCGGTCGTGTACAGCCGCCCGCCCTCGATGCTCGTCGCGTTCAGCGCGCTGATATAGACATCAAACGTCGCGTACAGCGGCGCGCCGGGCGGGATCGCCGCCTGCACCAGCACCACCGCCGTGTTGGTGTCGCGCAGCACCTGCCGCGGCGTCTTGCCCTCCAGCGGCGTGCCCTCCAGGTCGCTGCCCTTGCCCACACCCTTCAGGCCGATCTCGCGCTCCATCGTCGCCGCGATGCGGTCGGGCAGGGCCTGTCCCCCCGTCCCCTTCAGGCCCACCACCAGCCCGTACCCCGACACCAGCACCGGCGTGATGCCCTCGAAGGTCACCTCGGTGCCCACCGTTCCCCGCAGCGGCGCCGGGATGTTGCGGACCACCGGCGTCACGTTCGTGGCCTTCCGCGGCGTCGAGGAGCCGCATCCGGCCATCAGCAGCCCCGGCACCGCCGCCAGCAGGGCCGCCTTGAGCGCTGTCCGCCTCACCAGATCAGTGCCGGGCCGGGATCGCGGGAATGGATCGGGGCTGCGGGCCGCATCGTGCATCAGTCGGGTCTCCGGAAGGCCATGGGAGCGGTAACTGTACGAGATTCCTGCGGTTGCGGGTCCGTGCCCACCCCGACAGCGCCACACCAGCCCTTGGGCCCTTCGCCACCCCCCTGCCAAGCCCCTTCGGTGCCGGGCCAACAACCCGCCTCCGGAGCCTTGTGGGCCCTCCGTGCGATTGTGGATAGAGGCCGGTGCACAACCTGTCGGTTGTTGTCGCTCGTGAGGGGGCAAACGCCCGGGTCCGGGCCGAGCCGGGCGGCCTTCATAAAATTCAAACAGGGGTAACTGGGCCCTTTTCAGGGACTTACGGCCACTCGACAGGTTGCCCCCAGAAAGTACCCTTCATTTTGTGCCTTCTACCCATTGATGCCACGATCTGTAGTGGTATGCTCCCCTTCTCGCCGGTTTGGAGAGGCCCGAACCGGACGAATGGTGGCTGCGAATCGGATCGGGTTGGCTCACGACGGTAGGGGAGGGTTCGGTGGTGTTTACGACTCATCTCCTGGATCACAACGAGCAAGGGTAACCGGGAATCCGGGGGTATTTCCCTGGCTGTGTTCCGCCGGGGTTGCGCGACATGCAGTGATCGCGCCGGGCGGCGTCACGCGCCGGGCCGGGATCGGGCTTTCGGGGGTCTGTCTTTGGGGCGGGAATGGGTGGAGGTTTGGCGTGGGTGTGTTGTGCGACAGGCAGATCGGAACGCTCGTCAAGATCGAGCCGTTCGCCCGGGCCGAGAAGCGGCCGGGCCGGATCTCCTTCGGCGTCTCCAGCTACGGCTACGACGTCCGTGTCGGAACCCGCTTCAAGATCTTCACCCCCACACCCCGCAGCGGCGATATTGCGGTGGTCGATCCCAAACACTTCTCCGATGACATGATGGTCGAGGTCGATGTGGGCCACAAGCCCGCGGGCGACCAGTACGTCATCATCCCGCCCAACTCCTTCGCGCTGTGCGAGACCGTCGAGTACCTCGAGGTACCGCGCGATGTGCTGGCGATCTGCGTCGGCAAGAGCACCTACGCCCGCTGCGGGCTGATCGTGAACGTGACACCCCTCGAGCCCGAGTGGCGCGGCAAGGTGACGCTCGAGATCAGCAACACGACACCCCTGCCGGCCCGGGTGTACGCGAACGAGGGTGTCGCGCAGCTCGTGTTCCTGAAGGCGGATCAGGTGTGCGAGAGGAGCTACGCGGACAAGGGTGGGAAGTACCAGGACCAGGAAGGGTTGACGTTGCCGAAAGTCGACTGAGCAACTCGGAGGCACAGGCGTCCCGCCTGTGGCCGGGAAGGTGGAGACGTTGAAGGGGTGGCACAGGCGTCCCGCCTGTGCCGGGAGGCCAGGGGTAAACGGGGCACAGGCGAGACGCCTGTGCCACCCCGAACGGGAAGTGCCAGGACCAGGAAGGTCTGACGTTGCCGAAGGTGGACTAGGGCGCCTGTCCGCGAATGGATGAATGGAAGTGACGGGGCTATATCAGGATTACGTTGGAGACTGGCGTCTGCCTTGGAAGAAAAGGCCTGGAGCATCTGCGGTTGCCGCATTGCTCACGGTGTGCGGCGGATTCTTCCCGCGACGCGATGAGGACGATGATGGATCCGGTGCAATCCCAGTGTTGAGGCGACTTTCGATTGCGACGGTAACCACTCAGGCGACGGCGACAGTGTTCAGTGGGACGTAACTAACCGCAGGACGTGCAGGCATGAAGATCACCCGCAAGTTCACCAAGGACGGTGCTGACCCCTTCGCTTCCGTGAAGTGGGTCAAGCGGTCTTCCAAGATCACCAACCCCGATGGCTCCATCGTCTTTGAGATGAAGGAGGCCGAGGTTCCCGAGGGCTGGAGCCAGCTCGCCACCGACATCATGGTGAGCAAGTACTTCCGCAAGGCGGGGGTGCCCCAGTTCGAGGGTGAGTGGCAAGCGCACTTCAAGGCCAAGACGGGCCCGGATGGCAAGCCCGTGACGGGCCCGGAGCGCTCCGCCAAGCAGGTGATCCACCGCCTCGCGGGGTGCTGGCGCTTCTGGGGTGAGAAGCACGGCTACTTCGACTCCGCCCAGGATGCCCAGGCGTTTTACGATGAGCTCGTGCACATGATGGTGCACCAGATCTGCGCCCCCAACAGCCCGCAGTGGTTCAACACGGGCCTGGCCTTCGCCTACGGCATCACGGGCCCGGCGCAGGGGCATTACATCGTCGATCCCAGGACGGGCGAGGTGCTCTTGGCCGATGATGCGTACACGCACCCGCAGCCGCACGCCTGCTTCATCCAGAGCATCACCGATGACCTCGTCAACGAGGGCGGGATCATGGATCTGTGGGTGCGCGAGGCCCGGCTGTTCAAGTACGGATCCGGCACCGGCACCAACTTCAGCCGCCTGCGGGGTGAGGGTGAGCCGCTCAGCGGCGGCGGGAAGTCCAGCGGGCTGATGAGCTGGCTGAAGATCGGCGACCGCGCGGCGAGCGCCATCAAGTCCGGCGGAACTACCCGCCGCGCGGCCAAGATGGTCTGCCTCGACATGGACCACCCCGACATCGAGACCTTCATCAACTGGAAGGTCCGCGAGGAGATCAAGGTCCAGGCGATGGTGGAGGGGATGAAGCTCCTCAAGAAGAGCGACAAGTCGATCGCCGCCACCGCCGATGAGATGAAGCTGGCGCTGGATTACGACTTCAACGGCGAGGCGTACCAGACGGTCAGCGGGCAGAACTCCAACAACTCGGTGCGGATCCCCGACTGCTTCTTTGATGCGGTCGATGCGGATGCCGACTGGGCGACGACCTGGCGGACCAGCGGCAAGACGGCCCGGATGTTCAAGTCGCGGAAGCTGTGGGATGAGATCGCCTATGCGGCGTGGCGGTGCGCGGACCCGGGGGTGCAGTTCGACACCACGATCAACGCGTGGCACACCTGCCCGGGCGCCGGGCGCATCAACGCCAGCAACCCGTGCAGCGAGTACATGTTCCTGGACAATACGGCGTGCAACCTGGCGTCGCTGAACGTCCTGAAGTTCTACGACTCGGTGAAGCGGACTTTCGACGTGTCGGGGTACGAGCACGCCATCGACCTGTGGACGGTGGTGCTCGAGATCAGCGTGCTGATGGCGGCCTTCCCCAGCCGGGCCATCGCGGAGCTTTCCTACCGCTACCGCACGCTGGGCCTGGGCTTTGCGAACCTCGGCGCGATGCTGATGCAGGCGGGGATCCCCTACGACTCCGATGAGGCCCGGGCGATCTGCGCCTGCCTCTCGGCGGTCCTGACGGGCCGGGCCTACCGCATGTCGGCGGTGATGGCGAAGCAGATGGGCCCGTTCCCGGGGTACACGCCCGAGCGGGAGAACATGCTGCGGGTGATCCGCAACCACCGGCTGGCAGCGCACGGCGAGGCCCGCGATAGCGCCCGCTACGAGAAGCTGCGGATCCGCCCCGTGCCGATCGACCACGGCCTGATCAAGGCCGGCAAGGTGAACGTGGCCAACGCCGCGGCCCTGGCCGACCGGGCCCGCGCGACCTGGGATGAGGCGTTGCAGCTGGGCGAGCAGCACGGATTCCGCAACGCGCAGGTGACGGTGATCGCCCCGACGGGGACGATCGGGCTGCTGATGGACTGCGACACGACGGGCGTGGAGCCCGACTTTGCGCTGGTGAAGTTCAAGAAGCTGGCGGGGGGCGGGTACTTCAAGATCGCCAACGAGTCGGTCCGGCCCGCGCTCAAGGCGCTGGGGTACGGCGAGGTCCAGATCAAGGAGATCATGGCGTACCTGCTGGGCGAGCTGAGCCTGGAGGTGGCCATGCCCGCGGGCGTCAAGGGGGCGGACAAGGGCGAAACGCTGGCGGCGTTCCTGAAGGCCCGGGGCCTGACCGGTGCGGACCTGAAGAAGATCGAGGAGTCGCTGCCGGGCGTCTTCGAGCTGTCCTTCGCCTTCGCGGCCTGGGCGCTGGGAGATGAGGCGGTGAAGCGGCTGGGCTTCGACCCGGCGGCGGCCTCGGCCGACCCGTCATTCAACGCCCTGAAGAAGCTGGGGCTGACCGAGGCGCACCTCGAGGAGCTGAACGCGAAGGTCTGCGGGACCTCGACCGTGGAGGGCGCGCCGCACCTCAAGGATGCGCATCTGGCGGTGTTTGATTGTGCGAGCAAGTGCGGGAAGCTCGGGAAACGGTTCATCGCGCCCGATGGGCACATCCGGATGATGGCGGCCTCGCAGCCGTTCATCTCCGGGGCGATCAGCAAGACGATCAACCTGCCCGGCGATGCGAGCGTAGAGGACATCAAGGGCAGCTACCGCCTCTCCTGGGAGCTGGGCCTGAAGGCCAACGCGCTCTACCGCGACGGGTGCAAGCTGAGCCAGCCGCTCTCGGCGACGACGGATGAGGCCAAGAAGGAGGCCGGGACGGAAGTCCTGACCAAGGAGGCCGAAGACCACCTGGAACTATCTTCCGCTCGCGAGGAAGTGGCTGGGTCTGTCGCCGCCCTGGCTGCGGCGGCGATCCACCATGACCACGCGGGCGTGATGGAGCAGCACGCGCAGGTGGTGCACCGCCCGATGCGGCGCCGCCTGCCCGACACGCGCAGCAGCATCACCCACAAGTTCAATGTCGCCGGGCACGAGGGGTACCTCACCGTCGGCCTCTACGAGGACCGCAAGCCGGGCGAGCTGTTCATCACGATGAGCAAGGAGGGCTCGACGATCGGCGGGCTGATGGATGCCCTGGGCACCGCGACCAGCGTCGCCCTGCAGTACGGCGTGCCGATCGAGAGCCTCGTCACCAAGTTCAGCCACCAGCGCTTCGAGCCGGCGGGGATGACCGAGAACACCGACATCCCCTTCGCCAAGAGCCTCGTCGACTACATCTTCCGCTGGATGGGCATGCAGTTCATCGGCGGGTACCGCGAGGCCCACGCCCCCAAGCGCGGGCCGGCATCGCACGACGACCACAGCGCGGGCCGTCTCACCGAGACGCTGCCGGCGATCGAGACGGGCCCGGCCGCGGGCCGGATCAACCAGGAGAACACACGTTGGAGCAGCGCGCCGCGAGTTTCGGGCGGGGTCGAGGTGAAGTCATCGCCGGACCGGGCCCCGGCCGCCGGGCCGGACGCGGACGCCGGCGCGGGCGCGGCGTCTTCAGCCCGCACGGGCGGCGCGAAGATCGCCGTCGAGGTCGAGTCGGTGACGCTCTCCTCGACGCTCTCGATCGCGATGGAGAGCCTGGGCGATGCGCCGGCGTGCGATGTGTGCGGCACGATCACAGTGCGCTCGGGCACCTGCTACAAGTGCGTGAACTGCGGCAACAGCATGGGGTGCAGCTGAAGAAGGAGAACAAGGCCGGGCCGGCCGCGCGTGACCGAGCGCGTGTGACGGGTCGGCCGTGACAGGTCGGAATGACGGGTGAAGGTTGAAGGGGGCTGACGCGGGAGCGCCGACAGCGGCGGGCCGCGGCCCCGGGGACAGGGCCGGCCGCGGATGGAGAGCGGTCGGGGCGGCCCGTCGAGGAATGACGGACGCTCCCAGGCTCGGCGCCCGTGGAGACCAGACGGCGGACCAGGACGATCGACGCCACGGAGGATCTGTACCGGAGCACGAACCGGGGCCGGCGAAGAACCGCCAGCGCGACGCGAAGCGCAGCCCCCTTCAACCCTCACCCATCACAAGCCACCTCCTGCGGGGCCGAGAGGCGCCGACCCACCATCGGCGATTCTCAAATCCTCGGCCCCGCGCCTCCCAGAACCCCCGGGTGATCCCACCACCGCCCGGGGGTTCGCTTTTTTGGACCGCTTCCGGTATGTTCCGCTATCACCCGTCCGGGGCGCTCGCCGCGGGCCGGGGGAGTTATCGGCCCGCGATGCATCTACTGGCCGCGCTCATGCGCGCGGATCGGCGCGTCGAAGAATGGAAGCCTCTCGTGGGGACGGGAGGTTGCCGCCGTGCGTTTCCGGACGGGCCGAGGGCCCGCGGTTCCCAGATCAAGCTCGCCGTTCTCCCCGGCCCTTCCGGCGGATGAGGAGTTCCTCAGCCTGGCTTCATCGGCTTGTGCGCTCCCGGCGTATGGGTTCGGCCGGCCCGCCCGCGCGGCGGCACCTCAAAAGGAGCGCCGCTGTTGAAGGTCAGTCTCCCCAAGGTGCTGGTCACCAGCGTGGTGCGTTCGACCAAGAAGGGCGAGAGCCACGGGGGCGTCTACATCGTCGATCTGGAGGCGGGCCGCAGCGAGCAGGTGCTCGACTGGAACAACGCGAACATCTGCTGGGAGGGCCGGGGCGGCGACCGCGGTCTGCGCGGCATCGTCTTCCACGGCGATGACATCTACATCGCCGCCAGCGATGAGCTGTTCGTGCTCGACCGCGGGTTGAAGGTGAAGCGGTCCTTCCCCAACCGCTACCTCCGAGAGTGCCACGAGATCTTCCTGAGCGATGGCCGCATCTACCTCACATCGACCCAGTACGACAGCATCTTGGAGTTCGACATCGCCTCGGGCCGCTACACCCGCGGGCACGTCATCGAGTGGATCGGTCGGATCGTCAAGGGCCCGGATGGCCACCCCCGCAAGGCCAAGGCCGTCGCCTACCGCATCTTCGACCCCGAGTCCTCGGTCGGGCCGATCCAGGAGGACACCACGCACCTCAACAGCGTGTGGGTCGAAGGGCGAACGATGTACGTCTGCGGCGTCGACCTCGAACGGGTGTTGGCGATCGAAGGCCCGGTCATGCGGCCGTACGGCGTCGTGCCGTTCTGGACGCATAATGCCCGGCCGTTCCGCGGCGGCCTGCTGTACAACAGCACCGAGAAGGACATGGTGTGCTGGACCGACCTGGAGGGGAAGGTCCTCCGGCAGTGGCCCGTCGTCCGCCAGCCCGAGGACAAGCTCGAGCACGGGGACATCCCCAAGGATTACGCGCGGGCCTCGTTCGCGCGCGGGCTGTGCACAACGGGGGATCTCGTGATCGTGGGCTCTTCGCCCTCGACGGTCACGGCGTACCGGCTCGACAGCGACGAGATCGTCGCCTCGGTCAACCTCTCGATGGATGTCCGCAACTGCGTGCACGGCCTCTCGCTCTGGCCGTGGTGACGCCCGCCCAGGTTCTATTTGACGGATGCCTTTAGGTGGCCCGGCTCTCCGAGCCGGGCCTGGGAACACCGATGGAAGTGCACGGTTCGGAGAACCGTGCCACCCCGGAATCGATCCGTCAAACACGACCTAGAACCACTCGGGGAGCGCCGTGTCCAGCGCGGGCCCGCCCATCGGGATCTCGAAGCGCTGGCGGGTGGTGCAGTAGCCCAGCCCGCCCATGCGTCCGATCGCGGCGAGCTTCGCGGGGTCTGTGTGCAGGCGCTCGTTGAGCAGGTCATCACGGGCGTAAATGTGCACCACCTGGCCGAGCACGATGTTCCCGCCCGCGGGCGCCCCCGGGTTGGTGCGGATGACCTGGAGCGTCGTGCACTCGAACGCGACCGGCGATTCCAGCACCCGCGGCGGGCGGACCCGGGCGCTGGGAGCGGGGGTCAGCCCGGAGAACTCGAACTCGGACTGGCCGTACGGCAGCGGCGCGGCCGCGCCGACAACGCGGCGGATGTAGGGCTCGGAGGCGATATTGACGACGAACTCGCCCGTGCCGCCTTCCGAGACCGGCTTGGCGTTCCGCAGCGTGTCCTTCTCGCCGCCATCGGCGTTGTTGGCCGGGCAGAACAGCAGAGTCAGCGGGTTGGACCCGACCCCCGCGAAGAATGAGAACGGCGCGAGATTGACCAACCCGCCATCGGGAGAAACCGTCGAGACCACCGCGATCGGGCGCGGGACGATCGTTCCGATGAGCAGCTTGTATCGCTCGGGTTGTGACAGGCGCGCTGGGTCGATCTCCATGCGGCAGGTTAGGCTCGGGATGCGCGGGCCCTCCGGGCGGTGAACAATGCGGGTGATGAAACGGCTGGAGCTGATTGTGGCGGTGCTGGTCGTGCTGGTCGTATTGGCGGCGGTGGGGGCGTTCCTGATGATCCCGCGGACGGGCCCGGCGGTCGCCGATCAGTCCCGGGCCGGCGTGTCCGTGGCACCGGAGATGGATCCGGCCCGGCGGCTGTGGGCGGCGGACCCGGCGCGGGCCGTGTACGTCTTCGGGGAGGCGGGCCGGCCCGGCGCCCACGAACTGCCGGAGGGGTCGGCCTGGAAGCTCAAGGACCTGCTGGCGGCGATCGGGGGCTTCACGCCCGTCGCCGAGGGCCGGGCCCGGGTGATGCGCAAGGTGGATGGCGCCATCACCGAGATCTTGAAGCTCTCCAAAGAAGAGGTGGAAAGCAGCGACCTGACCCTCCAGGCCGGGGATGTGATTTACCTGGATTGACGGGCCCGGCGAGGGGTCGCGGCCGGGCCCGGGCCTGCGCTGCGGACCTACCATGACGCCCTTCACTGGTTCAATTGAAAGGACATCAATCATGCGTCGTGCCAAGATCAGCGTCATCGGGGCGGGCAACATCGGCGGCGAATGCGCCCGGTCGATCGCGATGAAGGAGCTGGGGGATGTCGTTCTGGTGGACATCCCGTTCAAGGACAAGCCCGAGCTGCACATGCCGCGGGGCAAGGCCCTGGACCTGGCGTGCTGCGGCCCGGTCGAGAAGTTCGACTCCAGGATCACCGGCACATTCGAGTACAAGGACATCGAGGGGTCCGATGTCGTGATCGTCACGGCGGGTGTGCCGCGCAAGCCGGGGCAGAGCCGCGATGACCTTGTGAGCATCAACGCGGGGATCGTCAAGAGCGTGGCCCAGCAGATCAAGCAGTACGCCCCCAACGCGGTCGTGATCGTCGTGAGCAACCCCCTCGACGCCATGGTCTACGTCATGTGGAAGGTCACGGGCTTCCCGGCCAACCGCGTGATGGGCCAGGCCGGCGCGCTCGATGTGGCCCGGTACAAGACGTTCCTGGCGATGGAGCTGGGCGTGAGCGTGGAGGACATCCAGGGCCTGCTCCTGGGCGGGCACGGGGATGACATGGTGCCGCTGCCCCGGCTCACCAGCGTCAACGGCATTCCGATCCTCGACCTGCTCCCGGCCGAGAAGGTGCAGGCGTGCGTCGACCGGGCCAAGGTCGGCGGCGGCGAGGTCGTCAAGCTCATGGGCACCAGCGCCTGGTACGCCCCCAGCGCGGGCACCATCGAGATGGTCGAGGCGATCGTCCGCGACAAGAAGCGGGTCATCCCCTGCGCGGCGTACTGCGACAAGGAGTTCAACGTCGCCGGCATGAACGAGGGCAAGGGCCTGTTCGTTGGCGTCCCCTGCGTCGTGGGCAGCAAGGGCGTGGAGAAGATCATCACCTTCAAGATGGATGAGACCGAGCAGAAATCGATGAACGAATCCATCAGCCATGTCAAGGACCTGATCGCCGTCACCCGCAAGCTCTTCCCCGACCTGGGCTGAGCGCCGTCTATACTCCCGCCCCGGGCGATGCCGACCCCTGATGTCCCTCGTTTCGCCTGTTTCGCCCGGATGAGCGAGTGTTCCGTACGCCAAGGATCCTTCTGGAGCGAGTCCGATGAATCGCAACGCGATGATCGTTTGGTTGGCCGGCGGCGTGGTCGCCCTGGCGGCGAGCCTCGGCGCGGGCCAGCCCGGCACCAACCAGCCCGCCCCCGCACCTGCAACCGCCGCCCCGGCGGCCCCCGCGCCCCCGACCTGGACCGACCCCGAGTTCGGCAAGATCGCCGCGATGGCAACCGGCTCGTGGAAGACCACCGCGCCCGTCAGCGGCTCCGACGGCTCATCCACCAACATCGTCATCAGCGCGGCCCCGGTCCGCATCGAGGGCCTGCCCGATGTGATGTACGTCGAGGTGGCCCGGGCCGACGCCATGCAGGCGCCCTACCGCCAGACCCTCTGGCAGTTCTACCGCAACAAGGGCAAGGTGCGCATCAAGACCATCGAGTTCCGCCACCCCAAGGGCGAGATGGGCAGCCTGGTCGGCCTGTGGGCCGCACCGGAGATGTTCCCCGCGTTCACCATCGATGACCTGGTCACCACCCTCGACATCGAGCTTGAGCCCAAGGGCGCGGGCTACGCCGGCAAAACGCCGCATCCCTACCCCACCAGCGCGGGCGGCGCCGTCGAGATGACTTCGGAGGTCACCCTCACTCCCGACAGCCTCGAGACCGTCGACCGAGGATTCGGCGCCGACGGCAAGGTGGTGTGGGGCTCCTCAGAGGGCCAGAAGTACACCTACAAGAAGTTCGATTCGGGTGTGAAGGCCCAGCGCCTCGACGGCGGGCTCGTGGTGATCGATTTCACCCACCCCTCCGGAGAGCTCGAGGTGTCTCAGGCCGACAAGCTCACGGTGCAGTATTCCGGCTTCCTGGGCAACGGCCTGAAGTTCGACACCTCGCGCGACAAGCCCCAGCCCTTCACCTTCACCCAGGGCACGCTCATCCCCGGCTGGAACGTCGGGCTCCTCGGCGCCACCAAGGGCACCATCCGGCGGCTCGCCATCCCCGCCACCATGGCGTACGGCGAGCGCGGGGCGGGCCGGACGATCCCGCCCAACTCCAACCTTTACTTCGAGGTCGAGATCCTCTCCATCGAGCGCCCCACCCCGCCCCCGCCCGAGCAGCCCAAGGTCGATGCCCCGGCCCCGGCGGCCGCTCCGGCAACCCCGGCGGAGCCCAAGAAGCCCGAGTGACCAGGCCGGGCCCGGGCACGGCCCCCGCCACGGATCGCATTCTCAACTGACCCCGCAGCCCCGCCCGACCGGCGGGGCTGTTTCTTGCGGAGCTACAGTCGAGCCGATGTCGAAGCGGAACTTCTACGAAGTGCTGGGGGTGGAGAAGTCGGCCTCGGCGGATGACATCCGCAAGGCGTACCGGAAGCTGGCCCGGCAGTACCACCCGGATGTGAACAAGGCCAAGGATGCCGCCACCAAGTTCAACGAGGTGCAGGAGGCGTACGACGTCCTGTCGGACGAGCAGAAACGCAAGGCCTACGACCGCTTGGGCGACCGCTACGCCGAGGGCGGCCGGGCCCAACCGGAGGGCGGGCCGCACTACACCTGGACCAACGTTGGCGGGCCCGGCGGCGGTGATGTCGATTTCGACATGGAAGATCTGGGCTCGATGTTCGAGACTTTGTTCGGCGGGCAGCGCTCGGGTGGCCCTTTCGCGGGACAGGCCCGGCCGCGCGGCGGCGCGAGGGCGCGGGCGGCGCCTTCCGAGGTCCACCACCAGGTTGAGATCACCTTTCACACGGCCGCGGTGGGAGGAACGGAGCGCCTGAAGCTGAGCCACAACGGCAAGGCGAGGACGGTCGAGGTGAACATCCCGCCCGGCGTGAATCCGGGCGCGCAGCTACGCATGCGGGGCGCGGGCCCGGACGGAAGCGACCTGATCCTGACCATCAAGGTCGGCGAACACCCCCTGTTCCGGCGGGGCGATGGCGCAGAATCAGGACGGGGACTCGACCTGTACCTGGATCTTCCGCTGACCATCGCGGAGGCGACGCTGGGCACCAAGGTGAGCGTGCCGACGCTCACGGACGCCGTGGAGCTGACCATCCCGCCTGGGACTGCCAGCGGCCGGAAGCTTCGGCTGCGCGGACGGGGGATCAAGGATGGGGAGGGTCGGCACGGCGATTTGTACGCGGTGATCAAGATCGTGCCCCCCGACCCGGAGCACCTGACGAATCACGAACGCGATCTGTTGGAGCAGATTTCGGCCAAGGGACCGAAAGTGCGCGCCGGACACGGTTGGCCCGGGTCTCACTGATTTTGCGAAGCTCGGGGGGCTATCGGACCGTTCAGCCTCGATTGGTGGGTGCTTTCCGGGTGGCTGGTGGGCCTCTCGGAACGCCGTTGTGGCTTTCCCGGCGGGGGCGGGCCAGGGTTGACCCGCGGTGAAAGCGGGGAATCATTGGGCCCCGCCAAGGTCGGGCGAACTCCGGCACGGACGGCCAGGACACCCAGGCATGCTGAGGCAGCGGCACCAACTCTTCGTGACATTGCTGGTCGGGGCAGATGCGTTCATCGTGGTGGTGGCGTGCTTCCTGGCCTGGTGTATCCGCCGGGACCAGGTCGAGCGCTGGACCCCGGAAAAATGGGAAACCTGGTTCAAAGAGCCGCTGGTGCTCTTCGCGGTGCCGATTGTGCTGGCATCGATGTGGGCGCTGGGGATGTACCGGCCCCGGCGGGACCGGACCCTCTCCGGAGAGATCGGGCACGCGGTAAAGGCGGCCCTGAGCTCGGTGGCGGCCCTGGTGGTGTTCCTCTGGCTGGTGGGCAACCGGGCGATCACGGGTGATGCTCCCTACGGCACGGCCCGGCTGTTCGGCGTGGAGATGGACCCGGGCCGGCTGCAGCTGGTGTCGCTGGCGCTCATCCTTCCGGTGATGCTGGGGCTGCACCGCTTCGGATTCCGGCTGTTCCTGAGGACGATCCGCCGGCGGGGCTGGAACCTGCGGCACGTGCTGGTGATCGGCGTCGGGCGGCTCGGACAGATCACCTGCCGGACTCTCGACCGCAACTCGTGGACCGGCATCCACGTCGCCAACTTCCTGTCCCATCACGATGCGACCAAACGCACGACGTGCCTGGGCCGGCCCGTGCTGGGCGCGCTGGGCGACCTGGAATCCGTGATGGAGCGGATCCGGCCCGATGCGGTGTACCTGGCGATCCCGACCTCCCGGGCCGGGGTGCTGCCGGGGCTGCTCAAGCGGCTGGAGCGGTACTCGGTGTCGGTGCGGATCGTGCCGGATGTGCACCCGCGGTACCTGCCGCAGAACATGGTGGTGAACGAGCTCGACGGGATGCCGATCCTGAGCTACCGCGAGTCGCCTCTGTACGGACTGGGCGGGATCACCAAGCGACTGCTGGACATGCTGGGTTCGCTCTCGGGGATTCTCCTGTTCGGGCCGCTGATGCTGATGATCGTGGCGATCGTGAAGCTGTCGAGCCCTGGCCCGGTGATCTTCCGGCAGCGCCGCGTGAGCCTGGGCGGGCAGAAGTTCAACATCTACAAGTTCCGAACGATGTACTACGTGGAGGATGAGCGGTCGGAGCCGGCGGGCTGGACGCGGCGCGATGACCCGCGCATCACCCCGATCGGCCGCTGGCTGCGGCGGACGAGCCTCGATGAGCTGCCGCAGCTGTTCAACGTGCTCTTCGGCGAGATGTCGCTGGTCGGGCCACGGCCGGAGCGGCCCGAACTGATCGCCCAGTTCCGCGAGGACTGGCGCGGGTACATGCTCCGCCAGCACGCCAAGGCGGGGATCACGGGCTGGGCCCAGGTGAACGGGCTGCGCGGCGACACCAGCCTGAAGAAGCGGCTTCAGTACGACCTCTTCTACATCCGCAACTGGTCGCTGTGGTTCGACCTGAAAATCCTCTGGCTGACGCTGTTCCGCGGGTTCGTGCACCGCAACGCGCACTGAGCGATTTACCCGCCCGTGCACGGGCGGCGATAGGATCGCGGGTTGGCTGCCCCTCGCAGGAAAACCGAAGCCGACGCCCCCGGGATCGAGCGGATCCGGTCGTGGTTCAGCGCGCGCGGGTGGACGCCGTGGGCGTTCCAGGAGGAGGCGTGGGCCGCGTACGCGCGGGGCGAAGGCGGGCTGGTGCAGGTCCCGACCGGCGCGGGCAAGACGTACGCGGCGTACATGGGCCCGCTCGCAGAACTCGCCGATGAGGCCCGCGCGGCCGGCGTCGTCGCCGGGCCGCGGGTGCTGTACATCACGCCGCTGCGGGCGGTGTCGCGCGACATCGAGAAGGCACTGAAGGCGCCCGTCGCGGAGCTGGGCCTGAAGGTGAGCGTGGAGTCGCGCACGGGGGATACGGCGTCGTCGGTGCGGGCCCGGCAGCGGGAGCGGCTGCCCAATGTGCTGGTGACGACGCCGGAATCGATGTCGATCCTGTTGACGCGGGACACCGCGCCGGAGCAGCTGGCCTCGGTGCGGTGCGTGATCGTGGATGAATGGCACGAGCTCCTGAGTTCCAAGCGCGGATCGCAGACCGAGCTGGCCCTGGCCCGGCTGCGGCGGTTTGCGCCGGGGCTCCGGGCCTGGGCGCTCTCGGCGACGCTCTCGAACGTGGAGGAGGCGGCGCGGGCGGTGGTGGGGGCGGGCCCGGCGGCCCCGACGATCATCCGGGCCGAGATCGATCGGCCCGTCATCATCGATTCGGTATTGCCGCGTCCGGGGGAGCGGTTCCCCTGGGCGGGTCACATGGGCCTGACGATGCTCGGGCGGGTGATCGAGTCGCTGAATCCCGAGGTGGCGACGCTGCTGTTCACCAACACGCGGTCGCAGGCGGAGCGGTGGTACCAGGCGCTGCGGCTGACGCGTCCGGAGTGGGAGCCGATCCTGGGGCTGCATCACGGCTCGATCGACCGCGATGCGCGGGAGCGGATCGAGGCCGGGCTCAAGAGCGGCACGGTGCGGATCGTGGTGGCAACCTCCTCGCTCGACCTGGGGGTCGACTTCTCCCCCGTCGAGTGGGTGTTCCAGATCGGGTCGCCCAAGGGGGTGGCCCGGCTGATGCAGCGGGCCGGGCGCTCCAGCCACAGGCCCGGCGCGAGCTGCCGGGTGACGTGCATCCCCACGCACGGGATGGAGCTGTTCGAGATCGACGCGGTGCGGCGGGCGGTGGATGAGGGGAGGATCGAGCCGCGTGATCCCTTGCGCCAGCCGCTGGATGTGCTGGTGCAGCACCTGGTGACCTGCGCGCTGGGCGGCGGTTTTACGGAGGATGAGCTCTTCGACGAGGTGCGGACGGCGTGGTCGTTCCGCGACCTGACGCGGGAGGAGTTCGGGTGGGCGATGGAGCTGGTGCGGGATGGCGGCAGGACGCTGGCGGCGTATCCAGATTACCACCGCATCGCGGCGACCGGAGGCCGGTACCGCGTGCCCAGCGCGCGGCTGGCGAGCCTGCACCGCCTGAACGTCGGGACGATCACCGGCGAGGCGACGGTCGAGATCCGTTACGTGAATGGGCGGCGGCTGGGCAGCATCGAAGAGAACTTCGTTTCCAAGCTGAGGCCCGGCGAGAAGTTCGTGTTCGCCGGAAAGCCCGTGAGCTTTGTTGCGATGTACGACCTGGTGGCGCTGGTCCGCCCCGCCAGGGGCAAGGTGACCTACACCCCATCGTGGATGGGCACCAAGCTGCCCATCTCCGAATCGCTGGGAGAGTCGGTGCGGCGGACACTGGCGGGGGCGGGGCGCGGGGAGCTGGTCGGGCCTGAGCTCGAGGCGGCCCGGCCGCTGGTGGAGGCGCAGCGGGCGATCTCGAAGATCCCGGAAGCCGATGAGGTGCTCGCGGAGGTGTGCCGGACGCGAGAGGGGCACCACCTGTTCCTGTACCCGTTCGAGGGCCGGCTGGTGCACGCCGGGCTGGGGGCGCTGCTGGCGCTGCGGATCACGCGCCGGGTGCGCACCACGTTCTCGATCGCGGCCAACGACTACGGCATCGAGCTGATGACGCACGACGACCTGCAGTTCGGCGAGCTGCTGACGCCGGAGATGTTCTCGCGCGAGCGGCTGGTGGAGGATGCGCTCGAGAGCGTGAACATCAGCGCGCTGGCGCGGCTGCAGTTCCGCGACATCGCGCGGGTGGCTGGGCTGGTATTCCAGGCCTACCCGGGAGCGCGGCGGTCGGCGCGGCAGCTCCAGGCGAGCTCCGGGCTCATCTTCGATGTGTTCCAGGAGTTTGACCCGGAGAACCTGCTGCTGCGGCAGGCGCGGCGGGAAGTGATGGAGCGGCAGTTCGAGCAGTCGCGGCTCGCGCGTACGCTTGACCGAATCGCGGCGCGGGGGGTGACCCTGGTGGAGGTCGCGAGGCCGACGCCGCTGGGGTTCCCGCTGGTCGTGGAGCGGCTGGGCGTCAACAGTCTGTCGGCGGAGACGATCCTGGAGCGGATCGAGAAGATGAGGGCGGCGTGGGAGCAGGACGTGGACAACTGGAAGGGTTCGGAGGCCCGGCGGGCCGCGCCGGCGCCGCGCCGTTCGGGCACGGCATCGAGATCGCGGGCCAGGCGTTCATCCTGATGGCCGAGCGGTGCGTGTACTGGCCCGCGCAGCGCACGCTGATCGCCGCCGACCTGCACCTGGGCAAGTGCGACACGTTCCGGGCCGCGGGTCTCGCGATGCCCTCACGGGTCGCGGCCGGAGTGCTCGAGGAGCAACTCGCGCGGCTGGCCCGGGCTCTGACCCTCACCGGCGCCCAGCGGCTGCTGGTGGTGGGGGACCTGCTGCACGCGCCGGCCGGGCTGACGCCCGAGATGGTGGATGCCGTGGCCCGGTGGCGGAGCGGCAACGGCGTCCGGCTGATGCTGGTTTCAGGCAATCACGACCGGCGGATCGAGCGCGTGAGCGAGCCGTGGAGGGTCGAGATCGAGACGGGCAGCCTTCGCGAAGGCCCGTTCGTGTTCGTGCACGACCCCGCCGAGGCGCCGGCCGAGGATGGGCTGTTCAGCTGGTGCGGGCACGTGCACCCGACCGTCCGGGTGGTCTCAGGCGTGGATGCCGTGAAGCTGCCATGCTTCGTCATCGACCGACGGGCCGCGATCCTGCCCGCGTTCAGCCGTTTCACTTCGGGTGTTGCCATCCGGGCCGCGAACGATCGGCGGCTGTTCGCGATCGCCGAGGATTCGGTCATCCCGATGCGGTGATGCGGCGCCCGCGAGCTTCGCGCCGGGCCCGGGCCACGCTATCGTGGCGCCATGCAAGCTGCACCTTCCATCCCCGGCCCGGCGATCGAAGCCGTGATCGCCGACCGGCTCCGGCCCTTCGGCACCACCATCTTCGCGGAGATGACGAAGCTGGCGGTAAAGCACAACGCGGTGAACCTGGCGCAGGGATTCCCCGACTTTGACGGCCCGGACTTCATCAAGGAGGCGGCCCACGCCGCGATGCGGGCAGGGCAGAACCAGTACGCCCGCACGACCGGGCTGCCGGTGCTCAGCAGCGCGATCGCGGAGCAGTGGCGGGCCCGGACGGGGCTCAGCGCCGATCCCGATGCGGAAGTGACCGTGACCAGCGGATGCACCGAGGCGCTGGCGGCGACGTTCCTGGGCATCATCAACCCGGGCGATGAGGTGATCCTGTTCGAGCCCTTCTACGATTCGTACCGGGCCTGCATCGCGATGGCCGGCGCAACGCCGAAGTTCGTCGCGTTGCGGCCGCCGCCAACCGGGACCGGTGAGTTTACTTTCGACCAAGAGGAGCTGGCCCGTGCCGTCGGCCCGCGCACACGCGCGATCCTGGTCAACACCCCCCACAACCCGACGGGGAAGGTTTACACCCGCGCTGAGCTGCAGGTGGTGGCCGACTTGTGCCTGCGCCACAACCTGATCGCGATCACTGATGAGGTGTACGAACACCTGGTGTACGAGCCGGCACTGCCGCACGTCTCGCTCGCGACGCTTGCCGGCATGGCCGAGCGCACCATCACGCTCTCGAGCCTGGGGAAGACCTTCAGCCTGACGGGGTGGAAGATCGGCTGGGCCATCGCGCGGCCCGGCCTGACGGCGGGCGTTCGCGCTGCCCACCAGTTCCTGACCTTCGCGACCGCGACGCCGCTGCAGGCCGGCGCGGCGGAAGCCCTGAAGCACGGCTCCGCCGCGATCGCGGAGCTGGCCGCGATGTTCCGCGGCAACCGTGACTACCTGTGCAGCGCGCTCCGCGAGCTGGGGTTCGCCGTGCACATCCCCGCGGGCACGTACTTCATCATGGCCGATCACTCCGCGATCAGCCGGCGACTGGGGATGCGCGATGACCGCGAGTTCTGCGTTCATCTGACGGAGAAGGTCGGCGTCGCGGCCATCCCGCCCAGCGTGTTCTACGACCGGGCGGAGCTGGGCCGAAGCCTGGCGAGGTTCGCGTTCTGCAAGAAGCGGGCGACACTGGAGGCGGCGGTGCAGCGTCTGCGGAAACTCTCGGCATGAACCCGCGGTTTGAGGACCATCACCGGCACGCGGAGGCGATCATCGCGGCGGTGCTGGAGGCCGCGGATCCCGCGGCGACGCTCGCGCGGGCCTGGCCCGGCGAACTCGATGATGGCGCGCGGGCCACCGTGATCGCGATCGGCAAAGCGTCGCTGGAGATGGCGCGGGCGGCGATGCAGCGGCTGGGCCCGGCGCTCGCGGGGGGCGTCGTGATCGCGGTGCCCGAGCGGGCGGGCGATACGACGCACATCGGCCCGCTGCGTGTGGTACCCGCGGACCATCCGTGGCCGACGGAGCGCAACGTGGCGGCCGCACGGGAGGTCGAGGTGCTCGCTCATGGCATCCGCCCCGGTGAGCGGGTGATCGTGCTGATCTCGGGCGGCGGATCGGCGCACCTGACGCTGCCCGCGGGAGCGATCTCGCTGGAGGACTTGGCGGCGGTGACGCGGGCGCTGCAGCGGGCCGGCGCTCCGATCCAGGATCTCAACGCCGTCCGCAAGCACGCCGAGAGGCTCAAGGGCGGTCGGCTCGGCGTGCTGCTGGCCCGGGCCGATGTCCGCGTGTTCGTGCTGTCGGATGTCATGGGCGACCGGCTGGATGTCATCGCGTCGGGCCCGGCGGCGCCGGATCCGACGACCTACGGCGATGCGATCGCCCTTCTGGAGTACTACCGGGCCGCCGGCACAGCTCCGGCGGTGGCCGAGCATCTTCGGCGCGGAGCCCGCGGCGAACTGGAGGAAACTCCGAAGCCGGGCGATCCGCGGCTGGCGGCGATCAGGCACACGATCATCGCGAACAACAGCACGGCCGTGGAGGCGGCGGCCCGCGCGGGCCGGAAACTCGGCTTCGAGGTGGTGGAAGTTCGACTTGGAGTGGAGGGCGACGCCGCCAGTGCCGGGAGATGGCTTGCAGCACGGCTGCGCGAGGTGACGGCGGCGCGGCCCGGCCCCGTCGCGGTGGTGCTCGGCGGCGAAACGACGGTCGATGTGCAAGCGGCCCGGGGTACGGGCGGGCCGAGCCAGGAACTGGCGCTCGCCGCGGCGATTGAGTTGGATGGCGAGGAGCGGATGGCGGTGCTGGCGTTTTCGAGCGATGGGGTGGATGGCCCGACCGATGCGGCGGGCGCGATCGTGACGGGCCGGGCCCGCGCCCAGGCCCGGGAGCGCGGGGTTGATCTGCGGGAGTCGCTCTCGGGCCACGACAGCCACGGATCGCTCGGGGCGATCGGCGCGCTCGTGCGGACGGGCCCGACTGGGACCAACGTGAACCACATCGCGATCGGGCTGGGGTATGGGCGTATTTAGAAGCAATCCGGATAGCATGGCCGGGTCGGCGAGTTTCGCGGTGGCTTTCGGGTGAGTCTTGGAAGAGTTCCGGGGGGGTGTCGCTCCGTACACTGAACTGACGGGCCCCGTTCGGGCCCGCGGGAGTCCACCATGATCCAGAGCACCCATTCGATCACGCGGCTGCTGGCCTCGATGAAGAAGCTGGACGCCTCGGACCTGCACATCAAGGTGGGGATCCCGCCCGTCTACCGCATCGGCGGGCTGCTGCGGCCCATCCAGGCCGAGCCGTTGACGGAGGAGGAGGCGGACCACCTGCTGGATCCGCTGATCAACGATGTGCAGCGCAAGCGGTTCGAGGACACCGGCAACCTGGACTTTGCGACGCACCTTCCGGATGGTGACCGCTTCCGCGTGAACGTCTTCCGCGCGGGCGGGCACACGCACGCGGCGATCCGGCGCATCAAGGCCGAGATCCCCACCTACGAGACCCTGCACCTGCCGCCGATCTACGGCAAGCTCATCGACGAGACCACCGAGGGGCTGATCCTGATCGTGGGGGTGACGGGCTCGGGCAAATCGAGCACGATCGCGGCGATGCTCGAGCACATCAACGAGACGCGGGGCGAGAACATCATCACCGTGGAGGACCCGGTCGAGTACCGCATCACGCCGCAGAAGTCGATCATCTCCCAGCGTGAGATCGGCATCGACGTGGAGAACTACCCGCAGGCGCTGCGGTACATCGTTCGCGAGGACCCGGATGTGATCTTCATCGGCGAGCTGCGCGACCACGACACGGTGCTGGCCGCGATCCAGGCCGCCGAGACGGGCCACCTGGTCTTCGGCTCGCTGCACACCGCCGATACCATGCAGGCCTTCAGCCGCATCCTGGAGTTCTTCCCCTCGCATGAGCACGGCTTCCTGCGCCACTCGCTGGCGGGAAGCCTCAAGGCCATCTGCGCCCAGCGGCTGCTGCCGGTGCTGGAGGGCGCCAACCTGGGCGCCGGGGTCGTCCCCGCGACCGAGGTGCTGCTGGGCAACCCGATCGTCCGCGAGAAGATCCGCGAGGGGCAGGATGGCGACCTGCCCGCGATCGTCGGCAAGAACGAGGAGGGCATGCACAGCTTCACGTACTCGCTCGCGGAACTCGTGAAGAAGGAGCACGTGGCCCTGAGCATGGCGATGGACTACTCGCCCAACCGCGATGCGCTGGACAGCATGCTCAAGGGTGTGCAGGTGAAGGGGGCCTCGCTCGTCAACCGCATCAAGAGCGTGCGGGGGTCATAGGGGCGGGCTCACCGCCGGCGGCGGGCCGCGAGGGGCGCGGCCATGGCGAGGAGGGCGGCCGGGCCCGGGCCCGGCACGCTGGTGACCGAGATGTCGTAAGCGCCGGTGACCCACCCGCCGGAGAATCCGCCGCCTCCGTAATCAAAGGCGCCCGCGGTCGCCTCGAGCTCCAGCCGCCACTCGCCCGGCATCGGGGAACCGATGATCTCGGCGACGGTCGAACCCGTCGACATTGCGTTCAGCCGGAGCACGATGCCGCCCGCGGGGTTGTACAGCTTCACCACACCGTCACCGAAGTAGCTCCGTCCGCCTGGGTCCGACTGGCCGCCCGAGAGCACGCCCGTGATCGTGATGGGGTCATCGGAGGTCGAGGTAAAGCGGATGGTCATGAGCGTGCGGCTGGTCCCCACGGCGTTGCCGCCCTGCGAGCCGATGCTGCCGCGGCCGTAGTTGGTGGAGAAAGCCCGGAGGCCGCCCGGGATGAGCTGCGTGCCGCTGCTGGCCGTCGCCTCCGAGAGCGCCGTCGCCGCGGTCGCGGATTCGGCGAGGTCGAGCGAGAGGCCGTAGACGCTGAGGTCGTTGGTGAGGTCGTACTCATCGCGGTCCACCCCATCGGCGGTCGTGTAGCCGGCGATGTGGGCCGAGCCGGCGAGGGTGGTGGGCACGATCGAGCCGCTGGCGATGCTCGCGATCGCGCAGGCCGCGGCCAGCGTCACTTGAAATGTCAGCATCTACCTCTCTCCGGTATCCCCCGCGATCGGTTCTGCTTCACTTCAGCCTACCGAATCGCCGACTCCGGGCAAGCCCCGGGTGACAATTCATCGCTGCGTGCCCAGGCGGACCCGGCGGATGACAATGGACTCGACCGGAACGTTCTGCATGCTGCCATCGGTTACGCCCGGCACATCGACCGACCGCGTAGAAACGGCCGCGATGCGGTCCACGACCTCCATCCCTGAGATGACGCGGCCGAACACGGCGTACCCCGCGCCGCCCGAAACCTCGCGGGGCGTGTCCAGCTTGGCGTTGTCGGCGAGGTTGATGAAGAACTCGCGGGTGGCGGAGTCGGGGTCCTTCTCCCGGGCCATGGCGATCGTGCCGCGGGTGTTCTTCAGCCCGTTCTGCCATTCGTTCCTGATCGGCTTGTCGGGCTTGCCCGCGGCGGCATCCAGCTTGGCCCGTTCCTGGAGGTCGGGGGTCCACCCGCCGCCCTGGATGACAAAGCCGGGGACGATGCGGTGGATGGTGGTGCCGTCGTAGGCGCTGCGGTTCATGTAGCCCAGGAAGTTCTCGACGGTGACCGGGGCGCCGGCGCGGTCGAGCTCGACGGTGATGTCGCCGGCGGAGGTCTCGAGGGTGACGATGTCCGAGTGATCACGCTCCGACTTGGACGGGCCGGCGCAGGCGAATAGAGCAAGGGACAACCCAACTACAGCGGTGCAGGTACTGAGGGCAGTCACAGGTCTCTTCATGGCAAAGTCATACCAGATCTGGGCTCCGTCGAAAAGGTCGGCCACACTCCGGGCATTTGCCCGCCGCACCAAGACCAGCGAACGAGTAGCCGCAGCCCGGACATACGTACCCCGATTCGATGTGGGCCCGGCGCTTCTCTCTCGCAGCCCGGATCCCAGCGTAAATGGCGAGCGACTGCAGGAGGATCGCGCAGCCGATCACAATCGCAGCAGTCGGCACAAGACGGCGACCATTCGAGAAGGTGGTGTACACCAAGTTTCCCACCGGCAACACCGCGAAGCACACGGCGTAAAATGCTGCACTGCCGGGCCAGCGACTGAGCAGAAACCCGGAAGTGAGGAACATCGCGGGTCCGAGTAACAAGATCCCGAGCGCGACAACCGCCATCGCGCTTTTCGCCACGGCGCTCATGATCATGAGGCTGGCCAGACCGGCGAATGTGAGCCCAAACCCCGCCACAAGGGGCGAAGCGCCCTCGGCGGTGATCAGAACGCGGTCATGGTCGCGGCCGTGTGCATTCATACGCAACGCTCACAGGTCATTGATCAGCACCTTCTTCAGCGGGCCCGGCTTGATGGCGCTGCCCCCGACATGCCCATCCACGTACCCCGCGTTCAGCGTTGTGTTGTGCCGGGCCTGGTCAAAGACGTTCAGGATGCCGTTGGTGTACTGCTCGGGCCAGGTGCGCTTGTAGGCCTCCGAGTAGTCGTAGAAGCTGAAGCCCCGCTTGCTGACATCATCCCAGATCGTCATGAAGTTGTTGTCCTTGGGCTTGGGCTCGCCATCGGCGACGTAGAACACGTTCGCCGGGAACTGCACCTTTTCGATCTTGCCGAAGAGCCGCTTGGTCCCCCATTCGCCCAGCACGTACTCGTTGAAGAGGTACGAGGTCATCTCCCGTACCGCATCCGTGCCCTTGAGGTACCAGCGGCCCGCCGCGAGCGTCAGGCCCGTGTGCTCCGGGGCGGGGGTGGTCGCGGCGGGGTCCCAGGTGCGGTCGCCGGGGCAGCGGTAGAACTTGAAGAAGGCCGAGTTCATCGGCGCGGAGGTCGTGGCGCCCAAGGCCCGGCGGAGCTGGGCCCGGGTGTCCTTCTCGAACTCCAGGCCCGTGTACTCGGCGAGAGAGGCGAAGAACGGCATGGGACGCTGGACCCCGGCGTCGTTGTAGTACAGCAGGCCCGGCGGAAGGAACTCGGAGGTGAAGCGGGTAGCCGTCCAGTTATTGAACCAGCCGGCGATCGGGGCCTGTCCTTTTCGATCCGCGACGAACGTCCAGGTGATCTGGTTCGTATCGCGGAGCCGGGCCGCGCAGGCGGTGCCCCGGCCCGAACCCCGGGCCTGGCCCAGGGCGGGGAGCAGGAGCCCGATCAGCAGGGCGATGATCGCGATGACGACCAGGAGCTCGATGAGCGTGAACGCCGGGGAACGGGGGCAGGAGCGACGGCAGGGGTTCATTAGGTGTTTTCCTGTGAATCAGGACACCCGAGCGGCGGACATACCGGATAGTCCAGCATCTCTGCAACGGGCCGGTGGGTCAATCCGGTATGAAACCGTGGCCGGGATGGAGGCGAAGCTTTGGCGTGCGCCCGCCCGTGGCGTACATTTCTATCTGTCACAGCAGGACTTCCGCCGCAGCCCGGACGACGGGCCACGCGGCAGGCGAGGGAGAATGGAAAGATGGGTATTTTGAGCCGGGTACGCCGTAATTCTCGGACCGTCGGTTCCAAGGGGGGCGGACGGGCGATCGAACCCACCCCGGCGATGCTGGAACAGCTCGAGGGCCGGCTGGTGATGAGCACCATCATCAAGCTGGACACCACGATGGGCAACATCGGGTTCCAGCTCGATGAGGCCAAGGCGCCGATCACGGTCACCAACTTCATGAACTACCTGACCAGCGGGCGGTTCGTGGATGACATCGTGCACCGCTCGCAGTCGGGGTTCGTGGTCCAGCTCGGGGCGTACAAGTTCACGACGACGGATGCCGCGACCGGGACGGGCACGGTCGACAACGTGCAGGCGCTCTCCCCGATCGTGCGTGAAATCACGGGGATCAGCAACAAGCAGAAGACGCTGGCGATGGCTCGGACCAGCGTGCTGGGCTCCGCGACGAGCAGTTTCTTCATCAACCTGGCGGACAACAGCGGGATCCTCGATCCTGCGCCCGGTTCCACGACGACGACGGGGGGCGGCTACGCGGCCTTCGGCGAGGTGATCTACGGCTGGGATGTGGTGCTGGCGATCGCGGCCCTGCCCGTCTCGAGCCAGGTGCCGCCGATCAACCTGCCGTCCTCGCTGGGCGGGACGCCTATCGCGAGCACGACGTATGTCGCGGGCACAGCGCCCAAGTACTCCGACCTGGTCATCGTGAAGTCGATGAAGGTGGTGGACCTGACCGCCAATCGCGCGATCGTGGGCTCAACTCCGGCCGCTTCGTACACCGTGTTCGAGAAGCCCGACGGGAGCGGCTTCGAAGAGTACCTCTTCCCCGGCATGATCGGGGTGGGCAACAAGCCCACCGTGTTCGTTCCGCCGGTAGCCAAGGACACGTGGCGGGCCGTCGACCTCTCTTCGGTGGCCTCACCCGTCAGCCCGGCCGCGACCGGCGGCGTGCAGACGTGGGCCGACCCGGTGGACAACTCCTCGCGGGCCGCGGTGCCCACCGCCGACGGCCTCTACGTCTTCTACCGCAACCCCCTGGGCGGGGTGTGGACCTCCTCGAACCTCACGACGGGCCTGCCGGGCGGGCGCGTCATCACCTCCGAGATCACCGTCTTCCGCAACACCGACGCAGAGCCCCTCATGCACATCGTCGGGCTCACCTCCGACAACCACGTGGTCATGTACCGCGAGGTGCTGCAGCCGCTCGATGACCAGGGCCGCCGCCCGCGCTCCAAGTGGGAGTTCATCGACATCACCGAGGATCACCTGGCGGCGCAGGGCCTCGCGACGCCCGCCTTCACGGGCCGGCTCATCAGCTACGTGACCAGCTGGGGCGGGCTCAACATCGCGGGCCTCGACAGCAACGGCGACATCCACACCGTCTGGTGGGCGCCGGGCCTGTCGATGTACACCACCAGCAACCTCAGCCAGATCACGGGCGCCCCCAAGTTCACGGGCGGCCTCGCGGCCTACCTGACTTCGTGGGGCGGCATCAACCTCGCCGGCGTGCAGACCGACGGCAAGGTCGCCGTGACGTGGTGGGTCCCGTCCTTCGGCGGCAACTGGGTGAACAACAACTTCACCGACGAGTTCGGCGGGCCCAAGCTCAGCGCCGACAGCCTGACCACCTACGTCATGGACGCCTGGGGCGGGCTCAACATCGTCGGCATCGACTCGGACAGCGGCAAGATGTCGATCTACTGGTGGTCGCCGGGCCTGACGGTCTGGAACGTCACCCAGATGGACACGATCACCGGCTACGTCCCGCCCGTCGGCCGCCTGGCCGCGGCCGTCGCCCCGTCGGGCCGCACGTCGATCGTGGGCACCGCGGCCTCCGGCGAGTTCATGCAGTACACCTGGGCGCCGGGCCAGCAGTGGGACACGGTCAACATCACCTACAACAGCCTCTTCAGCACCGGCCGCACCTGATCCGTGGCTCAGCCTTTGGATACGAAAAGACCCCCGCCGGGCGCGGGGGTCTTTTTTCATGAAGGAGGGAAGCCTTCTGGCCCGACGGCTCACTCGGGCTCGACGACGTGGAGGCGCTGGTTGGCCGCGATATCGCGCATCTCGACCGACTTGCCGGAGGGGAAGATCACGACGAGCTGGTTGATGACCGCCACCGTGCCCAGGCCGAAGTGCGCTTCCTTCGGGGGGCTGGTGTAGAAGCTGCCGCCCGCGATGATCTCGGCCATCTGCATCTTGTCGCCCACGGTGATGTAGACGCGGGCGCCCACGCCGTTGCGGTTGGAGGTCGTGCCCTCGGCCTCGACCGTCAGGTAGTTGCGGCCGCTGCGCGGGGTCACGTTCTCCCACACGGTGACCGGGCCGCGGACCTCCGTCACGATCATGTCGAGGTCGCCGTCCTTTTCGATGTCGACGACCAGCAGCCCCTTCTTGTCCGCGAACTGCTGCACGCCCGCCTCGGCGGCGGCGTCATGGAAGTTGTTCTGCCCGTCGTTCATGAACAGGCAGGTGCGCTGCTCCTCGCCGACGTACCAGCCGCCGACCGCGATGAGGTCGAGGTGGCCGTCGAGGTCGATGTCGGCGAAGGCGTCGCCCCAGCCCCAGGCGGTGTTGCCCACGCCGTGCTCGCGCGTGCCGTCGGTGAACGTGCCGTCCCCGTTGTTCTTGTAGAGCATGTTGCACCCCCAGGGGACGGTGCAGTTCGAGAAGTTGGTGATGTTGGTCGTGTAGATGTCGAGGTCGAGGTCGTTGTCGAAGTCCGCCACCGCGGCCCCCATGTCGTTGTAGACATGGGTGATCCCCGCGGCGTGCGAGACATCGGTGAACGTGCCGTCGCGGTTGTTGCGCAGCAGGTAGTCCTCGTCGAAATCGACCGCGGCGAAGATGTCCTGCCACCCGTCGTTGTCGAAGTCGGCGAAGACGGGCGTCCAGTGCGACCGGTTGCCCGGCACGTGGATGTTCGCCGGCCCGGAGACATCCGTGAACTTGAACCCGCCGTCGTTGCGGAACAGGTGGGCCGAGTACTCGTACCAGCCGCCCACGAACAGGTCGAGGTCGCCGTCCTTGTCGTAGTCGCCCGCGGTCATGCCGCCGAAGGTGAGGTCCTCGGGCGTGAAGCCGGAGCCGATCGTCACGTTGGTGAAGGTGCCGTCGCGGTTGTTGCGGTAGATGACCGAGCGGGGGAACTCGTTGGTGTAGCGGCTGCTGTCGTTGAGGATCACCAGGTCGTCGTAGCCGTCGTTGTCGAGGTCGACCGCCAGGGCCATGTGCGCCAGGCCCAGGTTCTGGACTCCGGCCTCGCGGCCGACATCCGTGTACGTCCCGTCGGCGTTGGCCCGGAGCAGGTGCCCCTCGTGCATGTACGAGTCGCAGATGTAGAAGTCCTGCCGTCCATCCTTATTGAAGTCGATCGCGGAGACCCCCGAGCCGAAGCGGGTGTTCTGGCCCGGCCAGAGCCCCGGAGTCTCCTTGCAGTCGTGCAGGGTGTACTCCATCCCGAACTTGGCGGTCGAGTTCACGAACTGAACATCCGCCGTCCGGGGTTTGCGCATCAGCCGGACGCTGTCGCCCGGGGTGCGGGCGGGGGGCTGGGCCGCGACCAGCCCGGCGATGGCGGCGAGAGCGGACGCGGCGGCGACGGCGCGAGCGATAGCGTGGTTCAACGTGAGTCTCCTCCTCGAATCATCCTCACGAGAGCGGGCCGGTGTGACCGCCGACCGTCCCTCGGCCCGGCGGATCCCTGTAACCGTTTCCTGAGCCGGTCGGGACGCCTGTAGACTAGCCGCCGACGTCGCGCCGCCACAAGGCTATTTCCCGGCCCGGCATGCCTTTCTGACCGCCGACCTCGGGCGAGAGTGAAGACCTCGTCTTCCAGCAGGCACCCGCGCCACGAGCCCCATCACCGCGGTTCCGGCACCGGTGACTCCTCCGGTTCTTCTCGGACGCGGATGAACTCCGCGCCGATCGGCGCATGAAGCGGCTTTCATCTACGTCGCAGGCGTGGCGGCGCAGCACTGTCTCCTCCGGATTCCCGAAGGAGCGGTGGAGGAGCGGCCCGGCACGCCATCCGCGGTGTATCACGAGTTCCCGCGGCGTCGGAGACGAGGAGACGGGGAGGACCCCCGACAGACCGGTGTGTAACGGCGGCCGGGATTGCCCCGGCGCCGGGCCACGCGTGGTCGGCGGGTGGCCCGGGTCAACTCGACGAAGGGCGGCACGATGTCCAAGGGTGTTTGTGGGTGCGCGGAGTACACCGCGCTGTCGCGCCGGGGATTCATGGCGACCGCGGGGTCGGCGGCGGCGGTGCTCGCATCCGCACCAGCCTGGCTGCCGCGGGTGTCGTACGCGCGCGACTACCGGTCCTCGGCCCGGGATGTGATGATCTCGATCTACCTGCGGGGGGGCGCGGATGGGCTGACGATGTGCGTGCCGTGGAGCGAATCGGCGTACTACGCGGCCCGGCCCACGCTGGCGGTCCCCAGGCCCGACAGCGGACTGGCGACCCGGGTGAAGGACCTGGATGGGTTCTTCGGCCTTCCGCCCGCGCTGTGGCCGCTGCTCCCCGCGTACACGGATGGCCGCCTGCTGATCGTCCACGCGACGGGGCTGACCGAATCCAACCGTTCCCACTTCGATGCCCAGCGGCAGATGGAAGTCGGCGTCGTCGGCGACACGCAGATCGCCTCGGGGTGGCTGGGCCGGCACCTGGCATCCGTCGAGCCGATGCTTCCCGGCGCGATGCTCCGCGGTGTCGGCCTGGGGGCGGGGGTGCCCCGGACGCTCGTCGGAGCGCCCCAGACGCTCCCGATCCCCGACCTCCAGGGCTACGGCCTCACGGGCCGGCCTGAGAGCCACGTGGCCCGGGCCACCGCCCTGCAGGAGATGTACGCCGCGACCGGGGACCCGCTCCGGGCCGCGGGCGTGGACACCATGCGGACGATCTCGCTGCTGGAAGAGATCGACTTCGCGGGGTACATCCCCGCGGGGGGCGCGGTTTACCCGGATGAGAAGTTCGCCCACTCGCTGAAGGGCGCCGCGGCCCTGATCAAGGCCGAGGTCGGCGTCGAGGCGATCGCCATCGACATCGACGGCTGGGATACGCACTACGACCAAGGCCCGACGGGCGGGCCGATGTTCAACCTCATGAAAGTGCTGGCGGATGGGCTCGCCGCCTTCTACACCGACATGACGGCCGTGACAGCTCCGTCATTCGTGTGCGCGGTGCTCACCGAGTTTGGCCGGCGGGTGGCCGAGAACGGCAGCGTGGGCACCGACCACGGGCACGGCGGGGCGATGTTCCTGCTGGGCACGGCGGTGCAGGGCGGGCGTGTGCTGACCGACTGGCCCGGACTTGTGGTGGGGCAGCTGTTCGAGCAGCGGGACCTGAAGATCACCATCGACTATCGGGACATCCTCGGCGAAATCGTGGCGGAGCGGCTGGGGAACCCCGACCTCGACGCGGTGTTTCCGGGGTACACGCCGACGTTCAGGGGGGTGCTGTGAATCCGGGCGGACCTTGCGGCCGGAGCCCAGGCCCGCGCACACCAGGAGTGGTCATGGCGATAATGGCGAAACGGATGATCCGAACGGCGGCGTGGGCGGCGGCGGTGGCCGGGCCCGGCATCGCCAGCGCCCAGGTGGCGATCTACAGCAACGCCAGCGTGGTCGACCCCTGGGAGGCCGGGGTGGGGACGGGCCGGATGACCGCGAGCGGGATGTTCGCGCCCGGGACCGACTCGTGGAGCGAGCTGCAGTCCGAGGGCGGGTACGCCAACGCGGTGGGCGGGTACTCAAGCCACCTGACCGAGGGCGGGCCCGGATACCGCTTCGCCGATGACTTCACCGTCACCGGCTCCCAGGGCTGGCGGATCGACACGGTCCAGCTCTTCGCCTATCAGATCGGCGCTGTCGCTTCGTTCCCGCCCATCGCCGCGGTGAACCTGCGGATCTGGGACGGGCCGCCTGGCGAGCCGGGCAGCAAGGTCGTGTTTGGCGACACGGGCACCGACCGCCTCGACCGGCTGATCCGTACCGGCGTCTACCGCATCTTTGATTCGGTGGCGATCCCCGCGCCGATCCCTCCGGAGCAGGACCGCCTGATCTGGCAGGCGAACGTGCGACTCGGGGGCATGATGCTGCCGCCCGGCACGTACTGGCTCGACTGGCAGTACATCTCATCGATCGAGGGGGCCGAGATCTTCTCGCCGCCGATCACGCTGCGCAACAAGCGGAGCATGCCGGCGTGGAACGCGCGGCAGCACATCGCCGATGAAGAGCGGTGGGAAGCGATCGTGGATGGCGGCAAGCCGGCGGCGGGCCCGGATGTGCCCCAGGACCTTCCGTTCATCCTGGTGGGCTGGTCGAGCTGTATGGCCGACTACACCGGCGACGGCCGGGCCGACTTCGCCGACTACCTGCAGTTCCTGAACTACTACGACAGCGCCGATCCGAGGGCGGACCTGAACGCCGATGGGTACGTCGATTTCACGGACTACCTGGTGTTCCTGAACCTGTACGAAGCGCCCTGCACGTAAGAGACGGCGGGCAGAAGTCCGTCAGGCCGCGCGGCCCCCGCGGTTCCAGCCGTCGCCATCGCGGTCGGAGGCGGTGTCCTTCATGAGCTCATCCGCGCCGCGGCGGGTGGCATCCATCTTGTCGGAAACGATTTCACGGATGGCGCTCTCGAACTCGGCGCGGGGGTCCTCGACCGCATCCAAGGCCCACGTCAGCCACTCGCCCGTCGTGTGGCGAGCACCCTGAGCCGCGTTCTCGACTTGAGCTGTCCGATTGCCGCTGGTGCTGGTCATGCTGGTCATGGTCTTGATCCCGCCCGGTTGTACGGATTCGGGGCTGCTGGTGTTACTACGGACGAGGCCGCCGCGGGTTCTCGCCGGCCGGCCCGGCGTGACACAGGAGTGACGATTGGACGCGGCGCCGCCGGGCCCGGTTCCGGGATCGGAATCCGTTCGCTGGTCGTTCGACGGGCGCGATCTGATATCGGGCGAGAAACACATGGGAGTTTCGGGCTCCGGGAGTGGGTACGAAAGAAGATTGGAGCGGGCCCGGTCGGAGGGAGTGATCCGTCGCGGGCCGCCCGTACACCGGATGTTGTTCGGAACCCGTCCCGTCAGATTTCTTTTCAGGAAGGCTCGGAGGCACAAAGGCACCAAGGCGCACAGGCGGGAAGGGCCAAGCGAAGGGGCTGGTTTCGGCGTTATTCTGGCCCGGTGCGGACTCGGGCCACAATCCTGTGGCCCCGGAAACCGGGAGGCCCGTCATGCGATTCACGCTCGGATTTCATCGAAGCTTGCTGGTATTCATGACCGCCGCCTGCGCGTGTCTCGCTGCCGGGCCTGCGCTTGCGGAACCGGTTTCACTTGAATCTTTGCTGCGCGAAATGGTGGACCGCGAAGCGCTGGCCCGGTTCCCCGATCCGCCGTACACGTGCAGGCAGTTCAGCAGCTACGACCGGGCCTCGGTCAGCCCCGACCAGCCGGAGACGTGGTTCGCAAACGGCGATGTCAACCAGTACCTCCGGGTGGAAGAGGCGAAGGGCGCCGGTGGGAAGGTGCGCAAGGAATGGGTGATGGCCGACATGGCCGGGCCCGGCGCGGTGGTGCGGATCTGGTCGGCGAACCCCAAGGGTGTGATGCGGGTGTACCTGGATGGCGAGGCCCGGCCGGTGATCGAGGCGCCGATGCAGGAGGTGCTGGGCGGGAAGTGGAAGGCGGGGGATGTGGAGGTCGGGCCGCCGCTGGCGCAGGAGAGTTCACGCGGGTGGAACCTGTACCTGCCGATCCCGTACGCGAAGCACTGCAAAATCACGAGCGATGCGGATGGGTTCTACTACCAGGTGAACTACAGGACGTACGGCCCGCAAGTGCAAGTTTGGCCTTTGCAGATCCCTGATCCTGACGCTTCGGCCCGTCTCAAGGAGTGCACAGACGCACTCTTGCTGCCGCGCGAACCCGAGATTTCGAAGCCTCACGACAACCTGCCTCTGCTCGAGGCAATAGTAGAGGCGGGTGCCAGCGTGGAACTCCGGCTTCCTCCCGGCCCTGGTGCTGTCTCGACCTTGCTTATGCGTCTAGGTACAAGCGACGCCGACGTGCTCCGCAAACTACGAATTTCGGCGAAATTCGACGGGAAAGTGACCGTCAGTTCTCCCGTGGGCGACTTCTTTGGCTGTGGCCCGGGGTTCGCGGCATTGGAAGACCGGTACCGGCGTGTGGAACTTCCCAGTGATGGGCAGTTGACGAGCTACTGGATTATGCCGTACGAGAGGGACGCCGTAGTTCGAGTGAACAACTTGGGAACTCGTGCGACCTCGATCACATTGATAGCTCGTACTGGCCACTACAGGTGGGACTCCCGCTCGATGCACTTCCACGCCGCCTGGCGCGGGGAGTACCCCATCCACGCCCTCGGCGCCCGCGGCACGATGGACTGGAACTACATCGACATCCAGGGCAAGGGGGTCTATGTCGGGGACAACCTCGCGGTGATGAACCCGGTCCCCGAGTGGTGGGGGGAGGGGGATGAGAAGATCTACATCGATGGCGAGACTTTCCCCTCGCACTTCGGGACGGGCACGGAGGATTACTACGGGTACGCGTGGTGCTGGCCCGTCGTGTTTCAGCACCCCTTCCACGCCCAGCCGCGGTGCGATGGCAACGGCAAGAACAACTGGGGGCACACCAGCGTGACCCGCGTGCGGGCCCTGGATGCCATCCCCTTCGAGAAGAGCCTGAAGTTCGACATGGAGGTTTGGCACTGGAAGGAGTGCGATGTCGCGTACGCGGCCACGACCTACTGGTACGCGCTGCCGGGCAGCACCAGCAATCGCCTGAGCGATGAGGCGATCGCGGCGATGACGGCCGAGCTCAAGAAGCCGATCCCCCAGCCGCCGCCGCTCCCGCCGCCGTTCAAGATCGAGGGCGCGATCGAGTGCGAGGGGATGCAGGTGCTCGCGAAGTCCGATGGCCTTCCGGTCGTTCCGCAGGACATGGATGGGTACGGGAAAAAGGCTTGGAGTGGCGATTCGCACCTGTGGGTGCAGGGGCGGCGAGTGGGCGACTTCGTCGAGGTGGCGATCCCCGCGGGCGATGGCCCGGAGGCGCGGGCCGCGAGGCGGGTGACCCTGTACGCGACCAGGAGCTGGGATTACGGGATCGTGCGGTTCACCGTGAACGGCAAGCCCGCAGGCCCGGCCGAGGGGATTGACCTGTACAGCGGCGGGCGGGGCAAGGTCGTGGCCACCGGGCCGATCGAGCTCGGGACCTTCACTCCCGTCGATGGCCGCCTGGTGCTGCGAGCCGAGGTCATCGGCGGGAACGCTAAATCGGAGGGCTCCAGGTCGTTCTTCGGGCTCGATGCTGTGGTGCTGTCGCCGGAGAAATAGGCCCGGCTGGCCCGTGGGTTCCCGGGTGCGTAGTGTTGCCTATGAACCAGGCACCCACTGATCTCGCCGCCTGACCGGGCAACCCAGCCCGCCCGGTTCCTCCACATTTGCAACGGTCCACGGAAGTGTGTTAGGTATACCCTAACACGTCTTGTGGCTACGTAGCCGGAACCGCATGGCTTGCGTGATCGTAGAAGATCTGTATAGTATTGGAGATCGATCATAAACCGATCGATAGGGAGACAAGGGGATCCGCATGGCCCGCAAGTCATTCAGCCCGACATTGCTGGAGGAGGCTCTCAAGGCCACGGGAGAGGCGCTGGAGTACCTCTCTGATGTCGAGATCCTGATCGTGGGGGGCGCTGCGGGAATGCTGACCGGGCTGCTGCCCGCGGCGAGGACGACGTTTGACTGTGATGTGATGGTGTTCGTTCCCGCCCAGGCATGGCACGCGGTGGAGGTGGCGGGGAAGCGCGTGGCCCGGGCCATGGGGCTGGCGCCGACGTGGCTCAACGGCGAGGCGGGGGAGATGTTCCGGTACCGGCTGCCGGGCGGGTGGGAGGATCGGCGCCGGGTGGTGGGGCGGTTCGGGAAGCTCAATGTCTTTGCGGTGGGCCGGGCCGACCTGATCGCGATGAAGATTGTGGCGGGCCGGCCGCAGGATCGTGAAGACCTGGCGCAGCTGCGGCCGACGGCCGCGGAGCTGGAGTTCGTGGGGGCGTACCTGGATGGGCTGGTGGGCCGCGGCGCCGATGCGCGCCTCGTCGAGGATGCCCGCGTACTGCTGGATTCACTGGAGGTTCGCGCATGAAGCCGCACGAGGTCGGGGGTGTTGCCGCATTTCACAGCGAAACAGGGTTCGGGGATGCCGAGGCCCGGCGCTGCGAGGTCGATCGGCTCATCGCGGAGTGGACCCGGATCGGCGCGGGGTTCAACGTGGAGCCCGCGGCGGAGACGCCCGACATCGAGCGGCTGCTCTTGGACACGGCCCGGCTGGCGTCGGCCGATTCTCGGCTGTTCGCGATGGCAATGACGTGGCTGTCGATGTACGACCGGCTGGTGGCCCGTCACCGGCTGGCGCGGCTGGTGTTGGCTGAACTCGAGCCTGGGTACAGGCCCGTGCTGGGGCTGCTGCTCGAACTGGCGCAGGCGCAGCGCGGGGGCGGTCATTTGAACTCGGTGATCGCGCTGTGTGCGCCGGCCGATCTGCCGGGCCCGCTCTTCGAGGTGGACCGCGGCAGCCCGGCGCTTGCGGCCCGCGCCGAGCAACGGGCCTCGGAGGCGTCGAAGCGATGGAACCTGTGGACTGAGGACATGCCGGTCAAGAGGGATGCGATCCGGCCCGCGGGGTGGATCATCGATCACAACCCGATCTTCCGCGCCCGTGCCGATTTCAAGGGTGATCTGCGGGCGTCGATCCTGGAGGTGCTGCGGGGCGATGCGGCGGCCGGGGCGAGCGAGAGCGAGCTGGCCCGGCACTGCGGTGTGACGCGGATGGCGGTGCGGGCCGCGCTGGCCGACCTGGAGCTGGGTGGATGGGTGATGCGGGAGACCGGGCGGCGCCGCACGCGGACGGTCATCCGCGAGCGGGCGGATGCAACGTCGAACTGAGCCGGGGCTAAACGACAGGGGTGGACCGCAAGTCAAGTGGTTTGAGCTGCGCATACCGGTAGACTTCGGTCATCGGGGTGGTCGTGTGTGCCAGTAGGCCCGGCCAGACAGAGCACGCAGGAGAGAAATTCCATGAAGCGGATGAGAGCGATCCTGTCGGCAGGCGGGCTGGCCGTGGCTGTGTCTCTCGCGGGGGCGGCGGTCCTGACGGGTTGCAGCGGGCCCGGCAAGGCGCAAGCGACGGCGGCGCCGCGGGCCGAGAGCGTGCGGCCCGCGCAGTTGTTTGACGGGATGGGGGCGCACCGCAGGAAGGTCACGACCACCTCGGCCGAGGCGCAGAGGTACTTCGACCAGGGCCTGACGTGGTCGTACGCGTTCAACCACGATGAGGCGATCCGGTCGTTCAAGCGGGCGGCGGAGCTGGACCCCGGCTGCGCGATGGCGTGGTGGGGGGTGTCGCTGTGCAACGGCCCGCACATCAACAACCCGGCGATGGATGAGGCCCGCTCGCGTGAGGCGTGGGATGCGGTGCAGAAGGCCGTGAGCCTGAGCGCGGGCGGGACGCCGCAGGAGAAGGCGTTGATCGGCGCCTTGACGCACCGGTACGCGGCGGAGGCCCCCAAGGACCGGGCGCCGCTCGATGCGGCGTACGCGGCGGCGATGCGGGGCGTGTGGGACCAGTTCCCGTCCGATGACGACATCGGCACGCTGTTCGCCGAGTCGATGATGGACCTGAGGCCGTGGGACCTGTGGAAGAAGGACGGGACTCCGCAGCCCGGCACCGAGGAGATCGTGCTCACGCTGGAGCGGGTGCTGGCGATGAACCCGAAGAACCCCGGCGCGAACCACCTGTACATTCACACGATGGAGGCATCCCCGCAGCCGCAGAAGGCGATGGCGGCGGCCGACCGGCTGCGGACGATGGTGCCGGCGGCGGGGCACCTGGTGCACATGCCGGCGCACATCGATGTGCGCGTGGGCAACTGGGAGCAGGCGTCGGTAGCGAACGAGCGGGCCATCGCCGCGGATGCGAAGTACCGCAAGCTCTCTCCGCGGCAGGGGTTTTACCGGCTGTACATGGCGCACAACCATCACTTCCTGGCGTTCGCATCCATGATGGAAGGTCGGCGCGAGGCGGCGATGCGGGCCGCGGACGAGATGATCGCGGGTGTTCCTGATGAAGCCCTCGCGCACTCCCCGGCGATGCTCGACCCGTACATGTCGATCCGGTACGACGTGATGAAGCGGTTCGGGATGTGGGATGAGATGCTCGCCGAGCCCGCGCCGCCGACGGTGCTGCCGATCACCACGGCGATGTGGAGGTACACGCGGGCCGTCGCGTTCGCCGCCAAGCACGACGTTCGCCAGGCCCGGGAGGAGCAGCAGCGCTTCAACGATGCCGTGCGGGCCGTTCCCAAGGATGCGCTGATGGCGATCAACCCCGCGCACACGGTGCTCGACATCGCGGCCCGGTCGCTGGAAGCCGAGATCGACATCGCCGAAGGCCGGAGCGAGGAGGCCATCACGGAGCTGAAGCAGGCGGTCGTGATCGAGGACGGGCTGCGGTACATGGAGCCGCCGGACTGGATCCAGCCGGTGCGGCACACCCTGGGCGCGGTGCTGGTGTCGCAGCAGCGGTACTCGGAGGCCGAGGCGGTGTACCGCGAGGACCTGCGGATCTGGCCCGACAACGCCTGGAGCCTGCTGGGCCTGAAGCAGTGCGCCGAAGCGCAGGGCCGGGCGGCCGAAGTGGCGGCGCTGTCGCCGCGGGTGCAGCGGGCGTGGGCGCGGGCCGACATCCACCCGGGCACGACGTGCCTGTGCGTTCCGGCCGCCAAGTGACGTGAACGGGCGGCGCCGATGACGGGCGGCGGGTTCAGCAGCCCGCGTCGTAGAGGTTGAGGAACTCGAGGTAGTCGCTGAAATCGACGAGGCCATCGCCGTTGAAATCGGCGCGGGGGTCCTGCGCGTCGTAGAGGTTGAGGAACTCGAGATAGTCGGCGAAGTCGACCAGCCCGTCGCCGGTGAGGTCGGCCGCGCAGGAACTGGTCACCGAGAGGACGGCGATGCCACGGCTGGCGCAGGACATCCAGAGCTCGTAGCCTCCGGGGATGAGCTTCACATCGAGGTCGGTGATGCCGGCGTGGGGGAGGCCGCCCCATTGGGGCTCGCCGCCGGGTGGGGCGGGGAAGACGCCGACGTTGACGCCGTCGTACCAGCACAGCCCGCGCTGCGCGACGAGGAAATCGCTGTCGTGCTGCATCCACACCTTGCCATCGGGCGTGACCGCGAGCGGGGAGACGTACTGGCCCGGCAGGGGCCACCCGGCCTCGTGGCGGAGCATCCGGTATTCGCCGGTGTTGGAGTCGATCCGGATGAGCGAGCCCCCGGTGCCGCCGGCGCCGTACTGCACGGTTGCGCCGATCCACGCGATGCCGTTGCGGTCGACGGCGAGCCCCGAGAAGGTGTCGCTCTGCGTGGTGAGCTCGGGGAAGTCATCAATGAACCGGGAGAAGCGGTAGGACCCGTCGGTGCGGGTGATCTCGTGGCCCGTCGCGGCCCAGATGGTCCCAGGGCGGTCGGGGTCGGGGTCGATGGAGCCACCCCACGCGGTGATGCCCAGCTGGCGCCACGTGGCGCCTTCGCGGACGCGCAGGTCAAAATACTCCCCGACGAACCAGAGCCGGCCGAAGGAATCCTCGGTGAAGTCCTTGACGGTGGCGCTGGAGAGCAGCGGGGTGAACGAAGTGCCGTTCCACTCGTGGACGCCGTTGTACATCGGGTTGACGACGGTCCGGCCCGTGGACGGGCGGACGAAGACGGCCTCGCTGTTGTCGGTGGGGAAGGGCCAGTCATGGCCCAGCCCGTAGTGGTCGTTGTTGAAGCCGATCCAGCGTTTGCCGTCGAAGCGGACCATGCCGCCGAAGCCGGGCCCGGCGTTGGCGCACGCGTAGATGCCGCCGGCGGGATCGATGGAGAGGTCGTTGTTGAAGAAGTCGTACTGGCTGGTATTCGTGACGCGGTAGCGCTGCCACTGGCCCGTCACGACGTCGCGCCGGGCCGCGCCGCCGACGCCGGAGACCCACACATTGCCCGCGGCGTCGATGTCGGCGGCGTAGCTGAACGAGCCGGGCCGCCACTGGCCGAGGTTCTGCCAGGAGGCGCCGTCGAATCGCCAGGTCGTGTTGCCGCCATCGACGAGGAGGGCCTGGCGATCGCCAAAGGCGCGGAATGCCCAGGTGTCGAAGGTGGCGCCGGTGTACGGCGGAGGAACCACGACCCAGGCGCCATCGGGGCGGCGGTAATCGAGGTGGTGGTATTCACCCGGGGCGGACCTGCGCAGGGCCCAGAAGTTGCCGGCGGCGTCCGTGCAGGTCTTGCCGGGCAACCCCGCGACTTCTCCCGCGGCGCCGGTGTCGGGCAGCGGTGCCCAGGTCTGGGTGGCGCTGTCGAAACGCTGGGCCGAGCCATTGTACCGGTCGGCGTTCCAGACGTAGTAACCCCCTCCCGGCTTGGGTTGTACGCTGATGCGATCGCCCAGCGCGGTGGCCCAGTACGTCCATACGTCGGTGGCGGGGTTGTAGCGGTTGAGTCCGCCGCCGCCCCAGAACACGCTGCGTGAAGCGAACCACAGGGTCCCATCCGGGGCGAGATCGACATCCTCGCACCACCCGCCCGGCATCAGCGAGTTGGTGGAGTCGTACCGCGCGAGCGAGACGGGCCCGGCGTCGGGATTGAACTTCAACGCGCCGCGGCCCGTCGCCATCCAGAGGGTGCCGGAGGCGTCGGCGATGATGTCGCTGACGCGTGAGGTGCCGGTATCTTCGGGGTGTCCGATCTCCGGGTAGTCGACGTTGGAGATGTTGATCCAGCGGTTCTGCGCCTTGATGAACTTGGCGATGCCGCCTTCCTCGAAGGAGGCGTCGTAGCCGGCGATCCATGGATCGCCATCGGCGCCGATGTAGAGGGCCTCGTTGTAGTCGCCCTGGATGCCGGTGTTGGAGGGCCGGTAGTAGCGCCAGGAATACTGCGAATCGGCGCGCGCCAGCCCGACCACCGCCATGATCAACGCCGTCCCGGAAACCAGTTGAAGACGCACCAGACCTCCTCTTCTCGCCCCCGCAGTCGCGATGAACCGCCGGGAGCCGACCGCACTGCGATCCGCGGCCCGGAAACGTCCGCGCGGGCCAGAACAATGTCGGGCCCGCAAGGGGGGGCTGTCTACGGGGATTTCACCCCGGCCTGTTCGCCGGGCCGCGGGCGGCGGATGTCGGCACACCCGCAGAGCGCAGGAGATGAACGGGAAGACATTCGTACATCGCATGGACGAAGTGCAACCTTGCGCTGCCCGATCCGGGCCTCCGAACTACCGTGGGCGGGCGCCTGCCTATTGTTGACCACGGGGTCCTGAGTTCGGCCCCGAGTTTCGGGGCGACACATTCCTGAGTCGGGGAACAGGACTATGAGCCAATCTCCAGGCGGGGGGCGGCCCGGGCTACTGCGCTGCTTCTGGTCGAGCTCTCCGCGCGGTTCATCAGTCGGCCCGCCGACCAGATGGATGCCGAAATCGAGAACGGCCCGGAGCGTATCGGCGCAGATCGGAGAGGGTCCGCGCGATCCGCGCCCTCGGATTGCCCCGCGTCAACACCGTTTCGGATGTCAAGGGACCGGAGCATCTCAAGGCCCTGAGGCTCACCGGTGACAACGGCCGCCTCTTGTTCGGGGGCGGCCCGCAGCCGTGAACGCCGCGCGCCTGTACCACAAGGAACACCACATGACCAGGGACAAGGACAAGGATAAAGGCAAGGACAAGGGCAAGGGCAAGTCAAGCGGAAGCGCCGCGCGCGGCGACCTGAAGGGGAAGGCCTACGAGAAGGAGCTGCGGAAGCTCCAGGGACGCCTGTGCCAGCTCCAGGAATGGGTCAAGGCCAAGGGGCACCGCGTCATCATCGTTTTCGAGGGCCGCGACGCCGCCGGCAAGGGCGGCGTGATCAAGGCGATCACCGAGCGCGTCAGCCCGCGCATCTTCCGGCTGGTCGCGCTGCCGGCGCCGTCTGACCGCGAGAAGACGCAGATGTACCTCCAGCGGTACATGCAGCACTTCCCCGCGGCGGGCGAGATCGTGATCTTCGATCGCTCGTGGTACAACCGGGCCGGCGTCGAGTACGTGATGGGGTTCTGCACGAAGGAGCAGCACAGACGGTTCCTCGAGCTGTGCCCCGTCGTCGAGAGGTACATCGCCGATGGCGGCATCCAGCTCATCAAGATCTGGCTGGAGGTGAGCGACAAGGAGCAGAAGCGACGTTTCGAGGCCCGGGTCGAGGACCCGATCCGGCAGTGGAAGCTCAGCCCGATGGACCTGCCCTCGCGCAGCCGCTGGTTCGATTACTCGCGGGCCCGCGACATGATGCTCGACGCGACCGACACCGAGCACGCGCCCTGGTACATCATGCGCTCGGACGACAAGAAGCGGGCGAGGCTGAACTGCATCCGGCACATCCTGGATGCGATCCCCTACAAGGTCCTGCCGCGCGAGAAGGTGAAGATCCCGAAGCGATCCATGAAGCGGGCCTACGACGATCAGGCCCCGCTCGCCAAGCGCAAGTTCATCCGCGAAGCCTACTGACGCACGCTGCGAACCGGCGGAGCCCCTTCCGTGCCCACCGCACCCTCCAACCCCGCGCCCGCTCGGAGCGATGCCGGATTCCTGGCCCGGCTCCGCACATCCGTGCCGGCGCTGAGGTGGCTGCGCACCTACGAGCGGGGGTGGCTGCGGGGCGATGTCGTCGCCGGGATCACGCTGGCCGCCTACCTGCTGCCGGCCGGGCTCGGCGACGCCTCCCTGGCCAACCTGCCGCCGGAGGCGGGCCTCTACGCGTGCCTCTTCTCCGGGCTGGTGTTCTGGCTGTTCTGCAGCTCGCGGCACACGGCCATCACCGTCACCTCCGCCATCTCGCTGCTCGTCGGCGCTTCGCTGGGAGAGATCGCGGGCGGCGACACGACACGCTTCGGGGCGCTGGCGGCCGCCACCTGCCTGCTCGTCGCGCTCATCGCCTTCATCGCGTGGTTGGCCCGGGCCGGATCGATCGTCAACTTCATCTCCGAGAGCGTGATGGTCGGATTCAAGTGCGGCGTGGCGCTGTTCCTGGCCAGCACGCAGCTGCCCAAGCTGTTCGGTGTCCACGGCGCGCACGGCAACTTCTGGGAGAACAGCGGCTATTTTTTGAGGCACATTCACGAAACCAACATGGTCTCGCTGACGCTCGGTGTCACGGCCCTGGCGGTGCTCGTGCTCGGCAAGATCCTCCTCAGGCACAAGCCGGTGGCCCTCTTCGTGGTCATCGGCGGCATTTTGGCCTCGGCGCTGCTGGGCCTAGAAGCCCGCGGCGTGAAGCTGCTGGGCGATGTGCCGCAGGGGCTGCCGGCCCTCGGCCTGCCGGCGATCGGCTGGAACGACCTGAACGAGCTGCTGCCGCTGGCGCTGGCGTGCTTCATGCTGGGCGCGGTGGAAACGGCCGCCATCGGCCGCACCTTCGCCGCGAAGCACGGCGGACGCCTGGATGCCAACCAGGAGTTCCTCGCGCTCGCGGCGTCCAACCTCGCCGCCGGGCTGGGCCGCGGCTTCCCGGTGAGCGGCGGCATGTCGCAATCCCTCGTCAACGAGGGCGGCGGCGCAAAGACGCCGCTGTCGGGGGCCTTCGCGTCGGGCTTCATCCTGGTCGTCGTCCTGTTCTTCTCGCATCTGCTGCGCGCGCTCCCCCAGCCCGTGCTGGCGGCGATCGTGCTGGTCGCCGTCACGGGGCTGTTCAAGGTTTCCACGCTGAAGCACCTCCGGCGGACCAACCGGACGGAGTACATCGTCGCCGTCGCAGCGCTGGTCGGGGTGCTGAGCTCGGGCCTGCTGCGGGGGGTGCTGATCGGCGCGGTCATCTCGCTGGTGCTCCTGATCCGCCGCGCATCGCGGCCGCACGTGGCCGTGCTGGGCCGCATCCCGGGCTCGCGGCGGTTCTCCGACCGTGATCGCCACCCGGACAACGAGCTGATCCCCGGTGTGCTGATCTTCCGGCCCGAGTCGGGGCTGATCTATTTCAACATGGACCACGTGCACGACAGCATCATGGAGCGTGTCCGCGCCGAGGTCACGACGCCCGGCCTCGTCGTGCTGGACCTCTCCGCCACGCCGTACGTGGACATGCACAGCGCGCACATGCTCGCGGACCTGGCTCAGGAGCTTCGGGCCGCCGGGGTCCGTCTTCAGGCCGTCGAAGCCAGGTCATCGGTGCGGGATCGTCTCCGCAGCGAACGCGTGGATGAGAAGCTCGGCGGCGTCAACCGGTTCACCTCGGTCGCCGACGCGGTCGAGGCGGCGCCGCCGGACGATGCGGCTACCCGGAATGATCCTGCGGACGGAGTCAGAGAATGAACGGTCTGCGCTGCTCATCCACCCGCCATTGGCGCACCTTTCCGCCGCGAGCCCCTCAGGACTCCGCGCGGGCCGCGATGGGCTGGGTTGCCCTCACGATGCTGGTGGGTTTTTCGGGGTGTGAGGTGGGGCCTGAGTACGCGGAGCCTGGGGCGGAGGTGAACGGGGGGTGGCTGGGGGGGTCGGGGGGTGGGGCGGAGGGGGTGGTGGATGAGGGGGGTGTGAACGAGCGGTGGTGGGAGGGGTTCAACGACGCGGGGCTGACGGCGCTGGTGGGGATGGCGTACCGGGAGAACCTGACGCTGCGGTCGGCGGGGCTGCGGGTGATCGAGGCGCGGGCCCGGCGGGGGATCGCGGTGGGGCGGTTCTTCCCGCAACTGCAGGAGGCGGTGGGGGGGGTGGACGCCAGCCGGGTGAGCGCCAACAGCGTGCAGGGGGCGTCGGGGGGTGACCGTTCGTACGCGGAGGCGACGATCGGGCTGCAGGCGGCGTGGGAGCTGGACTTCTGGGGCAAGTTCCGCCGGGGGATCGAGGCGGCCGACGCGGAGCTGTTGGCGACGGTGGCGGACTACGACGCGGTGCTGGTGACGCTGGCGGCGGACGTGGCGACCAACTACATCCTGGTGCGTTCGCTGGAGGAGCGGCTGGAGGTCACGCGGGCCAACGTGCGGCTGCAGGGCGAGACCCTGGCGTTGACGCAGGCGCGGTTCCGGGCCGGGGCGGTCTCGGAGCTGGATGTGGCCACGGCGCGGGCGACGCTGGCCAACACGCAGGCGTTGATCCCGGATCTGGAGAACGCGTTGCAGCAGACGCGGCTGGCGATCTGCACGCTGCTGGCCCGGACGCCCTCGAGCCTGGAGGCCGAGCTGGCCCCGGCCCCCGGAGCCGGAGCCGGGGCCGGAGCCGGGGCCGGGGGTGGCCGGGTGCCCGAGGCGCCGCCGCGGATCGCCGCGGGGGTGCCGGCGGAGCTGCTGCGTCGCCGCCCGGATGTGCGGGCGGCCGAGCGGATCGCGGCGGCCCAGAGCGCCCTGATCGGGGTGGCGGCGGCGGACCTGTACCCGTCGATCTCGATCACGGGGGCCACGGCGTTTGTGAGCAGCACCTACGACGGGCAGCGCACCCCGGGGCTGGGCGACCTGCTCGACGCCGACTCCTTCGCGGGGTTCATCGGGCTGCGGGTGAACTGGCCGGTGCTGAACTACGGGCGGATCCGGGGCAACATCCGCGTGCAGGACGCCCGCTTCGAGCAGGCGGTGGCGTTCTACCGCCAGTCGGTGCTGCGGGCGGCCTCGGATGTGGAGGCGGGGCTCTCGGACTTCCTGCGTTCGCGGGAGCGGGCCGCGTACCTGGCCGAGGCGGTCAACGCCTCGCAGCGCAGCGTCGACCTCTCGCTGATCCAGTACCGGGCCGGGGCGGTGGACTTCATCCGCGTCAACAACGCCCAGACCGAGCTGGTCCTGCAGCAGGACAACCTGATCGTCTCCCGGGCCTCCATCGCGCTGGGCGCGGTGCGGACCTACCGGGCCCTGGGCGGGGGCTGGGAGATGCGCGGCGATGCCGAGTTCGTCGACCCCCAGACCGCCGAACGCATGCGCCGCCGCACCGACTGGGGCGATGTGCTCGCCCCCGACTGGCCCGAGGGCAAGGACCTGGGCTTCCCGCGTCCCCCCACCCCCGCCCCCGGAACAACACCCACCCCCACCCCCGGAACCGCCCCCATCCCCGCCCCCGGAACCGCCCCCGGAACTGCCCCCGACCCCGGAACCCTTCCCCCTCCGGAGCCCCGCCCGTGATCAGCTTGGAGCACGCCTTGAGACCCATCAACTTCCCCTCCCCCCGGAACAACTCCCGCCCCCGGAACAACCCCCGCCCCCGGCTCTGGCTCCGCGCGCAGTTGTGTTCCCGGGCCCTGCTGGGCGTGGCTCTTCTGATCGCCCTCGCCGCCGGGGGCTGCAGGAAGCAGGATGCCAACACCTACGCCCCGCCGCCGCCCCCCGAGGTCATCGTGTCGGCCCCGGCGGAGCGGGATGTGGTCTCCTACCTGAACTACACCGGCACGGTCGAGGCCTCCGAGACCGTGGAGCTGCGGGCCCGTGTGCAGGGCTTCCTGGAGCAGATCAACTTCAGGCCCGGCCAGCGGGTCCGCAAGGGGGAGATCCTCTTTGTGATCGACCAGCGGCAGTACCAGGCCGCCGTCGAGCAGGCCGCCGCGTCCCTGCAGGCCCAGCGGGCCTCGCTGGAGGGCGCCGAGAACGACGCCCGCCTGGCCCGCGAGCTGGCCGACCAGCGGGCCGGCCCGGAGATCGACGCGGTGATCAAGGCCGCCCGCCGCGACTCGATCCGGGCCGAGGTGGCCCGGGCCGCCGCCGAGCTCGAGTCGGCCCGGATCAACCTCGAGTACTGCGAGGTGGTGGCCCCCATCGACGGGCGGATCACCAACAACCTCGTGGACATCGGCAACCTGGTGGGCCGGGGCGAGCCCACCCTGCTGGCCAGCATCGTGCAGGCCACCCCCTGCTACGTCTCGCTGGACATCAGCGAGTCCGATGTGCTCACCCTCCGCCGCGAACGCCTCCGTGCCGGCGAACCCACCCCCACCCCCACCCCCGGAACCGCCCCCGGAACAACCCCCGCCCCCACCCCCGGAACCGCCCCCGAGCCCCTCGAGCCGGGGCAGGTCACGCCGGGCCAGGCCCGGGCCTGCGAGCTGGCCCTGGCCGATGAGGCCGAGTTCCGCACCCGGGGCAGCGTCGACTACGTCGCCCCCGCGATCAACGCCGAGACCGGCACGCTCCGCGTCCGGGCCCGCTTCGACAACCCCGATGAGTCCCTCCTGCCCGGCTTCTTTGTCCGCCTGCGTTTCCCCATGTCCACCAGCCGGGCCCTGCTGGTGCCCGACGCGGCGCTGCTCAGCGACCAGCAGGGCCGCTACGCCCTGGTGGTGAACGCCAAGGACGAGGTGGAGGTTCGCCGCGTCAAGGCCGGGCCGCTGGACGCTTCGCTGCGGGTCGTGGAGGAGGGGCTGGCGGCGTCGGACCGCGTGATCGTGCTGGGCGTGCTCAAGGCCCGGCCCGGCGCCAAGGTCACCCCCAAGCTCCAGGAACCCCCACCCCCGCCCCCGCCCCCGCCCCCGGCCCCGCCCCCGTCCCCGGCCTCAGCTCCTGTTCCTGCTTCTGCTCCTGCTTCTGCATCTGCTCCTGCTTCTGCCCCGGCCCGTTGAGGAGTTCTCATGCTCGCCGAATTCCCCGTCCGACGCCCGATCGTCGCGATGGTCATCTCGATCCTGATCGTGATCATGGGGCTGGTGGCCTACCCGACGCTCCCGATCGCGCAGTACCCCGACATCACCCCGCCGGTGATCCAGGTGACCGCCAGCTACCCGGGGGCCAGCGCCCAGGTGGTGGCCGACACCGTGGCCGCCCCCATCGAGCAGGAGGTCAACGGCGTCCCGGGCATGATCTACATGGAGAGCACCTCCGCCAGCGACGGGTCCTACACCCTGGATGTGACCTTCGAGCTGGGGACCAACATCGACATCGCCTCGGTGCTGGTGCAGAACCGCGTGAGCATCGCCCAGCCCAAGCTCCCCGAGGAGGTCACCCGCAACGGCATCACCACCGACAAGGTGTCGTCGAGCTTCATCACCATCTTCGCGCTGGCCCCCCGGGACCGGGCGGCGGCCGAGAAGTACGACGACCTCTTCATCACCAACTACATCACCATCAACGTCCTCGACGAGATCAAGCGGATCAAGGGCGTGGGCGACGCCACCATCTTCCCCGCCAAGGACTACGGCATCCGCGTGTGGCTCGACCCCGAGAAGCTCAAGGCCCGCGGCCTCACCACCATGGACGTGATCAACGCCCTCAAGGAGCAGAACGTCCAGGTCGCCGCCGGCGCCATCGGCCAGCCCCCCGTCCCCGCCGGCCAGGCCTACCAGTACAACATCTCCACCCTCGGACGCCTCACCAGCGTCGACCAGTTCGAGAACGTCATCGTCCGGGCCGACGGCAACCGCGTCCTCCGCGTCAAGGACGTCGCCCGCGTCGAGCTGGGCGGCAAGTCCTACGACCTCCTGGCCGCCTACAAGGGCACCCCCGCCGCCGTCTGCATCGTCTACCAGGCCCCCGGCGGCAACGCCGTGCAGGTCGCCGGCGCGGTGGAGAAGCTCCTGGACACCAAGGCCGCCGACCTCCCCGAGGGGCTGGCCTTCGAGCTCGTCTACGACAGCTCGGAGTTCGTCCTGGCCGCCGTCGAGTCGGTGTACCACACCTTCTTCGAGGCCCTGGCCCTGGTGCTCGCGGTGGTCATCATCTTCCTGGGCAGCCTGCGGCTCTCGCTGATCCCCATGCTGGCGATCCCGGTCTCGATCATCGGCACCTTCTTCTTCGCCAAGCTCCTGGGCTTCTCGGTCAACATGCCCGTGCTCTTCGGCCTGGTCGTGGCCATCGGCATCGTCGTCGACGACGCCATCGTGGTCGTCGAGAACGTCGAGAGCGTCATGAACCGCGAGCACCTCCCCCCCAGGGAGGCCACCGTCAAGGCCATGAAGGAGGTGCTGGCCCCCGTGATCAGCATCACCGTCGTGCTCATGGCCGTCTTTGTCCCCACCGCCTTCCTCCCCGGCATCAGCGGGCAGCTCTTCAAGCAGTTCGCCCTCACCATCGCCGCCAGCACCTTCCTCAGCGGCGTGTGCGCCATCACCCTCACCCCCGCTTTGTGCGGCGTCATCCTCCGCCCCCACCGGGAGGGCCACAAGCCCTTCATCCTGGTCCGCTGGTTCAACCGCGGGTTCGACGCCCTCGCCGGCGGCTACGCCCGCCTGGTCAGGTTCCTCGTGCACCCCGCCGTCGTGCTCTTCACCCTCGCCGGCTTCGCCGCCTGCGTCGTCGCCATCGTCTGGACCTTCACCCGGGTCCCCACCGGCTTTGTCCCCCTCGAGGACCGCGGCCTCATCATGCTCGAGGTGTGGATGCCCGACTCGGCCTCCCAGGAACGCACCATCGCCGCGGCCCGCAAGGTCGAGGAGATCCTCGCCACGACCGACGGCGTCCGCAACTACTCCCGCCTCTCGGGGTTCTCCATCATCAACGACAAGGGCTCCAACTACGCCGCCATGTTCGCCGGGCTCGACGACTGGTCCGTGCGGCTCCCCAAGGGACGCGACACCGACACCATCATGGCCGAGCTCCGCCAGAAGACCGCCGCCATCCCCGACGCCCTGTGCATCGTCTTCTCCCTCCCCGCCATCGACGGCGTGGGCAGCGCCTCGGGCTTCGACCTCCGCCTCCAGGACCGCGCCGGCGTGGGCCGCCAGGCCATGGGCGAGCTGGTCCAGGGCCTGGTCGCCGACGGCAACGCCCAGTCCCGGCTCCGCGGCGTCAACAGCGGCTACCGCGCCGCCGTCCCCCAGCTCTTCGCCGAGATCGACCGCGAGAAGGTCAAGAAGCTGGGCATCCCCCTCCAGGATGTCTTCTCCACCCTCTCGGGCTACCTCGCCTCCTTCTACGTCAACGACTTCAACCTCTTCGGACGCACCTGGCAGGTCAACGTCTCGGCCGACAGCCGCTTCCGCGCCACCCCCGACGACGTCAGGCAGCTCGACGTCCGCAAGCCCGACGGCGGCATGGTCCCCCTGGGCTCGCTCCTGAGCGTCAGCCAGACCATGGGCGCCGACCGCGTCGTCCGCTACAACATCTTCCCCGCCGCCGTCCTCCAGGGCCAGCCCGCCGCGGGCGTCTCCTCCGGCGAGAGCCTCGCCGTCGTCGAGACCATGGCCGACGCCAAGCTCCCCCCCGGCATGAGCTACGAGTGGACCGCCCTCTCCTACCAGGAAAAACTCGTCGGCAACCAGGCCATCGTCGTCTTCTCCATGGCCCTCCTGGTCGTCTACCTCATCCTCGCCGCCCTCTACGAGAGCTGGTTCATCCCCCTCTCGGTCATCCTCTCCATCCCCCTGGCCGTGCTGGGCGCCATGGGCGGGCTCATGTACCGCGGCATGGACAACAACATCTACACCCAGGTCGGCCTGGTCCTGCTGGTGGGCCTGGGGGCCAAGAACGCCATCCTCATCGTCGAGTTCGCCAAGGCCTACCGCGACCAGGGCAAGCCCATCGTCGAGTCCGCCGTCGAGGCCGCCCGCCAACGCCTCCGCCCCATCCTCATGACCGCCTTCGCCTTCATCCTCGGCGTCCTCCCCCTCATGATCGCCACCGGCGCCGGCGCCGCCAGCCGACAGGCCATCGGCACCGCCGTCTTCTTCGGCATGCTCGGCAACACCCTCCTCGGACTCCTCTTCACCCCCGTCCTCTACGTCGTCATCCAGCACTCCACCGAAAAAATCCTCGGCCCCAAACCCCACCCCAACCCCCACCCCACACCCACACCCACCCACTGAAAC
>JADLFW010000046.1 GCA_020849615.1 Phycisphaerales bacterium
ACAGCGTCACCAGCGTGGCGACCATCCCGGACGGCTACACGGTGGTCGTCGGCGGGATCGACCTGGAAAGCCGGTCCAAAACCACATCGCAGATCCCGCTCCTGGGTGACATCCCGATCCTGGGCGAAGCCTTCAAGAGCCGCAACAAGACCCAGAACAGTTCCAAGTTCTACGTCTTCATCCGGGCCAACATCCTGCGCAACCGCAACTTCGATGATCTGAAGTACATCTCCGACCGTGCGGTCGCGGACGCAAAGCTCGACGACGGCTGGCCCGAGGTGAAGCCGAGGGTCATCCGGTGACCCTTCCGGCACCCGAAACAGTCCCCACGCCGGGCGCGACCGCGATCGCCGAGGCCCCGCCCGCCCGCGACCTCCGGGCCGTGAACCCCTCCCCCGAGTTCCTACGCCTCATCGACCACAACTACGCCCGCCGGCACCTGGTCCTCAGCGCGGGAGCGAGCGACGGCGTGGAACGGCTGCTCGTCGCGGAGACTACGGGCCCGCTGGCCGTGTTCAATGTCGGCGTGCGGCTGGGCCAGCCCGTTGAGCCGGAAATCCACCCGGGGGAGCTCATCGCCTCGGCTATCGATCGCGCGTATGCCGCACGGGCACACAACCGCTCGGATACATCGGGCAACGGCTCAGCTCCAGGGGACGGCCCGGAAGTCCCGAAGGTCACGATCGAGGGCTCGTCCGATGTCGAGCGCGACCTCGAGGCCGCCGTCCGGGACGCCGAGAGCGACCTGCTCTCCACCCAGGGCAAGGCCCCCACCGTGCGGCTGGTGGACCTGGTCCTCTTCGAGGCCCTGCAGCGCGGGGCCAGTGATGTGCACATCCAACCCGTGCGCGATCTGACGCTGATCCGCTACCGACTGGATGGGTCTCTCCACACTGTTCGTGAGCTTCCGGGGGCCCTGGCCGCGGGCGTGACGACACGGATCAAGGTCATGGCCCGCCTGGACGTCGCCGAGCAGCGATCTCCGCAGGACGGACGGGCGACCGTGACGATCGGGACGGCGCCCGGATCGGCATCAAGTAGTTCCGGGGGCGGGGGCCGGCGCATTGATCTGCGCGTGAGCACGCTGCCCAGCACCTACGGACAGCGGGTGGTGCTGAGGCTCCTGGACCCGGCCCGCTCGCCGCACCTCTTGAACTTCGCGGCCCTGGGCATGCCTTCGGAAGTCGAGCAGAAGTTCCTCGCCCAGGTCTCCAAGACCAGCGGAATCGTGCTCTCGACCGGGCCGACCGGCAGCGGCAAGACCACCACCTTGTACGCCACGCTCGCGTGGATCAGCGCGACCAACGGAGGAGAGCTCCCCCAGGGCAGAAGAGCGCGTTCCGGGGGCGGGCACGGGTCCGAGCTGAACATCATGACCGTGGAGGACCCGGTCGAGTACGACCTCTCGGGCCCGGGCCTGTCGGTCAGCCAGACCCAGGTGGACCTCAAGAAGGGGCTGACCTTCGCCGCCGGGCTGCGGCACATTCTCCGACAGGACCCCGACGTAATCATGGTCGGCGAGATCCGGGATGAAGAGACGGCCCGGGTGGCGGTGCAGTCGTCGCTGACAGGGCACCTGGTGCTCTCCACCCTCCACACCAACGACGCCGCCAGCGCCGTCGCCCGGCTGGTGGACCTGGGGGTGGACCCGTTCCTGGTGAACTCTTCGCTCTCGGCGGTCCTGGCCCAGCGCCTGGTGCGGAAGATCCACTCCGCGTGCTCGGGCCGGGGGTGTTCAGAATGCCTCGACACCGGCTTCCGGGGTCGGCTGGGCGTGTTCGAACTACTGGTTCTCGACGTGGCAATGAAGGCATTGATCGCGCGGCGCTGCTCGGCCCCGGAACTCAAGGCCCAGGCACAAAGGGCTTCAACCGGGGGCGGGGGAGGGATGGTCACGCTCCGCGAAGCGGGTTCCTCGCTGGTCCGGGCCGGGATCACGACCGAGGCCGAGGTTACCCGCGTCATCGAGGCACTGGAAGCCACCGACGGGGTGGTCACATGAGTCGCGCGCTGCTCATCCGCGCGGTCGGCGGCCTGGCGGTCATGCTGGCCGCGTGGTGGGCGCTGCGGCCGCTCCCGGGACTCACAGAACTCTCCGGCGCGGAGCGGGGAGCCGATTTGCGTTCAAGCCAGTCAACCGTCGAGCCGGCCGTCGATGCACCCGATGGGGCCATGATGGTCGCCCTCGACGAATCGGTCTTCCACGCGCCGCTCTGGCTCGCCCCCCCACCGCCACCTGCCCCAACTCCGGAGCCTCCCAAGCCCGCGCCGCTTCCCCCGCTCAAGCTGCAGCTGCTGGCCATCGTCCGTGTGCCCGCCGCGGAGACCGACGAGGCGAGCTACCGGGCGATGCTCTACGACCCCGACACGGACACGATCATCGAAGTCGCGGCCGGCCAGACCATTGGCGACCGCACCGTGGTCGGCGTCACCCAGCACGAGATCACGCTCAAGGACCGGGCCGGAACGCGCACGTTGTCGCTACGAGCAGACGCCCCCGGAACGAGCCCCGGAGCTGGGCCCAGATCTGCCAACGGCGGTGGCGCATGATCGCGACGCCCAACCCCGAGAGCACGATCCACCGGCACGCGGATCGCTTCTACTGGGCCCTGCTCGACGCCCCAGGTGTGCGTGCGAGGCCCGGTGCCTCTGCCCGCCCGCTGCCTCCGGGTCTTCTCGCGGAACTGGCCGACCATATCCCTCAGCCGCTCGACGAGGTCTGGGCCGTCGGCCTGCCGACCGGCGATGGCCGGATGCTGGTCTGCGCCGCACGGCGTGACGACTTGAACGAGCTGGACGCCGGCGCTCGCGCTCTTCTCCCTGAGTCGCTCCCGCCCGGGATCGACAGGGCACTCGCGGATCGCTTGTCTTCATTCAATCTGCTGGTTGGCGAGTTCGAGCCCGCCCCGGTTCGCCGCGACCGCTGGCGCCGGCACCGTTCCTGGGCAGGGTTAGTCGTCCTTCTCGCAATGCTCGTGTCGGTCGGTTTGATCCGCCGGGCCGCCCATTGGTCGGATGTCACCCGCACCGCCGAGGAGTCCCAGAGTCAGCTCGCCGCCGACCTGCTCGGGCCCGGTATCCCGCTGGAGCAGGTCAACTACACCCTTGACGCCGAGATCGACCGGCTCCGGGAACTGGCCCGTGCCCGACCGGCCGATCCGTACGACGCCTCGGTGCAGCTGGCGTCCCTGCTGCGTTCCTGGCCCGCGGCCACACCCAGCAAGCCGCAGTCGGTCTCGGTCAATGACAGCGGCGTCACGGTCTCGGTGTCGGTCGATGGCGACCCCGCGCCCTTCTTGTCGGCCTTCAAGGCCCCGGACGGATGGGCGCTCGACGAGCCCCGGCTTAACCAGGCGGGCGAGGTGACCCGGCTCACCCTGCGCCTTCATCCGAAACCCCCGCCCCCGGAACGCCCGGAACCACCCGCAACGGGAGCCACGCCGTGAAACGGCCCGAGATCATGCTCTGGACGGTCGTGCTCGCTGCGGCGACGATCACGCTCGCGGGGCTCGGCCGCAGCGCACGGGCGGCGCAGCACAGGGCCCAGCTGACCGTGACGTCATTGCGGGGGCTGACCGAGCGGGTGCGTGAGTACCGCCGGCTGGAAGCACAGACCGCCGCGCTGCCTCAAGGGCGGGATGGCACCAGCCTCGCCGAGGAGGTCGCGGGCGTGCTCTCGGCCTCGGGGCTGCCGCCCTCGGCGCTCGCCAGCCTCTCGCCGGATTCCGCGCAGTCCTCGGGGACGGGCCCGCTGGTCCGGCTCCGCGCCGGGATGACGCTGACCAAGGTCACGCTCCCGCAGCTGGGGCGGTTCCTGAGCGAGTGGCGGCGGCGTCAGGCCGACGTTGGAGGGTGGACTGTCACCGACATCGACCTGAGCCCCGAGTCCGGAGTTGATGCGATCGCGGGGTCGGCCGGCACCGGCCGCGACCTGCCCCTGCGGGCGGTGATGTCGCTCGAGTCGATCGCGGCGGAAGGAGCAGAGCCATGAACGCACGGATGCTGGCAGGACTGGTCTTGGTTGCCGGGGCCGGGTGTCTGCCCGGCGGGTGCGGGATGTCGGCGCACACGTCGACCGCGGGCCCGTACAGCCCGGTGAGCGAAGGGGACCGCGACGAGGCCAAGGCCGCCCGGCTCACCAAGCAGGCGGCAGAGTTGATCGATACCAAGCCCGACGAGGCCGAGAAGCTGCTCCGAGAGGCTTTGAACGCTGATCTCTACCACGGCCCGGCGCACAACAACCTGGGCGTGGTCTACCTGGCCCAGGGCAAGCTGTACGAGGCCGCGGGCGAGTTCGAGTGGGCCCGAAAGGTCATGCCGGGCCACCCCGACCCCCGCATGAACCTCGCGTTCACGCTGGAGCTCGCGGGGAAGACCGACGACGCGATCTCGACCTACGCCGGTGCGCTGGAGGTCTACCCGGACCATCTGCCGACGATGCAGGCCCTGGCCCGGCTGCAGGTTCGATCGAGCCGGACAGACGACCGCACGCGGCACTACCTCGACGAGATCGCCATGCGGGGGGAGACCCAGGAATGGCGCGACTGGGCGCGGAAGGAGCGGGACCGACGGGCGCCGTGACGATGGGGAATCGAACCCCGCAAAACGCCCCCAGCGCTAGCGCCCGCAAGGTCGGACGCAGGAAAGGACGCAGTCGATCCGGTCCTGCAGCGGCTGATATCGATCTGGTAGACGTCTGGAACACAGGTAGAACTCCTGACCTTGGATAAAGAAGCGTCAGGAATCATTTTGTTCCGCCCGGCTCAGCCCGTATACTCGATGGGGCTATTGAAAGTCAATTCTCAGTGCGAAGTTCGAGCCGTACAACGAGTTCGCGTAGGCGCGCATGCCGCTCGCGCAGGCGTTCGAGGCCGCGCAGCGCGGCACGCCCATTCTTCACGGTACTCCTTCTCACTCTCGCCCTGCTCTCTCAGGCAGGGCTGTCGGTCATTCACCGGCTTTCCCACTGGCATGACACAGAGCAGGCCGGGTCAATTCAGCACGATTCGGCTTTAGCCCGAAGCGATGGCGTACCGGAGCATGTGCGGTCGCTTCACCTTGCGGAGTTCGCGACCGCGGCTGTTCCCGACTTAAAGACCGGACCTAGTCACCGTGACCCTCAGCACCGGCCAAGTCATACACCCGCCGGCTGTGACCTGTGCGCGCTCATCGCGGTCGGCAAGCTCGGCTGGACGGTCCCGACCGTCGTGGCGATGGTTGCGGTCGAGCCACCTGCCGTTCAAGCGATCTTCGTGCCCATATCCCGATCGGGCCGGCCCTCGCTCACCAGCGCCGCGCCGCGTGGACCTCCGGGGAACGTCTAGTTCCACGCCGCTTTTAGCGGCCCCAGAGGCCGCTTTCTTCCCCATAACTCACATCCAATGGTCGTCATTGTGCGTGCGCGCACTTTGCTTCTGCGAATAAATCGCACGGCTAGCGCGACCTCTTCACGCAAGGAGCTTCGATCATGAAGACCCGAGCGTTCACGCTCATCGAGCTGCTGGTGGTGATTGCCATCATCGCCGTGCTGCTGGCGATACTGCTGCCCGGGCTGGGCCACGCCCGCGCCTCGGCCCGGCTGAGCCAGTGCCAGACACGCATCCGCAGCCAGGGACAGATCGTGTTTACCTACGCGAACGATTACCGTGAATCGCTGCCTCCTTGCGCCGTCAACTGGAACCGGCGTGAGGATGACGGCGAGTTCCACAACGCGGTGTGGACCCTGGCGCGATTTCTTGCCCTCTACGACGACCATCCGTTCCCCGACCCCGAGAACTTGTGGCCCCCCACGGGCGTGTGGCGGTGCGCCGCGGTGCCCACCGACGACGACGGCATGCACACGACCCACACCGCTACCGTGCACTCCGCGCCCAATACCTGGGCCTACAACAACATCCTCGTCGATGACGAGACCGGAGAGAAGATCATCCAGGCCGACAGCCTGCCGGGCTGGGAGCAAGTGGCCGGCGGGGGATGGCGCCGCCTCTCAAACTACACCACTCCGGCCGAGCTGATCGCGATCGGCGACGCGGTCACCTTCTACTTCGCCATACACGAGCACTGGCACGCCCGCGAGAGCCTCGGCGGCGGCTGGCAGATCGTCGCGACCGACTCCGTGCAGAACCACGCCAGCCACGCCGAGACGGGGCGCTTGCCCGCGGTCTTCTTCGACGGGCACGCGGCCGCCCTGCCCCTCGCCGCCGACTACTGGAACGACAAGCAGCGCACGCACACACCGCCCGCCGCGGGCGGCTATCCGCAGGATCTGTGGGACCGCGATGTTCAGCGGTTCCTGTGGTTCCTGGAGAGGCGGTGAGCATGACCGCACCTTCAACCCATCCCGGGGGCGCACGCAGGCGGCCGCGCCGGCCTGCCTTCACCCTGATCGAGCTGCTCGTCGTCATCGCGATCATCGCGGTGCTGATCGCCATTCTTCTGCCCGCCCTGGGCGGGGCCCGCAAGAGCGCCCGCGCGGTCAAGTGTCTCGGCCAGGTGCGTCAGCTCGAGCTGGCCCACACCATGTATGCGGACGCGAGCAAGGAACTCTTCATCGACGCCGGGCTCGCGCACGGCGGCGCGGTCACGCTCGCGAGTGTGAAGAAAGCCTGGCCCTTCACGCTCTCGGAGTACTACGGAACCCGTTTGATCCTCCGCTCGCCCGTCGACAAGAGCCCGTTCTGGAACGTCAAGGACGGCGGACAGCGCGATGGATTGCGCCTGGACGACCTGGTCGAGCAGCTGGAGGAGGGGCTCACGCCCGATCTCCACAAGCTCTGCCGATGGACCAGCTACGGGCTCAACAACTATACCACACGCTCCGTCAACCCGGGATTCGATTCGCAGGAGCCGTTCGATCGCCTGAGCAAGATCCCGGCCCCCGCGGCCACCGTCCACTTCCTGATGATGACGCAGGGGTTGGACGGGAGCGAATTCGCGCTCAGCGATCACGTGCACGTCGAAGGATGGAGCGACGGGCCCGACGGCTCGCAGCCCAAGACCGCCGCCAAGGAGATCGACATCAACGCGCACTGCGGGCCCGCCGCGGCGTGGGGGTCGCTCTCCAACTACGGCTACCTCGACGGGCACGCGGAGACGACCAAGTTCGAGAAAGTGTATCGGCAGTACGACCACAACCGCTTTTACCCGCTTGTCACGCACTAGGAAATCCCGCTCGTTCAACACATCGTCGCCGCGTCCGGAGCAGCGACGCCAGGAGTTCGACTCATGACGTCCAGATATTCAGCGTTAGTCGCCGCGGCTGTCGTGGCGTTGGCCTGCGCATGCGCGCGAGCCCAGCCCCACGCCGGCGACATCCTGCTCGAACAGGTGGGCGGCAAGGTCAGCACGGGTCAAGTCGACGCCGACACCGGCGAATTGATCCACGGCGTACGCGTCTTCGGCGCGACATTTTCGGACTCGTTCACCAATAACCCCGGCTTCGACACCGTCGAGGGTGCGTTCCCGCCGGCCAGCCAGCTGGGGTTCAACATCCGCAAGGCCTTGCGCGTGTGGGACTCTGCGGGCCCGGGCTTCGACGAGATTCCCACCGAGCGGATCCAGGTCAAGCTGGGGCCGCTGGGCCCGATTCTTACGCCCACTACCGACACCTCCACGCCCGGCTTCGGGATAGCGGTGAGTTCCGACGGTCGCTACCACCATCACCTGGGCTACGCGCTGCTCGCGCCCGCCGGGACGGGCATCTATCTCCTGGAACTCGAAATGTGGAGCTCCAGCCCGTCGATCGCCACCTCCGACCCCTTCTGGCTTGTCTTTAACCAGAACGAGCCCGTGGATGAGCACCAGACCGCGATCCAGTGGGTCGTCGACCACCTCGCGTCGCCGTGCATCGTTGATTTGAACGGCGATGGCGTCGTGGACTTCGCGGATTATCTGGAGTTCCTGAACCTCTTCGACGCCCAGGACCCGCGTGTGGATTTCAACCACGACGGCGTCGTGGACTTCGCCGACTACCTGGAGTTCCTGAACCTCTTCGACGCGGGATGCTGACCGCGCCGGCCCGATGATGATCACGGATTCCAGCCGGGCGCGACGAAGCCCGGCGACCGCGGTCCGGTGTGCAGCGCCGCGGGGATGGAGACAAGAACAGAAGCGTTCTCCGCCCGGGCCCGCGCGTCGGCGGGCCCGAATAGCGGCGGAGCGCGCGCACTGACGTTCGGACTGAAAGGAGTTGCAGATGAGATTGCAGAATGTGTTGATGGTCGCCGCCGGTGCTGCGGTTTGGTGGGCGGCCCCCGCCCGTGCCGATGTCGCCTTTGAGGTGGTGAACAACCGGCTTGCGACCGCGTTCGAGGACGATGCCACGGGAGAGTACATCCACGATGTCAGAGTCTTCTCGGGCGAGTTAGGCGAGACGGTCCCGGGTTTCAGTGATGAGCCCGGCTTCTTCGCTCTCGAACACACCCTCTCCGCCGGCAGCACCCTTACCTTCGATATCCGCAAAGCTTTCCGGACCTGGGATGGTTCCGATTTCGATCAGGTCGGGCCCGAGACCATGACCCTCGAACGCCCCGACGGCTTGTTCAGCATCACCACTCCGATGACCGACCCTATCAGCCCGCTCGCGGGCTGGACGACCCCAGGGTTCCCATCAGATGGCGACTTCGATTACCACCCCAACTATTTCCTCAATCCCTCCACCGCCGAGGGCATCTATCTGCTGGAGATGCAGTTCCGCACGAGCATGGCGGGCGTGGAAGGCTCGTTGCCGTTCTGGATCGTCTTCAACAGCGGCCAAGACCCGGCCGAGTTGAATCGGGCCGTCGACTACGTGAACCAGTACATCCTGCCCGCGCCCGGGAGCGCTGGATTGATCGCTCTGGCCGGCCCGGTGCTGCACCGCCGGCGTCGCTAGGAACAACGGGCTCCGGTGCTCGGGCGCCGTGGAGGGAGAGCGTTTTTCACAAAACCGCCGCGGCCGAAAGGTCTCGTCGGGTTGTTGACGGCCATGTTGGTGCCCGTCCATGCGACTACAAATAAGCCCCGCCTTTGCAGGGCTGGCGGGCGCTATCTCGACCTATGCCCAATCAATTAATCCACTTCCCGGGGCGCACCGACAAGCCAATCTCGACTTACGCCAGCACGCTCGATGTCTATCCCGACCATTTACCCACCATGCAGGCGCTGGCCCGGCTGCAGCTCCGTTCAGGCCGGGCGGACGAACGCACCCGACACTACCTGGAGGAGATCGTCATGCGCGGCGAAACACACGAGTGGCAGGAGTGGGCCCGTGCGCAGCAAGCCAGACCATCAGGTACCGCAGCTCAGACAACCCGTTGAACCAAGTTGCCCGACCTGCAACCAGGTACGGGCGTGGGTGAGTAGCTTGTCGGCTAATCAACCGTGCCGATCCTTGAATCCTTCTAGGCAACCGACCGCTTGTTGCGCTTCATGCGAATGAATAGATACACACAAGCCACAACTTTGTGGCTTGGTGGCCCACTATCTTGAGTCGCCAAACGGGAAATCAAGACGCGTACCGGGCTGCCGCTTTGGCAGTTTCCCGGCTCGACAGTCTCGCGCAGGCGGTGCCGACGGCGTTCCGACTCTCGGACATTATGTGCAGGCGGACGGTGGAACGGGGATGATGAAGGGACTCGTCCCGGCCGGCCATTGGCACCGCAGTTGCCGGAATGCACGGGTCCCCTCCTGGAACGAGGCATGTCCCATCTGCCGAGGAAGCCCATCGAGTACTTCCGTAAGCACGCGGATCATCTGGCGTGGATGCAGTATCGCGTCGGGCTCATCGGGGTCTAACCGCCCCGAGCCGACGATCGTCAACGGTGCGGCTTCCCCACTTGGGCCGCCGTGCATTCGTCCCGGGGGCATGGTGCTCACGCGACACGAGGAGCCCGTTCATGGGCAAGTATCACGTATCGAAGGCGACAAACGGTCAGTACTTCTGGAACCTGCGCGGCGACAACGGCGAGCGCATCCTGCAAAGCGAGACGTACACGACCAAGGGCGCGGCCTTTGGCGGTATCTCATCCTGCAAGGAAAACTCGCCCCACGATGAACGCTACCAGCGGCTGACGGCGACGAATGGCCAGCCTTTCTTCACGCTGCGGGGCAGGAACCACGAAGTCATCGGTGCGAGCGAAACCTACTCTTCCACGCAGGCACGCGAGGGCGGCATCGCCGCGTGCAAGCACCACGGCCCCATCTCGGGCACGCAGGACGACACCGGCGAGCGGTGAGTCATGAGAGTTCACTTGTATCTTCTCCGAGTCCGCCCGCCCTCTGGCGCCTACGGAAGCTGTCTCTCTGACTCGGGGTTCCCGGGGGGCCATCAAGCCCCCCTCATGCTTGACTTGTCTTGATCGGGACATGGTTCATCATCATGCGAAAGAGCGGTTCGCAGACATCCGTGGTATGCGCTCTTGCGTTCCGTTCACCGCCGCTCCACCCCCGTGTCGCTGAGACCTCTCAAGCCGGTCCGCCTCCATTGACGCCACGTCCGCAAACGGGAAATGAGCTCCCGAGAAGTCCTCTGGTTCCACCCAGATTTCAGCGCTCTCCGCGGAATGCCCGGGATGCGACGAATCGCCGCGCCATGTTCCGCCGCCAAAGTCGCCGGCGCCGCAAGGGGTGGAAACCCTTACCTTCTCGCGGGATGAACGACGGACCGCCGCCGGCCGATTGTCGGGGCACGAAGGGGGGACCGTGCGCGATCCGGGCCCCTCCCCCGCCGCCCCGGACGACAGGTCGACCGCGGACCTCCAAATCGCGAGCTACTCGGGTTCGGGAACGGCGGACGTGCGAGGACGGCCAGTGATGGCCGCCCCCGCTTTTCCGTGCTACGAGTGGCGCCACCGTCGTACTGCCTGGGGCGGCCGTTCGTCGTTGCACCAGCCGCGGGTCCGGCCCACGGTCACTTGCGGAGTGCCGATGCGATGAACCTCCCCACCGCCGAACGGATCCGTATGGTCGTCCTCGACCTTGTCTCGCAGCGGCCGGTCGAGCCCTCGGAGCTGGTCGAGAGGGTTCTGGGGCCGCGCACCGATGATGTCGCATTCGCTTCCGCCGTCCGTTCAACCATCGAGCAGTGCCTGCTCAGTGGGTGCATCCGGCCCATCCTGGAGCGCACGACCCTCAGCCCGCCCATCCGCGTGTTTGAACTGACGGCGAGCGGCGCGCACGAGTTGCGGAGGTTGCATCAACTGGTTCTCACTTCCGTGTCAGCCCAGCGCGCAGCCGCGTGACCACCGCCCGCGACCAGCCCGCCCCGGTCAGAGCGGCGCATGACGGTCGGAACGCTGACGACCGAGGCCCAGGGGCCTGTCTTGGTGGATGGCGGCAGCCGATCCCGGGTGCAACTGCTCGCTTCACGTTGAGGTCTTCGGCCGGGCCGGCCGCCGAGTGCTACTCACGCGGGTCAAGCGGTGAGCGGATCGCCACACCCGCAGCAGAGTCCCGCCGGACGAGGGTGCCGGACCTTCGGCGGGGTCGGGATCTTCCCCAAAACGTAGAGCCACGAGCGTTCGGCACCGCCTCTGACCATCCCAAGGACCAGCCAAGCCGCAGCCTACCGGGCGGCCGCACATACCAAGATTGTCCACGTTTTGCGAAGGTTCGGTTAAGTATCCAGCCCCTGCAGAGAATCGGTGATTCCCGGTGCACGTCGGTAGGCCAAGGCACGTATATGGGGTATGGACACACGCGTGCCCAAAGGAGCTTTACCATGTCAAACGACCGTTTTCTCGACTTGAACAGCGGCCGGCTGAGCCCCATCCACTGGAGTTCAAAGAACGGCGTGCACGCCGACCTGACAGGGCCGGGCGTGCCGGGCGGGAAGGCACACGTACCGTACTACGGCCAGACGACCCTCGACATGTTCCCCGGCGCCGAGTCGTCCCGCAGCCTTTCCGATCAGCTCCGGCGGATCAATGACCACGGCCTCGGAGGCTTCCGCGGCTAAGAGTGGCCCGTCCCGAAAGACCATCCTGCGGCGGGGCCACCCGCTGCTTTTTCGTGGACCAGCAGCGGCATCTGCTGGGGACTTTGGCGCAGTGCCCGCACCGAACGAGTATCCGCGCACTTCTGCAGTCGGGACACCTCCGAATACCCGGCGACCAGTACTCGCCGCACTGACGGCAGATGGCCCAAATCACCCGCGTTTCGATTGTCATACCGCTCTGTCGTTGCTCGCCTATATAAACGATTTGACGCAGCTACGCCCGACGCCTGCAGTCGAGGAATCCCCGACCTCTACGGCAGCTTACGCCGCCGTGTACTTCCCTCGCTCCACCCGCTTGAACTTGCCGCTCTTGATCAAGGCGATGTTGACCATCGTCCGGAAGTTCGCCGCCGACGTCCGGTACCCGGCACGCTGCACCGCCTCGGCCGCCTCGGTCACCGACATCGTCTTGCCTTTGAGCACCCCCGCCAAGGCCTCGATCAGCGTGGAATCGTTCCTGGGCCGAATGCGGCCACCACCAGCGGCTCGGCCGGTTCGACCGTTCAGCGTGCCCCCCGCTGCCAGGATCTCGGCGTCCAGCGCCTCGATCTTGGCGAGCAGCTTAGCCCGCCGACGATGAAGCCCGACCGTCCCGCGCTGGCGCCGGCGGATCTCCCTCTCCAGGTCGGCAACCGACAGGCGCGTCAAGCCGCGAGGCGCTGCGGCCGTAGAAGGCTCGACCTTCTGATTGGCCTTGGAACGGCGACGACGTGATCTGGCCACTCAACAGCTCCTTTGCTCGGTGCAACCAACGCACAGTTTACCATTCTCCGCCAGACTTCGTCATCCGCCACGTCGCGTTCTTCCTACGGCTAGGCCGGATGCAGCTAACGTGAAAGGGTGAACTCCACTCACTGCGACCCTCATATTTCAGGGCACACCACTTGCTCGGAACGGATAACGTGCCGTGATCACTCGGCCACTTGCTTCGCGCTGGTGCCGTCGGTAACCTTCCCGTGATTGAGGTGCTGGGATGCAACGCTACAGGGGACGATTAGGGACGTACGAACTTCGAGAACGGCTGGGGGCTGGTGGGAATGGAGAAGTGTGGCGTGCAGCCGGTGTTAGCGGCGATGTTGCGATCAAGATTCTCAAGCAACGCCGAATCGCACCATCGGACGCCGCGCCCCGGTTCGCACGCGAAGTGGCGGCATTGCGGAAGCTCGAAGGAGTAGCCGGCATCCTTCCGCTTATTGACGGTCCAGCAGACGAAGCGAGTCCCTCTGATCGCTGGTTTGTTATGCCGATAGCCACGCCGTTGAAGCAGCGGTTGGGGGGCGAGGCCTCCCTGAAGGTGATTTGTGAAGCGCACGCCCATTTCGCCGCTGCACTTGGGCGCGTGCATGAGCGAGGGATCGCCCACCGCGACATCAAGCCGGACAATCTCTACTGGTTCAACGACCAATGGTGCTTGGGAGACTTTGGGCTTGCGGATCTACCGGATGCGGCAGAGTTGACTGAAAGCGGTAGGAAGCTGGGTCCGGCCTTCTACATTGCACCGGAGATGCTCAATCACGCGGCCGACGCGGACGGCGCGAAAGCGGATGTCTACTCGCTTGGGAAGGCGCTTTGGGTACTCGCGACCGGTCAAACATACCCGATGCCGGGCGTACACGATCCTACCTTTGCCGGCAGCGCAATAGCGACCTACCGCAACGATCCGCGAAGCCCACTTCTGGATGAACTCGTTCGCAGAATGACGTTACTCGACCCCGCCGAACGCCCGAGCGCGAACGACGTTGCTCACGAACTTGGGCTCTTGGCACAGGACCCACAAGTGGACATCCCACCTGATCCAGATTCGGCACTCAAACGATTGCGTGCTGCGCTTGTACCCCACTTCACGCGGCGGGAGGAGGCGGCTCGGCAATCGACGCTGACAGAAGCGACGATCGATGGTGTGAAGCAAACCGTCGAAGGGGTCGTCAAAGCCATCGAGACTCAAACTGGCCTACAACCGGAGACTTGGTACGACATGCCTGAGTACTGGGGGTATGACCCACACCTAGGTGGCCCCGGCATTAAAGACGAAGACTCGTTAGGGTATTCTTTTGAAGCGGGAGGGGACGTTCATACCTGGCGCCTTGGCGTTGGAGTGAAGCACCAACTGCTTTCAGACGGGACACTTTGCCTTCACGTGGGCTACCACCTGGACCGCCTAATCGATGGTCACGACGCGAACACGTTAGACATGCCGCGCGGATGGGAGGACCAAGGCTCCGCGCCTAACGGCACACCTTCGGCAGCAGAACTCGCGGCACGGCTGACTGCCGGGCTGAAGCAGAATCTACCAGATGTCATGAACCGCTATGCCGAAC
>JADLFW010000047.1 GCA_020849615.1 Phycisphaerales bacterium
AGGGGCCTCTGCCTCTGCACTTCTCCGCTTCTCATCCCCGCCCGAAGGGCGGACGATTGTTGCCAGGGGCTTCAGCCCCTGGAAGGGGCCTCTGCCTCTGCACTTCTCCGCTTCTCATCCCCGCCCGGAGGGCGGACGATTGTTGCCAGGGGCTTCAGCCCCTGGAAGAGGCCTCTGCCTCCGCCGGGTGCCGTGGTGGAAACGAGCGCAGCGAGTCTCCGCCACGCCCCCCGCCCCCCCGAAACCTCGACACCCCGGTACCTCAAAAACAAACCGCGGCGCCCCTTCGAGCGCCGCGGGTGTTCTGTTCTGACGCCGGGCCTACATCCCGCCAGTCGGCACCGCCGCCTGCCGGGCCCCGAGCTCCTGCTCCACCACCGCGATCAGCTCGGCCGCCTCAGCGCCCGCGCCCAGCTGGATGGCCTTGTCCAGGTTCCCGCGCGCTCCCGCGTAGTCCCCCGTGCGGCGCTGGTAGAGCGCCCGCAGCAGGTACCCCTCGGCCCGCGCCGGGGCGATCGCCACCGCGCGCGATGAGGCCAGCCGCACCCGCTGCAGATCCTTCAGCAGGTACGCCACGTTCCCCAGCTCGATCCACGCCTCGATGTCCGCCGAACCCGACTGATCCCCGGTCAACCCCAGCAGGATCTCGCGGGCCTCCATCGGACGCTCCACCTGCACCAGGCACCGGGCCCGCGTCAGCTGCAGGTCGCGCCGGGCCTTGTAATCCGGCGATGACAGCAGCTTCGCCAGGTTGTTCTCCGCATCGGCGAACTGCCCGACCTCCACCTGCGCCCGCGCAAGGTCCTCCAGGATCGCCTGGTCATCCGGCGCCAGCAGCCGGGCCTCGCCGAACAGAACGACCGCCCGCTGCTTGTCGCCCTTGATCAGCGCGATGTGCCCCAGCGTCTGGCGCACGCCCGCGTTGTGCTCGAACGTCGCCCGACGGGTCTCCAGGTACTCCTGGGCCTCATCAACCTGGTCCAGATCGATCATCATCTCCGCCGCCGCGATCGCGTACTGCGGCGCCGCCTGGTCCAGCTCCGCCGCCTGCTTGTAGGCCTCCAGCGCCTTGTCCTTCTGCGTGAACCGCTCGTAGCAGATGCCCAGGTAGTACGCGCCCTCGACGAAGCTCGGGTCGATGGTCCGGGCCGTCAGCAGCGAGTTGGCCGCCTGCTCCAGGTCCCCCATCTCCATCATCACCCGCCCCCGCAGCACGTGGCTCTTGGCCACGTTGGGGTTCAGCGCGATCGAACGATCAACACCCTTCTTGGCCTTCTCGAGGTCGCCGGCGAGGAAGGCCTGGCGGGCCATCTCCCACTCCGTCGCGCTCTTCATCGCCTGCATCTTCTCCTTGGCCGCGGAGATGTGCTGCTCGGTGTACTTGCCGTGCGAGGCGCACCCCGCCGCGGCCCAGGCCGCGGCCGCGATGGCCGCGCCCAGCACCAGTCGATTCTTGATCATGAGTTCGTTCTCCAGGCCCGCGCGGGCCAAGGTTCAGCGGTTGTCCGTCGTCGGCTGCGTCTCGGGCACGGTCGACAGCGTCTCCTCCGTCCTGGTCGGGACGGAGAACCCGCGGAAGAACCCCCACCCGCCCTTCATCACCCGGCCCCACGCCGCGCCCGTCGTCGCCGGGGTCGACCCCGCCGAAGCGCCCGTGGTGTCCGTGGTGCTCGAACCGCCGGTGGTGCCCGCCGGCGCCGCCTGCGCGGTCGCCGTCGCCGGGGCCGCCGTCTGCCGCGACCACATCGCCGCCAGCCCGCTCTGCTGCCAGAGCTCAAGCGAGGCCTGCATGTCCGGGCTCAGCCCGCTGGTCGTCGCCCCGGTCGTTTCCGTCGTGCCGGTGGTGTCCGTCGGGGTCGTCCCCGAGCTCTCGAACTCCTCCGCCGTCGCCACCGGCGTCTGCTCACCCGTGGTCGTGCCGGTCGTGGTGGTCTGGGTGGTCGTTGTCGCGGTCATCGGCCTCATCGTCGGCGTCGCCGAGGTGCTCGGCTTGCCCGATGAGCCCTCCGACTTCATGATGTCCTTCAGGATGCTCCGGCCGGGCCAGTTCGCCGCCTTGCCCGTGAGCCGCTCACGCAGCGCCACCGCCTCGGGCTGGTTGTGGTTCAGCGAGAGCGCCTTGTTGACCTTGTACAGCGCTTCCTCGGTCTTGCCCTCGTTGGCCAGACGCTCGGCCTCGACCAGCATCTGGCTGGTCATCTTGTCGCGGCTGAAGGGCAGCAGACCCTCGCGGGCGCCGGCCCGGGCCCGCTCCACCGCGCTCTTGCCGTTCTCGCCCTGCACCGTGAGCACGTTGTCGTTCACGATCGACGGGGTGATGAGGAAGATGATCTCGGAGCGCTGCGTCTCGTCCTCGTGGCCGCGGAAGGCCGTCCCGATGATCGGGACATCGCCCAGGAACGGCACCTGGCGCCGCGTCGACTGCGTCGACTCGCGGAACAGGCCGCCCAGCACGATCGTCTGCCCGTCGCGCACCATCACGTTGGTCACCAGCTCGTTGGTGATCTCGTCGGGGATCGTCACCGCCGCGCCCGTCGCGTCCTTGATGTCGCGGATCACCGCCTCCGAAACCTGCGGCTTCAGCTCCATCCGGATCATCCCTTCATTGGTCACGAAGGGCCGGAAGTACAGCTGCGTGCCCGTGTCCAGGAACTCGACCGTCTGCGTCGTCGCCGTGTCCGTCGATGTCGTGTTCAGGTAGCCCACCTTGCGGCCCACCAGCACCCGCGACGGCTGGCGGTTCAGCGCCATGATCTTGGGGTTCGACAGGATCGTCGTGTCCGTCACCTCGTCCAGCACCCGCATGAACACCGCGACGTCGTTGGACACCACGCCCACCTTCAGCGTCGCCGGGCCCGCGGTGTTGCCCGCCGTGCCCACCACGCCCGTGCCCCCGCCGCCGTCCGGCACCGGCACCGTCGTCGTCGAGCCGCCCGAGAGCTGCCCGCCCTTGCCCGTGATCATGCTGTCCACGACCTTCAACGGCCCGCCCGGGCCCACGAAGTCCAGGAAGTTCTGGTCCGCGATGATCGAGAAGTCCACGCCGAACGCGTTGGCCTCGTTCAGCGATGTCTGCAGGATCGTCGCCTCCACGAGCACCTGCTGCGGACGCGTGTCGAGCTCCTTCACCAGCCGCTCGATCTCGCCCACGTTCTCCTCGTAGTCGTAGATCACCAGGGTCGCGTCGTGCGCGTACTCGTCGGCCCCGCCCGGCACCGTCCCCAGCACGAATTCCTTGGTCTTGCCGTTGGTCTTGATCGTCCCGCCCTCGCTCAGCAGCGGCTTCACGAACTCCGCCGCATCGATCGAGTTCAGGTAGTTCAGCTTCAGCACCTTCGCCACCCGCACCCGCGACTGCTTCTCGATCTCCTTGAGCTCCTCCAGCGTGTACACGTACACGAAGTTCCCGCGCTCGATGTACCCGTACCCGTTCACGTGCAGGATCGAGTCCAGGGCCTCCTGGAACGTCACGCTGTACAGGTTCGCCGTCACCTTCGCCGACACGCTCTTGCTCGCCACGATGTTCTTCTGGCTCTGGATCGAGAGCATCTCCAGGACGTTCGCCAGGTCCTCATCGCTCACGTGCAGGTCCACGATCAGGTGCTCATCCACCTTGATCTGCAGCCGGTCGGAGCTGATCGGCTCGCCCGGCTGGGCCTCCGCCTTGCCGCCCACCGACTGCCCCGCGCCCACCACCGTCGGCGGCGGCCATCCGCCCTTCACCTCGCCCGCGCCGGGAATCCCCGGCAGCGCCGGCATTCCAGGCTGACCGCCCGCCGCCGGCTGCACGCCCTGCGGGCCCGTCGGCGCCGGAGCGGGACTCGGGGCCTGCTGCGCCATCGCCGCCGGCATCCCCGCCAGCAGCGCGATCACCGCCGCCGAGCAGGCCCGAGATGAAACACAGCCCCACGGCTGACGCTGAACGTTCAGATGATGCCGCTGGCCCATCGCCTTACCTCGCTGATCTGGTTCCATGCTCTGGATGCTGCCCGACGCGTCGGCGGCCCGGAAATGCGCCCGCGCCGCGGTGGAACTTCCCACCGCGCTGGGTTTGTCGTCCATCCCGTGTGCGGACTTTGCAGCGCCGACAACGATTGGGAAGATCAGGATTTGCGGTGCGCCCCGGCCCGCGCGCCGCCCCCGCCGCGCCCCGCGACCGAGAAAACCCCCCGCGACCGCGCCCCGTCGCCCGGGCCGCTCTCAACGACCGAGAAAATCTCCCGCCCGCCGGGCCCGGGCCCGCGCCCGCCCGGCGTCGCCACCGGCGGTCAACCTGCCCCGCGCGTGTCGCCTTCCCGGCCCGCGCCGCGCTCCCCCCGGTTCAGTGCATCGACCGGAAGAACCGCTCCAGACGCGGCAGGTAATACCGCCTCGGATCGACCGACAGCGCCACCATCCCCGAGCGCCCGGTGATCAGCCCCCGCGGCACGCACCCGATGAACCTCGAGTCCTGGCTCACATCCCGGTTGTCGCCCATCATGAAATACTGCCCGGGCGGCACCACGACCTCCGCGAACGTCCGGATCGACGGCACCCGCGGCGTCACCGTCACCGCGTGCGCCCGCCCCGCCAGGTACTCCGTCATCACCGCCTGCTCCCCGTACTTGGGATCAACCGGCGCCGCATCCACCCCCGACGGCGCGGGCCCGTACTGCAGCGGACTCCCGTTCACGTACAGGTGATTGTCCCGCAGCTCCACCTTGTCCCCGGGCCCGGCCACGATCCGCTTCACCAGCCGCGTCCCGCCCTTGGGCGAGAAGAACGTCACGATGTCGCCGGGCCTCGGCTCCCCCCACTCCGCCAGCCACACCTTCGTGAACGGCAGCCGCAGCCCGTACGCCATCTTGTTCACGAAGATCCGGTCCCCCGGCAGGATCGTCGGCTCCATCGAGCCCGTCGGCACATCGTTCCAGTCCACCGCGCTCGAGCGGATCGGGCCCAGGATCGCGAACGCCAGCGCGAACGCCCAGACCCAGCCCTTGAAGCTCTTCCACATCCGCCCCGCCCGCGTCGCGGGCTCCGGCTCCGGCGCCTTCTCGGACTTCTTCCGCTTCCACTTCCCGATCATCCCGGCCTCCCTCCCCTGGTTCGGCCCGGACTCTACGGGTTTTCACAGCACCAAGTTCAGCCAACCCCGCCGGATCCCGAACTCCCATCCCCGCCGGGCCCGCCCCGCCGCCACCGCCTCCCTCCCCGGAATCAGCAGCGTCCGCTCCGGAGGCTCGCCGGAGCGGACGCCACAACATCCTCAACTCAAGCCCGTGGAGAGAGTACGGGCCGCGCTGCTCCCGGTGCTCACCTCCGCCGGCGGGAAGCCATCAGCCCCGCCGCGCCCAGCATCGCCAGCACGCCGGGCCCCGGGACTTTGTGCATGCCGAACTCACCCAGCGCAAAGTCCACATCAGAGCTCACCGTCACCGACACCAGCCCCGTGCCCGGCGCCGACGTGTAGAACCCCCAGCCCGTCGCGCCCGATGAGCCATCGGGGAACTGGGTCGACATCGCGGTGCTGCTGCCGTCGGAGCCGGTCGCGGTCATCGCGAACACGCCGAAGGGATTGGGCTCCCCGTAGAACCCGAAGTAATCGATCTTCTCCGGCGAGTGCAACTCCATCGTGATGCTCGTCAGACCATTGGAGTAGTACACATCGCCGGTGTACCCGTGGCTCCACGTCGCCCAGCCCGCCCCGATTCTCCGGTGGCTCATCGGCGAGCTGAACGTGATGAAACAGCCGGTTGCCGCGTCGATGTCCACGCGGGTCTCATCCGCGAAAGTTGGACGCGGGTCCAGGGGCGCATAGTGGATCGGCCAGTCCACGCCCTGCCCTGCCGGCACCAGCGCCGGCGGAGCCCCGGTGCCCAGCGACACCACGCCGACATCGGCTCCCGCCAACCCCGCCGCGCAGCAGACAACCAGCAACGACACATTGTTCGTCCTCATGTCCTCTGCTCCTATGACAACACATGTCAACGCATGTCAACGCATGCTCGGGATGCGCGCCGGAAGTTCACTCCCCACGCAGCCGAACGCATGGGCCGGAACCGCTTCCTCATCCCGCAGCGCCGGTCTACCCGTGGATTCCGCGGATTGCAAGCTCATTTATCACGTTTCGCCTCGTTGAACTCGCCGCCCGCGCTGTGTTCTTGACAATCAGCAAACTCGCGGTAAACGAACCGCAAACAGCGCCCCTCAACTCTGTGCCAGTCCCGCCCACCTCGCCGCCCGTACCATCTCGACCGCATGAGCCAGACCCCCACCCCCGTCCGCTACCGCTGGCAACTCCTCCGCGCGGGCCGGTTCCGCCTCGACGGCGGCTCCATGTTCGGCCTCATCCCCCGCGTCATCTGGTCCCGCTCCGTCCCCGCCGATGACAAGGGCCGCATCGAGGTCCAGCACAACTGCCTCCTCCTCGAACGCGCCGATGATCCCCCGCCCGCCTCCACGCTCCCCGCCCCCAGGCTCATCCTCATCGAGGTCGGCACCGGCGACAAGCTTGATGCCAAGAGCCGGGCCATCTTCGACCTCGAAGACCGCTCCATCCTCACCGCACTCCACGAAGTCGACTGCCGGGCCCAGGACATCGGCGCTGTCGTCGTCTCCCACCTCCACTTCGATCACGCCGGCGCGCTCACCCGCCTCGCCCGGCCCGGCGAGACCCCGGACTGGACGGGCCCGGCCTCCTGCTTCGCCGGCTCGCGCGGCGACCACGCCGTCAAGCTCTCGTTCCCCGATGCGAAGGTCTTCACGCAGACCCGTGAGTGGTCCGATGCCCTCGCCAACCGAAGCGTGATGACCCGCACCTACTTCAAGGACCACCTCGAGCCCATCAAGGACCGGATCATCGCCGTCGAATCCCCGCGGCCCTACCCCCTGGGCTCCATCCCCGACCGCGATGCCGACCCCATCGGCACCGTCGCCACCCGCCGCACCCAGATCATGCCGGGGCTCTTCGTCTTCCTCGTGCCGGGCCACACCTGGGGGCAGCAGGCCATCCAGTTCACCGACACCTCAGGCCGCACCGTCACCTTCACCCCCGATGTCATGCCCACCATCAACCACCTCGGCGCCGCCTACAGCCTCGGCTACGACGTCGAGCCCTACACCAGTTCCCTCTCCCGCCGCTGGTTCCTCGACGAGGCCGCCGAGCACAACTGGCTCCTGGTCCTCGACCACGAGCCGGGCGAGCCCCGCCAGCGCGTCTCCCGGGCCGACAACTGGTTCACCCTCGCCCCGCAGCCTGATTGAACACCCCGGCCAGCCCGGGCTCGACCGGTCTGGACTGGCCGGTCACCGGCTACGATGCGCCCCGGCAGCAGGACCTCCCTCTTGACCACCTACGGCGTTGCTTCCAACCCCGACCTCTCGAAGCCCGCGGGCCCGCAGCCGGGCCGCGCCGGCGATGCGCCCTCCACGCCCAGCGCCCCGCCCGCCGAACCGCCCGATGCTCCCGAGCCGTCCGAGGCGGGCCCGCGCCACGCGGCCCGCCGATCCATCATGGACCGCCTCGAGGCGGGCATCGCCCGGCTCTCGGCCCGCAGCAACTTCTGGCAGCGCGTCAGCTCCATGATCTGGCTGCCCTACGCCTTCCGCTCGGGCATCAAGATGAAGCGCGTCGATGACCGCACCTTCGCGGCCGTGCTTCCGTTCCGCCGCTTCAACCGCAACTGGTACAACGCCATGGCGGGGGCTGCGCTCCTGGGTAACTCCGAGATCGCGGGCGGCATGTACGTGTTCGGAATCGCCGGCGGCGACTACACCATCGTCTGCAAGGAGCTCACCTACAAGTTCCTCCGCCCCTGCTTCGGCCCGGCCCTCTACAAGATCACGCCGCGCGAGGACATCAAGTCGCTGGTGGCGCAGAACAAGGAGTTCAACGCCACCATCGACATGGAGATCGTGCAACAGGGCGTCCTGCCCAAGTCCTGGGGGCGCAAGAAGCCCAAGGACTCCATGATCTCGCGGCTGGCCGCCAAGGACCGCCGCGTCGGCCGCTGCACCGCCATCTTCCACGTCACGCCCCACCTGCACCAGAAGGCCAAGCGCGGCAGCGTGCGCCAGGTCGGCTGATCTCCGCGGCCATTCGCTACTGGCCGTTCGCCATCCGCGATCCGCGATCCCCGACCAGCCACCCCACGACATCATCAACATCGCTCATGTCGATGACCACGCGGTCCGCGCCCGCCGTGCTCAGCTGCTCCGCCGAGTACGAACCCGTCGCCACCGCCAGGCACCGCGCCCCGTTGCGCTTGGCGCACTCCACATCGTGCGGCGTGTCGCCGATGATCGTCACGCTCCCGGCCCGCGCCTCCCGGGCGTGGAGCTTGCGGTACCGCTCCAGGCCCACCGCGCCCAGGTGATGCCGCTGGGGCGGATCGTGCGGCGATTCATCCCCCCACACGCGCACAATGAAGCGATCGGGATCGATCCCGCACGCCCGCAGCTTCAGGCACCCGGTGTCCTCGAAGTTTCCGGTCAGCAGCCCCATCGTCACACCCGGCTCGGCACACAGCCGCTCCACCACGCCGTGCACACCTGGCAGGGCCCGCGCGATCCCCGGCGCTGCCAGCCGCCGCGTCAGGTGCCTGCGATATCCATCCCGCATCGCCGTCGTGTTCGCGCGGTCCGCGGCCCGGCCGTTGGCGCGGAGGAGGTCCGCGATGATCAGGGGGTCGAGCCGTCCCGCGAAATCGATCCCGTCGATCTCGAACGACCCAAAGAGCTCCCGCCCGGCATCCCCGAGCGCCAGCATCCCCGACCGGCTCGTCGTCACCAGCGTCGCATCGATATCGAACAGCATCAGCATCCGGAGCATCCCGTCTTCCAAAGCCTCATGCCCAGTGCCCGGTGTCTTGCTCTACCGTTCAATTCTGAACTCCTCCTCGCCTTCCTTTACCCCGATCGTCATCGACGTTTCTTGCCTGATATGGCCCGCCATCCGCCGCCGCAGATCCCCCAGCATGCCATCCACCGCCGACCCTTCTCCCTGGACCTCCAGGGTCACCGTCCCATCGGCCTCGTTCCGCACCCATCCCGAGACGGGCCAGCCCCGCGCCACCCCCTTGGCCGTGGCCCGGAAACCCACCCCCTGCACGTTCCCGCGGTAGCTCACGCGTCGGCGTTCGTTCATGCACAACCACCGTACGCCGGGCCGGGCCGGCCCGCGCGTCCCAGAACCGGCGCTCCCGCCCCAGAAAACAGCCCCCTCTGGCTCCCCCGAAGCCGTCCCCCGCCAACCCCCACCGGCATATCCGGAATCCTTGATTCACCCCGTTTTGGTGCTAGCCTCAACTTCGGAAGCAGGGATCGCTCGAACCATGGATCCTCGACGGCCGGGCCCGCCCGCCGCACGTCCGACGGATCACCACCCAGACGAGCCTTCCCGCCGGTGACTGCCCGCACGGACCGTCGGTTGATCGTCGGCAAAATCTCGGTGTTCGATCGCGGAGCCCATCCGGCCCGCCGCTCGCTCAAGGGCAGCTCAAACCACCGTCTACCGTCTTCTGAATTCGTCCCCGGTTCCCAAGGATCGGCCCCGTTCGAACGATCGGCCCTCACGCCGGCGCACGGCCGCGCCCGCGAAGAAGAGAAGACGTGACGCTCTATCCGCGCGACAACAACGACAGAGACCGCGTCCGCGAGGCGGCCGACATCGTGCGCGTCGTCGGCGAGGCCGTTGCGCTCAAGCCCAAGGGCCGCGAGTTCGTCGGGCTCTGCCCCTTCCACGACGACCACAAACCCTCCATGAACGTCGTCCCCTCGAAGCAGATCTTCCACTGCTTCGTCTGCGGCGCGGGCGGCGATGTGTTCACCTTCGTCGAGAAGTTCTACAAGATGGACTTCCGCGAGGCCCTCGAGTTCCTGGCCGAGAAGTTCAGCATCGAGCTCGCCCCGCGCCGGGCCGCCGGCGCCACCGGGAGCTCCGGGCCCGTCATCGACGCCGGGCCGACCCGCGCCGACCTCATCCGGGCCTGCCAGACCGCCTCGGACTTCTACCGCGCCATCCTCCGCCACCCCGACCACGGCGCTGTCGCCCGGGCAATCATCGACCGCCGCGGCATCTCCCCCGGGATGCAGGATGCGTTCCAGGTGGGCGCTGCGCCCAACCGCTGGGATGGCCTGCTCATGACCCTCCGCGGCAAGAACCTGCCCGAGAACGCCTTCCTCGAGGCCGGGCTGCTGCGCCGCCGGGATGATTCCGGGGGTGGAGGTCACTACGACTACTTCCGCAACCGGCTCATCTTCCCCATCCACGACCTCAGCGGCCGCGCGATCGCGTTCGGCGCCCGCAAGATCGACGAGGCCGATGAGCCCAAGTACCTGAACTCCCCCGACACGCGACTCTTCAGGAAGTCGTCCACCCTGTACGGGCTCTTCCAGGCATCGCGCTCCATCCAGCGCGACCGCACCGCCCTCATCACCGAGGGCTATACCGACACCATCGCCTGCCACCAGGCCGGCTTCACCTCCGCCGTCGCGACGCTCGGCACCGCCCTCACGCGCGATCACGCCGCCCTCCTCCGCCGCATCTGCGACACCGTCATCCTCCTGTTCGACGGCGATGAGGCGGGCCAGCGCGCCGCCGACCGCGCCGCCGAGGTCTTCTTCGCCGAGCCCATCGATGTCCGCATCGTCACCCTCAACTCCCACACCGACGCCAAAGACCCCGATGAGCTCCTGAAGCGCGAGGGCGGCACGGACGTCTTCCGGAAGGCCATCGACGCCGCGACCGACCTTCTGGACTTCCGTTTCGCCCGGCTCCGCGAGCGCCTCAAGGGCGCGGGTCTCTCGGCTCTTTCCCGGGGGATCGAGGAGGAGGTCGAGAAGCTCGTCGCGCTGGGCCTGGCCGATGTGCCGCCGCTGAGGAAGCGGCTGATCACCAAGCGGCTCGCCCAGCTCGCCGGGGTCGATGAGGCGACGATCCTCCGGACCATTCCCGCCGGCCGCGGCCCGGCATCGCCGCGCCCGAGCCAAGCCGACCCCAGGCCCGACATCAAGCCCCTGGCGGACAGTTCGCTCACGGCCGCGGAGCACCTCCTGGGGTGCATCTTGTGCGAGGGCGCCCTGTGGTTCTCCCTCGATGAGGCGAGGCGGGACTTTCTCGGACCCGCCGCGTACCGTTCTCCGTTGTTCGCCGCCGTTGCGCAGGCCGTTGACGCCGTGGCCCGATCCGGTTCCCAGCCGGGCCTGGACGCTGTGCTGTCCCGCCTCCGCGACACGGATGCCCATAACGAGGTCATCCAGGCCGCGGTGGGCCTGCAGCAGCACATCGAGACGATCACCGGGCAATCTTCGCGCCTGCAGGACCACTGGCGCTCTTGTCTTGCGGCGGCCGATCGCGATGCGGCGGCCCGGGCGGGGGGCCAGCCCGTCAGCAACCCGACGCAGTCCGCCCTGGCGCGGATCGAATCAGCACGGCGAAAGCAGACAGAGTTCGGCGGAGATCTGAGGGTCTTTCCGGATGCGGCTCGGGGCCGCGACCGGTAGGACCATGGCACAGAGGCGGAGCCTCGAACAGGCATTTCCCGGCGGGCATCAGGCCCCCGGCAGGGGTTCGAACGATGGACATGATGGTCGATCTTCATCCCGCGGTCGCTCGGCTCCTCGACATGGGCCGCCAGCGCGGCTGGCTGAGCTACGAGGAGCTCAACAACACCCTCCCCGACGAGATGGTCGATCCATCCCGGCTGGATGAGATGCTGGTCCTGTGCGACCGGCTCGGCATCGAGATGGTCGATGAGCTGGAGTTCCGGGCCCGCATCCACCGCGAGTCCCTGAAGCGCGGCGAGGACCCGGCCCACCTCACCCCCACCGCCATCCCGCTGGGGTTCGGCAAGACCTTCCGGGCCATGAGCGTCGCGGGCGGCGAACGGGCCATCGAGGCCGCGCGGCTGGCCCAGCAGCTGCACGGCGGCGGGCCCGAGGATGCGCCGCTGGCGTCCGACAAGCCCGAGCGCGCGGCCGGCAAGGCCGCCGCCGCGGGCGCGCCCGGGACGGAGGCCGATGAGCTCGACGAGGAGACGCTGAGGAAGGACTTTGACGAGGTCGTCGCGGAGGAGACCAGCGCCAAGCGGATCGACGACCCCGTGCGCATGTACCTCTCGCAGATGGGGACGATCCCGCTGCTGACGCGCGAGGAGGAGATCCGGCTGGCCAAGAAGATCGAGACGACGCGGATGATCTTCCGGCGCCGGTGCCTCGAGTCGGACTACGTGGTGGCGCAGGCCTGCGAGATCCTGAAGATGGTTCACGCGGGCACGCTGCCCTTCGACCGCACGATGCGGATCTCGACGGCGGAGACCAACAGCAAGGAGAAGATCGCCCGGCGGATCCCCGGCAACCTCGCGACGATCGAGAAGCTCGCGGCCCTCAACCACCAGGACTGGGAGGGGCTGGAGCGGGCCCGGCGCGAGGATGACCAGGCCGAGGAGGCCCGGCTGCGCGAGCGGATCTCGATGCGGCGGCGGCGCATGGCCACGCTGGCGGAGGAGCTGTGCCTGCGCACGGGCCGCATCATCCCGCTGATGCGCAAGCTGCGGTCCATCGCCAAGAAGATGAACGAGCTCCAGAACGAGCTTCGCAAGTCGGAGCGCTTCCCCAAGAAGTTCCACCCCGACGATGTGGGCGTGATGAAGGAGGAGCTGGAGGGCCTGCGGGCCCTGGTGCTCGAGGAGCCGCAGGAGCTGATGCGGCGGGTCAAGGACCTGGGCGTGGTGTTCTGGGAGTACGAGCAGGCGAAGCGCGACCTCTCGGGCGGCAACCTGCGGCTGGTGGTCTCGATCGCCAAGAAGTACCGGAACCGCGGGCTCTCGTTCCTGGACATCATCCAGGAGGGCAACACGGGCCTGATGCGGGCGGTCGACAAGTACGAGTACAAGCGCGGGTACAAGTTCTCGACGTACGCGACGTGGTGGATCCGCCAGGCCATCACCCGCGCGATCGCGGACCACGCCCGCACGATCCGCATCCCGGTCCACATGATCGAGACCATGTCCAAGCTGCGGAACATCCAGAAGATGATCCTGCAGGAGACGGGCCAGGAGCCGACGATCGAGGAGCTGGCCGAGCGGGCCGGCATGTCGGCCGCCGAGACGCGACGCGTGATGAAGATCTCGCGGCACCCGGTTTCGCTGGACCGTCCGGTGGGCGAATCCGAGGATTCGTACTTCGGCGACTTCATCGAGGATGAGCGGCAGGAAGCCCCCTCCGAGGCGGCCGCGCAGGACATGCTGAAGCTGCGGATCGAGAACGTCCTCAAGACCCTGACGTACCGCGAGCGGGAGATCATCAAGCTCCGCTACGGCATCGGCGATGGGTACACGTACACGCTGGAGGAAGTCGGCCGCATCTTCAAGGTGACGCGGGAGCGGGTGCGGCAGGTCGAGGCCAAGGCGATCCGGAAGCTGCAGCACCCGGTGCGGGCCCGCAAGCTCCAGGGCTTCGTGGATGGCTCGGTGTACAAGGAAGTGCGCAGCGCCGAGACCGGCTCGACCGACACCAGCACGCCGGTGTGAGCCGAGACCGACCGGCCCGGCGAATCCTGATCACTCGCACCGGCCTACGGCCGGTGCGTTTTCTTTTGCGTGCGCCCCGCGCGGGCGGGCTGTCACGCCGGTGATTGAGGTCGGGTCGGCGGGGCGCGGACATGCAGCGCGGTGATGAGCGCGGGTTCGGGGGCGGAGGCCAGCGCGGTGGAGCGCTGGCCCGGCTGTGATGGCGGGATGCCGGTCGCGGGGGGCGCGGGGGGATGGATGCGGCTCGGCGGGGGTGCAGCGCGCGGCTGGGCGGCTGGAGGCGGGGGCGGAGCTGGCGCAGCGGGGGGCGGCGGTGTGGGGATGGGAGGGGTGGTGGCCCGGCCCGGCTTGGGGTGGTCGGAGTCGGCGCGGGGGTTGAAGCGGAGGATGGCGGTGGCGGCCCGGCGGACGGACTGCTCATCATCGGAGTGTTCGACGATGTGGATGAGGCGGGTGAGGGCGGCGGATTTGCAGGCGAGGGCGAGGTCCTGGGCGCGGAGGGAGTTGAAGGCGCGCATGGCGGAGAGGATGGCGGCGATGTCGGGGCGGGCGGCCCAGGCGGCGAGCTGGGGGAGGGAGAGTTCGTGCTCGGCGGCGAGGTCGGCGATGTGGGTCGGCCCGTAGAGCCAGGCGCTGATGAGGGCGAGGTCGCGTTCGGAGAGGTCGGCGGACATGAGGGCGAACGTACAGGGGAGCGCCGCGCGGATTCAAGGGGGTTGGCGCGCATGACCGGAACATTGCGCGCAGAGGTGGTACATGCGCTGCGAATTGCCGCGGTCGGGAGGGGCTGGAGCGCTGCTCCCACTCTCCGGAGGGGTGAGAAGGGGTGAGAAGAAAGCCCTCGCTCACGCTCGGGCTACTTGCTAGAGCTCGGGCGCGAAGAGGTGAGAAGAAAGCCCTCGCTCACGCTCGGGCTACTTGCTACAGCTCGGGCGCGAAGCCGCGGCGGAGGGTGTTCTCGCAGCTCGCCCTCGGCTCCACGAACTGGAGGAGGTAGTCAGCGCCGCCCGCCTTGGAGCCGACGCCCGACATGGCGAAGCCGCCGAAGGGCTGGCGGGCGACCAGCGCGCCGGTGCAGCCGCGGTTGAGGTAGAGGTTGCCGACGCGGAACTCGCGCTTGGCCCGTTCGAGGTGCGCGGGCTTGCGGCTGAAGACAGCGCCCGTCAGTTTGTAGGGGCAATCGTTGGCGATCTTGAGGGCTTCATCGAAGTCCCTGGCGTGCATGACAGCGATGACGGGCCCGAAGATCTCCTGCTGGGCGATGGTGTGGGTGGGCTTGACGCGGAAGAAGATCGTTGGAGGCACGAAGGCACGAAGGGACGAAGGCACGGAGGCGAGAGTCGGAGGCAGCGGCACCTGGAGCTCCAGCTTGCAGCCCTCATCTTTCGCGGTCTGGATGTAGCGTTCGATGCGGGCCTTGGCCTCCTCGTCGATGACCGGCCCGACATCGGTGCCGGGGTTGACGGGGTCGCCGATGACGAGGGCGCGGGTGGCCTCGACGAGGCGCCTGGTGAAGTGGGAGATGGCCGGCCCGTCCTCGCCTTCGGGGTCGACGACGATGAGGCGGGAGCAGGCGGAGCACTTCTGGCCCTGGAAGCCGAAGGCGGAGTGGCGGACGGCGAGGACGGCCTCGTCGAGATCGGCGGAGGTGTCGATGATGATGGCGTTCTTGCCGCCCATCTCGCAGATGATCTTCTTGACGTGGGCGGTGGCGGGGTCGAGGCGGGCCTGCGTGCCGTGGGACTGCGACACGGCGGCGGCGGCGGCGTTGATGTCGAGGCCGACGGCCTTGGAGCCGGTGAAGGCGATGAGGGCGACGCGGGGGTCGCGGACGAGGGCGGCGGCGGTGGTCTCGCCCGGGGCGGGGCAGAACTGCAGACAATCGCGGGCCAGGCCCGGCGCTACGCCCGCGCCCTTGAGGGATTCCTGGAGGATGTCGTGCATGATGGAGGCGATGCCGGGGGTCTGCTCGGCGGGCTTGACGATGGTGGTGTTGCCGGTGACGAGGGCGGCGGTGGTCATGCCGCAGCAGATGGCGAGGGGGAAGTTCCAGGGGCTGATGACGACGGCGACGCCGCGGGGCTGGTACCAGAGCTCATCGAGCTCGCCGATGAAGCGGCCGATGCGGGCGCGGTCGAAGAGGTGGAGGGCGGTGCGGGCGTAGTACTCGCAGAAGTCGATGGCTTCGCAGACATCGGCATCGGCCTCGCGCCAGGTCTTGCCGGCTTCCTTGATCATGACGCCGGCGAGGCCATCGCGCTGCTGGCGCATGGCGGCGGCGGCGCGGATGAGGGCATCGGCCCGGACCTTGGGGTCGGTGTCGCGCCAGGCGGGGAAGGCGTGGTGGGCGCGGGCGGCCATGTCGGCGGCCTGCTGCGGGGTGGTATCGCTCGCGATCCTGGGGACGGTGGCCCGGGCGATGGCGGCGGCGAAGGCGATGCGCTGGCGGGCATCGGAGAAGTCGCGGAAGGACTCGTTGAAGAAGGGGCGGGAGTTGCCCAGGCCCGGGATGGCGGGGGTGAGCTGGTGGCGTTCGGGGGCGTGAGCGGCGAGGTCGGTGGAGGCGGAGGAGCCGGCGGCGTCGGTGATGGGGGCGGTGGGCCCGGGGGCGCGGAGGAGGACGGCGGGGTCGGCGTTGTCCATGAAGCCGGCCTTGAGCCAGGATTCATTGGAAGTGTTTTCGAGGAGGCGGCGGACGAAGTAGGCCATGCCGGGGATCATCTCGCCGACGGGGACGTACTCGCGGATGCGGAGGCCCATCTCGGCGGCGGCGAACTTGAGCTGGTCGGCCATGCCGTGGAGCATCTGGAGCTCGACGGCGCTGCGCGGAAGGTTGCGGCGCTCGAGGCCCGTGAGGACGGAGGCGATGGAGCGGACGTTGTGGGAGCCGAGGGCGAGCTTGACGCCGGGAGAAGAAGGGACTGGGGGCTGGGCACTGGGGACTGGGGGGCAGGCGTCGAGGAAGATCTCGGCCATCTTCTCGAAGCAGTCATCGGTCTGCCATTTCTGGGACCAGACGGGGCAGGGCCAGCCGGCCTGCTCGGACTTGATGGTTTCGGCATCCCAGTAGGCGCCCTTGACGAGCCGGACGGTGATGAGGCGGTTGGCGCGCCGGGCCCAGTCGCAGATGCGGCGGGCATCATCGGGGCCGGACTTGAGGTAGGCCTGCATGGCGAGGCCCGCCTGGAAGTCGATCTTCTCGCAGCAGCGCTGGAAGAGCTCGAGGGTGAAGTCCTTGAGGCCGAAGTGCTCCATGTCGAAGTTGATGAAGGCGCCCTTGTCGCGGGCGACTTCGAGGAGCGGGAGGAGTCGCTTCATGAGCTCGTTGAGCGAGCCTTCGGTGTCGATGGGGTCGCAGCGGGCGGAGAGCGAGGAGATCTTGATGGAGACGTTGGTGCGGGGGACAGGGCCGAGGTGGTCGGTCTCGAGGCGGGGCTGGGGGCTCCAGCCGGCGACCTGGGCGGGGAGGGTGGAGATGAGGTCGAGGTACTTGTCGCGGTAGGCATCGGCCTCGGCGTCGGAGACGCAGGCCTCGCCGAGGAGGTCGACGGAGAAGGCGATGCCGTCATCCCAGAGCTTGCGCAGGCCCGGCAGGGCGCTGGCGGCGTCGGTGCCGGCGATGAACTTTCCGGCCATGCCCTTGATCTGCGAGGAGATGGTGGCGGCGGAGGCGGACTTGAGGAGGCCGCCGGCCTTGAGGAGGGCGGCGATGGCGGGCGGGACCTTGACGCCGGGCTGCGAGAGGTAGTCGGTGAGGTGGTCGTGGATGGCATCGGCGGAGCGGAGGGTGGGGAAGGCGTCGACGAAGCGGAACATCTGGACCTTGAAGTCGCGGTCCTTCATGGACCATTCCATGATGGCATCGGAGTAGAACTTGGCGGAGAGGAGGCTGGTCTTGTGGCCGCGGGCCCGGCTGAGCATTTCGGTGCCGAGCTCGAAGATGCGGGCCTCGCGGGAGGCGGAGAGGGGAGTGGGCTGCGTGGAGGGGATGACGACGGCGGGCGCGGGGTGGGCGGCGGCCTTGGGCTTGCGGGAAAAGAGGGCCATCGCGGGGCTCCTGGGTCGGTGCGGAAGGGGTCGAGGCGAGGAGTATACGAGGGGGGAAAACGCGGCTCGGCGCGCGGCCCGGCGGGGCGAGAAGAATGCAGCGCGGGGGCGCAGATCGGGGTGGGAGACGCGGGGGGAAATGCCCGGCCCGCCTACGGTTGGTGGCTCGTGAAGGCGCAATCGGTGATCACGGTCGGGAACTTCGACGGCGTGCACGTGGGGCACGCGGAGCTGGTGCGGCGCGCGCGGGCGCTGGCGTCGTCGCTGAGGGAGGGGTCGCGGGTGGTGGCGATGACGTTTGACCCGCACCCGATCACGCGGCTGCGGCCCGAGCATGCGCCGCGGATGATCATGGGGTTTGCGAGGAGGGCGGAGCTGCTGCGGGGGCTGGGGGCGGATGAGGTCGTGCGGGTTGAGCCGACGGCGGATGTGCTGAACCGGACGGCGGAGCAGTTCGTGCGGTCGGTGGTCGAGGCGTACCGGCCGGCGGCGTTCGTGGAGGGGTCGGACTTCCGGTTCGGCAGGGGGCGCGAGGGAACGGTGGCGGTGCTGGCTGAGCTGGGGGCGCGGCTGGGGTTTGCGGTTGAGGTGGTGAAGCCCGTCGGGGTGGCGCTGGAGGACCAGACGCTGGTGACGGCGTCGAGTTCGCTGGCCCGGTGGCTGGTGCGGCACGGGCGGGCGCGGGATGCGGCGGCGGTGCTGGGGCGTCCGCACGAGCTGCGCGGGCGGGTGGTGCAGGGGGATCGGCGCGGGCGGACGATCGGATTCCCGACGGCGAACCTTTCGACGGAGGACCTGCGGCCGGCGGATGGGGTGTATGCGGCGGTGGCGCGGCTGGAGGATGGCCGGTCGTGGGCGGCGGCGGTGAACGTGGGGTCGAGGCCGACGTTTGCGGGGATGGAGAATCGGGTGGAGGCGCACCTGCTGATCGGGGAGCCGGGCGGGTGGGCGCCGGGCGCGGATGCATCGGGGTGGCGGCCGATCGCGGGGCTGGCGGAGTACGGGTGGCCGCTGACGCTGGAACTGGTGGGCTGGGTGCGGGACCAGGTGAAGTTTGATTCGCCGCGGCGGCTGGTAGAGCAGATTTCGCGGGACCGGGCGCGGGTGGCGGAGATGGTGATGAACCTGGGCGCGGGATCGCCGGACGGCGGTGCGGCCCGGCCGGCGGAGGTGGGCGCGTGAACGGATGGGGTTCGACATCATCGATCGGGGAGATCGCGGAGTGGCTGAAGGGCAAGCGCCGGGTCACGGTGGTGACGCACGGCAAGCCGGATGGGGATGCGCTGGGGTCGACGCTGGCGGTGGCGAGGGCGCTGCGGATGAGCGCTGCGCGGATCGATGCGCGGTGCTGGTACGCCGGGCCGATGCCGGAGTGGGCGGCGGCGCTGGCGGAGGGGACGCCGTGGGGGCTGGTCGAGCGGGATGGGCAGCCGCCGGACGGCACGGATGCGGTGGTGATTTTGGACACGGGGTCGTGGTCGCAGCTGGAGATGGTGAAGCCGCTGATCGAGAAGGTGGCGCCGGAGACTGCGCTGCTGGACCATCACCTGCACGGGGATGAGGCGGTGAGCGGGCGGCGGATCGTGGTGACATCGGCGGCGGCGGTGTGCGAGCCGGCGGCGGAGCTGTGCGCGGCGGTGCTGGGGGTGACGGGCCCGTCACGGCTGCCGGCGGAGGTGGCGTCGCCGCTGTACCTGGGGCTGGCGACAGACACGGGGTGGTTCCGGTTCAGCAACGTAACGCCCGGCACGCTGCGGATGGCGGCGGACCTGATCCAGGCGGGGGTCGATCACAGCGGGCTGTACCGGCTGGTGGAGCAGCGGGACAAGCCATCGCGGCTGAAGCTGATGGCCCGGGCGCTGGAGTCGATGGAGTTCACGGCGGGAGGGCGGGTGGCGGTGTCGACGCTGAAGCAGCAGGACTTCACGGAATCGGGGGCCTCGGCGGCGGAGACGGGCGGGTTCGCGGACCTGGCGTTGAGCATCGAGGCGGTGCTGGTGTCGGCGATCCTGACGGAGTCGGAGCCGCCCGGCGGGCAGGGCCTGCTGACGAAGGTGAGCATGCGGAGCAAGCCGGGCCCGGATGCGGTGGATGTGAACGAGGTGTGCATGCACATGGGAGGGGGCGGGCATGCGCGGGCGGCGGGGGCGAAGCTGAGCTGCGGGCTGATTCAGGCCAAGTCGCGGGTGATGAAGGCGCTGGAAGAAGTGACGGTGTGACGGAGGATTGTCCATCAGAGGGCGACCGGAAGAGATTGGCGGAAAGCGGAGAGGCCCGGCGCGGGTGGAGAAGCCGGTGCTGCGGCTGTTCCCGACGACGCTGTGGGAGTATCCGAGCCAGCATTACGATGCGTGGGTGGATGAAGAGGGCGTCGTGCACCGGTCGGGTGCGGGGCGGGAAGATCGCGCCCCGGGTGCTGAGCGGGGTGGTGCACCGGCGGGGCACGTGGTTAGAGGTCGCGGCTCGGAGAGCCGCGGTACCCCGGCCATGCAGGGGGACAAGGCGTATGTCGGGGCGACGCCGAGCTGGGTGATCTGGCAGCTCCTCATGCGGTACACGCGCGCCGATGACCTGGTGGTGGACCCGATGTGCGGGAGCGGGACGACGATTGATGTGGCGCGGGATCTGTCGAGGCGGGGGCTGGGGTACGACCTGAAGCCGGCCCGGCCCGACATTTTCCGGGCCGATGCCCGGAAGCTGCCGCTGGAGGATGGGAAGGCGGATTTCGTGTTCATCGATCCGCCGTACTCGACGCACATCGCCTACTCGGATGATCCGGCGTGCATCGGGAAGCTGGATGCGGCGGGCGGCGATGGGGGGCGGGCCTACTACAGCGCGATGGGGAAGGTGTTCGATGAGGCGCTGCGGGTGATGAAGGCCCGGCGGTACATGGCGGTGTACGTGAGCGATTCGTGGAGGAAGAGGAGGGAAGGCCCGGAGGGACGGAGGCAGGGAGGGACGAAGGGGGGAGAGGGCGCGAAGGGGAAGACGGGGCTCGGGGGCGGGGTGTTCATGCCGATCGGGTTCGAGCTGTTCGGGATGCTGCGGGAGCGGATGATGCCGGTGGACATGATCTGCGTGGTGCGGCACAACCAGAAGCTGGCGCGGGGGAACTGGCGGAAGGCGGCGGAGGAGGGGAACTTCTTTCTGCGCGGGTTCAATTATCTGATGATCTTCAAGAAGCAGGATTGAGCGGCTGGAAACGTCGCAACTACTGCTCTTTTCGGTAGTTACACGCGACACCCCAGGTGTTATACTTGTTTTCGATTCAACCCGTTTTCTAGCGGGCCAACCCGGTATCCGACCATCCACTACCGGCGACTACCGAATCACTACTGCCGAACAGGTGCCGACTACCGGGTGACTACCGGATTTGGGACAGGGCTTTCCCCGCCCGCTCCTGTTCGCCCGCCTTCGACCGTTTCGCGAAATCTTCCGCTTCGCCCGGCGACGGGCTCGGTTTATCTTGGTCCCCGGGAGTACTCGCCATGCGACAAATCTGGGATGTGTGTTGCGCTGCTGGGGTCGGCTCGCTGCTCGCCTTCACAGCTCCAGGGCAGGTGACGCTGACGGGACTGGGCGTGCTGCCCGGTGGGTCATCGAGTTCGGCCGCTGGTGTCACAGCCGACGGCAACACCATTGTGGGGACGAGCGCCTCCACCTTTGGCCAAGAGATGTTCCGTTGGACTCAGGCATCTGGTATCGCGCGAGTCGGGGCCGTTCCGACCGGGCCGGTGATGCAAGACTGTGTCGGCGTCTCTGCCGATGGCTCCGTGATCGCAGGAACGATCGGCGGTGAAGCTGTCCGGTGGACAGCGGCAACAGGGTTTGCCGGTCTTGGCTTCTTTCCCTTTGGATCAAGCAGCGCCGCCCTCGCCATCTCACGAGACGGAGACTGGGTTGTCGGCACAAGCATGGGAATACCCGAAACGCAGGGATTCTGGTGGAACCACTCCCTTCGGATTCAACCGATGGGCACCTCGTGTGGCACCTATATCTCCTCGCCCCGGGCGGTGACTGACACCGGCGTCGTAGTCGGTAAGGACTATTGCAGCGACGAGGCATTCCGCTGGACTCTGTCATCAGGAATGGTCGGCCTCGGCTATCTTGGCGTTAATCGCAGCATCGCGTATGACGTTTCAGATGATGGGGCTGTGGTGGTCGGCAGCAGCAGTACAACTGAACTGGCGAGGCTTGAGGCTTTCCGCTGGACGGCCCAAACGGGGATGGTGGGTCTCGGCGACCTTCCCGGGGGGCCCTTTAACAGCGAGGCGACGGCGATCTCTGGCGACGGGCGCATCATCACGGGGTTCGGGACATCCGTCTTTGGTCAAGAGCCCTTCATCTGGGATGCCCGCAGGGGTATGCGGAACCTCGTGGACTGGCTGCTCGCGCGGGGCGTTGCCTCCGCGACCCAATGGCTCGTGGTGACTCCCAGCGCAGTATCGCACGACGGGTCCGTGATCGTCGGAACGGCGCGGTACTTCGGAGTGAATCAGGCGTGGGTACTGCGCATCGGCACTCTGTGCGACGCGGACCTCACTGACGATGGAACCATCGACTTCACCGATTACCTGGAGTTCCTCAATCTCTTCGATGCCGCAGACCCACGCGCGGACTACACCGGCGACGGCGTTTTGGACTTCCCCGACTACTTGGAGTTCCTGAACCACTATGACGCGGGATGCTGACAGGAGTAACTCATGCACCGGCCCTCACATGCCTCACTGCTCGTGTTGGTTTGCGGTTTAAGCGCCGACAGCGCGGCCGCAGATCGCGGATGCTTTCGCGGGCTTGGGATTCTGTCGGACTGGGACATGAGTGTAGCTCGTGCCGTATCGGCAGATGGGCGCGTTGCGGTCGGCTATTGCAGTCGAGTAACACCTTCGGGCCGGAGGTACACGGCGGTGAGGTGGTGGCCGGATGGCAGGATCGAACAGCTATCCGGGTCCAGCGAGTATGCGGGGGCGTGGGGGTGTTCCGCAGACGGCGGCGTCGTCGTAGGTGAGTTCTACGGATCGGAGGGCATGCGCGCTGTTCGGTGGCTACCCGGCGGCCAGCAAGAAACGCTCGCTGTCTTCCCAAACACCCTACGGAGTGGAGCAAATGATGTATCGGATGATGGGTTGTCGATCGCGGGGTACATTACGGCTGACGATCACGAGGAAAGGGGGGCTGTGTGGAGACTGCCCGCGACCCCGATTCTCTTAGGGCTTCCGCCCGACATCAACAGGGGGCAGGCGCGATCGATCTCGGCCGATGGAAGTACGTTGGTCGGCAACTTTGAAGGCCCGGCTGTGGCATGGGACCGCGCGTGTCGGTGGGTCGGTGCTGCGGTTGCCGCCGATCTCGGCTTGCTACCGGACTTCCGGCAAAGTTGGGCCTACGCGGCGTCCGGTGACGGAGAAGTCGTCGTGGGGGATTGTCTGCGTGAAGGGCCCGGTCTTGTCAACCGCGCTTTCATTTGGACGCCGAGCCAAGGAATGCAGTCCTTGGGATCGCTGCCCGGCCTGACTAATAGTTCCGCTTGGCGGATTTCGGACGACGGGCGTGTCATCACAGGAAGATCGTGGCATCCCGGTACAGAGCAGCTTTGGGTCCGATTGACAGACTCTGCCATGGTGCCGCTGGCGACCCACTTCTCAAGTCACTCGATCTCATACGACGGCTGGCTGCTCAATGACGTATTCGGACTCTCCCGCGATGGCTCGACGCTCGTCGGCGGCGGCGTGAACCCGTCTGGCCAACAAGAGGCATGGATCGCCAAGCTGCACACGTGCCCGGCCGACCTCAACGGTGACTGCTTTGTGGACTTCGGTGACTACCTGGAGTTCCTGAACCTCTACGACGCGCAAGACCCGCTCGCGGACTTCAATGCGGACGGGTTCGTGGACTTCGCGGACTACCTGGAGTTCTTGAATCACTACGACGCGGGGTGTTAACCGCGTCTTGTCCGCTTACCGCTGCGCCCCCGTATGGGCGGCATGCTGGAGAAGTTGTGATGAACGAACAACGCACCGCATCGCGCCTGTGGCTTATCATCGTTGCCCCCCTCTCGCTTGTGACTGGAGCCGTCCTTTTCGGCGCGGGGCAGCCTGCGCCAGCCCCCCCGCTTGATGTCGTACCGATCCCCGGCGGCGGCGCTCTTCTTTACGTCATGGCGGACGGGCTTGCCTGTACGATCACCCCCGATGGCAAGGTTCACGCCGTTTCAATGGAAACCGGACCTGACACACTCGTGTCGCTAAACCTCAGGGATAACAAACGCTCGGTAGTGCAACAGCGACAGCCTGACGGCACCTGGAAGATGATCCAGCAGTAACCCGCTGCGCCCCTTGACTACAGGTACCTCGCGTATTCGCGCTCCATCCGGACCCACGCCCGCGCCTTCCTCAGGATGTCCCGAATCTCCCGAAAGTGGGCCCGGACCTCGGCGGTGTGGGCCCCGGTGCGGAGCGAGTTACGGGCGGAGCGTGCCTTGCCCGACGGCGTCCGAGGCCCGGTGGATTTCTCCCACGGCCTCGCGCGGAGCGCGGAGGCCCGCAAGGACATCCGACCCCGGGATGACAGGCGGTAGCGGCGGCGGGGAGTATGGGGCATCCTCCAATCCTACTTCGTTTTCCACTTTTGACGAGGGCACAGATTCGGGACCGGACGCGGGCGGAATCGTGTTGTTCACGACCTGCTTGTCGGCGAAGTTGGCCTGCCCTGCCTTGATGAACTGGACCGGCCGGGGTTCTCGCAGTTGTTGGAACGCAAGTGCATGCTTTCGAAACGAGGCGAGCCCGGCGTCGGACGCGGCGTACAGGCCCCGAAGGTGATCCGCCCGGGTTATCTTGGCGGTCTGGGTCGCCAACTGCCCGAGCCGCTTGTGCAACCACAACATCTGAACCGCCAACATCCGCTCAACGGGATTGCGAGGCTGCACCTCGGCGAGGTAGTCATCGATGTAGTCGAGCGCGTCGTCGGCCCCCTGGTCCATCCCGACGGCCCGCAGTTGCTCGGTGTAGGGGAGGGCGTCGAGCAGCACCCCGTGGTGTAGCCGGGTGAAGTCCGACGGTTGCTGCTTGGTTCGTACCCGCTTCACCGTGCCATCCTTGTCTACCTTGGTCATCACGATCAACTCGGCCTTTTTGGGAGCATCGTCGCTCATGGGTCGCCTCCGGGGTTGCGGTGGGTGAAGGAGTACATGCGCTGCACGACGGCGGCGGCGCGGGCCCGCCGAGCCGCGTTACGGGCCCTACGACGGGCCAGGATGCGGCGGCGGTGTACGGCCCACTCCTCGGGCGTCATGTTGTCGCGCCGTCGGTTGGGGCGATAGGACGGGTCTGCGGGGTCCTTGCGCGTTCTGCGCGTTGTCGTCGCCTCGGGGTTCACGAGGTTCCTCCTACACGGGTAGCCCGTCGATGTCGTCAACCTCACTATCCCCGCTATCCCCCTCACCCTCCGGGCCTGTAGGGGATAGCGAGGATTGCGGGGATTGCCCGCTCTGCCCGGGCAGGCTGTACCACCACTGGCCGTCCCCGCCGAGCCCACCTTTGCGCCACGGCTTGAGCCCAAGAGCGTTCCGCGCGTTGGTGAGCCGACGGGTGCCGATACCGACCTGACGGGCCTCCGAGTTGATCGTGGCGCACCGGACCGAGCCGAGGGCGAGGCGCTCGCGCAGCCACTCCACGGCGTCAATGCCGTCGGACGCATCCTCCGCCTTCTCGGTGAGCTTGGCGAGGAGTTCGTCGGCGGTGATATCGAACGTGTCACGGCTCCAAGCCACGCGGCCCGGCTTGCCGATGATGGAAAAGGACATCGCGCTCGGCCGCTCGCCGAGGTTGAACTTGATCGGGGCCAAGATGCGCGCGTCCTTATCCTCCGGATCGGGCGCGACCAACCACGCGGCGCGGGCGGCGGCGGGGAACGCCAGACTTCCCGTGGTCCTGTAGACCGCGTTGCCCCCCGCGTTCTTGTTGAGGTGGGTTACGCCGATGACGGCGGCGTGATGCCGCTCGGCGAGGGCGGCGAGGGGAGCAAGCATCGCGCGGATGTCGGCGTTCTTGTGGCTGTCCACGTCGCCGAGAAGCGCGCTGATCGGGTCGAGGAAGATGGCCCGCACGCCGGGATTCGCCAGCAACAGTGCCTCCAACCGAGGCAGGTCCTCGACGATGGAGAATGTCGCTTCACCGTCCATAGCGGTGCGCTGCACACCCGTGATGGCGTGAACGCGCGAGGGGTCGGCCCCGGCGGCGTCGAGCCGTGGCCGGATCGTGTCGGCGAGCCCGTCTTCGACGTTGACAACGACGACCTCGCCGGCAACGTTCTCGGCTCCGTCGGGCCACGGCTCCCCGCGCGTGATCCGTGCGGCCATGTCCATCGTGATGAACGATTTTCCTAAGCCCGGATCACCAGCAATGAGCGTGAGTTTTCCAAGCGGGACACGGCCCGGCCACAGCCACATAAGCACCTCCGGCTCGACATCGGACATCCTGACGGTGATGAGCCCGGCCTGCCTTACGGTGGTACCGTCCCTGCCGGGTGACGGGAACGACGCGGTCGAATGCGGCGCGGGGGGGCCCGACGATGCGATGATCCTCGCCTCGCGCTCGGCATCGGTGGGACGGGGCTTAATCATCGCGCCACCCCCCGCTCGGCCCCGAGCAAGGTGAGGAAGCCGATCAGGCCCGAGCAGACGATACGGACATCCGCCCCGCGTCTGATCTGGTCGGCGGCATCGACGAGCCGCTCGGGCACCCACTCCGGTGCGGATGCGATGGCGTACGCCACCAGGCGCGACAGCGCCCACTCCGAATCGGTGGCCCGCAACCAGGACATCGCCTCCGCCCACGACAGGCTCGTGGGCGTGCCCACGGCGAGCGCGGCCGACTCCTCGGCGGTCAACTCCTCCCCGGTGATGATCTTCGCGGCGAGCCATTGGGCGAACGGGTGGCGGAACACGCGGGGCGTCAGGTTCAGGTCCGCGAAACGCTCGCGGGCCTCGTGGAAGTCGCCGAGGGCGGTGAGGGCGAAGACCTCGATATCTGCCGTCGGCGCAGAGCGAAATGGATACGATGGCATGCAATGACTCCGTGCCCGTCGCGCGGTCGGAAGCCAAACACGGCGGGCGCTTTTCTTGGTTCAGATCCCGATGGCGTCGAGCTGGGCGTCGATGGCGGCCTGCCGCTTCCCGGCCGATGTCGGCGGCGGCAAGGTGTCACTATTGAGCGCGGCGATGAACTCGGAGACGGCTGCGGCGGTGGTTGTCCAGCGCCCGCCCACGCGCCAGCACTTGAGGCGAACACCCTTGACGCCGGACGTGCGCCATCGGTGGGCGGTGGATGCGGCGACGCGGGCACCGGGGCGGCTCGACTGGAGCCGCTCGCGGATCGCGGGCAACAAGGGGAGGAACGGTTCGGGTTGAAACGACGGGGTATTGATGCTCATACCCCTGTCCGCACCACTCAGCGCTTTTCAGATATGGGCTGCTGCCGAACGCTACGGACTGCTAGCTGGGGCCTCATTTCAGGCCTGTTTTCCTCAGCTTCCTTTTCGAGATTCACTCGGCGTTTTCACGAAAACGCCGATCAACCGCCGAGTTGCCATCCTCGCTGGGGAGATGCCTCTCCCAACCTTCCGGACCCTGATCCAGATGGACCGACCGAACCGCCCGCAATGTTTTAGGCTCGCGGGCATCCTGGAAAACCGAGTCGAGTCCTTGCTCGACCAGCTTGGCGTCCGCGCGGTACAGAATGCTCATGTACGTTTGCAGTGTCTTGTCATAGGCGGCGGCGGCGGCGGAACAGTTGCCACCGTGCGCGTAGTACAAATCGACGACGCGCTTTTGCTTCTTGGTGAGGGGCTTTGGGCGATAGGGTCCTCGCTTTCGGCCTTTCCTCTTCGGTGCCTTAATGGTAACGCTGTTGTGAATGGCCTCGTATTCCTGCGCCAGCCAGACGTTGAGCGCCGGGATGTCGAGGTGTGGAACCGTCTTCCAGTATCGAGACAGCGGGCCCTCCCACTCCTCGACGATGATCGACCGAGATTCGCGGACGAACGCGCGAACGTCGATCGCTGACGGGGTATCTTCCAACACGGAGGTGCCCGGCTTCATGACTTGGCCGAGCAGTCGCTCTTGAACGAGGATCATCAACCGCCCGGACGGGCTGTAGATGTCCCACACGCAATCAAACAGTGCCTCAACGCCGGTGCGCATCGTCACGTTGCCGAGCCGGATCACGGGCCCGTTGATACCCCGCGCGCGGCGGGCCAACGGGGCAATGCGGTTGATCTGCGGGAACATCACCGCGAATCGCGTGCAGACATCTTGGTACCGCCCGATCATCTCGCTTGGGAGCCCGCCCCGCTTGATGTTGCCGCGCGCGTACTCCTGAATCCAGTACACCGCACCGCGCAACTCGTGCAAGTCCCGATAAGCGGCTTGGTAGTCCTCAATGCTGGCAAATGTCCTTGCCCTCGCCTCCGTGATCGCCTGCGTAATCGCGGCGCTGTCCCATCGGTCGGCTTCCATCGGTGGCACCCCAAAAAGGACCAGAGGGAGCGCAACGGCGCGGGGTGTTGTGCGCCGTCACTCTCCCTCTGTTTACCCGCGATGATCTGTCGCGGGCCCTCGATTCAATGTAGGCGTCAACCGACCTCGGCGGCGATCCGGACCACGGTCCCCAGGTCCTTTTCGGCGTAGATTTCCGTCGTGTTGAGAGCGGAATGCCCGAGCATGGCGCTCGCCACTTCGAGCCCGTAGCGCTTCCTCAAGTCTGTCGCGGCGGCGTGCCGCAGTTGATTCGGCTTCCACACCGGCAACTCCGCCTTGAGGCAGGCGTTCTTGATGGCCTGCCTGTACGTCTGCGCGTCGTATCCCTCGCGGCAGCCGGTCCACTCCCGCCCGACCTCCGCCACGGCCTCGACGGGCGAGAAGAGGGGCTTGCTCAACTCGCGCCGGAGGTACGGGCGGAGGATGTCCTGCGCCCGGGGCCCGATGGCGATGACGCGGGCCTGCCCCCGGTGGGCGTTCTTGTGGTGGACGGGCTTGTAGAGCCACACCCGCCCGCTCATGTCGATCTGCCCGCCCGTCATCGTGCAAACCTCGCTCGGCCGCATGCCCGTGAGCCGCTGCACCCGAACCATGTCCGCGATGACCGACGACAGACGGGGCAGGGTGGCAGCGACCAGGGCGTCGGCGACGGGCCCGACGGGCTCGCGGTCCTCCGCCCCGCCCTCGCCCCGGCGGAGCGCATCCACGGTTTTGAGCCGCGCCCATACCTCCGCCGGGATCAACTCCTCGGCCGCACCCCACTTGAACACGAGCCGGATGGCATTGGTGTACTTGTTCGCGGTGACGCGCGACATCTGCGGCCGGGCTTTGTCGATTCCCTTCGCCCCGGCAGTCTGCACCACAACAGCCGAGCAGCCGGTCTTGAGCATCTCGGCGCGGACGGCCTTGAGCCCGAGGGGCCCAAACTTAGCGGCCTCTGTATGCCCGTATAGACGCCGCAGGGGGCGGCAGGCGGCCTTGTACATGTTGCGGACTCCGACGCTGGTCGTCCGGGCCTCCACGTACTTCCAATGCCTCAGGATCAACTCGCCGACCGTGAGCGGCCCGGCCTGCGGGTCGGGAGGCAACTGCCGGTTGTTGGCGATGAACTCGCCAACGAGGCGGCGGTACTCGGCTCGGCTGGCGGCGCTGCCGTGCTTGCCGAGGTAGTGGTCCTTGCCCGCGAGGGTGACAATGCCCTGCCCGCTGGCCCGGTGGTGGCGGTAGCTGGGGACGCGGTTCGATTCCTTGGCGCTCATGTTCAGGCCCTCACGAGTGACGCGCGGCGAGGGCGGAGGAGGAGCCATTTTCGGTACACTACCGGAAACGCTCTGCTCGCCCGTGTTGTGAAAATCGCCGGCAATCACTGCTGAAGACACGCTATCGCGCGCGCGCGGGCCGTCAACTGTGTGTTCCTCTTCAAGAAGCAGGATTGAGCGGCTGGGCGAATCAGGAAGGCCACCCTGATCGCGATGCTCGATTTGCAACTGCGCTTCGGCGCGGTCTAGAACTACGGCTGCGCCCTGTTCGGGCGGCGCTGTTGGTGGCGATGGCCCGCGCGGGGGCGAAGACAAGGAGCGGAACATGGCCCGGCCAACGCGGTTTGTTCGGCGGATGCGGCATGTGCTGATGGTGCTGGGGTCGGGGATGGGGGTGGCGGGGTTTCCGGGGCTACCGGGGATGGCGGGTGTGGCGGGGGTTGGGGTGGCGCGGGGGCAGTGCGACCCGGTGCAGTCGGCGAAGCTGGTGGGATCGGACACAGGAGGGGATGACCGGTTCGGGACGCAGGTGGCGATCCACGGAGATATCGCCGTGATCGGGGCGCCGTGGGACAAGTTTGACGGGGTCGAGATGGGCAGCGCGTACGTGTTCGTGCGCGGCCCGGGAGGGTGGGTGCAGGAGGCCAAGCTGGTGTCGCCCGATCCCCAGCCCTACGAGTGGTTCGGGCGGTCGGTGGCGGTGTACGGCGACACGGCCGCGGTGGGCGCGACGAAGCACGACCTTGCGGAGGATGCCGAGGCGGGGTGTGTGTACGTGTTCGTGAGGTCCGGGGGTGTGTGGGCGCACCGGGCCACGCTGATCGGAGGGGATGAGGACTGCGCTTATCTAGGCATCTCGGTGGCGATGTCCGGGGGAACGATCGTGGCGGGCGCGCAGATGAGCGACCCCGGCAACGAGGGCGCGGCGTACATCTTCGAGGGCGCGGATGATGCGTGGACGCTCCGGGCCAAGCTGCAGGACACCAGCGGCGAAGAGCTGCTGTGGTTCGGAGGCGCGGTGGCGACGGATGGCGACACGGTGGTCATCGGGAGCACGCGTCGTGAGATCGGCGGCATCGCGACGGGCGCGGCGTACATCTACGGCCGCGTCGCGGGTGGCTGGGCGCTGCGGCAGACGGTGTGGGCGCCGGATGGCGCCTCGATGGATGAGTTCGGGTGCGGCGTCGCGGTGAGCGGGGACACGGTGATCGTCGGGGCCCGGTATGACGACAACGAGCGTGGGACGGACGCGGGATCGGTGTATGTCTTTCGCGGCGCGGGGGGGACCTGGGGGCTAGAGGCCAAGCTCCTCGATGACGAGTCGTCGAACGCGCACTTCGGGACCTCGGTGGCGGTCGAGGGTGACATCGCGATCGTCGGGTCCCCGTGGAAGAGCAAGGGTGGCACGCTGAAGACGGGCGCGTTGCGGGTCTTCACGAGGACCGGGGCGGCGTGGCCGATCGGCCCGCGCGTGTACGCGACGGATGCGGCGACGACGGATGAGTTCGGCTGCTCGGCGGCGATGTCGGGCGGGGTCGCGGTCGTCGGGGCGTGGTACGACTCGCACCCGCCATACTCGGGGGATGCGGGCTCGGCGTACGTGTTCGACATGAACTGCGACTGCGTGGCCGACCTGACGGGGGATGGGCTGGTGGACTTCAGCGACTACCTGGAGTTCCTGAACCTGTACGAGGCGGGGGACCTGAGCGTGGACTTCAACGGGGATGGGATCGTGGACTTCGCGGATTACCTGGAGTTTCTCAACTTCTACGACGCGGGGTGCTGAGCACGTCCCGCCCCCGGGGACGCGAGAGCAACGGGCGGCGGCGGGAAACCGCCCTGATCGGCCCGCGCCGGGTACATCGGCGGGCGGGGGCGGGCTAGAACTACGGCTGCGCTCCGCCCGGGTTGCCGGGTTGGCGCCGATGGCCCGCGCGGGGGCGAAGACAAGGAGCGGAACATGGCCCGGCCAATGCGGATTGTTCGGCGGATGTCGCTCGTGGTGGTGATGGCGGCGGGGCTTCCGGGGGCGGCGAGCGGGCAGTGCGATCCGGTGCAGTCGGCGAAGCTGATCGCGTCGGACACGTTCGGCGATGACCAGTTCGGGAGTTCGGCGGCGATCGACGGGGACACGCTGATCGTGGGCGCGCCGCGGCACCGGTTGTCGGGGATGGCCGAGGCGGGGGCGGCGTACGTGTTCGTGCGCGGCCCGTCGGGATGGGTGCAGGAGGCGAAGCTGACATCGCCCGACCCCGGGGTGGCGGAATGGTTCGGGTGGTCGGTGGCGATCGACGGGGAGACGGCGGTCGTGGGGTCGATGGGGGATGACCACTCGGGGAAGGATGGGCCCGGCTGCGCGTACGTGTTCACGAGAGAGGGCGGGGTGTGGAGCTTGCGGGCCAAGCTGATGGCGCCGGACGCCGAGTCGTACGACTACCTGGGGTGCTCGGTGTCGATCTCGGGGAGCACGATCGTGGCGGGGGCGTTCCAGAGCGGCTGGAGCAACGAGGGCGCGGCGTACATCTTCGAGGGCGCGGGGGAGCTGTGGACGATGCGGGCCAAGCTCATCGAGGCCAGCGGGATGTGGGTGCAGTGGTTCGGGACATCGGTGGCGGTGGACGGCGACACGCTCGCGGTGGGGTGCACGTGGCGGCGGGACGGGACGGGAGTGATCGACGGGGCGGCGTGCGTGTACACGTTGGGCGCGGGGGGATGGGTGCTGGAGGAGACGCTCACGGCGGCGGACGGGATGCCGTACGACGACTTCGGCTGGTCGATCGACGTGAGCGGGGACAGCGTGCTGGTGGGGGCGCGGTACGACGACACGCCGCGGGGCCAGGACATGGGCTCGGCGTACGTCTTCCGCCGGACGGGCGGGGGCTGGATCGAGGAGGCGCATTTCATCGACATGGAGGCGACATCGCGGCCCAACTTCGGCTGGTCGGTGGGGCTCGACGGGGATGTGGCGGTGGTGGGCGCGCCGCGCCAGTGGCGTGGCGGCACGAGCACGACGGGCGCGGGGCACGTGTACTCGCGGAGCGGGGGCGTGTGGACGGCGGGCCCGCGCATGTACGCGGCGGACGGCCAGCCGCAGGATGAGATGGGGTACTCGGCGGCGGTGTCGGGGGACACGGCGGTGCTGGGGGCGTGGCTCGACACGCACGTGCCGTACGTCGGCGATTCGGGTTCGGCGTACGTGTTCGAGCTGGGGTGTGTCTGCCGGGCGGACCTGACCGGCGACGGGCTGGTGGACTTCGGCGACTACCTGGAGTTCCTGAACCTGTACGAGGCGGGTGACCTGAGCGTGGATTTCAGCGGGGATGGGATCGTGGCCTTCTCGGATTACCTGGAGTTTCTGAACTTTTACGATGCGGGATGCTGAGCGGCCCGCGCGGGGAACGGGGCCGGATTCCCGTGGCCTCGCGGTGGTGCGCGTTCAATGGTGGTCGGTCGGATGGCGCGTGCTGCGGGGCCGGGCGGCCCGGCTCCGGCGAGTGCGCAGCGCAGTGAACAACTCCGCGGGCGGCCGGCGCGGGGAGCCGCGAGCGGGCCGTCGCGCGCTGGAAAGGGGCTCATTATGAAACGCGTGAGGGTGATGGCGGGCGTGGCGTGCGCGTCGGTGCTGATGGGGATGGCGGGGACGGCGGGCGCGGGACCGTGCTTTGGCGGGCTGGTGACGGTGCCGGACACGGCGAGCGACGGGGTGTGGGCGTTCTCGCAGACGGATGGGATGTTGTACAGCACGCACTTCATCCCGTACGACGGGCGGATGGTGCGGGCGAAGGATGCGCCGTGCAGCCGGCGGGACAGCGTGCTGGTGAGCGACCCGGGCGCCGGGGCGATCCTGCACTACGGGTTCGACGGGGTGTACATCGGGACGGTGACCGATGAGGCCTCGAGCGGGATCGCGGATGTGCGCGGGCTGATGGTGCTGGGCGGGCAGATCTACTCGGCGGTGGGCGCGGGCCCGTGGGCGGACACGATCCAGCGGTTCGAGTTTGACGGGACGGGCCAGGCGACGTGGGCCTCGGAGCACCTGGCAGGCCCGGCTTCGCTGCTGACGGTCGAGCAGAGGGTGTACATCACCAACCGCGGGACGGGGAGCCTGGAGCGGTTCGGGCTGGATGGGGTGTGGCAATCGACGGTGGATTCGGGGCTGGAGGGGATCGAGCAGGTGGCGCTGGGGTTGGAGGGCGGCGTGCTGGTGGGGACGGCGCGGGGGATCCGCGCGTACGACGCGGGCGGGGCGCTGCTGGGGACGTACGCGGAGGGCTTCGCGGTGCGCGGCGTGTTCTCGCTGTCGGATGGAGAGGTGCTGTTCACGACGGCGGACTCGGTGAGGAGCCTCGACCTGGACAGCGGGATGGTGAGCCTGATCGCGGATGGGGGCGAGTTCGAGTACATCCAGCCGATCGCGTTCGTGCCGGGCCCGGCGGGAACGGCGGCGTTCGCCGGGCTGGCGGGGCTGATCGGGGTGCGGAGGCGAAGGGAGCGGTGAACGAGGCTGACGGAGGGCGGCGGGCGGGGTGCGGGGGCCCGGCCGATGACCTATTCTCCGCCTCATGAGCAGCCTTCGGGTAGCGCGGCGCGTGGAGGGGATGGCGCCATCGGTGACGATCGCCTTCATGAACCGGGCGAAGGCGATGATCCGGCAGGGCATCGATGTGCAGAACTTCACGGCGGGGGAGCCGGATTTCGACACGCCGATCGCGATCAAGAAGGCGGCGATCGAGGCGCTGAACGCGGGGCAGACCAAGTACATGCCGACGTTCGGGGATCCCGAGACGCGGGCGGTGATCGCGCGGAAGTTCACGCAGGAGAACGGGCTGCCCGGGGTGACGGGCGACCACGTGGCGGTATCGGCGGGCGGGAAGCATGCGCTGTACGTGATCTGCCAGTGCCTGCTGGATGCGCCCGCGGCGGGTGAGCCCGCGCAGGAGGTGCTGCTGCCGGTGCCGAGCTGGGTGAGCTACGGGCCGCTGGCGGAGATCGCGGGCGGGCGGGTGGTGGAACTGCCGACGACGCTGGAGGGAGGGTTCAAGATCACGCCCGGGCAGCTGCGGAAGGCGATCGGCCCGCGGTCGCGGATGCTGATCCTCAACAGCCCGAGCAATCCGTGCGGGACGATGTACAGCGAGGCGGAGCTGCGGGCGATCGGCGCGGTGGTGGCGGAGGCGGCGGGGACGGTGGCGCCGGGTTTGGTGGTGGTGAGCGATGAGATCTACGAGAAGATCGTGTACGGGGGGGTGCCCCACTTCTCGATCGGGAGCATGCCGGAGATCGCGGAGCGGACGATTACGGTGAACGGGCTGTCGAAGGCGTACTCGATGACGGGGTGGCGGGTGGGGTACACGGCGGCGAGCGGGGAGTTCGGGCTGAGGTTCATGAGGTCGATGGCGGCGATGCAGGGGCAGATGACGACGAACATCACGAGCTTTGTGTACCCGGCGATCCGGACAGCGCTGACGGGCTGCGAGGATGAGGTGGAGCAGATGCGGCTGGCGTTTGCAGCGCGGGCCGGGGTGATCGCGGAGCGGCTGGGGCGGATCGAGGGGATGAAGATGCCGCGGCCCGTCGGGGCGTTCTACGCGTTCCCGGATGTGTCGAAGTGGTTTGGCAGGATGACGGCGGGCGGGCGGAAGGTGGAGACTTCGACGCAATTCTGCGAGGCCCTATTGGAGGAGGCGCACGTTGCGTTCGTGCCGGGGGAGGATTTCGGGGGGGTCGCGAAGAACCACGTGCGGATCAGTTTCGCGTGCCCGGAGAGGCAGATTCACGAGGGCATGGACCGGCTGGAGAAGTTTGTGAGGGGGATGAGGTAGGAAGGCACGAAGGGACGGAGGCACGGAGGCACGAAGGGCATGACGGAGCGGGTGCGGATCACGGATGTCTCGCCGCGGGATGGCTTGCAGAACGAGCCTGGCGTAATCCCCACGGCGGAGAAGGTGCGGCTGGTGGAGCTGCTGTGCGCGACGGGAGTGGATGAGGTCGAGGTGACGAGCTTTGTGAGCCCGAAGTGGGTGCCGCAGCTCGGGGATGCGGCGGAGGTGTGCGCGGGACTGCGGGGCAGGAAGCCCGGGGGCGTGCGCTTCTCGGCGCTGGTGCCCAACGAGCGGGGATTCGAGGAATTCAGCAGGGTGAACAGCGCCGGCCCGCTGCTGGACCGGGTGTGCCTGTTCACAGCGGCATCGGAGACGTTCAACCGGCGTAACACGAACGTGTCCATTGCGGAGAGCCTGGAGCGATTCAAGCCGGTGCTGGGATCGGCGTACCGCGATGGGCTCGCGGTCAAGATGTACATTTCGTGCGCGTTCGGCTGCCCGTTCGAGGGTGAGATCACGCCGAAGCAGGTGGCGGATGTGACAGCATCGTGCCTGAACCTGCTATCCCATTCCGACGTCTGGGCTGGGCGGCAGGGCCCGGGATTCGGGCCGATCGAGATCTCCTTTGGCGACACGATCGGGCAGGCCACGCCGGGCAAGGTCGCGCTGGTGATGATGGCGGCGGGCCCGTCGGCCGATCGCATGGCGGGTTACTGGGCGGAGCAGCGCGACACGTCGATCAACCTGCATCTGCACGACACGTTCGGGCGGGCGGCGGAGTGCGTGAAGGCGGCGCTGGAGATCGGGGTGCGGAGCTTTGATGGGTCGGTGGCCGGGCTGGGCGGGTGCCCGTACGCGAGCACCCCCGGAAGGCGGGCGCCGGGGAACATCTCGACGGAGCTGCTGGTGAGGACGGTGGAAGCGGCGGGGTTCAAGACAGGGGTGGACCTGGGAAAGCTGGAGGAGGCGGCGCGGTTTGCGAGGGAGATTGTGGCGAAGGCGAGGGCAGGGGTGTGAAGGGCACAGGCGGGACGCCTGTGCCACCCTCTCGGAGGTCGTGCGTGATCCGTGTTGCTGATGATGGCCCGGTGAGGGTGATCACGCTGGCCCGTGCCGAGAAGCGGAACGCGCTGACGCCGGAGATGCTGGCGGAAGTGACACGGGTGGTGAAGGAGGCGCCGGCATCCACGCGCGTGATTGTGCTGGCCGGGGAGGGCAGCGTGTTCTGCGCGGGGTTTGACCTGGCGCTGTGCGCAGCGCATCCCGACGGGTCGGTGATGCGGGCGCTGCTGTCGGGGCTCTCAGCGCTGATCATCTCGCTGCGGGATTTTCCGGGGTGCGTTGTCGTGGCGGCGCAGGGCGGGGCGATCGCGGGCGGGTGCGCGATGCTGGGCGGGGCGGATGTGGTAGTGACGGACCGGGGGGCGAAGTTCGGGTATCCGGTGCTGCGGATCGGGGTCAGCCCCGCGGTGTCGGCGCCGTTCCTGGGTGTGGGGGCGGGGTTCGGCCCGGCCCGCGCGCGGATGCTGGATACGGGCTTGATCGATGCCGAGCGGGCGCGGGCGGTCGGCCTGGTGCACGAGGTGGTGGATGGGCCCGGCGGGGTGTTGGCGCGGGCGATGGAAGTTGCGAAGGGCCTTGCGGAGAAGCCCCCCACCGCGATCGCGACGACGAAGGGGTGGCTGAACGAGATCGAGGATGGGCTGCGGGGGGTGACGCCGGAGCGGGGGCTGGCGGTCTCGATGGGGCTGACTGGCGGGGATGAAGAGAGGGAGGGGTTGATGCGGGCGGTGCGGCGGTGAGGGTGACACGGGTGGATTCAAACGCGGCGTGCGGAGGTGGGGATGTCTGATCTGGCGAAGGTCGAGGTGTCGGGGAGGATTGCGCGGCTGGTGATCAACCGGCCCGAGATACGGAATGCGCTGTCGGTGGAGTTGCTGGAGGCGCTGCATGCGCGGGTGGATGAACTGGTGAGGCGTGAGGATGTGTCGGTGCTGCTGGTGACGGGGGAGGGGAAGGCGTTCTGCGCGGGGATGGACCTGAAGCACGTGATCGACGACCCCGCCCCCGAGGCGCCGGCCCGGCTGCTGTTGAGCCTGGCGGAGCTGACGTTGAAGCTGCGGGACCTGCCGATGGTGACATGCGCGATCGTGAACGGGGCGGCGATCGGGGGTGGGTGCGGGCTGGTGTGCGTGTGCGACCTGGCGGTGACGCACGAGTCGAGCAAGATGGGGTTTCCGGAAGTGGATCTGGGGGTGTGCCCGGCGGTGGTGGCCCCGTGGCTGGTAAGGAAGATCGGGGCGGGGCGGGCCCGGCGGGTGCTGCTGTCGGGCGGGCTGATGAGCGGGCGTGAGGCGTACGAAATCGGGATCGTGGATGCGGTGGTCGGGGAGCCGGAAGCGCTGGCGGGGGCGGGGGTGGAGATGGCCCGGCGGCTGGCGGAGGGAGGCCCGGCTGCGCTGCGGGCGACGAAGCACCTGCTCAACGAGCTGGATGGGTCGCTGGAGGGAGGGGTGGTGAGGCGGGGGGCGGAGTTATCGGCGCGGGTGATCGGGCTGGAGGAGACGAGGGCGCGGCTCAGGGAGAAGTTCGGCGCTTCGCCGGGGAATCGGCCCTGATTGTGTCCCGGGGAGGCCCGGCGGAATAGACTGGGACCTTGCCGTGTGATAGCAAAGCAAGCGGGATCTGATCGCAACTCCGAGGGCCGATTCTTGATGAGCGTTGAACCCTTCGCGGTTGAGCGTGAGATGGCGGGCGAGCACGCCGGGGTGGTGACGGTGCGGCTGGAGCAGCCGGCAAGGCCGGTGGTGGTGCTGGACCTGGACCTGGTGCGGCGGCTGGAGGCGACGCTGAAGGCGCTGCCGGCGGAGATGAGCGGTCTGGTGCTGGCGTCGGCGAGCGAGCGGGCGTTTGTTGCGGGCGCGGACCTGAAGTCGATCATGGAGCTGGATGATGCCGGGCTGCACCGGTATCTGAAGTACACGGCGGATGTGTTCCTGATGCTGTCGCAGCTGCCCTGCCCGACGGTGGCGGCGATCAACGGGGCTGTGCTGGGCGGGGGGCTTGAGCTCGCGATGCACTGCGATGGGCTGGTGGCGGCGCCATCGGCGAGCGGGAAGCCGTACCCGGTGGGGCTGCCGGAGGCGGGCCTGGCGATCTGCCCGGGGTGGGGCGGGACGAACCTGTGGCCCGCGCGCATGAACCCCGAGGAAGCGATCCGGCGGACGGCGATGGGGCAGCCGATGAACTTTGATGAGGCGAAGGCGGCCGGGTTGTTTGATGCGGTCGCGGAGACGCCGGAAGGACTGATGGCGGCGGCGAAGGGGTGGCTGAAGGCCGAGCGCGAGCGGTGGCGGGCCGGGAAGCGGCCCGCGCGGGATGGGGCGCCGTCGAGGTGGATCGGCCGGCCCGGCCGGGGCGCGGCGGTGATGTCGGGGCTGGAGCGTGTGCGGCTGGAGTTGACGTACACGGATGCGGCGGAGGCGGTGTTCCAGGCGGTGGACAAGGGGCTGGTGGAGGGGTGGGAGGCGGGGACGGCGTGCGAGCGTGACCAGCTGGTGCGGCTGCGGAGCACAGCGCAGGCCCGGGCGGCGATCGCGGCATTCTTCGCGAGGGCGGCGGGGAAGAAGTGAAGTAGGGAACAGGGGACAGGGAACAGGGGACAGGTTGAACGGAAGTTCAGAAAGTTCGAGGGTGCAAGCGATGGCCGATCTGAAGAATCTGAAGGGGATTTCCGCCGCGGACCGCAAGCTTCTCGAGCAGGCGGAGGAGTGGCTTGGCGCCGAGCCGACGAAGATGGGCCCGGTGAAGAACCTGTTCTGGGGCAACATCAAGGAGGAGTCGTACTTCCCGTACCCGAGCCCGGATGCGCGGGAGCAGGCGGAGTGCGACCAGCTGCTGGCGAGGCTGGATGAGTACCTGTCGAAGGAGCATCCGTCGATCCAGATCGACCAGGACCAGGAGGTCCCCAAGTGGGTGATCGACCGGCTGTTCGAGCTGGGGGTGCTGGGGATGACGATCCCCAAGGAGTACGGCGGGCTGGGGATGGGGATCACCAGCTACAACCGGGTGCTGGAGCGGCTGGGGTTCTACTGCGGGTCGACGGCGGTGATGGTGTCGGCGCACCAGTCGATCGGGTGCAAGGCGGTGATGCTGTACGGGACGGAGGAGCAGAAGAAGCAGTGGCTGCCGCGGCTGGCGAAGGACTGGCTGAGCGCGTTCTGCCTGTCGGAGCCGAACGTGGGGTGCGATGCGGGGGGGCAGGAGACGAGGTGCGAGAAGTCGGCGGACGGCGAGCACTACATCCTGAACGGCGAGAAGAAGTGGGCGACATCGGGGGCGCTGTCGGGGCTGTTCACGGTGATGGCGAAGCAGAAGGTGAAGGACCCCAAGACCGGGAAGGAATCGGAGCGGGTGACCGCGCTGGTGTGCCACCCGTGGATGGAGGGGATCGACATCTACCAGAAGAACCGGAGCAAGTGCGGGATTCGGGGGACGTGGCAGGCGCGGATCCGGTTCAACAACGTGAAGGTGCCCAAGTTCCACCTGCTGGGGCAGGAGGGGCGGGGGCTGAACATCGCGCTGTCCTGCCTGAACTACGGGCGGTGCACGCTGTCGGCGGGGATGCTGGGGGGCGCGCGGCGGGTGCGGGACCAGGCGACGAAGTGGGCGACGACGCGGTACCAGTTCGGGGAGCCGCTGGCGACCAAGGAGCTGGTGAAGCAGATGATCGCGCGGATGGCGGCGATGGACTACGCCATCGACGCGGTGCTGTACATGACGACGGGGATGCTGGACCGCAAGGATGAGGACTTCCAGGTCGAGACGGCGCTGTGCAAGGTGTTCTGCTCGGAGATGGGCTGGCGGGTGGTGAACGACGGCATGCAGATCATGGGCGGCGAGTCGTACATGACGGAGAACGAGGTGGAGCGGGTGTTCCGGGACTCGCGGATCAACCTGATCGTGGAGGGCGCCAACGAGGTGATGCAGTCGTACATCTTCGGGTACGGCGGCAAGCAGCTGGCGGAGCAGATGCTGGGGGTGAAGACGGCGCTGCTGAAGGACTCGGATGAGCCGCTGGGGGCGTACCTGGCGAAGGCGGTCAAGAACAGCTTCAATATGCGGATCATGAAGCTGGCGATCCCGCTGGGGCTGGAGGTGTACCTGGGGATCCGGAGGCGGATGCCGAGGGTGACCAAGGTGCTGCCGGAGCTGCGGGAGCCGGCGGAGCGGCTGGCCCGGCTGGTGCGGGAGCACACGTACCAGTTCAAGATCATGAGCAAGAAGTGGGATGTGAAGATGCTGGACCGGCAGGCGGTGCAGGCCCGGCTGGCGGACATGGCGATGTGGCTGCACGCGTGGGCGTGCACGCTGAGCAAGTTGGATGCGGAGATCCGGGCGCACAAGGGGAACGGGGCGGACCTGGAGTGGGCGCGGGACAAGGCGGCGGCGCTGCACTTCTTCGACATGGCGGAGTCGGCGGTCAACATCTGCATCAAGCAGCTCTACGAGAATCCGGATGAGTCGATGCTGAGGGCGGCGGATGCGGCGATCGCGCACATCGAGTCGCTGCCGCCGGATGAGTTCATCATCCCGGAGAAGACGCCGACCGGGCAGCGGGGCAAGGGGCGGCTGGCCCGGCAGGATTTCATCAAGCAGTTCGCCGGGGAGAAGCACTCGGTGGGCGAGATGCAGGCGATGAGCGCGCAGCGGGCCTGAGGCCCGGCGCTTCGGGAGATGGAAACCCCGGAACCCCGCGGCGGCCGCGGGGTTTTTTCTGCGCCGGCCCGGGTGAGGCCCGGGGGGTGCGATGGGCGCGCGGCCCGATGAGATGCGTGGCTTTGATGGGCTGCGCCGGGAAGCGGCGAGCGGGGTATATTGCGGGTGCACACGGACGTTCTCGGGGACCGGGCGTGAAGGCGGGGCGCGCCCGGCGGAAGTGGCGGCGGGAGCGGCTCCCTCCGGAGGGGAGAAGGTCCGCCGCGGGAGCGTGCCATGCAGGCGTCACCCGCGTGCTCGTTGTGTGTTGCGCCGGCGGCCGGCGGGTTCCTTTCGGAGCTGTTCTCCGCGGACTTCGTGCCGCGGGCCCAGTGCGTGGGGGACCGGGCGGAGATCATCTGGCTGCACGTGCTATCGGATGGCGTGATCGCCCTGGCATACTTCTCGATCCCGCTGGCGCTGGCGCACTTCGTGAGGCGGCGGCGGGATGTTGCGTTTCCGGGGGTGTTCTGGCTGTTCGCGGCGTTCATCCTGGCGTGCGGGGCGACGCACGGGTTCGGGGTGGCGGCGTTCTGGTATCCGATGTACCGGCTGGACGGGCTGGTGAAGGCGCTGACGGCGGGGCTGTCGATCACCACGGCGGCGGTGCTGTGGCGGCTGCTGCCGCGGGCGCTGTCGCTGCCGGGCCCATCGGAGCTGGCGCGGCTGAACGCCGAGCTGCGGGATGAGGTTGCGGAGCGGCGGCGGGCCGAGGCGCGGCTGGAGTCGGCGCGCGGGGGGCTGGAATCGAGGGTGGCGGAGCGGACGGGGGAGCTGGCGGAGGCGAATCGGCGGCTGGCGGCCGGGCTGGCGGAGAAGGAGGTCGCGGAGGAGGCGCTCAAGGAGAGCCGGCAGCGGCTGCAGCAGAAGCTGGCGGAGATCGAGTCGCTGTACAGCGGAGCGCCGGTCGGGCTGTGCTTCGTGGACTGCGAGGCCCGGCTGGTACGGGCCAACGCGATGCTCGCTGACATCGCGGGGGCGACGGTCCGGGACGGGGTGGGGCGGCCGATCGGGGATGCGCTGGCGGGGACGGGGGCGTTGCTGGAGGCCGAGTGCCGGCGGGTGATCGAGAGCGGGAAGGGATCGGCGGAGCGGCTACTGCGGGTGACGGTCGGCCCGTCGAGGCGGGAGCGGCGGTGGCTGCTGAGCTCCGGCCCGGTGCGTGATGAGGATGGGACGCTGCTGGGGGTGAACGTGCTGGTGCAGGATGTGACGGAGCGGCAGCTGATGGAGGAGCGGCTGCGGCAGAGCCAGAAGACCGAGGCGGTGGGCCAGCTGGCGGCGGGGATTGCGCACGAGATCAACAACTCGCTGACGGCGATCTACGGGTACCTGAGCCTGGCCCGGGCGCAGGTCCCGGCGGCGCACGCGGCGACGGATCATCTGGACCGTGTGCTGATGGCGGCGGAGCAGGCGGGGCACATCACCAAGGCGCTGCTGACGTTCTCGAGGAACGACCCGGCGGCGCGGTCGCCGGTTGAGCTGCGGCTGGTGGTGGAGCAGGCGATCACGCTGTTCAGCGGGCTGACGCCGGCGAGCATCCGCGTGGAGGCGGAAACGGCGGAGGCGGAGGGGCTGATGGTGCGCGGGGACTCCACCCAGCTTCAGCAGGTGGTGCTGAATCTGGCGATCAACGCGCGGGATGCGATGCCGCAGGGGGGGACGCTGCGGGTGCGGGTGGGCACCGGCCCGCGGGAGGGCGGGGAGGAGGGGCTGGGGTTTGTGCGGCTGACGATCCAGGACACGGGGGTGGGGATGACGCGGGAGGTGCGGGACCGGGTGTTCGAGCCGTTCTTCACGACCAAGGCGCGTGGGCACGGGACGGGGCTGGGGACTTCGGTCGTGCACGGGATCGTGACCTCGCACGGGGGGGAGATCGAGGTGGAGTCATCGCCGAACCGGGGGACGACGTTCACGATCGACCTGCCGAGGTGCGCAGGGACGGGCCCGGCTTCGCGGGCAGGGTCGGCGGGGGAGAACGGCGAGCGTGCGGCGGGGACGGTGGTGCTGGCGGAGGACAACCGGTCGATCCGGGAGCTGCTGGCCCGGTCGCTGCGGGAGGCCGGGTTCACGGTGCTGGAGGCCAAGGATGGGCAGGAGCTGCTGGACCGGGTGATGGCGATGGAGATATCGGGGGCGGCGATCGCGGCGCTGGTGCTGGATGTGGATATGCCGGTGCGGAGCGGGGTGGAGTGTCTGCGACTGCTGCGGGGGCGGGGGCAGATGGCGCCGGTGGTGATGATCACGGGCGGCCCGGCGGGGGAGGCGGAGCGGGAGCCGCGGACGCGGGTGCTGCGCAAGCCGTTCCACATGCGAGACCTTGTGGCGGCGGTGCGGGAGGCGGTGGCGATGGCGCGGGCGGGCGCTGGAAACGGGCCGCGGGTCTGAGGGAACGGGCGCCCGAGGAAGAGCCGTCCGGTTGGGGTCGCGGTCGGCAGGGTGAGCGGCGGCGAGCAGTTCGGGCAGGGGATTCTGGCGGCGGGGGCTGGGGTGGCCAGCGGGATGGGCGATCGGGGAGCGAGGATGGAAAGCGCGTGGCGCTGCTTCTTGAGGTGGGGTCGGCTACGCTAGGGAAGCACACCGCTCGGAGGCCCGTCATGCCGATTCGGACCGCGTATACCGCCCAGATCGAGTACCTGCAGATCCTGGATGAGAACGGCCAGTTCGATGAGAAGCTGGGGAAGGACCTGCTGGCGCCGGAGGAGGTGGTGTTCCTGTACCAGCACATGGTGACGTGCCGGGCGCTGGATCAAATTGCTTTCAAGCTGCAGCGGTCGGGGCGGATGGGGACGTATCCGCAGAACAAGGGTCAGGAGGCGGCGGCGATCGGGTCGGGGTACGCGGCCAAGAAGGGGGTGGATTTCCTGGTGCCGTGCTACCGGGAGAACGCGGCCCTGTTCCTGCACGGGCTGCCGATGCACTACGTGCTGCTGCACTGGATGGGGGATGAGCGGGGGAACAAGATCCCGGAGGGGGTGCAGCAGCTGCCGCTGTGCATCCCGATCGGGACGCAGATGCTGCACGCGACTGGGATCGCGTGGGCGTTCAAGATGAGGAAGGAGCCGCGGGTCGCGATCACGTACTTCGGGGATGGGGCGACCAGCGAGGGGGACTTCCACGAGGCGATGAACTTCGCGAGCACGTTCCAGGTGCCGTGCGTGTTCTTCTGCCAGAACAACCAGTGGGCGATCAGCGTGCCGCGGGAGACGCAGACGGCGAGCGAGACGATCGCGCAGAAGGCGATCGCGTACGGGATGCCGAGCATCCAGGTGGATGGCAACGACCTGTTCGCGGTCTTCAAGGCCAGCCGGGAGGCGATCGAGCGGGCGCGGGGCGGGGGTGGGCCGAGCTTGATCGAGGCGGTGACGTACCGGCTGGGCGACCACACAACGGCGGATGATGCGCGGCGGTACCGCGATGCGCAGGAGCTGGAGATGTGGCAGGGCAAGGACCCGATGATCCGGCTGCGGAAGTACCTGGTGGACCGCGGGCTGTGGGATGATGAGAAGGAGGCCGCGCACCAGGAGAAGTCGAAGGCGATCGTGCAGGAGGTCGTGAAGGCGGCGGAGGGGATCGAGAAGCCGTCGATCGATGACATCTTCGACTTCACGTACGCGACGCTGCCGGCGGAGCTGGAGGCGCAGAAGCGGACGCTGCGGACGAGTTCGCTGGGGCAGGATCCGGAGCAGGCCGGGCTGCAGGGCGAGGCGCAGCGGGCGTAGGGAACGGCGAATCGCGAATCGCGAATGGCGAATGGCGAATGGCGAATGGGGTTGGGAGCAGGTCATGCTGGTGAAGTTCCTCGACAAAGATGAAAAGCCGGTGTGGGTGAACCCGGTGCATGTGCGGTATCTGCAGGCCAAGGGCAAGGGCACGATGATCGTGCTCGGCATGTCGATGTACCTTCGGGTGACGGCGACGCCGGATGAGGCGGCGCAGGCGCTCAGCGAGGCGATGCCGGACCAGGTGCTGCTGGTGCCGGAGGGGGATGATGAGGTGGCGGCGGGGTCGTGAGCGGCGGGCCAGCGCAGCGATTTGAGAACTGAACGTTCAGACCAGCGATTTGAGATCAGTACCCGGAGCTGAGATTTCCATGGCGAACCTGACTCTTGTGCAAGCGATCACCCTGGCCCTTCAGCAGGAGATGGAGAAGGATGAGCGCGTCGTCCTGCTGGGCGAGGATGTGGGGCTCAACGGCGGTGTGTTCCGCGTGACCGAGGGGTTGCAGAAGCGGTTCGGCCCGGACCGGGTGATCGACACGCCGCTGTCGGAGTCGGGGATCATGGGGACGGCGATCGGGCTGGCGATGGCGGGGATGCGGTCGATCCCCGAGATCCAGTTCGAGGGGTTCCTGGGCCCGGCGTATGACCAGCTGGTGAACCACGCGGCGAGGTATCGCAGCCGGACGCGCGGGGCGGTGACGGTGCCGATGACGGTGCGGGTGCCGGTGGGCGGGGGGATCCACGCTCCGGAGCTGCACAGCGATTCGCCGGAGGCGATCTACGCGCACAGCCCGGGGATCAAGGTGGTGATGCCGTGCACACCGCGGGATGCCAAGGGGCTCTTGATCTCGGCGATCCGCGACCCCGACCCCGTGATCTTCTTCGAGCCCAAGCGGGTCTACCGCTCGTTCCGAGAGGAAGTGCCGGAGGATGAGTACACGATCCCGATCGGGCAGGCCAAGGTCGTCAACGAGGGGACGGACCTGACGGTGGTGACGTGGGGCGCGACGGTGTTCCAGTGCCTGGAGGCGATGGACAACCTGCCGGAGGATGTGAGCATCGAGCTGGTGGATCTGCGGACGATCTACCCGCTGGATGTGGATACGGTGGTCCAGAGCGTGCAGAAGACGGGGCGGTGCGTAGTGGTGCACGAGGCGCCCAAGACGGCGGGGATGGGCGCGGAGATCAGCGCCCTGATCCAGGAGCACTGCTTCCTGCACCTCAAGGCACCGGTGCAGCGGGTGACGGGCTTCGACACGATGATGCCGTATTACAAGCTGGAGCTTGACTACCTGCCGGATGCCAAGAAGATCGGCGAGAGCGTGATGCAGACGCTGGCGTATTGAGATGAGACGGGGTAGGGAATGCGGTCGGGACGCCCGCGCCCCCGGTTCCCGCGTGCGGCGGGTCAGCCTTTGACGGGGACCAGGCCCGGGCCGGGGCGGGTCATGACGACCTTGGTGTAGGCCAGCTGGAATCCCATGCGGCGGACGTTGCGTTCGGTACCTTGGCCCGGCCGGCCGCCGATGGTGGCGAGTTTGGCGCCCTGTGAAGCCGCGTAGTTGAGGCGGTGGGCGATGAGGGCCTGCTGGATGCCGCGGCGGCGGAACTCGGGGAGGACGCTGAGGCCGAAGAGGCTGGTGATGGGCGGGGAGATCTCCATGCCGCCCGCCCCCACTACTTTCCCATCGAGAATGGCGACAGCGCCGCGGGAGCGGGGCCGGCGGATGATGTTGGCCGCGAGGGTGATGAACTCGGGTGGGAAGGGTTGGCCCGGCGGGGCGAAGCCGGAGCTGGCGACGCGGGCGAAGCGGTCGACGGCGGCATCATCGGCGGGGTTGACGAAGTCGAGCTTCAGATCGGCGGGCGCGCCCTGGACAGGGCGGACGGGCCGGGCCGGGTCGAGCTCGCGGAAGAAGACCATTTCCCAATCGGCGATGCGGAAGCCGGCATGGCCCAGCTCCGCGGTGAGGGAAGGATCGACGAAGGGGCAGACTTCGATGCGGGGTTCGCAGCCGGCGGAGGCGTAGTAGTCGATGAGGTGGGCGATGTCGCCTGCGGTGACAGGCCCGGCGAGGCCCAGGCCGACAGCGCAGTTGTGCCAGGCGCCGGGGAAATCGCGAGCCAGGACGCCGCCGCACAGGCGTTCGAAGGTCTGGGCGCGCTCGGAGATCCCGCGGGCCTGGCGGAGTTCCTCGGTGCGGGCGATTTCGGAGAGTTCCATGCGTGCTCCTGCGTGGGGCGCGGGGGGGCCGAAGGGCGGCCCGTATGCTACCGGGAGGAGGGCGTGATGAAGAAGCGAGGGCGGGCCGAAGAGCGCGGTGGTTCCGGTGGCGGGGGTGGTGGCTGGGATGGACAGGGCGGCCCGGCTGTGGATGCGCGGGGTGTGGTGCGGTGCCCGGCGCTGCACCCGCCGGGGCTGGAAGCGCAGGGGAACACGGGGGTGGTGCGGGCGGTGCTGCCGGTAGAGGGGCGGATCGTGGCGGCGGGCGAGGCGGTGCTGCGGATCGAGACGGACTTTGCGCACGTGGATATTCCATCGCCGATCGACGGGATCGTGGATGAGGTGCTGGTGCACGCGGGGCAGCGGGTGTCGAAGGGTGACCCGCTGTGGCGGTACCTGGAGCGATGAGCGGGAGTCGGGGATCGGGGGGTTGGGGCGGGCGCGGGGCTTTCGGCTGGGAGGCTGATGCGGGGCGTGGTCCGGGGGAGCCGACGGGCCGCGGGCGATCTACACTGGACACTTCCGGGCGGGGAGCATCCCGCCGGGGCGAGCGAAAGGTTTTTGTATGGCTCACGCGAAGTCGACCGACCCGGACATTTTCATTCTGCCCGACCTCGGCGAGGGTGTGCACGAGGCGGAGTTGATCAAGTGGCGCGTGGAGGTGGGCCAGGCCGTGCAGGAGCACGAGATCCTGGCAGAGATGGAGACCGACAAGGCGCTGGTCGAGGTGCCCAGCCCGCGGGCGGGCGTGATCGCGAAGCTGCACGGGAGCGAGGGGGAGATCCTGCACGTCGGCAAGCCGCTGGTGACGTACCAGGGCTCGGGCCCGGCGGGCGGCGGAACCCAGGCGAAGCCGGACAACGGCAGCACGGGGCACAAGAACGCGCCGCAGCGGATCACCGAGCCCGCGGAGCCGGCGGCGGAGCGTGAGGATGCGGGGACGGTGGTCGGGAACATGAGCGGTGCGGCGGCGGGAGTGGCGGCGCAGCCCGGCAAGGCGCTGGCGACACCGGCGGTGCGGCGGCTGGCCCGGGACCTGGGCGTCGATATCGACTCGATCGGGGGGACGGGGATCGGCGGGCGGGTGACCGAGAGCGATGTGCGTTCGGCGACGGGCGGGGGCCCGCGCGGGACGCCAGCGAAGGGCCGCGGCGATGTGGCGCCGGTGGATGTCGAGGAGCCGAGGAGTTCGCTGGTCGAGGCCATGCCCGCGCGGGGTCGCGCCGGTTCGCTGCACAGCCAGATCGGCGAGCTGGCGCCGAAGGCGCCCGCGGCCAGGCCCGCGGCGAAGACGGGCCCGGCGTTCGCGGAAGGGAAGGACACGCTGCGGATCCCGTTCCGGGGTGTGCGGCGGACGATCGCCAACCGGCTGCGCGAGAGCGTGGACCAGGCGGTGCACTTCAACGTGATGGATGAGGCGGATGTGTCGGCGCTGGATGGGCTGCGGAAGAAGCTGGCGGCGGCGAGCGGCGAGAAGGTGAGCTTCCTGCCGTTCGTGGCGTCGGCGGTGTGCCGGGTGCTTACCGAGGCGCAGTTCCGCGGGATGAACGCGACGGTGGATGAGAAGGCCGGGGATGAGGCGTACGAGTCGGCGATCATCCAGCACCGGGCGGTGCACCTGGGGATCGCGACGGACACGGATGCCGGGCTGATGGTGCCGGTGATCCGGGACTGCGATGCGCTGGGGGTGCTGGAGGTATCGCGGCAGATTGCGGCGATCGCGAATGCGGCCCGGAGCCGGAGCATTCCGCGCGAGCAGTTGACGGGTTCGACGTTCACGATCAGCAACGTGGGGAGCCACGCCGGGCGGTTCGCGACACCGATCATCAACTACCCGGAGGTCGGGATCCTGGCGGTCGGGCGCGGGCGGCAGGCGCCGGTGATCAGGCAGACGAGCGGAGGCCCGGCGTTTGCGATCGGGCTGATGCTGCCGCTCTCCCTGGCGTGCGATCACCGGGTGGTGGATGGGGCGACGGCGGCGCTGGCGCTGGCGCGGATTGTGGAGCTGCTGCAGGATCCGGAGCAGCTCCTGGGCCCGGCGAGGGGGTGAGCGACATCATGGCGGCGTTGAGTCGCCAAGACCGGACCATAGCGGGCCCGGCGATTTCGCGGTGAAGACACCGCTCATCGCCGGCGTGGGTGAACGCTGAACTCGACTCGTCCGCTCCTAGGCGACCGGCTCGAACCGGGCCTGGAAGAAGCGGAGGTATTTGGGTTCGTAGATAAACTTGAGGCCCTTGATCGAGGCGGCGTTGTCGCGGAGGTCGATGACGGACTCGGCGGTGACATCCATGTGGGCCTGGGTGTAGACGCGGCGGGGGATGGTGAGGCGGATGAGTTCGAGCTTGGGGAAGATGTTCTGGCCCGTGTCGGGGTTGCGGCCCGCGCTGACGGCGCCGCGTTCCATGGCCCGGACGCCGGAGTCGACGTAGAGGGCGGCGGCGAGGGCCTGGGCGGGGAACTGCTCGCGGGGGATGTGGGGCAGGAAGGTGGCGGCATCGACGAAGATGCCGTGGCCGCCGATGGGCTTGACGATCGGGACGCCGGCGGCCTGGAGCTTGTGGCCGAGGTACTCGACTTGGCCGATGCGGGCCCGGATGTGGTCGAACTGGACGGACTCGCCGATGCCGATGGCGATGGCCTCCATGTCGCGGCCGGCGAGGCCGCCGTAGGTATGGAGGCCTTCGTAGAGGACGACGAGGCTGCGGGCCTGCTCGGCGAGGTCATCATCGTTGATCGAGAGCCAGCCGCCGATATTGACGAGGCTGTCCTTCTTGGCGGAGCAGGTGCAGCCGTCGGTGTATGAGCAGATCTCGAGGAGGATTTCGGCGATGGACTTGGAGCCGTAGCCCGGCTCGCGGAGCTTGATGAAGTAGGCGTTCTCGACAGCGCGGGTGGCATCGAGGAAGATGCGGATGCCGTGCTTTCTGCAGAGTTCGCGGGTCTCGCGGATGTTCTTCATGCTGACGGGCTGGCCGCCGGCCATGTTGACATTGCACTGGAGGCAGAGGTACGGGATCTTCTTGGCGCCGACGCGGTCGATGAGGTTCTGGAGCTTGGCGAGGTCGACGTTGCCCTTGAACGGTTGTTCGTTGGCGGGATCGTGGGCGGCGTCGATGATGACATCCACGAAGCGGGCGCCGGAGAGTTCCTGGTGGGCGCGGGTGGTGGTGAAGTACATGTTGCCGGGGATGAAATCGCCCGGCTTGATGCAGATCTTGCTGAGGATGTGCTCCGCGCCGCGGCCCTGGTGGGTGGGGATGAGGTGCTTGTAGCCGTAAAAGCGGCGGACGGCATCTTCGAAGTGGTAGAAGTTGACGGAGCCGGCGTAGGCCTCATCGCCGAGCATCAGGCCCGCCCACTGGCGGTCGGACATGGCGGAGGTGCCCGAGTCGGTGAGGAGGTCGATGTAGACATCCTCGCTCTTGAGGAGGAAGGTGTTGTAACCGGCCTCGGCGATGGCACGGGTGCGTTCATCGCGGGTGGTCATGCGGAGGTGCTCGACCATCTTGATCTTGAAGGGTTCGGCCCAGGAGGTCTTCGCCATTGGGGGTTCTCGCGGCGGGTCGGTGGAGGGTTTATTGACGACCTACTGACTTATTTGTCATCATAGGGAGGCCGGGCCGGTCGGCAAGCGCGCGGGGGGCGGGATTGCCGGGCCCGGTACCCTTGCGGGATGAGCAGAAAACCCCAGATGAGCGGCGTTCGGGAGGTGCTGGAACGGGCCATGGCCGGGGCCTTCGCGGGCAAGGGGTGGCAGGGTCCGGCGCTGCTGGGATCGGTGCGAGGTGTGAGCGCGGCGGAGGCGAGGGCGCGGCCCGGCGGGCTGAAGCACGGGGTGTGGGATTACGTGCTGCACGCGGCGTACTGGAAGTACGTGGTGTGCCTGAAGCTGGGGGCGGCGGAGCGGGACAGTTTCCCGAGGTCGCCCAGCAACTGGCCCGCGCTGCCTGAGGCGGCGAGCGCCGCCGCGGATGAGAAGGCGTGGCGGGCGGATGTGCGGCTGCTGAAGAGCTACCACGAGCGGCTTGTTGAGGCGGTGGCGGGGATGGACCTGTCGCGGATGAACGAGATCCCGGCGGGGGGGAAGTCGGTGCGTGTGCTGGATGTGCTGGTGGGGATCGCCGCGCACGATGCGTACCACACCGGGCAGATCCAGGTCGTGAAGCGGCTGGTCGGGCGGAAGTGAACAGAACGCGATGGTTGCCCAGGTGCAGGACCGGGCCACCGACGGTTTCATGGCCTGGATTCGGCGGGCTGCAGTTCCGAATCGGCGGCGCGGTAGAGGTCTGTGACGAGGTCGCTGAGGTAGAAGCGGCCGCGGGCCTTGGCTTGGTGGTACCAGGGGTTCATGAGCACGGACCGCAGCAGGAAGACGCCTTCGCGGGCGTACTGATCCTCGGAGACGCCCAGCCGGGCGAGGAACTGCGCGACCGTCGAGGCGGAATACTGCTTGGGAGAGAGCGTGGTCCGGCTCACGAAGAACGACTGGTCGTAGACGCGTTCGCCCGCGCGGAGGGTGAAGCGGGAGTAGATCCGGCCTGTGAGGGCGTTGATCTCGCGGAGGGAAGCGCCGGCGGCGGCCGGGCGGAAGGCGTAGCAGACGATGTTGGAGCCGGGCGGGCAGAGACACACCGCGCGGGCGGCGGCGCCGCCGGGGTTGAGGGAGGGGTACTGGTCGAGAAGGGTGTGGAGTTCGGCGGCCGCGCGGATGGTCTCGCGGATGAGGAGGCCGTGGCCCGTGCAGTCGAGCGGGATGAGCTTGTGGGAGAGCCAGACGGCGGCGGCGGCGGCGCCGGGCTTGCTGCCCTCGAGGATGTACATGCCGATGCCCTCGGAGACGCGTTCGGTCTCGACATCGGCCGGGGCTTCATCGAGGTAGGGGGCATCCTGGCGTGCGATGGGCTTGACGAGGTTGGTGCGGAAGCAGACCGCGCCGGCGGGGTAGGGGACGTAGCCGAGCTTGTGGGGGTCGATGGTGATGGAATCGCATTCGCCGAGGCGCTCGAGGGCCTCGCAGGCGCGGTGCTCGGGGAGGTGGATGGGGATGCGGTGGGTTTGGTTCGCGATGCGGACGTGGGCCCAGGGCTCGCCGAGGCCCGTGCGGTTGGGGATGGTGACGGTGCGCAGGTACCCGCCGTAAGCGGCGTCGGCGTGGAGCCAGAAGGTGGAGCGGCCCGCGCGTTGACGCCGGGCCCGGAGGTCGAGGATCTGGTTGACGGGGTCGATGGCGCCTTCCTCGGTGGTGCCGACGACGGCGATGACGGCCAGAACGTGATCGCCCGCGCGGTCGGCCGCGTCGAGCTGGGTCTCGAGTTCATCTGGGCGCATGCGGAAATCGGCGTCGACGCGGACCGGACGGAGGGCGGCCCGGCCGATGCCGAGCAGGTCGAGGGCCTTCTCGAAGCAGTAGTGATGGGTCTCGGGGGCGAGGAGGATGGGTTTTGACTTGATCTTCTCCCCCACTGCCGCGAACCCGCGCTCGACGACGTTGTGGGGCGAATCGAGGTAGGCGCGGATGGTGCGGCGGGTGGCCTCGGCGCGATCGCCGAGGGCGGCCCGGGCGTCATCGAAGCACAGCGAGAAAGCCCGGAGGGCGTGATCGGGCGAGACGGCCCAGGGTGAGGCGGGCAGCTGGGCCGGTGGCAAGCCCAGCGCGCTTCGCATGTCGGCGATGACGAGGGGCAGGTAGCGGACGGTGCGGGCCATCCAGAGCGATTCGATGTTGGCGATGGTGCCGCCGCCGGTGAGGTGGGCCCAGGAGTCGGGCCCGTACCCGAGCATGCGGGCGATGAGCTGGGCGGCTTCGAGCTCGAGGCGGACGGTGACGGGGGCGGCTTCCCAGCTGATGTTGTTGGGGTTGTAGAGCATGGCGGCGAAGTAGCCGGCGATGCTGGGGAGGGTCTGCTCGGAGAGCATGTGGGCGGCGTAGCGCGGGCTGTGGAAGGGGAAGTCGGCCTTGAGCCGGCCCAGCAGCTCGAGCAGGCGGTCGTCGAAAGCGTCGTGGAAGGGCTCGTTGTGGCGGCGGAGGGAGGAATCGACGACGACGGTGTCTTCGGGGAAGTAGTTGCGGCGCCAGGCGTAGTAGTCCTGGAGGATGCGGCCGAGGGTCTGGCTGAACCATTCGCCGTTCTCGGCCTTGGGCCCGGCGAACCAGGCGGCGATGCGGTGGGTGTCGTGCGGAGAATCCACGAGGGCTCCCGGGGGGCGGTGTGGGTGCGCGGGGTCAGCGGCGCGGGCGGCCCTTTTTGCCGGTGCGGCGGGGCGCGGGGCGTTTGGCTGCTTGCTTCTTGCGGATGACCTTTTTCTTGCCGGAGGGCTTGGGCTTGCGGCCCGCGCCCTTGACGGTGAGCGGGGTGAAGGCGCGGATATCGCGGAAGGAGTCGAGGGAGAGTGCGGCATCGGCGAGGCGGTCGCAGGCGGCCCGTCCGAGGATTTCATCGCCGAGGGCGTGGAACTTGACGGCGATCTCATCGGCGGTCATGGGGTCGCGGGGGTCGCCCTTGGGCACATCGACGCGTGTAGAGAAGGACTGGCCCGATGCGGTGGTGATGGTGACTCGGCTGGGCTGGAACTTGGGGAACAGCGCTTCGAACTCGTCGTTGGCGACGACTTTGACCTTGTCCATGACGGGGATGAGGGACTGGTCGAGGACTCGCTCCTCCTTGAACTGGAGGGGCGTGACCATGCCGTCGACGAGCCCGACGGCCATGCAGTAGGGCAGGGAATGGTCGGCGGTTTCCTTGCTGTTGGGGCGGTACTTGTGGGGATCGCCGAGGATGTCGGCGGCCCGCGCGATGACCTCGACCTTGATCTCGGCGACACCGGCGGCGTCGATGTGGTTGTCCTTGATGCACTTCATCATGGCGGTGAGGGGGGCGTGGCTGAGGGCTTCGATCGGGAAGCTCTTCATGCCGCAGTCGAGGATGCGGTAGTGATCGCCCGCAGCGCGGGGGAGCCCTTCGAGGAGCGTGGCCGTCTCGAACTCGGCCGGGCGGCCCTTGTAGTGGACGTGGCCGAAGACGGCGTAGAGGCCTTCCTTGCCGTCGATGATGTGCTCGGGCCCGGAGAAGCCGCGGGCGGCGAGAAGGGCCGATTCGACTCCCATGCGGGTGGCCCAGGGGTCGACGGTGTTCTTCATGTTGGTGAGCTTGCCGGCGGTGACCGCGCCGGGCGTGAAGGTTCGGGAGGCGCTGATGCCGATGGCCTGGACCATCTGGTCGGGCGTGAGGCCCAGCACGCGGCCCGCGGCGATGGGGGCGGCAAAGGCGGTGAGGGTGGCGTGGTGCCAGCCGTACTCGCGGATGCCGGGGCGGCCGAACTCGCAGAGGCGCTGCTCGACCTCGTAAGCGATGACGGTGGCGAGGATGAGGTCCTTGCCCGACTTGCCGAGCATCTCGCAGAGGGCGAGCGGCCCGGCGATGATGTCGGAGGGGTGGCAGGGATCGGCCTTCCAGTAGATGTCGTTGTAATCCATCGCGCGGATCATGTGGTTGTTGAGGAAGGCCGCATCGACGGGGTTGGTGCGGAAGCCGGAGACGAAGGCGGTGCACGGGCCAGCGCTGCACATCGCTCGGTGATGGTCGAGGAGGATGCGGGCGTCTTCCTGCTGCGAGCCGCCGAGAGCGCAGCCGAGGGAGTCGAACCAGAAGAGCCGGGCCTTCTCGATGGCGGCGGGCGAGAGGTCTTCGTAGCGGAGGGCGCAGGCCCAGTCGGCGAGGGTGTGGGAGATGTACCTGCGGGCGGGGGTCGCTTCCTTGGCCATGATGCCGGGCTCTCCTTCTGAAGGGATGGGAGCGGACACGATACCGTATCGCGTTGGGGCGAATCAGATACGGGGGACCGTGGCCCGGCGCGGGCGCGGCCCGGCCAGATCGGGGCGAAGTTCCGTGTTCGGCCCGTCTTACATCTCGACCGGCGGCAGCGTCATGGCCCGGCGCCAGGCGGAGAGCTGGCCGAGGTGGTGGGATTCGTGCTTGACCATGAGGGTGAGGAGGAGGTCGCCGATGGTCGGGGCCATGGCCCGCCAGCGCTCGAGGGGGACGGGCCGGGACGTGAGGTCCGGCGGGGCCGCGTTCAGGGCTTGCCCGACATCCGCATGAGCGAGCTGGAAGGAGCGCAGGAGGTCGCTGGGCGGGAGGTAGGCGGAGGCATCCGGGCCCGGCCTGGACTTGGGCCCGTACGGGTGGGCAAGCGGGTCCTCGAAGGGTTCACCGCGGAGAAGCCGGGCCGCGATGGTCTTGTAGATGAGCAGGTGGGAGAGGATCCAGGCCGGGTGGTTCATCACGACGCCCGGCACGGGCTGGTCGAGGAACTGCCCGGGCGTGAGATCCCCGACCAGCCGGGCCGCGTAGGCGCCGTTGCGGGCCCAAACGGTTGAAATGGCGGAGAGGAGGGGGTTCATCATCGCTTCTCAGTCAAGCTCGCCGGGCCCACTGATGCCCGCCGCGATTTGGGCGGCCTTGATCCGGCGAAACAGATCCGCGTGCTTGAGCATGAACAAGAGCTCCGCTTCGTCGGTGCCCTTCCAGATGATTGGGCTCAAGGCATCGAGTTGCCCTTCCTTCTCCTTGGAGAGGCGAGCGTATTGCTTGATCCGTTCGTCACGGTCGAGGCTAGCGCCCCCCGCATCCACGATTCGGGCTGCCTTCTCCAGGGCGTCAGCGCCCTCGTTGAAGCCGATCATACGAAAGGCGCGAACGGCATCCGGCCAGTGACCGCCGGAAGGGTTGAAGAAGTACTGGCTCATGCCCCCGTTCCCTACCTGCCCATGGACTTCGGACACAAGCCGCATCGCATGAAGCACGGCCTCCTCTTCGGCGGTGAGTGCCATGGAATCGGGAGGCTTTGCATTCCAGGGTTTGGGCAGACCTTCGGCCCGCCTGATGAATTCTCGTGATGCTCGGGCAAAGAGATCGACGGGGTTGCCGACATTCGCGATCGCGGTCGCACGAGCGGCCGCCGGGTCGATTCTGGCCAGCGCCTCAAGCCCTGGGGGAAGAACATGCCCCCAAGGCCACTTTCCGCCGCTGGCAAGCGACTTTTCAATCATCGCACGGAGCAAGACGGGATCGACTCCAATTCTGAGTTTGTTGAGCGCTTCGAGAACGAAGTGAATGGTGCGGTTGTTCTCGAGCGACAGCACCTCCGGGCCTTGTAGAGCTCGAATCGCGTCTTCGCCACCATGGCGTGCGTAGAACGCGACAGCCCATGCGGAAGGCGGGACGGAGTCATCACAGGCACGGTGGCGAGCCCAGTCGAGAATCGTGGCCACGAAGGCCGGCTCGGCCCAGCCCTGCTCAATCGAAAGGTCGACACCGTTCTCAGCAGCTTCTGCGCGGATTCGCTCAGCAGATGCGAGATCCCTCAGCACCCGTTGTGCACATTCAGCAGAACCACTCGCCGCCCGCGCCTTGACGGCGTTGGAGTTGACCCACCATCGTGTATCCTCGGCCTTACCGGAAATACGATCGCAAAGACTCCGCGAGGGGATCTTCCAGAGCAGATCCACGACGCGCTCCGCCGCGGAGCGCGTAGAGGAGTTGTCATCCTGCTCCCACGTACAGCGCGGGTCTTCAAACGCGGCGAGCAGTATGGGCTCCGCTAGGAGAAGCGATTTGCTCAACCTGATGTCCGCGGCGACCTGGGCATCGGCATCGGTCCCAAGCAGATCGTCAATCAAAGCAGGAATCTCGGATCCTGCAGGGGGAGGTGCGGCGTTCGCAGCGTCGACAAGTCGTTCCCGACGGTCCAGTCCGCGCGAAACAGATGCCGCGTAAGCCGGATCGTCGGCCAAGCGCCGAGCGAACTTCTTCATCGCTTTATCGCGATGAAGGAACTGCCGGCGCAGCAGCGGTATTCCATAGGCGATACCGAGAATCAACGCCACAATGATCCACGTGGTAGTACGCACGCGATGAAGTGTATCGACAGCTCACTCAAGCCGCGGCGTACCTCGCGATTTCCTGCGCCACTTCCAGCGTGGTGTTCTTCCCGCCCATGTCGTAGGTGCGGACCTTGCCTTCTTTGATGACGCGGGCGATGGCGGCTTCGAGGCGGGCCGCCTTGTCCTTTTCGGCAGCGCCGCCCGGCTTCTCGCCGAGCCAGTTGAGCATCATCTTGGCGGTGAGGAGCATGGCGATGGGGTTGACCTTGTACTGGCCCGCGTACTTGGGGGCGGAGCCGTGTGTGGGCTCGAAGACGGCGTAGTTGTCGCCGAGATTGGCGGAGGGGGCAAATCCGAGGCCGCCGACAAGCCCAGCGCACAGATCGCTGACGATGTCACCGAACATGTTCTCGGCGACAAGGACGGAGTAGTCCTGGGGGTTCTTGAACATCCACATGCAGATGGCGTCGATGTTGGCCTCGTCGGCCCAGATGCCGCCACCGGAAGGCTTCTCGTAGTCCTTGGCCATTTCGCGGAAGATGCGGGTCATGAGGCCGCCCGTCTCGCGGAGGACGTTGGGCTTCTCGACGAGCGTGACGCGCTTGCGGCCCGTCCGCCTGGCGTATTCGAAGGCCTGGCGGCAGATGCTGGTGCAGCCCTGCTTGCTGACGATGCGGGTGGAAAGGGCGACGTTCTCGAGGCCCTTGTCCTTCCAGGGCTTCATCTTGGGATTGGCGCAGAGGGCGGTGTAGACGCTTTCCGGGAGCGGGTAGAACTCGATGCCGCCGTACATGCCCTCGGTGTTCTCGCGGAAGACGACCTGGTCGATCATGACCTCATCGCCGGAAGGGTTGGCCAGGCGCGTGCCGCGGTAGTTGAGGGGGTTGCCGGGGTAGCTCTTGCAGGGGCGGATGTTGGTGTGGAGGTTGAAGAGCTGGCGGAGCTTGACGATGGGGGAGAAGTAGACGAGGTTCTTGTCCTTCAGGCCCGGCGCGAGCTCCTTTTTGGCATCATCCTGGGGCTTGCTGGTGATGGCGCCGAAGAGAGCGCAGGTGGACTTCTTCAGGACGTCGATGGTGCGCTCGGGGAGGGCGTTGCCCTCGGTGCACCAGAACTCCCAGCCGATGTCGCAGGGGATGTACTCGGCATCGAGCTTCATGGCGTCGAGGACGATGCGGGCGGCATCCATGACATCCTTGCCGATTCCATCGCCCGGCATCCACGCGATCGAGTACTTGGCCATGGTGGGAAACTCCTGAAAAGCCCGGATGGGGCGGGTGGAGGTGAAGAATACCCGCGGGGAGCCGGGGCACGGGCCCGGGCGGCGGAGACGGGCCGGGTTGGCCCATCACTGGACCTATGGATATCATAATCATCTTTCAGCGGGAGCCCGCCTGTGCTTGATACCGCCGCGGCCCAGCCGTCCGTTCACGACCGGTGTCTCGGTTCGCTCTCGGCGATGGTGGGCCGCACGCCGCTGCTGGAGGTGAGGTACCGCTCGAAGGGCCGGGCCCGGCGCATCTTCGCGAAGTACGAGCAGAAGAACATGACCGGCAGCATCAAGGACCGCATGGCTCTGTGGGTGCTGCGGCGGGCGTATGAGACGGGGCAACTGCGCCCGGGCGACCTGATCGCCGAGGCCACGAGCGGCAACACGGGGATCTCTTTCGCGGCGATGGGCCGGGCCCTGGGGCACCCGGTGCGGATCTACATGCCGGACTGGATGAGCCGGGAGCGGGTGTCGTTGATCCTGTCGCTGGGCGCGGAAGTGGTGCCGGTGTCGAGGGAACAGGGCGGTTTCCTGGGGAGCATCGCGATGGCCGATGCTTTCGCCAAAGCCCGGCCCGGCGTGTTCCTGCCGCACCAGTTCGACAACCCGGCCAACGCCGAAGCGCACGAGAAGACGACGGGCCCGGAAATCCTGGCGCAGCTGGGCTCGGAGGGGCTCTCGTGCGGCGGGTTCATTGCGGGTGTGGGGACGGGCGGGACGGTGATGGGCGTGGCCCGGTGCCTGAAGTCCGTGAATCCGCGGGCGCGGGTGCACCCGCTGGAGCCGGCGAACTCCCCCACTCTCCGGACGGGCCGCAAAGAGGGGCATCACCGGATCCAGGGCATCTCGGATGAGTTCATCCCGTCGATCGTGCGGCTGGAGGAACTCGATGAGATCGTGGACATCTGGGATGGCGATGCGATCCTGATGGCCCAGGCGCTGGGCCGGGCGGGGCTGGCGGTCGGGATCTCATCTGGCGCGAACTTCCTGGGCGCGGACCTGATGCTGGATGAGCTGGGGGATGATGCGGTCGTGGCGACTGTATTTTCCGACAGCAACAAGAAGTACCTGAGCACGGATCTGTGCCGCGCGGAGCCCGCCGGGCCCGGCTTCCGATCGCCGGCGATCACGGTCGAATCGTGGCGGGCGATCGGGTGCGAGCCGTGCTGCGGCTCGGCGTGCCGAAAGGCCTGAGGCTCAGCGTCCGATGCGGAGGACCGTGCGCTGCGGGGCCGGGCTGGTGTTGGATTCCTCATCGGGCACGGGGGCGTACTCGATCTCGATGCCCTTGCCCACCAGCAGGCCGTTGTCGATGAGGGTGGTGTAGAACTCGAACTCGCCGCGCGGCTCCTGCCCGGCGATTGCGAGGATCTGCTGGCCCGGGCGCAGCCCGGCGCGGTACGCGGTCGAGTCGGGCAGGATCTCTTCGATGAAGAGGCCCCTGCGGGTCTGGCGGACGGCGACGCCCAGTTGGCCCGGCAGGAACGCGACTGCCTCGCGGGTGAGGACCGAGGCGGGCATTTCGCCCAGGACGAGGGGGAGTTCGAGAAACTGGCCTTCGCGCCAGATCTTGATCGGAACGGTCTTGCCGGGCTCGTTGGAGCTGACGACGGAGCGAAGGACCTCCGGCCCGGTGATGGACTGCCCGGCGATGGCGGCGATGATGTCGCCGCTGCGCAGGCCCGCGCGGGCCGCGGGGCCATCGGCGGGTTCAACATCGCCCACGAGGACGCCGGTGCCCAGGGAGTTCTGGCCATCGCGGATGGGGACGCCATCGGCGCCGGAGCTGAAACGGATGCCGAGGTAGCCGCGGGCGACCTTGCCCGTGCGGATGAGCTGGTCGACGATGGACTCGATGGTGCCCAGGGGGATGGCGAAACTGATGCCCGCGGACTGGCCTTCATCGGCGGCGGTGCCGCGCTTGTCGCGGGCGGTGGCGATGGCGACGTTCATGCCGATGACGCGGCCGCGGACATCGACGAGCGGGCCGCCGGAGTTGCCGGGGTTCACGGCGGCGTCGGTCTGGATGAAGGCGCTGAAGCCGCCGAACTCAAGTGCCGGGCGGGCGCTGCGGCCCAGGCCCGACACGATGCCCTCGGACATGGAGAACTTGAAGCCGAAGGGGGAGCCGAAGGCGAAGACGCGGTCGCCCTGCTGGGGCTGCTCGCCGGTGGCCCGGCGGGCGGGGAAGAGCCCCGGCTGGGTATCGACCTTGAGAACGGCGATGTCGGTGAAGGGGTCGGCGCCGAGGAGTTCGGCGCTGGCGAGGCGGCCATCAAAGAACTGGATGGAGATGGCGGACGCATCGCGGACGACGTGCGCGTTGGTGATGATGTGGCCGGAGATATCGTAAACCCAGCCCGAGCCGCTGGAGCCGCGGTCGCCTTCGGAATCGCGGTCGAAGCGGACATCGACGTGGACGACGGAGGGCTCGACGGCGTTGGCGACATTGCGGATGGCGCGGTTGAGGCGCTCGAGGATGTCATCATCATCGAGGGAGCGCTGGGCCACGGTGAGCATGGCCTCGGTGCGGGCGAAGCTGACCATGCGGGCGATGCGCGGGGTGGCGAGGAGCGCAACCGTGGCCGCGAGCATCACGACGAAGGCCGGGCCGAATGTGACGAATCGCCGCATGGGTTCTCCCGTTCCTTGACTAGTCGGCGTGCCGGCCCGCCCCGCTGTGTTCGTCCTTGCCTTTCGGACGGATGCTCGCGGAGGGCGCCGGCGGCTTCATCTGGTAGCCGGGGCCCCCCACCGCCCGATCGGCCACTCGCTTGACCCACTGCTCTCCCACCGCCTGGATCTGCGGGCCCAGGGAGGCCATGGGCTCGGCGAATCTCGGCGGAGTATCGGTCATTCCGAAGAGATCCTGAAGGACCAGCACCTGGCCGTGGCAGGCCGGGCCCGCGCCGATGCCGATGAGCGGCACGGTGGTCGCTTCCAGCACGCGGGCGGTGACTTCGGCCGGGACGGCCTCGATCAGGAGCATGACGGCACCGGCGCGCTCGAGTTCAACGGCATCACGGACGATTTCGGCGGCCTCGGCGGGGGTGCGGCCCGCGCTGCCGTAGCCGCCTTCCAGGGCGGCCCGCTGGGGCTTGCTGCCGACGTGGCCGCAGACCGGGACTCCGGCCCGGGCCATTTTGGCGATGAGGGGGGCGAAGGTGGCATCGGCCTCCACCTTGATGATGTCGGCGAGGCCTTCCGTCAGAAACCGGCCCGCGTTGAGGAGGGCTTGGGCCTCATCGGCCTGATAGCTCATGAAGGGCATGTCGCCCATGACAACGGTATCCGGGGCGCCGCGCTTGACGCCGGCGGTGAGCGCGAGCAGCACATCCAGGGGCATGTCGATCGTGCGCTTGAAGCCGAGAATGACCTCGGCCGCGGTGTCGCCGACCAGAAGCACGTGGATGCCGGCGCGCTGGAGCCAGCGGGCTGTCGTCGCGTCGTAGCACGTCAGGCAGGCGAAGGGCATGCCGCGCTGGGCCATGCGGCGGAGCGTCTTGAGCGTGACGGGGGCGGCGCGGTCCTCGCTTGGGTTTGGGCCTTGCACGGATGAAGTATAGTGGAGCCGGGCCTGCGCCACGATTCCTTTCGATCCCTCGTTATGCGGCGGAAACGTACTCCCGAACTCATGGATGACCCCGGCGTCGATCCGGCCCAACTGGCCCGGTCGCTGGCGTACATCCGGGCCGTCAACCGCCGGCTGGGGGGCCGCTCCGCGCTGCTGGGCCACCTGGAACGGTGGTCAAAGTCGTGGACGGGGCCTGTCACGCTGCTGGATGTGGCGACGGGGTCGGCGGACCTGCCGGTGGCGGCGTGCGACTGGGCCCGGCGGGCCGGTCACGAGCTGCGCGTGACCGGAGTCGATCTGCACGCTGGAACGCGGGCGGAGGCCCGGCGGTGGACGGCCGGCGAGCCCGCGATCACGCTGGTGAGGGGCGATGCGCTGAAGCTGGAGGAGCAGTTCGGGCCCGGCTCGTTTGATTACGTGCACGCCGGACTGTTCCTGCATCACCTGGATGAGGCGGACATCGAGCGGGTGATGCGGGGGATGTGGCGGGTGGCCCGGCGGGGGGTGATCTGGAACGACCTGGTGCGGTCGCGGGCCGGGCTGGTGGTGATCCATCTCCTGACGATCGGCCGCCCGCGGATCATCCGGCACGATGCGCGGGTGAGCGTGCGGGCGGGTTTCACGAGGGGGGAGGCGATGGAGCTGGTGGAGCGGGCGGGTTGGCCCGGCGCGGAGTACCGGTGGAGCGTTGTTGCGCACCGGTTCACGGTGACGGCGGAGAAGACGTGAATGATCACGCCCCGACGAGGGCCATGTTCATGCGCGGATCGGTCTTGCTGATGATCTGGCTGACGCCCTGCTGGTTGAAGCCCTTGTAGCCGTTATTGCGCTCGAGGTTCTCGAGGTGCGAGCCGAGGGCGCCGCCGGCGCGGAACTGGGCCGCCTGCATCTCGTTGATGTGGCCCGCGTGGAGCGCCGCGGCGATGCGGGCCTCGGCGACGGGCCAGCGCTCGCCCTCGGTGAAGGCCTGCCGGAGGAAAGGGAAGGTCGTGAAGGGGTCCATGGTGCGGATCGAGGCTTCCCTCTCGAGCTGGTCCTTCAGGGCGTGCCAGTCGAACTGGCACTCGAGGTGGTGCATGCCGGCCTGGAGGAATGCCTCGCCGTGCAGGAAGCACCACATGCCGACGGTGCCGAGGCGGGGCATCTGCTGCGCGAAGCCCTGGTGCGCGAAATCGCCCATCAGCTCCTGCGGCGTCATGTCCACATCGGCGAAGATGGTGATGCCGGTGACGGGCTGCTCGATGACCTGGGCGCCCCAGTCGGCCTCGTGCCCGGCGTAGAAGCGTTCGCGGCAGTGGAACCCGAGCTTTTCCATGAAGGCGATGAGCCAGGGGAACGTGTGCCGGCTGCTGCGGTAGGTGTGGTGGTCGTGGTTGGCCCAGCCCAGGCCGAGGGCATCCTGTCGGGCCTTCTGGACGCGGGCCGCGCGGTTGCGGCGCTGCCAGTAGTCGCGCTCGGCCTGGAAGAAGAGGTCGCAGGCCCAGTCGCGGCCCAGGTCGTTGATCGCGGCGTCGATGAGGGCGGTTGCGTGCGCGAAACCCTGGCGGTCCGCATCGGGCCCGATGCCGAAATCGCGGCGGCGGCGGCGGAGGGCCTCGAGGTGCTGCGCGCCGCGCAGAAGCCGGGCCGGGTCGGATGGGTGGATCTCAAAGCCGCGGTAGCCATGTCGCTCGGCGATCCAGAGCTCGGCATCGGCGCCCGAGAACGCCCGGGCCCGGCGGTAGTGCGAACCGGGCTCACCCTCGACGGGATGGTCGAGCCGCCAGGCGGCGAGGAAGTCGGCGACGGAGTCGACCTTGATCGTGATGCGCAGCGGGCCCGGCGCGAGCACGACGGCGGGGAACATCGCGCCCTCGTGGATGTGCGTGTCGGGCCGGCCCGGCTGGGGATGGGCGGTGAATCCGACTTCCTTCAGCCGGGCCCGGATGGCGTCGGACGCGGGGGTCTCGATGTGGTCTACCCAGTCGGCGAAGCGTGTGCCGGTGTCGGACTTCATCCGGGCGGCGAGAGCCTGGGCGTCGGGACAACGGGCCAGAAAATCCGCCATGAGCTCGTTGATGAGCTTCTGGGCCGCGGGCTGCGGCTCCCACTGGAACTGCTTGAGGGCGGCGGACGCTTCGGAGGCCATATCTGTCTTCCTCGCCGAGGTGTCGTCGATCAATCGCGGTGCGACGGAGGCGGAGGGTAGCGCGGCCCGGGGCGCGGGTGCAACCCGGCCCGGTTCAGGGAATCGAACGGTGCGCAGCGCGGGACGGGGTGGCGGCTAGGGCTGTGCCTGCCAGCCGTAGGTGATGTACTCGGACTCGAACGAGCCGTCATCGTTGAGGTTCATCATGGCGTAGCCGTTGTCGCACTCGCGATGGCGGCCCTTCCACCAGGCCCCGCAGACAGCGCCGTTGCAGAGGTAGGTGACGCCGTTGTACTCGGCCCGCTCGACCAGGTGAAGGTGGCCGCTGATGCAGACCTTGACGTTGCGGTGCGCAAGGAAGAGGTCGCGGAAGCGGTGGGCGTCGGTGTGCATCAGCGAGCCGGGTGAACGCCACTCGCCATCCACGACCTTGGCCCACTCCATCAGCACGCTGGCGGAGAGGATCGGGATGTGCGAGAGAACCAGCACTGGCGTCGCCGCGGGGACCGCCTTGAGATCGGACTCGAGCCACGCGAACTGCTCATCATCGAGCCGGCCCGTGTAGCCATCGCCATCGGGGTATACGCTGTCGAGGATGACGAAGTGCCAGCCGGCCCGGTCGAAGCTGCGATAGGGCCGATCGAGGCCGAACATCTCGCAGGCCCACTTCTTGCCGTAGCGGGCCTCCTCGCCGGTAGTCCTCGCCTTCTTGCGGTTCCAGCCCCAGACATCGTGGTTGCCCAGGGCGGACTCCACCTGGAACCCGCACTCATCACGGCGGACGCGGCTCCACAGGTCCCACTGCGTGCGCGTGCGGGCCTCATCCGCGTCGAAGGAATCCATGACCGTGTCACCGCCCGTCAGGACGAGATCGGGCTTGTCGGGCTGCCCGGCGAGGTGTCGCCAGCACGTCGCCATCCCGTCGCCGGCCTTGCGCTCGGGCTGGATGTGCATGTCGGTGAGGTGGGCGACCCGCAGCACACGCCTGGGGGCACGGGGCAGTCGGTCGGCGACCGCGGAGGCGTAGGACGGAAGGGAGCCGCTGATGGCGAGGCCCGCGGCCGCGATGCCGGCTGTCTTAATGAGGTCCCTGCGGGTGAGTTGGGGCTCCATGCGCATCTCCGTGGAATGGGGAGTCGAGGATACCAGACGGCGGTCCGGGCCAAAAACAAAGCCGCCCCGGATAGGCCCGGGGCGGCGGGAAATGTTGATGAATGCTCGTCGGGCTCGGAAGCGATCAGGCGCGGCGACGGCGGCCCGCCATCAGCCCGCCCAGGCCCAGCAGCGCGAGGCTGCCGGGGGTGGGGACGATCGCGAAGCCGCGGGCGTGGAAGCCGTTGGCGAGGACTTCGTAGCCCGTGCCGTCCAGGTTGATCTGCGAGATGCGGGCGCGGGTGGGGTCGAGCTCGCCCGCCTCGTCGATGATCAGCTTGTTGGTGAACGGGTTGTAGATGAGGCTCTCGGGCTGGTCGAGGCCGGCCAACAGGAGGCTGATGCCGGAGACCGCGCCCGTGCCATCCAGGGTGAGCTTGTAGATCTCGCCACGCAGGACATCGGAGACAAAGACGTTGTCGCCGGCGATGGTCATGCCGCGGACTTCGAACAGGGTCTCGGCCAGGCCGGTAGAGGAGCTGCTGAAGTCGTAGATGTAGTCGTGCGTGGTGGTGAGGTCATCGCCGATCGTGAAGGCGTGGAGCGTGCTGGCGACGAAGCGGTCCTGGGTGGGGTCGGGCGTGTCGATGCCGCCGTTGCTGCAGGTCACCAGGAAGCGGTTGCCGCGGTTCACATCCTGAACGATGTAGGCGCCGGCGTTATAGCGGGGCGAGGGCGTAATGTTCGGGTTGGGCTCCTCGAACAGCCGGGTCGTCGCCGTGCCGGTCGAGTTGATCGACAGCAGGCCATCGAACTTCGGCGGGCCCTTGCCGGGGTTCATCACGCCGACGATGCTGTTGCTGCCGCTGTGATAGGTGATGCCGATGGGGTTCTGGATGTCGCCGCTGGAGGCGAACGTGGTGACCACCGGAGCCCCCGAGAACAGCGCGGTCGCCTTGATGATGCGCGAGTTGCTCGGCTCGAGCACCGGGAACGGGCCATCGGAGATGAACCAGTCGGACCCGATGCGGGTGATGCCCGCGAGGCGGGAATCGGGCACCGCGAACAGCAGATCGGCCGGCATGCCCTGCGGCAGGTGATACACCGCATCGCTGAACTCATCGGAAAACACCAGGTCGCCGTCGGTCGGCGGGGCGGCTTGCGCCACCGAGGCAAGCCCGGCGGTCAGCAGCAGCGCGGAAACAGTCAGGAAACGGTTCTTCATCTCTGTAATCTCCTCTTCAGTTCCAAACACGGGCGCCCCGGAGGCGCGGGTCTTGTCTCTCCGCACAACGATTCGCCGGCGCCGGTGCACACCGGATCACGGCGATCGATCTTGCGCTCGTAAGGCAGGTCCAATCCTCTCCTCAACCCTCTCGTCAAACCCTCTCTGGCATTTCCGATCACCCGGGATTCCACCCGGATAACCGTTCGCGGACGATCTAGCTTAGGGACTTGGGGCAGCCCTGGGAACGCGATGAGATCCCTGATGTCACTCCTTGCCGAGAGTCTTTCCCGGTCACAGATCCGGCCCCGCAACAACCGAAAATACGCACGCAAAGGTCCGCATTCAGCCCACTAGCTCGCCCAATGCCCTCATCTTATTCATTTTATCGTAAGCTGCGGGGACGTCCAAGCAAGATTCGGTTACAACTCCATGTCCGAGAAAGCCCGGGTACTTCAACTTCGCCTCCCATTGACGCGGAGTTTCACAGGATTCCGATCTTCGCGGTCGGGTCTTGTGCGGATGAGGGCTGAACGGCACCCATCCCGCCCATCGGGGCCGGGGTGCGAGGGCGGTAGATCAGGGCCGATCTCGGCGGTTATTCGAACTTCGTCCGGCCCGGCACGGCGACCGGAGGCACTTCGACCGGGCCCATGGCATAGGCCGCCGGGCTGAGGTCCATCCTGGCGTTCAGGACCTTCTCCCACGTGACTTCCTGACCGGTGTACGCGCTGATCCGGCCCATGATGGCGGTGAGCGTCGACTCGGCGACGGTGCGGGCCTCGTTGATGTACGGGCCGCCGCGGACCGCCTCGATCAGGTGCTTGTGCTCCTCAACGTACGGGTTGACGTCGGGCCCGGAGTACTTGAAGGGCTGCGCCCCCTCGATGACGCCCGCGCCGAACTTCACGACCCCCGACGACCCGGAGACGACCTCATCGACGCGCGAGGCGCACCCGTCGATCTGGCGGCACATGCTGGTCATGGTGACGCCGCCCGGATACTCGTACTCGACGGCGAAGTGGTCGAAGATGTTGCCGTATTCCGGCCCGGTGCGGACCTGGCGGCCACCCATGGCGGTGGCCTTCACCGGGTGCGTGCCGACGGCCCAGTTGATGACATCCAGGTTGTGGACGTGCTGCTCGACGATGTGGTCGCCGCTGGTCCAGGTGAAATAGAGCCAGTTGCGGAGCATCCACTCCATGTCGGACCACTGGGGCTCGCGCTGCTTGACCCACAGCCCGCCCTGGTTCCACCAGGCCCGGGCGCTGACGATCTTGCCGATGGCGCCGCCGTGCACGCGCTCCATGAGCGCGCGGTACTTGGGCTGGTGGCGGCGCTGGGTGCCGGCGACGACGCAGAGCTTGCGGGCCTGGGCCTGGTCGGCGGCGGCGAGGACGCGCCGAACGGCGGTCGGGTCGACGCCGACGGGCTTTTCCATGAAGACGTGCTTGCCGGCGGCGATGGCGGCCTCGAAGTGCATGGCCCGGAAGTGCGGGGCGGTGGCGAGGGCGACGATGTCAACCTCAGAGGCCAGGAGCTGCTTGTACGCATCGAAGCCGACGAAGCGGTGCGACTCATCCACGGCGATGCGGCCCTTGAAGCGGTCCTCGCCGGAGAGGGAGCCCAGGCAGCCATCGAGCCGGTCCTGGAAGACATCGGCGAGCGCCACGAGTTTGACGGCGGGATCGGCATCCAGCGAATCGGCGGCGGCGCCGGTGCCGCGGCCGCCGCAGCCGATGACCCCGAGCCGCAGCGCATCGGACCCCGCGACATGAGCGGCGCGGGCGATCGAGAGCGGGCCCGCGCCGGCCCCGGCCGCCGCGGCGAGGCCTGCTGATGCCGCCAGGAAATCACGCCTGCTGAACCCGTTCTCACGTCCCATCGCTGAACCTCCGTTGAATCGCCGCCGCCCGGAATCACGGCCCCGACATGCCAAGGAAACGAACCCCGCCCCGAAGCCGCCGCCGGCGCCGGGTGACGGGCGCCGAGGGGGTGTCGAGCATACCACGCGCCGCGCCGCGCGGAGACGGTCTGGCTGGCCCGCGCCGGTGGGTTGAGGTAGTCTCGCGGGATGCCGCCGATTTCCCGATTCGTCCCGGGGCTCTCCCGGATGGCCCGCTCCCTGCTGGTGATGATGTTGCCGGGCCTCCTGGCGTCGGCCCAGCCCGGGCCCGCGCAGCCCCCGGCGAACCGCCCGCCCGATGGGTTCACGGCCCTGTTCAACGGGAAGGACCTGACGAACTGGCAGGGCCTGATTGACGGCCCGCCCGCGGTGGCCAAGCTCACCCCCGAGCAGCGGGCCGAGGCACAGTCCAAGGCGGATGCGGCGATGCGCGAGCACTGGCGGGCCGAGGATGGCGTGTTGGTATTTGATGGCAAGGGTCAGAGCCTTCAGACGATCGCCGCGTACAAAGACTTTGAGCTGTACGTGGACTGGAAGATCCTCAAAGGGGGGGATTCCGGGATCTACCTCCGCGGCGCGCCGCAGGTGCAGATCTGGGACAACCCGATCGGCTCGGGCGGGCTGTACAACAACGAGAAGAACCCATCCAGACCGCTGGTGGTCGCCGATGTGCCGGTCGGAGAGTGGAACCGGTTCCACATCATCATGAAGGGCGACCGCGTCACCGTGTACCTCAACGACCGGCTCGTCGTGGATGACACGGTGCTGGAGAACTACTGGGAGAGGGACAAGGCGATCTACGAGCGCGGGCCGATCGAGCTCCAGAACCACGGCAACACGCTGTACTTCCGGAACATCTTCGTGAAGGAACTGAAGGAGGAGGCCCGCACGGAGCAGGATGCGCGGATGGCGTGGTGGCGGGAGGCGAGGTTCGGGATGTTCATCCACTGGGGGCTCTACGCGATCGCCGCGGGCGAGTGGAACGGCGAGGCGGTGAACGGCGCGGGCGAGTGGATCATGGACACGGCCAAGATCACCCCGGCGGAGTACGAGAAGCTCGCGGCGAGGTTCAACCCCGTCGGTTTCGACGCGACGGAATGGGCCCGCATCGCCGAGGATGCGGGGATGAAGTACGTCGTCATCACCACCAAGCACCACGACGGGTTCTGCCTGTTTGATTCGAAGCACACCGCCTACGACGTCATGGATGCAACGCCCTTCAAGCGGGACATCATGAAGGAGCTGTCAGAGGCGGTGCGGTCCCGGGGGCTGCGAATGTGCTGGTACCACTCGATCATGGACTGGCACCACCCCGAAGCCCGCGGGGATGCGTTCCCCGCGTACGAGGAAGTGATGCGGTCGCAGGTCCGGGAACTGCTGACCAACTACGGGCCGATCGGCGTGATGTGGTTCGATGGCGAGTGGATCAGCGAGTGGACCACCGAGCGCGGCAACCGGCTCTACGAGCTGTGCCGGCAGGCCCAGCCGGGCGTGATCATCAACAACCGCGTCGGCAAGGGCCGCCAGGGGATGCAGGGCCTCACCGCCGAGGGCGATCACCCCGGCGATTTCGGCACACCGGAGCAGGAAGTCCCCGAGACCGGGCTGCCGGGCATCGACTGGGAGTCGTGCATGACGATGAACGACACCTGGGGGTTCAAGACTTCGGATCTGAACTGGAAATCGGCCGACACCTTGATCGACACGCTGGTGGATGTGGTCTCCAAGGGCGGCAACTTCCTGTTGAATGTCGGCCCGACCGCGGAGGGCAGGATCCCGGAGGCCAGCATCGAGCGGCTGGCGGCCATGGGGCGCTGGCTTCGGATGAACGGCGAAGCGATCTACAGCGCGGGCCCCAGCCCCTTCCGCGACCTCGCCGGCGCCAAGTGCACCACCAGGCCCGGCGCGCTGTACATCCATATCCCGGTCGGGACGAGCGCCGTTGAACTGCCGGGCCTCATGAACGAGATCACCGCCGCGAGCCTGCTGGGGGATCCATCCGTCGCCGTGAGCATCTTGCGTACGGGCCGCGCTGTAGAGGTTCGGCTCCCTCCCGGGGGCAACGCCGGGCCAGGCCCGAGGGTGGTTCGCCTGTCGATCGCCGGAGCACCCGCGGTTGTTCAGCCGCCCGATCCGGCCGCGGAGCCGGACCCCGAGGGCACCATCGTGCTGGCGGCGCCGGCGGCGACGATCCGGGGTGAGTCGGCCCGGTACGAAGCGGGCCCGGGCCGGGAATGCATCGGTTTCTGGACGAGGGTCGAGGATGAGGTGGCCTGGCCCGTCGGCGGTATCGGCGCGGGCCCGTACCGCGTGGTTCTTGAGTACGCGTGTGCGGCGGGGCAGGAGGGGAGCGTGGTACGGGTGGGCCACGGGGCGACCGAGCTTGAGTTCACGGTGACCTCGACGGGCGGCTGGGGGCGGTTCCGCCGGGCGGAACTCGGCGTTATCGCGATGGCGGATGGCTCCGACCGGGAGATCCGGGTGAAGCCCGTGTCGATCCCGAAAGGGGCCGTGATGAACCTGCGCTCGCTGCGGCTGCTCCCGGCGGGAGCGCGGTGAGGAGCGGCGGCTGGGGTTGTTACCCTTTTCGCGGCCCGTCCGCGGAGAATGTATGGATTCGTCGATCGAAGTTTCGTAATCTCGTGCCTCTCCTCGGGAGGGGGGATGACCGCGCGGATTTCTTTCCGGGGAATCCGCGCGGCGGTGAGTGATGGACCGAGCATTCCCGGAGTCCCTCCATGCCTGTGCCCTGCGCAGCGGTCGACGGCCCCGCCGTCGAGTTGGAAATTCAAGAGCCTGTTGAGTTCCGGCGCGAGGCCCCGACGGGGCGGCGCGGGTGGCTGAAGGCGCTGCTGGCGGGCGGCGCGATGACGCCCCTGGCCCGCGGCGGGCCGCCGGGAGCGCGATCGGCGGGGCAGGGCTGGACGGTGGCGGAGGATGTTGACCCGGGCGTGCTGCTGGTGAAGCTGGTTCGCCGGATCACCATGGGCATCACGCCCGAGGAGCTGACGCTGGCCAATCAGCTGGGGTACGAGGGCTACCTCGAGCGGCACCTCGACTACACGGCGATCGACGACACGGAAACCCAGCTGAAGCTGGCGATCTACACGACGCTGTCGATGACGCCGTATCAGCTCTATGTCGAATCTTCGGTGAAGATCATCCAGGAGATGATCGACGCGACGTTCATCCGCGCGGTCTTCAGCAAGCGCCAGCTCTTCGAGCGGATGGTCGAGTTCTGGACCGACCATTTCAACATCGACACCACCAAGAACGACTGCGCATTCCTGAAAACGCTGGACGATTCTCAGGTCATTCGGGCCAATGCCCTGGGGAAGTTCCCGCAGCTGCTCGAGGCCAGCGCCCGCAGCCCGGCGATGCAGATCTACCTCGACAACTACGTCAGCAGCAAGCTCAGGCCCAACGAGAACTACGCCCGCGAGCTGCTGGAGCTGCACACGCTGGGGGTGGACGGGGGGTACACGCAGGCGGATGTCGAGAACGTGGCCCGGTGCTTCACCGGCTGGGGCATCTATTCGCGCTCCGCGTCGCCCGAGCTCATGGGGACGTTCCGCTTCAGCCCGTCCGACCACGACACCTCCCAGAAGACGGTCCTGGGCCAAACCATCTCGGCGGGGGGCGGGATCTCCGACGGGTTGACCGTCCTGCAGATCCTCTGCGAACACCCGTCGACCGCCCGGTTCCTGGCCCGCAAGCTCACGCGCTGGCTGCTCGGGGAGGGGGCGCCCGATTCCATCATCAGCGATGTCGCCGCGACCTACACGGCGACGGGCGGCGACATCCGGGCCATGATCCGCGCCGCGCTGCGGCCCAACTACCTGCATGCGGCCCCGCTGCGGTACAAGCGGCCGTTCCATGCGTACATCTCGGCCGTGAGAGCGATGGGTTCGGAGTTCACCGGGGCGTGGACCTTCAGGCAGTGGCTGGCCGCGGCCGGGCACGTGCCGTTCATGTGGGTGACGCCCGACGGATATCCCGACTCGGTCGACTACTGGGGCGGGCTGCTGATGGAGCGGTGGAACTTCGCGAGCTCGTTCGGCGAGGGGCAGATCTCCGGGCTCCGCTGGGTGCTCGACGAGGTGTTCCCCGACCTCTCGCCCGATGCGGTGATCGACAAGCTCGACCGGCTGGCCTTCGGCGGCGAGATGCCCCCGGGTGACCGCGACATCGTGCTGGCGTACCTCGGCCAGGGACCGCGGGAGATGGAACTCGTTCGCGACGCCGTGGGCCTCACGCTGGGCTCCCCGTCGTATCAGTGGTATTGACAACCGCCCGCCGGGCCCGGCCGACTTGAGCCCGCGGCCCGCACCCCCCATTCTCAGTCCCCACCGACTCCCGCCGGGGGGAGTCTCACGGCCCGCGCCCCCTCGGCCGGGGGGGGATATCGCAGCGCGGTTGACATGCTGTCGCCGCGTCGCTATCTTGTAGCCACAGGTACAGCCTTCAGCTCGACCACACCGCATGCGCCCACCCCCCGAACATGTCATCCCGGCCGCAGCCGACTCCGGGTGGCGCCGCGCCGCGGCCGGGCCCAGCCTCCCGGAGGTGAACGGTTCGGTGGCGGTGCCCCACGGGCTGGGCTTCTGGCGCAAGATGCTCGCGTTCGCCGGGCCCGGCTACCTGGTAGCGGTCGGCTACATGGACCCCGGCAACTGGGCGACCGATCTGGCGGGCGGCTCGCAGTTCGGGTACCGGCTGCTGTTCGTGATCATGATCTCCAACCTGATGGCGATCCTGCTGCAGCACCTGTGCGCGAAGCTGGGGATCGTGACCGGGCGGGACCTGGCCCAGGCCTGCCGGGACCATTTCTCCCGGCCCGTTTCGTTCGTGCTGTGGGTTCTGTGCGAGCTGGCGATCTGCGCCTGCGACCTGGCGGAGGTCATCGGCTCGGCGGTGGCGCTCCAGCTGCTGTTCGGCATCCCGCTGCCCGTCGGCGTGTGCCTGACGGCCTTCGATGTGCTGCTCATCCTGCTCCTGCAGCACCGGGGCTTCCGCTACCTCGAGGCGGTGGTGATCACGCTCATCACCGTGATCGGCGTCTGCTTCGCGCTCGAGCTGGCCTTCGTGAAGCCGAGCCTGGCGGGGGTGCTGGGCGGGTTCGTGCCGACCACGGAGCTCTTCCGCAGCACCGAGATGCTCTACATCGCGATCGGCATCCTCGGCGCCACGGTGATGCCCCACAACCTCTACCTGCACTCTTCGATCGTGCAGACGCGGAAATACTCGCAGACCGACGACGGCAAGGCCGAGGCCATCAAGTTCGCCACCATCGACTCCACCGTGGCGCTCATGGCCGCCCTCTTCATCAACGCGGCGATTCTCATCCTCGCCGCGGCGACCTTTCACCGCGCCGGGCGCCACGACGTGGTGGAGATCCAGCACGCCCACCAGCTGCTCTCCCCGCTGCTGGGCGTCGGCGCCGCCAGCACGCTCTTCGCCGTCGCCCTCCTGGCCTCGGGCCAGAACTCGACCATCACCGGCACACTGGCGGGCCAGATCGTGATGGAGGGGTTCCTCAGCCTGCGACTCAAGCCGTGGATCCGGCGCATGATCACCCGCCTCATCGCCATCGTCCCGGCGATCGTGGTGTCGACCCTCTACGGTGAGAAGGGCACGACGCAGCTGCTCGTCCTCTCCCAGGTCATCCTCAGCCTCCAGCTCCCCTTCGCCGTGATCCCGCTGCTCATCTTCGTGGGCTCACGGGCCAAGATGGGCCGCTTCCGACCCGCCCGGTGGGTGATGGGCCTGGCATGGCTGGCGGCCGCCATCATCGTCGTCCTCAACGTGAAATACCTGTACGATTGGTTCACCGGCCTCTAGCGGGACCCGCGGGCGACGTGCCCCACGCTTCATGTACAGCCGCATCCTGGTCACCCTCGACACCTCCCCGGCCGATCGGCCGCTGGTGGCCCACATCACCGAACTCGCCCGCGTGCACGGCTCCAGCGTGGTCCTGGTGCACGTGGCGGATGGGTGGGCGGCCCGGCACTTCGACACCCTCAAGCTCGTGGAATCCGAGGAGATGAAGTCGGACCGGGCTTACCTGGAATCGCAGGCCCGGCTGTTCGAGGCCGCGGGCGTTCCCGCCGAGATCATGCTGGCCCACGGCGAGCCCCCGGCCGAGATCCTGAAGGCCGCGGAACAGCAGGGGTGCGACCTGATCGCGATGGCGACCCATGGGCACCGCTTCCTGGCGGACCTTGTGCTGGGGAGCACCATCGACACCGTGCGGCACCGGGCCCGCGTACCACTGCTGGTCATCAACGCCTGATCGCCCGGGCCGCGGGTCAGAGCCCCGGCCGGGCCCGATACCCGCCACGGCCGCACCAGTCGCTGAATACGATCGGACCCCATGACGCCCCCGACCCGCCAGCCCCGACGCTCCACCAAGCCAGGCCCGGCCCGGACCGTTGACCTCACGGTCCCCCACCGCCAGACGCGACGGGCCCACGCGAACGAGACGGCCGAGGACTACGCCGAGATCATCGCCGAGCTGATCGACACCTCCGGCGAGGCCCGCGTGACCGACATCGCCCGGCGCATCGGCGTCAGCCACGTCACCGTGATCCGGACGATCGCGCGGCTGCAGGAGAAGGGCTGGGTCACGGCCCGGCCCTACCGATCGATCTTTCTGACCGAGGCGGGGCGGCGGCTGGCCGAGAAGGCCCGCAAACGCCACCAGATCGTGCTGGATTTCCTGCTCGCCCTGGGCGTCGGCGAGGCCGCGGCCCGCGCCGATGCCGAGGGGATCGAGCACCACGTCAGCAAGGAAACGCTCGCGGCCTTCGATCGCTTCGCCCGCGCTGCGGCCCGGGACTAAGGCCGCAACGGCTCCCGGCCGATAACGGAAACCGGCTCCCTGGGCGGCTCGTGCGGTCCGGGCGTAACCTGAGGGGCCCGCCGGGCCCGGAGCCCGGTCCGGTCCCGCACGAATCGGAGCACGCCATGCCGATCAGCCAACGATTCCAGACGATCCTGCTCTTCGGCGCTCCCGGCGCCGGCAAGGGCACTCAGGGCAAGATCCTCGGGTGCATCCCGGGTTTCTATCACCTTTCGTGCGGCGAAGTGTTCCGGACGCTCGACATGTCCTCGGAGCTGGGCAGGACCTTCCTGCAGTACTCCTCCAAGGGCCTGCTGGTGCCCGACGACCTGACCGTGAAGATGTGGCACCAGAACATGCACGCCCGCACGGTGCTGGCCGACTACAAGCCCCGGGCCGACCTGCTCGTGCTCGACGGCATCCCGCGCAACGTGAACCAGGCCCGGCTTCTCGAGAAGCACCTGAACGTGCTCCAGATCATCCACCTGATGTGCCCTGACAAGGAGCAGATGATCAAGCGTCTCCGCCGCCGGGCCCTGAAAGAAAACCGGATCGATGACGCCAAGGAAGAAGTGATCCGCAAGCGCTGGCAGGTCTACGAGAAGGAGACCTTCCCGGTGCTGGAGTACTACCCCGACGAGATCATCAAGGAAGTGGATGCGACGGGATCGCCGGCGCGGGTGCTCGAGCACATTCTCGAGTGGGTGGTGCCGATCCAGGAGTCGCACTTCACCAACCCGATCACCGGCGAGCGAGTTGACAAGCCCGCCACTCCCAACGGCGTTCACCCCGCGCCCGCCTCCTCGGTGCGCACGGTCCGCAAGCCGGCGGGTCGGCCGGCCCGGGCCAAGTCCGGGCGCTAAGGCACAGCCCGGCATGAGAGGTCCAGGTTCCGCTACCATCTCGCCGTGGCCGCCCGCCCGAACCGCGACAACGCCTTCACGCTCATCGAGCTGCTCGTCGTCATCGCGATCATCGCGCTGCTGATCGGCGTCCTGCTGCCCTCGCTGGGGGCCGCGCGAAGCCAGGCCCGCGCCACCGCGTGCGGCGCCAGGCTCCAGCAGATCGGCATCGGACTTTCGCTCTACCTGAACCAGTTCGACAACACGCTGCCCCAGGCCAAGGGCCCCCTGCCGGAGGGTGGGTCGGCGGTCATCGGCTCGCTCTTCGGCGGCAAGAAGGGCCGGCTCCCGTTCTACGGGATCGACGAGATCGGCGCCGAGCGGCGTCCCCTCAATCGGTTCCTGGTTGACCGGGCCGTGCCGCCCGATGCGGAGCCGGGCGTCGTCGAGACCCCCGAGTACCGCTCGCCCGCCGACCGCGGGTCGGAATCGACCGGTGTCCCCATCCCGGGCCTCGATCGTGCCGACTCCATGTACGACCTCATCGGCTCCAGCTACATCCTCAACGACCACTCGCTCGATGGTGAGGACCGGGCCACGCTGGTGCCGCGGACACCGACCGGGGATGGCGGACGCATGCCGATCGTCACGCAGCCCAGCAAGACGTGGGTGGTGGGCACCCATCCGATCTATAACTTCCAGGAAGGCGGCGACCGCGGGATGGCGTGGTACCGTCCGGGCCACATCGAGGCGAGCCTGCTGTTCATCGACCTGCACGCCCGGGTCCGGGTGCCGGTGCCCAAGGGCATCGTCAACACCACACCCGACTACACGTTCCTGCCGTAGGCAGTCAGTCGCCACCCGTCGAGATCAGTCCTTGAACGGAGAGATCGAGATCTCCGATCCCGAGGGGACGACGTTGCCATAAGCGCGCAGCAGCGCATTGCGCCCCTTGGAGGGCTGCGTGTCGGGCGAGAGCGGGGTGCCCGTCGAGTCGTGCTCATTGACGAAGATGTTGTCGTTGACAATCTTCGAGCCGCCGAAGGCGACCGTCAGCGGAATCGTCAGCCCGTCCGGATCGGGCCGGTTCACGAACTCGACGTGGCCGTCGTTGAACCCGACATTGCCCTGCCACTTCGAGGCCCAGCCCCAGATCTTGAGGGTCTTGGACTCCGTTCCCTGCGGGCCCGGCACCAGTTCCCACTTGCCGGGCTCGCCGCCGTACACGGGCCCGCGGCTGGCGATGATGGCCTCGGTTGTCGAATACGTGTTGCTCCACAGGCGGAGCCGGGCCCCGAAGGGCGCGGTGTGGCCGTAGCTCACGCTGCCGATCTCGCCGTTGTTGCGGCGGCCCTTGCCTATGCCCGACATCCCCGACTCGCCCGGCATCCCGCAGAGGCCCGGGTCCCACAGCGCCTCGTCGGGCACCTCGGCCTGCTTGGGCTTGGAGAACTCGTAGCCCTCATCGGTCTTGATCTGGACATTCACTTCCGCCGGGCTGACCAGCATCTCGACCGGGACGCTCCCGCCGAACACCAGGATCGACATCAGGTTGCCGGTGTTGTCCTTCTGGGCCGGGACCGTCGCCGTCACCGTCTTGTTGCCCGCATCGAGCTTGCTGGCGAGCGGGTAGGCGTCCTTGTTCGACTGCGAGAAGATCATCAGCCCCTGCTGTACACCCCGCACCTGGGTGGAGTCCTTGAGCTGCCGGGCCGACTTCCGCGCCTTGCCCAGAGCCGGGAGCAGGATGCCCACCAGCAGCGCGATGATCGCGATCACCACCAGAAGTTCGATCAGAGTGAACGCCTTGGAGTTTCTGGCCGCCATGCCGTGGGCCCCCTGTTGACAACCGCGCGCAGCTGTCGGCGGAACCGCCGATCCCCCGGTCTGTACGGCCACCCGGGCCCGAAGGCTGCACCGCGCCCCCGACTTCCCCAGATTACCAAGTTTTTCCAACCGCCGATAACTCGTTTTGGGCCACCCGTGTGCGGCCTATCGACGGCGGCGGGCAAGGAACACGGTCGCCAGCACCAAGGCCGCTCCCGGGCCCGGCACGATCACAAGGTCCATAGTGAAGCCCCCACCGCTGGGCGGGAAGCCGGCGGAGCCCGTCACCGCGCCCGACATGAAGTAGTCGCCGGGAGCGAGCGTGCCGGAGAACGTGCCCAGGGTCGTGAGTGCGAAGCCATCGGGCCCGCCAAAGATGTAGAACATGCCCGGGACCGCGGTCGCGGTGAACACGTAGTCGGCCGCCTCATCGAGCGTGAAGTTCACCGAGAAGCTGGAGGTGCCCCCGCCGCTGGCGCCCTGGCCCGTCCGCCCGCCCGACCATTGGCCGTTGACGCCGATGTGAAGCGGATCGAGGATCGACTCCTGTTGAGCGCGCCCCCAGCCGCTGATCATCGTGAAGGGGTCCACGGCCTCGGCCTCGATGCTCTGGTCAAACGGGCCGAAATCGGGGGCGGTGATGGTGTGCTCATCCACGATGGAGCCCAGCGAAGCCTCACCGCGGGCCCGGATGAAGCGATTCTGGCTCGTGTACACAATCGACGCCCACAACGTGGGTGTAGTGGCAGCGACCGCGCCCATCACCATCGCGATGCGGTTCACAGGGTGCTCCTTTCTCGGCCGATCGGGTCGCAACGCAAGGCCCGCGGTCGGACATGCGTGAACGGGGCTCCCGCGGGGCCCTTGGCCTTCACAGTAGCGCGGGCCACCCCGCGCCGGGAGCCCCAAAGCGGGTAACCGGGCCGGGTTCGGGGCGGTATGCTGTACGAACTGCCCCACTCGCGGGATCGCCGCCCCCTGCGGCCGGAGGGTTTCGAACTCAATGAGCACCCAGGCCCAGAGCACCCTCGAACGCCCCCGGGTCTCGCGCGGATCGGAGGCGGTCACGCGCGGGCTGCGCGTCTCCGCGACACCAGCGTTCCTGGCCCAGCACTCCGACCCGCAGCAGCGGCGGTTCGTATTCGGGTACCGCATCCGGATCGTCAACGAAAGCGCGGACCGGGCCCGGCTGCTGACCCGGCACTGGGAGATTGTGGACGCCGACGGGTCGCGCCACGTGGTTGATGGCGAAGGCGTGGTCGGCCAGCAGCCCGACCTGGCGCCCGGGGCTGCGCACGAGTACGAGAGCTATTGCCCGCTCACGACCGCGTGGGGCACCATGGAAGGCTCCTTCACGATGCAGGGGGAAAGCGGCGAGGTGTTCCCCATCACCGTCGCACGGTTCTACCTCGTCGCGCCGGTCGAGCCCGCCTCTCACCCGGGCCGGCGCCCCGCCATCCGCGCGGGCGGCGAGCGGCCGTAGGCGAAGCTCACATCAACTGATCAACTGAAAAACAGCCCCGGGCGCGGGCCCGGGGCTGCTCGTTGCGGATCGCGAAATCCGTCGTCGATCAGGCGCGACGGCGGCGGGAAGCGACCAGGCCCGCCAAGCCGATGAGGGCCGCGCTGGACGGGGCCGGGACGAACGTGCCCTCGATGGTCACGTTGTCCACGCGGTTCGTGCCCGCGGTGCCGCCCGGGGTCACCTTGTTGACCATCCGGAAGGAGACGGTCGCCTGGCTATCGAGCCCAGCGCCGCCCGCGACCGGGCCGAAGCGGTATTCGAGCTTGGGAGCGCCCGTCGAACTCCAGGCGCCGGTCGTGCCCGTGCCGCCGTTGGGGAGAACAACGTAGTCAGCCAGCAGAACGGTCGAGGTCGCGAACCCGTCCGTGCTGGCGATGAGATCGAACGTGGCCGGGCCGGTGTTGCTGCGGGTCTGGTCCCACGTGATGGTGATGCCGGTGTAGTTGCTGGTACTGGTGCTGAACTGGTAGTAGTCGCCGATGGCCCACTTGTCCGAGCTGAACGACTCGGCCGAACCGTTGCCGACGGGGTTTGAATAGATGGTCGTGAGGTCGCCGTGGAAGCCGCTGGCGAACGACGAAGCGGCCAGAGCGCCACCCTCGGCCGCGTGCGGGCCCGCGGTGACCGGCACACTGGTCTCAAACGTCCACTGGGCGATCACATCAGCGCTGACGGTCGACGCGGCGAACAGCGCGGCGGCCGAAGCCGCAAGGAACACGGTCCTGCTCATTCTCGTTCTCCTATGGATCTCTCTGGTCTCTCTGAAATAGGGCCCCCCGAACCACGGGGATGACGAGCCATCAGAATAGCAGGATGTGACTGTACGATCGTGGAATTCCTAGCTAAGTTCCGATTCAGACCGGACTAACGAGCACCTATTCTGGACGGATGCATCCGTTTCCGGCGACGCCTTGGCCCGGCGCGGTTTGCCATATCCAGTGTCACCCTGAACCCATCAGCGCGCCAACCCACGCGCCCGCCGCGATTCGCCGAGCACGAGCAACCGGGGTACGATGGTCCGCTCCGGGCGCGTAGCTCAGCTGGCTAGAGCGCGGCTGTCACATAGCCGAGGTCACAGGTTCGAGTCCTGTTGCGCCCATTCGACCCCTTCCTGCCGGGAGTTGCCAACTCCTGCCACGGCAAGGGGTTGTTCGTTTTTGGGCTCGCCCGCTGTGGTCGCGGCCCGCCGCCCTGTCGCCACGAGTTTGGCGCAAGATGGACTCTGGTCGGGCACGCGGACTGGCACCGAGTGTGGCGGGACCGGAATCTGACAGGCACATACTGGCGTCGGGCGTGCTGAACATACAGCAGTAGGGCACGATCAGCCGGCCCGGCTCCCAGAGTGAAGACATCGTTGCCATGTGCTAGACTGCCCGTGGATTGCCCTAGCCGGGCAGGGGGTGCTCCATGCAGGCGCATCGGCTCGTCATCGAGTGCGGGGACCGAATCCCGGAGGGCGTGAAGGTCCGTGTCCGGCGCGAGGCGGGCGGGCCCGGCAAGGCCACCGATGACATCCTCATCCACGACCCCGCGACGGTGCGGGTCGATGCCGGCGCCGGCGCAGCGGAGGCCGGCGGCCCGGCGCTGCCGGGCGAGCTGCACTGGTACCTCGAGCACTACCTCGAGCACCCGACGGATGTGGATGAGGCCCGGGCCCGGCGCTGCCTGAAGGCGCTCCAAGGCTGGGGCGAGCGCGCGTTCAAGGCGCTCTTCGACTCCGGGACAGCCCGCGACTTCTATACCCGGGCCGTCGAGGCCGGGCTGGCGCAGCTGACGATCGTGATCTCGGCGGATGATCCGGCGGTGCTGTCGTGGCCGTGGGAGGCGCTGCGGGACCCGCAGGCGGGCGACCTGGCCCGGCAGGCCCGGTTCGAGCGCCGGCTCAACCAACAGCACGATCCGGCGGCGCTGCACGAGAATCTCGGGAAGCAGCAGCAGGTGAACATCCTGCTGGTGACGGCCCGCCCGCGCGGGCGGCGGGATGTAAGCTACCGCTCGGTCTCGCGGCCCCTGGTGGAACTGGTGCACAGCGATCCGGAGATCCGGGCCCGGGTGACGGTGCTGCGGCCACCGACGTTCAAGGCCCTGCAGGAGCACCTGCGGGCCCGGCCGGGCCGATACCACATCGTGCACTTCGACGGGCACGGCGTGTTCACCGGCGGGACGGGGGGAGCAGCGCCGCAAGGCCACCTCGTGTTCGAGCCCGAGTCGGGCGATCTGTACGACCAGAAGGGCGACCTCACCAAGGACCCAAAGGTCCGGGCCTCCGCCCTGATCCCGGCGCCGATGCTGGCGCAGGCGATGCGGGAGCACAACATCCCGGTGGTGGTGCTCAACGCCTGCCAGTCGGGGATGATCGCGAATGAGGCGGGGGATGCCTTCGCCTCCGTGGCCGGTTCGCTGATCCAGGCCGGGGTGCGCGGCGTGGTGGCGATGGCCTACAGCCTGTGGGTGAGCGGGGCGAAGGAGTTCCTGCCGGCGTTCTACGGGACGCTGTTCGACACCGGCTCGCTGGCCGAGGCGGTGCGCCTCGGGCGCGAGCGGATGGCGGTCCAGCCGGTGCGAACTTCTGCCAAGGGGCCGGCCGAGCTTCAGGACTGGCTGGTGCCGGTCTTGTACCAGCAGGCCGAGGTTGATCTTGAGTTCGCCGAGGACGGACGGGCCGAGGACCCGGTCCGCGCTGCACTGGATGCCCTGCCCGAGCCGTTCAAGGACCTGGACAACCCGCACGGGCTCATCGGGCGTGATGGCCCGATCCTGGAGCTTGAGCGGGCGCTGCTGCGGCCGCCGCCCGGCGTGCTGATGCACGGGCTGGGTGGGGTGGGCAAGACGACGCTGGCCAGGGGCCTGGCCCGGTGGCTAGTGCAGACGGATTCGGACTTGCTGTACGCCGATGCGAAGGATGACAACGGCGAGGCCCGGCGGATGCTGAAGCCGCCGATCTGGATCAGCTTCCAGGGGGTGCTGTCGGCCGAGTACGTGCTGAATGAGATGGGCCGCGCCCTGTACGGGCCCGACTTCTCGGCCGTGGCTACGCAGGTCCGCGAGCGGCAGAAGGCCCAGGGTCGGGAGATGAGCGACCGCGAGGTGGCGGCTGCGCTCCTCATCAACGCCCTGAAGCAGTCGCCGCGGCTGATCGTGTGGGACAACTTCGAGGTCGTGCGCGGGATGGAGGGACAGACGGGCGCGCTGAGCGAGACCGACCGAAACACGCTGCGCGAGTTCCTGAAGGCGCTGCGCACTTCTGGGAGCGCGGCCAAGGTGGTCATCACCAGCCGGGGCGAGGAGGAGTGGCTCGGGGACCAGTCCGTGTGCTTCCGCCCGCGCGCGCTGGGCGGGCTGAGCGGCGAGGAGCTGTGGTCGTACACCGAGGCGGTACTGAAGGACCTGGGCCTGAGCGTCGACAGGACGGACCAGTCGCTGATGGACCTGCTCTCCGAGGTCGCGGGCCACCCGCTGATGCTGCGGGTCATCCTGCCGAAGCTCGCCGAACGCTCGCCGGGCGAGCTGCTGGAAGCGCTGCGGCGCAACTTGGATGAGCTGGACTTGCCCCAGGAGAGCGAGGAGGTCCGCAAGCTCTACGCCACGCTGCGCCTGGCCGAGCAGGCGGTGCCGGAGGAGCTGCGGCCGCTCCTGATTCCGTTGTCGATGCACGAGGAGTGGGTGTTCGGCAAGTTCCTCTTCGTGATCGCCGAGGAGGTGGACAAGCGTTGGACCGAGGGTCAGGTGGGTCGGTTCCTCGATGGGCTCGTCCGGGCGGGGGTGCTGCACCAGCGCGGGCCTGGGTTGTACGAGCAGCACCCGGCGCTGGCCCGGTACCTGCGGGCCGCCTTCAAGACGGCGCCCGACGTCCAAGCGACCTGGGCGCGGGCGGCGGTGAAGTCGATGGCGGCGGCGTGCGCAAAACTCGTAGGGCGGCCCCGGACCGAACAAGAGTGGTTTATGGCGTTCTATGAACGGACGCTGTCCGGCGCTGTGGAGACCGCGGACAGCATGGGACGGGCGATCGAGGCCAGGGGACTGATCGAGGGGTTGGGGTCTTGGGCTCTGAACAACCGGAGGTTGGCGGATGCAGAGCGGTGGTTCAGCGAGCTCGCCCGGCGGTTCGAGGCGGCCGGCATGGAGGAGAACGCGGCGACCTCGTACCACCAGTTGGGGCTGGTGGCGTTCAAGGCGAACCGGTACCAGGATGCGGAGCGGTTATATCGGAGAGCAGGCGAGGTCTTTGAGCGCGTGGGATCGCCCTTGAACGCCGCGGTGGTGCAGCACGAACTGGGGAACCTGGCTCTGTCCCGGCGGGACTGGGACGCGGCGTGGGCTTGGTTTGAGAAGGCGGCGACCGCGTGCGGGCAAGCGGGGTCCGGCGCGGGGCTGGCGGCGGCGTATCACGGGCTCGGGAACGTGCTTGAGCAACAGAACAAGTACGAAGCGGCGGAAGCGATGTACACCAAGAGCCTGGCCATCAAGAAGGGCCTGGGCGATGAGCAGAGCATCGGGACGACGTACACGCACCTGGGCAACACCGCGATGGCGCGCCGCGATTTTGCGGCGGCGTGGGACTGGTATCACAAGAGCTTGGAGATCAAGGAGCGTCTGGCGGACTTCCCCGGGCAGGCCGTAGTGCTGCACAACCTCGGCAGGATCGCGCAGGTGGGGATGAAGCTCGATCTCGCTGAGAACTATCTGCGCCGGAGCGTGTCGATCAAGGAACGCCAAGGCATGCAGCGTGAAGCCGCCATCACCTATCATCAGTTGGGCACGTTGGCGCTGCAGCGGCAAGATTTCGTGGTCGCTCGGGATTGGTATCTCAAGAGCGCGGAGGTCAAGCGGCGGCTCGGCGATGCGCACGGCGCGGCAATGGTGCAGGCGGACATGGGCGTGCTCGAGTTGGCCTGGGATCACCCGATAGCGGCCGGCGAGTCGTTCCGCGCCGCGATCATCGGACTCGAGTCCTGCAAAGACCCCGCGGCCGCCGCTAACTTAGCGGAACTCTACTTCAAGCTGTGGGGCCGGGCCCCGGCGGAAGACCGGCTCGTGCTTGAGGCGAAGTGGAGCGAGGATGGCCTGGGAGAGTTTCCACGGGAGGTCGCGATGCGGGTCGTGGCCCACGCCAGCGGAACAGCGCCCGGGTCGGCGGACGAAGCCACAAAGACGTGAGTCCGCATCTCTTGCGCGGGCCCGGCCCGCGCGAACCGGAGGTTGCCCGATGACATTGCTGGATGATCTTCGCGGCTGGTGGACCAAGGAACAGACCAACTGGACGCTCGTGCAGGTCGCGCCTCCGCCCGGGCCCGCGCCCGAGGATGCCCTGCCGCCGAGTTCGCCGGTCCGCCTCGGCAAGGCGTACCTCACGGTGCGGATGCGCTCCATGGCCATCGGGGCGTCCCGCAAGGGCTGGAACCTCTTCCACGCCGCCCTGCACAGCCAGATGACGCTGGACCTGCGTGATGGCAGCACCGCGGTCATCCAGACCGTGCTGGCCCCCGACTTCCTCCGCGAGCTGGACCCCAAGCGGCTCCAGAACGTCCTGCACATCGACCGGACCATCTTCGGGCCCGCGCCCTACTCGGGCGGGCCGCTGGCGGTCAGCATGGGCGTGCTCGCGGTCAAGCACGCCGACCTGGCCACGCCGTTCCTGAACATCCTGGAGGAACTGGGCACGGCCGCGGGCGTCGCCTTCATCGGAGCCGCCACCCCATTCATCGGGCCGATCAGGAAGGGCGTCGAGCTGCTCACCGGCACGGCGGATGCGACTTCGCTCGAGATCGCGCTGGTGCGGGAGCTCAACCCCCCCACCAGCGGCTGGTACGCCCTGGTCCGCCTGCCGGGCGGGAGCGTGAAGCCGGAAGAACTCTCCGTGGTCCCCGACAACTTCGAGCTCCGCCGTCACGGCAAACCGTTGCCGGGCGTGCCCTACCTGGTCTACTCGGTGGATGCGACCTCGACGCGCCCCGACTGGGCCAAGATTCCCGAGTTGAAGGCCGCCTACAAGGACTTCACGGGCCAAGTCGTGAAGAACAAGCGGCAGGAAGCGGATGAAGCGGTCAAGGTCTTCTCGCGGGTCGCACGCATCTGCCCCGAACTTCTCGCCGTCCACGCCGAGGATGTGGTCTCCGCCGTCAAGGCCGAGTACCGCCGGGCCTTCGAGGAAGACGGGGATGGGAAGTTCAGCGTGAGCGCCCCGACCAAGGGCCCGGCCGGCCCGGCGCCGGGCCTGGACAGACTTCAGGTGCGATTCCGGGCGCCGTAGTGAAGTGGGAGGTCCGGGGCCCACAAGCTAGCCGGTTCGGCGTTCGTGGAGGACCCGGGAGTCTTACCGAACCCAATTCGGCGAGCCCCATCCTGGTATGGATCTCCCTCCCGAGAACGGTTCTAATCGAACGGGGATGAAAGTCCCCTTGGGGACTCCCTGAACGGGCATGGTCTTGCCCGGCGGCCGCTCGGTTCTATACTTGCCTGTTCGGCGACGGGACGGCCGCCGACCGCGGAATCCGAGGGGGTGCCCGGGTTCCGATTCTCCATTCCACCCGGCCCGGCCGCCGACACCCGGCGTGCGGGCCCGTCAACAAGCGCCCTGAAGCGGGTCAGGCTCCCGCGCGGCGGATGCCGCGGGAGGGCTTGCCGACCCAGATCCGCCGGTGTCGCTGCACAGGATTCTCGCCATGGCAAACTCACTTGTTCAGGACCTGATCGAAGCCGGAATTCACTTCGGTCAGCGGGCCAGCGGGTGGAACCCCAAGATGCAGCCGTTCATCTACGGCAAGCGCAACGGGATCCACATCATCGACATCAAGGAGACGGTCAAGGGCCTGCTCCTGGCCAAGAAGTACATCGCCCGCACGGTCGCCGAGGGCAAGGACATCTGCTTCGTCGGCACCAAGCGCCAGGCCAAGAGCGTCATCGAAACGCGCGTGCCCGATGTGAAGATGCACTACGTGACCGAGCGCTGGCTGGGCGGCACCCTGACCAACTTCCGGACGATCCGCCTGCGCCTCAAGCGCCTCGAGGAGCTCGAGACGATCCAGCAGAAGGACAACTTTGCGAGCTACTCCAAGAAGATGGAGAGCCAGCTGAAGCGCGAGCAGAAGAAGATCCAGCGCAACCTCGAGGGCATCCGGCACATGGAGAAGCTGCCGGGCGCCATGGTCGTCATCGACGTCCGCCGCGAGCTGACAGCGCTGAAGGAGGCCCGCAAGCTGGGCATCCCGACCATCTGCCTTCTCGACACCGACGGCGATCCCGACCTCGCCGACATCGCCATCCCGGGCAACGACGACTCCATGCGGTCGATCGACGTCGTGATCCGCGAGCTGTGCATGGCCGTCGCCGACGGTCGCCAGCAGCGCCAGGGCGCCCCCGACGCGGCCGCCCCGGGCGAGCCGGCTTCCGATCAGCCCCGCCGCAGCCGCCGGGCCCAGTTCCGCGCCGACGACGCCTCCGGCCCCGGCGACCCCGGCGCACGCGCCCCCGAGACCGTCCCCAGCCAGGCCTGAGCGTTCAGCGAGTTCCTCTGTAATCCACCCGACCCGTGTTCAAGCCGCGGAGTGTTTCGCCGATGGCCGAGATCAACGCCAAAGACGTGATGAACCTTCGTAACCGCACCGGCCTGCCCATGATGGACTGCAAGTCCGCCCTGGCCGAGGCCGAGGGCAATGTCGACAAGGCCGAGGAGATCCTCCGCAAGAAGCTCGGCGCCAAGATGGCGGGCAAGACCGCCCGGGCCGCCGGCGAAGGCCGGGTCGCGATCTCCAAGTCCCGCGAGGCCGCCACCATCATCGAGCTGCGCACCGAGACCGACTTCACCGCCAAGAACGAGAAGTTCGTCAACGCCGCGCAGAAGATCGCCGACCTCAGCATCAACGCCCACGCCGGCGCCGTCGTCGCCGACGGGCCCGTGCAGGCGATCGTCGATGAGCTGCGCATCTCCACGGGCGAGAACGTCTCCTTCGCCCGCGGGCACAAGTTCGAGCAGGACCCCGGCAGCGGCGCCTTCGGCAGCTACGTGCACCACGACGGCAAGACCGGCGTGCTGGTGCAGGCTGAAGGCTCGATCTCCGACGAGACGCTCCGCGAGATCTGCATGCACATCACCGCCGCGGTCCCGGTCCCCAAGGGGATCACCGCCAACGATGTGCCCGCCGATGTCGTGGAGAAGGAGCGCAAGTTCCGCATCGAGCAGGCGATCGAATCGGGCAAGCCCAAGGAAATCGCCGAGAAGATGGTCGAGGGCGGCATGCGGAAGTTTTTCGAAGAGATCTCCCTCATGGAGCAGCCCTGGGTCCGCGACCCCGCCAAGAAGATCAAAGACATCGTCGGGCCGAATGCCCGGATCGTCGCCTTCCTCCGCTGGCAGGTCGGCGAAACCGCCTGATCCCCAACCGACTCCCCTGCACCCACCACCCGCGGCCCGGCCGCGGGCTTTTTCTTGCCCTGATTCCCCTCTGCCGAACTCCCCGGCTGTAAGACCCATAATCCAGCCCGCAGCGACGTCACAGTCCACAACTCCGGCCCAGACCGGCAGTTAGACGCAAGATCCCCGTCCAGCCGGGACCGCCGCCGTGTCCGCCGCCCGGTCCCGGGCCCGAGGCCCGGCCAGCGAACCGGCAGCGATCATCAATATTTTTGCCCGCATGACTGGCACATCCGGAACGGTGTGGCACGTTTGAAGTGTCTTGTCTCTCTCTCCTCCTATGACTCGGCCGCGGGCGGAAACACGCGACCGGGTTTACGAAGGTCCGAAACTCAGGAACGCCCGGAAGGGTGGGATGAGCGGAAGGCCTTGACCGGAGTCTTGTC